>CAVOUQ010000012.1:0-10903 GCA_963699635.1 uncultured Actinomycetes bacterium | reverse complement strand
ATCCGGTCGATCATGCCTCTCCGCCATCCGGCGGAACTACGTGCGCCGCGGGAGACTTCCTGGAGCCGGATCGAAGGAGGAGCCATGTTCGTGATGGGGACACCCGCCTGGGGCATCGTCGTGCGGACCCTTCTCGTCTATCTCGCCGTCTTCTTGGGATTGCGGCTGGCCGGGAAGCGCGAACTCGGGCAGATGACCGTGTTCGACCTCGTGGTGATCCTCCTGATCGCCAATGCGGTGCAGAACGCGATGGTCGGGCCTGATGTCTCGGTCCAGGGCGGGATCCTTGCCGCCATCGTGCTCCTCGCCGCGAACTGGCTCGTCGCGTTCCTCCGCCTCCACCGCGGGGTCTGGGGTCGACTGATCGAGGGGACGCCGACGGTCCTCATCGAGAACGGCGATCTGATCGAGCCGCATCTCAGGAAGGAGCGCGTCGAACGAGAGGAGCTCGAGATGGTGATGCGCGAACATGGACGTTGCCTCGCTCGACGAGGTGCAGCTGGCGATCCTGGAGACGGACGGATCGATCAGCATCGTCCCCAAGGCCGCGACGATCGTGCGGACACGCAAGCACGTTCGGCAGATCCGGAAGCGCTGATCCTCCTGACCGTCTCAGTACTCCGAGCGGAGCGCGAGGAGGATCACGACCGTGGCGGCGATCGCGAGCACCGCTGCGATCCCGACGAAGAGCGCGCCGTAGTCAGAGATCGCGAGCTCGGTGGAGATCCGTCGTCCCGAGGGTCTGGTAGACGTCGATCAGCCCGCCCGCCGTGTCGGCGGTGTGGGCGGAGCCCCCGGTCGTGTCCGCGATGCGTCCTGCGAGGAGCGCGAACGCCTCGCCACCGCCTCTGGGTCGCCGAGGTCTGCCCGAGCATCACCGTGTAGACGCGAACCCCATCGCCTGCGCGCGCGAGGCCGCGTCGGTCGCGGACACGGTGCCGCCGGTCGAGTCCGCGCGGGCACTGGGAGGGCGCGAGGCCGCAGTCCCGTCCGTCGGAGAGCAGGACCACCGCCCCGGCCCGGCACCGCCGCCGGCAGGTCTCGGCCGCGATGGCGTCCAACGCCGCGTCGAGCCCGTCGCCGAGGACGGTGCCCTCGCTTCGGGGCAGATCGTTCAGCGCGGCCGACGACGTCGGTCCGAGTCGGTCGTGGGGGCGACGACCACGTCCGACCGCGCCGCGAACGTCACCAGGCCGACCTGCAGGTCCGTCGGAAGGCGGTCGAGGAACGCGCGCGCCGCCTCCTTCGCCGCCTCCAGTCGGTTCGGCTCGACGTCGGTTCGGCCCATCGACTCGGACACGTCCATCGCGAGGATCACCGTGCCGGCCGAGCCCTCCTCCTTCAGGAACCGGAACTGCGTGAAGCGCAAGCACGAGGAAGGCCAGCGCGCCGACGGCCAGCAGGTACGGGAGCCGCCCCGCCACCGCGACCGGCGACGGTATCGGGGTCCCCTCCTGCCGGTGGCCTCCCGTCCGGCCGAGCAGCGCCCAGCCGACGGCGGCGAGGAGACGACGATGACGACGAACGGAGGAATGAGTCGAGCACGCGTTACACGTCAGCCCCACGAAGGCCGTGCGGGAACACGGGTGTCCGAGGAGTCTGGTGGGCGGTGGGACCCCGTGCTCGACCGCGTTGGACGTTCCGGCTCAGAAGTTGAGCAGCCGGCTGCGCTGGATCGTCTGGACCGCGATCTGCCGGAACACGGCGTCGAGGTCCTCGCCGCGCGACTCGCAGAAGTAGAAGTCGCCGTCCGTGTTCTCGTTGGTCGCGCACCCGCCGGGCGCGTTGTCGGTGGACGGTCCGGTCGAGGTCGGGCTCGCGACCTGCGACAGGAAGAAGGTCGCCCAGGAGTTGCGGAACGTTCCCGAGGTGTCGTACTGGCAACGGGCGCCCTCGGCGCCGTAGCCGAGCGAGAACACCGTCGTCCCGGCCGTCTTTGCCGCCGAGACCGCGTTGTAGGCGTAGCCGCAGGGCTGGGTGACGCCGTACGGCTGGTTCGACTCGCCGTCGGCGAAGAAGATGATGACGTCGGGAGCCTCGGGCCTGCCCTGGTTCAGCAGGGCCACCGCGGCCATCAGCGGGTCGCCGTGATCGGTGTGGCCGTGCGTGTCGTTGTGGCCGTTCACCCGCACCGTCGGGCTCCCGGCGCGCTGCAGGCACTGGACGCGCTGCACGAGCAGGCTGCTCGGGTTGATGTTGCCGTTTGAGAGCCGGTAGTCGTTCGACAGGCCGACGACCTGCCACAGGTTCTGGTTCGCCGCCGGCGGGACCGGCGCGGGATAGTTCTGCGATGGACGCCACCCCGCAGCCCCCGGCGTCCTTGTACGGGAGGGCGACGAGCCCGATGCGCACGTCGGCGGGGTTGTAGAACTCGAGCACCGAGTCCTCGGCCGCGCTCGGGTCCACGATGGCGTCCTTCACGTTCGCGATGTCGAACGTGCTCATGGACCCCGTGCGGTCGATGACGAACACGACGTCGAGCGGCGAGGACGACTGCCCGCAGAACCCTCGGCATGCGGCCGCGCGAACGGCGCCGGTGCTCCCCTGGTCGAACCCGATGAACGGGGCGAACCAGTAGTCGACGGTGCTCGAAGCCGACGCCCGGATCGTGTTGCAGAGGTCGCCGCCGAACGGATTGCACGTGTGGATGGCCTTGCCGGCCCGCACCGTCCAGCCGCCGGTCCACACGCCCCCGCCGCCCGGCCCGCAGGCGAACCCGAGCGTGAAGCTCTGGCTCACCGGCGCGGACACCACGCACGCGAAGTCGATGGTGAGGCCGCCGCCCGCGAGCTCGGGAGCGTTCTGGACGGCGACGGCCCGGGCCGCGGCGAGCGCGGCGTTGGCGCCGGTCGAGTCGTTCACCGGCAGGAAGCCGGCCCCGGCGAGCGAGCCGAGGTCGACGGCCGCCTGGACGAGGTGGCGCTCGTGCCGCAGGCGCGCGAGGTCGAACGTCATCGCGGCCGAGCCCATGAGCACGACCATGAGCAGCGCGACGATGACGGCGACGACGCCGCGCTCGTCGTCCATCCGGGAGCGCGCGTGGCGGAGCCTCATTGACCCTCGAACCTCGCCTCGGAGATGGACGTCATGTGCATCTGGGACCCCATGCCGGTGAAGGCGGGCAGCGGCGTGAGGAAGTCGTAGGTGTACTCGACGGTGACGCGGACGATGTCGCCCTCGTCCCAGTCGGCCGGGTTGCCCGAGCAGGCGGCGAAGGTGCCGCCGGTGAGTCCGCAGTCGATGTGGACGGTGAGCTTGGTCTGATCCAGGAAGCTCGTGGTCCCGCGGACACGCGCCTCGATCTCGGCGACATCCGGGCTCACGGCGCCTAGGCGTGCGCCCTCGCGGGCGGCGTTCTGCGTGGCGTCCCAGGCGTGGTAGCCGAAGCCGAACTCGAGGATCCCGAGCACCAGCAGGAGCAGGATGGGAACGATCAGCGCGAACTCGACCGCCACCGCTCCACGCTGATTGCGGCCGCGTCGAATGCGGCCGTCGCCCACCGGTGCCGATCCCTCGCGCATGGCTCCCCGTGCTCCCACGAGCTGACTACTCACCTCGTGCAGGGTAGGAAGTGGGTCTTCGCGGGGCCATAGCCCGTACGGCGAATTCAGTGGGGAAGCTCGGACTAGACCGAAGGACGTACGTGTTCGTTCACGCTCGGCGCGGCGTCCGAGAGCCGTTGGGTCCGTTGAGTTACGTACGATGCTCCCGTGCAGCGACGGCGGCTGGGGGCGGACGGACCCGAGGTCGGCGCCATCGGCTTGGGGTGCATGCCGATGGACTGGGGCTATTTCGGCCCGTCCGAGGACGACCCGACGGCCGTCATCAGTCGCGCGCTCGAGCTCGGTGCGACCCACCTGGACACCGCCGACGTGTACGGGCCGTTCACGAACGAGGAGACCATCGGCAAGGCCCTCCGGGGCCGTCGCGACGAGGCCGTGATCGCGACCAAGGTGGGCATGAAGGTCGGCCCCAACGGGGGCTACCCGCTCGCGCGCGACGCCCGACCCGAGCGCATCCTGGCCGAGCTCGAGGGCTCGCTCCGGCGCCTGGGCACCGACGTCGTCGACCTCTACTACCTGCACCGGATCGACGAGAAGGTGCCGTTCGAGGATCAATGGGGCGCGATGGCCTCCCTCGTGCAGGCCGGCAAGGTGCGGATGCTCGGACTCTCGGAGGCGAGCGTCGAGGAGATCGAGGTGGCGAACGCGATCCATCCGGTGAGCGCCCTCCAGTCCGAGCTCTCGTTGTGGACGCGGGACCCGATCGGCGGCGTGCTCGAGTGGACCGCGGCGCACGGGATCGCGTTCGTGCCGTTCTCGCCGCTCGGGCGCGGCTATCTCACCGGCTCCGTCACGAACGCATCGTTCGAGGGCCTCGACTTCCGCACGACGAACCCGCGCTTCACGCAGGAGGCGCTCGACGCGAACCAGGTCATCGTCGACGTCGCACGGCGGGTCGCCGAGCGCCACGGCGCCACGCCGGCGCAGGTCGCGATCGCCTGGTGCCTCGCGCAGGGCGAGCACGTCTTGCCGATCCCCGGCACCAAGCGGTTGGCGTACCTCGAGGAGAACGTCGCGGCGGCGTCCCTCGAGCTCTCGGCGGAGGACCTCGCGGAGCTCGACGCCGTCCCCGAGGCCCTCGGCTCGCGGTACTGAGGCGGCGATGACGCGCATCCTGGCCATCGCGGACGAGCCGTTCCCCGGCCTGCCGGACGTGCTCGAGTCGCGGCCGGACCTCGTCCTTTCCTGCGGCGACCTGCCGTGGGAGGACCTCGAGCGAATCGTCGACCTCGCGAACGTGCCCCTGCTCTACGTGCCGGGCAACCATGACCCCGCGCTCGTCTCCTCGCCGGGCCACACGGTCTGGCCGCCCTCGATCGAGATCCGCGACCTGGAGGACCCGCCCGGCCCGCGCGGGTGCATCAGCGTCGACGGCCGGATCGAGGACGCCCGAGGGCTGCGGGTGGCGGGGCTCGGGGGCTCCGTCCGATATCGCGAGGGCCCGAACCAGTACACGCAGAAGGAGATGTTCCGGCGGGCGCGGCGGCTCGCGCGGCGAGCCCGGTTCCGGCGACGGCGCGACGGTCACGGCGTCGATGTCCTCATCACCCACGCGCCGCCGAAGGGCCTCGGCGACGAGGACGACCGCGCACACGAGGGGTTCGATGCCTTGCACGGTCTCGTCGAGCGCCTGCACCCGAAGCTGCTCCTGCACGGCCACGTCCATCCGCACGGAATCGCGCGCCCAGACCGGATGCTCGGCGACACGCGAATCGTGAACGTCGTCCCCTACAAGCTCCTGGAGCTCGAGCCGTGAGCGAGCGCGGCGACCTCGTCCGCTCGACGCTCCGCAAGGCCCGTCGCAGCGAGGCGTACCGGCGGCTGTCGCAGATCGCCGGCCGCAAGGACTCGGGCCCGCTCCTTTCGCTCGACGACGTCTCCAGGCGCCTGCGCGCGATCGAGCAGACCTACGTCGGGATCCGGCCGATCCCGGTCGCCGACGTCGTCGGCACGGTCAGCCGCGACCACGACTTCGACCGCGACTTCATCCCGAAGCGCACGAAGATCCAGGAGCGGTGGCGAAGCGTCGACCAGGCCTATCCCGAGGGCGACTTCCCGCCGATCGTCGTGTACGAGATCGACGGCCGCTACTTCGTCGTCGACGGCCACCACCGCGTCGCGATCGCGAAGCGGCGGGGGATCGAGTTCATCGACGCGGAGATCACGCGGCTGCGCTCGCGGACGCCGCTGCCGCCCGACGCCGACCTGCCCGCGATCATCATGGCCGAGCAGCACCGGCGCTTCCTGGAGGAGTCCGCGCTCGATCGCGCGCGGCCGGACGCGGTGATCGAGTTCAGCCGCCCGCAGGGCTACATCGAGCTGCTCGAGCACATCAAGATTCACGGCTTCCACCTGATCATGGAGCGCGGCGAGTCCCTGCCGATGGAGGAGATCGCCGCCGACTGGTACGACCGCGTCTACCTGCCGACCGTCGAGACCATCCATCGCGAGGGACTGCACGAGCACTGGCCGGACGCCACCGACGCCGACCTGTTCCTGTGGGTCGGCCAGCGGAGGCGCGAGCTCTTCCCCGAGCGCACCGACGACCTCGACATCGAGGGATCGGTCCGCGCCGCGCACGAGACCGCGCCGAAGGCTCCGCGGCGCCGGCCGAGAGACGAATCGTGAGCGCAGGACCGCTCGCGCTCGTCGGGGGCGACGAGCTCAACCCCGGAAACGAGCCGCAGGACGAGGTGCTCGTCGCGGCGGCGGGCGGCGGCCCCGCGTACGTGCTCGCGACCGCGGCGGCCCGCCACCGGCCCGAGCTCGCGGTCGCACACGCCCAGGCGTGGTTCGCGAACCTCGGCCTCGAGGTCGAGGAGCTCCCCGCCACCAAGCGCTCGCACGCGACCTCGGCCGAGAACGCCGAGCGCGCCGGTGCCGGGCGATTCTTCTACCTCGTCGGCGGCGACCCCGGCATCGTGCCCAAGACGCTCGCGGGCTCGCCGCTCTGGGACGCGATCGTCGGTGCGTGGCGCGACGGCGCCGCGCTCGCCGGCTCCTCGGCCGGCGCGATGGCGCTCGGCGAGTGGACGCTGCTCCGCGACCGGATGCCGGGCGACGACCGCCGCCGGTACGCGCCGGCGCTCGGGCTCGTCCCGGGCGTCGCCGTGCTCCCCCACTACGACACGTTCGGCCACCGCTGGGTCCCGAGCGCATCCGGGCGCGAGGGCGTGATCCTGCTCGGCCCCGACGAGCGCACGGCCGCGCTCTGGCAGGACGGGACGTGGCGCGCGCTGGGCGACGGCGGCGTCACCGTGATCGCCGATGGCGAGCCCGTTGGGTTCGAGTCCGACTCGACGATCGAGGGTCTGCCCCAGCCGCTGCTCGGGTGACGCTCGCGAGCCCACCCGGGAGCATGGACGCGTGACCGATCGCGTCTGGAACTTCTCGGCCGGCCCCGCGACGCTGCCGCTCTCCGTCCTGGAGGAGGCGCGCGAGCACCTGCTCGCGCTCCCCGGCGCCGGCGCCTCGATCCTGGAGATCAGCCACCGCTCGGCCGCGTTCGAGGCCGTGATCGAGGAGGC
Organism: uncultured Actinomycetes bacterium; assembly: GCA_963699635.1. Classification (GTDB taxonomy): domain Bacteria; phylum Actinomycetota; class UBA4738; order UBA4738; family HRBIN12; genus CALGFI01. The sequence goes on along the minus strand of CAVOUQ010000012.1, from coordinate 3,813 downwards.
CGAGGCGAACCTGCGCGACCTGCTCGAGATCCCGCCGAGCCACCGCGTCCTGTTCCTGCAGGGCGGCGCCTCGCTCCAGTTCTCGATGGTCCCGATGAACCTGCTCCGCGGCTCGGCGACCCCGGCCGCCTACGTCGTGACCGGCTCGTGGGGCCAGAAGGCCCTCGCCGAGGCCCGCAAGGAGGGCCCGGTCGAGGTCGTCTGGGACGGCGCCGAGGGCGGCTACGCGAGCGTGCCCGACCTCGACGAGCTCGACGTGCAGGCCGACGCGCCGTACCTGCACGTGACGTCGAACGAGACCATCCAGGGCGTCGAGCTCCCCGCGGGCTTCGAGACCGCCGGCGGCCCGCCGCTCGTGTGCGACGCGTCGAGCGACTTCCTCTCGCGGCCGCTGCCCGTCGAGCGGTACGGGCTGCTGTACGCCGGGGCGCAGAAGAACGCGGGGGCGGCCGGGCTCACGGTCGCGATCGTGCGCGAGGACCTGCTCGAGCGGATCCCCGACGGCCTGCCGACGATGCTCGACTACCGCACGTCACGCCGAGCACCGCTCGCTGCTACAACACGCCGCCGGTGTTCGCGATCGACGTGCTGTTGCTCGTCACGCGCTGGCTCCGCGACGAGATCGGCGGCCTCGACAAGATGGCAGAGCGGAACCGCGAGAAAGCCGAGCTCCTGTACGAGGCGATCGACCGGAGCGAGAGCTTCTACCGCGGCCACGCCGCGCCACACGCGCGCTCACTCATGAACGTGACGTTCCGCCTTCCCAGCCTCGAACTCGAGGAGGCCTTCTTGGCCGATGCGGCGGAACAAGGCCTCGTCGAGCTCAAGGGCCATCGCAGCGTGGGCGGGATCCGGGCGTCGATCTACAACGCGATGCCGCTCGACGGGGTGCGTCGGCTCGCCGAGCTCATGGACGCGTTCCAGGAAGGGAATCGCTAGCGCAGAGTGGACGCCGGGGCCGGGCTCAGCATGGGGGGCTCCCTGCGGGGACCGGCCCCGGCGTGGCTCAGATCACGATCGTTCGGTATCGCTCGGCTTCCGCATCGACAAGCTCCCGGGCGTGCGGGTTGTGGATGACGCTGCCGTTGGTGATCGGCGTCCAGACCCAGACCTCGCTCCGCAGGTAGTGGGAGCCCTGGTCGAGCCGATCGGTGCGCACGCGGAAGACCACGCCGTCGAGCCGGAAGAACCGCTCGGTCGCGCCCACGGTCACGTCCATCGCCGTCTCCTCGCCGGGGTGCTCGGCCTCTCGAGGCTGGGGGGCCCCGGAGTCCCCCTGCCTCGCGGGCCCTAGTGCCTCGGCCAGTTCGCCGCTCCCGCGACGAGCAGGGCCGAGAGCGTCCCCAGCGTGATCGCCAGAGCCCGGACCCGAGCCTTCCATCCGCGTGCCCGCATCGGGGTTCCTCCTTCGGGTCTCCGATGGTGCTCGCGAATGTAACTGCCTGCTTGTCCTACAGCAACCTCGGTGGTTAAGTTCGGCATGCTCCCGGCCGAAGTTGAGAGGGAGGACCGAAATACCGTGGACACCATCGGGACCAGGCTGCGCCGACTCCGAACGGCCGGAGGCCTCACCCAGCGCGAGCTGGGCGAGCCCCGGTACACGCACGCGTACGTCAGCACGATCGAGGCCGGGCGCCGCCGCCCCTCCCGGGAGGCCCTCGAGCACTTCGCCGCCAAGCTCGGCGTCCGGGCCGACGAGCTCGAGACCGGGCGCGCGCCGGACCTCGAGGCTCGGCTCCGGCTCCGCCTTCAGGAGGCGCGCGTCCAGATCTCCGACGGGCGGTCCGAGGAGGCCGCGGCAGGCCTTCGCCACGTGGCGCGCGACGCGAAGCGGTACGGGCTCTCGCGGCTCGAGGCGCGGGTCGAGGAGGTGCACGGGCTGTTCCTGCAGCGGGCCGGCAGGCCGGAGGACGCCCTCGAGCACTACCAGCGCGCCGAGGAACTGCTCCGCGACGACCCGCCGACCGCGCGCGCCGACGCCGTCGACGGCAAGGCCGTGTGCTTCTCGGCCCTCGGGGACGTGCGCTACGCGATCTTCCTGCTCGAGAGCCTCCTCGACGAGATCGACCGCGCCGACCTGCGCGATCCCGACGCGCTCGCGCGTGTGCACGCGGGCCTCGTGTACGCGTACCTGGACGCCGGCCTCCTCGACAGGGCCGCGGCCTCGGCGGCCGAGCTCGAGCGGCTCGCGCCGCGGATCGACGAGCCGGCGCGGATCGCCCAGATGCACATGAACGTGGCGCGGCAGTACCTCACCTCCGGGCGGATCGAGGACGCCAAGGCCTCCCTCCAGCGGGCCGAGGACGCGTACCGTCAGCTCGGCCTCGTGACCGAGCTCGGCGGCGCGCACCTCGCGCGGGGCTACGTGCTCTCGCGCCAGGGCTCGCTGGAGGAGGCGCGGCGCGAGCTCGAGCAGGCGCGCGAGATCTTCGAGCGCACGGACGACACGAAGGACCTCACGAGGACGCTGAACGAGCTCGCGCGCGTCGCGCGCCTCCAGGGCCGAAGCGGCGACACGATCGCGCTGCTCGAGCGGTCGATCGCGCTGCTGAGGACGTACGACGACCCGATCCTCGCGTGGTCGCACCTCGAGCTCGCGACCGTGCTGATCGAGCTCGGCGACGAACGGGCCGAGAAGCACGCGCGGCTCGCCATCGAGCTCTACGACCGCACCGAGCAGCCCGTCGGCCTCGCGGTCTCGTACCGGGCCCTCGGCGACCTGCTCGTCGCGCAGGGCGACGAGGCCGGCGGCCACGAGGCGTACCGAACCGGAATCCTCGCGATCGAGCCGCTGCGCTAGGTCGTCGACGACCAGGACCGCGGTACCGCCGTCGCCCGATCGGACGGCTGCGAGGGCGTCGTTGGCTTGTCGAGAGCGAACGCGATGGTGCGCGTCCTGATGCCGAGCTCGGCGGCGAGCGGCAGGAGCTCGAGGCCGTCGGCGCGCGTGAGGTTCGCGACCGAGCGGAGCTGGCGCTCGTGCCAGAGCAACTCGTACGGGAACGACGGGATGTCGCTCATGTGGATCTCGGCGCAGACGACGACGCCGCCGGGCGACCGTCGCGGCCAGCGCGAGCGGGACGAGCTCGCCGACCGCGGCGAACAGGATCGCGGCGTCGAGCGGCTCGGGCGGGAGCATCGTCGAGTCGCCGGCCCATGCGCACCCGAGGTCCCTGCGCTTCCCGCTGCGTGGCTTCGTCGCCCGGCCGCGTGAACGCGAAGAGCTCGATGCCGCGGGCGCGAGCGAGCTGTGCGACGAGCCGCGCAGAGTTGCCGAACCCGTACAGGCCGAGGGTCTTCGGGTCGCCCGTCATCCGGAGCGCGCGATTGCCGATGAGCCCGGCGCACAGCAGCGGCGCGGCGTCGACATCGGCGAGCTCGTCGGGGATCGGCAGGCAGTAGCGGGCGTCCGCGACGGCGAGCTCCGCGTACCCGCCGTCGAGCTGGTAGCCGGTGAACCGCGCGTTCGGGCAGAGGTTCTCGCGGCCGCTCGTGCAGAAACGGCAGGTGCCGTCGGTCCACCCGAGCCACGGGATGCCGACGCGATCGCCGTCGCGGGGTCTGTCGATGCCGTCGCCGAGCGCATCGACGACGCCCACCACCTGATGCCCGAGGACGAGCGGCAGCTTCGGATCGGGCAGGTCGCCGTCGAGCACGTGCAAATCGGTGCGGCAGATGGCGCACGCGCGGACGCGCACGCGCACCTGGCCGGGGCCGGGCTCGGGATCGGCGAGGTCGCGCGAGCTCGAGGGGTCGGCCGGGGGCGTCGAGCACCATCGCGCGCACGACGCGCAGTATGGGCCGCGGCGTCGG
>CAVOUQ010000011.1:0-283397 GCA_963699635.1 uncultured Actinomycetes bacterium | reverse complement strand
TCGTCGGCATCGGACACGCGGGGTTCGCGCCGCTCACCGCGGGCGTCTCCTACAAGGAGCTGATGTACGAGGCCGCGACGCGCGCCTACTTCGACGCCGGCCTCGACCCGCGTGCCGAGGTCGACTCGTTCGTCTGCTGCTCCGAGGACCTGCTCGAGGGCACGTCGATCTTCGACGAGTACGTCCCCGACCAGCTCGGCGCGGCGCAGCGCCCCGTGCACACGGTCGCGGCCGACGGGCTGTTCGGCATCGCCACGGGCCTGATGCTGATCCGGTCCGGGATCGCGTCCGTGGTCGCGGTGGAGGCGCACAGCAAGGTCTCGGACGTGCGCTCGCTCGGGGCGATCGAGGCGTTCGCGCTCGACCCCGTCTTCAACCGGCCGCTCGGGGTGTCGATCCTCGCGGTCGCGGGGCTCGAGATGAACGCGTTCCTCGAGCGGACCGGCCTGTCCGAGGAGCACTGCGCGATGGTCGCGGCGAAGAACCGGACGAACGCGCTCGACAACCCGCGCGCCGCGTATCCCGCCGCCCTCGCCACCGAGGACGTCGACGACTCGGCGCCCGTCAGCTGGCCGCTGCGCGAGCTGGAGGTGGCGGGCCGGGCCGATGGGTGCGTCGTGGTCGTGCTCGCCGACGCCGAGCGCGCGCGCGATCTCTCCGAGGCGCCGGTGTGGGTGCTCGGCGCCGGGTGGTCCTCCGGATCGCCCACGCTCGAGAGCCGGCTCTGGGGCGAGGCCGACTCGACGACGCGCGCCGCCGAGATGGCCTACCGGCAGGCCGAGATCACGGATCCTGCGGAGGAGGTCGACCTCGCCGAGGTCGACGACGTCTACGCGTTCCGCGAGCTGCAGCACCTCGAGGCGCTCGGGATCGGGACGGCGCCCGAGCTCGCGCGCCTGCTCTCCGACGGCGAGCTCGATCCCGACGGGGACCTTCCCGTGAACGCGTCGGGCGGCTCGCTCGGACAGGGCAACCTCTTCGAGGCGAACGGGCTCGTGCGAGTGCTCGAGTGCGTGGAACAGCTCCGCGGGGAGGCGGGGGAGCGCCAGGTGGACGACGCGTACGTGGCGATCGCCCAGTCGGCGCGCCAGATCCCCAGCACCTCATCGGCGGTCGCCGTTCTCGCGAACGACTCGGGGGCTGGCGGATGAGGCTCGGCGGCGTGGATCACGTCTGGTTCTGGGTGACGGACATGGATCGCGCCGTGGCGTTCTACCGCGACGCCCTCGGCCTCGAGCTGCGGATGCGCCACGAGAGCACGTGGGCGGAGTTCGAGGCCGGGGGGATCCGGATCGGCCTGCACGGGGCGGTGGGCGACGTGCCGATCGCGCACGGCGGCACGGCCGTGTTCGAGGTTCGGGACCTGGACCTCGCGAAGGCGTCGCTCGAGGAGCTCGGGGTCGTGTTCGACGCGCATCTCGGCGAGGTTCCCGGGCTCGCGCGCTACGCCTCGTTCGAGGACCCGGACGGGAACTCGATGCAGCTGATCGAGTACCGGGGCGGGGAGTCCTAGAGATGCCGCGGCGGGTCGCGGTGGTCGGGGCGGGCATGACGAAGTTCGTGCGCCGCGCGCTCGAGACCGGCAAGGAGCTGAGCTGGGAGGCCTCGCGCGCGGCGCTCGACTCGTGCGAGCTCTCGCTCGCCGACGTCGACGCCGTGTGCCTCACGAGCGCCCCCGATGCGTTCGACGGCGTCCACATGAAGGGCGAGTACCTGTCCGACGGCGCCGGCGCGTTCGGCAAGCCGTTCATCCGCACCTACGTCGGAGGCGGCAGCGGCGTGTTCACGGCGATCCAGGCCTGGTACACGGTCGCGAGCGGGATGGCCGACGTCGTGCTCGCGGTCGCCGAGGAGAAGATGTCCTCGACCCAGCCGCACCCGCAGGGCGCGTTCCTCACGATCTTCGACAACGTGCTCGAGCGGCCGCTCGGCCCCAACCTGCTCTGGATCTTCGCGCTCGAGATGAACCGTTACATGTCGGTGTACGGGCTCGACAAGCGCGACATCGCCGCGGTTGCCGTGAAGAACAAGCGGAACGCCGCCGACCACCCGGCGGCGCTGCTCGGACAGGCCGACATCACGATCGAGGACGTCCTCGCCTCGGAGACCCTCGCGTGGCCGGTGCAGCGGCTCGACGTCTCTCCGATCAGCGACGGCGCGGTCGCGATCGTCGTCGCGAGCGAGGACGCCGCCAAGCGGATCACCGGGGCGCCCGTCTGGATCGAGGGCGTCGGATGGAACCTCGACACCGCGTACTGGACGAATCGCGACCTCGTCTTCCCCGAGTACGTCGCGAACGCCGCGCGAATGGCGTACGACATGGCCGGCGTCACCGAGCCGCGGAAGCAGATCCACGTCGCCGAGCCGTACGACCCGTTCGACTACAAGGAGCTGCATCACCTCGAGGGGCTCCTGCTCTTCGACAAGGGCAAAGCGCCCGAGGCGGCGCGCGACGGGGTCCTGAACCGCGACGGCGACCTGCCGAGCTGCCCGAGCGGCGGGCTGCTCGGCGTCGGCAACCCGATCGCCGCCGCCGGGCTGATGAAGGTCGCCGAGCTCTTCTGGCAGCTGCGAGGAGAGGCGGGCGCGCGGCAGGTCCCCGGGGCCCCGGAGCGGGGCGTCGCGCAGGCGTGGGGCGACCTGATGCAGGTGGGCACCGTCGTCGTGATGGGGACGGATCGGCGCGGCGCGGCGCCGCAGCCCGCGCCGCTTCCGGTGGTCCAGACGCCGCCGCTCGCGACCGGCGGCCATCCGCTGTCCGACGCGGAGTTCCGCTCGGCCACGGGGGCGGTCGAGCACGCGCTCGATGCCCGGTACGCGTGGGACGCGGGGGTGGCGGTCGGGCGGTACCTCGACGGTCTTCGGGAGGGCCGGATCCTCGGCCGCGAGTGCCGCGGTTGCGAACGCGTGCTCGTGCCGCCGCGGATGTTTTGCGAGCGATGCTTCCGTGGGACCGACGCGTGGGTCGAGGTCGAGTCGACCGGCGTCGTCCAGACGTTCTCGATCTGCAACGTCCGCTGGGACATGGAGCCGCTTCCCGAGCCCGAGCTCCCCGCCGTGATCACGATCGACGGGTCCGACGGCGGATTCCTGCACAAGCTGGGCGAGGTTTCGACGGACGACCTCCAGATCGGCATGGCGGTCGAGGCCGTGTGGAGGCCCGAGGCCGAGCGCACGGGCTCCATCCTCGACATCGCGTACTTCCGCCCGCGAGCGGGAGGTCGCTCGTGATCGAACGGATCGCGCGGCCCGACGAGGTCCGAAGGTGGGAGGGCGATCTGCCGGTGCGCCATCGATACACGCCGGGGGTGGCCGGCGGCGCGTTCTTCGCGGCGCTGCGCGATCGCGGCGTGTTGCTCGGCTCTCGGTGCGAGGCCTGTTCCTACACCTACGTCCCGGCGCGCCTGTTCTGCGAGCGCTGCTTCGCGGAGCTCTCGGCCGACGTCGAGGTCGGGCCCGGCGGGATCCTCGTGTCCTTCACGATCGCGTTCGTCGGGCTCGAGGGCGAACCGCTGGAGGAGCCCGCGATCGTCGGGCTCGTCCGGCTCGACGGGGCCGACGCCGTCCTGCTCCATCGGGTCGTCCAGGCGGGCGACGAGCCGCTCGAGATCGGCGAGCGCGTCGAGGTGGTCCTCGTCCCCGAGCGCTCGGGCTCGATCCTGGACATCGTCGGGTTCCGCCCCCTCGAGTAGGTCCTCGCCCCCGAGGCGTCACCGGGCCTGCGTATCCTTGGCGCATGGCCGGAGCCACCTGCGAGCGCTGCGGCGAGCCGCTGCCCAAGGCCGCCAAGTTCTGCCCGAACTGCGGCCTGTCCCGGGTCGCCCCGCCGCCCGAGGAGCGCAAGGTCGTCACGGTGATCTTCGTCGACTTGGTCGGGTCGACGCAGATCTCCGCTGAGATCGACCCCGAGCGCTACCGCGAGGTGATCTCCACCTACTACCGCGTGGTCTCCGAGGAGCTGGAGTCGCTCCGCGGGCGCGCGTACAACTTCGCCGGCGACGCGGTGGTCGGGGTGTTCGGCATCCCTCACGCGCACGACGACGACGCCCTCCGCGCCGTTCGGGCGGGCCTCGCGCTCGTCGAGCGGATCGGGCGAGTCGGCGAGCGGCTGGGCCTGCCGGTCCCGCTGCGGATCCGGGTCGGGATCAACACGGGGCCGGTCGCGATCGGCTCCGAGTCCTCGGATCAGGGGCTCCTCTTCGGGGCCACCGTCAACATGGCCGCGCGGCTGCAACAGGCGGCCGACCCGGGGACGGTGCTCGTCGCCGAGCGGAGCTGGCTGCTCACGCGGGAGCAGGTCGAGTACGCGGAGCCGCGAGAGGTCACCGCGAAGGGCTTCGACGACGTCGCGCGGGCGTGGCCCGTCGTGGCGCTTGCCCCGGGGATGGTGCGCCGCACGATCCCGCTCGTCAACCGCAAGCGCGAGCTCCGCCTTCTGCACGACACGTTCGAGGGGGCGGTCGAGACGCGGCGTGGGCATCTGGTCTCGCTGTTCGGCGAGGCGGGGATCGGCAAGAGCCGGGTGGCCGACGAGTTCCTCGCCGGCCTGCCCGAGGGGACCAAGGTGCTCGTCGGCCGCGCGAGCCCGTACGAGGAGGAGGTCACGTTCGCGCCGCTCGCCCAGATGCTCCTGCACGAGCTCGGCGAGCGCGCCGACGCCAACCACGACCTCCTGGTGGCCAAGCTCGAGGAGCTCACCGCCGAGTGTTGCCCGGTCGACGAGGTCCAACAGGTCGCGGCCCGCCTCGCCCTCGCGCTCGGGATCGGCGACGACGAGCGACACGGGGAGAAGCACCGCTACGTCGTGGCGGAGATCCGATCCGGCCTCCTGGCGTTCCTGGACGGCCTCTCGCGCGCCGCCCCGGTCGTCATGGTGGTCGAGGACGCGCACCAGGCGCAGCCGCCCATGCTCGACCTGGTCGAGCAGGTCGTGCGGGAGGCCAGGCGGATCCCTCTGCTCGCGCTCTGCGTCGCGCGTTACGAGCTGCTGGACGAGCGGCCGGAGTGGGGCGGTGGGCTCGGCGACTCGCTGACCCTGTACCTGGAATCGATGACGCTCGACGACGCGACCCAGCTCGCCGAGGAGGCGGGCGAGAACATCGATCCGGCGACCGCGGAGCGGATCGCGCGGCACGCGGGCGGCAACCCGTTCTTCATCATCGAGACGACCGGCATGCTGCGCCATACCGAGACGCATCTCCCGGCGGACACCGACTCGCTTCCGGAGCAGCTGCTGCCGCCCACGGTGCAGGCGGTCATCGCGGCCCGGATCGACCACCTCGTCGAGCCCGCGAAGGACCTCCTTCGCACGGCGTCCGTGTTCGCGCACTCGAGCTTCGACCTCTCCGGGCTCGCGCTGATCGCCGACCCGGACCCCAAGGTGCTGGACGTGCTGGAGCAGGAGGAGCTCCTCATCCGCGACACCGAGCGGCCCGACGTGTGGCGCTTTCGCCATGGGCTCGTCCGCGACGTCGCCTACGAGAGCCTGCCCAAGCGGGAACGACAGCGCCTCCACCTGCTGTTCGCGGACCGGCTTCTGGAGGAGCCGCAGACGGCGGCGCGGTACCCCCGCGCCATCGCGTCGCACCTGGAGCGGGCCGCCCGGGCGGGGCTGGACCTGAACCCGGGCGACCGCGAGCTGGCCGAGCGCGCCGTCGATGCGCTGGCGCACGCGGGCGATCTTGCCCTGGACGCCTCGGACACGAGGGCGGCGTCCGACCTGTACGGCCGGGCGCTCGCCCTGAGCGGGCCCGAGCGGGACTGGGGCGTGCGCGAGGCGTCGATGCTGTCCCACCTGGGCGAGGCTCTCTACTGGCAGGGCGAGTTCGAGTCCGCCGCGTCCGCGCTCCGGCGCGCCCTCGACCTCGCGCCGGACGACGTGGCGATCCGGGCGCAGGCGTCGCGGTTCCTGGGCGACATCGAGCTCTCGATCCGCGGGAACCGGGAGCGCGCCTCGGAGCTGTTCGATCGCGCGCTGGCGGCCGCGCGCGAGCTGGACGACGCGTGGACCCTCGCGCGGACCCTGCTCGTCGCCGGCTGGGGCCCGTACTGGCGCGACGACCTCGACGGCGCCCGCGCGATGTTCGAGGAGGCCCTCGAGGTCGCCCGCTCGAATCCCGAGGGCGACGCCTGGGCGGAGACGAGGGCGCTCATCTCCCTTGCCGGGATCGTCGCCGAGACCGGCGACGAGGCGGAGAGCCTCGCGCTCGCCTCGGAGGGGCTCGTGATCGCCGAGGGCAAGCGCGACCGATTCTCGATCGCGACGGCCAGGGACCAGGTGGCGGCCGCCCTGCGGAGGATGAACAAGCTGGACGAGGGCCTGGGCCACGCCGACGCCGCGGTCGAGGGCTTTCGCGAGCTCGGCGCCCGGTGGGAGCTCGCGAGCGCGCTCACGTCGCGCGGGCAGGTGCATCGGCTCGCCGGCCGGCTCGAGGAGGCCGTTCGCGACCTCCGCGAGGCCTACCGGCTCTGCCGCGAGCTGAAGACCCAGTCCATGATCACCTGGACGACCGGCTCGCTGGCCAAGGTCCTGGCCGAGACCGGCGATCTCGGGCGTGCTCGGCAGGTGCTCGCGGAGACCGCCCCACTGGCGACCATCGACGGACGCCCCGCGACGGCGGACTGGCTCAACGAGGCCGAGGCCGAGATCTTGCTGGCCGAGGGGGACCGCGAGGGCGCGCTCGAAAAGGCCCTCGAGGTCCTGGAGATCGCGCGCGAGCACGGCTGGCCCAAGGAGGTCGCGGCGCAGACCTGGTGGATCGCGCGGGTCTTCGACGAGGACGCCGCCGGGGGGGCCGAGGAGGTCGCGAGCGCGCGCAAGCTCCTCGAGCAGCTGCACGCCGAACAGGCCCTTCGCGAACCCGACCTCGTGCCCGGCCGGTCGGGCTAGGCTGCGCCACGTGGACTTCGAGCTTTCCGAGGAGCAGCGCGCCTTCCAGTTGCTCGTCCGGGAGTTCGCGGAGGAGGTCGTCGCGCCGGCCGCCGCGGGCTACGACGAGCGCGAGGAGTTCCCGCTCGAGATCGTGAAGCGGATGGGGGAGCTCGGCCTGTTCGGGATCCCCTTCCCCGAGGAGTACGGCGGCCAGGGCGGCGACCTGCTGACGTTCTGCCTCTGCCTCGAGGAGCTCGCGCGGTGGGACTCCTCGGTCGCGATCACCCTCGAGGCCGCCGTCGGGCTCGCCGCGAACCCGATCTTCCGCTTCGGGACCGAGGAGCAGAAGCGGCGCTGGCTCGTGCCGATGGCGCGAGGCGAGGCGATCGGGGCGTTCGCGCTCACCGAGCCCGGCGGCGGATCCGACGCCCGTGCGGTGCGCACGACGGCGAGGCTCGACGGTGACGCGTGGGTGCTCGACGGGTCGAAGGCGTTCATCACGAACTCGGGAACCGCGATCACCTCGGTCGTCCTGGTCGCCGCGCGCGACGCCGGCGCCTCCGGGGCCGACGTCTCCACCCTCCTCGTTCCGGCCGGGACGCCGGGCATGACGGTCGGCGCCGGGTACCGCAAGGTCGGGTGGCGCGCGAGCGACACGCACGAGATCGCCTTCGACGGGTGCCGCGTCCCGGCGGACCACGTGCTCGGAGAGCGCGGACGCGGCTACGCGCAGTTCCTCCAGACCCTGGCCGACGGCCGCGTCGCGATCGCGGCGCTCTCCGTGGGGCTCGCCCGAGGCTGCCTCGAGGAGAGCGTGGAGTACGCCAAGGAGCGCGAGGCGTTCGGCCGGCCGATCGGGGCGTTCGAGGCGCTCCAGTTCAAGCTCGCCGACATGAAGGTCGCCGTCGAGACGGCCCGGCTGGCCTACCAGCGGGCGGCGTGGCTCCGCGACGCGGGGAGGCCGTTCGCGACCGAGGCCTCCGTCGCCAAGCTCTACGCCAGCGAGATCGCCACGACCTGCGCCCGCGAGGCCGTGCAGGTGCACGGCGCGTACGGGTACACCGAGGACTTCCCGGTGGCCCGCTTCTACCGGGACGCCAAGGTCCTGGAGATCGGCGAGGGGACGAGCGAGATCCAACGCGTGCTCATCGCGCGCTCCCTGGGGCTCCCGGGCACGGACCTGTAGCCGCAAAGCCGCCCGGCCTCGCCGCAGACGCCGTTTCCTCAAGAAGCATCACCCGCCCATCTCGGTCGTTGGGTGGTTGACACCCCCCGACGGCGTCCGGTAATCAGAGGGTCCTTTCCCATGGCCGAAGACCGCGTGAACGCCCGCCGCCTGATCCGCCGCGTCCTCGGCGCGCTCGCCGCGCTGGTGCTCGTGGCCTCGCTCGCGCAGGCCGCGGGCGCCGAGACCACCAAGGACAAGCTCGACCGGGCCAAGGCCGAGTTCGAGCAGCTCAGGAAGGAGATCGAGGCCCAGAACGAGGTCCTGAGCCGGTTGCTCCTCGAGGCGGCCGAGATCGCGCAGCGCCTCGACGACGCCACGGCGCGGTACGAGCAGATCACCGAGGAGCTCCGCACCACGACCCTCGCGCTCCGCCAGGCGCAGGCCGACTACCAGGCGCTGCAGAACGAGCTCGAGGCCCGCGCCCGCGAGGCCTACATCACGGGACCGGGGACCTCGCTCGAGTTCCTGCTCGGCGCCACGTCGCTCGCCGACCTCTCGGCTCGGATGGAGTACGTGAACGCCCTGAGCGAGACGGACGCCGACCTCGCGACGCAGGTCCAGAACCTCCGCAACGACCTGTCCGCGCAGCAGGCGGACCAGCAAAAGCTCCAGGCGAAGGCCGCCAAGCTCCTGAAGCAGGTCGAGGTCGAGAAGGCGGCCCTCGACGCGAAGTTCGCCGAGCAGCAGTCGGTGCTGGACGACCTGAACGAGAAGAAGGCGCGCGCCGAGGTCCTCGTGGCGGACCTCGAGAAGCAGTACAAGAGGGAGCTCGCGGCGCTCACCGGGTTGCAGTACTTCGCCGACGGCGTGCTGAAGTTCTGCCCCGTCGACCTGCCGCATGCGGTCTACGACGGATTCGGCGCCCCGAGGTACTCGGGCGGATATCACCCGCACGCCGGCAACGACATCATCGCGCCGCAGGGAACGTCCATCTTCGCGCCCTTCGACGGGTACGCGCACACCTCGACGAACTCGCTGGGCGGCTACGCCGAGTACGTCACCGCCCCGGACGGCTCCTACGTCTACAACGCTCACATGATGGCGCCGGGCGTGACGGGCCAGGTGCAGGCGGGCGACGTGATCGGCTACGTCGGTGCGACCGGCGATACGAGCACGCCGCACGACCATTTCGAGTGGCACCCGAGCGTGACGCCGACCAACTGGCCGGTCAGTCCTTACGGCTACTCCGTGATCGATACGGGCTACGGCTCTCCCGCCGTGAACCCGTGGCCGCTGCTGACCCAGGTCTGTTAGGGCGCAGCACGATCGCCGTGCCGATCACGAGGACGATCAGCCCAGCGACGATCGCGATGACGGCGGCGTTGGACCCGCCTCCCGATCCCGCGCCTCCCGGCGCCGCGGTCGGCGACACGTTGGTCGCCTCGACCGCGACGTAGCCGAGCGTGTCGAGGGCCGCGTCGGCCTGCTGGATGCTCGGCAGGTCGTTCGTCTCGGCGGCGGTCCACGTGTCGCCGTCGACGGAGACCACGACCTCGTGGCCGCCGTGGTCGTTCGCGATCAACGGGTAGACCAACACCACCCTCGAGTCGGCCGCCAGCGGGGCCGGGTCTCCCGAGGGCCGGTAGGTCGCCTCGAGGAGGTAGACGTTCCCGAGGATCTCGGCGGGCTCGGCCGGAACCGCGACCTCCGAGGCCGCGAGCGGCTCGATCCTCACGCGGATCGAATCCTCGCCGGGCGCGCTCGCGAACGCGCCCCGGGGCAGGATCAGCGTCACCTGCGCGTCGTCGGTCGTGAGCACGGCCGTCTTGCTCCCCGCGTCGCCGAGGTCGACCGGGAAGTCCTGGCGCCCCGGCGGGAGGTTGGTGCTCGCGAGCTCGGGCGGCGGGTCGACCCACTTGTACGCCGTCGGAGGGACGAGCCCGTCCAGGAGCGGGTGCCGGGCGAGTGGGCTGAGATGTCCGGAGAGCGCGGCCGAGGCCGCGTACACGCCGACGACGAGGAGGCCGGTCACGATCGCGACCCGGCGCGTCACGGCAGCGGGTCGATCGCTTCGATCGCGCTCGTCGCGTACCGAGGTGGCCACACCGCGGCGGACTCGCCCGGCGCCTGCCACTGCCAGATGATGCTCGAGGCCAGCAGGTTCGATCCGGCCATGACCGTCCCCGGCTCGCCGAACCGCAGGCCGCCGCCGTTCGGCAAGGAACCCTCGGGCAGGTCGACGGCGTTCGCCGCCGACGCGACGGCCGCGGGGGTGAGGTCGACGGCAGCGGGCAGCACCTCGTGGAGCAGCGCCCACGCGGCCGAGAAGCCGGCGAGCGCGGCGGCGGTCATCCCGCCGCCGAATCGTTCGTCGTACGCCGCGGTCGCGCGCTCCAGGAGCGCGCGACCCTCCGGCGTCAGCCCCTCCGGATCGAGCGCGGCGGCGTCGGGCTTGTCCGACGCGAACAGCCCGACGGCCTGCTCGCCGAGGTCGGCGCCGAACTGCGGCATGCAGTAGCTCGACGACGTCCCGATCCCTGCCAGGAGGTCGAGACCCTGGGCCACCATCTCGCGGCGCATCGCCACCGCGTCCTCCAGGTAGGCGGACACGAACACGACGTCCGGGTCGCTCGCGGCGAGGTCGGCGACGAGCGCGCGCATGTCGACGTCGTGCGGGTCGTAGGGGAGCCGGGCCGCGAGCGTGTAGCCGCGCGCCGCGAGCTCGTCGAGCGCGCCCTGGGCGACGGCCCGGCCGTAGGCGTCGTCGACGAGCGTGACCGCGTAGCGAAGCCCGGCCGGGTCGACACCCAGCATGGGGGCGTACTGGTCGGCGACGAAGGCGATGGCGTTGCGGCCGAGGACCGCGCCGGTCGGGGCCACCCGGAACACGAGCTCGCCGGCGCCCTCGCCGGTCATCTCGCCCACGGCGCCGGTCTCCCAGAAGAGCAGCCCGCGGTTCTCGGCGGCCTCGGCGGCGGGCGCCGAGATCGTGCTTCCGTAGCTGCCGAGCACGACGTCGACCCCATCGGCGTCGAGCTGCGCGATCGCCCCCGGCGCCGCGTCGGCGCCCGGGACGTCCATCGGCACGAGCTCGACCGGGCGCCCGCCGACCCCGCCGTCCTCGTTCACGAGCTGGGCAGCGACCTGGACACCCTCGAACTCCTCGGACCCGCCCGCGCCCTGCGAGCCCGAGAGCGGATAGACGGCGCCGATCCGTACCGGCTCCTTCTCGGACGTGCAGGCGGCCGCGGAGACCAGCGCGACGGCGAGCAGCAACGCCGTTCCACGCCTCATCGGAGCACCGCCGCGAGGTTGGCGACGGCGTGCGTCGCGGCCGGCACGGCCCAGGTCCCCGAGGCCCATCGCTGCCAGGAGAGCAGCAGGCCGGCACCCACGTCGACCGGCAGGGCCGTCACCCCGTACGCGGGGAGGTGGACGAGGGCGAACAGCGTTGCCGACGCGACCACCGCGACCGGGGCGCCGTAGCGGAGCAGCCGCCCGTACGCGGCGCGCCGGAATAGGGCCTCCTCGGCGACCGCGGCCACCACGCCGAGCGGGAGGGTCGCCGCCCCCCAGGGCGAGCGGACGGGCGTGCCCGCGGCGAGCGGTCGCAAGCGCTACGGCGCCGATGCCGATCGCAAGCGCGGCACTCGCCGAGAGCGGGGAGGACGGGCGTGCGGCCGGGGAGGGGATCGCGAGCGACGCGAGCCCGATCGCGACGTAGCTCGCGGCGAACAGCCCCACGCGCCCCGACGGCGAGCCGTGCACGAACGGGCGCGCGGCCAGGACCGCGATCCCCGCGACCACCATCGCGACGGCGGCCGCCTCCCGTGCGCGGTCGGGGGCCCCGGCGAGCCGGGCGCTCACGCCTTCACCTCGAACACGACCACCGCCACGACGCGCGGGTCGAACGGCGCGTGATCGCTGGCGACGAACTCGACGGTGAGCCGGTGCATCCCGGGGGCCACGTCGGGGATCGACTGCTCGAGCCCCTCGGTCATCGAGATCAGGATGTCGTCCAAGATCACGTGCAGGTGTCCCTCGTCCGGCGTGATCTGCTTGGTGGTGGCCGGAACGATCCTGGCACCTTCGAGGTCCACGCGCAGGTCGACCGTCGATCCGTGCACGACCGAGCCGTTCTTCGGCGCCACGATCGTCAGCTCGGCGGTGCTGGCCGGGCGGGGGACCGTCGCGAGCGTGGGGCTCGCGGACGGCGCCTGCCCGGCTCCGCCCCCGCACGCCGCCAGAGCCAGGGCCGCGACGATCGCGATCATGACGCACCGGTTCCTTCTCAACCGCCTGCCCCCTCGAAGGTCTGTTCGAACGTCGCCACGAGATCCTGGCCGTCGGCCGTGAGCACCCGGATCTCGAAGGACGAGGTGCCGGGCTCGATCTTCACGTTCGCCGCGAAGTGGCCGGGCGAGAGCTGGAGGAGCTCGGGATCGATCGGCGTGCCGTCCGGAGGGGTGATCTCCAGGGCCGCGTGGTGCAGCGGAAGCTCGTTGCCGTCCGCGTCGAACGCCGTCAGGTGCACCTGGTTCGGCCGGCCGGGCTCCCCGGGGTCGACGTAGGCCTGGATCGAGACCCCGCCCGCGAGCGTGATCGTGTAGATGTCCGGCTGGCCTTCGGCGCGCGAGACCTCGACGTGCTGTTCGGGTGGCGTGGGGGTGACCTCGAGCGGCACCTCCACCGAGCCGGCCGCCTCCTCGACGAGCACGGTCACGTCCCAGGTCCCGTCGAGGGACAGCGCCGTCCCGTTCGCCTGCCACGAGCCATCCTCGCCGGGCTCGAGCTCGAGCTCCGAGCTCACCTCGGGCCGGTCCGGGAGCGCGAACGTGAGGGTCACCTGCCGGGCGTCCACCGGGTCGCCGGTATCGAAGTCCGTGATCTCTGCGACGAACGCGTTCGGCCCGACCGTCCCCGGCGAGACCTCGAGCCGAACCTTCGTCGTCGTGGCGAAGTCCGACCCGGTTGCGACCAGCGGCTCCGCCTCGTGCGGGGCCTGTGGCGCTCGAGGTTCCTGCGGCGGCAGTCCCGTGAGGACGGCGGTCACCGCGAACACACCCCCTGCCAGGACGAGCTCGCCGCTCATCGTCCGAAGGAGGGGCCGTGAGCCGAGCTCCTCGAAGCGGCGGGTGTTCCGGTATCGGTTGAGCGCCCCGAGCGCGAGCAGCGGGACGACGATGGCGAGCTTGATGACGAGCGTCGTCCCGTAGTCGGTGTCGAACGCGTGCAGCCACCACGTGAACCCGAGCTCGTTCGAGGCGCGAAGGATGCCCGTGATGAGGAGCGCCACGAGGGCGACGCCGGCCACCCTCGAGTACGCGCGCACGCGCTCCCCGTCGGCTCCACGGCGGACGGCGAGGGTGAGCCACACGAGGCCGCCGATCCACGCACCCGCCGCCGCGAAGTGCGCACCCTGGAGCAGAGACTCGATGGCGGACGGTCCCGCATGTCCTCCGGTGGCTCGTATCGAGATCGTCGCCCCCGTCGTGGCTGCGAGGAGCAGGAGGGTCGTCGTGCCGGGCCGCAGGCAGACCGCCACCACGGCGAGGCCCGTGATGGCGAGTGCGACCGCGAGCCGCACGTAGGCCCCGCCCGCGTCCGATTCGAGCAGCGTCCCGAGCGGCACGCCGACCACACGGCGCTCCTCGAACGTCATGAGCAGCACCCCGATCGCGGCAAGCGCCCACGCCGATCCCAGGAGCAACGGCCGGCGAACCGTCCCGGGTCCGAACACGAGCAGCCCCCCGATGGCCCCGCCGAACAGGATCGCGAGCCCGACATACAGCCCCCAGCGTCCCGCCACGGCCAGCGCGGTCGGTGGAGGCGACTGTGACTGTGCCCCGGGCGTGACCGGCACGACCTCTTCCGGAGAGACGCCGATGCCGAAGGAGAACGCGCCGGACGTGAAGTGTCCGTCCGTGGCCGAGACCGTCCGCCACGTCACGGTGTAGACGCCGTCGGCCAGCCCTTCCACCTTGACTCGGATGACGCGGTCCGAGTTGCCGACGCGTTCGACCGGTCCCGTCGGGACGTCCGCCCCCGATTGGTCCACCACGCCGATCGTCGTCAGCGAGAGGTCCGGCGGCTCCGTGAAGGAGAGCCGGATCTCCTCGGGCGGCGAGTCGAGCAGCTCGCCATTCTCGGGATCCGAGCGCTCGAGCGACGCGTGGGCGGACGCGGGCCCGGCCACGACGGCCGCCCATGTCCCGAGGACGGCGATGCCGAGCGCGGCCGCGAGCGCGAGACGCCTCACGCGCCCTCCTTCACGATCGTGACGATCGCCGTGACCCTGGGGTCGAACGGCGCGTGGTCGGCCGCGACGAACTCCGCCTCGAGCCGGTGTGCGCCGGGGGACAGGTCCCCGATCGGCACGTCCTGCTCCATCCCGTAGGTCATCGACACGATCTCCCCGTCCAGGAACAGGTGGATGTGGCCGGTGTCCGGCGCGATGTTGGTCGTCGTGGCCTGCACGACGTGGCCGCCCTCGAGATCGAGGACCACTCGGAGGGTCTCACCGTGGACGGTCTGTCCCGGCGAGGGATCCACGAACGCGATCGTCGCGGTGGATACGGGCCGGATGGCGCTGGGCGTCGGCCAGAGCCGTTGCGGGACGACGAGCGAGGCGATGAGGATCAGCGGAGCGATCCCAATCAGGGACACGGCGCCCCATCGCGGGAGGCGCGGGAACCCGTTCCCTCGGATCCGGCTGAGTCCGACCCAGCCCGTCACGAGTGCGGACGACACGAGCATCGTCGAAACGAACTCCGGTACGCCTCCCGCGTGGGCGAGCATCATCCACCCGTTCGCCGTGGGTCCCTAGGTGGTCTTCCTGCGGGAGAGCACCACGGCGACGATGGCAACGATCAGCCCGAGGGCGCCGACCACCAGCCCGATCGTCCCGATCGTCTGGGCGCTCGATGCATCGTCCGACGCCTGGCTCGCGGCACCGGCCGCTTGGTCCGCCTGCGCGCTGACCTGATCGATCGAATCGCTTGCCCGCGCCGATTCGCGGTCCATCCGTTCGGCGAGCTCGCCGTTGGTGGGGACGTTCACCGGGTACTCGATGTCATCCGTGCTCACGACGTCGCTGAACGTGTCGGGTCCGGACGAGAAGGTCTCGTCGACCTCTTCGCCGTCGATCGTGCCGGAGAAGTGGAATGTGTATTGCCCGGCGGTCGTCGGGATGAACCACGCCCGGTAGTCGCCGAGCGTGCCGAACTCGCCCTCCTCGAAGAACGGTTCCAACGTGAGCTGGAGAGGTTCGGCATCGCCGAACGTGACCTCGACGTCGAGCGTGTCGCCCAAATCTACGACGGGCTTGCCGTCGTGCACGAGGAGGAGCTGGACGCTGTTCGGCTGTCCCACGTAGGCGGGCTCGGTGCCGAAGCCGACCTCCATCTCGAGATCGCCGAGCTTCCGCCCCTCGTGGGCGGAGGCCGCGGGCGCGAGGAGCACGACGAACCCGGTGGCGAGTGCGGCCGCGGCCAGGGTCCGACGGATGTGCTGCAACATGTTCGTCCTCCTTTGGACACGTCTCACAATGCGGCGCGGGGCCGCGCGATCATCTGCGGGGAGGTGTCAGGCGGAGGGAGGCGCGCGAACGTTGCGTGCCCGTACGGCGACCCGACCGCGAGGGTGGTCGGGGGTGGTGGGAAGCGCCGCGGCCAGGGCGGGCCGAGGGAGCGCGACCCGGGCCGCGATCACGGTGCCGACGAGCTGTGCAGACGCACGGGCGAGCCACCGGAGGGCGAGCGCTCCGAGCAACGCGGCGCCGACCTGCACCCCGATCCCGATCGAGAGCACGTGGTCGTGAGCGAGCTCGGCGAGCGGCGCGCCGGCCACCAACCGTTCGAGCACCTCCTGGCCGACGAAGGCCCCGACCTGCACTAGCGCGAGCAGGACGGCGAGCGACGCGAAGCCCTCGACCGGGTCTCGGTCTCGGGAGGACCACGCCCTGGCCAGGAGCGCCGCGATACCGGCGAGGAAGAGCACCAGTGCCGCCTCGCCCGCGATCGGGAGGTACGCGTGGCCGGTGCGTTGGAGGATGAGGTCGCGGTGGAGCGGGTCGGGAACGGCAAGGAGGTACGAAAGCGTGTGCCCCAGGACCAGTCCGGCCAGCGCGACGCCGAACAAGGGGAGGCCGCGGACTCGAGGCGTGTCGCTCACGTACGGACGCTTCTCTCCTTGCGGGGGTTCACGTGATTGTACGCTGAGCCCCTGACGCGGGCTTCATCCGGAGGGAACCATGAGAGCCGAGGATGTTCGCACGGTGGGGGTCGTGGGCTGCGGGCTCATGGGGTCGGGCATCGTCGAGGTGGCCGCCCGAGCCGGCCAGCGGGTGGTCTTCCTCGAATCGAGCGAGGAGCTCGTGGCGGGCGGCCGGTCGCGGATCGAGGTCTCGACCTTGCGGGCCGTGGAACGGGAACGTCTTTCGGCGGCGGATCGCGAGGCCATCCTCGGGCGGATCTCCGGCACGACGGAAGTGCACGATCTCGCGGACGTCGACCTCGTGATCGAGGCCGCCACGGAGGATCGCGACACCAAGGTGGAGCTCCTCCGACGGCTCGACGAGCTCGTCAGACCGGACGTCGTCCTGGCCTCGAACACCTCCTCGATCCCGATCGCGGATCTCGGCGCGGCGACCAAGCGCCCCGAGCTCGTCATCGGGCTCCACTTCTTCAACCCGGTGCCGATCATGGGCCTCGTCGAGATCGTGAGGGCCATCACCACCTCGGACGAGACCGTCGAGTTCGGCCGCGCCTACTGCGTGTCGCTCGGCAAGACCACCGTGCTCTCTCGGGACCGGGCCGGGTTCATCGTGAACACGCTCCTGATCCCGTACCTGAACGACGCCGTCCGCATGCTCGAGGACGGGTTCGCGACGCGCGAGGACGTCGACACCGCGATCCATCTCGGCCTGAACCACCCGATGGGACCGCTGCGGCTCGCGGACCTGATCGGGCTCGACACGTGCCTGCAGATCGCGAACGTCCTCTACGACGAGTTCAAGGAGCCCCGGTTCGCGCCGCCGCCGCTGCTGAAGCGCATGGTCACGGCCGGTCACCTCGGCCGAAAGAGCGGCCGAGGCTTCTACGAGTACGGCTGAGGCGTCTCCCTACGCCTGGCACCCTGAGGCGAAGTACGCGTTCACCCGTTCGGAGGCGGCCTGGAACTCCTCGGACGAGAACTCCTGGCTGACCTGTTCGAGCTCCGCGATCACCTCGGGCGGGGGCGCCTCGCCGCTCGCTGGGTCCCACCCGGAGTCCTGAATGGCCTCGATGTAGGCCCGGTAGCCGGCGAGCACCGTCTCCACGTCGGCCTTGATCTCGTCGGGCACGGCCTCGGCGAAGGCCTCCATCTGCTGGAGGGACTGCTCCAGGTCGGACCCGCTTCCGCTTGCGATCGCCGACGAGCCCTGCGCCGCCGCGGCCATGGCGGCAGCGACCTCGGCGCACTCCGCCGATCCGATCACGCCGGCCACCCCGCCGTCTCCTGCGGTCGTTGCGCCGGTCGCGCCGGTCGCGCTGGTCACGCCCGTCGCCCCACCGCCTCCGGCGCCGGTGTCCGTACCATCTCCCGACGATCCACCGTCGTCGCCGCCGCAGGCGGCGAGCATCACCGACCCCAGCACGAGCATCACCGCGACCCGTCGAAGCATCCGTTCCTCCCTCCGATGTGCGCGGCCGTCACCGCGCATCGGGAGTCTATCGTCGCATCAGCGCCCGACCCTGAGCCCTTTCACTTGGCCCCCAGGACGCGCTCGTACACGTCGAGCGTGAGGCGCGCCGTCTCGTCCCAGCTGAAACGGTCTGCCCGTGCGCGCCCCCGCGCCGCCATCTTGTCGGCGAGGTCGACGTCGGAAAGGAGCGCCTCGATCGCCTGGGCGATCTCGCGCACCGAGCGGGGGTTGACGCCGATCGCGGCGTCTCCCGCGACCTCGGGCACCGACGACGTCTCGGAGGCCACGGTGGGCACACCCCTGGCCATGGCCTCGAGGACGGGCAGGCCGAACCCCTCGTACAGCGACGGGTAGGCGAACACGTCGGCCGCGCGGTAGACGGCGTCGAGCTCCTCCCCCGAGAGGGGTCCGGTCATCGCGATCTCGCCCGGCCCCTGGAGCGCGAGCTCGCGCATGAGCGCCTCGGGGTGCCAGCCGAGCGGGCCCGCCAGCACGAGCGCGTGCGGGAATCCGTTGGCCGCCACTCGCCGGTAGGCGCGCACCAGCCGGAGGAGGTTCTTCCGCGGCTCGAGCGTGCCGACGAACAGCACGTAGGGAGCGGGCACCTTCAGCCGGGCCAGCACCTCTTCGGCATCGAGCGACCCCGAGGGCAACGAGGCCGCGAGCGGCACGACGTGCAGCTTGCCGGGATCCACCGCCGTTCGAGAGAGCACGTCCTCGGCGGTGTTCCGAGAGGGCGTGAGGATCGCGTCGGCGCGCCGTACCGCGGCGCGAAGCCCCAGCTTGTACAGCGTTCGCCACGTCCGCGGGAACAGGCCGGGGAAGTACTCGAAGGCCAGGTCGTGCACGGTCACGACGAGCCGTTGGCCCTCCCCGGCGGGCGGCACGGCAACCTGGTTCGTCGCGTGGAGGATCTCCGACGAGCGCAACGAGGGGGGCAGCGCGGGTCTGGCCAGGAGGTTCCACCGTGGATACAGCGTCTTGATCGTGTCCGGCAGCTCCTCCATCCAGTGCTCGCGCATCCACCGCTCCGGCGCCTCCGGCGATGCGAACCGCGAGTGGAAGAGCGCGAGCTGCAGGGACGGGTCTCGAGCGGCCATCGCCGGCGCGAGGTTGCGGATGTACGTGCCGATCCCCCCCGGCGCCCGGAAGAACAGTTGGTCGACCAGGAGAGTGACCCTCATCGCGACGCCTCCACGCACGAGCAGCCCTCGGGCCCGACCGTGGCGGCGTGTTCGGTCTCCGGTTCCAGGTCGAGGCGATCGCCCCGCCCGAGGGTGACGTCGCCCTCACGCAGGTGGAACGTGATCGAGCCCCGCAGGCAGAACAGGACCTTGTGGTAGCCGTGGGAGTGCCACCCGTACGTGTCGCCCGGCCCGTTGCCCCACCGGCGAGGCGCCGAACATCCCTCGGCGGCGATCGAGCGGAGCGCATCTTCGCGCTCGGAAGCGGCAGCCGGGGTCCTGATGGCGACCATCTCGGCGCCTATGGTGGCGCATCGGACGGTCTGTCGACACCAGTCGCCGTAGAAGACCACGGTGACCCACAGGTCCGCGAGCTTGAGTCGCGGGCAGTCTCGCTCCGTACGGTGGCTCCGGCCTCGACGTTCTTCATGATTCTGGTGTCGGGCGCCTCCCGATCGGCGCGTATGTACGCCGCCGCACCGCTCCGCGAGGGGCATCACCCGCCGGACGCCTGCGGCGAAACCGCAGACGCAGGTGATTCGTCGCTAGCCCGAGTCGCCGCGCCCGTGCAGGGGCGGGACCCCGCGGCGCGCGAAGGGGGCGTAGGTCGCGACGCCCCACGGGGTGTCCGTGTAGCGACGGGCTTGGAGCGCCCCGAGGCCGGTCGCCTCCACACGGCCCGCGAGGACCCAGGGGTCGGGGTGCGGGCTCTCGCGCGCGAAGTAGCGCTCGAGGGCCCGGATGATCGCGCGCTCCTGCTCGGCCGTGAGGTCGCCGGGCAGCTCGAAGCGGCGGTCCTTGCTCGGCGGCAACCCCGTGCCGTGCGAAGGGTTGGGGGGGCCGACCGCTTCGCCGCTCGAGGCCTCGCTCACAGCGGGATGTTCCCGTGCTTGCGGGCTGGCACGGTCTCGCGCTTGGTGGACAGCATCCGCAGCGCCCTGATCAGGCGCGGGCGCGTCTCGGCCGGCTCGATGACGTCGTCGATGAACCCTCGCTCGGCCGCGATGTACGGGGTCGCGAACTTCGCCTGGTACTGCCGGATCAGCTCGGCCCGTTCGGCCGCGGGGTCCTCGGCCTTCTCGATCCGTTTCTTGAAGACGACGTTGACCGCGCCCTCGGGGCCCATCACCGCGATCTCGGCGGTCGGCCAGGCGAACGAGACGTCGGCGCGCAGGTGCTTCGAGTTCATGACCAGGTACGCGCCGCCGTACGCCTTCCTGATGATCACGGTGAGCCGGGGCACGGTGGCCTCGGCGAACGCGTAGAGGAGCTTCGCGCCGTGTCGGATGATCCCGTGATACTCCTGCTCGGCGCCGGGCAGGAAGCCCGGCACGTCCACGAACGTCACGATCGGGATGTTGAACGCGTCACAGAACCGGACGAACCGGGACGCCTTCTCGCTCGAGTCGATGTCCAGCGTGCCGGCGAGCACCTTCGGCTGGTTCGCGACCACTCCCACGCTTCGCCCGTCCAGGCGAGCGAACCCCGTCACCACGTTCATCGCCCAATAGGGGAAGACCTCGAAGAAGTCGCCGTCGTCGACCACCCGGCGGATCACCTCGTGCATGTCGTACGGCTCCTTGGCGGAGTCGGGCACCAGGTGCGTGAGGCCCTCGTCGAGCCGCTCGGGGTCGTCGACCGCGGCGTACGTCGGCGGGTCCTCGACGTTGTTCGGCGGGAGGTAGGAGAGCAGGTGCCGCACCATCGCCAGGCACTCGCCCTCGTCCTGGGCGACGAAGGACGCGACCCCGGACTTGCTCGCGTGGGTCATCGCCCCGCCGAGCTCCTCGAACGTCACCTCCTCGCCGGTCACCGCCTTGATCACGTCCGGCCCGGTGATGAACATGTGCGAGGTCTCGCGGACCATGAACGTGAAGTCCGTGATCGCCGGCGAGTAGACGGCACCGCCCGCGCAGGGCCCCATGATCACGCTGATCTGCGGGATCACGCCCGAGGCCCGAACGTTGCGCTCGAACACGTAGCCGTAGCCGGCGAGGCTCGCCGCCCCCTCCTGGATCCGTGCGCCGCCCGAGTCGTTGATCGCGATGAACGGGGCGCCCGTCGACATCGCGAGGTCCATGACCTTGCAGATCTTCTGCGCGTGGATCTCCCCGAGGGACCCGCCGAAGACGGTGAAGTCCTGGCTGGCGACGAAGACGCGCCGGCCGTCGATGGTCCCGTACCCCGTGATGACCCCGTCGCCGGGGGGGCGATTGCGATCCATGCCGAAGTCGTGCGTGCGATGGACCGCGAACGGGTCCGTCTCCTGGAAGGAGTCGCGATCGAGCAGCAGCTCCACCCGCTCGCGGGCCGTGAGCTTGCCCTTCTCGTGCTGCTTGCGGACGGCGTCCTTCCGGGCGGGGTCCAGGAGCGCCGCCCTCCTCCTGCGGAGCTGTTCGATTCGTTCGACGACGGTCTGGGTCGGAGGGTGAGGCGGCGGACGCTCCTCGGTGGTCGCCATAGGCCTCGGAGTCTAGCGCCGGACCTCCGTCGACCCGTCGGGCGGGGTCAGCAGCCCTCGACCCCCGCCCAGGGGCCCCACCCGTTCGCGTTCACCATCCGGATCGTCACGATGGCGTTCGTCCTGCCCGAGAGCGCGCTCTCGTCGAGGCCCCAGGACGCTCTGGTCCACGCCTCGTAGCGGCCCGGCCACGCCTCGGCGGAGTGTTGGAACAGGCCGAGGTACTCCCCCCCGGCGGAGACCGTGTCCGGGAGCAGGCCGCTCTCGGCGCGGGCGATGCAGATCGCCTTCTCGGCGCCGCCCGGGACCGCCCAGCGATCCGCGGCGCACCGGATGAAGCGTTTGGAGAGCTGACGGACCGTCTCGCCCTCCTGGCGCACGAGATCGCACGGGCCGGCCTCGCCCGCCATCACCGGGAATCCGGGAGCGAGGACGGCGGTCAGCACCAGGACGGCCATCACGCTGCGGATCGGGGCTCGCACGAGCGTGGACCCTAGCAGCGCAACGGGTTCGGTGCGAACCGCGGTTGCGTTCGACCGATACCCCGTTGGATCAGGCCTCGAGACGACCTCCCGTGCGCCAGTACTGGCCCTGCTCGCGCGAGAGGAGGCCCTGGTCGACGAGGTAGCGGCGGATCGCCGCGTGATCGTTGTGAAACCGGCCGACCATGGCGTTCACCGTCCTCTCGTCGTATCGAACGCCGGGCTCGAACTCGAGCGCGATCCGCTCGAGCACGATGCGCCGCTTGGACTCCTTCGCCGGGATCTCGGTGAGACGCCCGTCGCGGAAGAACGTCCGCAGGACGATCTCCTCGTCCTCGGTCGCGGCGCCGAGCGCGAGGCCGGCCTCTCGCGGCGGTCCCACCTGCTCCGCGGCCCACCGAAGCGTCTCCGCGTCGAGCCGGTAGGTCGTCCGATTCTCGCCGAGGCGCGCCACGCCGGTCGAGGTCAGCCGGTTCAGGTGCTTGCGCACCCGGTCGATCGGCAGGCCGAGCGCATCGGCCAGGGCGGCCGCCGTCTTCTCCGAGCGCGCGAGCGCGCCCGCGATCGCCAGGCGCTCCGGATTCGCCAGGGCGCGGAGGATCTCATCGGGGGTCTCGGCCATGTCAGTGGGTACTCCTACCATCTCGCCATGGAGGCCACCCTGGAGCTGACGCCCGCGCAGCGCCGGACGCTCGACGGGCTGATCGGGACGGGGGAGCGCCCCGTCTTTCCGACCGATCTGGTCCCGGGGCTCCGCGACCGGATCGAGGAGGCGGCGAGGGCGTTCGAGCTTCCCGAGCCGCTGTGGCTCGGCAAGTCCCACCTGAGCGATCTGGGCAGGTGCCCCGGGCTTTTCGATGCGGTCCGGGCGGGCGAGCGCGGCCCGTTCGCGTTCTCGCCCCGGTTCGCCGCGGGCCGGCTCGCGCACAAGGCGGTCGAGCTCGAGGTCGCCGGCCGCCAGGATCGCGATCCCCACGAGCTCCTCGAGGAGGCCGCCGAGCGCCTTCGCGAGGACGAGGCGTTCCGCGAGTTCTGGGACGGGCTCGCGTCCCTGCGCCGGGACGAGACCCTGATGGACGGCGCAAAGACTCTCGAGCTGTTCCGCGCAACGCTCCCGCCGCTGCGCCGCCTGCGTCGCGAGCTCGCGCCCTCCACCGAGTGGCACGTCCGGTCCGAGCTCCTCGGCGGCGCGCTCGTCTTGTCGGGCCAGCTCGACCTCGTCCTCGGCGCCGGCTCGACGGCCGAGCCCAACCGGGCCACCCGCCTCGCGATCGATCTCAAGACGGGCCGCGCCTGGCCCGAGCACGCGGAGGACATGCGGTTCTACGCGCTGCTCCTGGCGCTCCGCTTCGGCGTGCCCCCCTATCGCGTGGCGACCCTCTATCTGGACTCGGGGGAGTGGCAGGCGGAGGACGTGGACGCCCGGGCGCTCGATCGCGCGGCCGACCGGGTGATCGAGGCGGTTCGCGCCGCGTCCGCCTCCGAGAGCGGCCATCCGCTCGCGCTTCGCCCGGGGCCGTACTGCGATTGGTGCCCACGCGCGCCGACGTGTCCGTCCGCTTTGTCGGCCCGGCTCGGCCCCGGATAGGCTCCGCGCCACCTATCCCGGCGACCGCGACGAGGGGTGACGGTGGGCTCGGAGTTGTACGAGATCGGCGACGTCCCGGCGGTGGGCGAGGTGCCGGCGCGGATGCACGCGCAGCTCGTTCGGCCCGACCGTTTCGGCGAGCCCAGGGACGCCATCCGCGACGAGGTGATCGACGTCCCGGACATCGGCCCGCACGAAGCGCTCGTGATGGTCATGGCGGCGGGCGTCAACTTCAACAACGTCTGGGCCGCCCGCGGCGTCCCGATCGACGTGACGAAGACCCAGGCGCGATGGGGCGAGCCGACGGACTTCCACGTGGTCGGCTCGGATGCCGCGGGGATCGTGTACGCGGTCGGCGACGGCGTCGCGAACGTGAAGGTCGGCGACCACGTCGTCGTGCATGCGGGGCAGTGGGATCTCGACGACCCGTGGGTGATCGCGGGCAACGACCCCGGCCTTGCCGCCTCGTTCCGGGTGTGGGGTTACGACACGTGCTGGGGCTCGTTCGCGCAGTTCTGCAAGGTGCAGGCGCACCAGTGCCTCCCGAAGGCCGAAGGGCGCACCTGGGAGGAGGCCGCGGCTCCGACCCTCACCGGCTCGACCGCCTACCGCATGCTGCACGGCTGGCCACCGAACACGGTCGGCGAGGGCGACGTGGTCCTGGTGTGGGGCGGGGCCGGCGGGCTCGGGTCGCTCGGGATCCAGCTGGTGGCGCTCGCCGGCGGTCGGGCCGTCGCCGTGGTCTCGAGCCAGGAGAAGGGCGAGTACTGCAAGAGCCTCGGCGCCGTGGGGTACGTGAATCGGAAGGACTTCGCGCACTGGGGCGTCCCGCCAAGGTGGAACGACCCGGCGTGGAAGGAGTGGTTCGACGGCGCGAAGGCCTTCGGCAAGGCGATCTGGGACGTGCTCGGCGAGAAGGTCAACCCGCGCATCGTGTTCGAGCACCCCGGCCAGGACACGATCCCGACGTCGAACTTCGTGTGCGATCGCGGCGGGATGATCGTGATCTGCGCCGGCACGACGGGCTACGACACGATGATCGACGTCCGGTACCTGTGGTACCTGCAGAAGCGGTACCAGGGATCGCACCTGTTCAACGACGAGCAGGCGGCGGCCTTCAACGACCTCGTGTGCGAGGGCAAGGTGCAAACGACGCTCGGGAACGCCTACGACTACGGCGAGGCCGGGCACGTCCATCAGCTGATGGGCGACGGAGCGCTCCCCGAAGGCAACGTCGCCGTCCTCGTCAACGCCCCGCGCCGAGGACTGACGGGCCTCCCCTAGGCCTCCTGCACCAGTTCGACGAGCACGCCGCCCATCCCGCTCGGATGCACGAACGCGATCGTCGTGCCGCGCGACCCCTGCCGCGGCGCCTCGTCGATGAGGTGAACCCCCCGCGCACGGAGGTGCTCCAGCGCGGCGATGAGGTCGTCGACGCGGTACGCGACGTGGTGGAGGCCCGGGCCGCGAGTCTTGAGGAATCTGCCCACCGGCGTGTCGGGGCCAAGGGTGCCGAGGAGCTGGATGGACGACTCGCCGACGTCGAACAGCACTTCCTCTACACCTTGCGACTCCACTCTCTCGCGGTGGATCGGCTCGACACCGAGTGTCCTGCGGTAGTGTTCGACCGCCGTGTCGAGGTCCTCGACGGCGATTCCCACGTGGTCGATCCGTGTGAGCATCAGCGCGCCTTTCGACGCCGCCCCTCGGACAGCGGCGGCTGGAGCCGCTCGATGAGCTCCTGCGCCCGCTTCACGTGGTACACCGACAACGAGAGCGCTCGGGCGACGGCCGACACGGCCTGGGCACGGAGGTCCTCCTCGAGCTTCGCCCCGTCCGTCGGGACGGGCTTGAAGGCGTAGAACTCCACGAGCTCGAGGAACTGCTGGAGCGAGGGCGTGAGGCCCCCGCGCTCATACGCGTAGATCGTCTGCCGGGCCGCGGGAAACCCGGTCGCGGACGCCGCGTCCTGGACCGCGCGATACCCGGACGCCTTGCGCAGCCCTCGGAGGAGGGCGCCGACCGTCCTCGCGTCCTGGGGGGTGACCGGCGGCAGCTTCTTCCTGGCCACGAGCCCGCACGATAGCCGCTCGGCGCCCCCGCGGCAGAAGTTGTCCGGGCACGGGGGACCTCCTGGAGTAGTGCGAATGCCGGATGCGGGCATCACCCAACTGGCGTAATGTGGCCCGACCATCCGATGCACGCCCGAGGGGTGCTCGTGAAGCAGACGAACCGATCTGCCGCCGCCGTCCTTCACGGCTCCGACGTTCTCGCGCAAGGTCGCGCCGACGTCTTCAAGGTCCGAGAGCGCACCCGCCGCCGCCGGCTGTGGCGACTGATCATCCTCCTCGGATTGTTCGACGGGTATCTCTGGTACCGGTACCTGACGAACAACCCGCTCCAGCTGCCGACCTTCGGCTCCGACATGATGATCTGGCTCCCGTTCCTCCTCATCCTGCTGCTGATCCCGATGATGGTGCTGCTGCCGATGATGAGCGGTCGGTCGCCGCACCTCGTCGTGCACCCCGAGGAGATCGAGGTGGGTCTGGACGAGGTCCGGGGTCTCGACACGCAGGTCGACGAGATCCGGCGCACCCTGGACGTGTTCCTCGGTTACGCCACCTTCCGCGACGAGCTCGGCGGCAATCCTCGGCGCGGGATCCTGTTCGAAGGCCCCCCGGGGACCGGCAAGACCTATCTCGCGAAGGCCATGGCGAAGCAGGCCGGGGTGCCGTTCCTCTTCACCTCGGCGCCGGCGTTCCAGTCGATGTGGTACGGGATGAGCGGGATGCGGATCCGCTCCTTCTTCAAGCGGATGCGCAAGCTCGCGACCAAGGAAGGCGGGGCGATCGGGTTCATCGAGGAGATCGATGCCATCGGCGGTGACCGGGGAGGCCTGAACGCGAGTCCCGACGGTACCGGTCTCGGCCGGATCGCCTCGCACGTCGGCGTCTCTGGCGGAACCGGGATGGTGAACGAGCTGCTGATCCAGATGCAGTCGTTCGACCAGCCACCCTGGCGCACGCGCATGAAGGGACGGGTCATCGGGTGGATCAACGGCTACCTCTCGCCCAAGAACCGGATCCGCACCGCGAAGCCCGCTTACAACAACATCCTGCTGGTCGCGGCGACGAACCGCGCCGACGTGCTCGACCCGGCGCTGCTGCGGCCGGGCCGGTTCGACCGCCGCCTGTACTTCGACGTCCCGACCAAGAGCGGCCGGCGGGAGCTGGTCGACTTCTTCCTCGATCGCAAGGCCCACCACGCTCAGCTCGACGACGACAACGTTCGCGAGGGCCTCGCGCATGACTCGTTCGGTTACACGCCGGTGATGATCGAGCACCTGTTCGACGAGTCGCTACTCGTCGCGCTTCGGAACGGGCGCAAGGCGATGAACCTCGACGACGTCCACGACGCCAAGCTCACGGAGGAGCTCGGCTTCAAGCAGCCCGTCGTCTACACGGACTCCGATCGCGTGTCCGTCGCGACGCACGAGGCGGGCCACGCCACCGTCGCCTACTTCCTCGGGAAGGGCAGGAGGCTCGAGGTGCTCTCGATCATCAAGCGGCGGCAGGCGCTCGGGCTGCTCGCCCACGGCGACGAGGAGGAGCGGTTCACGCGGACGCGGACGGAGATCGAGTCCGCGATCGCGATCGCCCTCGGCGGTCTTGCCGCCGAAGACGTCTTCTTCGGCGAGAGCGGGACCGGCCCGGCGTCCGACCTCCAGCACGCCACGACCCTTGCGGCGCAGATGGTCGGGTCGTTCGGGATGGCCGGTTCGCTGATCTCCTACGACGCCATCGCGGAGGGACCGATCGGATCCAAGAACCTGGTCGGGAAGGTGCTCTCGAACGGCGACGGCAAGGACCGGGTCGAGGAGATCCTCACCGCCCAGCGAGCGCGCGTGATGGCTCTGCTCGAGGAGAACCGCGACGTCGTCGTCGCGCTCCGGGACGCCCTCATCGCCCGGGACGAGCTGGTCGGCGACGAGATCCGCCAGGTCGTCGAGGTGGCCCTCTCCTCGCGCGACTGAACCGCGCTACAGTTCGTTCCGTGACCGAGCCGAAGGACATCGTCCGAGCCATGTACGCCCACCATCTCTGGGCGACGGCGAAGCTCATCGATCACCTCGAGGGCCTTACGCCGGAACGGCTGGACGATGCCGTCCCCGGGACCTACGGCTCGATCCAGTCGACCCTCACCCACCTGGTCGACGCGGACGGCCGGTATCTCCTCCGACTCACGACGACCACACCGTCGCCACACCAGGACGGCGGCGCCAGACCGCTCGCGACGCTCCGCGCCGAGCTCGACGAGCACGGGGAGCGCTGGAGCACGTTCCTCGACCTGTTGGAGGCGGGGACGCTCCAGGCCTCGATCACGGGTCGGGAGGACTACCCCGACACGCACGACGCCGAGGGGCTGCTGCTCCTGCAGGCGGTCCACCACGGCAACGACCACCGGACGCAGATCTGCTCGACGCTCGGGGCGCTCGGGGAGGACGTTCCCGACCTCGACGGGTGGGCGTACTGGGCCGAGGGTCGCTGAGCGATCCGGGCGACGAGCTCGTCGACGTCGTCGACGAGGAGAACCGGGTGATCGACGCGGTGCCTCGCCGGGTGATGCGCGACCGGCGGATGCTGCATCGGTGCACGTACGTGCTCGTGCGCGATTCGCCCGGTCGTCTCTACGTGCACCGGCGAACGCAGACCAAGGACGTCTACCCCGGCTTCCTCGACGTCACGGCCGGCGGTGTGAACGCCGCCGGTGAGTCCTACGACGACGGTGCGCGACGCGAGGTCGGGGAGGAGCTCGGCGTCGTCGCGGAGCCCGTCTTCCGCTTCCTGCATCGGTACGACGGGCCGAGCGGGCACGTGTGGGGTGCGGCCTACGATGTCGTCTGGGACGGGGCGATCCGATGGCAGCCCGAAGAGGTCGTCTGGGGCGAGTTCGTCGCGCTCGGCGAGGTCGACGCGATGATCGCCCGCGAGCGGTTCTGCCCCGACGGGCTCGAGGTCTTCGAACGCTGGCGCCGGTGGGACGGGATCCGGACGGCGGTGCCCTCGGATGCCGGGTGGATCGGCGAGGTCGTTCGGGCGGCGTTCGAACCGTACGTCGAACGCATCGGGAGGAAGCCGGCGCCGATGCTCGAGGATCTCGGCGAGGCGATCGCCCGCTCCGAGGCCTACGTCCCCGACGAGGGCGAGGCCGTGATCGTGCTGACGCCGCGGGGTGACCACCTCCTCGTCCGCGACGTCGCCGTCGACCCCCGATCGCACGCCAAGGGCGTCGGCACTCGCCTGATGCGGTTCGCCGAGCTTCGAGCCGCCGAGCTCGGGCTTGGCGAGATGCGACTGTTCACGAACGTCGCGATGGCGGAGAACCATCGGTTCTACGGCGGGCTCGGCTACGAGGAGACCGGCCGCGCGCAGGAGGACGGCTACGACCGGGTGTTCCGCAAGGTCCTCGATTCGACGGACGGCGAGCCCAGGGCCCCGGCGTAGACTGGCGAGCGGCACCGACGAAAGGAAACGCGTGACCTCGTCCGTCATCGTCGCCGGCGCCCGGACTCCGATCGGCAAGTTCCGGGGCGGCCTCGCCACGCAGCGCGCGGTGGATCTCGGCGCCGCCGCGATCCGCGAGACCCTCAGGCGCTCGGGCGTGGCCGGCGACGGGATCGACTACGTGATCATGGGCCACGTGCTCCAGGCGGGGGCCGGACAGATCACCGCTCGGCAGGCCGCCGTCGGCGCCGGCCTGCCGAAGGAGGTCCCCGCCCTCACGATCAACAAGGTCTGCCTGTCGGGCATCAACGCGATCGCGCTCGCCGACCAGCTGATCCGCGCCGGGGAGGTGGAGCTCGTCGTCGCCGGCGGGATGGAATCGATGACGAACGCGCCCTACGTGCTGCCGAACGCGCGCGAGGGGATGCGCCTCGGCCACGCCGAGATCGTCGACTCGATGATCCACGACGGCCTGTGGTCGACGTTCACCGGGCAACACATGGGCGCCTCCTCCGACGAGGTGAACGCGGAGCTCGGCATCACCCGGGAGGACCAGGACGCCTGGGCGACACGCTCGCATCGGCGGGCCGCCGCCGCGTGGGAGTCGGGGGCGATGGCCGAGGAGGTCGTTCCCGTCGAGATCCCCCGGCGCACGGGCGATCCGGCCGTCGTCGAGCGTGACGAGGGGATCCGGGCGGACTCCACGCCGGAGGCGCTCGCGAGGCTCACCCCCGCGTTTGCGGAGGGCGGAACGATCACGGCCGGCAACGCCTCGCAGATCAGCGACGGCGCGTGCGCGGTCCTCGTGGCGAGCCGAGAGGCGGCCGATCGGCTCGGCCTCCAGCCGATCGCCGAGATCGTGGCGCACGGCATGAGCGCCGAGCGCTTCTCCTACCTGCACACCGTGCCCGCGATCGCGCTCCAGAACGCGCTCAAGAAGGCGGAGCTCGACGTGCACGACCTCGGCCTGCTCGAGGTGAACGAGGCCTTCGCTGCGGTCTCGCTGAACGTCACGCGCATCCTCGGGTTCGACGAGGAGCTCGTGAACGTGAACGGGGGGGCGGTCGCGCTCGGCCACCCGATCGGCGCGAGCGGCGCGCGGATCGTGCTCACGCTCGCGCACGAGATGCGTCGGCGCGGCGTCGACCTCGGGGCCGCGACGATCTGCGGCGGCGGCGGCCAGGGCGATGCCCTGGTGCTGCGCCGCGCCTCGTGAGATGAGCAGCCTCGAGCGGTTCGAGCTGCCTCCTGAGCTCGAGGAGTTCCGCACGATCGTCCGAACGATCGCCAAGGAACGCATCGCGCCCCGGGCGGCCGAGATCGACGAGACGGACGAGTGGCCCGAGGACATCTACAAGGTGCTGGTCGACAACGACCTGATGGGCGTCGGGTATCCCGAGGACCACGGCGGTTCGGGGGGCGGCTCGCTGGCGTTCGGCGTGTTCATCGAGGAGGTGTCGCGCGTCTCGGCCGGGGTGTCGCTCACGCCGCTCGTGTCCAAGCTCGGCGTGATCCCGCTGACGGTCGCCGGCGACGAGGAGAAGGCGAGGCGCATGACCGAGGGCATCGCCCGCGGCGAGCTCCTCATGTCGTACGCGCTCTCCGAGGCGGGGGCCGGCTCCGACCCGGCGGCGATGACGACGCGCTACGAGCGCGACGCCGAGTCGTGGGTGCTGAACGGGACGAAGCGCTTCATCACCGGCGCCGGCGTCTCGCACGCGTACGTGGTGTTCGCGACGAGGGACCCCTCGCTCCGTTCGAAAGGGGTCTCCGCGTTCCTCGTCATGAGGGACGATCCCGGCGTCTCGTTTGGCCGCAAGGAAGACAAGATGGGGATCCGGGGCTCGCCGACGCGCGAGGTGATCTGCCAGGACGCGCGGATCCCCGTCGATCGCCTGATCGGAGAGGAGGGCAGCGGGTTCTCGTACGCGATGCGAACCCTCGACTACTCGCGGCCGGCGATCGCCGCCCAGGCCCTGGGGATCGCACAGGGCGCGCTCGACGTCGCGGCCGGGTACGCGAAGGAGCGAGAGCAGTTCGGCAAACCGATCGCCGAGTTTCAGGGCGTCTCGTTCATGCTGGCCGACATGGCGATGCAGCTCGAGGCCGCGCGGATGCTCGTCTACAAGGCGCTCGCGCTCTGCGACGCCGGCGATCCGCGGATGACGTATTTCTCGAGCGTCGCCAAGTGCTTCGCCTCCGACGCCGCGATGGGGATCACCACCGACGCCGTCCAGGTCCTCGGTGGATACGGCTACATGCGCGAGTACCCCGTGGAGCGCCTCATGCGCGATGCGAAGATCACCCAGATCTACGAGGGCACGAACCAGATCCAGCGGATCGTGATCGCGCGGGAGCTCTTGAAGGCGGTGGGCTAGGGCCCTCGCTGCGGGAAAGCGGAGGGCCCGGGCCGCGCGGTGCAGACGCTCGGGCCGGGCCCACCCAGAGGGCTCGTCAAGTCCTAGAGCACGATCTCGTCGTCCCGAGACTCCCCGTAGCCACCGATCTCGCGGACGTTCGCCGAGACCGCGGCCGCGTCGAACACCCCGTCGTCCGATCCATCGTCGGCGCCGACGAGCGCCCGGGCGAGTGCGATCGCCCGCTCGTCGTCGACATCCAGCACCCGTGCGGCGGCGCGATCGTCCACGGACTCCTCGTGCGGCTCCTTGGTACCCGGTAGGAACACGCGGAACGACGCGCCGCCGCCAGGATGCTCCTCGACCCAGGCCCTGCCGCCGTGGATTTCGGCCAGCCTCGCCAGCAGGGTCAGCCCCGTCGCGCCTCTCGGCCTGTGCCGGGCGGCGGGACCTTCGTCCGACAGGGCTGCGACCATGGCGCCTCGCAGCCCCGGCGGAACCTCGGGACCGGTGTCGTCGACGGCGATGACGGCACCGCCCTGGTCCGAGGAGATCTTCACCCACACCGGGTTCCCCGGTGCCGTCCTTCGTCCGGCGTTCGAGAGCAGGGTCTCCACCATCTGCTCCGTGAGCGCCGGGTCCACCTCGAGCGCGACGTGCTCGGCTTCGATCTTGATGTCCCGGTTCGCGAGGTCGGGCGACTCCTCGACCACGCGGCGCACGAGCGCCTCGAGATCGGTTCGACGCAGGTTCGGCTCGTACGCGCCGGTCGCGATCTTGTCGAGCGCGAGCATCTCGCCGACCAGACGATCCAGCTTGCGGGCGTTCGTCGCGAGCTGCTTGACCATGTCGGCGCCCTCCGTCGACTGCGGGTCCGCATGCTTGAGCGCCAGCGTGAGTCCCAGGATCGAGGTGAGCGGACGCCGAACGTCGGCCGCGACGGCCTCTTGGAGCGCCGCCCGTTCGTCATCGACGATCAGCGTGACCTGCGGCTGCGTCTCCGCCTCCTGCGCCCGCACCTCGAGCTCCTGGATCTGCTCCTCCATGATCCGGGCCCGCTCGAGCGCGATCTGGAGCCGCTGCTCGGCCCGGCGACTGCGCTCATCGGCCTCGGTCTGTCCCTCGCGGGTCGACTGCAGCATCGACAGGAGCTCGGCGTTCTTCGACGCGCCCTGCGCGAGCTGCTCCTCCGCGGCGTGCCACCGCATCTCGGCCTCGCGGGCGTCTTCCTCCGCCTTCATGAGGCGTTCCGCGGCCTGCTGGAGCTCGTCGGCCGCCTGCGAGACCTGGAGTCCCGCGACGGCGATCCTGCGTGCCAATCCCTCGGAGTCCGTTTGCGGTTCCTCCATCGTCTCGATCGCTTCCCGCACCCGGTCGTCACCTCACCTGTTGCGGCGCGGACTGGTCCGACCCGTTCCTGATGATCACCGGGTGCTCGAAGAGGTCGTCCTCTTCCTCGATCTCCAGGTCGACGTTCTCGAACTCGTGGAGCGCCTGGGCGAACTTGGTCATGTGGAACTTCGTGGTCGTCTGCGTGAGCTCGGACTCGAGCTCGCCGATCTCGCGCTCCATCTCGGCGGCCCGTCGATCGGCCGCCTCGAGGCGTGCGCGCAGCTCGTCGTCCCCGCCCGCCCGGAGCTCCGACAGCATCCGGCGGGCTTCGTCCAGCTCCTGCTGGCGCAGCGACATCCGTTCGCGGACGGCGTTGTTGTCGAGCTCGGCTTTGTGGAGTCGCTCGGAGGTCTCGCGCAGCTGGTCCCGGAGGGCGGTGAGCTCACCGTCGTTGGTTCCGTTCTGGGCCTCGTTCATCGCGAGTCTTCCCTCGAGCTCCTTCACCTGTGCGAGCGCCTCCTTCAGTCGCCTCTGAACGGCCCGGAAGTTCTCCTCGACCGCGTTCGCCCTGCGCTCGGCCTCCTGGCGCTGCTCCTCGATCGCGCGGAACCCGGGCTGCTCGTACATGGGCGCCTCGTACGCGAAGGCGGTCGTGTCGCGGGGCAGCCTGCGGGGGACCGCCGTCGTGTAGCGCTGAGCCTGCGTCGCCCCGGCCCCGGTCGCTCCGGTCGTGACGACGACCATCGCGAGGCAGCCGAGCATGAGGGCGCCGGCGATCATGGCGATCCGGTACCAGCCGGCGGTCGCCTCGGCGACGATCGGACCGTGCGGCTGGGAGAGCTCGGCAACCGCGACGTCGCCGCCGGAGGTCAGCCAGATCGGGATGTAGGTCTGGAGCAGACCGTCCCGGACGATGCTTCGGGTGTCGCCGCTGGCGACCTCGAACGTGAGATTGCGCAGATACGACGGTCGCGTGCCCACGAACTTCGGGTCCTCGGCGTACAGGATGCGGCCGAGCGGAGAGAAGATCCTGACGGCGTCGACCGGGCTCACCGACGTGATGGTTCGCTCGATGTTGGCCGTCAGCTCCGCGGCGCGGTCGCCCGAGATCGGGTTCACCAGGTCGCGCGGTTGGAGAAGGGGCGCGAGCTCGGTCTGCGCGGCGAGCTCGGCGTCGACCTCGGCCTCTCCGGTCGCTTCCGAGCGGGCGTTCATCGCCGCCCACACGGACAGGCCGAGGGCCACGGCGAGGATGAACGTGAACGTTCCCCAGAGCGGGCGCCGCTCTCGTCGTGCCAAGGATCCCAGCAACGTCATGGTCCCCTCTCGAGACTCCCGGGCGTGTCTGTGGCGTCTCGCGTCGTATCGGCTCCCAGGCTCCGGAGGCGTAGTCCCCCCGATGGGGGAAATGGCCCGGAATGACTAATCCCCCGGCGGGGGCGGGTCGGTGCGAGCACGGGGGAGGGGGTTTGGCGTGCCTGCCGGGGTCCGTCCCAGGCGTCCGGTACGCTTCGGCGCGTGGGCGCGGGAGCGGGGGCGGCTCGGGTGTTCAGCCTCGACCTCGTCGAACGCGGCGAGCTCGACGAGGCCGCCTCGTTCGTGGTCGACCTCCTCGAGCGGCCCTCCTCCGAGATCCACGTGCTCGAGGGACAGCTCGGCCTCGACGAGGCGCTCGTGGTTCCCGGCCACCCCGACGCCTTCGAGCTCGAGGCGGTGCGGCCCCTGGATCCGGGCGTCGTCTGGGCGGTCGACGGGGGCTCCTTCGTCGTCGCAGATGGCCGCTCGTTCCAGGTCGCCGGGTTTCGCGCGGCCCGGGTGCGCTTCGCGGCCGGTGCCACGGTCGAGGTCGATCGCCCCCCGCTCACCGTGCGTGCCCTCTCGCCCGAGGTGATGATGCGCCTGGCCAGGACGACCCTCGCCGAGCTCTGCGGAACGGAGCCCGAGCGCCTCCCGGAGCTTCCGCGTCCGGTCGACGCCCTCCGTGAATGGTCCGAATGGGAGGCGGTCACGCGGACCGTGCGCCAGGCGGCTCCCGGCGACCTCGTGCTGGTCGACGGCTCGCTCCACGGCGGTCCGCTCGTCCCCCAGGTCATCGTCCAGCGGGTGCACCAGGAGGCCGTGTCGCGCGGCGTCTGCCTCGCCGGGGTCGTCAAGGCCTCGACCCTGTACTGGGGCCGGAACGCGCCACTCGTCACCCTGCTCAAACGGCGGGGCGACCGGGAGCTCGGACGGGCGCGATGGGCGGCCCGGATCTCGACCGACCCGATCTTCGGCAGGCTGTACGTCGGCGACATCTTCGTCGCGCACCTCGCGCCGACCGCGCCGCACGCGTTCCGCGTCGACGTGGCGCGAGGGCCGCAGGGTCGGG
The DNA here is from genome assembly GCA_963699635.1 of uncultured Actinomycetes bacterium. Taxonomy (GTDB): domain Bacteria; phylum Actinomycetota; class UBA4738; order UBA4738; family HRBIN12; genus CALGFI01. Next base: position 248,397 of record CAVOUQ010000011.1, on the reverse strand, counting down.
ACGTCGTGCTCGGCCGGCTGGCCGGGTTGGCGGAAGATCCCGCGTTCGTCGGGTACCCCTACCCGCTCGCGCGCGCGCACCAGGCGGCCCGCGTCACGGGCTACGACGTCGTCGACGTGCGGAGGTCGTTCCGGGACGCGCTCTCGCGCCAGGGGATGGCGCACGACGACATCGAGGTGCTGTTCCAGGACTTCCACGAGGTGCTCAACAGGTGACCGAGTACAAGGGGCGGATCTTCGGCAAGCACGTGCTCGAGTCGACCTTCCGGTCCTTCTACGGAACCGACCTCTTCCTTGGTGAGCTCCTGGCGGCCGAGGACCCCGAGCGTGCCCGCCGGTTCCTGTTCCGGGTGATCCAGGTGACGTACGGATCCGACTCGTCGGACCCGTCGTGGTCCGAGCGCACGGCGGGCGCCTACATGTCCGGCGACGTCGCCGGGACCGAGTACACCCTCCACGATCCCGAGCAGCGCCTCTACAAGGTGGGGACGTGTCAGCCCCTCGGCTACATCGATCCCGCGGGGGCGTTTCGCAAACCCAAGTCACTTCCGGCGCAGTTCGCGAGGGTGACGGCCCCGACCGCAGAGGACTTCGACTTCCTCCGCGAGCGGATGGGCGACGTGCGCGTCGGGCTGCTGCGCTCCGGCGAGGACACCATCGACCTCGAGGTCGGGATCCGCGGCGAGACCCTCACGTCGCACGTCGGGGTCTTCGCGACCACCGGGATGGGCAAGTCGAACCTCATGAAGGTGTTGACGGGACAGATCCTGGCCTCGAGGGGCCGGTATGCGTGTCTGCTGTTCGACCCGCACGGCGAGTACCTGGAGGGTGGGAGCGGCACGCGGCGGGGCCTGCGCGACCACCCCTGGGCCCCGGATCGCCTCAAGGTCTACGCAACGCGAGCGGCCGGCGCCGGGGCGACCGCCCTCCGCTTGTCGCTGGCCGAGCTCACGCTCGGCGACCTTCAGACCGCCTACGAATGGAGCCACGCCCAGGAGGACGCCATCTACCGGCTGATCCGCGCCTTCCGGGAGGAGTGGATCGTGCAGGTCGCCGAGGAGCCCGACGTCGCGATCCTCGCCGAGCAGCTCGGCGTCGCGACGAGCACGGTCCAAGTGATCCAGCGGCGGGCGCAGCGGATCCTCGACATGCCGTGCATCTCGCGCGACCCCTCGCAACCCTCGCTCTCGGACCGGATCGTGGACGAGCTCATGGGCGGCTACTCGGTCCTGGTGGACACCAGCGGCCTGTCCTCGATGGAGGAGATCCTCGTCGCCTCCGTCATCACGCGGACGGTCCTGGACTCCTACGCGAACGTCTACCTGGACGATCGCGATCGGTTCGCCCGGCTTCCGCCCACGCTCGTCGCGCTCGAGGAGGCCCAGCGGGTGCTCTCGCGCGTCGCCCGCTCGGACGAGAACGTGTTCCCCCGCGTCGCGCGGGAGGGCCGGAAGTTCAAGGTCGGCCTCTGCGCGATCTCGCAGCAGCCGAAGCTGATCGACGACGAGCTGCTGTCGCAGTTCAACACGTTCTTCATCCTCGGACTGGCCGACGAGAAGGACCGCAACATCCTTCGCGGAAGCTCCAAGCAGGACGTCTCGGACCTCGGCCCCGAGATCCAGACCCTGATGCCCGGGGAGGCCATCGTGACGAACCTCGAGGCGCCGTTCGCCCTCCCGGCACAGATCTACCTGTACGAGGACTACCTGAAGTCGGTCTCGGGCCCCTCGCCCTTGCCGCCGCGACCGGAGGGCGCGTCGACGGGGTTCGCCGAGTGACCCGCGCCGGCGCGGGGGGCTGATGGCGCGGCTCGTCGCGCTCGGCGACGCGCACTTGGGGCGCTCGCACCTCGCGCACCTTCGCGACGACCAAGGCCGGAACGTCCGCGAGGAGGACTTCCTCCGCTCGTTCGCCTGGGCGGTTGACGAGACGATCCGGCAGGAGCCCGACGGATTCCTCTGGCTCGGCGACGTGTTCGACCACGCCCGGCCGACGTACCGGACGTTCGCGCAGGTGCTCGCGGGCCTCCAGCGGCTCGTCGACGCGGAGCTTCGCGGCGTGGCCATCAGCGGCAACCACGACACGCCGCGTGTGCGCGGGACGGGCTCCCCGTACGACGCGCTCGAGCGCGTGTTCCCCAGCCTCACCTTCGCCTGGCGCATGGGGGCCGTCGCAGCGGAGCTCGCCGGGATCCTCGTGCACGCGGTGCCGCAAACGCTCAACGACGACGACTTCAAGCGGGAGCTGGACGTCGCCGCGGGACACGTGGCGACGGACGCGCCGAACCTGGTCATCGCCCATGTCGCACTGACGTCGATCCCCACCCGCGCCTACCCCGACATCAACGAGATCGAGGTCGAGGAGGCGGCGTTCGATCGGCGGTTCGATCTCATGGTGCTGGGGCACTACCACGCGTTCCAGAAGGTCTCGAGGCGCGCCTGGTACGCGGGCTCGACCGACACGTTCTCGTTCGCGGACACGCCGGAGGCGGTCAAGGGTCTCGTCGTGATCGACACCGAGGCCGGAACGGTCGAGCACATCGAGAACCCGCACGAGCGGCCGCTCGCGACGGTGAGCGTCGCGGCCGCGGCGATGTCGGCGGGAGAGCTCGTCGACGCCGTCGAACGGGCGGCCAAGGGACTGCCCGCGGGCGCCGTCGTGCGCGTCTACCTGAACGAGGTCGACCCGGCCTCCCTGCGGCAGGTCGCGAACGACCAGTTCCAGGAGGCGGTGCCCGGCGCGTTGTGGGTGCAGGTGGAGCCGGACTTCGGGGCGCAGTCCCTCGCGGTCCAGGCCGGCCCGACCGTCGGCTCGCTCGAGCAGGAGTGGGCGACGTACGTGCAGCTCCAGGACCTCTCCGGGCTCGACCGCGAGCGCGTCGTCTCGCTCGGCGCCCGGTTCCTGGAGGATGCGCGCGGGGAGACGGTGTGAGGGTTCTCGAGCTGTCGCTCCGCAACTACCGGGTGTTCGAGGAGGTCGATCTCGAGGTGCCGGCTCGCGTGATCGGGGTCTTCGGCGAGAACGGGGCGGGCAAGAGCACGCTGATGGAGTCGATCGCGTTCGCCTGCTACGGCGTCGACGCCGCGCGCACCAAGAAGCACGAGATCCGGACCCACGGACTCCTCACCGAGTGCGAGGTTCGGGTCGTGTTCGAGCACGCCGGCGGGCAGTTCGAGGTCCGTCGGGCGATCAAGGGCAGGGGCCACACGCCCGAGGCCGAGCTCTTCGGCGGCGGTCTGCTCCTCGCGTCCGGGACGACGGAGGTCGACGCCGAGATCTGCCGGGTCCTGCACATGGAGCTTCCCGTCTTCAAGGCCTCGGTGTACGCGGAGCAGGGGCAGCTCGATGCGTTCTCGGAGGTCACGCCCGGGAAGCGAAAGGAGATGGCGCTCCGGCTCCTCGGCATCAGGCCGGTCGACGACGCGCGGACGACCGCACGGCGGCAGGCCAAGGCCACCAAGGAGAGCGCAGCCCAGCTCCAGGGGGCCGTCGCCGACCTGGCGGCGCTCGAGGCCGACCTGAAGGAGGCGAAGGAGGTCGCCGCCGGGGCGAAGAAGCTCGCGAGGGTGGCTGCCGAGGAGCTCAAGGCCGCGACGGTGGCCGCGAGATCCGCGAACGAGGCGTTCCAGGAGGTCGACGCGGCGCGCCAGCGGGTCGAGCACCTGACGGTGGAGCTCCGCGCGAAGACGGATCAGCGCGACGAGGTGGCGGGGCAGCGCGACCTCCTGACCGCGCGTGTCGCCGGCCTGCGCGAGGGCCTCGCGGAGCTTCCCGAGCTCGAGGCGCGGCTCCTGGACCTCGGCGACGTCCAGGAGCGGCTGCGCGCCGCGGTGCGCCTGGTCGAGGCGGGGGCGAGGCTCGCCGCGGTCGAGTCGCAGATCGAGGCGCTGCCCGAGGCCGACGTGTCCGCGGCCGACGCGGACCTCGAGGTGGCGGAGGCGGCCCTCGCCGCGGCGCGATCGACGGCGGCGCACCTGGAGGCCGAACGCGTGCAGTGGGCCACGGCGCTGGCCGAGGCGCACGAGCGCCTCGCTCGGGCCGCCGAGGCCGACGCCACCCAGCCGTGTCCGACCTGCGGCCGCCCGCTCGGCGACGACTTCGCCGGCTACCTCCGGCACTGCGAGGCGGCGGTGAAGTCGGCCAAGAGCGAGGTGCGGACCGCGGAGCGTTCCGCCAAGGCGGCCGCCGGCGCCCTGGCCAAGGCCGAGAAAGGGCGCGACGTCGCCCTCCTCGCGGGTCGCAGAGTTCGCGATGCCGACGCGGCTCGCGCGCGGCTGAGTGAGCATGCCGCCGCGCTCGCCCTCGAGGTCGCAGAGCTTGGCGAGCCGTTCGGTGACGAGGTCCCCGACGTTGCGATGCTCGGCACGCAGGCGGCGGAGGCTGCCGCGCTCACCACGCGCGTCGCCGAACTCGGTGCCGATCGCCGGCACCTCGACGCGGCGGAGGGGGATCTGGAGGCGGCCGCCCGGCGGCTCGAGGCCGTCGCGGGCGAGCTCACCGCGCTCGCCGAGGAGGCCGAGGGGCTCGCGTTCGACCCGGCGGAGCACGGTCGCCGCGCCGCGGAGCTGCGGGATCGCGGGAACGCGCTGGAGGCGGCCCGTGCCGCGGAGCGTGACGAGAGCGACCTGGCGAAGGACGCGGAAAAGCGCGTCGGCGAGCTGACGGGCGCGCTCGGCCAGGCGAAGGAGACGTCGGCCCGGGTGGACGAGCTGCGATCGGAGGCTCGCTACGTCGAGCGCGTGGCCTTGCTCCTGGACGGCTTCCGCGACCACCTCGTGGCCCGCGTCGGCCCCGAGCTCTCCCGCGAGGCCGAGTCGCTGTTCCGGGAGCTCACGAACCATGAGTACGACGACCTGCGCGTGGACGAGGAGACCCTGTCGATCCAGATCGCCGACGGCGACGCCTACTTCCCGATCGGGCGGTTCTCCGGCTCGGAGACCGACCTCGCGAACCTCGCGCTGCGTGTGGCGATCTCGACGCATCTCTCGCGAGTGTCCGGCGCCGACGTCGGGCTGATGGTGCTCGACGAGGTGCTCGGCTCGCTCGACGAGGAGCGAAAGGACCTGATGGTGCAGACGCTCGGCAGGCTCTCGTCGCGGTTCCATCAGCTCTTCGTGGTCACGCACGCCGAGCGCATGAAGGACCAGTTCCCGGCCTCGATCCTGGTGCAGAAGACCGGGCGGCGTCGCAGCACGGCGGTCCTCGTCTAGGTCGTCGGCTCCTCCCGTACATCGGTCTCGACGAACGCCCCGCCGTCCCATTCCAGGGTCGTGGTGCGGAGCGCGCTCGGGCAGCAGTGGGCGTCGTCGGGCTCGAAGACGGCCTCTCGCAGCTCGAGGTGGCCGCCGACGATCGAGATCTGAGCGTCGCACGTCTGGCGATCAAGGGCCTCGGTCGCCCCTCCGTGGAAGGGCGCGACGAGGCGCCACCGTCCACACGCCCCGCTGCCGCCCGTCTGCTCGAATGTGAGCGCGTCCTCGAATCCGTCGGCCGTGACGTCGGCCGCGTCGAGCGAGATCCCGAGCACGCCCCCGGCGGGCTCGTCGGTGAACGCGTAGATGGCTCGCCAGGTCGGATGTTCGCCAAACCGCTCCCAGAGCACCGCGCCGAGCTCCCGCGCGAAGGGATCGTCGCCGCGCCCCCACACAACCCAAGCGAACGCCTGGACCTCGTCGGAGGGCTCCTGGAACCAGGCGTCGAGCACCTCGGCGCCCGGGGGGACGAGCGACTCGAAGGGTCCGCCGGAGGAGACCGCGCCGTCGTAGCTCGTCGGCGCGTCCGTCGGGAGCTGCAGGACGGGCTCAGGCGTCGGGCTCTCGGCGGTCGAGGTCGTCGGTGTCTCCGGGACCGGTGAACTCTCCGTTGGCCTCGATGCCGGTATGACGCTCGGAGGGCGTCGTCGGCGGGCCCTCGTCCGTACCTCCGCCGGCGCAGGCGACGAGCGTGCATGCGAAGAGGAACGGCGCGGCGAGCGAGACCTTCATCTTGCGTAGTGCTCGGCGAGAACGGACGCGATGTAGCGAGATCCCTCGAGCGTGATGTGGCCGATGCCGTCGGCATACTGCGAGCAATCCGCCAATTCCAGGTCGGGACCCTGGCGGACGTCCCGGCCGTCCGCCACCTCGGTGATCACGGCGTTCATCGCCGGGTTCATCGCCGACGCGTCGACCGTTCGGCCGGGTTGCGACGCGGCCTCGCACGGCTGCCCTCCAGGTCCGCCCACGATCGGGATCAGCTCGACCACCTCGACGGTCGGCCACGCCGCGCGAATGTTGGCGATCACCGTCTTCAGCTCGGAGACGGTCTCCTCGGTCGGCTGGTTACGCCATCGCCGCGCCGCAACCTGGAAGATGGCGCGGTCGGGTGGCCGCACACACTCGGAGAGAGGGGTGCGCGCGTAGGGCTGTGCCCCCGGGTTCGACCACACCGAAATGTCGCCACCCCCCTCGAAGATCAGTTCCCAGCTGGCGTCGTCGATGCCGGGTTGCGACTCGAAGGCCCCCTCTTCGTACCATTGCCGCGTCACGGAGAAGCCCAGGACGAGCGTGCAGCGGGCTGCGAGGCTCGTGCCCGAGGCCGACGGAGTCACGCCCGGCGTCGTGGCGGATGGCTCGGAAGAGACCCGGGGGCTCGCGGACGGGCTCGCGGCTCTTTCCCCGCCTCGCTCGCAGGCGGGGAGGGCGAGCCCGAGCACGAACGCGAGGAGAAGGAGCTTGCGCACGGGGAGCGATGGTACCCGTCGTTCTCCTGTTCGGTGGACCCGCCTGCTACGGTTCGCACCATGGTCAAGGCCAAGAGCGTCGCCGACTCCGAGACGACACTCGTCCAGCTCATGGAGATCGGACACGCCAACATCTCCGGCATCGTCCACGGGGGCGAGGTGATGAAGCTCGTCGACACGGCGGCGGGCATCGCGGCGATCAAGCACGCGGGCGGGATGTGCGTCACGGCCTCGATCGATCAGATGTCCTTCCTGCACCCGGTCCACGTGGGTGACCTCGTGACCGTGCGGGCCTCGGTCAACGACGTGGGGACCACGTCCCTCGAGGTCGGCGTCCGGGTCGAGGTCGAGGCGGTGCTGACGGGGGCGCGCAAGCACACCTCGAGCGCCTACCTGGTCTTCGTCGCGCTCGACGAACGTGGCAGGCCTCGCCCCGTCCCGTCGCTGATCGCCGAGACGGAGGTCGAGCTGCGCCGCCAGCGCGAGGCGAGGATCCGTCGCCAGACGCGACTCGACCATCGGGCGGCCATCGAGAGCCACCGGCGCGTGACGCCGCCGGAGGACGGCCAGCCGACTCACCTCCGGATCTGACGCGCGCACCCTGTACGACGTCGGTTCTGGGACGATGGGAAACATGGGGACGGAGCTCGCGGGCGCGAAGGGCCGGCTCCACACCGCCGAGGGCCAGGTCCAGCTCTATCGGCTCGCCTGGCTCGGCGAGCAGGGGATCGGGCAAGTCGATCGTCTGCCGCGGACCGTGCGGATCCTGCTCGAGAACCTCCTGCGGCGCGCGGGGACCGGGGACGTCGCGGACGAGGACGTTCGTGCCCTCGCGGCCTGGCCGGACGGTTCGCCCGGCGCAGGCGTCGCGTTCATGCCGGCTCGGGTTCTGATGCAGGACTTCACGGGCGTTCCCGCCGTGGTCGACCTCGCCGCGATGCGCTCGGCGATGTCGCGTGCGGGTGGTGATCCGGCGAGGGTGAACCCCCACGTCGACGTCGACCTCGTCATCGATCACTCGGTCCAGGTCGATCTGTTTCGCTCGCCCGAGGCCTATGAGGCCAACATCGAGTGGGAGTACCGCCGCAACGGCGAGCGCTACGCCCTCCTTCGATGGGCGCAGCAGGCCTTCGCCGGCCTGCGCGTCGTTCCCCCTGGGGCCGGCATCTGTCACCAGGTGAACCTCGAGTACCTGGGCAGGGTCGTGGCCGTGCGTGACGGCGTGGCGATGCCCGACACGCTCGTCGGTACCGACTCGCACACGACGATGATCAACGGGCTCGGCGTGCTGGGATGGGGCGTCGGCGGGATCGAGGCCGAGGCCGCGATGCTCGGCCAGCCGATGGTCCTGCCCACGCCGATCGTCGTCGGGGTGCGCGTGAGCGGAGCGCTGCCGGCCGGGACGACCGCGACCGACCTCGTCCTGACGCTGACCCAGAGGCTCCGGGCGCACGGCGTCGTCGGGAAGTTCGTCGAGTTCTTCGGAGACGGGCTGAGCTCGCTCGAGCTTGCCGACCGGGCGACCCTGTCGAACATGTGCCCCGAGTACGGGGCGACGGCCGCGTTCTTCCCGGTCGACGACGAGACGGTGCGGTATCTGCGGCTGACCGGTCGCGAGGACCGCGTGGAGATCGTCGAGCGCTACACGAAGGAGCAGGACCTGTTCCGCCGCGACGGCGACGCCGAGCCGGTCTTCAGCGAGGTGCTGGACCTCGACCTGACCTCGGTTGAGCCCTCCCTCGCCGGGCCGAAGCGGCCGCAGGACCGGGTGGCGCTCTCGGGGGTGTGGGCGTCGTTCGTCGATGCGTTCCGCGACCGACTCGAACCCGATCCCGAATCCACCGAGGTCGGCCGTCTGGAGGACGAGGGGCCCGTGAACGGCGAGCCGGAGGTGCACGACCACCCGCACGATCCCAACGCCTCGATCATCGCCGCGGTCGACGGAGAGATCCGGCACGGCTCGGTCGTCATCGCGGCGATCACGAGCTGCACGAACACGTCGAACCCGAGCGTCATGCTCGCGGCCGGTCTGCTGGCGAAGAAGGCGGTCGAGGCGGGCCTGCAGGCCAAGCCCTGGGTGAAGACGTCGCTCGCGCCAGGGTCGCGCGTCGTCACGGATTACCTGGACGCGGCGGGGCTGCGGCCGTATCTGGACAAGCTCGGCTTCTCGCTCGTGGGCTTCGGCTGCACGACCTGCATCGGTAACTCGGGGCCGCTGCCCGACGAGGTCGCCGACGCGGTGACCGAGCACGACCTGGCCGTCGTCGCGGTGCTCTCGGGCAACCGCAACTTCGAGGGCCGGATCCATCCGCTCGTCCGGGCCTCGTACCTGGCGTCGCCGCCGCTGTGCGTGGCCTACGCGATCGCGGGTCACGTCGGCGTCGACCTCGACCGGGATCCGCTCGGCGTCGGCAACGACGGCTCGACGGTGTACCTGCGCGACGTCTGGCCGACCGCCGTGGAGGTGCGCGAGGCGGTTGCGGCCGCGATCGAGCCGGGGCAGTTCAAACGCGAGTACGGTCGGATCTTCGACGGGGACCAACATTGGAATGCCCTCCCGTCGCCGACCGGACCGATGTACGCGTGGTCGCCCGAGTCGACCTACGTGCGGGAGCCGCCGTTCTTCGCGAACGGGTCGTCGTCCGAACCGGGCGACGTGGTCGGCGCGCGGTGCCTCGTGAAGGTCGGCGACTCGATCACGACGGACCACATCTCCCCGGCCGGATCGATCAAGCCGGACTCGCCGGCCGGCCGGTATCTGATCGAGCACGGCGTGGAGCCGCGCGACTTCAACAGCTACGGTGCCCGGCGCGGGAACCACGAGGTGCTGATCCGCGGCACGTTCGCGAACGTGCGACTGCGCAACGAGCTCGCGCCGGACACCGAGGGCCACTGGACGACGCACCTGCCAAGCGGCGAGCGCATGACGATCTACGACGCGGCGCTGCGCTATCGAGACGAGCGCGTCCCGCTGGTCGTGCTCGCCGGCAAGGAGTACGGGAGCGGCTCCTCGCGCGACTGGGCCGCCAAGGGGCCGCTCCTGCTCGGCGTCCGCGCCGTCCTGGCGGAGAGTTTCGAGCGGATCCACCGGAGCAACCTGGTCGGGATGGGCCTGCTGCCCCTCCAGTACCGCGAGGGCGAGAGCGCCGTCACGCTCGGCCTCACGGGAACGGAGACGTTCACGATCAGGGGGCTGGCCGGGGTCGCGCCGCGTCAACCGGTCGAGGTCGTCGCGACAGCCGCCGGGGGACTCCTGAAGCGCTTCGACGCGATCGTCCGGATCGACGGAGAGGCCGAGCTCGAGTATTACCGCCACGGCGGCATCCTGCAGATGGTGCTCCGCCAGATGCTGACGGAATAGGCGTCGCGCCGGCGCTTGTGAAGGCTCGGAGCGACCGCCCTTCCGACCCGCCGCTCGCGGGTCCTTGGACTCCGCCCGGCGAAGGCGGCGGCGCCTACGTTCGGCGGTGGGATGGGACTTTCGTTCGGATTGCCGCGAATCCATGAGGAGGCCGGCGAGCGCCGGGACTTCCTTCCGGATCTCATCGCCTGGCTGGACCGCGCCGACGTCGGGGAGATCGTCCTCGAACGCGGTTACGGGTCGGGGATGAACCTACCGGCCGCCGCCTATCTGCAAGCTTCGGACCGGGTCCGTTTCGCCCCCTACGAGGACTGTCTCGGCCAGGACGTCGTCGTGGTGCTGCGCTGCCCCGCTCGGGACGCGCTGGCGCTGCTCCAGCCGGGCACGGTCTTCGTCTCGATGCTCCACTATCCGACCCGGCCCGAGCGGGTGGAGCTGCTCGCGCGCCGTGGCGTCCACGGCGTGAGCCTCGACTCGATCACCGACGAACGGGGCCGGCGGATGGTCGAGAACCTGGAGAAGGTCGCGTGGAACGGCGTGCGAGAGGCGTTTCGCCAGATCCAGGTGCGGCATCCACACTTCGACCACCCGAGCCGGCGTCCGTTGCACGTCACCTGCCTCGGTTCCGGCGCGGTGGGAGCCCACGCGGTGCACGCTGCCTCCCGCTATGGCGACGCCCGGCTGCGGGAGTCCCTGGTGGCGAGCAACGTCCCCGGTGTCGAGGTGACCGTTGTCGACTTCGACCTGTCCTGGCACGAGGACTACATGCTGGGGCGCCTCGAAACGACCGACCTGCTGATCGACGCGACGCATCGCCGTGACTCGTCTCGGCCGATCGTGTCGAACGCCTGGATCGCAGCGCTGCCGCTGGACGCGGTGCTCCTCGACCTCGCCGCCGACCCGTACGAGCTCGATGCGCGCCCGCCGGTGGTGAAGGGCCTCGAGGGTGTTCCGCACGGCAACCTCGACACATGGATCTTCCCGGTCGACCATCCGGCGTGGGGCGCACTCGACGAGCGGATCCAGACCACGAACCGGCGCCTCGCCCTGTCCTGCTACTCATGGCCGGGCCTCGATCCCGTCGAAAGCATGCTCGCGTACGGCGCGCAGCTCGAGCCCGTGCTGCGCGTGATCCTCGAAAAGGCCGCCACCTCGTGGGAGCTCGAGGGGCCCGATCACGAGGAACGAGCGGTCGCTCGCGCGGAGGTGTCGCGATGGAACCACGCCCGAGCCTGACCTTCGGCTTCCCGAGGATGCGCAAGGAGCCCGGAGAGCGACGCGACTTCCTGCCAGATCTGGTGGGGACGATCGCGAACCTCGGATGCGATGTGTTCGTCGAGTCGGGGATCGGATCGGCCATGGGGTACGTGGACGCGGACTACCGGTGTTTGTCGCCGTTCGTACACGTGGTCGACGAGGACGCGGCGTACCGTCAGGACGTCGTCGTGATTCTGCGGGCGCCGATCGGCAAGTTCGAGAAGCTGCATCGCGGGTCGACGCTGATCTCCATGCTCCATTTCCCGACGAGGCCGGCCCGCGTGCGGCAGTTGGAGGAGTCGGGTATCCAGGCCGTGGGCCTCGACACGATCGAGGACGACCAGGGCCGAAGGCTCGTCGTGAACAGCCGGGCGGTCGCCTGGAACGGCCTCGAGGTCGCGTTCGAGACGCTGGAGCGCACGTGGCCGCCGTTCACCTCGCGCGACCGGGGGCCGGTGCGCGTGACCGTGATGGGTGCGGGCGAGATCGGCAAGCACGCCGTGGAGGCCGCGACGAAATACGGGAACGTCGAGCGCTCGGACCTGCTCACCAGGTACGGGCTCCCCGGCGTCGAGGTCACGACGATCGGCCGGAATCTGACGTGCAGACCCGAGTACCTGCTGGACCGGCTGCGGGTCACGGACCTTCTCGTCGACGCAACGCAGCGGGAGGACCCCGCGATCCCGCTCATCCGCAACGAGTCGCTCGGGCTCCTTCCGGCGCACGCCGTGATCTGCGATCTCGTCGTCGACCCCTACCTCCTTGACGCCGACCCGCCGACGGTCCGCGGGATCGAGGGGATCCCTCAGGGCGATCTCGATCGGTACCTGTTCGACGTGAGCGACCCCGCCTGGGACGAACTGCCGCCGGGAATCCCCACCGCGCAACGTCGTCCGGTGGTCTCCTGCTACTCGTGGCCCGGCGTGCATCCCAAGCGCTGTATGGAGCTGTACGGCAAGCAGTTGGCCCCGCTCCTCGAAGCGCTGGTGCAACGGGGCGGGCTCGCCCGCGTGCGTCCCGACGGGTCCTTTCACGAGCGGGCCTTGCTTCGGGGCAGCCTGCGGTGTTGGTTCGGCCCCACAGCGGTCGAGCAGGGCGTCAGGGCCTCGTTCCACGACCGGGTACGGACCTCGGCGGAGTCGCGATCCGTCGCGGGCTGATCGCTATGCCTGAACCGAGCCGGGAATCTCGCGCCAGTCGTACGGGCTCGAGAAGTCGACGAGCATCTTCATGTAGTTCGAGCGCGCGAAGGCGGCCGGGTCGGCGACGTTGGCCTGGCTCACGCTCCCCTTGAGCTGTTCGACGCTCTGGTACTCGTGCTCCTCGAGCCACGTGCGGACGTCCCCGAGGACCGTCGCCAGGTGCTCGGGCCCGTAGCGGAACAACGCCGACGCCATCATCGTCACGTCTGCCCCCGCGAGCAGGAGCTTGACGGCGTCCTCGCCCGTGTGCACCCCCGTCGTCGCGGCCAGGGAGCAGTCCACCCGCCCTCGAAGGATCGCCATCCAACGCAAGGGGAGACGTAGCTCCTCGGAGGTCGACAGGTGCAGGGTCGGATCGACCTCGAGCGTCTCCAGATCGATGTCGGGCTGGAGGAACCGGTTGAACAGCACCAGGCCGTCGGCGCCGGCCTCGACGAGCTGGTGTGCCATGTTGGCCATCGATGAGAAGAATGGCCCGATCTTCACCGCGAGGGGGATCGTGACGCTGTCCCGGACGGCCGAGACGAGGTCGAGGTATCGCCGCTCGACCTGCCACCCGCTCTCGTCGGGGTCGGTGGCGACGAAGTACACGTTCAGCTCGAGCGCGTCCGCGCCGGCGTCCTGGATCAGCTTCGCGTAGCGGACCCACCCGCCCTCGCTCGCCCCGTTCAGCGAACCGATCACGGGGATCGCGAGCTCGTTCTTGCAGGCCTCGAGGTGTCGCAGGTACTCGTCCGGGCCGGTGTTGTAGTCCTCGAGCTCGGGGAAGTGGGTGATCGACTCGGGGTTGCTGTGCGAGCCGGTCTCGAGCATGCGGTGGATCTGAAGCTCCTCATGTTCGATCTGCTCCTCGAACAGCGATTGCATGACGACGGCCGAGGCGCCGGCATCCTGGAGTCGCTTGAGGGTGTCGATGCGTGAGGAAAGCGTCGAGGCCGAGGGCACGATCGGGTTGGACAGCCGCAGCCCCATATAGGTGGTTCGCAGGTCCACGGTCATGGTTCCCCCTCCTTGCGGGAGGCCGGCGCGTGTCGCCTCACGCCGGCGAGCTGCTCGTAGAATCGCCGGCGCTCGTCGGCGTCGGCCTGCGCGAGCGCCTGGAGCTCCTCGTGCTCGGCCGGCCGCGAGCGCGCCAGCATCGCGAATCGGGCCTCCTTGGCCTGGAACTCCTTGAGCGGGATCGTGGGCGCCGCGCTGTCGAGCTGGAACGCCGTCTCTCCATCGACCGCCTTGCGCGGGTCGTATCGGTAGAGCGGCCAGAAGCCGGACTGCGCCGCCTCCTTCTGATGCGTCATCGACGTCGCCATGTCGATGCCGTGCTCGATGCAGGTCGAGTACGCGATGACCAGCGAGGGGCCCTTCCAGGACTCTGCCTCGGCGAGTGCCTTGATCGTCTGGGCGTTGTCGGCGCCGAGTGCGACCTGCGCGACGTACACGTTGCCGTACGCGGCGGCGATCATGCCAAGGTCCTTGCGGCCGACGGGCTTGCCCGCGGCCGCGAACTTCGCCACGGCCCCACGCGGCGTGGCCTTCGAGGCCTGGCCACCCGTGTTCGAGTACACCTGCGTGTCGAGCACGAGCACGTTCACGTCCCGGCCGCTTGCGAGGACGTGGTCGAGCCCGCCGAAGCCGATGTCGTAGGCCCACCCGTCTCCGCCCACGATCCACACGCCCTTGCGGACCAGCGAATCCGCCACCGCCAACAGGTTCCGGGCGTCGTCGTCCTGCCGCGCGTCGAGGACCCGCTTCAGCTCGTCGACGCGTTCGCGCTGATCGGCGAGCCCGGCCTCGTCGTCCGGTGACGGGTCCAGGATCGCCCGCACGAGGTCTTCGCCGACGGGTGGCGCCAGCCGTTCGAGCAGCGCGCGCGCGTACGCGCGCTGATAATCGAGCGCCAGCCGCATCCCGAGCCCGAACTCCGCGTCGTCCTCGAACAGCGAGTTGGCCCACGCGGGCCCGCGGCCGTTGGCGTCCTTTGCCCACGGCGTCGTCGGGAGGCTCCCGCCGTAGATCGAGGAGCACCCCGTCGCGTTCGCCACCAGGATGCGGTCGCCGAACAGCTGCGAGAGCAGCTTCAGGTACGGGGTCTCACCGCATCCGGCGCAGGCTCCGCTGTACTCGAACAGCGGCTCGAGCATCTGCGAGCCCTTGATCGTGGCCGTCTTCACCTCGCGACGATCGGCGGGCGGGACTCGCAGGAAGAAGTCGAAGTTCGCGCGCTCGACCTCGAGGTGCTCGTCCTTCGGCAGCATGTCGATCGACTTGTGCTTGACGACCTCCTTCGACTTCGCGGGGCACACGTCCACGCAGACCCCGCATCCGGTGCAGTCGTCCGGCGCCACCTGAATCGTCATCCACATCCCGGGGTTGTCGCGGTCGCGCCACTCCTTGTGCGGGAAACCATCGGGAGCACCTGCGGCCGCGATGGGCTCGTACACCTTCATCCGGATCGCGGCGTGGGGGCACACGAGCGCGCACTTGGCGCAGTCGATGCAGATGTCGGGGTCCCAGATCGGGATCTCGTGCGCGATCGATCGCTTCTCCCACCGCGCCGTGTCCGTCGGGAACGTGCCGTCGACCGGCAGCGCCGAGACCGGCAAGAGGTCGCCCTTGCCCGCGATCATCGTCGCCGTAACGCGCTGGACGAAACCGGGAGCCTCTGCGGGGACGGGCGGGAGCCGATGGAGGTCGCCGGAGACGCCGGACGGAACGGCCACCTCGCGGAGCCCATCGAGGGCGGCGTCGACGGCCGCGTGATTCTGCTCGACGACCGCTCGCCCACGCTTGCCGTAGCTCTTCTCGACGGCCGCCTTGATTCGCGCCACCGCGTCCGCCTGGTCCAGCACGCCCGCCAGCGCGAAGAAGCACGTCTGCAGGATCGTGTTCACGCGCGAGCCGAGCCCGACCGCGGTCGCGACCTTCTGCGCGTCGACCACGAAGAAGCGCAGGCCCTTGTCCACGATCGACCGCTGCGTCTCGACGGGCAGGTGCCCCCACACGGCGTCGGCCCCGAACGGGCTGTTCAGCAGGAACGTCGCGCCCGGAGCGGCGACGTCGAGCACGTCCGTCCGCTCGAGGAAGTGGAACTGGTGGCACGCCACGAAGTTGGCGCGGCCGGGGCCGATGAGGTACGTCGAGCGGATCGGCCTCGGACCGAACCGCAGGTGCGAGGTCGTCATCGAGCCCGACTTCTTCGAGTCGTAGACGAAGTAGCCCTGCGCGTACCGGTCGGTGCCCTCGCCGATGATCTTCACGGAGCTCTTGTTGGCGCTCACGGTCCCGTCGGCGCCCAGGCCGTAGAAGACGGCGCGCACGACATCGTCCGCCTCGGTGGCGAACGAGCGTTCGACGTCCAGGGACATGAGCGAGACGTCGTCGACGATGCCCACCGTGAAGTGGACCTTCGGCTCATCCTTGGCGAGCTCGTCGAAGACGGCCTTCACCATCGCGGGATCGAACTCCTTCGAGGACAGTCCGTAGCGGCCGCCGATGACCCTCGGCATCGAGTGGAGGGCACCCGCCGCCACGCGTTCGGCGAGCGCCGTCACCACGTCCTGGTACAACGGCTCCCCGAGCGCCCCGGGCTCCTTCGTGCGATCCAACACGGCGATCGAGCGGACCGACGGCGGAAGCGCGGCGGCGAAGGCCTCCGCGGAGAACGGTCGGTACAGCCGGACGTTGACGACACCGACGCGCTCGCCGCGGGCGCCCAGGGCGTCGGCGGTCTCCTCGGCGGCGCCGTTGCCCGAGCCCATCAGCACGACGATGCGCTCGGCGTCCGGCGCACCGTGATAGTCGAACAGGTGATAGGCGCGCCCGGTGAGCCGGAAGAAGCGGTCCATCGTCCTCTGCACGACCTGCGGCACGATCGCGTGGAAGGGGTTCGAGGCCTCGCGCGCCTGGAAGAACACGTCGGGGTTCTGCGCGGAGCCGCGGAGGACGGGGTGATCCGGCGACAGGGCCCGCTCGCGGTGCGCGCGAACCAGGTGGTCGTCGACCAGCGCGCGAAGGACGCCGTCGCGGAGCTCCTCGATCACGTTCACCTCGTGCGAGGTTCGGAAGCCATCGAAGAAGTGGAGGAAGGGCACGCGGCACTCGAGCGTGGACGTGTGGGCGATCGCCGCGAGATCCTGCGCGGCCTGCACGTCCGAGGAGGCGAGCATCGCCCACCCGGTCTGGCGTACCGCCATCACGTCGCTCTGGTCGCCGAAGATCGACAGCGCGTGCGTGGCGAGCGTCCGCGCGGCCACGTGGATCACCGCCGGCGTGAGCTCGCCGGCGACCTTGTACAGGTTCGGGATCATCAGCAGGAGCCCCTGCGACGCCGTGAACGTCGTGCACAGGGCTCCCGCCTGGAGGGCGCCATGGAGCGCGCCGGCCGCGCCGCCCTCGCTCTGCATCTCGATCACCCGTGGGACGGCGCCCCACAGGTTCGTCCTGCCCGCGGCCGACCAGGAGTCCGCGAGCTCGCCCATCGGGGAGGACGGGGTGATGGGGTAGATGGCGATCACCTCGGAGAGCCGGTGGGCGACCCTCGCCGCCGCCTCGTTCCCGTCCACCGTGATCATGGTCTCGCCCATTCCGAGCCTCACTCACCGATCCGTCGACGATGGAGGCGGGGCGTCCGCCCCGCCTCCATCGTTCCGCCTCGCCTCGCCCCGGACGGGGGCCGTCCGACCCCTCTCAGGCAAGCTGCGTGGCCTTGCCCGGCCGCCCCTCGGGGGCGAACAGCGTGCCCGGCTCCCACGGCGTTCCGAGCGCCGGCAGGATCCAGCGGTCGAGGCCGATGTAGCCGGCGTTGCGCCACGCCAGGATCAGCAGCACCTCGAGCAGGAAGAACATCGGGTTGACGCCGGCGACGCCGGCGAGTCCGAACGACATGCTCAGCGTGCCGGCAAGGAACGCCGCGATCCCCGTGAACAGCCCGAGGATCAGGGCGATCCCGACCGTCATCTCGCCCAGGGAGATGACCTTCGACATGACCCCGGCGCCGTCGCCGCCGACCCACCGCAGGAATGCCGCGTACCACCCGTAGTTCACCGCCGAGTGTTCGCCCTGGCCGGCGCTCCCCAGCGCGAACCCGACGAACCCGGCGAGCGGCTCGCTGCTCTTGAGCCACGACGGGTCGCCGGTGACCTTCTCCCAGCCGGCGTGCGCCCACTCGTACCCGAGGTACACGCGGAAGGGGAGCCAGATCCAGGCCGCGGTCGCGGAGGCGAAGAGGAACTTCGCGAAGCCCGGCTCCTCGAACCGGATGCGCTCCTTGGTGTCCATCGCACCCTCCTTTCTCATGGGCGGAGCATCCAGGCTCACGCGATGCGGGGGACGGGTCCGATGGCCCACGCCGATCGGGAACTTCGGGCCGACCGGAGGGCCCAAGGACCCGGGGACGAGGGACCCTCGAGGGGGACCCGGTGTCGGCTATCCCTGGGTGCCGGGGGTGGTGGTGTGGCGGGCGAGGTAGGCGGCGGCCTCGGCGCGGCGCGCGACCTCGAGCTTGGACAGGATGCTCGAAACGTAGTTCTTGACCGTCTTCTCCGCGAGGTTCAGCTCGTCCCCGATCTCCCGGTTGGTCTTGCCGTCGGCGACGAGCGACAGGATCCGCTCCTCCTGCGGCGACAGGCGGGCGAGCTTCTCGTCCTTCAGCAGGTGCTTGCCCTTGCGGAGGCGATCGAGCACGGCGCTCGTCACCGCCGGGTCCAGGAGGCTCTCTCCCTTGCCGACCGTTCGGATGGCACGCACGAGCTCTCCGCCCCGGACCTGCTTCAGGACGTAGCCGGAGGCCCCCGCCATGATCGAGGCGAAGAGGGCCTCGTCGTCGGCGAACGAGGTCAGCATGATCACCTGCGTCTTCGGGTGCTTGGCCCGGATCTCGCGGGTCGCCTCGATGCCGCTGCCGTCGGCGAGCCTGACGTCCATCACCACGACGTCGGGCCGGGTCCGGTCGGCCTCGTCGACCGCCTCTCGGATCGTGCCGGCCTCCGCCGTGACCACGATGTCCTCGGTCGCTTGCAGCAGCGCCTTGACGCCGCCGCGCACCACCTCGTGGTCATCCACGAGGAGCACTCGGAGCGGCGGCACCTTCGTGGCCCGTTCGGTCACGCGGCAATCCTATCGCTCGGGGGTCGGGGTCTGATGCGCGACGACGCGTTCGCCGACCCGATCGAGGAAGTCCTTGATGGTGGCCTCGGCGACGCGATGCAGCAGCGCCCGATCGAGCGCCCGGCCGGCGGCGCCGAGCGGTGGTCGGTACCTGGCGCTGATCGACAGCTGCGTCCGGCCGCGGCCGAGCGCGGCGACCTCGAGGTCGCCGTCGAGCTGTGGGAACAACCGGTCGGAACCCGTAGCGCGCCAGTTCATCGGGAGGAGCGTCTTCGAGGGAATCCGGTAAGGAGTGCCGAACCGGACCTCCACCTGCTTGTCGATCCTGCGCGTCTCGAACACGAAGCCGACGTCCGCCAGCAGCCGTTCGCCCCGGTCCTCGGCGTCCCGCAGCAGGCCGGGCACCCAAGTTCCGGGTTCGTCGAGCAGCGAGGCCTCGACGTCCTCGAACGGCGCGGCGAGGTCGAGGAAGTAGCGCAGGAACATGCGGCCAAGGATGGGAGACGACCGCGCAGACCGCAGGGTCGAAGGGCCCCACAGGCCCGGGACCCGGGACCGGCGACCGTCGGCGCCGTACGGCGCACGCTCGGCTCGATGCCCACGGAGTCGCGAGTTCCCGAAAGCGTGCTCGTCGTCGAGGCGAGTCCCTCAGAGCGAGGCCGGTACGGCGCGTGGCTCGAGGGCGCCGGGTACCCGGTGCTTGTGTGTCCGGGTCCCACCGAGCCGGACTACACCTGCGTGGGCTCGCGCGGCGGGGCGTGTCCGCTCGCGACCGAATCCTCCGTCGTGGTGCTCGACATGAGCCTGGACAGCGAGGCCGTCGTCATGGGCACGCCGGCCGAGGAGCTGCTGGGTCTGTACCTCCTGTCGGGACACCGGGTCGTCGTCCTGGGCTCCCGCCCCGGCGAGGAGATCCCGGGAAGGCTCGTACGCCTGGCGCGCCATCCCGATCGCGAGGAGCTCGTCGCAGCCGTCCGATCGCTGACGGGCTCCACCGCGACCGGGACCCGGCCCGGCTCCTCCTAGGGCTTCCGGCCCTGAGGGGAACCGCCGGAGTCGCGTTCCATCTACCGCCGAGGTGCATGGACGCTCGATGGGAGGAAGAAACGATGATCGATCACGGTCGCCGGGTTGCCGCAGGTCTCGCGATCCTCGTGCTCGTGCTCGTGCTCGCCGCGGCGGCGTGCAGCGGCGGCGACGAGGGCGAGGGAGGAGGCGGGCCCGACGCGGATGTCGCGGCGCCCGCGAGCTTCGACGTCTCGCTCACCGAGTTCGCGATCACGCCGGCCGCGATCCACGCGCCCGCCGGACGATCGCTCTCGTTCTCCGTGTCGAACGACGGGACCACCCCGCACACGTTCGCGGTCGACACGGGCGCCGGCATCGAGCAGACGCGCGAGCTCCCGCCGGGGGAGACGCAGACCCTCGAGGTTCCGGCGCTCGAGCCCGGCGACTACCGGATCTTCTGCACGATCTCCGGACACGCCGACCTCGGCATGGTCGGTTCGCTGATGGTCATGGCCGGTGGGGAGGTGGCGGCCGCGGCGAGTGGCGGAACGGGCGCGACCGGCGCCTCCGGGTCGCATGCCGGGATGAGCGTGCAGGAGATGCTCGACGGCCACCGTGTCAGCGTCGAGGCCTTCCCGGCGGAGACCGAGGCGCTCGGGAATCAGCCGCTCGAGCCGGCGATCGAAAACGGCGTCAAGGTGTTCGAGCTCACGGCGGAGGAGATCAGCTGGGAGACCTCGCCCGGAGTCTTCGTGGACGCGATGGGCTTCAACGGCACGGTTCCGGGACCCGAGATCCGGGTCAACCCCGGCGACAAGGTCCGGATCGTGCTTCGCAACGAGATGAGCCAACCGACCGTGCTTCACTTCCATGGCCTGACGGTGCCCAATGGGATGGACGGCGTCCCGTACATCACGCAGGACCCGATCCTGCCGGGCGGGTTCTTCACGTACGAGTTCGAGATCGTGGACCCGCCGGGGATGTACGTGTACCACTCGCACTTCAACTCCACCGAGCAGGTCGGCAAGGGTCTCTACGGCGCCTTCTACGTCGAGCCCAAGGGCGGCGACTGGGCCTCGGTCTACGGCGAACCGATCGACGTCGAGAGCACCCTGTTCCTCGGCGACGGTCCCACCGGCTACGTGCTCAACGGCAAGGGCTTCCCCGCGACGCAGCCGATCGTCGCCGCGCTCGGGGACTCCGTCCTGATCCACCTCGCGAACGACGGCGCGATGATCCACCCGATGCACCTGCACGGGTTCCACTTCCAGGTGGTCGCCGAGGACGGGTTCGTGCTCAGTCGCGGCAACCGGTACATGGCGGACACGCTGATGATCGCCCCGGGCCAGCGGTTCGACGTGCTCGTGCACGCGGACTCCCCAGGCGTCTGGGCGTTCCACTGTCACATCCTGCCGCACGTCGAGGGGCCACAGGGCATGTACGGGATGGTGACCGCGCTGGTGGTCCAGTAGGCGGCCGCCGCGGTTAGAGAGGGAGCTCGATCCGAACCGTGGTGCCCTGCAAGGCGATCGAATCGATCGACGTCGTCCCGCCGAGCGCCGCGGCGCGCTCCTCGAGGTTCGTCAGCCCGTCTCCGCGGCGCACGCTCGCGGAGTCGAAGCCCTTGCCGTCGTCGTCGACCTCGAGGATCGCGACCCCGTCTCGCTCTACGAGGCTCACCCGGCACGTCGCCGCGCCCGAGTGCCGGCCGACGTTGGACAGCGCCTCGCGCGTCAACTGCACGACGTCCCCGGCGACGCTCGCGAGCTCGGCCGCGACGGACTCGTCGAGCTCGAGAACCGTGACGATGCCGCTCTTGCTCTGGAACTCCTCCGCGAGCTCCCGCAGTGCCTTGTCCAGCTGACGGTCGGCCAGGATTCCCGGCCGGAGACCGAAGATGTAGTTGCGCAGGTCCCGGATCACGCGGTCCAGCTCGCCGACCGCGCCCTCGATCCGCCCCGAGAGGTCCTGGTCGCCCGACATCAGGGCGGTGCCCTGAAGGCCCATCCCGATCGCGAAGAGGGCCTGGATGACACCGTCGTGGAGCTCCTTGGCGATCCGCTCGCGATCCTCCAGGACCGCGAGCCGCTCGACGTCGCGCTGGGCGCGAGCGTACTCGAGGGCGATCGTGGCCTGGTCGGCGAATGTCTCGAGGAGCTCTACGGCGTCCTCGCCGAAGGCTCGGCCGCCGGGCTCGTTCGCGGCCGCGAGCGTCCCGAACGTTCGACCGTGCGCGGACAGCGGGACGTAGACCGCGGGACCGATGTGGCCGGCGTCGACCAGGGGTGCGAAGGCGCGGTCGTCGTGCTCGAGGTCGTGGACGACCACGGCGCGGCCGGTCCGGACCACCTCCCCGGAGATGGAGTCCTCCAGAGGAAGCGTCATCCCCAGGATGGTCTCCGAACGCTCGCCGTCGGCGAAGACCACCAGCAGCGTTCCCGTCGCCTCGGGCGTCACGACCCAGGTGAGATCCGCGCGGACGATCTCGCGCGCCCGGGAGGCGATCAGCTGCAGCGCCTCGTCCGGGTGCGACCGCGACAGGATCGCGTTGGCGATCTCCGCGGACGCGGCGAGACGACGTTGCCGGGCCTGGGCCTGTTCGTACAGGCGCGCGTTCTCGACGGCGATCCCCGCCTGTGCGGCCAGGACGACGAGCGCCTCCTCGTCCTCTTCGGAGAACTCCGGCGCGCCCAGCTTGTTGGTCAGATAGAGGTTTCCGTAGACCTGCCCCCGCGAGGTGACCGGGGCGCCGAGGAACGACGTCATCGGCGGGTGGTTCGCCGGAAACCCGTACGAGAGCGGATGCTGCGCGAGGTTCGAGATCCTGACCGGTCGGGCGTCCGTGATCAGCAGGCCGAGGATGCCGTGTCCGGTGGGGGGGTCACCGATGGCGGCGCGCTGCTCGGCGGTGATCCCGGTCGTCACGAACTCCGCGATGCGGCCGTCCGAACCGAGGACGCCGAGCGCCCCGTACTGCGCGTCGGTGAGCTCCGCGGCGAGCTCGACCAGGCGCTGGAGGACGGCCTCCAGGCTCAGCTCGGATGCAAGGACGAGCCCGGAGCGGATCAGGCGATCGCGACGGTCCACATCGTCGAGCGTAACGCCCCCGGTACGCCACGTCCCGGCCGGGCTCACCGGCCCGCGCGCCGCGGGCCCCGACCTCCGCCCGGGGGGTCCTCCGGCCGTTGGGTCGCGTTCGGGCCCGTCCTACGGTGAGGCGGAAGGATTGCGAGCTCCGAAGGGAGGCGGACGATGAAACGGATCGTTTCGGACGTGATGACCCGCGCGGTCGTGTCGGTGGACGCCTTCACGCCGTTCAAGGACATCGTGCGGCGCATGCAGACGCATCGGGTGAGCGCCGTCCCCGTCGTCGACGAGGATGGCTGTGTGCTCGGGCTCGTATCGGAGGGCGACCTCATCCTGAAGGAGGATCCCGAGCTGGAGGGCGCACCGCGTCTGCTCGAGGGCGTCCATCGACGGAGCGATCGATCGAAGGCGGCGGGGCTCGTCGCCTCCGAGGTCATGAGCGCCCCGGTGATCACGGTCGCCCCGGAGACGTCCATCGGGGAGGCGGCCCGGCTCATGCACCGTCGATCCGTGAAGCGCTTGCCCGTCGTGGATCCCGACACCGGGCGAATGGTCGGGATCGTCTCGCGGGCCGACCTGCTGAAGGTCTTCCTTCGCCAGGACGAGGAGATCGCGCGAGAGATCCGCGAGGACGTGGTTCGTCGGACGCTGTGGATCGATCCGGATACGATCCGCGTCGTGGTCCGAGCCGGCATCGTCACCGTCGAGGGACAGATCGAGCGCAAGAGCCTCATCCCGGTGATGGAGCGGCTCGTGCTCTCCACGGAGGGTGTGGTGGCGTTCGCGCAGAGGCTCTCGTACCTGACCGACGACACGGCGGCCGCGGACCCGTCGACCTGGACGACGCTCGTGCCGAAGGCCCGTCGTTGACGGACGGGGTCGAGGCGCTCGCCCGCGTGCTGGCGGGGACGGACGGGTCCGCGCGCGCGGACGAAGCGGTTCGGCAGGGGGCGCGGCTCGCCGCGGCCTTCGGCGCGGCGTTCGAGGTGGCATTCGTCGTCGACACCGGCCGGATCCACAGGGACGACGTGGAGTCCGGGGCGGAGGCGGCCCTCGAGCGGGCCTCGACGCTCGCGGCCGAGGTCGGCGTTCAGGCCGATGCCCGGATCCTCGCGGGCGATCCGGGGGCGGCGCTCGTGGAGGAAGCGTCGGAAGAGGGCGCCGACCTCGTCTGCGTCGGTCCCGACGCGGGGCTGATCGGCGATTCGATCCGGATCGGGCAGGTGGCCGCGCACGTCCTGAAGGAGGTTCGCTGCTCGGTGTTGGTCGCCCGGGCCGCGGGCTCCGGCTTCCCGACCAGGATCGCGTGCGGGGTGGACGGCTCCGAGGCGTCCGCGGAGACCGCCGGGTTCGCCGCCAGCATCGCGGCCGCGACCGGGGCGGAGCTTCGCGTGCTCCACGTGATCCCCGTGTTCCGGGGCCACGACACGGAGTGGACGCTCGGCGACGACGAGGACAGTCCGCCCGAGCTCCAGCCCGCCGTCCGCTCGGCCTCGGCTCGCGGGGTGACGCCGATCCGCGAGATGGCGATGGGCCGTCCGGAGCACGCGCTCGTGAAGGCTTCCGAGCGCGAGGCGACCGATCTGCTCGTCGTTGGCCACCGCGGCGTGACGAGGATGCGCCGGGCCTTTCTGGGCAGCGTGAGCGAGTACTGCACGCACCACGCGCCGTGCTCCGTCCTCGTGGCCCGCCCGGGCGAGCGCGCGTCGAGCGCGACCTAACGCGCGACCGTTCGCGCGGCGAGCGGTCGGATCGGGGGGGCCTCCTGGACGCGAACGCGGGCGTCGACGATCAGCGCCCCGTGGGGCAGCACCATGACCGGGTTGCAGTCCATCTCGGCGATCGCGGCGTGGTCGTCGACGAGGGCGCTCACGCGCAGGATCACCTCCTCGAGCGACGCGACGTCGACCTTCGCCGCTCCACGAAAGCCGTCCAGGAGCGGGAATGTCCGGAGCGAGCGAACCATCTCGCTCGCGTCCAGGTCGGTGATGGGCGTGACGCGAACGGCGACGTCCCGGAGAAGCTCGACGGTCGTCCCTCCGGCGCTGCACGCCACCACGGGGCCGAACAGCGGATCGTGGGCGACCCCGACGAGCATCTCGACGCCGCCCTCCACCATCTGCTGGACGACGAAGCCCTCGAGCGTGAGTCCCGCTGCCTCGACGCGCACCGATATCGCGCGGGCGGCCTCGGCGGTCTCGGTGGGCCCGCTGAGGCCGAGGGCGACCGCACCTACCTCGGTCTTGTGCACGATGTCGGGCCCGAACGCCTTGAGCGCCACCGGCGACGCCATCCGGGCCGCGGCGTCGCCGGCCTCCTCCGGGGTCCTCACCGCTTCGGACCGGACGGTCCGGAGGCCGTAGCACTCGAATAACCGCTGGACCTCCGGGGCGGTGAGCCACCCGCCCGCACCCCTGCCGAGCGCCCCCGCGATGACGCCGGCCGCCTCGTCGCTTCGCGAGTCCTGGAATCGCGGGATCGTGCCGATCGGCCGGCTGCGCCAGCGGCCGTACCGGGCCGCGTGGGCCATCGCGATGGCCGCCTGCTCCGGGAACGCGAACGACGGGACGCGGGTGCCGGCCTCCTGCAACGCTTCCGGGAGCCCCTTCGTGGACATCCAGGTCGTGGCGACCGGGATCCGGCCGCCGATCTCGTTGATCGCGCCGACGATCGCGTGACCGATCTCGGCCGCCTTGGTCGCCTGCGGCGGGATGTAGATCACGATCAAGGCGTCGACCTCGGGATCGGCGCCGACCGTCTCGATCGCGTTCGCGTAGTCCTCGGCGGTGGCGGAGGCGATCATGTCGACGGGGTTTCCGACGGAGGCCTCGGCCGGCAGGAACCCGCGCAATCGCTCCCTCGTCGCGTCCGAGAGCGGCTGGACCTTCAGGCCGTTGCCCTCGCAGGTGTCCGCGCACAGGATTCCGAGGCCGCCGGCGTTGGTCACGATCGCCACGCGCTCGCCCTTCGGCGGCGGCTGGTTCGCCAGGATCGTCGCGACGTCGAACATCTCCTCGAGCGTGTCCGTCCGGATCACCCCGGCCTGGCGGAACAGGGCGTCGACCGTCACGTCCGAGGCGGCGAGCAGCGCTCCGGTATGCGACGCGGCCGCCCGAGCCCCCGCGGCGCTCCGGCCCGACTTCACCGCGACGATCGGCTTGCGACGTCCCACCTCGCGGGCCAGGCGGGCGAAACGCCGGGGGTTGCCGAACGACTCGAGGTACAGCAGCACGACGTCCGTATCGGCGTCCTCGTTCCAGTAGGCGACGAGGTCGTTGCCCGAGATGTCGGCGGAGTTCCCGATGGAGACGAACGACGACAGCCCGAGCCCGAGCTCGGTCGCGTACTGCATCACCGCGAGACCGAGGGCTCCCGACTGCGACAGGAACCCGACGCGACCTGGCGGCGGATACACGGTCGTGAAGGTGCCGTTGAGTCGGATCTCGTTCGACGTGTTCACGACGCCCATGCAGTTGGGCCCGACGATCCGCATGCCGTACGAGCGACAGATGCCGACCAACTCGTCCTGGCGAGCCGGGCCCTCGCCCCCGGTCTCGCCGAACCCGGCGGAGATCACCACGAGCCCCCGCACGCCCTTGACGCCGCACTCCCGTGCGACCTGCGCGACGAGCGGTGCGGGGACGACCACGAACGCGACGTCGATGTCGCCCGGCACCTCGCTCACGGAGGGATAGGCCACGACGCCGTGCACGACGTCCGCCTTCGGGTTGACGGGGTAGACGGGACCTTGGAACTCGGTGGTGAGCAGGTTGTGGAAGAGCTGGCCGCCGATCGTCGTCGAGTCTCGCGACGCCCCGATCACGGCGACGGAGCGGGGCGCGAGGAACGTCCGCATCGCGTTGACGGCGGCCTGCGTCTCTCGGTCCTCGAAGTGCCCCACCGCCTCGTCGGTCAGCAGGATCGGGAACTCGACCTCGATCGCGCCCGGCGTGGCTCGGATCGAGACCGTGAAGCCGCTGGCTCGAAAGACGTTCACCATCGCGTGGTTCTCGGGCAGGACCTCGGCGACGAAGGTCGTGATCTCGTGACGGGCGGCCTCCTGCGCCATCTGTCCCAGCAGGATCGATCCGATCCCCTTGCCCTGAAACTCGTCGGTGACCGAGAGGCTCACCTCGGCGCGTCCGCCCTCGATGCGGATGTACTGGGCGCCCCCGATCATGCGGCCCTCGTCTCCACCCTGGAGCACCAGCAGCGTGAGGTGATCGCGGTAGTCGACGTCGACGATCCTGGCGGCAAGCGCGCGCACGTCGATCGCCTGCGACCAGAAGCGCAGGCGCCGGGTCTCCGGTGACAGACCGATCAGGTAGTCCTCGACCCTCGTCGCGTCGCCCGGGCGCGCCGGCCTCACCCGTACCGTGGAGCCGTCGCGAAGCGCGACGTCCGAGACGAGGTGCTCGGGGAAGGCCGTGCTCATGCGGCCATCCTAGTGGTGGAGCGATCCTCGTCCGACCCGACCATCGGCCCGGGCGGTTCGGGTCAGGCGGTCGCCGGGGGAGCGGGAAGATCGGCGGCCGGGGTCATCCGCACGGTCGCACGATCCCGTGGGGGCGGGGCGGCGCGCTCGGGCCGGTAGCCGGCCGTGAGCGCGCGAACGACGAGCAGGAACAGGACGATGAGGCCGGTCGCGAGGTAGGTCCACCACAGGGCCGGCCGAGCGCTGTCGGTCCCGGCAAAGATGCCGTGTACCAGGGACAGGACGAACGTTGGGACCGCGAGCAGATGGGTCCGGCGCCACCACTTCGTCCCGATCTTCTTGCGCATCCAGCTGGTGACGATCACGAAGACGGTCGCGTACATGGCCACGACGCCGAACGCGATGGCGACCGGACGGTACGTGCTCGCCATCGGGATCGTGACGTCGGCGATCGAGAAGGGCATGAACGAGTCGGCGAGCAGGACGCCCACGTGCCCGGCGAGCAGGAACAGCCCGCAGGTCGCCATGAACTGGTGGACCGTCGTCGCGGACGCCTTCGAGATCCGCTTGCCGAACACCGAGGTCGTCCCCGCGAGGCCCCAGACCACCGAGAGGAACAGCATCACGTAGGCGCCGATGCCGGCGGCCCGCAGGAGGATCCACATGGTCATGTGAGGACCTGCTCGCTCGTCGTCATGTTCGTCACGATACGGCCGTCCTCGAGCACGAGGAGCGCCGCGCCCCGGTCCAGGAATGCCTCGCCCTCAAGGAGCGCGTCCTTCGCCCGAACCTCGGCCTCGGCGCACGTCAGCGCCCAGACGGTCGCCTGGAGTACGGGGCCGCTCGAGGGGCTCCCGGTCGCGGGGTCGATGAGATGGTGAAGCCCCTCGCCCCATGCCCGGCGGGTCACCGAGGAGGTCGCGAGCGCACCCTCGTCGAGCACGATTCGTCCGGCGTCGGTCTCGGACGTCTCGGGATCGTCGACCGCGACGCCGATCCCTCCGCGGGGCGCCGTCCCGGCGATGCGGAGGTCTCCGCCGGCGTTGACGAGCGCCCACCGCAGGCCGCAGGCGACCGCGGCTTCGGCGGCGACGTCGACCGTCCATCCCTTCGCGACGCCCCCCAGGTCCAGCCCGACACCCTCGGGAAGGAGCAGACGGCGGCCGGCGAGCGCGACCTCGCCCGCGCGCCCGCAGGGCCGGGGCGGTCGCAGCGCCCCTCGGGCGCCGGCGAGGATCTCGTCGAAGTCTCGGTCGTAGCCGGCGGCGATCACGGCGTCGAGCACCGTCGGATCGAAGCGGCCGTCGGTCTCTCGCCACGCCGCGAGCGCGAGCTCGACCACCCAGGCGAACTCGATGGAGACGACGGTCCACGCGCCGGCGGCGGCGTTCACCGCGGAGAGCTCGCTGTCCGCGCGAAACCGGGAGAAGCGTTGCTCCTCGCGCTCGAACACGGAGCGGACGGTCGCGACACTCGCCGGGAACGCCGGGGACCCGACCGGGCCGATCAACGTGACGTCGGTTCCCATCGCGCGGAACCCGGCTCGCTCCACGGCCCGCATCAGGATCCGCCGGTCGTGGTCGTCGGGGGAGGGTTGCTCGAGCCGCCGCTCGACCCGTTCGAGCCGGCGGCGACCGCGCCCGCGGAGCCGGACGGGGTCGAGCCGGAGGAGGAGGACGGCACCGTCACGTACTGGACGGGTGCGGACGCCGGCCGGCTCTGGATCACGACGCGTCGGGTGATCTTTCTGACGATCACCACCGGCCGTTCGGCCTTGCCGGCGGCGACGTCCGCCGCCGGCTTGGGCGAGGCGCCCAGCGCGGCCCACGGCGCGAAGAACGCGAGGCCGCCGGCGAGCCACGCCCAGATGCGCAGCTCGCGCTTGGAGGCTCGGCGCCGCCCCACGCGCTCGGCACGCTCAGTCATCTTCGAACTCGCCTTCGTCCTCCTGCCACCCGCCGTCGTCCTGGCCCTCGCTGTCGTGCTCGCCTTCGAACTGGTCGTCGTCCACGGCCTCGTCATCCCGCTCGTCATCGGAGGAGCCCATCGCGGTGGAGGCCGGGGCGTTCTGCGCGGCCGAGGAGGCCGGGGCGGGGATCATGACCACCTGGGGCGCCTTGGGCTTTGCCTTCTTGTGGATGGTCACGGTCCGCTCGATGGTCCGGACCTTGGGCTTGAGGTCGGTGCTCCCGGCGCTCGCGGCCGGTCCGCCCGCGAAGCCGAGCGACATCGCGAGTACGCCTGCCAGCAGCGCGCCGACCAGGCCCGCAGCCACCGTCATCGCCGAACGCTTCTTCATGCTGCACCTCCTTCTCGTATTGAAGCCACCCTACGGACGGGCCCGTCAGCTGGATCTCAGGCGAGGGTTAAGGCATCGATAAGCCTGCCGGGACGGCCGATCGGGCCATCTGGAGCGGCCCCCTCGGCACTCCCACTGGCCCCGTCGGGGCCCGATGCTGGCCGAAGAGGACGGTGATGACGATGTTCGAGCGGATCCTGCTCGCGGTGGATGGTTCCGAGCACAGCGCCAAGGCGGTGCCGATCGCCGCGGACCTCGCCTTTCGTTACGGCGGTGAGCTGGTCGTGTTCCACGCCCGCGAGCGCGACCTTGTTCTGGGCGAGGACGTCGAGACGTCCAGGGAGGCGATGGAGCTCGTCGACGGCATCGTGCGCGAACTGAAGGACGCGGGCATCAGCGCTCGCGGCGAGGTCGTCCGCGTGCCGTCCGGCCACACGCCGCGCGCGATCCTCGAGGCGGCCGGAGACGAGAACGTCGACCTGATCGTGATGGGAACGCGCGGGCTCTCGGAATGGAGCCGGCTGCTGATGGGAAGCGTCGCCCACAAGGTGGTGCATCTGGCCGACGTCCCGGTGCTCGTCGTTCGGTAGCCGAGATGCCGCCCCACCCGGGCCCGAGCTCGGATCCTCAGGCGGTGAGCTGGGCCAACAGGATCGGGGCGCTGGTGGGCGCCGAGGGACCGAGGACGGCTCGACGGTGACCGCCATCGCCTCGGTCGTGCCGAGTCCCGCGTCGACGAACTCGAACACCGACCCGTCGTCCGAGGGAACGAAGCAGGTCGCGGAGACGGGCGTCCCGTCCTGGAACATCCAGACCGCGTACACGTCGTCGTCGGGTGGGGCCTCCAGGCCCGAGCCCAACAGGTAGACGCGGGCCTCGCCGGGACGATACGCGCCGATCTCCTCCGCGAGGTAGGGCTGGCGGGCCACCCGGCGGGCAAGCGACAGCGCGCTCGGCGCGTATCGGCGGAAGAGGCCCCGAAACGCCTCCTCTCCACGCGCGATCCGGCGCACCAGCTCTCGGTCCCGGGCCTCCGTCAGGTCAACGGCCAACGCCACCTCCGTGCGAGCGACCCGCCGATCTTCGAGGAGCAGGGTTTCGGGCATCGTCCCTTCTTCGTCGTGAGGAGGATTCGCGACGGGCGGCCGCTCGGATCGGTCCGAGCACCGCGGGTCGGCGTCAAGGTCCGCCCTCGGTCGGCGCGGGGGGATCCCCCTCGGCCAGCCGCACCTGGAGGCGCCGGATCTCGACGCGCAGGCGACGAAGGCTGACGGCGTATCGGATGGCCCTGGCGAGCAGCTCCCCGTCGCCGTCGCGGGGCACCACGTCGGTCGCGCCGGCCACCAGCGCCTCCTCGACCCGGTCATCGTCGGCGAGCGCGATCACCGGGACGTCGGGGGCCCGTTCGATCAACGCCCGGACGGCGTCGGCGCCCTGTCCGTCGGGAAGGTCGAGGGAGAGCACGACGACATCGATACCGCCGTCTGCCAGCCGCGCGAGCGCGCCGAGGAGGTCGTCCACCGTCTCGCCGGAGCCGCCGACCTCGGCCACGTCGGCGCCCACCGCCAGCACGTGGATCGGGTTTCCTTCGAGCCGCACCGCGCTCAAGCGTAGTCGGCCGGCGGCGATCGCCGCGACGCTCGAGCCGATGCGGGGCGCTGTTTCGGGAGCGAGCGATCAGCCGGAGGCGCGCCGGATGGCCTCGATCGCGTCGGGGTTCTCGAGGCTCGAGAGGTCGCCCGGGTCCTCGCCGGTCACGGTCGCGCGGATCGCTCGGCGGAAGATCTTCGCCGAGCGTGTTCGGGCAGCTCCGGCACGAACGCCACGCGGCTCGGCCGGAACGCCTTGCCGAGGTGATCCGCCACCAGGCCGCGCAGCTCCTCCGCGAGCCCGTCGGAGGGCTCGACGTTCGGCTTGGCGACCACGAAGCACCAGATCGCCTCGCCCTTGACCTCGTCGGGGATGCCGACGACCGCCGCCTCGGACACCCGCGCGTCGAGGGTGAGGACGCTCTCGACCTCCGCCGGCCCGAGCCGCTTGCCGGCGACGTTCAACGTGTCGTCGCTGCGTCCGTGCAGGAACCAGAAGCCGTCCGCATCCACGCTCGCCCAGTCGCCGTGCGTCCACACTCCCGGGAACCGCCGCCAGTACGTCTCCAGGTAGCGTTCGGGGTCGCCACGCAGCCCGCGGGTCATCGCCGGCCACGGCTGACGGCAGACCAGCTCGCCCACCTCGCCGGGGCCGGCCTCGGTCCCGTCGGGCCGGTACACGGCGACGTCCATCCCGAGCGCCGGCCCTCGGAGCGAGCACGGCTTCAGCGGGCTGATCGGGTGCGGCGAGAGAAAGCACGCGCCGACCTCCGTGCCGCCCGACAGGTTGATGACCGGCAACTGCCCCTTCCCGACCTCCTCGAAGAACCACCGGTACGGCTCGGGGTTCCACGGCTCGCCGGTCGACGCGAGCACGCGAAGCGACGAGAGATCGTGGCGGCGGACCGGAGCCTCGCCGGCCGGGATGAGCGCGCGGATCAGCGTCGGCGAGACGCCGAGGTGGGTGATCGCATGGCGCTCGACCATCGACCAGAGTCGATCCGGACCGGGATGGTTCGGGGCGCCGTCGTAGAGGAAGACCGTGGCGCCGAGCGCCGTCGCGCCGACGACCTCCCACGGTCCCATGATCCATCCGAGGTCGGCGAACCAGAACAGGATCTCTCCCGGATGCACGTCGACCTGGTAGGCGACCTCCTCGGCGATCTTGACGAGGAAGCCGCCGTGGACGTGGACGGCGCCCTTCGGCTTCCCGGTGGTGCCGCTCGTGTACGCGACGAGCAGCGGGTGCTCCGGATCGAGGCGACGGGTCTCGAACCGGCCGGCGTGACGGTCGAGGAGGTGTCGCCATGCCACGTCGCGCGCGGGATCCCACGGCGTGTCATCCCGGCCGAGCCTTCGCACGACGACCGTGTGCTCGACCGTCGGCGCCAGGGCGACGGCCTCGTCGGCGACCTCCTTCATCCGGATCTCGCGCCCGCGACGCGGGAACCCGTCGGCGGTGATCAGCACCTTCGTCCGGGCGTCCGCCAAGCGTGTGGCCACGGCGTCGGCCCCGAAACCGCTGAAGAGCGGCAGCCACACGGCCCCGAGCTTGGAGCAGGCCATCACCGACGCGACGGCCTCGGGGCACATCGGGAGGAAGATGCCGACCGCGTCGCCGGCGCCGACGCCGAGCGCGGCCAGGCCGTTCGCGAGCGCGTCGGAGGTCGCTCGGAGCTCACGGTAGGTGACGCGTCGGACGTCGCCCTCCTCGCCCTCCCAGATGACGGCGAGCGCGTCCGGCGTGCGATCGGCCCAACGATCGACGCAATTGTGCGCGAGGTTCACGGAGCCGCCGCCGAACCACGTGGCCCATGGGATCCCGTTCGAGGTGTCCAGGACGCGCTCGTAGGGTTCGAAGAACTCGAGGCCGAGGTCCTTCACCACGGCGTCCCAGAACCACGTCACGTCGGCCGTGGAGCGCCGGAGCAGCTCCTCCTCCGTCGCGATCGCGTGCGCCCGCATCAGGCGCGTGACGTTCGCCTGCTCCACGTACGCCTCGGAGGGTCTCCACACGATCGTCACGGGCGCCTCCGCATCGGGCGAGGAGCTTGCCGGGTAACCTTCGTGGTCGAAAGCCTATGTCCGAGGGACCCTCCACGCCCGCCCGCATCGGGCACCCCCATCTCCGCCGCGCGTTCCTCGGCATCTCGGCATCGATCGCCGCCCTCGTGATGGTGGCGTCGGCCATCGGCATGGGGGGCTATTTCTGGACGGGGCGGCAGATCAGCACGATCCCTCGAATCGAGCCCGCCGGATCGGGTTCCGCGCCGGGCGAGGCGGTGGACATCGCCGGCAGGTGCGCCGAGCACGCATGCAACTACCTGCTGCTCGGGAGCGATTCCCGCAAGGGGCTCACGCCGGAGGAGCTGGCCGCCTTCGGGACCGATGCGTTCATCGGCGGGGAGAATCGCTCCGACACCATCATCCTCGTGCACACGCGTCCGGACCGAAAGGAGGCGGTCTTCCTGTCCTTCCCCCGCGACCTCTGGGTCGAGATCCCGGGCGCGGGGATGGGGAAGATCAACTCCGCCTTCGAGGGCGGGATCGAAGGCGGGGGAGCGCAGCTTGTCGCCCGCACGGTGAAGAGCCTCACGGGGATGCAGGTCCATCACGTGATGTACGTCTCGCTCCTGGGCTTCCAGCGTGTCGTCGACGCGATCGGCGGCGTCGACATGTGCGTCCCGTACCCGATGCAGGACGAGCTCACGTTGCTCGACATCCCGGCCGGATGCCAGCACTTCGACGGCTTCACGGCGCTCGCGTACGTGCGGACCCGGCACCAACCGTGCGACACCATCCCCGACTTCGCACGGATCAGCCGCCAGCAGCAGTTCATGCGGGCCCTGATCGCCAAGCTCCTCCAGCCGAGCGAGCTCCTTCGGCTGCCGCAGCTCGTCCCTCAGCTGCTCGCGAACCTGGTCGTCGACGAGGGGCTCAACCCCGCCGAGCTGGTCTTCCTTGCGGGGGAGCTTCAGGGCGTCGGAACCGAGAACGCGGACTTCCGAGTCGTGCCCACGATCCCCGCGGGGATCTACGATTCGAACGGCACGTACCTCTCGGTCGTGAACATGATCCAGCCGGACGCGAACGAGCTCTTCCGGAGGCTCCGCGAGGGCAAGCCCCTGGGGGAGCTCGGGACGCAGCTGACACAGACGGCTCCCTCCCCGGCGAACATCGTCGCCTCCGTCCTGGATCGTGATGCCGATCCGATCACCGGGGAGGTGCTCGACATCCTCACGGAAGGCGGATTCGACACCTCGCCGGGCGTCGTCGGCGCCTCGGCCGCAGAGCTGCCGAAGAAGGGATCGATGATCCTCTACCGGGACGGTGCCGAGGCGATGGCGAAGGTGGTGGGCGCGTACTTCGGCAACATGGAGCTCGTTCCCGCTCCCCCCGGCGCCCTTTCGAACGGCGAGAACGTCGCCGTGGTCGTTGCCGGGGGGTATCGGTTGCCCGCACCCAACCAGAACCCACCCGTAGAATGCCCGACCTGAGTTCGCCGACGCAGGGAGGGGCATCGGAACACGGTCAGGGCGTCGTCGACCTTCCGCTCGACATCGCGGAGCGGTAGACCTGGATCGTCTTCGTCGCGGTGGCGTCCCAGGTGAACAGTCCGGCGCGAATGAGGCCCTTGGCGCGCAGCTCCGAGCGAAGCTCCGGACCGCGCAGCACGCGGTCGAGGGCCTCAACCCATGCCCCAACGTCTCGAGGCGGCAGCAGCACCCCGGCATCGCCGACCACCTCGGGCAGGCTGGCCGCGTTCGAGCACACGACGGGGACCCCGCATGCCATGGCCTCCAGCGGGGGAAGCCCGAAGCCCTCGAACTCGGAGGGAAAGGCGAACACCTCCGAGGTGTTGAGCAGCCCCGGCACGTCTTCGTCCGGCACGTGGCCGGTGAGGATCACGCGTTGTTCGAGCCCGAGCGATCGAAGACGCTCGAAGAAGCGCTCGTAGAGCCAGCCCTTTCCTCCGGCGATCACGAGGCCGACCTCGGGGTGGCGAGGGAGCAGGCCCGCATAGGCCTCGAGGAGGGTCGTGAGGTTCTTCCTCGGCTCGATCGTGCCGACGTGCAGGACGAAGCGTTCGGGCAACCCGTATCGGCGCCGGATCTCGGCCAGCGCCTTGGGGTCGAGGTCGGGGTTGAAACGCGCATCGACCCCCTCCGGGATGACGTCGATCTTCTCGGGATCCAGGCGATAGAACCGCAGCGCGTCGCGGCGGGTGCTCTCGGACACGGCGATGATGCGGTCCGCCCGTTGCAGGAACCGAGGCATCATCCTCCGAAGGAAGACGCGGTTCCTCGGGAGGTGGTATTGGGGGAACAGCAGATACGCCGTGTCATGAAGGGTGAACACGCTCCGGGCGCGCGTGAGCTTCGGGAGGAGGTGCTCGGTCGCGTGGAACAGGTCGACGCCGCCAAGGACGCCATCCATCGAGGGGCCCCCGAAGTAGGACACGGCCGCGCGCAAGCGCCAGCGCCTGCGCGGCAGGCGAGCCGTGTACGTGGGGAGTTCGCTGAGCGGCGGTCGCAGGTGCGAGTTCCTCGGGTCGTTGACGAACGCCGTCAGGGACACGCCCTGAGCGAGGAGCGCCTCCGCCAGGGCCGCCGCGTAGCGGCCGAGGCCGGCGCGTTCGTGGGCCGCCGCCGACAGGTCGACGCAGAGCGAGACGTCGTCGTGAGCTCGGAGCAGGAGTTGAGGCCTCCCTTCGTCCGGCGCGACGTCACGTCGCCCGGATGATGACCGCTCGGCCATGAAGATACGTTGGTCTCGGTCGCCCGGCCCCGCGGGCCGATCGGCCCCACTACACTTCCGCCGGTGAACCGGCCCCCGCACGCCTCTTCGGCCGCGCCGTGCGCGTAGCGATCGATGCGAGATCGGCGATGCCCCACGGGCGGACCGGGATCGGCACCTACACGTGGAACCTGGTCCGGCGCCTCCCCCTCGTCGATCCGAAGACCACCTACGTCGCGTGGTATCTGGACGTCCGGGGCGCGATCGGCCTGAGCCCCGGACGGAGGCTCTTCGACGACGTCGACGTTCCGAACCTGGTCGACCGGCGGACGCCGATCCCCACGAGGTGGTTCGAGCGACTGTCGCTCCGACTCGACGTCCCAAGAGTGGAGTGGACGGTGCGGTTCGACGTCCTGTTCGCCCCCAACTTCATCCCCCCTCCAACTCGAGCCCGCGCGCTCGTGCTCACCGTCCACGACCTTGCCTTCAGGCTGTTCCCACACACGGCGCCGCAGGCCACCCGCCGCTGGCTCTCCAGGCTGGACGATGCGCTCCGACGTGCCTCCGAGGTCATCGTCGTGTCCGAGCAGACGCGCCGGGACCTCCTGGAGCGGTATCCCGTTCGGGCGGAACGGGTCTCCGTCGTTGCCCTCGGGGTGGACACCCGGACGTTCCGGCCCGCTCCGAACGAGGCCGTGGCGGCGGTTCGTCGCCGATTCGGGATCGACGGGCCGTACGTGCTCTCGCTGACGGGGATCGAGCCGAGGAAGAACCTCCCGGCGATCATGCGCGCGTTCGCGTCCCTCGCGGACGACGTGCGACCGCTTCTGGTGCTCGCCGGCCCCGTCTCGCCGTGGAATCCGGAGGGCTGGGACCTGCTCCGGCCCGCGCTCGACGAGCTGCCGAGCCGCGTGCGTGGGCAGGTCGTGCTCACCGGCTACGTGTCCGACCCCGACAAGGTGGCCCTGCTGAGCGGCGCGGAAGCCCTCGTCTATCCATCGCTCTACGAGGGGTTCGGCCTGCCGGTGATCGAGGCCATGGCCTGCGGGACGCCGGTGCTGACCTCGAACGTGTCGGCGCTTCCCGAGACGGCCGGCGACGCGGCCCTGCTCGTCGACCCACACGACACGGAGGCGATCGCGTTGGGGATCGAGCGCCTCCTCACGGACCGGTCGCTCCGCGCGCAGCTCCGAGAGGCCGGGATGGTTCGGGCGATGGCGTTCGATTGGGACGAGTCCGCCCGGCGGACGGCGAAGATCCTTCACCGGGCGTCCGACTAGCCGGCTACGGGCGCGCCTGGATCTCGCCGTGCCGGGACGCGGGCCCAGGTGTGCGGAGCCGCTGGAAGGCCGCCCGGAGGTCGTCGTCGGAGCCGACCACGTCGTCGTCGGGGCCCGCCTGCTCGACCAGCCCTCCAACCGCCGACACGATGGCCGGGGTCCCGAGCACCCGGGCCCGCGCGAGGGCCCCCGACGACCATGCCCGCGTATACGGAAGCACGAGGCGGTCGGCGGCGATCAGCCAGGCGTCGAAGTCCTCGTCGCTTTGGAACTCCTCGATGAGATCCACGCCGTCGGTTCGCTCGACAAGGCTGCGGAGCTCGGCAGCGTAGGCAAGGTTCTCCGACGTCGCGTCGCGCACGGATCCGACGATCATCAGTCGCCCCGGGCCGTCCGATGCGGCGAACGACCGAACCGCGCGGTCGTAGCCCTTCCACGGGTGGAGGAAACCCGCGCACAGGAGGAGGGGCTCGAGAGGATCGAGGCCCAGACGCAGCCGGGCCTCCTCTCGGCTCCCATGGCCGCGCACCCACACCCCTTCTCGGTGATCAACGAGGCGCGCACGGACTCGGATGCGGTAGTCGCGTTCGAGTGCCTTCCTTTCGACGTCGGTGTGGAAGAGCAGCTGCGAGCGGGCGAACGCCCGTCGAAGGATCAGGTGGTCGGGGCGCCATCGCGTGGGCCGATGGGCCTCGTGAACCAGGATCTCGACCTGCGGCCGCCGGCGAACCAGCGACAACAGGCCGAGCGAGGTCCGGATCTTCGAGATCGCCGCCGCGGCTCCGGGTCGGTAGTACAGCCCCGGCTGGAAGTGGACGATGATTCGCTCCCAGCCCTCCCCGCGGCGCGCCGCCTCCCGGAACTCGCGGCCGTTGGCGAATGGGACCCGCACGTCGCCGTCACCGTCCGGCGGGGAGATCACGATCACCTCGTGACCGTCAGCTCTCAGTCGCTCGACCTGCGCGTGCGCATAGGAACCGATCCCGCAGTGCCTCGGCGGATAGGACGAGATGATCGCGATGCGCATGCGGTCGAGCTTACCGCCGGAGCACTCTCGAGCTGCGAAACCCGCCCGACTCACGCCTCAGTCGGTGTGCTCCAACAGCGCTCGTATCGGGAAGACGATCGTGGCGCGGAACGCCCTCGGAAGGCGACGCGGTTCCAGCGCAAGCCTCCACGCCCATTCGAGCCCGATCCGACGGAGCCACCGCGGCGCCCTGCGGAGGCGATCCGCCCATATGTCGAACGCGCCGCCCACCCCAATCATGATCCGCGCCGACGATACGGCGTCCGCGTTCCGGGCGATCCATCGCTCCTGCTTCGGGGCGCCGAGACCAACGAGCACGATCAACGGGCGCACCTCGTCCATGGCCCGTGCGAGGTCCGCGTCGCTCTCCGCCGACCGCGCGACTCCATCCTCCGCCACCGCGGTCCCGGCGCCGACGATCTCGATGCGCGCACCGGGCAGCGCCCGACGCCATCGATCCGCCGCTCGTTCGGCGGCCCCCGCCGAGCCTCCGAGGAAGGCAACGGTCGCCCCGCGCTCGGCCGCGATCCGGAGCAGCACTCCACCGATCTCGACACCAGGCCATCTCCGCACTCGGCGGCGGGCGCGTAGTGACTCGACGACGGCGACGCCGGTGCCGTCGGGCAGGGCCAGGTCGGCGGAGTTCAACACGTCCGCGTAGATCGGATCGTCGCGAGCGCGCAAGAGAATCTCGGGATTCGGCGTGAAGACCCGGAACGTGCGGTCTCCATCGAGAAACCCTTCCAACACCTCCCGGAGCCGTCGCTCGGAGGGAACGTCGTCGACGCGGACTCCGAAGATGTGTGACATCACGTATCCCTCACTGCCCTCGGGTGCACTCGATGGGGTCGACGAGGAGGGCGTCGGGCAAGCACGCGAAGCGGGGCGATCCCTGTCGAGAGGAACAGATGCATGCCACGCGCTGGATGGTATCGCCGCTCTACGAGCCCGCGTCGTTCACGCCGCCATGAACGTCGACGCCTCGCGTGCCAAAAGAAGGCCCCTGCGGCCGAGGTCGTGCTCGACCCCCATCAGATGTTCGACAACGACTGGCGCTCTCGATGGATGGCGTGGAGGGAGCGGGTGAGACATCAGAGCTCGCACAGGCGCTCGAACGCGCCCTGTCCACCGCGGGTGCACGTGTCGGTGCCGCCGCCGCCGTCCAGAAAGTCGTACTCAGACCTGCCGTAGAGCGTGTCGTCTCCCGACTCGCCCAGCAGCGTGTCCGAGCCCTCCTGCCCGTCGAGCACGTCGTTGCCCTGGCCCCCGAAGACGAGGTCGTGGCCGAGCCCGGCCCGAACGGCGTCATCGCCGTCGAGGGCGCAGATGACGTCGTTCAGATCCGTACCCAGGAGATCCAGGTCGGATCCCGCCGTGCCGTTGATCGTGCAGATCGGGAGCGGCTGCCAATCGGGCGAGAGGTCGGGAGCGGGATCGGTCGTGAGCCGCAGGAGGCCGGAGCCGTCCGCGTTCATCGTCCAGATGTCGATGTTGCCCTCGCCTACCTGGAACGAAACGAACGCGATCCGTGTCCCGTCGGGCGACCACGAGGGATCGAAGTCCATGAACGACGTGCTGTTCGTGAGGTCGACCTCGACGTGGGTGGCCACGTCGATCGAGAAGATCTCGGACGATCCATCGAGACAGCAGCGCTCGACGGCGATCCGCGTGCCGTCGGGCGACCACGACGGATTGCCATCGACGTACACATTGGCCGTCAGTCGCATCACCCCGCTCCCGTCTGCAGTTCATGACGTAGACCTCGGGGAACCCGCCGTCGCGATCCGACACGAACGCGATTCGCGTACCGTCGGGCGACCACGCGGGTGAGCGATCCGCCCGCCCCTCGGACTGCGTCGTCAGCCGGACCCTACCCGTAGCATCCGCCCTTGCGACGTAGATCCGGAACGGGCCTCGCGGGCTCGTGCGTGCGGCATACGCGATGAGGGTGCCATTCGGCGACCATGCGGGGTCTCGCTCGGCGTCGTCGTGCTGGTAAGACGCGTTCGACCCCTCCCGGTCGGCCGTCATCACGTACAGGTCGGGCCCGCCGCTCGCGCCGCTCCGGCGCACGAACGCGATTCGCAGGCCATCGGGTGACCACGCCGGCTGGCCGTCGGCGAGCCCCGAGTTCTCGGTGAGGTTCGTCGGGTCTCCGCCCATTGCGTCGACGGTGAACACATCGGGTTCACCATCGCGATCGGATCGAAACGCAAGGAACCCGGCGGAGGACGGCCACAACGTGGTTGCGGCGTGCGCAGACTGCGCGTCCACGGTCGTCCGACGCAAGCGAGCAACGTGAGTAGCGTGATGGTTCGACGCACCGCACCCCTCTAGGATGTGTTGCCGTGAAACCTACCACCCGGTGTTCGGTCGCCTTGCTGCCGCGGTGGCCTGTCTCGTCGCACTGCTCGCGACCGCCCCGGCCGGTGCTGGAGCATAGCGCGCGAGCCACGAGCGCCGATCGTGAAGAAGAAGAAGATCGCGCCCGGCGTCACGTTCACGACGATCATCCGAGCGTCAGGTGCCGCGACGGACCTTCGTGCTCCGGATCGTCCCTTCGAAGCCGGTCACGCTCGACGTGGCACTCGCCACCGCGGCGCTGGGGGCCCCAATCGGACGGTGCTCGAGATCGCGAAGGCCCACGACGCTCTTGCGGCGCGTGAACGGCGACTTCACCGGTGGGGACCCCGGAAGGCCTATTCAAGTGTTTGCCCAGGACGGCGAGCTCGTTCAGTCCGCCGGACCCGGCCCGTTGTTCGCGCTCGCACGCGACGAGAGCGCGGCGTTCCTCGGGGCGCCGAGGCTTCTCGTAACCGTCACCGACCGTGACACGGGCGAGACGTGGCGGCTCGATCGGTGGAACTTTCGCCCGCCGGCGCCGGGCGAGATCGCCGCCTTCTCCCCGCTCGGCGGAACGCTCGAGCTCTCGCCCTCGTTCGCGTGCTCGGTGCGGCTCCTCCCGGACGGCGAGATCTCGTTCGACGAGGACCGGACGGGCGTCGTGGCCGACTACGTCGTGGATGGAGCAGCGTGCACGGAGGAACCGATGGAGCGCAACGGCGGAGTCATCCTCTCGGCGCCACCGGCCACCGACGAGGCCACGCAGCTGCTCGCGATGGTGCCGGGGGAGCGGATGCGCCTCCGGTGGTCGCTCGGCTGGCAGGGCGTGTACGACGTGGTGGGCGGGATGCCGATCCTCGTGCAAGACGGCCAGATCGCCGTGGCGCCGTGCTCGACCTCCTTCTGCCGCAGGAATCCCCGCACGGGCATCGGGTACACGGCCGGCGGCGGCATCATCCTCGTGGTGGTCGACGGGCGGCAGCCGAAGTGGTCGGTCGGCGCCTCGCTCGAGGAGTTCGCCCGGATGATGCGGGACCTCGGGGCCGTCCAGGCGCTGAACCTCGACGGCGGCGGCTCGACCACCATGGTCGTCGATGGCGAGGTCGTGAACCGCCCGTCCGACGGTCACCAGGCGCAGGTCAGCAACGCCGTGCTCGTGCTCCCCGGCCCGGACCCCGGCGAGGAGTAGGCCCGGACCATCGGCTCGCGGGGGCGGTGAATGTGATCGTTGATAGTCTGCCGGACCCATGGCCAGGCCCGGCGCTGCGAGCGACGACGCGAGCGATGATGACGCGCGGAGGGTCCTCGAACGGGAGCTGTACTGGGCGGGGGACCCCAACACGCTCACCAGCGGGAACACCCGAGAGTTGCGGATCGCCCTCCACGACTTCGTCGCAGCGATGCGCGCGGACGAGCGCTCGCGGGTTCCGACGCGGGAGCCGCTTCTCGGCTCGGCATCGAGATGGAAGCGGAGCGTCAAGATCTTCTCCTACTCCGCCCTGCGGCCGATCACCCACCGGTACGACCGGCTGCTCGGCGATCTGGCCACCCTGAACCGGGTCATGGTCGAGCGGTTGGCAGAAGCGGAGGAGGAGATCGCCGCGCTGCGCCGAGACGTCGAGGATCTTCGAAGGCGCCCGGAGCGCGACTGATGCGGATCGCGGTCTGCCATCCGCAGACGCCGTTCGTCCGCGGGGGCGCCGAGACGCACGCGGAGCAGCTGGTCCGCGCTTTGCGAGAAGCGGGACACGAGGCCGAGATGGTTCTGGTCGCCGGCAAGTGGTATCCGAGCGCGGAGCTCGTGCACCAGATGGCCGTTTGGCGGAGCTTGGACCTCTCCGAGTCGAACGGCCTCCCGATCGATGCGGTGATTCCGCTCAAGTTTCCGGCGTACCTCGTTCATCACGATCGCAAGATCGTGTGGCTGATCCATCAGCACCGGACCGCGTACGAGCTGTGGGACCACCCCCAGTATGCGGACCTCGCGCGTCAGAGCGAGGGCGCGCTCGTCCGTGACCTGATCCACGTCGCCGATCGCGTCGCCCTCGGTGAGGCCAAACGGGTGTTCGCCAGTTCGAAGAACGTGCAGCGTCGCCTGTGGGAGTCGCTGCGGATCCAATCCGAGCCGCTCTACCATCGATCACCGCTGACCGAGGAGCTGCTGACGCGAGAGGCCGGAGTCCTCGGGGACGCCGTCGTGTTCCCGAGTCGCTTCGAGAGCCTGAAGCGGCAGTCCGTGGTGGTCGACGCGATGCGGCACGTGACGACCGGCGTCCGGTTGGTCCTCGTCGGTCGTGGCCCCGACGAGGCTGCGCTCCGCCGACAGATCCAGCAGCACCGGCTGGTTGATCGCGTTTCGATCGAGGTCGCCGCCACGGACGAACGCCTGCGCGACCTGATGCTGCAAGCGCTTGCCGTCTACTACGGCCCCTTCGACGAGGACTACGGGTACGTCACCATTGAGGGGTTCGCCGCGAGACGCCCGGTCGTGACGCTCGCCGATAGCGGGGGTCCGCTCGAGTTCGTGCAGGACGGCGAGACGGGCGTCGTCGCCGACCCCGAGCCGCGTGCGATCGCCGAGGCGTTCGACCGGCTCTTCGCCGACCGAGCGCACGCGGCGAGGATGGGAGAAGCCGGGAGGGATCGGGTCGAGACCGAGGTCCCCCGCTGGCCGGAGGTGATCGCACGACTGCTCGCCTGATCGAGCGCCTGACCACGCCGAGGCCTCGGTCCGGCCCGATCGTTCCGCGCGTCGCCTGGGTCTCGCCCATGCCTCCGGCAAGGAGCGGGATCGCCTCCTACTCCGCGACCGTCCTCTCGGGCCTCGAGAGGTTCGGATACCGGGGCCGCCGCTCGATCGACGTGATGTGGCCGCTCCGCCCGAAGCACGAGGTCGCCATCGGCAAGTACCAGCTCGGCGTGTATCACATCGGGAACAACTTCGACTTCCACGGCGGCATCTATCGCCTCGCGACGCAGCAACAAGGGATCGTCGTCCTTCACGACCTGGGACTCGACGATCTGGTGCGTGCGTTCCTGGCGACCGGGGACGCCCTCGGCTACCGGGCGGCTCGCGAAGCCCTCCTTCGGTCCGAGCGGTTGACCCTGCGCGACGCCGCGATCAGCGAGCCGCTCGCCGCCGCTTGGTGCGCCCACATCGCGCGCGCGGCGCGGGCGATCGTCGTGCACTCAGAGTTCTGCCGTCGGTACTTGGAGG
The DNA here is from genome assembly GCA_963699635.1 of uncultured Actinomycetes bacterium. Taxonomy (GTDB): domain Bacteria; phylum Actinomycetota; class UBA4738; order UBA4738; family HRBIN12; genus CALGFI01. Next base: position 204,733 of record CAVOUQ010000011.1, on the reverse strand, counting down.
ACTTCGGCTGCAGGACCCCCATCCACGTGGTCCCGCATCCGATCGTCGAGCGCGAAGCCGACGTACGCCGCACCGGGTCGGTGGGCGCGTCGATCCGCGCGAGGCTTCGATTGCGTCGCGAGGACGTGCTGATCGTGGCGCCCGGGGATCTCAACCAGGCCAAGCAGCTCGAGGTCGTCGCGGACGCGGTCACGCGCATGGGCGAGACCGGCCACCTCGCACTCGTTGGCCGCCGAGTTCCGACGTGGGACCCCGTGAGTCTCGTCCGGAGCGGTTCGCTCGGCGGGCGCCTGACCGTCGCGGCCGACGTGTCGGACGAGGAGTTTCTCGGCTGGTTGCACGCCGCCGACATCGTCGCCGATCTCCGCTTCCCGCATCGCGGCGAGGTGAGCGGAACGCTGATCCGCGCGATGCAGGTCGGCCGGGCGTGCGTCGTGAGCGGGACCGGCACGTATCTCGATCTGCCGAGCGACGTGGTTGTCCACGTCGCGCCCGGCCGCCCCGATCCGGTCGAGCTCGGGGCGGCCTTCGATCGCCTTGCTCGGGATCCGGACCTGAGGGCCCGGATTGGGGCGGCGGCCCGCGCCCATCTTGAGTCCACGTCGGGAGGCGACCGGACGGCGCGCGGGTACGAACGAGCGATCGAGGAGACCCTCGCGCTCGTGCTCGACCCCCGGCGGCTCGCTCTCAGCCGCTGGGCTCGTGCGTTGAACGAGATCGGCGTCACCTCGGCGGGCCTGGACGAGGACTTCGGACTCGGCTACGTCCGAGGGCTCCGGGGGCTCGCGGACCTCGACCCCTAACGGACCTTCCGAGCCTTCCAGACCTCCTCGATCGGCCACTGACGGGACCACTCCGCGGTCGCCAGCGGGTCGCTCGGTGGGCTCGCGTCCGTCGCGTCCTCGGGCGCGCGGATCTCGACGAGGCCCTCGACCTCGAACCCGGACGCGCGCAGAAGCGTGATCATCTCGCCGTGCGGGATGAAGAACTCGATCGCGTCGTCCTCGTCCGGCCACTCGAACCGATGCATGCCGAAATGACCGCGTTGCAGCGTCTCCGTCGCGGGACCCACATCGGCGAAGGTGAGCATCGCGACGTACGAGTGGCCGAGGAAGACGAGGCGGCCTCCCGGTCGCAGGATGCGAGCCGCCTCCGGGATCCAGGCGTAGGGCTCGCACCAGATCGCGGCGCCGTACTCCGAGATGGCCAGGTCGAAGCTCTCATCGTGCAGCGGGGCCCGCTCCGCGTCGGCATGAACCAGCGGGAAGGAAGTCCCGAACTCGCCCTGGAGCATTCGCGCCGTCGCGAGCTGTCGTCCCGAGTTGTCGAGCCCGACCGGGCGGGCCCCGCGGCGGGCGAGCCAGGAGGACACGTAGCCCGTCCCGCACCCGAGCTCGACGACGTCCGCACCGTCGAGCGTGGGAAGGAGGCCCAGCTCGGACTCCGGCACGCTCCAGATGCCCCAGGTGATCTCTTCGGACGCCCAGGCCCGGCGGCCGCGCTCGACCCAGTTATCGGCATCGCCATCCCAGGAGGCCCGGTTTCGGAGCACGTGGTCCCCGGTCATGCGCGGACGATAGCGCCCCGGATTGCGGTTCTGTAACCGACGCCGGAACGCGCGAGGGGCGATGCTACGCTCCGGGGCGATGACCAGCGAGAACGACCTTCGCGACGCGCTCGCCCGCGAGATGTACTGGGCCGAGGAGGCAACGCCGCGCTCGAGGATGGACACGGGCGAGGTCCGCGACGCCCTCCACGACTTCGCGGCCTCGATGCGCGAGGACGAGCGGCAGGCGATCCCCCGTGGGGAGCCGAACCTCGCCTCGACGACGAGGTGGCGACGGAGACTGAAGCTGCGCCTGTTCCGCCTGTTCCGCCCGATCTCGTGGCGCTACGACCGGCTCCTCGGAGATCTGGGAGCGCTGAACGCGGCGCTCGCGGACCGTGTCGCCGTGCTCGAGGCCGAGGTTGGGCGCCTCCGGGGGAAGAGCGGCGAGGACGGCTCCGCGTGAGGATCGCGGTCGCGCACCCGCAGACGCCGTTCACGCGCGGCGGCGCGGAGACCCACACCGAGTCGCTCGTCGGGGCGCTCCGGGCGGCGGGCCACGAGGCTGAGGAGGTGGTCGTCGCGGGCAAGTGGTACCCGGCGACCGAGCTCCTGCATCAGATGGCCGTGTGGCGCTCGCTCGACCTCTCCGAGTCCAACGGCCTGCAGATCGACATGGTGATCGCGCTCAAGTTCCCCGCGTACCTCGTGCCGCACGAGCGCAAGGTGGTGTGGCTGATCCATCAGCATCGCAGCGCGTACGAGCTGTGGGAGCACCCCGAGTTCGCCGACCTGTCGAAACAGGAGGAGGGGCCGGCGCTCCGAGACATGGTCGTGCAGAGCGACCGTGTCGCGCTCGGCGAGGCCAAGCGGATCTTCACCAACTCGCGCAACGTGCAGGCGCGGCTCTCGAGCTCCGTCCGACTGTCGAGCGAGGTCCTCTACCACCCGTCGCCGATCGTCGAGGCCCTCCTGCCTCGCGACCCGGGGCCCTACGGCGACCACATCGTGTTTCCGAGTCGGCTCGAGGCGCTGAAGCGTCAGTCGCTCGCGGTCGAGGCCATGCGTCACGTGAAGACCGGGGTGAAGCTGGTGCTCGTGGGCGGCGGGCCCGACGAGCCGGCGATCCGAGGACAGATCGCCAAGCACAAGCTCGAGCGTCGGATCGAGGTCGCCGGGCGCGTCCCCGACGAGCGCCTGCACGAGCTGTATCTCGACGCGCTCGGCGTCTACTACGGCCCGTTCGACGAGGACTACGGGTACGTCACGATCGAGGGCTTCGCCGCGCGCCGTCCCGTCGTGACGCTCACCGACGCCGGCGGACCGCTCGAGTTCGTCGCCGACGGCGAGACCGGCCTCGTCACTCCTCCCGAGCCCGAGGCGATCGCGCACGCGTTCGACGTCTTGTTCTCGAACCGGCCGCTCGCCAAGCGAATGGGTGAAGCCGGCAACGCCCTGATCCGCGAGCGCGTCCCGGGTTGGCCGGACGTGATCGCCCGGCTCACCGAGTAAGGATGGGCAATCTCGTCGTCGGCGCGGCGCGCCGCCTGTTCCGCTGGGACCACCGAATGGACCCGCGGATCGCGTGGCTTTCGCCGATGCCGCCGGCGAAGACCGGCGTCGCCACCTACTCGAGGGCGGTGCTCGAGGGGCTCGACCGGATCGAACCGTCGAAGCTGCGTCCGCGGGTCCAGCCGATCTGGCCGATCGGGCCGAAGCACGAGGGCTCGATCCCGTGGCACACCTTGGGGGTCTACCACCTCGGCAACAACATCGAGTTCCATCGCGACATCTACCGTCACGCGATCCAGACGCCGGGCCTGGTCGTGATCCACGACCTGGCGCTCGACGACTTCGTCCGCGGCATGATCGCGAACGGGGATCCGCTGGGACATCAGGCGATGCGCGAGGGCCTCGCGAACGCTCCGAGGCTCGGCGCCCTACCCGACGCGGTGCGGAACGAGCCACTGCGGATCCCGTTCGTCGCCCACGCCGCGCGCCGGGCACGTGGGATCGTCGTGCACTCGCCCTTCGTCGAACGCTACCTCCGCGCGATCGGCTGCCGGACGCCGGTCTTCGTCGCGCCGCACCCCGCGGTCGAGTCCGAGCGCGACGTCGGGCGTGCGCTCGGGCGCCGGGCCGTGCTCCGAGCGCCGCTCGAGGTGGTCGGGATGCGGTCGCTCGTCGGCGTGTTCGGCGATCAGAACGCGGCGAAGCTGATCGACCTCGTGCTCGCCGCCGTCGCCGCGTTGCCCGAATCGACGCACGTCGCGCTCGTCGGAAGAAGGATCGAAGGCTACGACCTCGATCCCGTCGTGCGCGCGAGCGGTCTCGGCGGGCGCGCCCACGTCCACACCGACGTGAGCGACGAGGACTTCCTCGCCTGGATGGGCGCCGTCGACGTCGCCGTCGACCTTCGTTTCCCGCATCGCGGCGAGGTGAGCGGCTCCCTCGCGCGCTCGATGCAGTGCGGTCGGGCGACGGTCGTCAGCGCAACGGGCACCTACCTCGATCTGCCCGACACGGTCGTGACGCGCGTCCCGCCGGGCCGACCCGAGCCGTCGGAGATCGCCTCCGTGCTCGGCTTGCTGCTCCACGACGAGGCGCGCCGGGAGCGTATCGGCGCCGCCGCCCGAGAGCACGTATCCGAGCTCGCGCGCACCGAGGCCACCGCCAGGGCCTACGCTCGAGCGATCGACGGCACCCTCGGGCTGCTGCGGGATCCCACCCGCCAGGTGCTCGCCCGGTGGGGCGGGGCGCTCGTCGACCTCGGTGTGACCGAGGAGACCCTCGCACAGGGCTACGGGGTGTCGTACGCACGTGCGCTGGACGACTTCGTCACCCCGGGAGCGGCGGATTGACGTCGACCACCACCACCGTCGAACGCACCTCCGAGTTCCCGCACCTCCGCGTCGGCGAGCGACTCCGCGTCCTCGCCGCCCACCGCGAGATCCTCCTGAACCTGATCCGCAAGGAGCTCAAGGTGAAGTACGCGGCCTCGGTGCTCGGGGCCGTATGGTCGGTTCTCAACCCCATCGTCTTCCTCGTGGTCTTCTCGTTCGTCGTCCGCGTGCTCGGTAACAGCGTCCCGGACTACCCCGTCTACCTGCTCTCGGGCCTCCTGGCCTGGAACCTGTTCGGCGCCGCCCTTCAGAGCGGTGCGAGATCCGTGCTCGACAACTCGAACCTGGTCAAGAAGGTGGCCTTCCCCCGCGAGATCCTGCCCCTCTCCTCGATCGGCGTGGCGCTCGTCGACTACGTCCTGCAGATCGCGGTCCTGCTCCTGATCATGCTCGTGTCCGGTTTCGGGCTGCACTGGCCGGAGCTCGCGCTCTTCCCGCTCGCGTTCGCCGCCCTGCTCGCCTTCACGACGGCGCTCACATTCGGGCTCGCGGCCCTGAACGTGCGGTACCGGGACGTCGGACACCTGTTGAACATCGCCCTCCTGGTCTGGTTCTGGGTGACGCCGATCGTGTACGCCGAGGCCCTCGTCCAGGAGCAGCTCGCAGGCCGGGACCTCCTCTGGGCGCTGTACCTGGCCAACCCCCTGACCCCGATCGTCGGCGGGATGCACCGGGCCCTCTACGCGTCGCCGAGCCCGGACGGCACGCCCGTCCTGTTCCAGGTGAGCCTGGGCTGGCTCGCCCTCGTCCTCGCCGTCGTGCTGGTGCTCTCCCTCGTGGTGCTCCGGTTCACCTGGGGGTACTTCTTCACGCGGTCGGGCGACTTCGCGGAGGAGCTCTAGTGACGAGCGCGATCGAGGTCGACGCGATCGCCAAGCGCTTCCGGATCTTTCGTGAGAAGCCCACGACGATCAAGCAACGCCTGTTGACCTCGCACGCGAGAGCCGATGACTTCTGGGCCCTTCGCGACGTGTCGCTGGAGGTTCGCGAGGGGTCGACGTTCGGTCTGATCGGACACAACGGCTCGGGGAAGACCACCCTGCTGAAGTGCGTCGCCGGGATCCTGCGCCCCACCTCGGGCACGATCCGTCAGCGTGGGCGGCTCGCCGCCCTTCTCGAGCTCGGCGCCGGGTTCCACCCGGAGCTCACGGGGCGCGAGAACGTCTACCTGAACGCGTCCTTCCTCGGGCTCTCCCGGAAGGAGACCGATCGCGCGTACGAGGACATCGTCTCGTTCGCCGAGCTCGAGGAGTTCATCGACAACCAGGTGAAGTTCTACTCCTCGGGCATGCTCGTCCGGCTCGGGTTCGCGGTCGCGGTCCACGTCGACCCGGACGTGCTGCTGATCGACGAGGTGCTCGCGGTCGGCGACGAAGCCTTCCAGGCCAAGTGCATCCAGCGCGTCCGGCAGTTCCAGCGGGAGGGTCGCACGATCGTGCTCGTGACCCACGCGCTGGACACCGTGCGCGAGATCTGCGACCGGGCGGCGATGCTGCACCACGGGCGTCTCCACGCGCTCGGGGCACCCGACGACGTCGTGCGCGAGATGCGCTACGTCCTCCTCGGCGTGACCGACCCCGGGTTCGTCCCCGAGCAGGGAACGCGCGAGGCGGAGATCGCCGAGGTGCAGATCGTTCGCGCGGACGGCTCGGGCGAGGGACCGGTGCTCCGCCACGACCCGCTCACCATCCAGGTCGACGTGCGGACGAACGCGCCGGTCGACGACCTCGACGTCGACGTCGCGGTGCTCGATGGGGCCACGAACCACCCCGTGCTCGACGCGCGGACCTCCCGGGCCGGCATCGACCTCGGGCATCTCGACGGCAAGAAGCGGGTTCGGTTCCGGATCGACCGCTTCCCGTACGGCACGGGCAAGTACTGGGTCACGGTCGGCCTCAGCTCCCGCACGACCGGGCGGCTCTATCACGTGCAGACCCAGCGCTACCTGTTCGAGGTGGCGGACGCGCCTCGCGTGCAGGAGCGGATCGACGTCCCGGTCGTGGTGGAGGCCGAGGACCTGTGAGCGGATCCGAGGCCCGGGCGGGCGCTTCGACGCCCGAGACGAACGCCCAGAAAGGACCCGGCACCATGTTGATCGCGATGATCCTCCTGTCGGTCGCGCTCGCCGCCCTGGCGCAGCTGGCCCTGAAGCAAGGCATGAACCAGGTGAACGCCGAGCTCACGCCCGAAACGTTCTCGTTGAGCGGCGCCTCGTTGCGGGCCCTCGTCTCCGAGCCGTTCGTGTGGGCGGGGCTCTCGCTGTTCGGGCTGTCGGCGCTGGTGTGGCTCGTCGTGCTCTCTCGCGCGTCGCTGTCGTTCGCCTATCCCTTCGCGGCGCTCACCTACGTGATGATCCTGCTCTTCGACGTCTTCGTCCTGGACGAGCAGGTGCCGGCGCTTCGATGGGGCGGGGTGGCGTTCATCGCCGTCGGGATCTTCCTCATCTCGCGCACGCCGCACGCGTGATGGGCCAGGCCGTGGTGCTCGTCGGTGGCGAGGGAACGCGCCTGCGTCCGATCACGGAGACGATCCCGAAGCCGCTCGTACCGCTGATGGACCGGGCGAGCCTGGATCACGTCCTCGACCACCTGGCGCGCCACGGCGTGCACGACGTGGTGCTCTCGAGCCCGTACCTGCAGGAGACGTTCCGCGCCTTCATCGATCGCCGGCACGGCGACCCGGCGATCACATGGATCACCGAGGCCGAGCCGCTCGGAACCGGCGGTGCGATCGTGAACGCGCTGGGGGCGATCGAGGCCGACAAGCCGTTTCTCGCGCTGAACGGCGACATCCTCACCGACCTCGACCTCACGGCGATGGTGGCCGCGCACCGCGATCGAGGGGCCACCGCGACGATCGCGCTCACGCGAGTCGAGGACGCCCGCCCCTACGGGCTGGTCCCTACGGATGCCGACGGCCGGGTCCTCGAGTTCCGCGAGAAGCCGGCCGAGCTCGTACCGGGGGACATCAACGCCGGGACGTACGTCCTGGAGCCCTCGACGCTCGCCGGGTGGGCTCCCGGTCGTTCCGTCTCGATCGAGCGTGAGATCTTCCCCGCACTGATCGCTGAGGGCAGACCGGTGTTCGGGTTCGTCTCCCACGCGTACTGGACGGACCTCGGGACGCCCGAGACCTACCTTCAAGCGCACTTCGACATCCTCGAGGGCAGGGTCGGCTTCGAGCCCTCCTACCTCGCGCCGTTCGTGGCCGCCGGTGCGGAGGTCCACGTCACGGGCGCGCCTCGGCCGCAGGGTCGTGGTGGGCACGGGCGCCGTCGTGGGGGCCGACGCGTGGCTGGACGACTGCGTGCTCCATCCGCGGGCCATCGTCGAGGAGGGCGCCCGCGTGGTGGGCTCGATCCTGGGGCCCGGGTCGCGCGTCGGGTCGCGCGCCGTCGTCCGCGGGTCCGTGCTCGCCGAGGAGGCCTCCGTGGCGCCGGGCGCGACCCTGGATGGAGCACGGGTCTCCGCAGGTCGGCGCGCGAGTTCGGGCGAAAGGTCCGGGCCGACGCAACCGATGGGGTAGGATGCGCGTTCCCATTCCGGGGACCTCCTGAATATGCGAAGAACGCTCGTTGTCGTGTCCGCCGCTCTCCTGTTCGCGTTCGCGTCCGCGCCGAGCGCCCTCGGCCAGGAGGACCCGAAGGACTTCACGTTCTTCGGGTCGGGGTTCGGACACGGGCTCGGGATGTCCCAGTGGGGCGCCTACGGGCTCGCGCTCCAGGGATGGGGCGGGAAGGAGATCCTGACCCACTACTACTCCGGCACGGACGTCGCGAAGGAGACCTCGCCGCCCGAGCGACTTCGGATCGGGCTCGTGCAGGCCCAGAACGCGGTTCGGCTGCTGGCCGAGGAGGGCGACGTCGAGCTCCGGCTCGGCGACCACAAGACCGGCGACGTGGTGGCGACGATCCCGAACGGACAGACCTGGCGCGTGCGGGTCTCCGAGGCGGGCGAGTACCGGATCATCGACGCGACCGGGGCGACGATCGGCCGGTTCGGAGGACCCGACGAGCCGATCTTCGCCGTGTATCAGCCGCAGGGCGCGCGGGTCCGCGTCCCCGAGGCCTCCCACGCCTACAACCGGGGCTGGATCGAGTTCGGCCTGTACGCCTGCGGTGGCACGTGCGACCTGCGCTTGATCCTCGAGGTCACGCCGCAGGAGTACCTGTACGGGCTCGGCGAGGTTCCGAGCTCGTGGCCGATGCCGGCGTTGGAGGCCCAGGCGATCGCCGCCCGGACGTACGCGTTCACGAAGGCGGCCATCTCGCAGCACCGCTCGGGATGCGACTGCGCCCTGTACGCGAGCTCGTTCGATCAGGTCTACGCGGGCTGGGACAAGGAAGGCGGCCCGGACGGCGACCGGTGGGTGGAGGCGGTGGACGACACGAAGAACCAGGTCGTCGAGGAGGCGGGGGCGACGATCCAGGCGTTCTACATGTCCTCCTCCGGCGGCTTCACCGAGGACAACGAGAACGTCTGGGGCGGGACCCCGATCGAGTACCTGCGCGGCGTCTGTGATCCCGGCGATTACACCAGCGAGAATCCCAGCGCGACGTGGCAGATCACGTTCGCCGCCCCCCAGATGACGAGGGATCTCTCCCTCGGCATCGGGACCGTGACCGGGTTCGCGGATCCGCTGCGCGGCGTCTCGGGGCGGATCATCTCGATCACCGTGAACGGCGAGAAGGGCTCGAAGCCGATCAGCGGGTCGACGCTTCGTTCCGCGCTCGGGCTTCGAGACGATCGCGTGTGGATCAACCGGGACCGGCAGATCGTCGGGACGATCCGGCAGAAGTACGACGCGCTCGGATGCTCGCCGGGCCTGGCCACCTCGCGCCAGGTCGCGGTCGCGGGCGGAAGCCGCCAGAGGTTCCAGAACGCGACGATCTACTTCAAGACCGGGGTCGGCGTCCACGCGCTGCGCGACCCCGTCCTCGCCTTCTACCTGGGGCGGGGCGGGCCGGGCGGCGCGCTCGGCTTCCCGACGTCGGACGTCCGGACCATGGGCAACGGCAACCTGCGGGCGAGCTTCGAGCACGGCAGGGTCACCTGCAACGCGAGCGGCTGCTCCGCCGGTTAGCGGACGAACAGCCTGCCGATCAGACCCCGGGGGGCCTCCGGCGCGTTCGTCGTCCCGCGGTACGCGCCCACGAACCCCTCCGCGATCGCGACCGCCTGATCCTCGCTCACCCCCGCGGGGCACATCCACCGGGTGTTCCAGGCGACGAGCGCGAGGGCTCGGCCGTCGGGGAGGTCCGGATACGGCGCCATGATCACGCGGTCCTCCTCGCGGGCCACCCCCTCGAGCGCGGTCACCGTTTGGGCCGAGAGCCCCCCCTCGGCCGTCGGTCGGTACCAGATCAGCACGTAGGCGTGCTCGAGGTTGTGCACCGCGCGCGTCTCGGAGACGGGCTCCCCGTACACGTGCGGGTCCGCCGGCAGCGGCGCGGGATCGTGCGGTCCCGCGGCCGGCGGCCGGTCGGGGTATTCGAAGGAGTCTCCCGGTCCGAGGTGCGCCCGGCTCGGATCGTCGACGACGGGTCGTTCGAGGTCGTCGCAGCTCGCGGCCGCGGCGGCCTCCGAGGCCTCGGCGGAGATCGTCCCGGGCCCCGGCGCGCGAAAGAACAGCACCCAGGCGAGCGCGAGACCACCCAGGAGGATCGCGGCGCGAGCGGCGATCGAGCGCCGGGGGCGCTCGGGCCGGGCCGGGGCGGGGCGCGTGGACGACGGCCGGGACGGCCCGCGGCGACCCGACGAGGGGCGCCGCCGCCGCTTCGTCGTGGCCACCGGCTACGGCTGGACGGCGCTGAAGTCGAACGTGCTCGGGATCGGATCGGGGAGCTGGTCCGGGGTGCCGTACGTGACCACGATCACGGAGTGATCCTCGAGCACGACGTCGCGGATGGGGCCCGTGACCTCCGCGCCGTCCTGGAAGACCTGGAGCGTCGCGTCGCCCTCGTTGCAGTACGCGCCGAGGCACGTCTCGCTCAGCCGGACCCCCCAGACGTCGAAGAACTGGCCGAGGGTGAACGTGCTCACGGTGCTCGACTCGATGTGCACGACGCCGTCGTCGGTATGGGTGTGGAGCGACTCCACGGCGCCGTCGGCCTCGTCGATGCCGACGTTCACGGGAATGGTGATCGGGTCGCCGTCGACGAAGATCTGGACGTTTGCGTGCTCGTGCATCGCGAGGGTGGCGCCGTGGTCGGGCAGGTTGATGGCGTCGGCCCGCGACGCCGCCTCGTCGGCGTTGGCCGACCAGGGCGCCCCGGTCGTGAGCTCGCCGGGGAGCGTGTCGGGCGGCGCCGCCGGCTCGTCGGGCTTGGTGAGCAGGAACACGGCCACGGCGACCACGGCGGCGATCCCGGCGATCCAGGCGAGCTGTCGCATGCGTTGGGCGCGCTGCACCCGCCGCCGGATCTCTTCGCGCTGACGGCGCGCGAGCTCCTTCTTCTCGGTGCGGGTTCGCTGCGGCGGCGGCGCCGGGCTCGTGGGCCGGCCGCGCGACGCGGTCGCGGACCCGGTTCGCCCCTGCGGCTCGGACTCGGCCTTGCCGGGGCCCTGGGCGGTTCGCACGGACGACGGCGCCTGCGCGGGCGTGCGAGCCCGGGTGCTCGGCTTGCGTCGCTTCTTCGCCATCGCCCGGTCCTCCGTGCCCTCAGAAGCTGAGGCCCGCCTCGGGGGCGTCCCCGAGGTACGGGCGCTGACCGAACGGGGGAGCCCCGTACTTCGCCGAGAAGTCGAACGCCGCCGCCAGGCTGGGCTGCGCACAGGTCTGCAGGTGGTGCCACGCGACGAGCGCCATCTGCGTCCCCGCCGGCAGGCTCCCCGCCGCGCCCTGCTCCGGGTAGTCGTACGGCGCGACGATCACTCGCGCCCCGGCGGTGGACTCGTCGAAGAAGGCGCGGAGACGATCGAGCTCCTCGCCGCTCGTGCCGGGTGCGTACCAGATCACCGCGGCGCCGTGCTCCAGCGAGTGGATCACGCGGTCGATCGCGGGGGGTGAGTCGTAGACGCCCGCGCCCATCGTGACCGGGTTGTGTGGACCGGAGGCGGGGGGCACCGACGGGTAGGTCGAGAGCGGTGGCAGCTGCCCGGCAGTGGTGATGTGGGTCTGGTCCTGGTCCTCCGGCTGATACGGGCCGACGTCCTTGACGGCTCCGCAGCCGGCCGTCTGCTTGGCATCCGCGGCGGCTCGAAAGAGCTCGCCCGGGGTGGCGGTCGCCGTCGACGGTCGCGTCACCACGAAGGCCGCCGCCCCGACCGCGATCGCCAGCACCACCACGAAGGCAAGGCGCCGGTTCCGCTTCGAACGGGCCATCTTGCGCTGGAGCTCGGCGCGCTCGTGCCGCGCCTGCTCCTTGCGCTCGGCCTTCGTGATCCGGCGCCCCGCCGTCGTACGGGTTCGTCCCTCTTGCTTGCTGGACAGGTGCAATCTCCCCTGGGTCGAGCCATCAAGGATATCGGGCACGCGCGATTGCGGCCGGTCCGGATGCGGCTCGATCCTCTCCGGGGTTGGCTACCGAGAGGAGAGGGGTCCAAGGCCCAGGGCCGCCAGCGCCTTCCGGTACCCGATCGTCATCCGGTCGGCCTGGACATGGAGCTCCTCGGCGAGGTCCAGGGGCAGCTGCTCGGGTCGCTGACTCTCCACCACGGGGCGATCCTCGGAGACGACCCTCGCGTCGAAGGAGACCACGTCATCGGCTGGGATATCGTGCTCGAAGTTTCGGGCGAAGAACATGAAGACGCGCATCTGCTTCACCGAGACGGGCGCTGCGCAGTTGAAGATCACGTGTTCGCTCCTCGGACCCTTCTCCGGGTACTTGATGGCAAGGCGCGCGGAGAAGGGGAGCCACACCTCGTAGTCCATGATGCGCTGAACCGTCGGCGAAGAGCCGAGCGTCGAGGTCGCCGGGTTGCGGGCGAGGTACGGGAAGGTGTAGCGAAGACCCGTCGCAGTGGACACGACATCGACCTCGTCGACCAGCGTGACCTCGGGGTTCCCGAAGGTCCCGACGTGTACGAAGCCAAAGTGGCTGACATCGAGGAAGTTCTCGACCTGTCGCGCGGCCGACGTGTGCCAGTCCTGGGGCGGAAGGCTCAGCCATCGGTAGCTCGGATCCTCCAGCTCCGGCCACTCCGGAAGCTCGCGCCGGGGGTTGCGAGACAGGCACGTCCAGACGACCCCATAGCGCTCGACGGCCGGATACGTCAGCAGGCGGGCCTTGTGCGAGATCCGGCGATCGGGCGGCTGGGCCGGGATCCGGGTGCACCGACCGTCGACGCCGTACCTCCAACCGTGGTACGCGCAGATGAGCTCGTCGCCCTCCAAGCGGCCGAGCGTGAGACGAGAGCCACGATGGAGGCAGATGTTCTTCGCCACCACCACTCCCCGCGAGGTCCGGTAGATCACCAGCTCCTCGTCGAGGAGCGTCGCTGCTACCGGGGTGCTCGCGACGTCGTGTCCATAGGCGACCGGGTGCCAGAACGCCGACAGGATCTCCCACTCGTGCGGATCGAAGGTGCAGGGCTCCGGAAGCTCCGGTTCGCCTCGGTCAGGAGCCTCCACCCGTTTTGTCCCTCCGTTCACCCGCTGCCGGCGGGCGCTTCCCGGCCGACAGCGAACCTCACTCCGGCACCTCGCCGGCCGCAACGTAGCATCAACGCTCCTCGCGGAAGTAGGGCTGGGCGAGTCCCCCCGGGGCCACGGACGATCGGACCTTCAGTCCGAACCGCGCGAGCGCGGCAGGCCCGATGATGAGCGCGAGCGTGACCAGGTAGGGGAGCATCGCGAGGACGAAGCTCGGGACGCCCCAGCCCTGCTGCTGGGCGATGAAGCCGAGCGAGATCATGGCCCCGAACAGGAGGGCGCCAAGAACCAGGAGGAACGGCCGCCATCCGGCGAAGATCACGACCGCGAGGGCAACCCATCCTCGCCCGCGCGCCACGTTCACGGACCAGTTCGTCGTGAAGTCGAGCATGAGGAAGGCGCCGCCGGCTCCCGAGAGCGCGGCGCCGATGGTTGTGTACAGCAGTCGCATCCCGGTCACGTTGATGCCGGCGGCGTCGGCCGCCGAGGGGTTCTCGCCGACGGCCCGCAGGTTCATGCCGTGCCGAGTCCGGAACAGGAGGATGGCGACCACCACGGGGAGGACGACGTAGCTCAGGTACACCGCGATGCTGTGGGAGAACAGGGCCGGGCCGAGCTGCGGGATGTCGCTCAGGAGCGGGATCTCGAACGGGGTGAAGATGTGCGTCACCGGGCTGCCCTGGTAGTCGTTGCCGAGCTGGTTCGAGATGCCGACGCCGATCAGGACCACCGCCAGGCCGGAGAGGACCTGGTTCGTCCGGAGGACGACGACGGACATCGCGAACAGCAGTCCGAAGACCCCGGTCGCCACCATGCCGGCCAGCAGCGCCACCCAGGGACCCGCGCCGAGGTCCGCCACGATCACCGCCGTGATGGCGCCGATGCCGATGAGGCCCTCCTGGCCCAGGTTGAGCACCCCCACTCGCTCGGTCAGGAGCTCCCCCATGCCCGCGAGGACCACCACCGTGCCGGCGTCGATCGCGGTCCGGAGCGCCGCGAGGAAGATGTTCACGGGGGCGCCCTCTCCGGGCCGGCGGGCTCGGCCCGTCTCCTTTCTCCGAACACCAGGCGATAGCGGGCGGCCGCCAGGCCGATGGAGATCCCCATGAGCACGACGCCGTAGACCGCGAGCACGATGTAGACGGAGAGCCCCTTCGTTTGCAGGACGATCCCGGAGTGCAGGAGGAGGGCGATGAACACGCCTCCGACGAGGAGCCCGACGAACGACGCCCCGGCGAGCGCGGCGACGATGAAGCCCGACAGGCCGTACGCGTTCGAGATGGTCCCCTGGAGCCGCCCCGTGGCCCCCGCGAGGTGAACCATCCCCGAGAGGCCGGCGATGCTCCCGGACAGGAGCATCACGGTGACGATGCGGCGGCGCACGTCGATGCCGCCGAACTCCGCGGCCCGCGGGTTCCCCCCGGTCATGTCCACTTCGTATCCCCACCTGGTGCTGCGGAAGACGAAGAAGAAGAAGGCAGCGAGGACGAGCGGCACGAGGAAGCCGACGTGCAGAACGGTGGTGCCGGGCAGGATCGGCAGTCGGGCCGCCACCGGTGGGGTGGCCTGCACGACCTCCGCGGCTCGGTCGCGCCACAGATCGATCGAGAACCACTCGACCCACGTTACGGCGACGAAGTTGAGCAGCAGCGTGGTGATGATCTCGTTGACGTTCCAATACGCGCGTGCGATCGCCGGGACGAGGATCCACGCCGCCCCTCCGACGGCGCCGGCCAGCGGCCATCAACACCAGAAGCACGGGCCGAGGCGCGTGGACGTAGATGCCGACACCGGCGGCCGCCCAAGCCCCGATGTAGAACTGACCCTCGACGCCGATGTTCCACAGGCGCATCCGAAGAGGGATCGCGACGGCCACGGCGTCGATCAGGATCGGTGTGGCGATGATCGCGGTCTCCTCCAGCCCGAGCCGCTCACCGAACGTCGACCGGACGACATCGCCGGCGAGCGCGAACGCCGACCGGCCGGTCAGCTCGAGCACGAGCGCCGTTCCCGCGAGGGCCACGAGCAGGCCGGCGAGTCGCATGAGCGTCGCGCGGCGCGGATCGACGTTGAGCCGTCGCTCCAGGCGTATCCGTGCTCGTCCGGCGGCCGCCTCGCTCATGAGGTGGCCCCCCCGATCTCGGTCTCCTCGACGTGCCCGCCCATCAGCAGGCCGATCCGCTGACGGTCCGCGTGATCGTGATCGAACTCCCCGAGGATCCGACCCTCGTACATCACGGCCACCCGGTCGCTCATCTCGAGGATCTCGTCGAGGTCATCGGAGATGAGGAGCACCGCGCATCCCGCCGCCCGCCGATCGGAGAGCGCCTTGCGAACGTCCTGCGTCGCGTGCACGTCGAGGCCGCGGGTCGGCTGATTCGCGACGAACACGCGCCGGGCGATGAGCGTCTCCCGGCCGGCGATGAGCCGCTGT
Organism: uncultured Actinomycetes bacterium; assembly: GCA_963699635.1. Lineage (GTDB taxonomy): Bacteria > Actinomycetota > UBA4738 > UBA4738 > HRBIN12 > CALGFI01. The sequence continues at coordinate 189,258 of CAVOUQ010000011.1, read as the reverse complement.
TGATTGCCGCCCGACAGATACCCGACGGGTGAATTGATGGACGGGGTCTGCACCCGAGCGGCCGCCACGAGTCGGCGGGCGAAGTCGGCGATCCGTCCCCGTTTCAGGACCACTCGCCCGGAGAGGTCGGGCTGGTGGTAGCTGCGGAGCACCGCGTTGTCACGAACCTGCGCCGTGCGGATGAGTCCCACCCCAAGCCGGTCCTCGGGGATGTGCCCGACGCCCGCGTCCACGAAGTGGCGTGCGGACGTGTTCGTGAAGTCGTAGCCCTCGATCGTCAGTCGCCCGGCATCGACCTTCCGGAGGCCCGCCAGGACGTCGGCAAGCTCGGTCTGTCCGTTGCCCGACACGCCGGCGATCCCGACGATCTCGCCTGCCCGAAGCGTCATCGTCACGTCGTGCAGAACGACCGCGCCCCGGGCGCCTCGCGCCGTCACCCCCTCCATCTGAAGGATCGGGTCTCCGACCGAGGTCGTGCCGGTTTGGACGCCGAGCTCTCGTTCCTCTCCGGTCATCAGGCGCGCCAGCTCCCGGGGGGTCGCTCCGGCGGTCGGACGTGTGACGACATGCTTCCCGTTGCGCAGGACCGTGATGCGGTCGGACACCTCGAGCACCTCGTTGAGCTTGTGGCTGATGAAGACGATGGTCCGTCCGCCCTCGACCAGGGAACGCATCACCGCGAACAACTCGGTCGCCTCAAGTGAGGTGAGGACGGCCGTCGGCTCGTCGAGGATCAGGATGCGGGCGCCGCGGGCCAGCGTCCTCAGGATCTCGACCCGTTGCTGCTCGCCGACGGAGAGCTGCCAGATCTCTGCCGTCGGGATCCACGTGCATGCCCAGCTCCTCCATCACCCGCTCGGTTCGCTCGATGAGATCCCGTTTGCCGATGAAACTGGGGGTGTCCCGCCAGCCCAGATGGATGTTCTCGGCCACCGTCATCGGATGGATCAGCCGGAAGTGCTGGTGGACCATGCCGATCCCGGCCTCGATCGCATGGGCCGGCGTGCGAAATTGCCGCGCTGACACCGTCGACCCGGATCACGCCGCTGTCGGGCCGGTAGATCCCGGCCGAACACGTTGCTGATGGTCGTCTTGCCCGCCCCGTTCTCACCGAGGAGCGCGTGCACCTCGCCCGGGGCGAGCTCCAGGTCGACGTGGTCGAGGGCGAGGACGTCGTCGAAGCTCTTGGTGATGCCGAGAGCTTCGACGACCGGCCGGCCGCCGACGGACTGCGCGGCTCCGCCCTCGTCCGCTATCCCGTTTCCGGCGTTCGTGTTAGGCGACGCCGGAGACGCCCTCGATCCCGAAGTCGATCGCGTAGGCCTCAGCGGGTGTGAGGGTCGTGCCGGCGGGGACCACCTCGTTGCCCTGGTCGTCGGTCAGGGGGCCGATGTACGGGGTCGGAGCCGAGCCGAGATCCGAGTCGGCCTGGGCAACCGCGTCCTGAACCTCCTGCGGACACGTTGTCCCCCCACGCGCCGAGGCTGAGCGGCGAGAAGCCGGACCTCCGACTGCGAGGTCCAGGTGCCGTCGAGGACCGCGGTCGCCTGCTCGACGTAGAAGTCCCGCCAGTCCAGCTCGTAGGTGTTGACGTACGCCGTGGGTCCGAACTCGCGGATGTCGAGGTTCCAGCTCGCTCCCCACACCCCGCGCTCCTCGCACACCTGGAGGAACGACGGCTCGTCCATCACCGAGAACACGAAGTCGACGCCCCCGTCGATCAGCGCGTTGGTCGCCTGCGTGGCCTTCTGCGGGTCGAAGAACGAGCTGATCATCACCGCCTGGACGGTCGCGTCGGGGTTGATCGTCCGGGCGCCGAGCAGCATCGGGTTCGTGTCGTTCCAGGCGGTGGCCGTCGGGAACGCGCCGACGTAGCCGAGCCTGCCGCTCTGCGAGAGGGACGCCGCGGCAACCCCCAGAAGGTAGTTGGGCCTGGAGTGTTCGACGTAGTACGCGTACAGGTTGTCCGTGTAGGTGTGCCCGTCCGCCTCGAGGAACGCGACCTCCGGATGTCGCGCCGCAACGTCCGACAGGAAGTTCGCGTACTCGGTGTTGGCGATGACGAGTTGGTTCTCCGAGGCCAGGCTCTCGAAGGTCTGGCTGGCCTCCGCGGACAGCGGCACGTTCTCGACATACGTCGTCGTGACCTTGTCCCCGAGCGCCGCATCCACCGCTTGGCGGCCGACGTCGTGGGTCTGGGTCCAGCCGTTGTCGGTCGCCGGCCCGATGTAGGCGAAGCCGATGTTGAGGTGGTCGAGGGCTTCGCTTGCGCCCGTTCCTCCCGACGCCGCCGTTGCCCCGGTGGTCCCGCCATCCCCGTCGTCACTGCATGCGGCCAGGAGCGAGCCGCCCGCGAGGATGCCAAACCCCACGCCGGCGGACTTCAGGATCCTGCGTCTCGTGAGTTGCGCCTCCCACAGCGACCACTCCGGCAAGCCATCGGCCCGACGGTCTCGCTCGTCCATCACGTCCTCCCCTCGTCCACGGTCTCCCGAACCACCATCGTGGTCGGATCACGTCACATCAGCTCGCCTCCCTCGCGCGGCCACGTCGTACTCCGAGCGCAATTGGTCGAACTCACCTTCGAAACGTCTTCGCAGCGAGTCCTTCTCGTCGTCCGGCGCCCAGCACGAGTCGATGCCGGCGAGACTGATGGCCTCCATGTCCTCGAGCTTGTAGTCGAAGGCCGCGGCGACCGCCACGTACTCGTCTGCGAGGTCGAACCTCATCATCCCGGGGTCATCCGAGTTCAGGGACACCAGGACCCCGAGCTCACGTTCGCGACCGAACGGGTGGGCGGCAACGTCGGGCACGACGTTCGCGATCACGACGTTGGAGGTCGGGCACACGGTCACCGGGACCCGGCCGTGGACGACCCGGTCGGTGAGCTCCGGATCCTCGAGGAGCCGGAACCCGTGGTCGATGCGCTCGCAGCCGCAGGTGTCCAGGGCGATCCTGATGTTGTCGGCGGGCCCGTCCTCCCCCGCGTGCATCGTACGACGGAGACCGTGCTTCGCGGCCGTCTCGAAGGCCGCGGCGAAGGCACGGTGGTCGATGCCGCGTTCCACCGAGTCGGCGCCGATGCCGATCAGGAGGTCTCGGTCCGGCTCCGAGCCCGCGAACTCCGCCATCTCGATCGCGTGCCCGGGGCCGCTCGGTTTGTCGAAGTCGAGGATCATCCGGCACTGGACGTCGAGATCGTTTCGCGCGTCGCGCACCCCGGACTTGATGCCCTCCCACACGGTCGTCACGTCGACGCCCAGCCGGATGGGGAAGCCGGGGGAGAAGAACATCTCTCGATACCGCACCCCCGCGCTCACGGCGTCCTCGAGCGCCTCGTAGGCGATCCGGTGGAAGTCGTCGGCGGTCACCAGGCTGCGACAGATCACCTCATAGATGTCGAGGAACTGGTTGAGGCCCGTGAACGTGAACAGATCGGCGGGGTCCTCGACCGGGAGGCTCACGCCGTTCTTGGCGGCCAGGTCGCGAATCGTGGTCGCCCGTGCCGAACCCTCGAGGTGGCAGTGGAGCTCCACTTTGGGGAGGCGCCGGAGATGCTCCGGCGCGGCTGTGGTCACGTTCGCCTCCCCTCAGAGACCGCCAGGTCCTGGCCGGCAAGATCGGGGCGAACTCAAACACGGCTCGAACAATCTTTCAACCGGGCGGTCCGCCACGCGCAGCGCGCATACGCCGGAAGAGGTCCTCGGCCGCGCGCTGTCCGCGTTGCCGAACGTCGTCCTCGTCGACCGTGAGCACCTCACCGCCTTCGACGAGGAGGCGCCCATCGACCCAGACGCGATCCACGTCATGCCCGCTCACGGAGAAGACGAGATGCGCCGCCACGTTGAAGTCGTCGCCCCCGAGGACCGGCGTTGCGTGGAGCGTCCGGAGGTCCACGGTCACCACATCCGCCCGCTTCCCGGCTTCGAGGGACCCGGTGACATCGGCCAGACCGAGGGCCCGGGCGCCCTCCAGCGTGGCCATCTGCAGGATGTCCCAGGGGTCGCCGGTGGTGGGGTCGAGGGTCGTGACCTTCTGCAGGAGCGAGGCGAACTTCATCTCCTCCAGCAGATCGAGGTTGTTGTTCTCCTTCTCGCCATCGGAGCCGAGGCCGACCGGGATCCGGGCCGACCGCATGTCGCCGACCCGGGCCGCGCCCGAGGACAGCTTCATGTTCGAGCACGGGCAGTGCGCGACGCTCGTGCCCGTCTGCGCGAGGAGCTGGATCTCACGATCGTCGAGCCAGACGCAGTGCGCGATGACCGTTCTGGGGCCCAGGATCCCCCGGTTGAAGAACTCCTCGATGGGGCGACGGCCGTACAGGCGCAAGCACTCCTCAACCTCCCAGATCGTCTCCGACGAGTGCGTGTGCAGGCCGGTGGCGAATTCCTCGGCCATCGTCGCCGCCTCGCGGAAGGCCCCGGGGCTGCAATAGAAGAGGTGTTCCAGCCCCACCCAGGCTCGGATCCGGCCACCGGCGCCATCCGCGCACTCCTCGAGCAGGCGGCGGTTCGTCTCCAGCGTCTCGAAGTAGTCGTACTGGGGAAGGTCGGCCACGTAGGGAACGAGCGTCGCCCGGATCCCGATCTCATCGGCCGCCCGGGCGGATCCCTCCATGAAACGCCACATGTCCATGACGGAGGTCGTTCCGCACTTCACGCTCTCCGTGTAGCAGAGGTACGAGGCCGCTTCCGCGATCTCGGGTGTGAGCGCACGGTGGGCGGGGTCGACGTAGCTCCGAAGCCAGTCGAAGAGCGTCTTCCCCTCGGCCGTGCCACGCAGCAACCCCGAATGGAGGTGGCAGTTGTGAAGTCCGGGGATCACGGCATGACCCGCCGCATCGACGACCTCGGCGCCTCCGGCCCGAGCCTGGACCTCGTCGAGTGGTCCGACGGCCACGATTTCCTTGCCGTCCACGAGCACGCCGCCCGGGTCGTACGCGATCCTTCGCCCCTCCATCGGAAGTACGACGCCGCCCTTGATCAGCACGCGCCCCCCCACGGCCTGTCCCTCCTCGCTGATGCAGGTGCTGCCGATTGCACGCCGGCACGGACCCTTCGTCAACCGGAGCCTGCGCGGCCGAGTGAGGGATCTGTCGGTGGAGCCGTCGTCGATCGGCTCCGATCGTCACGGCGCGTCTCCTTCGGATCAGAGCGTCCGCAGGTGTTCGCCGAGGTCGAGCGCAGGCCGCGGCAGCGCGGCCTCCGCGGGCATCGGGCCCGCCGCGACGATGCCAAGCGCGAACCACCCGTCGTCCATCTCGAGCGCCGCGCGCGTCTCCTTCTGGCAGAACAAGGTCGACGGGGTCCAGCACGACGCGCACCCCTGCGCGTGGAACGCCAGCAGCAGGTTCTGGATGGCCCCTCCTGCCGAGAGCAGGAGCACCTCCTGGTCGGCGTGTGCACGTTCGGCGTCCGGGGGGAGCGGGTTCCCGCGTCGAGGCGCGTCCAGGGGACGATCAGGACGGGGGCGGACCCGAGCACCGACTCGCTCCTCGAGACCCGCCGCGCGATCTCGTCCTCGGGCACGCCGTCGCCGCGGAGATCGCCACGCCATGCCTCGCCGACGACGGCCACGAGCCGGCGCCTGGCCGCCGCCGAGACCAGGGCCGTGAACGACCAGGGCCGGGTGGGTGACGGCGCCGGCGCCGTGCACGCCGCGCGAACGGCCTCCTCGACCGCGTCGCGCGGCACCTCGCCGTCCGCGAAGGAGCGGATCGTCCGGCGAGCCGAGATCGACAGGAGCGGCGACTCGCGGAACAGGTCGTCCTCGGCGGGCCGGATCAGGTCGCGCGCTCGTCCGGGCCCCGCACCGATCGTCAGCCCGCGGACGAGGGCGGCCGGGACCCGCGACGACTTGCCGATCACGAGGCCGCTCGCCGCGGCCACCTCGTCCGCGAGCGCGACGACGGTCGCCTCGAGCTCGCGACCGTGATGATCGGCCGTGCCCCGCAGGTCGACGACCGCGGGCAGCCCCGCGCACCCGATCGCGACGTTCACCAGACCCTGCCTCCACGGGCGCCCGAACGTGTCGGTCACGACGACGCCGACATGGACCCCGAGCCGCTCGGCGAAGCCGAGCCGCAGTCGCGCGGCCGAGGCGTCGGGGTCCACCGGGAGCAGCGTGAGGAACCCGGGTTCGACGTTGGAGGCGTCGACGCCCGCGTTCGCGCAGACGAACCCGTGGTGGGTCTCGGCGATCACCAGGTCCCCCCGTCGTGCGACCACCCGCCTCGTCTCGCGCTCGATCCAGGAGGCCCGGCCCCCGTCCCCCTCGGGCACGACGCGCTCCTCCGCCTTGGAGACGACCTTCTGGGTGACGGCCACCACGTCGCCGTCCCGAGGACCGAGCGGCTCCAGCGCCGCCGCGAGCAGTGCCGCGAGGTCTTCGCCGGGGCGAACCTCGGGAACGCCGTCGACGGGGAGGATCTCGACGTTCACCGGGAGCCGACGCTCACTCGAGCAGGCCGAGCGCGAATCGCGCAAGCGCCTCGGCCTTGCCGTCGTCGGTCATGATCGAGTCCGTCACCCCGACGGTGAGGCCCGCGGCCTCGATGCGCGAGACGAGTCCCCGGTCGGCCTCGTCGACCACCCACGCGCCGAGCAGCCCCCGATAGCAGTCCGCCGCCCCCGCCGCGGTCACCTCGATGCCGGCGGCGGACATCAACGCGTCCGCCATCCCCGACAGGGGCGCGCCGGCGACGATCCCGCTGACGCCCACGACATGCTCGCGCCGGCGCTCCAGGGCATCGCGGACCCCCGGGACGGACAGGATCGGCCCGATCGACGCGACGGGGTTCGATGGGCACAGCACCACGACGTCGGCCGCCTCGATCGTCTCGAGCACGCCGGCCGCGGGGCTCGCCGCCTCGGCGCCCTCGTATCGAACCGCCTTCACCTCGTCGCGCGCGCCGCGACGGACCCAGTAGTCCTGGAAGTGCAGGTCGACCTCCTCGCCGTCGGCGACGACGATGATCCGCGTCGTGACAGGGTCGTCGCTCATCGGCAGCAGGGCGGCCAGGACCCCGAACCTCGCCGCGACGCGCGCGGTGACCTCGGAGAGCGAGAGGCCCGAGCCCAGCAGGTTCGTCCGGAACAGGTGGGTCGCGAGGTCGAGGTCGCCGAGGTTGAACCAGGCCAGCTCGGGGTCGAACGCTCGGAGCTCCTCGGTCGCGCGAAAGGTCTCGCCGCGTCGACCCCAGCCGCGGTCCCGATCGAAGGCGTCGCCAAGCCAGTACGTCACCGAGTCGAGATCGGGGCAGACCCTGAGCCCGTGCATCACGATGTCGTCGCCGGTGTTCACGATCACCGTGACGTCCGAGGGCGTGACGACCCGGATCAGCCCGCGGAGGAACTTGCCCCCGCCGATCCCACCCGCGAGCGCCGCGACCCTCACGGATCCACCACCGCGAAGAGCCGCCACGTGCCGGGCACGCCCTTCAGCTCGTGGACGCCCCGATCCTCGAAGTCGATCCCGGAACCGGCCACCAGATCCCTGACCGTACTCGAGGCCAGCACGACCCCGGGTTCAGCGAGCGCGGAGACCCGGGCGCCGATGTGGACGGCGATCCCGGCGACGCGGTCGCCGGCAAGCTCCACCTCGCCCGTGTGGAGCCCGGCTCGGATCTCCAGGCCGAGCCTCCGCACGGCGTCCCGGATCGCGCACGCGCACCGCGCGGCTCGGGCGGGCCCGTCGAACGTGGCGAGGAAGCCGTCGCCCGCCGTGTCGATCTCGCGGCCTCGGTGGCGCTCGAGCTCCGCCCGAACGATGGCGTCATGCGCGTCGCGGAGCTTCCGCCACGCCGCGTCGCCGGCCGAGGCGGCACGCTCCGTCGACCCGACGATGTCGGTGAACAGGACGGTCGCGAGGACCCGGTCGTGCTCGGTCGAACGACGCGAGCCCGTGAGGAACTCCTCGATCTCGTCGAGGATCGGTCCGGTGTCGCCGACGAACCACAGGTAGTCGTCCCCGTCGAGCTCGACGTACCGGGCGCCGGGGATGCGCTCGGCGAGATATCGACCGTGCGTCACGTCGACGAGACGGTTGTCTCGGCGGTGGAGGATCAGCGTCGGCACCCCGATGGTCGGCAGGACGTGTCGCACGTCCAGCTGGCGAAGCATGTCGCGCGTTCCCAGCACGATGCCCGGGCTCGAGCCCAGCCGCTGGTATCGAGCCCACCACGCGCGAAACTCCGGATCGCCCGCGACGCTCGGGCCGACGGTCTCCAGAAGCACCCCGCGCCCCCAGCCGAACTCCAGCTCCTTCTGCAGGCGGGCCTCGAATTCCGGGGAGTTCCCCTGCGGGTAGTCCGGCGCCTGCGTGTACCTGGCCGTGGTGTTGAGCAGCACGAGCGCGTGGACGCGCTCGGGGAACGTCGCGGCGAACAACATGCTGACCCCGCCACCTCCTCCGGTGCCGAACAGGGCCGCCTTCGAGGACCCGGCGGCCTCCATCACCGCGATGACGTCGTCGGCCCACACCTCCAACGTGGGGAGCTCGGAGAGCGAGACCGGGTCCGAGAGCCCGGTGCCGCGCTGGTCGAGGCAGATCACCCGCGCGAATGATCCGAGTCGCTCCAGAGCGCGGTTGAACCCCGGTTCTTCCCACATCGCTTCGATGGAGTTCCAGAACTCCGCGACGTAGACGAGGTCGAGCCGGCCCTCTCCGAAGACCTGGTACGCGATGTGCACGTCGCCGCTCTTGGCGTAACGGGGCTCGGGTGTCTGCATCCGGAGCAGTCTGCGGCCGGGTCGCGAGCCGGCGCAAGCGGCCCCTCGCTCGGCCGGTGATACGCTCGGCCCGGCATGCGCCCGTCGCTCGAGCACGCCGTCGCCCGCGCCGTCGCAAGGGCCCGAGCCGGTAGGTCGCTGTCCCTCGACGAGACGACCGCACTGCTCGAGGCGCGCGGCGAGCCGCTCTCGGAGCTCATGACGATCGCCGCCGGACTCCGCGATCTCGGTCACGGGGCGACGGTGACCTACTCGCGAAAGGTCTTCGTCCCGCTGACGATGCTCTGCCGCGACCACTGCCACTACTGCACGTTCGCGAAGCCACCGGCGCGACTGGATTCGCCGTTCCTGTCAACGGAGGAGGCGGTCGCGATCGCCGAGGCCGGGCGCGGGCTCGGGTGCAAGGAGGCGCTGTTCACGCTCGGCGACCGTCCCGAGGACCGGTACGAGGTCGCCCGCGACTGGCTGTCGGAGCGAGGGTACGCGTCCACGCTGGACTACGTCCGCGCCGTCGCGATCCGCGTGATCGAGGAGACCGGGCTGCTGCCGCACCTGAACCCCGGCGTGATGTCGTACGAGGAGCTCGCGCGCCTCAAGCACGTGAGCGCCTCGATGGGGCTGATGCTCGAGACGTCGTCGGACCGGCTCGGCGAGCGCGGAGGGCCGCACTTCGGCTCGCCGGACAAGGTGCCCGCCGTACGCCTGCGCACGATCGAGGACGCCGGCAGGCTGGCGATCCCGTTCACGACGGGCATCCTCGTCGGGATCGGCGAGACGGCCCGCGAGCGCGCCGAGTCGCTCTTCGCGATCCGCGACCTCCACCGCCGCTACGGGCACGTCCAGGAGGTGATCGTCCAGAACTTCCTCCCGAAGCCCGGCACGGCGATGCACCGAGCCGCCGAGCCGGACGAGGACGTGTACCTGGCGGCGGTCGCGACGGCGCGCGTCGTCCTCGGCCCTCGCATGAGCGTCCAGGTCCCCCCGAACCTGTCCGAGCCGGAGCGACAGCTCCGGCTCCTGGACGCGGGGATCGACGACTGGGGCGGCGTCTCGCCGCTCACCCCGGACCATGTGAACCCGGAGCGGCCCTGGCCCGCGCTGGACGTCCTCGCCGCCCGGACCGCGGAGCGCGGCCTCGAGCTGCGTGAACGCCTCACGATCCACCCGGCCTTCGCGCTCCGGCCGGACCCGTTCGTGTCGGGGAAGATGCGCGCCCCGGTCGCCGCCCTGATGGCCGAGGACGGGCTGGCGATCGCGGGGATGGTTCCCGAGCCCAGTCCCGTGGCAGGACCCCGACGTGCGGTGGAAGCCCCGCTCCACCGAGCTCACCTTCGCGAAGGCCGCGGGGGCGGGCCTCCGTGCCGACGCCGAGATCGTCTACGGCGATCTCGCCGGCATCGAGACGACGGAGCGATGGGCCCGGGCGCGCGTCGTGCCCGAGCGGCTCGATCTCGTGGTGCGCTCGGCCCTTCGAAAGGCGGAGCGACACGCCCCGATCTCCGACGACGAGGCGCTCGCGCTGTTCCGCGTCGAGCGCGCGGCGCTCGAGACGCTGTGTCGCGTCGCCGACGACCTTCGGCGTGAGGCGGTGGGCGACGACGTGACCTACGTCGTGAATCGCAACATCAACTTCACGAACGTCTGCTACGTCGGCTGCCGCTTCTGCGCGTTCGCCCAGCGAGAGGTCGATCCCGAGTCCTACACCCTGACGCTCGACGAGGTGGCGGAGCGCGTCCGCGAGGCCGCCGAGTGGGGCGCGACGGAGGTCTGCATGCAGGGCGGGATCCACCCGGACCTGCCGGGCTCCTTCTACTTCGATCTCCTGGACGCCGTGAAGGCGGCGGCGCCGGATATCCACATCCACGCCTTCAGCCCCATGGAGGTGCTGAACGGCTCGACCAAGCTCGGCATCTCGTTCCGCGAGTTCCTCCAAGAGTGCCGGAGTCACGGGCTCGGAACGATCCCGGGCACCGCGGCCGAGATCCTCGACGACGACGTCCGCTGGGTGCTGACGAAGGGAAAGCTCCCGGCCGACACGTGGGAGGAGATCGTCCGAACCGCCCACGACCTGGGCATCTCGAGCTCGTCCACGATCATGTACGGGCACGTCGACGCCCCTCCGCACTGGGTTTTCCACATCCGACGACTCGCGCACATCCAGCGCGAGACCGGTGGTTTCACGGAGTTCGTGCCGCTCCCGTTCGTGCATCAGAACGCGCCGATCTACCTCGCCGGCAAGGCCAGGCCCGGCGCGACGTTCGAAGAGAGCCGCCGCATGCACGCGGTCGCTCGAATCCTGCTCGACAGAGTTATCCACAACGTCCAGGTGTCATGGGTGAAGCTCGGCGTCGAGGCCTCGAAGGTGATCCTGCGGGGTGGTGCGAACGACTTCGGCGGGACCCTGATGGAGGAGACCATCAGTCGGATGGCGGGCGCCGAGTGGGGGATTCGCATGGAGCCGCGCGAGTTCGACGAGGCCATCCTGGCGATCGGCCGCGTTCCGGTTCAGCGGACGACCACGTATGAACACTTGCACCGCAAGCATTTGCGAACGTCACAAGATGACGGCATGAGCGACCTGGTCGACGCGATTCGCGACTGAACACGACTCTCGAGCGGTCGGACGGACGTTTCCGTCAATCACCTTGACCGAAGCGGTCAATCTGCTTGACTGCGAGATTTCTCCCGTTGGACCCTTGCACATCACCTTTCCGCTGTATTCGATGCATGCGGGGACGCATGAAGAGATGCGCCGGATCTCGGAATTCCCTCTTGCCAAGGAGGGAATGGATGCCGCAGAATCACACGCGTGTGATTCTGGGGGGAGAGAGCGGTGCATCACTACATCCCGTGGCAGGAACGGGCGCGGTGCCGAGAGCACGACCCCGAAGTCTTCTTCCCCGAGAAGGGAGGGTCATCGAGGGAGGCCAAGCGGATCTGCGCTGACTGCCCCGTTCGCATCGAGTGTTTGAACTACGCCCTGCGACGCGACGAGCGTTACGGGGTGTGGGGAGGGATGAGCGAACGGGAACGACGACGCCTGAAACGCATGGCGTCCTGAGTCCGGAGAGGGGGTGACCGATGTCCCCAGCGAGGAAGAAGTCGACCGCAAAGAGGAAGACAGCTGCCCGCAAGCCGGCGGCGAAGAAGTCGACGGTCAGGCGGAAGATCGCCGCGAAGAAGTCGACGGTCAGGCGGAAGATCGCCGCGAAGAAGTCGACGGCCAAGCGGAAGGTTGCAGCCAAGAAGTCGACGGCCAGGCGGAAGATCGCGGCGAAGAAGTCGACGGCCAAGCGGAAGGTCGCGGCGCGCAAGACGAGGGCCCGCAAGCCGGCGGCTCGCAAGACGACGGCGAAGAAGCGGACCTCCGCGCGCAAGCCAGCGGCGAGGAAGCCCGCGGCCCGCAAGCCGGCGAAGCGGCGTACCGCGAAGAAGCGGTAGCCGGTTCGTCGCACCACGATTCGGAAGGGGGGCGAGCGCCCCCCTTCCGCGTTCCTCGGGAAAGCGCGTGCTAGGCTCCCCGCCGCGCGTACGCGCACCCCATGGCCATCACGCACGTAGAACGCGCCGCTACCGGCGACGCCGTCCGAAACCCGAGCGTCCTCGTCGTGCTCGTCGCGAAGGACGCCGCCGAATGGCTGCGCGGGTGCCTCCAGTCCCTCGCGAACCAGTCCCACGGACGACTCGGGGTCGTGGCCGTCGACAATGCCTCCGCCGACGGGACGGCGGAGCTGCTCGAGCAGGCACTCGGTGAGCAGCGGGTCTTGCGGTTCGACGAGAATCGCGGGCTTGCCGGCGCCGTCCGGGCCGCGCTGGATCTGCCCGCCGCCGCCGCCGCCGACTACGTCCTGGTCCTGCACGACGACACGGCGCTCGCGCCCGACGCGGTGGCGCGGATGGTCGAGGCGGCCGAGGGCATCCTCGGGGTCGAGCGCGTAGGGGTCGTCGGCCCGAAGGTGGTCGACTGGGAGGATCCGAGGCTCCTGCGGGAGGTCGGGCGTTCCACCGACCGCTTCGGCCACCCGTACTCGCCGCTCCAGGATGGCGAGCTCGACCAGGGGCAGTACGACCGGGTGCTCGAGGTGCTCTTCGTCTCGAGCTGCGCCATGCTGGTCTCCCGCGAGACGTGGCAGCGAACGGGCCTGTTCGACGAGCGCTACGCGGGGCACCACGACGATCTGGACTTCTGCTGGCGAGCCCGGCTGGCCGGCTTCCGGGTGCTCATGACGCCGCTGGCGCTCGCCCGACACCTGGGGGCGAGCGCCCGCGGCCAGCGCGTCCAGGAGCATCGCCAACGCAGCACCCGCTACTACGCGGAGCGCGCCGGCCTCGCGTCCATGTTGAAGGACTACGGCCTGGTGACCCTCCTGTGGCTGCTGCCCGTATACACGCTGCTGGGAGTGGCCCGCCTGGTGTTCCTCGCCCTCTCGCGGAGGTTCGAGGATGCCTTCGACCTCCTGACGGCGTGGGGATGGAACCTGGTGCACCTCCCTGGGACGATCCGTCGGCGGGTACGGGCCCAATCGGTGCGGTCGGTCCGGGACCGGTCGGTGCGTCGGTTCATGGCGTCGACCTTCCGCCTCCCACGGTGGTTCGAGCGCGCCGAGGAGTTCCTCGACGAGGGCTTCGAGGAGCTGGATGAGGAGGAGGACGCCCGGCCCGCCCCGCGCCGTGCGGCCTCCGTGGCCGCCGGGCATCCCGTCCTGATCGGGTCGGCGCTCGGCCTCGTCCTTGGTGCGCTCGCGGTCCGTCATTTCATCGGGCCGGAGACGCTCAGCGGGGGAGCCCTCGCGGCGTTCCCCGCGACGGCGGAGGGCTTCTTCCGAGAGCTGTTCTCGGGCGTGCGGACGACGGTGCTCGGTGGTGCGCAGCCCGCCAGCCCGGCGCTCGCTCAGCTCGGGGGGGCTTCCTGGCTCGCCTTCGGCAGCACCGGCCTCGCCCAGAAGGTGATCCTGAGCGGGCTCCCGCCGCTCGCCGGCATCCTCGCGTACCGAGCGTTCGCGCGGCAGACCGGCCGATCCGGGAGTGCGGTCGTCGCCGCGTCCGCGTACGTCCTGTCCGGCGTCAGCCTCTGGGCGTTCTCGGAGGGCCGGATCCCTCTGCTCGTCGGGCTCGCGGCCCTGCCCGTGGTGTGGGAGCGATTGGATACGGCCTTCGGTCGCCAACGGCCCGAGCGTCCGTTCCGACTCGGCGTCGGTCTCGCCGTCGCCGTCGCGATCGCCATCGCGTTCGAGCCGGGGTTGCTCCTGGGGCTGGGGCTGCTCGTTGCGGTGCACCTGATCGGCGGACGCCGGCGAGGCCGAGGCCTCGGGCTGACGGCCCTCGGCGCGATCGCGGCCGCCATGCTCGCCTTCCCCGTCATCGCCGACGTCGTCTCCGCCCCCGGCGCGACGCTCGTCTCCTTCGTCGGGACGGACGATCCCTGGTCGGTGCTCCGGCTCGTCCCGGGGGAGGGGCCCGGCTCGTGGGTGATCGCCGCGTTCCTGCCCCTTTCGGCGGTGATCTGTTTCGCTGCCAGGGGAGAGCAGGGCGGCCGGGTCTGGCGGGCGATGTCGCTCGCGGTCGCCGGGACCGGGCTCGCGTGGACCTCGGCGGCCGGGTACCTGCCCGACGCGTTGTCGAATCCGCCCGTCTACCTCGCGATCGCGGCCTTCGGCGAGGCCGCCGTCCTGGCGCACGGGGCCTCGGGCCTGGTCTCCGACCTCGAGCGACAGGCGTTCGGCCTCCGACAGATCGGGGCGGCATTGCTCACCGTCGTCCTTGCCGTCGGGATCGGCGCCCAGGCGCTCCAGGTGACGCTCGCCGAGTGGGAGGTGGGACCGAACGGGCTCCCCCCCGCATGGCCCGTCGTCGACTCGAGCGCGCCGGGCGAGTTCCGCATCCTGTGGATCGGGGCCCCGCGGGGCGGCGGCTTCCCGGCACCCGGCGGTGATCCCATCGGCGTGGCCGCGGCCGGCGACGCGAGCGTTCGGTTCGGGTTGACGGACCGAGACGGCGTTCTCGCCCTGGACACCGGGCGCTCCTCATACGGGCCGGGATACGACAGCCTTCGCGCGGCGCTCGTCGAGCTCCTGGCGGGCGAGACCTCCCACGCCGGCTCGATGCTCGCACCGCTCGGCGTGCGGTACCTCATGGCCGGCGAGGGCGACCTTCCCGCGGCGGTGCTCGGCCGGCTGGACGCCCAGGCGGATCTGGACCGCGTACCGGCGGGTGGCCTGACCATCTACCGCAACGCCGCGGCGCTCCCGACGACGTTCGTGGCGACCGACGGGGCATGGACGCCGAGCTCCGGCGTCGCCGATCTCGCGGCGATCGCCGCTCGTCCGATCGTGCGCGTGGACCAGATCCCGCCACCGGAGACGGGGACCCCGACGACCGTGGCCCTCCCGGGAGAGGTCGTGACGGCCGACCAGTTCGACGCGGGGTGGCGGATCCTGAACGCGGGCGAGCGGCTCCCGCCCCGTCGCGCGTTCGGATGGGCGATCTCCGCGCCCGTCGAGCCGGGCAGCGTGTCCTTCGTCTACACGGAACAGTGGATGCGCACCGTCGAGATGAGCGTGCTGGCCGCGCTGTGGCTCCTGGCGCTGTGGATCACGCGAAGGCCCGCGTCGACATGAGGCGCGCGCAGCCGATCGCGGCGATCGTGGTGACGGTGCTGCTCGTGGGCGGGGCGGCCTACGCGGATCGCGAGCTCGGGCCAGCCCCCCTGGAGCCGGCCGCCGCCACGTCGGCGGTCTCGGGCGTGTGGTTCTGCCCGCACGGGGGCGGCGAGAAGGACTGGGAGGTCTTCCTCCAGGTCGCGAATCCCGGCGACGGGCCGGCGACGATCCGGGTCCGAACCCTCGGGCACGGTCGCCCCTCCGAGCCCCAGACGCTGGTCGTCGACGCGGGATCGTTTCTCCGCATCCCGGTCCCGGCCCAGGGCCGCGAGCGCGCCTCGATGGTCGAGTGGTTCGACCAGTGGGTCGCCGTCGGGTGGATCGCGCACGCCGGGGGCGATGAGGGCGGCGTCGCGGCCGAGCCATGCGCGCCGGCCGCGGGCGACCGCTGGGTGCTGCCCGACGCCACCACCGAGACCGAGGACAACGACGACTTCGTCGTCGTGATGAACCCGTTCTCGAGCGACGCCGTCTTCTCCCTCACGCTCCTGTCCGAGCGCAAGGATCCGGTCGTCTTCGGCGAGCTCACCGACGTCGTCCTGGGACCGCACCGCAGCCGCGCGATCCGTCTCAACGACGTCGTGAAGGGCGAGCGAACCGTCTCGACGATCGTGGAGGCCTCGGTCGGGCGGGTGGCCGCCGCGACCTTGGGGATCTCCAGGTCGGGCGGGATCCGTTCGGCGCTCGGATACCTCGGCGAGGCGCCTCAGGAGCTCACGTTCATCGGCGGCGCCGACGCGGGACGCACCGATCTCGTCGTGATGAACACCGGGCTCGAGCGCGTGGCGCTGGACGGTGCCCTCCTGGAGAAGGAGATCGAGGTGCCGTTCGCCGGGCTCGCCGACTCGGTCCCGCCGCCCCAGTCCGGGCGCACGTACCCCTCGACGACCTCCGGCCCGACGTCGATCGTCTTCACGGCGCAGGGCGCCGGCGTCGCCGCGACCCGCCGCACGTTCGGTGTGGTCTCGGACCAGGCGTCCACCGACGGCGCCGCTCCGCAGGCCGCGTGGCTGATCCTCCCGGTCGTCGCAGGGTCGCCGTCGCACCCGGGCCTCGTGCTCGCGAATCCTGGCCTGGAGCCCGTCGAGGTCACCCTGTCGTACCTCGGGGCCGGATCCACGCAGACCGTCACCGTGACCGTGCCGCCTCGGCGCAGCGTCGCGGCTCCGAAGGAGTTCGTCGAGGCCGCGCCGGAGAGCGCGATCGTGGCCGTCGCGAGCTCCGGAACGTTCGTGGCGGGGGCGGCGTCCTACTCGCTCGGACGCGAGGGATTCGCGACCTACGCGGTCGCGTTGGGGATCCCGATCCCGCAGTGATGGGCCCTCATCCGGATCTGCGGGTCGACAACCGGACAACCTTTCCTATCATGGGGTTTCGCCGAGGAGCACGTCGAGGGGGACGAGGGTGAGGGCGAAGCACACGCGCAGCGCCGGGCGAGGGTGGAAGATCCTCCTCGTTTGCGTCGGCGTGCTCGCGCTCCTGGGGGGCGGAACCGCCTACGCCGCCTATCGGTACGACCGCTCGGCCGCCGACCGGATCCTCCCGGGGGTCTCGGTCGCCGGCGTCGAGGTTGGGGGGTTGACGCGCGAGCAGGCCGTTCGCGCGGTCGAGGAGCAGGCCGACCTCCGCCTCCTTCGCGGCCTCGCGGTCCGGGCGGGTACGGCCACCTGGACGGTCACGCCGGCCGCGCTCGGCATGACGGCCGACGTCGACGGCGCCGTCGACGAGGCATTCGCCCTCGCCGACGAGATGTCCCTCTTCTCGCGCCTGTATCACCGGCTCGCGGACGAGCCGGTGCGACGCACCCTCGAGCTCGAGTTCGTCGAGGACTCGGCCGCGGTCGACGCGTTCGTGCAACAGGCGTACGAGGAGGTGGCCGTCCCGGCCGTCGACGCTCGACTCGAGCTCGTCGACGGCGAGCTCGTCACCCGCCGCTCCGAGGAGGGCCTCCAGCTCAAGAGCGAGCTCGCCGCGAAGCGGATCCTGCGGGCGCTCACGACGCAGCTCGAGAGCGTGGACGTTCCCGTGAAGCAGCTCGCGCCCGCGGTAACGACGGCCTCCCTCGGGACCTCGATCGTCGTCGACGTCTCCGACAACACCCTGGTGCTCTACGAGGGGCTCCACGTCGTGAAGGAGTTCCGGGTCGCGACCGGGACGGCCCAGTACCCCACGCCCGTCGGGACCTTCGAGATCGTGGACAAGAAGGAGAATCCGACCTGGTACAACCCGGCCCCGGACACGTGGGGAGCCGACCTTCCGGCCTCCATCGGTCCCGGCCCGGGGAACCCGCTCGGTACGCGTGCCATGTACCTGAACGCGCCCGGGATCCGGATCCACGGAACCTGGGACTCATCGTCGATCGGCACCGCTGCCTCCCACGGCTGCATCAGGATGCACGTGGAGGACTCCGAGGAGCTCTACCCGCTCGTCCCCCTCGGGGCCAGGGTCATCGTCAAGCCGTAGCCGATCGAGCACGCGGCCCCTACCGTCGACGCTGCTTGAAATCACACGCGTGTGATCTAGCATCGCCGCGTGCGGATCTGCGCGAAGCCTCGGTGCCGCTCCCGGGCCGCGGTCTCGGTCGCCCTCCGCTACGACGAGCGCGAGGTCCACGTGGCCGAGCTGTCGAGCGACCCGGATCCGGGTCTCCTGGACCTGTGCTCGGAGCACGTGGGGAGCCTCACGGCGCCCATCGGGTGGCGGATCGTGGATCTCCGGGTTCGGGAGGCGCTCGACGCCTGAAGACGCGGTCGGTTGGCGTTCGGCCTCCCCAGGATGTCGGGCGCCACGAGGCCGGGGGATGCGGCGGGCGCCGCCTCGGCCTACTCCGGGCCACCCCCCCGGTGCCAGTCGAAATGAGAGCCGCGTGCTATGGGCTGGCGGCGCAGCCTCGCCCAGGATGTCCTCATGGAAGAGAACCTCGAGGGCTCCTGCCCCGTGTGCAACCAAGGTGACCTGATCAGCATCACGATGAATGTCAGCGGCAGCGACCTGTCCTTCACCACCTGCCACATGTGCGAGGCCAAGTGGTGGTACCGGGACGGCGAGGCCGTGCGGCTCCAGTCGGTCATCGGCAACGTCCTCACGCAGCGTCCCTAGCCGAGCGCGTCGACCGCAGCGCCGGTCTCAGCCGGCGGCCGGTTCAGTAGGATGCGGTGACCGTGCCGCCGCATCGCGACCTGCATTCCATCTTCAAGGCCTACGACGTCCGTGGCGTCGTCCCCGACGAGCTCGACGAGGCGTCAGCGCGCGCCATCGGCCGGGCGTTCGCGGAGTGGTCCGGCGTTCCTCGGATCGCGGTCGGCCACGACTGCCGACTGTCGTCGCCGCTGCTCGCATCGGCCGTTCGAGAGGGCATCGCGTCGGTCGGCGCCGACGTGATCGACATCGGACTTGCCTCGACGGATCTCCTGTACTTCGCATCGGGCTCGCTCGATGTCGGCGGCGTCATGCTCACGGCGAGCCACAACCCTCCCCAGTACAACGGGATGAAGTTCTGCCTGCCGGGAGCCAGCCCGGTGGGGCAGGACACGGGGCTCGCCGACATCCGCGAGCGCGCCGAGCGTAACGACGCCGCGCCGTCCGCGGCGCCCGGCCGGATCGAGGGACGCGACCTGCTCGACCCCTACGCCGAGCACGTCCTGTCGTTCGTCGACGTCGGGAAGATGCGGCAGCTGAGCGTGGTCGCCGACACCGCGAACGGGATGGGGGGTCTCGTCGTCCCGGCGGTGTTCGAGCGGCTGCCGTTCCGCCTGCTCCACCTGTTCGCCGAGCTCGACGGCACGTTCCCAAATCATCCCGCGGATCCGATCGATCCCGAGAACCAGAAGGACCTGAAGCGCCAGGTGCTGGCGAGCCAAGCGGACGTGGGGCTCGCGTTCGACGGAGACGCGGACCGCGTCTTCCTCGTCGACGAGAAGGCCGACGGCGTGAGCGGGTCGGAGGTCACGGCGCTCGTCGCCCGCGCGATGCTCGAGCGATACCCGGGCGCGCCGATCGTCTACAACCTGATCTGCTCGTGGGCGGTGCCCGAGGTGATCCGCGAGCTCGGGGGGAAGCCCATCCGAACGCGCGTGGGGCATTCGTTCGTGAAGCAGGTGATGGCGGAGAGCGGCGCGGCCTTCGGCGGCGAGCACTCGGGCCACTACTACTTTCGCGACAACTATCGGGCGGACTCCGGACTGATCGCCACGGTCCTGGTCCTCGAGCAGCTGTCCATCGAGGACGCCCCGCTCTCGAGCGTCCTGTCGCCGTTTCGGCGCTACTTCGACTCGGGAGAGATCAACAGCCGCGTGCGGGACCAGACGGGAAAGATCGAGGAGCTCGCGTCGGCGTTCGCGGACGGCCGCCAGGACCGCGTCGACGGGCTGACGGTAGAGTTCGACGACTGGTGGTTCAACGTCCGGCCAAGCAACACCGAACCGCTGCTTCGCCTGAACGTAGAGGCTCGTACCGAGGGGCTCCTTCGGGACAAGACGGAGGAGGTCTTGGGTCTGATCAACAACGAAGGAGGGGGAGCGTGAGCCTCGACCCGGAGCTGCTCGAGATCCTCGTCTGCCCGAACGACCGCGGTGAGCTCGACTACCTGGAGGCCGAGCAGGTGCTCGTCTGCCAGTCGTGCGGCTATCGCTATCCGATCCGCGACGACATCCCGGTGATGCTGATCGACGAGGCCGAGAAACCCAAGAGCGGGCGCAAGCGGAAGTGACGGCGCTCGACGACGTGGCGGCGTTGCGCGCCGCCGATCCCGGCGGGATGCTCGGCGCCATCGCCTCGCTCCCGGCGCACGCCCGCGAGGGCTACGAGCTCGGGCGAGCAACGCGGGGCCTGCCGTCGGCCGAGGGGGTGCGCTCGCTGGCCTTCTGCGGGATGGGGGGGTCGGCGATCGCCGGCGACGTGATCGACGCCCTGCTCGCCGACCTGCTGCCGATCCCCGCGTCCGTCGTGCGTTCGCCGGTGCTGCCGGCGCACTGCGGGCCGGAGACCCTCGTGCTCGCCTCGTCGTACTCGGGCGACACGGCGGAGACGCTCTCGCTGTTCGAGCAAGCCCTGGGGCGGGGATGTCGGCTCCTCGCGATCACGTCGGGAGGGGCGCTCGGCCGGCGAGCGGAGGAGGCCGGCGTCGCGTGCCTGCGCCTGCCGCCGGGCTTCGTGATGCCGCGAGCCGCGTTCGGGTACCTGGCGCTTGCCCCGCTCGGCGCGCTGCAGGCGATCGGGCTCGGCCCGGATCTCGGCCCCGACCTCGTCGACGCTGCCCCGGCCCTGGATGCCATCGCCCGGACCTGCGGGCCGGCGGTTCCCTCGTCCGCCAATCCCGCCAAGTCGCTCGCCCTGCGGATGGGGGAGCGGGTCCCGGTGATCTGGGGCGCGGAGGGCATCGCCGCGGTCGCCGCCGCGAGATGGAAGGCCGAGTGGAACGAGAACGCGAAGCTGCCGGCGTTCTGGTCTGCCCTTCCCGAGCTCGACCACAACGAGGTCGTCGGATGGTCCGATGGTCAGGGCCGGCCCTTCTTCCTCGTGGCGCTGCGCCACGTGGGTGAGCACCCGGAGATCGCCGCGCGCTTTCCGCTCTCGATGGAGATCGCGCGCTCCTCCGGGATGGACGTGGAGGAGGTGTGGGCGGGCGGGGGTTCCCCGCTCGCGCGGCTGCTCGAGCTGGTCCTGCGCGGAGACCTCACATCGACCTACGCGGCGCTGGCGCGAGGGGTCGACCCCTCGCCGATCGAGGCGATCGCGCGACTGAAGCGGTCGCTCGCCGACGCCGCGCCCGCGGGGAAGGCGTGATGGCCGACGGCGCGATCGGGGCGGTGTTCCCCTCCCCGGGCGACCGGCTCGCCGAGGAGGCGGCCGGCGTCGTCCGCGAGCGCACCGCGCTCGGCCCCAGGGTCGGCATCATCCTCGGGTCCGGTCTCGGCGCGGCGGTGGACGCGCTCGAGGATGCCGAGACGTTCGCCTTCTCGGAGGTTCCGGGGTTTCCTCCGCCCAGCGTCCCGGGGCACGCGGGCAAGCTCTCCCTCGGCGTGCTGGAGGGGGTCCCGATCGTGGCGTTCCAGGGCCGGATCCACTACTACGAGGGCAACGACCTTTCGAGGTGCGCGCTGCCGGTCCGGGTGGCGCGGCTGCTGGGCGCGAGGACGATCGTGATCACGGCGGCCGCGGGCGGGATCGACCGCGGTCTCGTGCCGGGGTCGATCGTCGTCGGAACCGACCAGATCAACATGATGGGGGCGAACCCGCTTCGAGGGTGGAAGAACCGCGACGGCTCCCCGCCGTTCGTCGACCTGTCCGAGGTCTACGACCGCGGTCTCGCCGCGCTCGCGAACGAGCGGGCGGCGGCCCTCGGGCTGAGGGCCGAGCCGGGCGTGTACGTGGCGATGCCGGGACCGAGCTACGAGACGCCCGCCGAGATCGAGATGCTGCGACGGTCCGGCGGAACGGTCGTCGGGATGTCGGTCGTGCCCGAGTCGATCGCAGCCCGGGCCTTGGGGATGCGGGTCATCGGGCTGTTCAGCGTGACGAACCTGGCCGGGGAGCCCTCGACGCACGAGGAGGTCCTCGCCAGGGCGGACGAGGCGGCCGACGCGATGAGCCGGCTCTTGAGGGAGTTGCTGCCTCGGATCGCGGAGAAGGAGGACTGAGTGGACGGCGACGTGAAGGATCTCGCTCTCGCCTCGAAGGGGCGCGAGCGCATCGAGTGGGCGGCCGGTGAGATGCGCGTGCTCGCGCTCATCCGCGAGCGGTTCGAGAAGGAGCGGCCGCTCGAGGGCGTTCGGATCGGAGCGTGCCTGCACGTCACGACCGAGACGGCGAACCTCATGGAGGCGCTCCGGGCGGGGGGCGCCGACGTGGCGCTGTGCGCCTCGAACCCACTGTCGACGCAGGACGACGTGGCGGCCGCGCTCACCGATGCCGGCATCCCGACCCAGGCGATCAAGGGCGAGGACGGCGACACGTACTTCCGGCACATCAGCGCGGTGATCGACCATCGTCCCCAGATCACGATGGACGACGGCTGCGACATGGTCACGGTCCTGCACAAGGAGCGCCGGGCCGAGCTCGGCGAGGTGTTCGGAGGTACCGAGGAGACCACGACCGGCGTCATCCGCCTCCGGGCGATGCACGCCGACGGGGCGCTCGCGTACCCGATCGTCTCGGTGAACGACGCGAACACGAAGCACCTGTTCGACAACCGATTCGGGACGGGCCAGTCGACGATCGACGCGATCATGCGCGCGACCAACCTGCTGCTCGCCGGGCGCACGATCGTGGTCTGCGGGTACGGGATGTGCGGCCGAGGCGTCGCGTCGCGCGCTCGCGGGATGGGCGCGCAGGTGATCGTGACCGAGGTCGACCCGCTGCCCGCGCTCGAGGCCGCGATGGAGGGATTCCGGGTGATGCCGCTGCGCGACGCGGCCCGGATCGGCGACGTGTTCGTCACGGTGACCGGCGACAAGGGAGTGATCCGCCGCGAGCACATGGAGCTCATGAAGGACGGGGCCGTCCTGGCGAACTCGGGCCATTTCGACGTCGAGATCGACAAGGGCGCGCTCGCGGATCTCGCGACGGGCGGCGTGCGCAGGATCCGCGACTTCGTCGACGAGCACACGCTCGCCGACGGGCGACGGTTGCACCTGCTCGGCGAGGGGCGTCTCGTGAACCTCGCCGCGGCCGAGGGCCACCCGGCGGCGGTGATGGACATGTCGTTCGCGAACCAGGCGCTCGCGGTCGAGTGGATCGTCAAGCACCGGGGCACGCTCGACGTCGGCGTGTACCCCGTCCCGGCCGACATCGACGCCGAGGTCGCGCGCCTGAAGCTGCGAGCGATGGGCGTCGAGATCGACCAGCTCACGAGGGAGCAGGAGGAGTACCTGCGGTCGTGGGAGCAGGGGACCTGAGCGAGCCGATCTCGGTGCGTGCGCGCTTCGAGCGCTTCCCCGCGACGGTCAAGGGCGCCTTCATCCTGCGGGGCGAGGACGCCGATCCGCACCAGGTGGTGTTCCACGAGGCCAACGTGGAGGGGATCGGCATGGGCTCGGCGTATCCGATGCCGCTGCAGCCGGTCACGCTCGACGTGGCCCCGCATCGCGACGTGTTCGTGCCGTTCGAGGTGCCGGTCGCCGATCTCGATCCCGGCTGGTACACGATGACCTGCGCGCTCGAGGTCGACGGGTCGACGCGTACCTACGACGGAGGTCGCCGGTTCGCCGTGCCGTGGCCGCGAGCCTCGGTGCGACGCGGCCAGGTGAAGGTCAATCGCGGGGTCGCGGTCGGCGACGCGAAGGTCGTCGTCGAGCAGCTGGACTGCGTCGGGGACTCGGTCAAGGTGCACCTGCGCGTCGACCCGCCGGGCGCGATCTCGGCACGGCTCTCCGCGGACGGGGATCGGCTCGAGGTGCTCGAGACCGACGTGGACGAGACCACCGGCCGGGGCAAGGTGACCGCGTACCCGGTGATGCGCGCGCACGGCACGCTCCGGATCGAGCTCCGCGGCACCGTCCGGGGCGCGGAGGGAACGCTCGAGGTTCGTCTGCCCTAGCGCGTCGGTGCCGCGCGGTAGCGTGCGCGGATGCTCGGCCCGCTGCTGGACGCGCTCTTCCCGAGACGATGCGCGGGATGCGGGGACGGGCCGTGGCCGTTCTGCCCGCGCTGTCTGGCCGATCTCGTGCCGCTCGGCCGGCCTCGGTGCGAGCGATGCGGCGTCTCCTCGTCCCGCGCCGTCGCCTCCTGCCGGCATTGTCCCCCGCCGTCCATCGCGCAGGCCCGGGCCGCCTTCTCGTTCGAGGGGCCGGCGCGCGCCGCGATCCACCGGCTGAAGTTCGCCGGGTGGCGGCCGGTGGCCGAGGCGCTCGGGGCCGCGATGGCCGAGGCCTGGGATCTGGAGGCCGACGTGCTCACGTGGGTTCCGCTCTCGCGACGGCGCCGCGCGGCCCGGGGGTTCGATCAGGCCCAGGCCCTTGGGCGCGTCGTGGCTCGGCGCGTGGAGCTGCCGATCGTGGGGCTCCTGCGTCGGTCAAGGGACGCCGGGACGCAGGCACGACGAGGCGGGCGGGAGCGCCGGCTCGCGATGCACGGGGCCTTCGAGGCCCGGGCGGAGGTGCCCGAACGCGTGCTGCTCGTGGACGACGTGCTCACGACCGGAGCGACGGCGGGGGCGTGCGCGGAGGCGCTGCTGGCTGCGGGCGCCCGACGGGTGCTCCTGCTCACCGCCGCCCGGGCGGCGTCGGGCGCGATCGCGGACCTATACTCGGCGACGGGTTCGCGTCCGGGTCTGTGGTTGCCCGGGGAACGTCTCCCCGGTAGTCGAAGCCAGCCGCGGGCGAAGCGACCCACGTAAGCCGACCCTTGGTCGGTGAGCATGGCGCGGTTTAGATGTAAGACCTGCCTCGGCGGGGTCTCGGACCTCACCGGGAGAGGGTGCGAAGCCGGTCGCTGATCGGCGATCACTCCCGCAGGCGGGTGTGGGGGCAAAGACCAGGTCAGCCGGACGCGCGCCCGCACCTCGGAGGTCGACGGAGCCGCCCGAGGAGAGCGGCCAAGGAGCGCGAGATGGACCTGCAGCTCAAGGGGCGCGGGACGCGCATCACGGACCGCCTCCGGCAGGCCGCCGAGCGCAAGCTCGCGCGCCTGGAGCGCATCGAACCCAAGCTCACCCGGCTCCAGATCGAGGTGATCTCGGAGCGGAACCCGCGCCAGGGCGGGGCTCGCCGGGTGGAGGCGGTCGCCGACACACCCCGCAAGACCTTCCGCGCCCACGCGGACGCTCCGGAGGTCGAGGCCGCGCTCGACCTCGTCGCGGAGAAGCTCGAGCGGCAGATCCGCGACCATCACGAGAAGCGCCGGGCGCGGCTGATCGCGGGAGCAAGTCGCGTAAAATCCGCCCAGGTGGTCCGGGACAGGCCCGAGCCGGAAACGGGGCAAACGTGAGCGAGACGACCGAACAGCCCGAGCGCCTCCGGGTGCTCGTGTGCGACGACCATGCCCTGTTCCGCAGGGGGCTCCAGATGGTGCTCGAGCAGGAGGACGACCTCGAGCTCATCGGGGAGGCCTCCGACGGCGTGGAGGTGGTGGACCGGGCGCAGGAGCTGATGCCGGACGTGATCCTGATGGACGTCCGGATGCCGAAGAAGTCGGGAATCCAGGCCGCCAGCGAGATCAAGGACGCGCTCCCGCACGTGAAGATCCTGATGCTGACGATCTCCGACGAGGAGGCCGACCTCTACGAGGCCATCAAGGCGGGCGCCTCCGGGTACCTGCTGAAGGAGATCCCGATCGAGGAGGTGGCCGACGCCATCCGATCGGTCTGGGCCGGCCAGTCTCGCATCAGCCCCTCGATGGCGAGCAAGCTCCTGACCGAGTTCGCGGCCATCAGCAAGGCCTCGGAGGAGAAGCCGCAGATGCCGGCGCCGAGGCTCACCGACCGCGAGATGGAGGTGCTCGGCCTCGTCGCGCAGGGGCTGAACAACCGCGACATCGCCAAGCAGCTCTACATCTCCGAGAACACGGTGAAGAACCACATCCGGAACATCCTCGAGAAGCTCCATCTGCACTCGCGCATGGAGGCCGTCGTGTACGCGGTGCGCGAGAAGATGATCGAGATCAGCTGACGGATCCGATCCCGCCCGCCCGTTCCCGAGGTTCCGCGGGGGCTTCGGTACGATAGAGGCTCGCACACCCCCCGAAGGGTCATCCGTTGGTCATCCAGAAGATCGGGTCGCTCGGCGAAGGTCGGAAGGTCAAGAGGCTCGAGGGCATCGTCGGCCTCGTCAACACGTTCGAGCCCGAGGTCGAGGAGCTCTCCGAGTCCGAGCTGCGAGCCAAGTCCGCGGAGTTCCGCGGCCGCCTGGCCGGCGGGGAGACGATGGACGACATCCTGCCCGAGGCGTTCGCGTGCGTTCGCGAGGCGGCCCGCCGTTCGATCGGCCAGCGCCACTTCGACGTCCAGGTGGTCGGCGGGATCGCCCTCCACCAGGGCAAGATCGCCGAGATGAAGACCGGCGAGGGCAAGACCCTCACCTCGACGATGCCGGCCTACCTGAACGCGCTCTCCGACCGCGGCGTGCACGTGGTCACGGTCAACGACTATCTGGCCAAGCGTGACTCCGAGTGGATGGGCGGGATCTACCGGGCGCTCGGGATCTCGGTGGGCCTGATCCAGGCGCAGATGAGCCCGGCGGAGCGCCGCCCCGCCTACGACGCGGACATCACGTACGGGACCAACAACGAGTTCGGCTTCGACTACCTACGCGACAACATGGCGATGCGAGCCGAGGACATGGTGCAGCAGCGCGGCCACGCGTTCGGGATCGTGGACGAGGTGGACTCGATCCTCATCGACGAGGCGAGGACCCCGCTGATCATCAGCGGTATGGTGGCGGACTCGGCGAAGTGGTACCAGACGTTCGCGCGTCTCGTGCCGCGTCTGCGTCGCGACGACGACTACGAGATCGACGAGGCCAAGCGCACCGTCGCCGTGAACGAGTCCGGCGTCTCGAAGGTCGAGGAGGCGCTCGGGCTCGACAACCTGTACGAGCACGTGCACACGCCGCTCGTGCACCACCTCCAGAACGCGCTGCGCGCGAAGGAGCTCTACAAGCGCGACGTCGACTACATCGTCACCAACGGCGAGGTGAAGATCGTCGACGAGTTCACCGGCCGGGTGCTCGAGGGCCGGCGCTACTCCGAGGGCCTCCACCAGGCGATCGAGGCCAAGGAGGGCGTTCGGATCAAGGAGGAGAACCAGACCCTCGCCACGATCACGATCCAGAACTACTTCAAGATGTACGAGAAGCTCGCCGGCATGACCGGGACCGCGAAGACGCAGCTCACGGAGTTCCAGTCCGTCTACGAGCTGGACGTCGTCGATATCCCGACCAACCGCGAGATGATCCGGGGAGACGAGCAGGACCTCGTCTTCAAGAACGAGGACGCGAAGTGGAACTCGGTCGTCGAGGACCTCGTCGAGCGCCACGACAAGGGGCAGCCGGTTCTCGTCGGTACGGTCTCGATCGAGAAGTCGGAGAAGCTGTCCGGGTACCTGAACCGGCGCGGCGTCCCCCATCACGTCCTGAACGCGAAGAACCACGAGAAGGAGGCGATGATCGTCGCCCAGGCCGGCCGGGTCGGCGCGGTCACGGTCGCGACGAACATGGCCGGACGAGGCGTCGACATCCTGCTCGGGGGCAACCCCGAGTACCTCGCGCGCCAGGAGATGGCCGCCCGCGAGTTCGACAACGACCGCTATCTCCTGTTCGAGATGGAGGAGGAGGAGCGCGCCGAGTACGAGGCCGAGTACGAACCCATCTACCGCAAGCTCAAGCAGCAGACCGACGCCGAGCACGAGGAGGTCGTCGGGCTCGGTGGGCTGTACGTGCTCGGCACCGAGCGGCACGAGTCGCGCCGGATCGACAACCAGCTGCGCGGCCGCTCGGGACGCCAGGGCGACCCCGGCGAGTCCCGCTTTTACCTCTCGCTCGAGGACGACCTGATGCGGATGTTCGCGAGCGACCGGATCGCCTCGATCATGGAGCGCCTGAAGTGGCCCGACGACGAACCCATCACGGCGAAGATGGTGACCCGTGCCGTCGAGAGCGCCCAGCGGCAGATCGAGGAGCTGAACTTCGAACGGCGCAAGAACGTCCTGAAGTACGACGACGTGATGAACACCCAGCGTCAGGTGATCTACGCCGAGCGCCAGAAGATCCTGAAGGGCGAGGACTTCAAGGAGGACGCGCTCCGGATGGTGGAGGACGTCGTCCGCGCGACCGCGCAGCGCGTCGCGCCCGAGGAGGTCTTCAACGAGGAGTGGGACCTCGACCTGATCCTGGCCGGCATCGGCGAGGTCTACCCGACCGGGATCACCCGCGAGGCGCTCGAGGACATGGTGACCTCGCAGGAGCTCGCGGAGCGCGCGGTGGAGGACGCGCTCGAGCGGTACGAGGAGAAGGAGGAGACGATCGGCTCGCAGGTCATGCGCCAGCTCGAGCGGATGGTGCTCCTCAACATCACCGACACGCGCTGGCGCGAGCACCTGTACGAGATGGACTACCTGCAGGAGGGGATCCACCTCCGGGCCTACGGGCAGAAGGACCCGCTGACCGAGTACCGGCGCGAGGCCTTCCAGATGTTCGAGGAGCTCACGGCCTCGATCGCCGACGGCTTCGTCCGCTACATCTACCGCGTGGAGCTCGTCCGCCAGGACGAGCCGGCTCGCCCGCGACCGCAGCGGGTGCAGATGACCCACGGCGACGACCCGGCGCCGAATGCCGGTGCGTCGCCGCAGGCCAGGTCGGACAAGGTGCCCCGCAACGCCCCCTGTCCATGCGGGAGCGGCAAGAAGTACAAGAAGTGCCACGGGGCCACCGCGTAGGCTCGAGATGAGGCGAACGACCGGGCGATGAGCCCGGCCGTTCGCACGCTGGGCGTTCGAATCAGGGGAGCGGGTGGAACCCGATCGGCCCCTCGGGACGGTCGGGGGAGCCGCTCGGGTTGTCGCCCGTCGCGGCGTCCAGGGCCGCGTGCGTGGTGGCGACGATCCCGGCCTGCCCCACGGCCCTTGCGCCGGCTCCCGCCGGGAGGCCGCCGCTCGGGTTGTCGCCCGTCGCGGCGTCCAGGGCCGCGTGCGTGGTGGCGACGATCCCGGCCTGCCCCACGGCCGTCGCGCCGGCTCCGGCCGGGAGGCCGCCGCGCAGCTCGGTGGGGGTGTTCGCGGCCGTGCCCGACACCTTCGTCACCGTCGTCGACGAACGACCGGTGTCTCGGTCTCCCGTCGCGACGTACACGGTCAGGGCGGTCGCGACGAAGAGCGCGATGAGAATCGGCCAGAACGCGTTTCCGAGGCGGCGAGGTGCTTGTAGGGTCCCGATGTTGGTGCTCATCTCGTGACCTCCTCCCCTTCGTTCCGCTCATCCGGCGGCACGTGTCGACCGTACGGCGAGAGCCTCAGCGACTCCGTGCCGGCGCGCACCGTTCCGACGTGCCGTGCATCACGCGGTCCCGGGGTCGGCTCGTCGGGACCGGACAGAGGAACGACCGGGCGGGGGGTGCCCGGTCGTTCCTGCTGTGAGGGAGGTGGTGCCGTTGAAGCCTTCGTCAGGGGAGCGGGTGGAACCGAGCCGGGCCATCGCCGCCGACGACCATCCCGCCGGTGATCTCCGAGGGCGTGTTCGCGTTCGGAACCGCGATCCCGACCCGCGGGGTCACGTTTCGGCGGCCGATCTGGGCGGCGACCGACTCGCCAGCGACCTGGGAGATGCCGCCCCGGAGCTCGGTCGGCGTGTTCGCCGCCGTGCCGCTGATCGTCGTGGCCTGGCCACCGGTGGTCTGGCCGCCGGTGTCGCGATCGTTGGTGGTGAGGTAGACGGCGAGAATCGCGACCACGACCAGCGCGAGCAGGGCCGGCCACGTGTACCCGAACCGAGCCTTCCTTTGCAGTGTCCCGGTGCTGACGCTCATCGCGTCCTCCTCTCCTCTTGGCCGCTCGTTCGGGCGGCCACACCGCGACGCTACGGCCGCTCCCTGTCCGGGTCGGTGTCCGCATGCACGTTCTCGCGGTGACGTCGATCACCTGACTCTCGGCGGACTAGGCTGCCCACCAGGGGAGGTGTCGGTGGCGAAGGGCGTGCGCCGGGACGACGAGATGCGGCCGATCACGGCCCTGTTCGCCGACATCGTCGGCTCGACCCTCCTCGGGGAGCGGCTCGGGCCCGACGAGGTCAAGGCGCTCGTCGGCGAGTTCGTCACGCGGATGAGCCGGGCCGTGGAGGAGTTCGGCGGCGTCGTCCAGGCGTACATGGGGGACGGGATCTGCGCCTACTTCGGCGTCCCGACCGCGCACGAGGACGACCCGGAGCGAGCGGCTCGGGCGGCGCTTCGCATCGTCGGCATCGCGGCCGGGTACGCGGCCGAGGTCGAGGCGGCCTGGGGGATCTCCGGGTTCGACGTCCGCGTCGGCGCGAACAGCGGACCGGCGGCCGTCGGCCAGGTCGGCGCCGAGGACGTCCAGACGGTCGCCCTCGGAGACACGACGAACGTCGCGGCGAGGCTCCAGTCTGCCGCCGAGCCCGGGACGATCGTCGTCGGCCCCGGGACGGCCTCGCGCCTGACCGAGATCTTCGTCCTGGAGCCCCTCGGCGAGCTCCCGGTCAAGGGTCGGAAGGGGGCGGTGGCCGTCTCCAGGCTCGTAGGCCCGAGGCCGGCGGGGGAGCCGCGCCCGGCGACTCCGCTGGTCGGCCGGGTGCGCGAGGTCGGCCGGCTCGAGGAGTCGGTCCGCGACCTGGAGGCGGGTCGCGGTCACGTGCTGCTCGTCGTGGGCGAGGCGGGGCTCGGCAAGACCCGTCTGCTCGAGGAGCTCCGCTCGCAGGTCGGCAGCCGGGCGACGTGGCTCGACGGCAGGTGCGCGTCCTACGGGGCCGAAGCGCCGTACGGGCCGTTCGTCGACGTCCTCCGGGCCTGGATCGGCGCCGAGGAGACCGACGCCGAGCTGGTGGTGCGGACGAAGCTGCGTGCCCGAGCGGGGGCGCTCCTCGGACCTCGGGCGGACGAGGCGCTCCCGTACCTCGGCCTGCTCCTCGCGGTGCGGCTCGATCCCGATCGCGAGCGCGATCTCCTCGCGCTCTCGGCCGATGAGCTCGCCGAACGCCAGCGCGCCGCATACGTGACGTGGGCGGAGACGGTCGCCGCGACCCGACCACTCGTGCTCGCGATCGACGACCTGCACTGGGCGAACCGGACGACGCGCGAGCTCGCCGAGCGCGTGACCGGGCTCACTGATCGCTCCGCCCTGCTCCTGGCCGTCGCGCTCCGCCCGGATCCCCGGTCGGAGGGCTGGGCGTTCCGCCTGAGCGCGCAGAGCGAGTTCGCCTATCGCACCGAGGAGCTCACGCTCGCGCCGCTCACGCCCGAGGCGTCGCGCGAGCTGCTCGGCGCGCTGGTGCCGTTCGGCCTGCTCGGGAACGAGGCCCGGGGCGAGCTCGTCGCGAAGGCCGAGGGCAATCCGCTGTACCTCGAGGAGCTCGTCCGGGTGGTGCTCGAGTCCGGCGGCGAGCGGCGTCGAACCTGGACCGTTCCCCCGGGCGCGGCCGCCGACCTGCCGCCCGCGCTCGAGGCCTTGCTCGTGGCGCGGATCGACCAGCTGGAGCCGGGCCCACGCCGGCTCGCGCAGGTCGCGGCGGTCGTGGGCCGCGAGTTCCCGGTGGCGGTCGCGACCGCGGTCGCCGAGAGCACGGATCCGGACGCCGACCTCTCGTCGCTGCTGCGGGCCGGGGTGCTCCGAGAGCTTCGGCGGTTCCCCGAGCTCGAGTGCACGTTCCGGCACGGCCTGTTCCAGGAGGCCGCGCTGTCCACGCTCACGCCGGCCGCGCTCCGGGAGCTCTACGGGCGGGTCGGTCGAGCGATGGAGGAGCGATTCGCCGACCAGGCCGAGGAGCAGCTGGAGACGCTCGCCTTCTACTTCTACCGCAGCGACGATCAGGAGAAGGCGCTGCTCTACCTGGAGCGCGCCGCGGTGCGAGCGAGCGAGCTCGAGGCGGTCGACCGGTCGCGCGAGCTGTGGATGCGCGCGGCTAGGCTCGCCGAGCGGCTCGGGGACGCCGACGCCGGGGCCCGGATCGAGTCGAGGCTCAAGGAGCTGGAGTCCAGGAGCGTCGGCTCGGGATAGACGGATACCCCACGGCGCAAGGGTGCCGCTTTCGGCCGGTACGATGTCGATTCGAATGAACGAGCACATCGAGCGGCTCGAGGACCTCGCCGAGCGCATCGCCGCCGCGAAGGAGTTCCTTTGACGTCGACGGCAAGCGCGCTCAAGTGGCCGAGCTCGAGCAGCAGACCGCCGACCCCTCGCTCTGGGACGACCCCGATCGCGCTCGGAGGCTGACCACGCGCCTGGCGCGCCTTCGCGCCGAGCTCGACCGCTACGACTCCTTCGTCCTTCGGCTGGGCGACGCGCGCGCCATGGGCGAGCTGCTCGAGGACGAGGCCGACGCGGAGCTGACCGCCGAGCTCGGCCGCGCGGTCGACGAGCTCGCGAGGGACCTCGAGAAGCTGGAGCTCGCGACGCTCCTCGGCGGCGAGTACGACCACAACGACGCGGTCGCCACGCTCCACGCCGGCGCCGGCGGAACCGAATCGCAGGACTGGGCCGAGATGCTGCTCCGCATGTACCTGCGGTGGGCGGAGCGGGAGGACCTCGACGTCGAGGTCGACGAGGTGCTGTACGGCGACGAGGCCGGGATCAAGAGCGCGACGTTCATCGTGCACGGCACGAACGCGTACGGCTTGCTCTCGGCCGAGCGCGGCGTGCACCGCCTCGTCCGGATCAGCCCGTTCGACGCGCAGAAGCGCCGGCACACCTCGTTCGCGAATCTCGACGTGATCCCGCTCCTCGAGGAGACGGACGAGGAGGATCTCGAGATCGACCCGAAGGACCTACGGATCGACGTGTTCCGCTCGACGGGGCCCGGCGGGCAGTCGGTGAACACGACCGACTCG
This sequence comes from uncultured Actinomycetes bacterium, assembly GCA_963699635.1. Lineage (GTDB taxonomy): Bacteria > Actinomycetota > UBA4738 > UBA4738 > HRBIN12 > CALGFI01. The sequence goes on along the minus strand of CAVOUQ010000011.1, from coordinate 156,386 downwards.
GCCGTGCGGATCACCCACCTGCCGACCGGCATCGTCGCGGTCTGTCAGAACGAGCGGTCGCAGCTCCAGAACCGCGCCGTCGCGATGCGGATCCTGAAGGCGCGCCTGTTCGAGCGGATGCGAGAGCAGCAGCAGGAGCGGATCGAGAACCTGCGCGGCGAGCGCAAGGGGATCGACTTCGGCTCGCAGATCCGCTCGTACGTGCTCGCGCCGTACCGCATGGTGAAGGACCATCGCACGGGCGTCGAGATCGGCGACGTCGACCGCGTGCTGGACGGCGATCTCGAGGAGCTGATCGAGGGCGAGCTCAGGCGCCGGGCGGAGGAGCGGGGCGCGGCGTAGCCCGCCGGCGCGCGAGCATCAGCGTCACCACCAGCGCCCACGCGAACACCAACCACGCGATCGCCGAGGCCAGCAGGCCGATGCCGATCGCCGGCTCCCGGTAGACGAGCCGGACCTCGTGCCGCCCTTCGCCGATGGGAACCGCCTGGAGGAAGAAGTCCGCACGCATGCAGGGGCGCCGCCCGGCCGTCGACCGTTGCCGACCATCCCGGCTCCCATGCGTTCCGAACGATCACGAGCGACGGCCCGTTCGCGAACGCCTCGATCCGGACGTCCTCCGGCGTCGCCTCGGCGTACGATGCGGCGCCGGGCGACGTGTCCGCCACGGGCGCGATCCCTGGGTCGCCCTCGACCACCGCGGTGGCCCCGGGGTCGAACCCCCGCTCGAGCACCGACTCCAGCGCGAGCGCGCCTCGGTCGACGACCGCCCACGTCGGCACCACCGAGACGCGAGGCTCGGCGGCGTCGAGCTCGAGCAGGAGGTAGCCACCCTCGGACGCGATCACGGTGCCCGTCATGTCGGCCGGCAGCTCCTGCCCCTCGTGGATCACGAGGTATCGCACGCCGAGAAGCCGGACGTCCTCGGCCGAGGGCTCCTGGATCACGGCCGCGTTGTAGAAGACCGGGAGCTGATTGGTCGCGCGGATGTAGGACCAATACCTCGGCACCTGGATCGGCGAATAGCCCAGCGCGTCGTGCAGCCCGAACAGGACCGCGCGCCCCAGCAGGAGCGCCGGCCAGTCGCCCTCGCGCTGCGAGAACAGGTACCCCTTGTTGAAGTAGGCGGCCGGTGGGATCCAGGCGAGATAGCGCCCGTCGTGCCTCGAGGCGATCTCGCGCGCGATCGGGCCCGGGGCGAGGTAGCGGTCGAGCTCGACCTCGGGCCATCGCAGCGGGCCGTGGACGAGCGCGGGGTGGTCCTCGCCTTCCAGGCCGAGATAGACCGTGCCGCCCTGGTAGGCCGAGGACCAGACCGCGCCGGCCAGGAGCTCGACGCCGAGGAGGGCGACGAGCGCGACCGGGGCCCACCGCCATCCGGCGGCGAGGCGCCACACGACGAGGAGGACGACCCCGGCCCCGATCGCGAACGTCACCAGGCGGCCCGCGTCGGCGCCGGCGACCAGCGGGAAGACGAGGAAGACGCCGATCCCGATGCCGAGCCATCGAGCGGCGCGGCGAAACGACGGTCGCAGGTCGAGCAGCGACTGGATGCCGATCGCGCCGAGGACCGGGACGACCAGGAACGCGAGGTATCGCAGGCGACCGGGGTTGTGGAGGTACACGTCCCCGAACGGCATCGCGAGGACGACGTTCCGGAACCAGCCGGCGCCCACCAGCAGGGTGAGCGTCAGGAGGTAGCCCACCACGCCGACGGTCGCAAACGCGAGGACGAGGAACCGCCGGGCGCGATCTCGAAACGCGAACGGGATCGCGAGCAGGATCGCCGCGCCCGCGTAGGCCCCCGGCGTGGAGGCGAGCGCGAGCGGCCACGCGCTCCAGACGCCGTGCTCGGGGATCGGCCGGTCCTCGCCGAGCGGGGGCGGGATCGTCCCCTTGAGCGCGCCGTAGCCGACGTGCAGGCTGGATCGATCGAGCAGGGCGAAACGCGGGATCAGGATCGCGAGGTTCGCGAGCGGCAGGAACGCGAGGAACCCCAGCCCGAACAGCACGGCGGTCCGAGGAGCGATCGCTCCGGCGCGAACCTCGCGGATCGAGCGGCCGATGACGTACGCGGCCGCCAGGCCGGTGCACAGCATGAGCCCGTGCGAGAGGTGCGAGGTCGCGACCTGGCCCCAGGCGAACGCGGCGAGCGCGAGCCAGAGGAACCGCCTCCATCGCGACGCGCCGAAGTATCCCGACGCCCCGACGAGCACGAGCGGCGTCCACGCGAGGGTGCCGGCGAACGGCAGCGAGATCGCGACGACCGACGCCGAGATCGCCATCGCCGACGATAGGCCACCGGCCGTCGCGGCGACGCGGCCGAGTCCTTCCTTGCGCAGGAACCACCACAGGCCGATGCCCGCGATGATCGGGTTGAGCACGATGAGCGCGCGAAGACCGTTGCCGCAGCCGAACATCCATGACAACGCCATCGTCGGCAGCGAGAGCCAGCCCGCCTGGGCGTCGGCGGCAAACGGCGTGCCCGCCATCTCGAACGGGTTCCAGAGTGGCACCCGGCCGCCGGCCAGCGCATCGCCCATCAGGCAAGAGCGCGGGAGCCAGAAGGTGAGGAGGTCCGGGTGCTGGCTCGTGAGCCGCGGCAGGAACGCGAAGCCGCGGAGCGCCACGAGCACCGAGACGACGATCAGCGCCGGGCCGGCGATCGCGAGAACGACGAGTCGGACGCGCGATTGGCCTTCGGGCACCGGGCTCGTCGCCGGGGTCGGGGCGGCCCTGGTCACGGTCTCCATCGCGATCTCAGGCTATCCGGTCGCGCTTGGGCCCGATGGCCGAGACCGTCTGTTAGACTCCGCCGCGGCCAACCCCCCAATCTTCCCCCGCTCAAAACGATGATCAGTCTTCAGCACGTCACGAAGGTCTACCGCAACGGCACGACCGCGCTTGAGGACGTCTCCGTCGAGGTCGACAAGGGTGAGTTCGTATTCATCGTCGGCGCGTCCGGATCGGGCAAGTCGACGTTCATCCGGCTCCTCCTGAAGGAGGAGGCCGCGACGAAGGGCGAGATCTACGTCGCCGGCAAGAACCTCGCCAAGCTCACCACCTGGAAGATCCCGCATCTGCGACGCAACATCGGGACCGTGTTCCAGGACTTCAAGCTGCTCACGGACAAGACCGTGTTCGAGAACGTGGGCTTCGCGCTCGAGGTGATCGGCAAGCCGAAGCACGTGATCGACCAGCGGGTTCCCGAGATCCTCGAGCTCGTCGGTCTCGGCGACAAGCTCAACAACTTCCCGGACGAGCTGTCCGGCGGCGAGCAGCAGCGCGTATCGATCGCGCGAGCGTGCGTGAACCGTCCGCTCGTGCTGCTCGCCGACGAGCCGACCGGCAACCTCGACCCGAGCACGTCGGTCGAGATCATGCGGCTGCTCGACAAGGTGAACCGGATCGGCACGACGGTCGTCATGGCCACCCACGACCAGGCGATCGTCGACGCGATGCGCCGTCGCGTGATCGAGCTCGACAAGGGCAAGGTCGTCCGCGACCAGGTGCGCGGGGTCTACAGCTAGTGGCGCGGTTCGAGTACTTCTTCCGCGAGACGACCTCGGGACTGCGCCGGAACGGGCTGGTCGCGTTCGCCGCGATCAGCACGACCTTCATCGCGCTGCTGCTCTTCGGCCTCGCGCTGCTGATCAGCCGGCAGGTGAGCCTGATGATCGAGGCGACGACCGGGAACGTGGAGGTCGCCGTCTACCTGACCGACCCGGTGAACCCCGACACGGTGCACTCGCTGACCGAGACGCTCACCGGGCTCCCGGTCGTGGAGAACGTCGACTTCGAGGACAAGGAGGAGGCCTGCGCGCGGTTCGTCGAGCTGTTCAAGGAGCAGGAGGCGCTCGTGAACAACGTCGACTGCGACGCGCTGCCGGCCTCGCTCCGCGTCAAGCTCACCGACCCCGAGCACTACGCGCAGGTCGCGGCCGTCCTCCAGGGCCAGCCCGGCATCGACCGGATCGTGGACCAGAGCGCGTTCCTGGACCGGCTGTTCTCGATCACGCGGGTGTTCCGGGTCGGGGTCCTGCTCATCTCGTTCGTGATGCTGGTCTCGGCCGCGATCCTGATCGCGAACACCGTGCGGATGGGGCTGTTCGCGCGCCGCAAGGAGATCGGGATCATGAAGCTCGTCGGCGCGACGAATTGGCGCATCCGCATCCCGTTCCTGATCGAGGGCGTCTTCGAGAGCCTGATCGGCGCCGGCGCCGCCATCCTGTTCCTGTTCGGGCTGAAGGTCGCCTTCATCAACCCGCTGTACGGCACCGTGCAGTTCGTGCCCTGGGTGACCAACAGCGACGTGATCGCCATCATCCCGTGGCTCCTGGTCGCCGGCGCGTTCGTCGCGCTGCTCGCCGGGCTCGTCGGGATGCGCCGCTTCCTCGACGTGTAGTGGGCCCCAAGGCCGATCCCGAGCAGAAGACCGTCGTCTCCAACCGTAAGGCGCGCCGGGACTACGAGATCCTCGAGACCTTCGAGGCCGGGATCGTCCTGTCCGGCGCCGAGGTGAAGTCGCTCCGCGGCGGCCGGGGGTCGCTGGCCGAGGCGTTCGCCCGGGTCCGGGGCAGCGAGGTCTGGCTCGAGGGCATGCACATCCCCCCGTACGAGCAGGCGATGGACAAGCGAACGTACGACCCCATTCGGACGCGGAAGCTCCTGTTGCATCGCAAGCAGATCGAGCGGCTGGTCGGCAAGACGGCCGAGCGTGGGCTCGCGCTGGTCCCGCTGCGCGTCTACTTCGCGCACGGGCTCGCGAAGGTGGAGCTCGGTCTCGCACGAGGCAAGCGCCAGTACGAGAAGCGCCAAGCCATCGCCGAGCGCGAGCACGAGCGCGAGATGCAGCGCGCGGCCGGCCGGCGACGCTAGGCGCCGCCCGTATACTGGCCGGACAACCGCATATGGGGGTGCACTGGCTTCGACTCGAGCGTTGAACCGCTCGGGGGAAGCGGGCCGAGGTCCCCGGATGCCTCGTAAAAAGCCGGGATCAACACAAGCGCCGATAACTACGCGCTCGCTGCCTAGGTAGCTAGGTAGCCGTCCGCCCGGGTCCGCCTGCGGCTCGGGGTCGGGCGTCGTGAGCAGGCTCACCGCAGCGGTTCGGCCCGAGGGCCGCCGCGGGAAAGCGAACTGGGGCTGGTCGAGAGGTCCTCCGCCGGCGGGAGCCTCTCGGCGAGATCTTCCCGCCGGCTGCGCCCGGAGAAGACCCGAACGGTCGCCCGAGGACGGGGGTTCGATTCCCCCCACCTCCACGACGCACGCGAAGGGCGCCGGTCTCCCGGCGCCCTTCGCGACGACGACCCTCAGGCGTTGGCAGCCTCACGGGGGATCAGTCCCTTGTTGATGAGGCGCAGGATCAGGAAGTGGTCCTGGTCGAGGGTCTCAGCCGGGATGAGCCCGCGTGCGACCGCGGCCATCGTGGCGAGGTCTTTCACAGAGTAGAGGGGCTCGACCAACGGCTGAAGGGTCTCACGTGGCACGAGACCCGCGTTCACCAGCTGCTCGATCTCGCTCAGCTGCGGCTGGAGCGCCTCGCGTGGCACGACACCCGCGTTCACGAGCTGCTCGATCTGCGTCAGCTCGCCGCCCCTCGTCACGGTCACGGCTCCGCCGCCGGATCGCGAGTCGTCGGACCGAACGAACGTGACCGCCGCGCCGACCGCCATGGTGACGGCGACCAGCACCGCTCCGATCGCGAGCCACGCGTGCGGCCGGTGCCCGCGAGGGATCTCCAGCGTTCCGGTACTTGCGCTCATGGCGCTCTCCTTTCGTCGGTGACGGCCATGACAACCGGAACGTAGGCGGCGGGTTGGTTGGGGTCGGTGGCGGCCGACACCGGCGAGGGGTACTGATGGACACAACACGTGTCGGATGTCGGCTCGCTCAATGGGATTGCAATAGCTGATCGTGTGGCGCAGCAGGTTCTCAGGCGCGATCGCGTTGGAGGATGGCCGCCTGACGCAGCCTCAGGACCCGCCGGTGCCGGTCCGGGTTCGATTGCGCAGCAGCTGCTTCGCCCGGAGGATGGTCGGGTCGCGCGGGTCGAGCGAAAGCACCGTGTACCGGTCGCGGTCGTCCCCGCGTTGGACCAATGCCTTCTTCTGGATCCGCATTCGTTGCATCTCACCGATCTCCTCCACTCGGAGACGTTGTCGCACATCGCCGCGGTAGGGCCGGTGACCGCGGTCACCGATGGGCCGTGATTCGCGTTGCGCCGCGGGAACGGGTCCCGTCAGGCCGGCTCGATACGGGCGAGCTCGGTGTTCGCCACGACTCGGAGGCGCGCTCGGGGCACGTCCGCATGGGCCACGACGACGGGCATTGTGGCGCCGTAGAGTTCGCGCGCCACGATCGCGCCGAGCGCGATGATTGGGTCGGGCTCGAGGAGCACGATCGCCGCCGGAGCCGTCCCGGCACGGATCGCCTCGGCAAGCACGCTCGAGCTCGAGCTCGAGCCCCGGCCCGCGGGCATGACGAGGACCCGTCCGGCGACGTTGGACCCAACCTGCGGATGACGTGGGTCGATCACGCGGCCGGTGGCGGGATCCACCCCGCCCCAGAAGCTGAGCGGCTCGTCGAGCACGAGCGCCTCGCCCTCGCCGGACCCGGCGACGAGCGTCCGCGCCTCAGCCATCGCCCCACAGCTCCGGGTCTCGGACGACCCGCCCGGCGAGCGCCGAGCGCACGCACTCCTCGAGCCCGCCGAGCACGACCCTCGCGCCGATGTTGGCGGGGGCGTACCACGCCCACTTGCCCGAGTCCGTCATGACCGCCCCGTCGACGTCACCGATCATCGGCGACAGGTACGTGCACGTGTCCGCCACGATCCGGACGCCGCTCGCCTCGAGCGCCGCGAGCACGCCGATGCGCTCGGCCTCCGCGAGGACGTCGCGCCCCGCGTTGACCCAGAGCGGGACCGCCGGAACGCGGCCGGCGAGGAGGTCGCGCAGGCGCTCGAGCTCGCCGAGGGACGCGTGGGGGGTGCCGACGCAGACGGCCCCGAGCGCCTCGGCGCCCGCCGCGCCCGAGCTCGTCTCGCGCGGCCCGGAGCCGGTCGAGCGTGACCTCGACCTCGGGCACCGCTCGCCCGCCCGTCGCCGCCTCGAGCGTGGGCGCCTCCGGCGTGACCCCGACGGCGTGGAACATCGCGACGGCGCCCGAGGAAGCGGCCGCCGCTCCGAGGGCCTTGAGTCGGTCCTCGGAGGCGTCGCGCGGCAGCCCCACGATCGCGGGCACCGTGGTCCCCGCCTCGCGGCCGGCGACGTGCCCGAGCACGGGGTACAGGGCGTCCGATCGCAGGAGTCGCTCCGGAACGCCGCGCAGGCGCAGGACGATGCCCGCGCGCCGCTCCTCGTCCCGATGCAGGCCGGCGTCGGGAGCTCGGCCGGTGATCGCCGCGCAGACGTCGATGAAGTCGCCGTAGCGATTCGTGCGCGCCCCGAGGACCGAGTTGCAGAAGACGATCGCGTTCGACTCGGCCCAGGCGACGTGCTCGCCGAAGGCGGGGCGCTCCTGGAGCTGGTACGGCGCGCAGGTCCAGGTCGGACGGCACCCCATCGCGACGTAGGCGTCCATCTGGCGACGCGCCCGTCCGGCGGTCTCGGCGTCGAGGCGGGCTCGCTCGGGATGCAGGAGGTCCAGGAACCCGACGTTCAGCGTCGTCGGGACGCTCACGGTCGCCCCGCCCGCGACCAGGCGTTCGGCGAAGTCGAGGCCGGCGATCCCGTGATACAGGCACCCGTCGACGTGCGCCCCCGACACGTCGAGCAGCCGATCGGCGGCCATGACCTCGGCCGTCTCGACCACGATTCGCATCGCGAGCGCGGCGGCCTCGCCGTGTCGGTCGTGCAGGAACGCTCGATCCCGCTCGGTCAGCGCGACGGGCACGAACGGGTCAGCGGCGGGCGGCCGTCTCGAAGATCGGGAGTGCGCGATCCACCATCTCGTCGTTCCCCGAGACCGAGATCCGGAACCGCCCGGGCATCTCCACCACCGTGCCCGGGAGGACGAACACCTTGTCTCGCGCGAGTCGCTCCACGAACGCGACGTCGTCGGGCTCCGGGCTCGTCGGCAGCAGGTAGAACGTTCCCTCGGGCGAGTGCAGCTCGTAGCCGAAGGAGCGGAGCTCGTCGACCATCCGGTCGCGGCGGCGCTGAAGCGCCTTCACGTCCACGTTCAGGTGCTCGAGGTCCCCGAGCGCTCGCTGAAGCACGTTGCTGGGCGCCCCGTGTCCCCCGTACGTCAGCTGGGCGAGCATGAGCGCCTCGCGCATCGGCTCGCGGTCGGGCATGGTGGGAGGGAGCGCGACGTAGCCGCAGCGCTGCCCCGGCGTCAGCAGCTGCTTCGCGTAGGTGTAGACGAGGAACGAATACGGATAGAACTCGGTCGGGCTCGGGAACGGGCGGTCGTCGAACACGATCCGCGAGTACGCCTCGTCGGAGATCAGGTAGATCGGTCGCCCCGTGCGCTCCGACGCGCCCGACAGGATCTCGGCGAGCGCCCGGAGCGTCTCGGGCGGGTAGATCTTGCCGCTGGGGTTGTTCGGCGAGTTGACGATGATCGCCGACGTCCGCTCCGTGATCGCGGCCTCGATCGCGCCGACGTCCAGATCCCAGGTCTCGTAGTTCACGGGCACGCGAACCGGCTCTGCCTCGCCTCCCAGGATGATGGCCTCGTAGAAGAACCACGGCGGGGTGAGGAAGATCACCTCGTCGCCTGGGGCGGTGACCGTGCGGATGCACAGGTTGAGGCCGGTGAACGCGCCATCGGTCACGAGGACGTCGGCGGCCTCGAACGGCACGCCGCGGCGCTCGCGCAGGCCCGCGGCGACGGCCTCCACCGCGTACGGCTCGTTGAACTTGTAGGCGTACCAGTCCTTGTCCTGCGGAACGGTCCAGCGCTGGAGGGCCTCGACGTACGCGGGGAGCACCATCTCCTGGGGGTTTCCCGCGACGAAGTCGCAGTTCTCCGGGTCCGCAGGATCACGCGTGGACCAGCCGCTTTGGGTGAAGAACCGCATCAGCGGCCCTTCGATCGCGCGGATGCGCTGCATGCTCGTCGAGAAGCGGTGGGTCGCCATGTCGGCGACCCTACCACGGCGTGTGTGAGCGGTTGGAGGCGCTACCAGGTGACGGGAGGGACCCCGCCCGGGTCGGCGTCCGCGTAGCCCGTGCTCCCGTACGGACCGAGGTCGCGCGCGGCCAGGTCGGCGATGAAGGTCGTCGGCAGCACCGCGGCGAACGCCGGCGCGCCGAGGCGGTCGCGACGGATCGCGGTCGGGCGGATGTAGGGTCCGATGTTCTGCCCGTACCGGTAGTCGGCCAGGAAGGCCGCGACGTCCTCGGCCGTGTAGCCGGCGTCGCGGAGCGCCTTCGGGCTCAGATAGACCTCCGAGGGCGCGACCAGCTGCACGAGGCCGAACACGCTCTTGCCGAACTCGCGCTCGAGGTCCTCCTCGAGCTGGATCGGGTCGATCCGCACGCCGCCGTTCGCGTCGATCTCGGGGCACTGCCCGTGGTCCGCCGTCACGATCAGCGCGAACCCGCCGGGTCCGAATCGACCCACCAGCTGGTCGGCGACCCGCCCGACCTCCTCGTCGACGGCGCCGAGCACCTCGGCCTGCCGGGGGTCGTCCATGTTGTAGACGTGGCCCGAGTAGTCCGGCGCCTTGAAGTTCAGGTATAGGAGGTCCGGGACGTCGTCCGTCCCGATCGGCTCGGAGTCGAACGCCGCCTCGATGAGCTCTCCCTGGTAGCGAACCACCGGCGGGAAGCAGCACATCGCCTTCTTGCCGGTCGGGTCGTACGGCGAGGGCTCGGGCGGTGTGTAGCCGGCGGCGAGCTCGTCGAGGCGTTCGAGGCCGGGCGCCGAGTGCGGGAGCCGGTAGCGATCGGGATGGTGCGGCCTCCACCCTCCGCCGCCGTCCTCGTCCCAGAACAGGCCGACCGGAACCTCGCCGAGCGGGTGCCCGCCCCGACCGAGCAGGCCGACGTGCCAGACCTGGTAGCCGATCTCGCCGACCCAGGCCTCGTCGCCCGTGGACGCGGTCCACCGATCGGCCAGCGTGGGCTCGAGCAGGAACGAGGGGTCGATGAGGCCGGGTTCGCCCCACGCCTTCACGGGACCCCCGTCGCGCCGAACGTTGTGCCCCGTGATCCCGTGGGTCCGCGGGAACGCGCCGGTGCCGATGGTGGCGTGCGTCGACGCGGTCACCGCCGGGAACGAGCCAGAGATCGCGTTCCGATACGCGGCGCCTTCGCGCATCAGACGCTTCAGGTTGGGCCACGCGTCCGGCCACCGACGGAGCACGTTCCAGCCGCCGCCGTCGATCACGAACGTGACGACGACCCGCGGGGGCGTCGCGGGTGCCCCGATCCCCGGCAGCGGCACTCCGTCCGCGGCGCGGAACTCGTCGAACCCGATCAGCGCGGCGGTCGTGGGCGCGAGGTCCGCGAGCGTCACGCGCTCGTCGTGGTCCTGCGGCTCCACGATACCGGGCGCCCAGACGACGATCGGCACGCGCTCGCCGTACATCCAGACGACCGCGTGGCTCGACCGCGGGTCGTTCGGCACGAGCGAGAGGGACTCCTGCTCGTAGTTCGAGCTCGAGAAGGGCGTGACGAGGAGCTGGAGGTCACCCGAGCGCGCCGGATGATAGGCGCGGGTCACGAGCTCCAGGTACTCGGCGCCGAGGTCCGCGGCCTCGGCCTCGAGGATGGGCCGGGGATCCGGACGGGTGAGCCGCCGGATGGTCGCCCCCAGCGCGGTCCCCCCGGCGAGCCACGCGACCCCGAGGCCGCCGAGCGCGAGCCGGAGGTATCGGCGCCGCGAGGGGTCCGGGACGGCGTCGCCGGCCGTGCGGTCGCGGATCACGACGAGCGCGGTCGCGAGGGTGAGGAGCCCGGCGAGCAGCCCGGCGACCAGGCTCCCGGTCAACGTGACGACGAGGGCCACGGCGCCGCCGGCCAGCGCGATCAGGACGAGGACGGCTCGGGAGGGGTGCGGCACGAGCCTCAATTATCTCGGACCCAGGCCCGGCGCCTGTGGAGTTCTCGTTACGAGCGCTTGCGTTCGAGCTCGAGGAACGGCAGCTCGACGACCCGCGCGGGGACCTGGTGGCGCTCGCCCTCGACGCTCCACTCGACCGCGACGCGAGTCCCCGGCGCCGCGAGGGAGGGGGGCATCGACCCGAACCCCACCATCTTCTTGATCGTCGGCCCCCAGGTGACGCTCGTCGCGCGGCCCACCTGGCGGCCGCCCGCGTACACGGGCACCGCGTCGCGGTTCACCAGCGCCGAGACGCCGGGCGGCAGGTCGTGCTCGGCGTATCGCGCCTCGATGCCGCCCCAGTCGAGCTCGAGGCCGACGAGCCGGCGCGCGGGACCGCCGGCGCGCTGCTCGAGCTCCAGCGCGCGCCGGCCGACGAAGCTCGGCTTGGCGAAGTCGACCAGCCGCCCGAGCCCGATCTCGAACGGCGAGTAGGTCTGCTCCTGGCTGATCGCGTGGCGCGCGCTCGTGTAGTCCGCCTCGATCAGGATCAGGCCGGCCTCGACGCGCGAGACGTCGAGCGCCCGGATCCCCGAGGGACGGATCCCGTGCGGCTCGCCGGCCTCCCAGAGCGTGTCCCACACCTCGACCGCGGCCTCGGCCGGTACCCAGACCTCGTAGCCCAGATCGCCGGTGTACCCGGTGCGCGTGACGTGCACGTCGAGGCCCCCGATCTCCGTCCGGCGATGGCCGAAGTACGCGACGTCGGACCAGTCCTGCCGCGTCGCGGCCGCGAGGACGTCGCGCGAGCGCGGGCCCTGGAGCGCGACGCCGGCGATCTGTTCGGAGACGTCCTCGATCTCGACGTCGAGCTCGGCGGCGTTGAGGGACAGCCAGCGAAACGTCGGATCCGCCGCGGTCCAGAAGAACTCGCTCTCGGCGCGGCGCGTGACGGTGCCGTCGTCGATCACCTTGCCGTCCTCGTTGCACCACGACGTGTAGGCCACGCGGTCGACACGAAGCCTGCCGACGTCTCGGGTGATGACGCGGTCGACCAGACGCGCGGCGTCGGGCCCGTGGACCACGTATTTGTACAGGGGCGACACGTCGATCAGGGCGGCCTGCTCGCGGATCGCGTTGTACTCGATGTCGTGGAAATCCGCATACACGGCGGCCGCGAAGTAGCCCGACCACTCGCCCCAGGCCATCTTCGCGTTCAGCGCCGACGTGCGGGGGTGGAACGCGGTCCCGATGCTCACGAGGGCAAGGGTAGCCGCGCGCTTCACGGCGGCGCATCCACCTGCCTGACCACTAGTCACGGACCCGATAGCCGGGGGACCGGCGCGCTCCTACGATGACGCCGTGAGCAGGCGCTACGACGCGATCGTCGTCGGCGGCGGGCACAACGGCCTGACCGCGGCCGCCTACCTGGCGCGCGCGGGCCGCTCGGTCCTGGTTCTGGAGAAGCGCCACGTCCTCGGGGGCGCGGCCGTCACGGAGGAGATCTACCCCGGGTTCCGGTTCAGCGAGTTCTCCTACGTCGTCTCGCTCCTTCGTCCGGAGATCATCCGCGAGCTCGAGCTGCCGAGGCACGGCCTCGAGATTCTCCCGCTCGACGGGACGATCACGCCGCTCGACGAGGACGCGCTCTGGCGCAAGAACGACCACGGCGCGACCATCCGCGAGCTCCGTCGCTGGTCCAAGAGCGACGCCGAGGCCTACGAGGAGTACGGCCAGCTGATGGCGGACATGGCGCGGTTCATCAAGCCCATCCTGTCCGTCGTCCCGCCGGATCCCGGCAAGATCAACCCGTTCGACTGGGGCGGGCTGGTGGGGCTCGCGAAGACGTTCCAGCGCCTTCCCGAGCGGCTCCAGTCGACCTTCGTCCAGCTCATGACGATGAGCGCGACCGAGTTCCTCCGGCAGTGGTTCGAGACCGACCCGCTCATCGCAACGATGTCCGCCTCGGGCATCATCGGGACGTTCCAGGGCGTGCGCTCGCCCGGCACCGCGTACGTCCTCCTGCATCACTACATGGGCGAGATCGACGGCGCGTTCCGAGCGTGGGGCATCCCGCGCGGCGGCACCGGCGGCATCTCCGACGCCATCGGCTCGGCCGCCCGCGCCCTCGGTGCCGAGATCCGGACCGAGGCGCCGGTCGCGAGGATCGAGATCCGGGGCGGCCGGGCGACCGGCGTCGTGCTGGAGTCGGGCGAGGAGATCTCGGCCGGGACCGTGCTCTCGAGCGTGGACTCGCACGTCACGTTCCTGAAGCTCATCGAGCCCTCCCACCTCGAGCCGTCGTTCCTGGACGAGGTGCGCCGCTACAAGTACCGGGGCTCGAGCGGGAAGGTGAACCTCGCGCTCGACGGCCTACCGGAGCTCGCGTGCAAGCCGGGAAAGGGCGAGTGGCTCCGCGGCGCCATCAGCTTCTCGCCCTCGGTCGACTACATGGAGCGCGCGTACGACGACGCGAAGTACGGGCGCTTCAGCCGGCGCCCGTACGTCGACTGCATCATCCCCACGCTCGTCGACCCCTCGATGGCGCCCCCCGGGAAGCACGTGATGTCGTGCTTCGTGCAGTACGCGCCGTATCACCTGTCCGACGGGCGCGTGTGGGACGACGCGGAGCGGGACGCGTTCGGCGAGACCGTGCTCGACACGCTGGAGGAGCGCTTCCCGAACCTGCGGAGCCTGATCCTGCACCAGCAGGTCCTCACGCCCAAGGACATCGAGGACATCACCGGGCTGACCGAGGGCAACATCTTCCAGGGCGAGCTCTCGCTCGAGCAGCTGTTCTTCAACCGGCCGGTCCCCGGCTGGGCGCGGTACCGCACGCCGGTCGACCGGCTGTGGATGTGCGGCTCGGCGACGCACCCCGGGGGCGGAATCATGGGCGCGCCGGGCCGGATCGCCGCGCTCGAGCTCCTCAAGTCGCAGCGGTCGAAGGCGGCGTCGTGAAGACCTACGACGCGATCGTCGTCGGCGCGGGGCACAACGGCCTCGTGACCGCGGCGTACCTCGCGAAGGCCGGGCGCGCGGGTGCTCGTCGTGGAGCGGCGCGAGCGGGTCGGCGGGATCCTCGACACCGTCCAGATCGCCGAGGGGTACCGGGCTCCGGGCATCGTGCACACGGTCGGGCGCCTGCGGCGGTCGGTGATCCAGGACCTGGGGCTGGTGCGGCACGGGCTCGTCACGATCGACCCGGCCGTGCGCGTGTTCGCGCCGCAGCCCGACGGCCCGGCGCTCACGCTGTGGGCCGACGCCTCGCGGACGGCGGCCGGGCTCCGGGACCGCTCGGCGGCGGACGCGGAGGCCTACCCCGCGTTCGACAAGCGGGTCCGGTCCCTCGCGAGCTTCCTCTCGTACCTGCACGCGATCACGCCGCCCGACGTGAAGAACCCGTCGATGGCCGACGCGATGAACGGCCTGAAGCTCGGCAACGCGTTCCGCCGGCTCGGGAAGAGGCCCGGGCGGGAGGCGACCCGCGCGCTCCCGATGGCGATCGCGGACTACGTCGCGGAGACCTTCGAGACGGACGCGATACGCGGCGCCCTCGCGAGCCGGGCGATTCAGTACACGGCGACGGGGCCGTGGTCGGCCGGCACGACGGCCGTGCTGCTCGCCGACTCGGCGGGCAACGACGGGGGAGCCTCCGGGCAGTCGACGATCGCAAGGGGCGGGCCGGGGGCGCTGGCCGAGGCGCTCGCGACCGCCGCCAGGGCGTTCGGCGTCGAGATCCGCACGGGGGCCGAGGTCATCCGCGTGCTGACGAAGGACCATCGTGCGTACGGCGTCGCGCTCGCCGGGGGGGAGGAGGTCCACGCGAGGGCCGTCGTCAGCGCCGCCGACCCCAAGCGCACCCTCACGACGCTCGTCGACCCGGTCGAGATCGGGCCGCACCTGCGCTGGCGAGCGACCAACATCCGCACGCCCGGCACGGTGTCGAAGGTGAACCTCGCGCTCGGCGGGCTCCCGTCGTTCGACGGAGCCGAGCCCGAGCGCCTCGCCGGACGAATCGTGATCGCGCCGTCGATCGACGACCTCGAGCACGCCTTCGACGCGTCGAAGTACGGACGCGTGAGCGAGACGCCCTACCTCGAGGCGACGATCCCCTCCATCGCCGACCCGACGCTCGCGCCCGAGGGCCGCCACGTGATGAGCGTCGTCGTGCAGTGGACACCCTACGAGCTGCGCGAGGGCGAGTGGTCCGCCGAGCGGGATCGACTCGCCGACCTCGTCGTGAAGACGATGGAGCGGTACGCGCCCGGCCTCGGCGACCTGGTCACGGCCCGGCACGTGATGACGCCGGTCGACCTCGAGACCGACTACGGCCTGTCCGGAGGCCACGTCTACCATGCCGAGCCGGGGCTGGATCAATTCTTCGTCTGGCGGCCGCTCCTCGGGCATGCCCGGTACCGGTTCGGGCTTCCGGGGTTGTACCTGTGCGGGTCGGGCGCCCACCCCGGCGGCGGCGTGACCGGCGCCCCCGGCGCGAACGCCGCTCGCGAGATCCTCGCCGACCTGAAGCGGAGGGCGTCGAAGCCCTAGCCGAGGGTTCAAGACCCGCCTCGCCGGCGTCGATGCCCTAGGGATGCGCCCGGAGGTCGATCTCGGCACGACCGCGGCCGCGATGCGGCGCGTGGCGGACAACGTGGAACGGGTCATCGCCGGCGCCCGAGATCAGGTCGAGGCCGCCGTGGTCTGCCTGTTCGCCGAGGGCAACCTGCTGCTCGAGGGCGTGCCCGGCGTCGGCAAGACCATGCTCGCCCGGTCGGTGGCGGCCTCGATCGAGGGGACCTTCCACCGGATCCAGGCCACCCCCGACCTGCTCCCCTCCGACCTGACCGGGATCTCGGTCTACGACCAGTCGACGGGGCAGTTCCGGTTCGTCCCGGGGCCGGTCTTCGCCAACGTCGTCCTGGTGGACGAGATCAACCGGACCACGCCCCGAACCCAGTCGGCCCTGCTCGAGCCGATGGAGGAGCGCCAGGTCACGGTCGAGAACGTCACCTACCCGCTCCCGCGTCCGTACCTCGTCGTCGCGACCGAGAACCCCGTCGACCAGCACGGGACCTACCCGCTCCCGGAGGGCCAGCTCGACCGGTTCACGATGACCGTCTCCGTCGGCTACCCCGACGACCTGTCGGCCGGCGTGATCGTGCGACGGCAGCTCGTCCGCCACCCGATCGAGGAGCTCGGCCCGGTCGTCTCGGCCGAGGAGGTCGTCGGCCATCAGCACGCCGTTCGCTCGGTCAACGTCGAGGAGCCGGTGATCGACTACGTGGTCTCGCTCGCGAGGGCCACGCGCGATCACGGCGACGTGCTTCTCGGTGCCTCGCCGCGGGCCATGGTCTCGCTCACGCGCGCGGCCCAGGCCCGCGCGGCGATGCAGGCGCGCCCGTTCGTCCTGCCCGACGACGTGAAGGCGATGGCGACGTCGGTGCTCGCCCACCGGCTGGTGCCGCGGAGCCGCGCGACGGTGGCGAGCGGAACCGCGCGCGACGTCGTCCGGGAGCTGCTGGAGCGGGTGCCCGTGCCGCTCGGCGTCTCCCGCTGATGCCGCGCCCGCGCAGGCGC
Organism: uncultured Actinomycetes bacterium; assembly: GCA_963699635.1. Lineage (GTDB taxonomy): Bacteria > Actinomycetota > UBA4738 > UBA4738 > HRBIN12 > CALGFI01. The sequence goes on along the minus strand of CAVOUQ010000011.1, from coordinate 139,811 downwards.
GCCGCCGCCTTCCTCGGCGGCGCGGCCCTGCTCTTCCTCGTCGGCACGAGCGTGCAGGCGGGATGGCTGCTCGTGTTGGCCTCGTGTCTGCTCGGCGCCACGGCCGCGGGGCTCGTCCTGCCGAGGTGGATGGTCCGGGGGATCGAGGTCGAGCGGCGCGCGCCGGCCGAGGCCTTCCAGGGAGAGACGGTGCGGGTCTCGCTCGTCGTGTCGAACCGATCGCGCGGCCTTCGGCTCGCGCTCGACCTTCGCGACGAGCATCTGCAGACCGTCCGCGCGTTCGTGCCGAGGATCTCGCCCCGCGAGGACGTGATCGTGGAGACCACGCGCACGGCGGTGCGCCGGGGCGTTCACGAGGCCTCGGCGGTGGTCGTGGGGTCGGCGGCGCCGTTCGGCGTCGCGGAACGGCGCCGGCGGCTCGTGGTCTCGAGCCCGACCGTCGTCTACCCGCGTCTCGTGCGACTCGATGAGCTGCCGTTCCTCGAGTCGACGCCGACGCCCGAGCGCGCCATGCACTCGACGCCCCGGCGCGGCGGGGGTCCCGACTACCTCGGCATCCGCGAGTACCGGGTCGGCGACTCGATGCGACACATCCACTGGCCCTCGAGCGCTCATCACGGCGGGTTGATGGTCCGCGAGTTCGAGCGCGAGCAGACACGCCGGCTCGCCGTGGCGATCGACGCGGTGACCGACCTCGCCGCCACGGGGGCGCCGACCCCGCTGGACGTCTGCTGCTCGGTCGCCGCCTCGGTCGCGTTCGCGGCCCAGGGCGCGGGCCAGGGCGTGCGGCTCGTCTCGGCGATCGGCGGGCGCGCGGTCTCGGTGTCCCGGACCGACCCGGCGGCGACGCTCAGGTGGCTCGCCGAGCTCCGACCCGGCGGCGGGCTCTCGATGGCCGACCTGGTGGACCGGCTGGGTGAGGAGGTGCTCGGCGCCGCCACGCTCCTGCTCGCGATGCCGACCTGGCGCGCGAACGACCCGTCCGCCTTGGGCGAGGCGATCGTGGAGCTCGTGCCGCGGGTCCCGCGCGTCGTGGCGGTCCTCGTCGAGGTCGACACGTTCGAAGGGGCCGGGCGCGCGCCGCACCTGGATCCCGTCCGGGTCGACGCGCTCGAGGACGCGTTCCGCGCGAGCGGCGCGCTGGTCTACCGCCTCGCGGCGGACGCCGACCTGGCCCTGACCCTCGGCCGAGCTCCGATCGGAGCGAGGACGTGAGCGCGACGATCGTGCAGCGGTGGCGTCGAACGGACGGAACACCCGAGGACTCGCGCCCGATCCGCCTGGCGGTGGCGCTCATGGTCGAGATCTCCGTGCTCGCCGTCGTCGCCCAGGGCGCCGTCGACGTGGCGACCGCCGTGGGCGCGCTCGTGCTGGTGCCGGTCGGGTACGCGTTCTCGTATCTCCGGCGGCGACGCCCCTCGATCGTCACGAAGCTCGTGCTCGCGGCCGCGCTGCTCGTGGCGCTCGGCGCGTTCCTTCGGGCGGTGGAGGGCGCGCGGTCCTTCGACGACGCACGGCAGCCGCTCGCGTCCCTGTTCCTGTGGGTCCAGGTCCTGCACTCCTTCGACGTGCCCCGGCGCCGCGACCTCGGGTTCTCCGTCGTCTCGAGCCTGATGCTCATGGCCGAGGCGGGGGCGCTCTCGTTCGGGACGGGGTTCCTGCTGTTCCTCGTCCCCTGGCTCGCGGTCGCCTCCACGTATCTCTACCTGACGCTGCATCCGCGGCCGGACGAGACGCCGCACGTCGCCGAGGTGCGCCGGGCGGTCGACGTTCCGCGCCGCCGCCGGCCCTTCGCGGCTGCCCGGGCCGTGGGTGGGTGGGCGACCGTCGCCGTCGCGGCGATCACCGTCGTCTTCCTTGCGATGCCGCGGCTGCCCGGCGTCAACCTCGCGCTGCCGCCGTTCCGGGCCGACGACGCGACGGTCGTGCCGAACTTCGCGGGCCAGGTCGTGAATCCCGGCCTCGCGGTCGGGTCCGACGGCGTCCCCGAGTTCGCCGACCTCGCGTACCCGGGCTTCAGCTCGACCGTCGACCTGCGCTCGCGGGGCCGGCTGTCCGACGAGGTGGTGATGCGCGTGCGATCGCCGCAGGCCGCGCTCTGGCGCGGGCTCGCCTACGACACGTACGACGGCACCCGATGGACCACGTCCGACGAGCGCGTGTTCGCGGTCGTGCACGACTTCGACGACAGCTTCGCGCCGACGGTCGAGCCCCCCGGCCTGGTCCCGACGCAGCACGTGCTCGCGACCTTCTACGTGCAGACCGACCTGCCGAACGTGGTGTTCGGCGCCTATCGCGTGCAACAGGTGTACTTCCCCGCGTCGCAGCTGTCGGCCGATCCGTACGGGTCGGTCAGGGCGCCGATCCTGCTCGAGAACGGCGTCGTCTACTCGGTCATGTCGGAGGTTCCCTCGCCGACGCCCGACCTGCTGCGGGCGACCGAGTCCCTCCCCTCCGATCCCGAGTTGGCTCAAACGCTCGCGCCGTACCTCGAGCTTCCGGCGAGGATGCCCCGTCGGGTCGCGGACCTGGCCGAGCGGATCACCGCAGACGCCCCCACCGCCTACGACGCGGTCGAGGCCGTGCAGACGTGGCTACGCCGGAACACGACCTACAACCTCGACATCCCACCGGACCCGCCCGGTGTCGACGCGGTCGACCGCTTTCTGTTCGAGACGCGCGAGGGCTTCTGCGAGCACATCGCGAGCGCGATGGCGGTGCTGCTGCGGGCCGCGGGGATCCCGACGCGCCTCGTGACCGGGTTCGGTCCCGGCGATCGCAACCCGTTCACCGGCTACTGGGAGGTGCGTGCCTCCGACGCACACGCCTGGGTCGAGGTCTTCTACCCGGGCGCGGGTTGGATCCCCTACGACCCGACGTTCGGCGTCCCGCCGTCGGATCCGGGGATCTCGGGCCGATTTATCGCCCCCGAGGTCCTCGGTTCGATCGGGCGGTTCTTCTCGGCGTCGGTCCCCGAGCCCGTGCGCGAGGCGATCAAGGCGCTCGGCCGCGCGATCGCCTCCGCGGCCGGGGCCTGGCCGGTCGCGCTCGTCCTGTTCGCGGCGCTCGGCCTCGCCGTCGCGGGCCTCCGGCGGCGGCGGGCCCGGCGCGCGCTCCGGCCCCCGCCCGTCGGGGCGGCGAGGGCGTTCGCTCAGCTCGAGGCCGCCATGGCCGCACGCGGCCACCTCCGAGCCGAGCACCAGACCGCCCGGGAGTTCCTGAGGACCCTCCGGCCCTTCCTGGCGACGGACGACCGCGCCGACGCCGATCTGGTCGTGCGCCTGTTCGAGCGCGACCGCTTCTCGGGCCGGCCGCTCGAGCAGGAGGACGTCGATCGAGCCCTCGCCGCCGCGGGCCGGGTCAGTCGGCCCACAGGCCGCTGAGGAGCGCGTCGACGCCGGCGGCCGATCCGCTCGTCTGGAGGACCCGAGCCTCGTCGCCCGCCGTGCCGTCCACGGCCGTCGACGCGAGCGCGAACCGCCCCCGGACCTGCTCCGGGAGGAAGCGCGTGAGCTGGCCGTACCAGTGCCGGTCCTCGAGTCCGCGGTTCCCGCGGTGGTAGCGCAACGGGAACGAGACGCGGAGCGTGTCGCGCGCTCGGGTGAGCGCGACGTAGAAGAGTCGCCGCTCCTCCTCGATCTGGTCGGGGTCCCCGGTCGCCATGTCCGAGGGGATCATCCCGTCGGCCGCGTGGATCACGTGGACGACGTCCCACTCGCCGCCCTTGGCGGAGTGGATCGTCGACAGGACCACGTAGTCCTCGTCCAGGTGGGGCGGGCCGGCGAGGTCCGAGGTCGACGAGGGCGGGTCGAGCGTGAGGTCGGTCACGAACCGCTCGCGCGTCTCGAACCCGGTCGCGAGCTGCTCGAGCTGCTCGAGGTCGCGCAGGCGGGGCTCGGATTGATCGTAGCGGCGGCGGAGCAGCGGCTCGAGGAACCGCCGCACGCGCTCGACCTGCGCGGCGGGCGGTGGGGCGAGGGCCAGATCGACGAACGCCGAGCGGAGCGCGTCGAGCTCGGCGCGCGCCGGCGCCGGTACCGCGATCGCGCTCCGCTGGAACCGCGTCATCGGGTCGCCGGGCGCCGTGACGCCGATGGCCGCCATCACGCGCCGTGCGCCCGCCGGCCCGACCCGGTCCAGGAGCTGGAGCACCCGGAACCACGACACCTCGTCGCGCGGGTTGTCGGCGATCCGCAGCACGGCGAGCGCGTCCTTCACGTGCGCCGACTCCAGGAACTTCAGGCCTCCGTACTTCACGAACGGGATGTTCCGGCGCGTGAGCTCGACCTCGAGCGCGTCGCTGTGGTGCCCGGCGCGAAACAGCACGGCCTGCTCCTTGAGCGGCGTGCCGCGCTCGCGATGCTCGAGGATCGAGCGGCAGACGGCGTCGGCCTGGTCGCGCTCGTCGACGCAGGTGAGGAGCTCGGGGAGCTCGCCGCCCTTCCGCTCGGTCCACAGCGTCTTCTCGTGCCGCTGCGGGCTGAGGGCGATGACCGCGTTCGTCGCGTCCAGGATCGGGCGCGTCGAGCGGTAGTTCCGCTCCAGCTTGACGATCGTGGTTCCGGGGAAGCGCTCGGGGAGCTCGAGGATGTTCCGCACGGTGGCCGAGCGGAACGCGTAGATCGCCTGCGCGTCGTCGCCGACGACCATCAGGCCTTCGCCGTCCGGCTTGAGGGCCTGGAGGATGTCGGCCTGCAAGGGGTTCGTGTCCTGGTACTCGTCGACCAGGACGTGGTCGAACATCTCCGATATCACGCGGCCTGCCGCCGGGTGCCGTCCGAGCGCGTGCCAGTACAGGAGCAGGTCGTCGTAGTCCAGGGCGTTCTGGCCGCGCTTGCGCTCGGTGTAGCGCTCGAAGATCGCGCGGACGCCCTCGAGCTCCTCCGCGCACCACGGGTACTCGCGCTCGAGGACCTCGGCGAGCTTCAGCTGCGCGTTCACGGTGCGCGAGTAGACGTCGGCGAGCGTCTCCTTGCGCGGGAATCGCCGGTCGCCCTCGCCGAGCTCGAGCTCCCCGCGGATGAGGTCCATGAGGTCGGCGGTGTCGGTTCGGTCCAGGACGGTGAAGCCGGGGGGCAGGCCGAGGGCGCCGCCGTGGGTCCGCAGGAGCCGGTTCGCGGTCGCGTGGAACGTGCCGCCCCACACGCGGCCGAGCCCGCGGCCACCGGTGAGGGTCTCCGCGCGGGAGAGCATCTCCCTCGCCGCCCGCCGCGTGAAGGTGAGGAGCAGGATCCGTTCGGGCGGCGACGCCGCGGTCGACCAGGCGGGCAACGCGGCAGGCCAGCGTCCACGTCTTGCCCGAGCCGGCCCCGGCGACGACCAGCAGCGGGCCGCCGAGGTGCTCCACGGCGGCGCGCTGCTCCGCGTTCAGTCGCTCGAGGGCATCGAACATGCGTTCGAGCAGCCTAGCCCCGCGCTCGGACGCGGGCAAGGACCCGGATCAGCCGAGCAGCGACGCCGCGTGATCGGGCACGGCGTGGAACGCCTCGCGCGGCGGCCGAAGGTAGCCCTCGTCGGACTGGCGCGGCGGGATCTCGATGCGGGGGTGCTCCACGCGCTCGTACGGGATGAGTGACAGGAGGTGCGCGATGCAGTTCAGGCGGGCTCGCGGCTTGTCGTCCGCCTCCACGATGTACCAGGGGGCCTCGGGGAGGTCCGTGTGGACGAACATCTCGTCCCGCGCGCGCGAGTAGTCGACGTACCGCGAGCGCGAGAACAGGTCGGTCTCCGAGAGCTTCCACCGGCGGATCGGGTCGTCGATCCGGTTGCGGAATCGGCGCTCCTGCTCCTCGTCGGAGACCGAGAACCAGTACTTGATGAGCCGGATGCCGTCCTCGATCAGCAGCCGCTCGACGATCGGGCACTGGCGCAGGAACCGAAGGTGCTCCTCGGGGGTGCAGAAGCCGAGGACCTTCTCGATGCCGGCCCGGTTGTACCAGCTCCGGTCGAACAGGGCGATCTCGCCCGCCGCGGGGAGCTCGTCGACGTAGCGCTGGAAGTACCACTGCGTCCGCTGCCGCTCGGTGGGCTTGGGCAGCGCCACGATCCGCGTGATCCGTGGGTTCATGTACTGCGTGATCCGCTTGATCGTGCCGCCCTTGCCGGCGGCGTCGCGGCCCTCGAACAGCACGACGATCCGGGCGCCGGTCGCGGCCACCCAGTCCTCCATCTTGACGAGCTCCGCCTGGAGACGGCGGAGCTCCTTGTCGTAGGCCTTCTTCGGGACCTTGCTCCCGTGGTCCTCCTGGTCGCGGTGGTGGCCCTTCTTGGCCGTCTCTGCGGACATGTGGGGAGTATCCGCCCCGGGTCGGATCGTGGGCAAGGCGGCTACCATCCGCCCCATGTGCCGGAGCATCAAGCGCCTGCGCGAGGGCGAGATTCCCGCGTCCGAGCTGGAGATCCGCGAGGCGGCCCTCCAGTACGTCCGCAAGGTCAGCGGGTACCGAGCGCCCGCACGGCGCAACGAGGAGGCCTTCAACGCGGCCGTCGAGGAGGTCGCCGACGCCTCGCGGCGGCTGATCGAAGCCGTCACGCGTCGGTAGGCTAACCCGCGACCATGGGCTACCCGCTCGATCCCTCGCCCGAGCAGATGCGCGAGATGGGCGAGGCCGCCCTGGGCTATGCGATCGACTTCCTGCGACGCGGGCCCGAGACGCCCGCGTCGGGGTTCGAGGGGGCGGAGGAGGCTGCAGAGGCGCACCGCGAGCCGCCGCCCGAGGCGGGCGGCGAGTTCCCGCCGCTGATCGAGCTCGTCGAGACGATCGCGCGGAACTCCGCGAACAACGCCGGGCCGGGGTTCCTCGCCTACATCCCGGGCGGAGGGCTGTTCGCCTCCTCGCTCGCCGACCTGCTCTCGACGACGCTCGACCGGTTCGTGAACCTGTGGGGCGAGGCGCCGGTCGCGGCGCAGGTCGAGAACAACGTCGTCCGCTGGCTGTGCGACCTGTTCGGCTTCCCGTTCGAGTCCCGCGGCATCCTCACGTCCGGCGGCTCGATGGCGAACTTCTCCGCGATCGTCACGGCGCGCAAGGACCGCCTCCCCGAGAACTTCCTCTCGGGCACCCTCTACGTGAGCGAGCACGTGCACGCCTCGGTGACCAAGGCCGCGATGCTCGCGGGGTTCCCGGTACGCAACGTCCGCAAGGTCCCGGCCGACCCGTCGCTTCGGATGGAGGTCGATGCCCTCCGCCGGATGATCGACGAGGATCGCGACGCCGGGCTCGCGCCGTTCGCCGTCGTCGCGACGGCCGGCACGACGAACACGGGCGCGATCGACCCGATCGCCGCCGTCGCCGATCTCGCCCGTGACGAGGGCCTGTGGCTGCACGTCGACGGCGCCTACGGCGGCTTCTTCCAGCTGACCGACCGCGGCCGCGAGCGCTTCCGCGGGATCGAGCGCGCCGACTCGATCACGCTCGATCCGCACAAGGGGATGTTCCTTCCGTACGGGACCGGCGCGCTCATCGTCCGGGACGGCGCGAAGCTGCGCGACGCGCACCACGTCGGGGCGAGCGACTACCTCCAGGACCTGGCCGCCGACGCTCACATCCCAAACTTCAACGAGTACTCCGCGGAGCTCTCGCGCGACTTCCGAGGGCTGCGCGTCTGGTTCCCGCTGAAGCTGCACGGGGTCTCGGCCTTCCGCGAGGCGCTGGACGAGAAGCTCGACCTGGCCGAGCACCTTCACGAGGGGCTGAAGGCCATGCCCGAGCTCGAGCTGCCGTGGGCCCCGGACCTGTCGATCGTGCCGTTCCGCCTGCGCGACGGCGACGACGCGGCGAACCGGGCGCTCCTCGCCGCCATCAACGCGAGCAAGCGCGTGTTCCTGTCGAGCACGGTGCTCGACGGGCGGTTCACGCTCCGCGCGTGCATCCTCTCCCACCGCACGCACCGCGACCGGATCGACGAGCTGCTCGAGATCGTCCGGCATGAGGCCGTTGCCTCCTGACCCGAAGGACGCGGGCGAGATCCGCACCGAACGCCTGATCCTGCGCCCGATCGAGCTCGCGGACGTCGACGCGTTCGCGCGGATCCACGCCGATGCCGAGGTCGTGCGCCACATCGGCGACGGCGCGACGGCGAACCACGAGGAGACCGCCGAGTGGGTCGAGCGTTCGATCTCCCGCAACGAGTCCGAGGGCTTCGACCGGCGCGCCGTGATCCTCGCGGGCTCCGGGGAGCTGATCGGCTGGTGCGGGATCGCGGTCTGGGACATCGACGGGCGGCGCGAGCGTGAGCTCGGCTACGTCCTCGCGCGCGAGCACTGGGGAAGTGGCTACGCGACCGAGGCCGCTGCCGCGATGCGCGACCGTGCGCTCGGCGCGCTCGGCCTGCGGCGGCTGATCGCGCTGATCGCCCACGGAAACGAAGCCTCCGAGGCGGTCGCCCGCCGGCTCGGCATGGCGTACGAGCGGGACGCGCCGTTCCACGGCCGGCTCGTGCAGCTCTACTCGATGGAGGCCTGAGTGCCCGAGCTCCCCGAGGTGCAGGCGCTCGCCGAGCGGTTGACTCAGGCGGTCGGCGGATCCGCGTTCGCCGCGGCGGACGTGCTCCAGTTCTCCTCGCTCAAGACCGTGACGCCGAGGGCGCCCGAGCTCGTCGGCCGGACGCTCGAGCGGGTGGGCCGTCGCGGCAAGTACCTGGTGTTCGAGCTCGGCGGCCCGCGGCTGCTCGCGCACCTGTCCCAGGGCGGTCGCGTCGACGTCGAGGATCCGCCGAAGTCGACGAAGCCTCGCGGTGCCGTGGTGCGCCTGCGCTTCGACGGTGCCCCGTCGGTGCTGGTGAAGGAGTTCGGCCGCGAGCGCAAGGCGGGCTGGTGGGTGCTCGCCGATGGCGACGAGGGCCCGCTCGCGAAGCTGGGCCCCGAGCCGGACTCGGTGGAGTTCGAGCGGTTCGTGCAGGAGGGCGAGGATGGCCGGCGCGTCCATACGATCCTGCGAGACCAGCGGACCGTGGCCGGCCTCGGGCGCGGCTACACGGACGACGTCCTGCACCGCGCCAAGCTGTCGCCGTACGCGACGCTCGTCCAGCTGAGCGCGGACCAGCGCTCGGCGCTGCTGGGAGCGATCCGGGGGATCCTGGCCGGCGCGCTCGAAGCCGAGCGGCACCGAACGGGTGGCCTGCCGACGAAGATCGGCGACCACTTCACCGTGCACAACCACTACGGGGAACCATGTCCGGTCTGCGGCGGCGACCTCCGGCGCGTCTCCTACGAGTCGCACGAGGTCACCTACTGCCCCACGTGCCAGACCGGCGGCAAGGTCCTGGCCGACCGACGCCTCTCGCGCCTGCTCCGGTGACGACCGGCCGAGAACTCCTCGCGCTGCCCAAGGTCGACCTCCATGTCCACCTCGAGGGCTCGATGCGACCGGAGACCGTGGTCGAGCTCGCGGCGCGCTCCGGCGTCGAGCTGCCCGAGGGCCTGCGGGACGGCCGGTACGAGTTCCGCGACTTCCGCCACTTCGTCGAGGAGTTCGTGGCCGGCCTCACGTGCCTGCGCGAGCCCGAGGACTTCCGGCGGATCGCCCTCGAGTTCAGCGAGGACGAGGCGGCGCAGGGGGTTCGATACGCAGAGGTGACGTTCTCGTTGCCGGACCACCGGGCGCAGATCCGGGACTGGGACGAGACCCTCGTCATGGTGTTGGAGGGCCTCGCCGACGGGCAGCGGCGGTTCGGCATCGTCTGTCGGGTCTACGTCGACGTCGTGCGGGGCATCGACCTTGCCTACTCGCGCCGTGCCATGGAGGTCGCGGCCGCGCACATGGACGGCGGGGTGATCGGGATCGGCCTCGGGGGTGAGGAGGCGGTGTTCCCCCCAGAGCCGTACGCGGAGATCTTCCGCGAGGGCATCGCTCGAGGGCTCCACTCGATCCCGCACGCTGGCGAGACGCATGGGCCGATCTCGATCCGCGGCGCGATCGACGCGCTCGGCGCCGAGCGGATCGGGCACGGGATCCGGATCCTCGAGGATGCCGCGCTCGTCGAGGAGGTACGGGAACGGGGGATCGCGCTCGACGTGTGCCCGACCTCGAACGTGATGACGAGGTCGGTTCCGAGGATCGAGGACCACCCCCTGCCGGCGATGCTCGAGGCGGGACTCCGCTGCACCCTCGCGAGCGATGACCCCTCGATGTTCCACTCCTTCCTCACCGGCGAGTACGAGCTCTGCCGCCGCGACTTCGGGTTCGACGATCGGGCCATCGCGGCGCTCTCGCGAAACGGCGTCCGAGCCTCGTTCGCGCCGGACGACCTCAAGGCGGAGCTCGAGGCGGGGATCGACGCGTGGCTCGGCTGAGTAATGGTGATAGTCGCATGTATCCGTTCTTCTTCACCCTGCTGGTAATGGCATAAGGCTCATGGAAACATGTCCAGCATGGATGACGCCCTCGCGCTCGAGCTGGCCGCGACGCTCCAGGGTGACCGAGACCTCCTCGGCGGGCCCCGGGACCTCGAGCGATGGCTCGCGGCCCGGGGCGTCGACGAGCCCGGCCTGGCGCTTCGGCTCGCGGACTTCCGCGGCCTGCGGACCGCGATCCGCTCGCTCCTGCTCGCGGCCGTCGACGGCCGGCCGATGCCGCCGGATGCGGTGCAGGCCCTGAACGCGGCGAGCGCGGCCGCCCCGACGCACCCGAGGCTCGAGGTCGACGGTGCGATCCGCGCCGCGGTCGTCGAGACCGGCCCGGCGACCGCGCGGGTCTTCGCCGCGATCGCCCGCTCGGGGATCGAGACCATCGGGGGAGCCGGTCGCGAGCGCCTTCGCTCCTGTCCGGCGCCGGGATGCGGGCGGTTCTTCCTCGCCACCCGACCGAGGCGGACGTGGTGCTCCCCGGCGTGTGGGAACCGCGTTCGCGTCGCGCGCCACCACGAGCGCCACAGGCCCCCGCCTACACTGCGCGCGTGATCGTCTGCTCGGCGTGCGGCGAGGAGAACCCCGATCACGCGGCGTTCTGCGTGGCGTGCGGCACGCGCCTGTCCGGCGGCGGCGAGGAGCGCAAGCTCGTGACGATCGTCTTCGCCGAGCTCCTGGGGTTTGCCACGGCCACCGGCGAGCTCGACCCCGAGGAGCGCAAGCGCCTCCTCGCCCCGTACCACGCCCGGGTCGGCCGGGTCGTCGGCAACCACGGCGGCACGGTCGACAAGTTCATGGGACCGACGGCCCTGTGCGTGTTCGGCGCGCCCGTCGCGCACGAGGACGACCCCGAGCGCGGGGTGCGCGCCGCGCTCCGCGATCCGGGAGGCCGTCGCCCAGCTCGGCGAGGACGGAGCCCGAGCTCGACCTGTCGGTGCGGATCGGGGTGAACACCGGCGAGGCGGTCGTCGCGCATCCCGGCGTGGGGCCGCAGATCGGCGAGGCGGTGACCGGCGACGTCGTGAACACCGCGTCGCGCCTCCAGACGGCGGCGGGGCCGGGCGAGGTGCTCGTCGGCGAGGCCACGTACGACGCCACCGGCCTGGTCTTCGAGTGGGAGGAGCACGAGCCCGTCCTGGCCAAGGGAAAGGCGAAGCCGCAGGCGGCCTGGCTCGCGGTCGCCTCGCGCGGCCGTTTCGGCGTCGACCTGCGGCCCCCGTCGACCTCGCCGTTCATCGGGCGGCGGCGACCAGCTCGCGCTGCTGGAGTCGGCGTTCCGGCGGGCGGTGGGCGAGTCCACCGTGCAGCTCGTCACGATCACGGGCGAGGCCGGCGTCGGCAAGAGCCGGCTGGTCCAGGAGCTCGCGAACGTGGCCGATGAGTGGCCGAGCCTCGTCCGCTGGCGGCAGGGGCGCTCGCTGCCCTACGGCGAGGGCCTCTCCTTCTGGGCGCTGGGCGAGATCGTGAAGGCGGACGCCGGGATCCTGGAGTCCGACTCGCCGGTGGAGGCGGACGCGAAGCTCCGCAAGGCGATCGAGCCCTACGTCCGCGACCCGGACGAGCGCGACCGGCTGCGGCTGCGGCTCGCGCCGCTCGTCGGAGCCGAGGGGACGCCGTTCGACGCGCCGCGCGAGGAGCTGTTCGAGGCCTGGCGGCGGTGGTTCGAGGCGCTCGCCTCGGACTCGGCGTTCGTCGTCGTGTTCGAGGATCTCCAGTGGGCGGACGACGTGATGCTCGAGTTCGTCGAGCACCTCGTCGACTGGGCGGTCGGGCTCCCGCTGCTGATCGTGTGCGCCGCGCGCCCCGAGCTGTACGAGCGGCACGAGGCGTGGGGCGGCGGCCGGCGCAACGCGACGTCGATCGCGCTCCCGCCGCTCGCGCCGCAGGAGACGGCGATGCTCGTCGGGGCGCTGCTCGAGGGCGTCGTGCTGCCGGCCCAGACCCAGCGGGATCTCCTCGAACGCTGCGGCGGCAACCCCCTGTACGCGGAGGAGTTCGTGCGGATGCTGCGCGACCGAGGCGCGCTCGAGGCCGCCGTCGATGTCGCGGACGTCCCGATGCCCGCCTCCGTGCAACAGCTGATCGGCGCGCGGATCGACACCCTGCCGCCGACCGAGAAGGGGCTGCTCCAGGACGCGGCCGTCGTGGGGAAGGTCTTCTGGGCCGGGGCCGTCGAGGCGGTCAGCGGTCTTCCCGAGGACGTCGTGATCCGCGCCCTTCACGAGTCGGTCAAGCGCGAGTTCGTGCGCCCGGTGCGCGCGACCTCGTTCGGCGGGCAGGCCGAGTTCGCGTTCGACCACATGCTCGTCCGCGAGGTGGCGTACGGGCAGATCCCGCGCGCCGGGCGGGTCGGCCGCCACGTCGCGGTCGCGCGGTGGCTGCGCGCCGTCGCGGCCGACCGCGTCTTCGAGGTCGCCGAGCTGCTGGCGCACCACTACGGCGAGGCGCTCGCGTACACGCGGATCGCCGACCCCTCCGCCGACACGACCGGGCTGCAGGAGGCGGCCGGCTCGGCGCTGATGATGGCCGGTGACCGGGCGAAGCGGCTGGACCCCGGACGCGCGGTGGAGCTGTACCGGCGGGCCCGGCGAGTCCTGCCGGCCGACGACCCCGAGCGGCGGCGGGCGCTGCTCGAGTCCGCGGAGGCGTCCGAGGAGGCGGGGCGCATGGCGGAGGCCGACGCCGACTTCGACACGGCCATCGCCGAGTACCGGGCGGCGGAGGATCGGCTCGGTCTCGGGGAGGCCCTCGCGCGGCGTGCGCGCTCGACCCAGGAGTACAGCGGCGGGGCGCGGGCGCTGCTCGAGGAGGCCATCGCCCTGCTGGAGACGCAGCCGCACGGCGCCGAGCTCGTTCGCGCCTCCACCCGGATGGCGGGTCACCTGTACGTCGCGGGCTCGAACGAGTCGGCGATCGAGTGGGCGGACAAGGCGCTCGCGCTCGCCGACGAGCTCGGCGTCGAGGACGAGGCCGTGCTCGCGCTCCAGTACCGCGGCGCCGCGCGCGGCCAGTCGGGCGACGAGGGCGGCGTCGCGGACCTGCGCGAGGCCCTGCGGCGCGGGCAGGAGCTCGGTCTGGGCGACGAGGTCGCCACCACGTACAACAACCTCGCGTACGAGCTCTGGTTCTGGGAGGGGCCCGCGGCGGCGCTCTCGGTGTGGGAGGAGATGGGGGCGTTCTGCCACGTCCGCGGGTTCGCGACCGGCGAGATGTGGTCCCGGTCCGGCAAGCTCGAGTGCCTGTTCGACCTGGGGCGGTGGGATGAGGTCTTCGAGCTCGCGGCCGAGCTGCGCGAGTGGGGACACGAACACGGGTTCCAGCGAGTGAACATGATCGCGTCCATCTACCGCGGTTGGGTGCTCCTGCGACGCGGCGAGTACCACGCCGCAGGTCGGGCGGTTGAGGAGCTCCTCCCGCCGGCGCGCGAGGTCGGCTACGGGGAGTTCCTCGCGCCGGCCCTCATGATCGCGGCCGAGGTCGCGCTCGCGACGGGGGACCGACCCCTGGCGCTTGCCTTCGTCCGAGAGTTCGAGGAGGCGGCCGAGGCCAATCCCGAGTTCTGGCGCCTGTTCCTGCCGGTCGCGGTCCGCGTGCTCGCGGCCGCCGGTGAGGCCGAGGAGGCCTCCCGGATCCTGGCGGCGCGACTGGACCCGAGCTCGCGGAGGCTGCGGCTTTCGATGCTCACCTCGCGCGCGGTCGTCGAGGAGGCGCGCGGCGAGCTCGAGGCCGCCGCGTCCGACTACGCCGAGGTGGCGGGGCGGTGGGCCGAGTACGGCTTCGGCCTCGAGGAGGCCAGGACGCGGACGGGGCTCGCGCGGTGCCTGCTCGCCCTCGGGCGGCGGGACGAGGCTCGGGCCGAGCTGTCGCGCGCGCGCGAGCTGCTCGAGCCGCTCGGCGCGCGGCCGATGCTCGAGGAGGTCGAGGAGCTCGCGAGCGCGAACCACGTATCCTCCCGCGGTGCCCGACGTGGCTGAGGACCCCTTCGCCTGGCATCCCGAGCCCGAGCTGATCGGCTTTCGCGACCCCGACCGGGCGCGCGGCGCGCTCGAGGCGTTCGGGAAGGCGATCTGGGACGCGAGCCTGGACTACCTCTACGACGAGGCGTTGCGGCGGCCGGTCGCGCCGATCACCTACCCCGAGCTGCGGGAGCGCTTCTTCGGCGTCTCGAACGAGCCCTCGCCGGCCCCGGAGTCGCCGTCGACGTCGGGCGAGCTGCTCGGCGAGTTCCGCGAGCGCATCGCGCCCTACGTCTTCAACTCGCAGCATCCCGGCGCGTACAGCTACTTCACGCCGCCGCCGCTGCCGGTCTCGATCGGCGGCGAGGTGCTCGCGCAGTGGGTCCATCAGGGCGTCGACGTGTGGGCGGCGGGGCCGATCTCCGCGCTCGTGGAGGAGGAGGTGATCGCGTGGCTCCGCGCCCTCGTGGGGTTCCGCGAGGGGAGCTGGGGCGTCCTCACGTCGGGCGGCGTGATGGCCAACGTGATGGCGATGACCGTCGCGCGCGATGTCCACCTCGCGAAGCTGCTCGGCCTTCGCCAGCCGCCGCGCGGGAAGGCGCTCGAGGGCGTCCGCGTGTATGCGAGCGACCAGACGCACTTCTCGATCGCGCGCGCGCTCGACGTCCTCGGGTTCCCGGACGGGACGCTCCGCGTGGTCGGCTCGGATGAAGCGTTCCGGCTCCGTGGGTTGCCGACCGAGTCGGTGATCGAGGAAGACCGGGCCGCCGGGCTCGTGCCGTTTGCGATCTCGGCGGTCGCGGGATCGACCAACACCGGATCCGTCGACTTCGTCGGCGAGCTCGCCGACGTCGCCGAGCGTCACGAGATGTGGCTGCACGTCGACGCCGCCTACGGCGGGGCCGCGCGCCTGTCCGCGCGCGACGCCGGGCGCGTGCCCGACCTCGAGCGCGCCGACAGCGTCACGATCGACCCGCACAAGTGGTTCTTCCAGTCCTACGACATCGGCGGCCTGGTCGTGAAGCGGCGCGAGGACCTGCTCCGCACGTTCCACCGCGAGCCGGAGTACTACCGCTACCCCTCGCCCGAGGAGTCGCCACTCAACTGGTACCAGTACTCGCTCGAGGGCACGCGCCGATTCCGCGCGCTCAAGCTCTGGCTCTCGTGGAAGCACCTCGGCACCGAGGGGTTCGGGCGACTGATCGAGCTCACGAACGACCTCGCGGCGCACCTCGCGCGCCGCTGCGAGGAGCTCGGCGAGTTCGAGGTGGCGCCGCCGAGCCCCGAGCTCTCGGTCGTGTGCCTCCGCCACCGGCCGGGGGGGCTCGAGGGCGGGGAGCTCGACGCCTATCAAGACCGGCTGCAGCGCGCGCTCGAGATCGACGGGACGGGATGGGTTTCGACGACCCGACTGCGGGGTAGCACCTACCTCCGGGCGGGGATCGTGAACTACCTGTCGACGTCGGAGGACGTCGACCGGGTCCTCGGCGCGCTGGTTCGGCTGTCGCCGTCGGTGCGCTGAGGGCGGGAGGCCCTCGAGCACGTCCCCGGGCTCCAGCGAAGTGCCGGCGCGAGAGGGGAGACCGCGATGGGTCGGAACGGTCGCACGCGCACGAGGTCCGGTTGGTCGCTGGTCGCCGTGACGATCCTGCTGGCGGGCTCCCTGGCGGCGTGCTCCGGGTCCGATCCGCCCGGGGGGAACCCGGTCGATCGGGAAACGGTCGCGCCCCCGGCGGCGGACGGCTCCGGCGAGACCGAGGGTCAATCGACCGCCGTCCCGGAGTCCGGATCCGGCGCAGGAGAGGACGGCAAGCGCGACGAGGAACGAGCCTCGCACATCCTCGCCGCCCTGTTCCCGGCCGGCTTTGCCAGCCTCGACGGGAGCGGCAACAACCGCCAGCATCCCGGGTGGGGACAGGTCGGCCGGCCGTACTCGCGCGTGGCCGAGCCACGCTATGCGGACGGGATCGGGGCCATGGTCGACGGTCCGTCTCCGCGGCTGATCAGCAATCGAATCTTCAACGACCTCGGGCAGAACGTGTTCTCGGAGAACGGTGTCTCGCAGTGGGGGTTCGCCTGGGGACAGTTCCTCGATCACACCTTCGGCCTCCGGGAGACCGGGGGGAGGGACTCGCCCATCCCCTTCGATCCGGCGGACCCGCTCGAGGCCTTCACCAACGACCTGGGCGCGATCGCCTTCGAACGTTCGGCGGCCGCCCCCGGCTCGGGTGTCGATTCGCCGCGCGAGCAGGTCAACACCGTGAGCTCGTACATCGACGCGTGGGCGGTGTACGGGGGGTCGGCCGATCGTCTGGAGTGGCTCCGCGAGGGCTCGATGGACGGCGACGTCAGGAACAACGACGCGCACCTGTTGATCTCGGCCACCGGATACCTGCCGCGGGTGGGTGCCCGAGGTGACCCCTCCGCGGCTCCTCAGATGGAGCTCATGGGCCGGCTCTTCGGAGACCCCGAGCGGGCGGTCGTCGCCGGGGACGTCCGGGCGAACGAGAACATCGCCCTCACCAGCGTGCACACCCTGTTCGCCCGCGAACACAACCGCATCGTGGATGCCCTTCCCGATCGCCTGCCCGAGCAGGCGAAGTTCCAGATCGCCCGCCGCGTCGTGATGGCCGAGATCCAGTACGTCACCTACAACGAGTTCCTGCCCGCGCTCGGGATCAAGCTCCGCCGGTACCGGGGATACGACCCCTCGGTCGACGCCACGCTCTCGAACGAGTTCGCCGTGGTCGGCTACCGAGCCCACAGCATGATCCACGGGGAGATCGAGGCGGAGGCGGAGGCCTCCCACTACTCGCTCGAGGAGCTCCAGGCCCTCGAGGCGCAGGGCGTCGAGATCGACGAGAATGGCGAGGAGCTGGAGTTCGCGATCCCCCTGAACGTCGCCTTCGGCAACCCCGACCTGCTCGAGGCGATCGGGCTCGAGCAGGTCCTGGCGGGCCTCGGCGCGGAACGCCAATACCGGAACGACGAGATGATCGATAACCAGCTGCGCAGCGTGCTGTTCCAGCTGCCCGGCCCCGACACCCCGGTCCCGAGCGACTGCATGGACGGACCGCCGCTGCCCGAATGCTTCCAGACGGTGCTCGACCTCGGCGCGGTCGACATCCAGCGAGGCCGGGATCACGGGATGCCCACGTACAACCAGCTGCGGGAGGCGTACGGGCTGCCGCCGGCGCGTTCCTTCGCCGCGATCACCGGCGAGGAGACGGAGGAGTTCCCCGCCGACCTGGCCCGCGACTCCGCCGGCGTGGTGAACGACCCGGAGATCATCGACTTCGTCTCCTTGCAGGACGCCGACGGCAACGAGCTGACACCGGGCAGCGACGAGGCGGACGAGGACACGGTCGTCGCCGTGCGCCGCACGACGACCGCCTCCCGCCTCAAGGCGATCTACGGGGACGTCGACCGGGTCGAGGCCTTCGTCGGGATGCTGGCCGAGGAGCACGTCCCGGGCACCGAGCTCGGTGAGCTTCAGCTCGCCATCTGGACGAAGCAGTTCGCGGCCCTCCGCGACGGCGATCGGTTCTTCTACCTGAACGATCGGAGCCTGTTCAACATCGAGCGGCGATTCGGTCTGGACTACCGTCACACGCTGTCGGAGATCATCCTCATGAATACCGACATCGAGCCGGGTGAGATCTCGGAGGACGTCTTCAAGGTCGAGGGGTGACGATCGGCGTGTCGAGCTCTCGAGCTAGGCGCGACGGCCGAGCAGCCCACCGGCGACGACGGCGATCGCGCCGGCTGCCGCGGCGACGAGCAACGCGTTCCGCAGATCCGCGATCACGATGTTCCACGCCGCCTCGGCGGCGTCGGCTCGGCTCGCGGGGTGGATGCCCCAGAGCAGGAGCGTTCGGCCGAAGAGCAGCCCGGCGAAGAGCAGGAGGCTCGCGCCCGCCAGCGTGGCGCCGAACGGCAGGAGCACCCGTGGGCCGCCGCGGACCACCGCGAACAACGCGAGCACGACTCCCGCGATCAGCAGGGCGAGGCTCACGGCGCGCTCGAACTCCAGGAATCCTCGGAGCCGGTCGGCCTTGGCGGCCGAGACGATCACCGGGGACGGCGGGTCGATCTCGGCGAGCGCGGCCGCGACCTCCGGGGAGACCGGCTGGATCTCGACGACGACCCGCTCGAGTGGGCGCTCGAGCTCGAGCCGGACCGCGCCCTGCCCCTCCAGCAGCTCGGTGGCCGCGACGCGCAGCACGTCCTGGAACACCGAGACGAACCTCGCGGCACCGAGGACCGACTCGGTCGTCGACACGATGAGGTCCCGCTGCGCTCGGATCTCCTTCGGCGCGTGCTCGAGGACCGGGTCGACGATCACGATCGCGAGCTCGGTACGGATCCTCGGCTCGGCCAGGATCTCGCCCGCGAGCGCCGAGACCGTCTCGGGGTCGCCGAGCGTGCGCTGCGCCCACAGGCCGGCCACGCCGAGCGCGATCGCGAGCCCGCCGAGCACGGCGAGCCACGTGGCGAGGGGCGAGCGCCGGGTGTGCGACATCGGCGCCCGACGCTACTCGTTCAGCGGATCCGGTCCATCTCCCGGCGGATCCTCTCCTCGCTGAACGTCGGCTTGGAGAAGGTGTCGAACGCGTGGAACACGAGCCCGATGCCCCAGCCGAGGAGCGGGAAGACCGGCCAGAACATCGCGTCGGGGGTCGCGATCGCCCAGAGCGCGATGAGGAACCCGTTCACGACGACGTAGGCGATCACGTCCGACGTGAACTCCCGCTTCTTCTTCAGCCGCGTGACCGCCGCCGTGCGGAGCGGGTCCTCCGAGCCGTTGATCGGGTGCTGCGGGGGCGCCATCTCCATCCGAGACCTCCAGGTGTCCATCCGTCGCCTCCAAAGGGATCGTTTCCCATCCCACCGTCGCACGACGGTCCTCGCGCACACGGGTCGGCCGGCCCGAGATCCCGGGGCCATTCGGATCGGCGCGTAGACTCGCCCGCGAGGTGAGCTCCTGAAGCGGGTCCTGCTGTGGTTCGTCGTGGTCGCGTTCTTCGCGCTCACGACCGCGGGGATCTGGCTCCCGCCGATCATCAACCACGCGACCGTCAAGGACTACCACTTCCCCGAGGTCGCCATCGACGCGACCGTCCTGCCGAACGGCGACCTCGTGCTTCAGGAGACGCGCACGTTCGACTTCCAGAACGGCCCGTTCACCTATGCGTACTTCAACGTCGTCGACCCGCTCGATCACGTTCGCGACTTCTCGATGGCGGAGATTCGAGACGACGGGACCGAGGTCCCGGTCGAGCCCGACTACGCCATCCATTCGACCGCCTACAACGGCTTCCAGGCGCAGTGGTCGTACTCGGCCGAGGACGAGACGCGGACCTGGGTGTTCCGGTATCGCGTGGCGTGCGCCGTGGACGTCTACGCGGACACCGCGCACCTGTACTGGCAGTTCATCGGGACCGGGTGGGACCAGCCGACCCAGCACGCGGTGATCACGGTGCACCTGCCGGGCATCGTCGATGCGCCGGTGCACCGGAGCGCTTGCGATCCCGAGCTGCAAGTCGGTGCCGACCTCGGGACGCCGCTGGAGGCGGGGGACGTCCGAGCCTTTGGCCATGGACCGCTGAATGGCTCGATCACCTTCGTCGACCCGCAGACGGTCCGGTACGACGTCCGCGACGTGCCGCCGTTGTCGTTTGTCGAGGGCTCGATCCTGTTCCCCCGGGATGCGGTGCCGCTCGCCGAGATCCAGCCAGTCGAGCAGCTGGATCGGCTCCTCGCGCAGGAGCGCGCGTGGATCGCGGAGGCGAACGCGATCCGCTCGCGCCACGAAGCCGAGCGCCGGTGGGTCCTGTATCTGCTCATCGGCGTGCCGTTCGTATGCGCGCTGTTCGTCTACCTGGCCAAGATGCGCGATCGGGTCCACGAGGTGCCGCCGATCCTCGAGCAGCCGCCGGAGGACGACCCGGTCGCCGGCGCGCTGCTGTGGTCGGCGTGGCGCGGGCACCTCTCGCCGCAGAACGCGTACCGGGCGCAGGTGCTGCGGCTCGCGCGCCTGGGGGCGATCGAGCTCCGCGCCGAGGGCCAGGTCAGCGACCCGAAGGATCTCACGATCGTGCGGCGGATGGACGCGCTCGACCTGCCGACGGCCGCCGACCAGGACTTCATGTGGCTGCTGTTCGGCCGCGAGGACCCGGTCGAGGAGGTCTCGATCCGTCACCCGAAGCCGCGCGCGGTCGGCGGGAGCGCCGACCTGTACACGAAGTGGTATCAGGCCTCGAAGGAGAAGTCGAAGGACCTGCTGCTCCGGATCCGAAAGGGCGACGCGCGGATCGAGTCGACGGGCTCGGCCGTCGTGGCGCTCGGCGCGGCCGGGTACGGGATCTGGACGGCGGTGTGGGGGCTCGGCGGGCCGATCGGGTGGTGGCTGGTGCCGGTCTCACTGGTGAGCCTGATCGTCGCGCTCCGCATCATCCCCGCCCGGCTCGGGGAGGGGGACCGCACGCGCGTGATGCGGCTCGCAGCGTTCCGACGCTACCTGAAGGACTTCTCCGACCTGCCGAACGCGCCCGCGCTCGCGGTGATCATCTGGGAGCAGTACCTCGAGTGGGCGGTCGCGCTCGACGTCGCGAAGGAGGTCGAGAAGCAGGTGGTCGCGCTCGTGCCGGTCGAGAGCCTGCGGTCGCCGATCCCCGGAGGTCCGACCGGCCTCGCCGGGTTGAACGCGTGGCGCAGCGTCCAGGTCGCGGCGCCGACGATCGTGCTGCACTCGATGGCGAGCGTCAGCAGCAGCTCCGGATCGACGAGCGGTGGGTACGGCTCGTTCAGCTCGTCCTCGGGGTTCAGCGGGGGCGGGTTCAGCGGCGGCGGTGGGGGAGGGGGCGGCGGTACCGGCGGAGGCGCCGGGTAGGGTCCCGAACCGGGCGGGACCGACGGCCCCGCCGGGCCGGGTGGCCGCCACAGAGCATCGTGGTCGTGGGCCCGCTCTCCAACCACCCCGGAACCGTCGCGGACCCGCTGCCCCGGCTCCGCGAGCGGCTCGCGAACGAGTATGGCGCGACCGTGTCCCGCGAGACGATCGACCTGGTGGCGATGGAATCGCTCGACGAGCTGCGCGGGGCGCGGGTGCGCGAATTCGTCCCCGTCTCGCGTGGCGCCGAGCCCGCGAGCGTCTGCGACGCAGGGCCTTGTCGGGTCGAGTCAGTCGGCTTGATCGGTCTCGGCTCGCACTCCTCGAGTTCGAGCGCGGGCTCGCGGGTCAGGGCTCGCTGGAGGCCGTAGAGCACGACGAGCAGGCCGATCGCGATGAGCGGGATGACCGCGGCCCAAGGCCACGCGAGGTCGTTCGTCGTGTGATCGCCCGTGAGGAAGAACAGCGCGAGGAAGCCGAAGTGCTGCGGTCGGTGCTTGCGGGCCTACCGGACGAGTGGACGAGCGCCGGCGGAGGGCCTGGGACCTGGTCGAGCCATCAAGTGCTGGGACACCTAACGCACATCGAGGAGTCCGACTGGATGGACCGTGCGAGGGTGATCCTCGAGCACGGACCGATCGGGCCTTCGAGCCCATCGACCGGGAGGCGGGGTTCACGCGCTTCGGGGGATGGACCCAGCACGAACTGCTCGAACGATTCGAGTCGATCCGAGCCGAGACCCTCGCCACTTTGGACTCCCTGGGGCAGCCCGAGGACCTGGCGCACCGGGGCACGCACCCGGACTTCGGTGAGGTGACGCTTCGCCAGTTGCTGGCTACGTGGAGTCGTGCACGATCTGAACAACCTCGGGCAGATCGTGAAGGCGATGGCCAAGCGGTGCGCGGAAGCGGTCGGGCCCTGGCGCGCGTTCCTGCCGATCATCGACGCCCCCTGATGTGTTCGGGCCGACCGGAATCCGAGGATGCCGTATGGTCCTGCCTGTCGTCGCCGCATCCATCGGAGGGCGAGGTCGCATGGAGCTTGAGGACGTCAAGTCGATCGTCGACCTGGGAGCGTGGCTTCAGAACAAGGGCCTCACTCCGTCCGAGCACCCCGAATTCGGTGGCGTTCACGACGTCCACACCAAGGGGTCGCTGCACTACGGAGGAGCGGATGACGTCGCTCAGATGGCGCGTCGTGGGCTCGAAGGCCGGGCTCTCGACGTCAACGACCTCGACCCGATGGATGACCGGTTTCGCAAGGACTTCCGCAACGAACATGAGGCGCTGACGTTCCTGTACTTCAAGTTGCTCCATGCCGCTGCCCGGTTCGACTGGCCGCTCGATGAGATGTTCTTCGACGGCTTTGGATACATCAAGGAGGAGGGAAGTCCCGGCGAGGCGCCCAACCACCCGATCACGGGACACGACGATCATCTGCACATCGGCGTAACAGAAGCCATCTTTTGACGGATCCCGTTCGGGGAGAGGGGCTTTCGTCGGACGATGATCGCTGATCCCGCGCGCCAGGACAGCTTCGACGACGGCGATCGGCTGGTGCCGGGCGGCCTCGACTCCCCGGTCGAGCGCGTCGTGGTCGTCGGGGCGGGACTGGCCGGCCTCACCGTCGCGAACGCGCTCGTTCACGCGGGCGTACCGTGCGTGGTCCTGGAGGCTCGGGATCGGATCGGCGGGCGGGTGCACACCGTCGATCTCGGTGGTTGGCCGCTCGATCTCGGGGCGTCCTGGATCCACAGTCCCGTGGGGAACCCGGTCACCAAGTTCTCGGAGCTGGCGGGCATCGAGCGGAGGTCCGGGGATCCCTTCTCCCAGATGGTGGGGCTGGACCGGCGCGAGGGGCGCCTGCTCACGGCGACGGAGTTCGACGAGGCGTTGCGAGCGGCGGACGAGTTCCCCGCAGCCGTTGAAGCGCTCCGGAGCAGCATGGCGCCCCAGGCGACCCTGAGGGAGGCCGTCGCTCGATTCGTCGCCGAGCGCGCCCCGAACGGCGGCGCCCGGCGGATTCGCGATGCCATCACGGTCCTGATCGGAGATCGACACGTCGGCGCCGCTCGAGGCGCAGTCGCTCGCGTCCTTCCCCGCGAACACCCTCGAGTACCAGGGCGACTACCTGGGGGACCTGCCCGTCCGCGGGTACGGCGCCGTCGCCGCGGCGATGGGCGCCGGGATCGACGTCAAGCTGAGCCAGGAGGTCGATCGGGTGATCGTGCGCCCGGACGGCATCCGGGTTCGGATCGCGTCGGGGCTCGAGGAGGAGGGTTCGCACGTCGTCGTGACCGTCCCGCTCGGCGTGCTCCAGGGCTGGTGGCATCCGGTTCGATCCTCCGCTCCCGCCGGAGCGAGTCGCCGCGATCGAGCGCCTGGGCTTCGGGAGGTACGAGAAGGTCGCCATGCTGTTCGAGGACGCCTTCTGGCGGGCTCGGGGCGTCCCGCATCTGCTCGTGCTCCCGAGGCGCCCGGATGACTGGGCCCCCTTCCTGGCCGGGCACGACGCGTTCGAGGCCGGCCCGGTGCTCGTCGCACACGCCGGTGGGCGTTCCGCCGACCGGATGAACGAGCTGTCGGACTCGGAGGTGGTGGCTCGATTGCGCGAGCTGATCGGCGAAGCCATCGGCGGCACGGCTCCCGAACCCATCGCCGTCATCCGGTCGGCGTGGGCGGCAGATCCCTACACCCGAGGCGCCTACACCTACGTCCCCACCGGGGCGAGCCGACACGACCTCGACGCGCTCGGCGAACCCGTCGCCGGGCGCCTCCTGTTCGCCGGCGAGGCCACCTCGTCCGCCCGGGTCGCGTTTGCCGACGGGGCGATGACGACCGGCATCCGGGAGGCCAAGCGGCTCACCGGGGCCCCCGACGTCGTTCTCGGACCTCTGCCCTGACATCCCGGCGTGGGTCAGAAGCTCCCGTGGGCGCTTCTGCCGCTGCCCACAGATGATGTCGTGGAGCGGCCCGCCGAGCCGACCGTCAGCCCTTGGCGGGCTTGAACACGAACGTGCTCCCGCCGACGACCTCGTCTTTCGAGGTGAGCTGCTGCACGATGAAGCGCGCGGGCCTAGCGGATCGCCGATCGCCCGTGCGCATGGCCAGGAGGATGATCTCCTCGCGGCCGCCCGCCTTCATGCCGAGCGGCACGTCCACATATTCGAAACCAGGATCCACGCGGAACTGGCGCGTGAGGTCGAAGGTCTTCACTACCCGCTTCCACGACTCGGCGGGGCGCATCTCGTCGCCGATCCATCGTCGCTCCAGCCGCGACAGATCGGCGCGGGAGAACTTGGTGGCGCGCAATCCCTTGATGTCGCTGGCACGCCTGCTGAGCGCCTTGGAGAACAGCATCGTGAGCCGAACATCCGGCCGATCGAGCGACGGCAGGCGCACGAGGTAGCGCAGCTCGGACTGGCTCGATGCGTACAGGTAGAGCGGTATCGGCACGAACACGTTCGGCAAGAGGTTCACGAGATGCAGGTTCTTTAGTCCGACCCGCTTCTCGCCGGTGACCAACTGGCCAATGTCGTGCACCTTGGCCGTCTCGGGGATCGGATCCGAAGGGCTGTCGACGACCACCAGCATGCACGAGTGCGCGTCGGCGCCGACCTGCGGCGTCCACGTCCACTCCAGCACCGTCGGGCGCAACGGCGCGAGCGTGGCGATCGTCTGGGGTGAGCCGACCGGCGTCCAGTTGGCGTCGCCGGCGCTGTTCGGCCATGTTGTCCAGAAGTCTGCGGGCAGGTCGGGCAGCCCGCCCGTCGCCCCCGCCGCCATGATCTTGACGGTTACGTTGTTGGCGGCCAGCGGTCCCCGGTTGTGCACCTGCACGTACACTCGGTTCTGGTTGCCGATCTCCGGGCTCTCGTGGAACAGCTTGGTTTCGAAGTTGAGGTAGTTGACCTCGGACGGCTGCAGCTGCCAGTTCGGGGGGGCGTCAGTCTTGATATCGGCGCACTCCCACCAGTAGCACGGGCTGTTGAGGGTCACGTATCGCGTGGGATCCTCCCACGCCGCATTCGCGGGGGAGCCGCTCGGGGCCCGGCCGGTGTCCATCACGTGGTCGCGCACGAACAGATCGACCGTCGGCTGCGACACGAGGTCGGTTCGGATCTCCCACAAGCCGCGCCCATGGGTCGCAGCGCGCAGAAGGTTGCTCCCGGCGCGACGGCGCAGATCGTAGACGGCCGTGTTGGGCAGTCCCTGGGAGTAGTTGATCCAGGTGGTTCCGCCGTTCGTGGTGCGGAACACGCCGATGTCCGAGCCGACGTACCAATCGGTGGCCGATGCCAGGCAGAGGGCGTACATCGGCACGTCCGGAAGGCCACCGCTGACGGCATTCCACGTGGCCGTACCGGCCGCCGACACAGCGCCCTGCCACACATGTTTGGCGAGACCGAAGCCGCTGAACGCGACCAAGACGGTGTCGTCGTCGCCGGGCAGGCTGTGCACGTCCCAGATCCACTGACCGACGGGCAGCGGCGCAGCGTGCAGCACACGCGTAGTCCACGTCGCTCCCGACCGGTCGAGGCGGTACACCTGCCCGCTGGTCGTCGCGCAGTAGATCAGCGAGTCGTTGGCGAACGACACCGCCGACACCTTTCCGTTGATGGCCGGCAGGGTCACCCCGGCGCCCGGCCATCCTCCGGTGCCCATCGTGTCATCGATGTTCACCACGTTGGTGGCCCAGGCCAAGCGGTCGGACGTCGGGCTGATCGCAGAGGGTGGGTAGAAGAGCCCGCTGCCGTTCAACCCGGTGGAGATGGGGGAGTACGAACCGTACTTCCCCGCGGCCGTGCTCCGTTCGGGAGTGTTCTGATAGTACGAGTGCATCACGTCGTTGCCGTTCACCTTGCTGATCACGGCGTAGCCGCCGTCACCGTCGGCGCTGTGATAGTGCACCGGGCTGTTGCGGTACTGCTGCGTGCCGTTGTCCTGCGTACCGCACTGGACGATGGTGTCGGACGTCGGGTGGCTGTCGATGGCCTCGTACTGCATCAGGCACAGGCCCTCGTTGGGCGTGTCGTCCCAGGTCGCTCCGCCATCGTGGCTGACGAAGAACCCTCCGTCGTTGCCGCTGTAGATCGTCTGGTTCAACGTCGGGTGGAAGCCGAAGGTGTGGCTGTCGGGATGGATCGCGCCGCCGATGTTGGTGACGCTCCAAGCGGCGGTCACGGGGTTGCGCTGGCACTTGTACAGCTCCACGCCGCTGACGTAGACGACGTCGGGGGTCGTGGGATCGACGTTGACGTCGCTGGTGAAGGCTCCATAGAGCTGGATCGTCCCGCTGCTGGTGCACACCTGCCACGTGTCGCCCGCAGCCGTGTTCGTGCGGTACACGCCGAGGAAGACGTCGTTGTTGGCGGCGACGAGCGCGTACTTGTGTGCCGGGCTGCTGGCCGCCTGCTTGAGGCTAATCCGGCTCGTGGACGCTCCGGCCGGCAGCCCGGTCGTCAGCAGCGTGAACGTCGGGTTGGCAGCCAGCGCGTCGGGACTGCGGTAGATCCCGCTGCCCCAGAAGGCGGCGTACACCGTGTTGCCGGTCGCGTCGCCGGCGTCGACGAACACGTCGGTGCAAGCGATGACCGAACTGGAGATGGCGGGCAGCCCACCACCCGCCAGGGCCGTCCAGGTGACGCCGTCCGTCGTGCGGCACAGCCCGCGACTCGTCGCCGCGAAGGCGTGGTTGGCGTCGGCCGGATCGACGGCGATCCGATAGAAGCTGTGGTTGGCGAGCAGGGTCGAGGCGTCGTTCACCCAGGTGGCGCCGCCGTCGGTGCTGCGGAGCACACCCACGCCCAGGTACACCCCCGGCGCAGAGCTCAAAGGGTAGGCCGTGCTGTACAGCTGCACGTTGCCCTCACCGGTGCCCGCGTAGAGCACCAAAGGGTCGTTGATGCCGATCGCCAGCGCCCCGATCGCCAACGAGGGCTGATCGTCGCCGAGCGCCGTCCACGTCTGGCCGCCGTCGTCGGTGCGCCACACGCCGCCCCGGCTGGTGCCGATGTACACCGTGTCGCCGATCACCGGGTGCGGTGCGATCGCCGTGACGCGGCCGCTGATCAGCACCCTGGCTCCCCCGTAGGTCTGCCCGTTGGGTACCGCGAGCGGTCCCATCGGAGTCCAGTTGGCCATCGCGGTGTTCACCGGTGCCGCCGTCACGCCGGCGGGAGCAGTAGCCGGCGCCGCATCTCGCTCTTCGAGCGCTTGCAGCCGGAGCAGGGCCGGGTTCTCCACTGTGGCAGGTGCGGCCGCCATGCCAAGGATGTCCTCCGGTGCTTCTACGCCGGCGTGCTTGAGCTGCTCGCCGCGCAACGAGGCGAAGTCGAGGGCGAAGCGGCCCAAGAGGTTCTTTGTGTTCTTCTTCGGACGCCGTCGTGAGCCTTGCCGGCTGCCCGTCGGCGGAGTTGCGGCTCCCCTCGCTCCCGACTTCTTCGCCGGCGGGGTCACGGCATCGACCCCTCGTCGATCAGCAGTCTCCGGCGACGGAGGAAGTGGCGCCTCGACAGAGCGGCACTCGCCAGCGCCATGAGGCCGAGCACCGCAACGATCGCCCACTCGGCGCTGCCGTCACCTCGGTCGGGTTCAAAGCCCAACGCTTCGATCCATTGCGGAAAGATCGCGGTCACGATTGCCGCGAGCGCGAACGTTCCGGCGAGGAATGCCTCGACCTTCCACTGCGCAATCAGAACCCGATTCACGATCTACCTCCCCGCCTGCTCGCATCCAGTGTCGCTCCGCGCATTCCGTCTTCCAAGGGGATTCTTATCAGGGCAACTGCGCCTTGGTAACCCCTTCGATCTCCCTACGAACCTCGCGCAGGTTCTCGACGACCGATCACGACCTGACGGCTGGGATCGCCTGCCGGCCGGATGCACGGCGCTCGAATTCGACGCTCGCCACCCTCGCGGGCATGGATCGGGGGGGACCCGGGTGGGCAGGGGAATCGGTTCGAACGGGCGGGTTCGGGCATCCCTCTAGGATTCGTTCGTGAAGCGCTGCCCATCCTGCGGCGAGGAGAACGCGGACCGAGCCCGGTTCTGCCAGAGCTGCGCCACCCCCCTGCCCGAGGCCGACCAGCCCTCGGGCGAGACCCGCAAGGTCGTCACGATCGTCTTCGCCGACGTCACCGGCTCGACGGCGCTCGGCGAGCGCCTGGATCCCGAGGCCCTCCGCCGGGTCATGTCGCGCTACTTCGACGAGATGGCCGCCGTGATCGAGCGCCACGAGGGGACCGTCGAGAAGTTCATCGGCGACGCCGTCATGGCCGTGTTCGGCATCCCGCGGCTGCACGAGGACGACGCGCTGCGCGCCGTCCGCGCCGCGGCCGGCATGAACGCCGCGCTCGCCGAGCTGAACGCCGAGCTCGAGCGCGACCACGGCGTCGGCCTCGCGGCGCGGATCGGCGTGAACACCGGCGAGGTCGTGGCGGGGGACTCAGGCCGGCGACCAGCGGCTCGTCACGGGCGACGCCGTGAACGTCGCGGCGCGGCTGGAGCAGGCGGCCGCGCCCGGCGAGGTGCTCCTCGGCGAGTCGACGTACCGGCTGGTCAAGGACGCGGTCGAGGTCGAACCCGTCGCCGCCGCTCGAGCTGAAGGGCAAGTCCGAGCCCGTCCCGGCCTATCGCCTCACGCACGGTCCGAGAGGCC
The DNA here is from genome assembly GCA_963699635.1 of uncultured Actinomycetes bacterium. Taxonomy (GTDB): domain Bacteria; phylum Actinomycetota; class UBA4738; order UBA4738; family HRBIN12; genus CALGFI01. The sequence continues at coordinate 110,957 of CAVOUQ010000011.1, read as the reverse complement.
GGCGAGGGCCACGCGCGGCACCTGGACTCGCCGATGGTCGGGCGCGAGAAGGAGCTCGACCTCCTGCAGCGGGCGCTCGAGCGCGCCACCTCCGAGCGGACCGCGCACCTGTTCACGCTCCTCGGCCCGGCCGGGGTCGGGAAGTCGCGGCTCGTCCTCGAGCTCCTGGCCGGTCCCGCGGCCGGCGCGAACGTCCTGCGGGGCCGGTGCCTGTCCTACGGCGAGGGGATCACGTTCTATCCCGGTCGCCGAGGCGATCCAGGCGCGCCGCCGGCGTCGAGCGGACCGACGACGTCCCGACGGCCAAGGCCAAGCTCGCCGCGCTGCTCGAGGGCTCGGAGGAGCGGGATCGGATCGGCGCGCTCGTCGGCGGGCTCCTGTCCTGGGACGAGCCCGGCGCCACCGAGGACGCGTTCTGGGCGGTGCGCAAGCTCTTCGAGCATCTCGCGCGCGAGCGGCCGCTCGTCGTCGTGTTCGACGACATCCACTGGGCCGAGCCGACCTTCCTCGACCTGATCGAGCACCTCGCCGACTGGACGCGCGACGCCGCGGTCCTGCTCGTCTGCGTCGCGAGGCCCGAGCTGCTCGACGTCCGCCCGGGATGGGGCGGCGGCAAGATGAACGCGACCTCGATCCTGCTCGAGCCGCTGGACGGCTCCACGGCGTCCCGCCTCGTCGACAACCTCCTCGGCAGCGCCGAGATTCCGGGCGCGGCCCGCGCGCGGATCCTCGAGGCGGCCGAGGGCAACCCGCTGTTCGTCGAGGAGATGCTCGGCGATGCTGATCGACGACGGGCTGCTGCGCTTCGACGGCGGGACGTGGCGCGCCGTCGACGACCTCGCCGACCTCACCGTGCCGCCGACGATCCAGCTGCTGCTGGCCGCACGGATCGACCGGCTCGACGCCGAGGAGCGCGCGGTGATGGAGCGGGGCGCGGTCGAGGGCAAGGTGTTCCACAGCGGGGCCGTCGCGACGCTCGCGTCCGACGCGCTTCGGCCGATGGTGCCGTCGCGGCTGCTCGCGCTCGCTCGCAAGGAGCTGATCCGCCCGGACCGCGCCGAGTTCGCCGGCGAGGACGCGTTCCGGTTCCGGCACCTGCTGATCCGCGACGCCGCCTACCAGGCGATGCCGAAGGAGCAGCGCGCCGACCTGCACGAGCGCTTCGCGGCCTGGCTCGAGCGGGCGGCCGGCGAGCGCCTGCCCGAGTACGAGGAGATCCTGGCCCACCACCTCGAGCAGGCCTACCGCTACCGGCTCGAGCTCGGGCCGCCGGACGAGCGCAGCAGGGCGCTCGCCGGGCCGCCGCCGCGAAACGGCTCCGTCCGTTCGGCCGATCGGGCGGTCGATCGTTCGGACGACTCGCGGCCGCCCGCGGGCTGCTGATTCGCGCCGTGGAGCTCTCGGAGGGACCGAGCTCCGGGCTCGGGCCCTCCTCGAGCTCGCCCGAACACTCCGCGATCAGACGACGTTCCTGGACGGCCATCGCACTGGCCGCGGACGCCGCCATCGCGGTGGCGGAGGCGCAGGGGATGCCCGCCGCGGCGCTGCGGGCCCGGCTCGTCGTGGCGACCGGCTCGCGGGCAGATCGACCCGACTACTCCGCAGGCGAACGCGGAGGCAGATGTCGAGATGCATCCTCGGCGAGCTCCGTCGACTCGGCGACGAGAGGGGCATCGGTCGAGGCGACGCTCGCGGCCGCGCAGGTTGCCTTCTACGCGGGCGACTGCGAGCGCTGCCGAGAGATGGCGCTCGGGCTCGCCGACCGCGCGCCGACGCTGTCCTTCCACGACCGCCAGTGGCCTTGGCGACCCACCTGGCGGTGCCGATCTGCTTCGGCCCGATGCCGGCGGCCGAGGCGCTCGTCGAGCTCGAACGCGCGCGGTCCATCCTTCCGGGGAGTCTGGCGCACGACGCCTTCGATGGGCACGCTGCGCGCGGTGCTGCTGGCGATGCAGGGGCGCGACGGAGGAGATGGCGTCCGAGATGGAGCGCGTCGAGCGCACTCTGGGAGGAGATCGGCGAGCCCGGGGCACGCGGTGACTCGGTTCCAGTTCTTCGGCGATGCGTACCGGTTCGTCGGACGGGCCGAGCGAGGCGGAGCGCACGTTCCGGACGGGCGCCGAGCTGCTGACCGCGGCCGGGGAGACCGGGTGGAACTCCACGCAGCGCGCCCTGCTCGCGCTTGCGCTCTGCGACCTCGGTCGATTCGACGAGGCTGAGGTCGAGGCCGGACGCGCCGTGGAGCTCTCGGCCGCAGACGACTTCGCGTCGCAGTGCGAATGGCGGGTGGCGCAGGCACGGGTCCTGTCGCATCGAGGCGAGCACGAAGCCGCGCTCGCGCTCGTGGACGAGGCCGTCGCGATCGTCGAGCCGACCGACTACCTTCCGATGAAGGCCGAGTGCCACGAGGTCCGCGCCGAAGTGCTCGTCGGCGCTTGGACGGTTCGGACGAGGCGCGCGCCGCGCTCGAGCGGGCCGAGCAGGACTTCGAGCGAAAGGGGTTGGTCCCGGCGTTCGCGAGGGTCCGCCGCCGGCTCGCCGAGCTCGGCGCGTAGCGACACGGGGGTGGAGGTCGTGTTGGGGTCTTCTCGCCGAACTAGTCGTGCGACAGAGAGTAGAGGCGCCACTCGCCGGGAACGCCCTTCAACTCCTGCTCGCCTCGAGCCACGAACACGAGGCCACTTCCCGCCACGAGGTCCTTTACCGTTTGCGTGACGAGGATCTCGGATCTGTCGGCGATCGATCCCACTCGCGCCCCGATCGTCACCGCGATCCCTCCGACCTTGCCGTCGATCGTCTCGACCTCGCCCGTGTGCACCCCCGCCCGCACCTCGAGCCCGATCGGCTTCACGGCCTCGAGGATCGCCTGCGCGCAGCGCACGGCCCGGGCAGGCCCGTCGAACGATGCGAAGAACCCGTCACCGGCGGTGTCAACCTCCGTTCCCCGGTATCGGGCGAGCAGGGCGCGCACGGCCGAGTGGTGGCGTTCCACGAGCTCCTTCCAGGTCCGATCGCCGAGCGCCGCCGCCTTCGCTGCTGAGCCCACGATGTCCGTGAACAGGACGGTGGCCAGGACCCGATCCAACTCCGCCTCTTCCTCCCGAACCGAGGTGAGGAACGACTCGATCGCGGAGACGAAGGGCTCCGGGTCTTCGACGTCCATCGGGTCGGACCCGGCGATGCGGGCGATCTTGGCGCCCGCGATCCGCTCGGCGACGTACGCGGCGGGCTTTTCCCCGGCCCAGGGGGCTTCATACGAGAGCACGAGCGTCGGGACCCGGATGGTCGGCAAGATGTCGCGGACATCGGTCGCGAACCACATCCGCGAAAGCGCAGCCATGCTCCCTGGCGTGGCCCCGTATCGCGACATCTTGGCGAACCATCGAGCGGACGCTGCGTCGGGGAAATCGTCCGGGGAGGCTTCGGCTTCCTCCTCGTCGCCCCACTCCCGCTGGTCCTCCGACAGTTTCTCCTCGAACTCCTCCTCGGTGTCCTCAAAGGGGTAGTCGTGCGACCTCCGCAAGTGGATGTGGGGGTCGATGCACAGCGCCACCGTTCGTTCCGGGTGTGCGGCCGCGAAGAACGCGGCGAGCGGGGGTCCGCCGTCCCCCCACGCGAAGAGGGCCGCGCGCTCGACGCCGGCCGTGTCCATCACCGCGCGGACGTCGTCCATCCGGGCCTCCAAGTGGGGGGGCCGTGAGAAACGGTCCGACATACCCGTGCCGCGCTTGTCGAAGTGAAGGATGCGCATCCCACGAGCGAGTCGGTGCATGAACCGGGCGCACCGCGGCAGCTCCCACAGCACCTCGAGGTGTGTGATCCACCCGTGGATCACGACGAGGGTGACCGGACCCTCGCCGAAGTCCTGGTAGGCGATGTAGGCGTCGTCCAGCGTCTTCGCCCAGCGGGTCTTCGGGATCACTCGCGTAGTCTCCGGCGGGCGGTTGCGGGCGCGCAAGCCGCCCATTTCGGTGGCCTCACGAATCTGCCTGAGGCTGCGATCGAACCCGCTCAGCCTCACGACCCGATCGACGAAGGGCTGCTCGACGTGCGAACGCCAGCCGAGCGTCGAGGTCGGCGGACAGGGGACCCCGGCGGACGAGCGGGGGGCGCCCCTCGGGGGCGCCCCCGGTACCCGCCGGGGCTAGATCCCCGGGATGCGGAGGAGCAGGAGCTGGCCTCCTTCGCGCTTGTACGTGAAGTCGGGCTGACCGTCGCCGTTGTTGTCGTCGCCCGGCGCCTGCTCCACCCAGAGCGTGTGGGCCTGGATGTTGATCAGGAACGCGCCGGCGCCGAATGCCGCGGAGGCGTCGACGATGCCGGTCGTCTCCCAGGCGCCCCAGTTGCCCGCGGCGCGCCCATCGACATCGGTCGGGCCGCCGTCGGCCGACTGATCGATCCTCGCCACGACCGCGGGCGTGCCCGAGAACGGGACGTACCACAGGCGACCGGTCGTCGCGTTGGGGAGACCCTGGTCCGCGAGGACGAACTGCTGGCTGCTGCCGGGATCCTCGGTGATGAGCAAGCCGGTCGCCGTCGTCTCGATGTTGTCAGGCTGGTGGATCTCGGCGAGCGTCTTGACGGGGCTGTCGTCCCCCTCGACGAAGACGGTGAGCGAGGTCACCTTCGTCGGGTCGGTCGGATCGAGCACCATCTTCCAGACACGTCCGTTCGTCGAGCGTCCCGCGATCGGATCCCCGGCGGTCCCGCGGCCCGAGTCGATGATGTAGACGACGTTCCCCATGCCCGCCCGCTTGTCGTATGCGATGTCCTCGACGCGGACGAACTGGAACACGTTGTTGAGATCGCTCCAGTACTCGAGCACCCACTGCGGGCCGTCGATTCCAAGCGCGGTCGTCGACCGGAGGTCTCGTTGCCAGGTGCCGTCCGTCGGCGGGGCCGGGAAGCCGACGTCGGCGGCCTTCAGCTCCGAGCCATCGGGGTTGAGACCCGTGGCGATGTTCTTCGGCACCTTGATGAAGTGTCCCGTGACGACCTGGGTCGAGCCGGGAACGAAGTCGTAGTAGTCGGTGAAACCGGGTGTGTCGGAAACGAACGCCCAGAGGTCGCCCTGGTCGGCGAGCAGCGCGTTCGTGTTCGGTGCGATGTACGAGTAGAGCTGCGACTGGGCCGGCACCGAGGTGGCGGTGTTGGGTCCGCCGGCCGGGATGGTCAGTGCGCCGCTCGTGAACGTGTCGTCCCCCGAGAAGACGACCGGTCTCCGATACCCGGGGATCGCGACGTTGTTCTCGTGGTTGTGCCGGCCCATGCCGTAGATCGGGTGGAGCACGCCCTTGCGGACGTCGAGCGCGACGACGAGGCCCGCCTCGCGCTCCGCCGGATCCCCGATCGGGGGAGGCCAGGACGCCTCCTGCCGGAACACGTAGTCGGGCGACTCCTCATTGGTGAAGAAGATGTCTCGGGTGAAGCCTTCTTTCCTCGTGGCGAGGTAGTTGGAGCAGAAGCGCTGGTAACCGAGGCTGCTGGGGATGGCGAACGAGCCGCTCAGCACTCCGGCCGATTGCTGGTTCAGGATCAGATGGCTCACCTGTGCGTTGTCGAAGTCGTTCTCCCCGTTGGCCGCCGTCGGCGCCGCCGTGACGTACGGGAACGGCACCTTGCTCGTCTCGTGGTTCACGAACAAGTCGACTGTTCCCCGGCCCCGCGTGCTCACGGAGATCCCGTCCGGGATGGCCTCGAAGCGGAAGCCGCTCGGGAGCACGTCCCCGACGGTCAGGAGCGGCGTGATCTCTGCGCCCGGCATCACCGCGGTGAGCATCGAGGGCTGCGCGGTCACGAAACCGCTGGGGTTGTCTGCGAGCGCGACCGTCCCGGAGGCCGTCATCGCCAGGGCGAAAGCCATACAGACGAGGATCGTGCGATTCCTCATGCTTCCCCTCCCGAGATCGCGGTATGGCTGAGGTCTAGCAGATTCCGTCGGCGGTGTCCTCGGCCGTTCGCGTGACCGCCGCTGGGTGTCGCTACATCGGGCTCATGAGCTGGAAGTAGTTGTCATCCGGGTCGGCGAGCGTGGCGATCCACATCTCGGACTCCTCGTCCGGCTTGTACGGCTCGCGGACCACGGTCGCCCCGGCGGCCTGAAGCCGGTCGAACTCGGCCTTCACGTCGGGGGTCTCGATGTTCCAGATCACCCGGCCGGGGTGGACGCTGCTCCCCTTGACCTGGTCGTGCGGCCCGACCGTGAGCGAGCCGGTGCCGATCATCCAGCCCGTGTAGCCGCCCATGTCCCACTGGGGCTCGCCGAAGAGCCCGGAGTAGAACTTGGTCAGGCGCGCCGGATCCTCGGATCCGATCAAGATGCCGTTCAGGTTCATGCGGCCTCCTTCCTCGTCCTGGTGATACGACGGAGCGGGGACTCGAAATTCATCGGCCTCCGCCGAGGACCATCCTGTTCCGCCGTGCCCACCCCCGTCGAGTCCCACGGCCCGCAGGGTGATCTGTACCTCCTGGAGACCGATGCAAACATGCCCACGCTGCTCACGGGCGACGCGTGGAGCGAATGGTCGCCGGCCGAGCCCAGGCGCTCCGACCCCGGCCCGGCCCGATCGGCCACTCGACCTCGATCTCGCCTTGCATCCAGGGATCGTAGCTTCGACTCCATCTGTGCCCGAAAACCCACCGGGTCGTTCCGGCGGCCCTACGTGCTGCTTCCGAATGCCTCGGCCTGATCCACCGGCGCGCACGTCCCCGGATCGTTCAGGAAGTCCTCGAGCGCGCCGAGCGCCGCGACGTTGCCCTCCACGGAGAGCTGGGCCCGCAGGTCGCTCCGGGCCTCGTCCGAGAGCGTCCAGCCGAGCGGCGCCTCGGCCCCGGGGTGGGCGTACGGATACACCAGCGCGTACACGCCTTGGCGAGCGGGCTCGGTCGCCGATCCGGTGAACGGGAGCGGGTCGAGCACCGCGAGCTGAGCCGCGTTCCGCTGCCACACCGTGAAGCCGTTCGGCGCCTTCACGATGCCCTTCGGCGGGACGGCGAGCTCACCCTGGGCCGTGGACGGCACGTCGGCGGACGGGCCGTACCCGCTCTGGATCTGCAGCAGCGCCGGCACGATGCACGCGCCGTGTCCGGGATCTCCGTTGTACTGATCCACGAGCGGCCGGATCGACTCCCAGAGCTCGAGCACGCTGCCGGCGCCCGTGTTCTCCCCGTACCCGCCGTCCACCACGTTGATCGCGCGCTGTGCGGTCCCCGGCGCCGGGCAGCTCAGCACGCGGCCGCTCGGCGAGACGTAAGGGAACCGCGCCGACAACAGCCCGGCGGTGCTCAGCCGCACGTCGTCCTCGGGGGCGCACAGCAGATCGGAGAGCACGCGCGAGCCCGAGAGGAACCCGGGGCGCCCGTCCGAGGGCTTCGCCGGCACCTGGAGACCGTTGTGCGCCGCAACGCAGTTGAGGCTGTTCGACTCCGTACCGTTGCCATCGATGGGCGTCGTGACGAACTTGCAGCCGTCCTGGATCGAGAAACCGTTCAGGAGCAGGAGCGGCACGTCCGGGTCGCCCGCCCACAGGGCTCGGAACCCCTCGGCGAGCGGTCCGCCCGAGGGAAGCGAGCTTCCGAAGAGTGCGTCGCGGAGGCCGTACGGCTCGGGCCGTACCCACGCCTGCTCCCAACCGCGCTCGAGCACCTCGGCGCGGTCCATTCCGGCGTCGAACTGGAGCCACGCCCGCGGCGTCTCGACGTAGAGCTGCCAGGCGATCGACGGCGAGACGAAGTCCTTGCCGAGCCGTTGGTCGATCCAGTCGCCCGGCTGGCTCGACAGCGATGGATCGGCCGCGTACCGCGTGTACGTCACGAGGCCGACGCTTCCTCCCGAGACTCCGCTCTCGGCGAGGACGGACGACAGACGCGAGCCGTCGTGGGTGGGGCACGGATCGACGATCGGGTCCGGCGAGAGCACGCAGTCCAGCACGAGCGCTGTCCACATGGCCGCCTTGACGCCGCCGCCCTCCGTCGCCACGAGGATCAGCGGCACGACCGGGCGCGACGCCCCCACCGAACCCCGGGTCGCGAGCGCCGGCTGATTCGACGCCCAGCGTTCGAACACCTCGAGCGAGCTCATCGACGTCACCGTCGTGTCGATGCCGGACTCGAGCGTCCGGATGTCGTGGAAGTCGTCGCGGCCGATCCGCGGGATGACGCCCGTGAGCACGAGCCACAGCACCACCAGGAGGAAGACCGGGGTCCGTTGCATCCGAAGGATCTTGAACAGGCCGGGCGGGTCGTTCTTCTCGACGAAGAGGGACACGCGGCCGACGACGGCGGACAGCACGGCGAAGAAGGCGACGACGAGCGTGATCGCGCCGAGCGCCTGCCCGACCGCCCAGGGGTTCATGACGACGCGGATCCAGAGGAGCACCCCGAGGACGATGAGTGAGTCCACCAGGAGGGGCTGCCCGACGGTGGCCGTCGGGACGGTCGTCGTGACCGCGGTCGAGACCGCCTGCTTGATCTTCGAGGCCGGGGGGTTACCGTCCTGCTCCTGTTGCGGTTCACCCTCCGGCGCGGGCTGCCGCTTCTCCTTCGCCTTCCGGATCCAGGCGAGGTATCCGTAGTAGAGGACGGCGATCGACAGGGCAGGGACCAGGAGCGCCCACGTCACGTACACGACGGCCGTCGCCGCGAGCGAACCCGCGTTGTCGTACATCCTGAGGGGGAACAGCGCCCTCGCGACGAAGTACGCGAGGAGGATCGGCCACGCGGCGGCCAGCACGGCGGGGACCTGATCGCGGATCCCTCCGCGAACCTCGGTCGGGGCGGCCACCACGACGTTCTCGCCGGCGGAGTCGAACCGCGCGAGGATCAACAGGAGCGCGCCGGGAATCACGAGTCCCGCGAGGGGCGAGGTCGAACCAGATTCCGAGGCCGCCGACGAGTACCAGCAACACGCCGATCCCGATCATGAGGGCGTGGGCGCCGTCCGGATCCGGTCTCGGGAGCACGTTGCCCGCGGCGTCCCGGCCGCGCCGAACGTAGGTCACGCGCCGGCCGATGCTCCAGGTCACGGCGCCGGCGAGGAAGGCCGCACCGAGCGCCGGAAAGGCGTGGAGCGGGTCCCACCCCCGAAACAGATCCTCGGTCTGGGGGTTGAACCGCATCAGGACGAAGAAGACGACGAGCAAGACGATCTGTCCTCGAAGGCGCCGAATCGCCGGCCGCACCGAGCGGAACCACTCGGTTCCGAGTCGCGCCCACACCGCGACCGGCAGGAGCGCGACGAGGAGCGCCCCGAAGAGGGAGCCCAGCTTCGCGTAGCTGACCGCACGAAGCAGCAGGACGTAGCCGTCGCCCGGGACGTCGACGCCCGGGCAGACGCCGGAGCCGCACGCCTCGATCCGCCGCTCGACGAAGCGCCACAGCATGCCGTTCTCCAGGAGATCGAAGAACGGGACCAGCGCGAAGAGGCCCAACGCGAGACCGGCGGTCGTCGCGAACTGGGTCAGCGTCGCGGACCTCAGGGCCTCCTCCGTCTTCCCCGTCCGCTGTGCCTTCGTTGATTCCACCGGCGACTTCTCGATCTCGGCTCGCCGGCTCGCCTCGTCCTCGAGGGTGGCCTTCGCGCGTCGGAACAGGACCCCGAAGAACAGGACGTAGGCGGGGACGAGCGCGAGCGAGTCCAGCCCGAGGTACCAGAGCGAGACCGTGCGCGGCGCGAGCGGCGGCCGCGCCGACGCGCTGGCATACGGCTGCGTGAACCAGGTCTGCCATGCGTCGACCGTGCTCCTGGCGCGATCCGGGTTCCCGATGAGGTCCATGATGCTGCCGCCGCTGCGACCGAGCGGATGCATCGCCTGGAGGACCGCCGAGACCTCGGCCATCACGCCCAGGGTGATGAACGAGACGACCCCGGCGCCGACCACGACGAGGAGCCAACGTCCCGACCTCGCGGCACGTCGGGTGAGCATCCAGAGCGCGATCGCACCGCCGAGCGCGACGGCGAGGATGAGGAACGCGTACGCGACGGACGCGATGGCCGGCATCGTCGTCCTCCCTTCACCGTGCTTCGAGGGAGGCCATCATTCGTTCCGCGCCGTGCCCTCCGCCACCGTCTGTTTCCGGTAGGCCGGGCTTCCTACAGAGGCGGCCGCCTACTCCGGTGCGGCGGCTAACCCAATAGCCCGGCGAGTCCCTGCCCGCCGTCGATCAGCCACTGGACCGGCGCTCGCTGGACGACCTGTCGCAGAAGCGCCGCGACGATCCCGTTGACCGACCCTCGCTGCTCGGCGTCGTCGATCGCCTCGAGCAGCCCGGCGCGGATGGCGGTCTCGATCGTCTCGTCGTCCCAGGGGATCGGCTCCACGCCCGAGCCCGGGGCCAGCGAGAGCACGAGCTCCTCGCGCGTGGTCCCGAGCTCGCACGCCGCGCCGTCGAGACCGTCGAGCACGATGCGCTGGAGCACGGCGTCGAGCCCCTCGCCCGGGTACGCGGAACGAGGCTCGCACGGGTCCTGGACGGCGAGCGCGCCGGCGTCCGCGGCTCCGTTCGCGAGCTCGATGGTGATGAGCCCGATGGCGCCCACCATCAGCGCGAGGAGAACCGCGATCGCGACCTGTCGACGACTCATGGCTCCAACCGCCTCCGGAACGCGAGCACCGGCACCAGCGCGAGCGCAGCGAGCAGCGCGCAGTACAGGAACGAGGGGCGGAAGCCTCGGGTCACCGCGCGCTCGATCGCTTCGACCAGGTCGTCCTGCACGGTGCGAACCGACGCGTCGGTCGCCGCGCCGTGCTCCTCGAACACCGCCGTGAAGTCCGGGATCGCGCCCCTCGGCGCCTCATCGAGCGCGTCCCGGATGTCGAGGGCGAGCGGGATCTTCGTCGTCGCCGAGATGTGGCCGTCGATGACGACCGCCGTCGCGTTCAGCTGGGCGACGTCGGCGGCGGCGATGAGGTTGTTCGCGAGGATCGGCGCCCCGACGGCGAGCGCCAGCACGAGCCCGAGGTGTCGCACGCCCACGGTGAGCGTCGCCTTCCGGCCGATCCCGCCCTCGCCGCTGAGCGCGGAGTGGGTGAGCCCGGGCACCGAGAGCCCCAGGCCGAACCCGCAGAGGGCGAACGACGGGAGCGTGTAGGCGAGCTCGCTCGAGGGCAGGAACGCCAGCCCGACCAGCCCGCCCGCGAGCAGGAGCGCCCCGCCGCCGACCGCGATCGCGACCGGCAGCGCCGCGGCGAGCGGCCGCGCGAGCAGCGCCGCGACCGGGATGAGGCTCACGATCGCCGCGCCCTGGATCGGCGTGTAGCCGAAGACGTCGATGACGAGCAGGACGCCGAGGAACAGCGCGCCGACGAGTGCTCCCGAGACGAGCGCGAGGCCGAGGTTCGCGGGCATCGTTCGCCACAGCGGCGGCCTCCATCCCTCCTCGAGGATCGCGGCGACGTGGGCGCCGGCCGTCGCGAGCAGCGCCGCGCCGGCGACCGGGGCCTGGAAGACGAAGATCGCCCGCCAGTCGAACGCCTGGGTGAGGACGCCGCCGAGCGCCGGGCCGACCGCTGCGCCGAACGTCCCCGCCATCGTCCAGACCGCGACGCCGCGCGCCGTCGACCCCGCGAGGGCGCCGAGCACGGGCAGGGAGCCCGCGAGCAGCAGCGCCCCGCCGAGCCCCTGCACGGAGCGCGCGACGAACGAGCACCGTCAGCGAGTTCGCGAGCGCGCACGCGATCGACGCCCCAAGAAAGACCACCGATCCCGCAGCGAGGAGCACGTGGGCGCGCGCCCGGTGCACGACCAGGACGAGCGCGAGGGCGGAGATCGCGAGCACGAGGTTGTAGGACGTGATCACCCACGCGACGCCCTCGATCGTGGTGTCGAAACGCGCGTAGAGCTCGGGGAGCGCGAGAACGACGATCGACGAGTCGGCGAACGCGACGGCGACGGCGACCGCGACCGCCGCGAGGAGCACCGTGTGGCGCACCGACCGCCGCTCGGGCACGGCTATGACGTGCCCAGCGCCTTCGCCGTGGTCACGAGCTCGAAGCCGACGAACTCGCGCTCGATCTCGTCGTGGATCCGGTCGGGCACGATGGGCGCCTTTCGTTCGAGGTCGTCGAGTCGGGTCCTCACGCCGTCCAGCCAGGTCCGCAGATCGTCGTTTCCCGCCATGGCCGGCACCGGCTCCGCCAAGGTCTCCTCGAGCTCACGCAGTGCGGCCTTGTAGTCCACGGCGCTCGCCCGATGCTTCTCCGCCCTCTCGGCGGGCGCCAGCTGTGTCTGAAAGCCGGTCAGCGTGGAGGCCCCGATGCTGAGGAGGCCGATCGCGATGGTGACCCATGCCCCGAACTCGGCTTCCAGCGACGCGATGACCGACGCCCCCACGATGGCGGAGATGACGACCGAGGACCCGCCGATCAGGTAGCGCTTGCGGTCGAGCCGGCGAGCCGCCTCCTCGTGCTTGCGCCGCGTCCTTGGCCGCGTGGAGCGCCCAGCCCCTGACCAGCTCCTCCGGGTTCTCGGGATCGAAGACCTTCTTGGACACGTCGCCCACCTCGGCTTTCGCAATTTCCAGCCAGCGGCAGTCTGGCGTCGGCCCTGGCGGCTGGCAAGCGCCTGCCGACGACGACGGGCGAGCCCCACGAAGTCCGTCGGATTGACAGCTTCACGCGCGGAGACTTCGCTGGAAACACGCGAACCTGACGGGGGAGGCGACCCATGAACGACGCGGAGACCGGCGCCGATCCGGCCGAGCGGCTCGAGGACGAGAAGCTCGCCAAACGACTCGAGGATGGGGCCGTCTACCCGACTCGCCCGAAGCTGGTGTGCGACCTCGTGATGAAGGGGGGCATCACGAGCGGGGTCACGTACCCGTGGGCGGTGTGCGAGATCGCCACGACGTACAAGCTACGGAACATCGGCGGCACGTCGGCGGGCGCGATCGCCGCCGCGGCAGCCGCCGCGGCCGAGGTGGGCCGCGGGAAGGCCGGAGCGAGCTTTTCCCGCCTGGCCACGCTTCCCAGACGGGTGTCCGCGAAGGCCCAGGGTGCGTCGCAGACCGTCATGTTCAGCATGTTCCAGCCGTCGGATTCGACGCGGCCCCTCTTCCGCCTGCTCGAGGCCGCGATCGGCGACAAGGGCCACCCCGTGCGACGGGCGCGCACGATCCTCGTCGCGGGCATCGCGGCGGCGCCGATCCCGGCGCTGGTGGGCTCCGCGTTCGGGATCCTCGCCTTCGCGCTCCTGCTGACGCTCCTGACACACGAGGCCCTGCGGGGCGACGCCGTCGCCGTCACGGCGGTCGTGATAGGCCTGCTGGCGAGCGCGCTGATCGCCGTCGTCGGCGCGGTTGCCGGAGTCGTGTTCCGGCTCGCCACCGCGGGCCTGAAGGCTCTCGGTCCCAAGCAGGGCTTCGGGATCTGTCGCGGGTACACGCCGACCACGGACGGCACGGAGCCCGTGCCCGTCGACGACGATCGGGAGACGAGAGACGGGATGACGCGGCCGAAGCCGCTCACGACGTGGTTCGCCGACGAGCTCGACCTGCTGGCGGGCCGCGACCCGAACGGCGACCCGCTGACGCTCGGGGACCTTCGCGAGGCGGGCGTCAACCTCAAGATGTTCACCACCAACCTTGCGGAGGGAACCCCTTACACGCTGCCGTTTCGAACGCGCGAGTTCTCCTTCGACCCCGAGGAGTTCCGCAGGTACTTCCCGGAACGGATCGTCGCCTACATGGAGCGGCACCGGCCCGAGCTCTCCGAGATCGACCAGGCCGCGCTCGAGCTGGCGAGTCAGTCGAACCCGAAGCTCCGGCTCCTGCCGTTGCCGGACCCGGACAGCCTGCCCGTGGTCGTGGCCATGCGATTCAGCCTGAGCTTTCCGGTGCTGCTCAGCGCGGTGCCGTTGTGGCGGCTGTACACGGACGAGTCCGGCGACCCCGTGACCCGGAAGTGTTGGTTCTCCGACGGCGGGATCACGAGCAACTTCCCGATCCACTTCTTCGACTCGCCGCTCCCGCGCTGGCCGACGTTCGGCATCAACCTCGGTCCCGCCGGAACGGAAGGCCTGAAGAAGGCGGAGTCGGAGAACGTCTGGTCGCCGCTGCAGAACCGGCAGGGCGGCGTCGCCCGGTGGAGCGAGATCCATGACTTCCTCGGGTTCGGGGCGGCGATCCTGGACACGATGCAGAACTGGATGGACAACGCGCAGACCAGGGTCCCCGGCTATCGCGACCGCATCGTCCTCGTGAAGCACACGAAGGAGGAGGGGGGCCTGAACCTCGACATGCCGCAGGATCGGATCACCGCGCTCGCGACGAGAGGCCTGCACGCGGGCCGATTCCTCGTGAGGCGGTTCTCGGGAGGGGGCGAGCGCAACCCGGGGGACCAGCTCTCGTGGGACACGCATCGGTGGGTGCGGTTCCGTTCCCTGCTGCCGCTGGTGGAGGACCTGAACGCGAGCCTTCTGAAGGGCTACCGCTGGCCCTCCCCGGCGGGGACCGAGTCGTACGGGGAGGTGGTCGGCGGCACCCAGGTCGACTATGCCTGGAACGACGAGCAGCGGAGCCGCGCATCCTGGACCTGACCGAGCGGGCGATGGAGTTCGCCGCGACGTGGACCAACCCGGATCCTCCTCCGTCGTCGCCGGTCGATCCCCGCGACCTGCCGGAGCCCGATCTCTCGCTGTTCCCGCTCCCCGAGGAGATCGAGTACGACGCCAGAGGGCACCCGTTCGTCGTTCGGCCTTCCCACGCCTCGGCCGGTGATGCGCATCGTTCGGGACTTCTGACCGGGGGTCGCCGGCGGTCCGCGTCGCCTTCGCCGCGAGACCTCGACTTGACGTCGGACATTCGGCCTACGTAGGGTGTTCCGAAGACCAAGGGAGCGTGCCCGCGCGCCTTCGGAGGGAGGGGCCGATGCGATCGCGGGTCCGATGCTCGACGCCGTCTGTCTTTCGCCTTCATCGCGGGCACGCTGCTGGTGGGGACGATCGCCACGCCCGCCCTGGCGGCACCCGACTTCCAGATCACCATCAATCCCGCGTCCCAGTCGCTCTCGCCCGGCACGTCGGTCAGCTTCGTGGTGGGCATCGGGTCGATCGACGGCTTCTCGGACCCGGTCGACCTGTCCGTGAGCGGTCTTCCGCCCACCGTGACGGCCTTCTTCTCGCCCAACCCTGTCACACCCCCGGGCAACTCGTTCCTGACGCTGTCCGCTTCCGAGGACGCCGAGGACGGGACCTTCCCGCTCACGATCACGGCCACGGGCGGCGGCATCACGCACGTCGCGGACGGTCAGGCCACGGTCGACTTCGGACTGATCCCGATCTGCTATGGCGCCTTCGAGGGCACCGTGACGGACCGGGAGACCGGGCTGCCGATCGCCGGCGTGAGGGTGTGGGGCTCCCCCGAGGTCCTCACCGACGACGCGGGTCACTACCGGATCGAGCACCTGGCTCTCGGCGAGAACAACAGCCCCACCGAGTACTTCCTTCGAGCGACCAAGGAGCCGGAGTACTGGTGGTCGGACCGACAAGGAATCCTGTTCTGCGACCAGACGACCACAGTCGACTTCACGATGGTTCGGATCCGCCCCGCTCGCGTGTCGGGCACGGTCTTCGAGGGAACCGTGATCCCGCCCGACTACGACACCGTCATCCCCACCACGACGCCGATCGAGGGCGTGCGGGTCTGCGTCTTCGACGTTCCAATGCCAGCTGGATCCGACCGGCCCGGATGGGGCCTTCGACATCACGTTCAACGTGGGCCACGACAACGAGCCATTCGATTTCTATCTCACGGCCGACACGTAACGACACGCCGTGGCGGACCGGCTATTGGTGGACGTTCGACCCGATGGGGACGGTGGGGCCGGACGACCACATCACCCAGGACATCGCCATGGTCAAGATGTGCACCGTGAGCATCTCGGGCAACGCCGTGTACGGCGACACCGGCGAGCCGGCCGCCAACGTTCATGCGGGGGCCTTCGCTTGGAAACGTCGATAACGTCGACACGACGACGGACGATCAGGGTGCGTTCTCGATCCCCGAAATCCTCCTCGAACCCCAACAACGCACCCGCCACGTACATCGTGGGCTCGACCGATGGAAGTGGCCCGTTCACGACCGTTTCGCTCGACGAGTGCGGCGAGCACGCCGTGGCGGCCACCCTCGTCCTCGATCGGCCGAGGTCCGCGACGATCGAAGGCTTCGTGTTCGACGAGGAGACGCTGGCGCCGATCGAGGGCGCGTCCGTCAGCTGGTGCCGCTTCTCCTGTCCCTACGTCCTCACCGACGCCACCGGCCACTACCTGCTCCAGATCCCGTTGGGGTTCAGCGACGATCCCCAGGACTTCGGCATCTTTGCCGCGAAGGGCGACTACTGGGAGCCGGAGCAGAATCCAGTCGTCGAGGACGTTCTTCCGAACCAGAATCGGTCGGCCCCCGACATCTTCCTCTTGCTCCGGCACTACGCCAGCCTCACCGGCGTGGTCCGGGACGCGATCACCCACGAGCCGATCCCGGGCGCCGGGGTGGTCGCCAACGACGGCCAGACCCCGGGCACGAACACGGATGCCGAGGGACGCTACGAGATCGACGGAATCCAGCTCGCGTTCCGGAACGCTCCGTGGGAGCCGACCGTGTCAGCCTTCGCGGACGGCTACTGGCCGAACGATGCGACCGTCGAGGTCCGGGCCGACGAGCAGGCGGTGCTCGACCTCGATCTCCTGCCGATCTGTACGGACGCGACGATCTCGGGCAGGGTGGTGAACGCCGTCACGCTGGAGCCGATCGAGGGCGCCGATGTGTTCGGGAACGGGTTCGGCACGAGGACGGACGCCAACGGCGAGTACCTGATCGAGAACGTCCGCGTGGGCGTGGACAACCAGCCGCTCCAGGTCCAGCTGACCGCCTTCGCACCTGAGTTCCACTCGCAGACGAAGCGCATCACGGTGTTCTGCGGGGCCTCGATCTCACTGAACTTCGGCCCCGAGGAGCCTACGTCGGCTATCAACGGCTACGTCACCGACGTGACGAACGGGAGTCCCGGGGAGCCGATGGCCGGCGTGCTCATCGGCGGAGGCTTCGGTGAGACGACCACCACCGACGAGAACGGCTTCTACGAGTTCCCCGAGGTGCCGCTGAACGCGGACGGCAGCCCTCGGACGTGGGACGTCACGGCGTTCCCTGCCGGCTTCGCCTCGAAGACGGGCTTCGTCGAGGTGCGCGCGAACGAGGTGGCGCGGCTCGACTTCACCTTCAGCGGGGAGGCCCCGTCCACGGGAACGATCGTCGTGCGCAAGGAGACGGTGCCCGACGGCGACCTCTCGACGTTCGACTTCACGGGGGACGCCGAGGGGACGATCGCCGACGGCGGCGAGATTCGGGTCGCGGACCTCGCGCCCGGCGAGTACCGCGTGAGCGAGGTGGCGGCGGACGGGTGGATCCTGACGGGCATCGAGTGCGACGACGCGCAGAGCGATACTCCGAGCCTCGGGCGACCTCGACGCGGCCACGGCCGTCTTCGGGCTCGACGCCGGAGAGACCGTCACGTGCACGTTCACGAACTCGACCCGGGCGGACCACCTGACGCTGGACGTGAAGGCGGGTCGGAACGTGAGCTACAGCATCGACGCAACGCTCACGTCCGGCGACTACGACGTGAACCCGGCAACCGGGTCACCCTCGTCGATCGTCGGCACGGGCACGATCCCGTCCGCCAGCGGCACGGGCACCGCGACCGTCACGTTCGACCTCGTCTTCGACGCGGCCACGAAGAGATGGTCGGGCACCGTGATCGTGAACGACCCCGGCGCGGGCTTCTCGGCGACCGTGGCGGTCGCCGCCGGGCGCCGGGCGATCACGCGAACCGGGACGGTGACCGGCGGCGTCCTCAAGGGCCTCAGGGCCCTGTCCGAGCCCCGGATGGCCTTCTCGGTGGTGTTCGAGATCGACGACCTGGCCTGACGCTTCTCAGGGCTCGATCGTTACCGTGAGCCGGTCCCCGCCGGTGATCGACACCGGTGCCGGCCCGAGCTCCTGGCCGTCGAGCCTCGCGCCCGATCCCGACGGGACGATTCGGAGCGAGGTCAGCCCGCTCGCGACCTGCACGTGGATCAGCCCCGGCTCCGGGTAGCTCTCGGGCCGTAGCCCTCCGTAGTAGTAGGCCAGGATGTCCGACGCGGTCAGGCCGCGCAGCGCCTTGCCGTACGCGCCCCACTGCACCATCCCGGCCCCGTGGCCCCAGCCACGCCCGGTCACGACGGCGGCGTCCCGCTCCGACGACACCGTCAACCACCTCGACGGGATGGTCACCGGGAGCGGCGCGGGCGGGTAGCGGTCGGGCTCGAGGCACGGCGCCCAGGCGTTCACCGCATCCCGGAACGTGCCGAGGTCCATGGACCGCGACGCGCCGTCTCCGGAGACCACCATCGTCGACCCGTCGAGGCGGACGCTCGAGATGGATCGCGCGGGCGGCCACTCGCCGGCCTCGTTCAGGAACGTCGCGAGGTCCGTGAACGGGAGCCGCACGCTCCAATGGGAGGTGGGCGAGGCCCCGTCGTCGCGCTCGACCACCGGGCGCAGATACGGCAACGGCGCGCTCCCGAAGACCTCGTCGTTGCCGTACGTGTGTCCGTTCGACGTGGAGAAGTACACGGTCTCCGCGGGCCGGCCCTGGTAGAGCAGGACCTCGCCCGACGTGTGCCGCACCGCCGCGTACCACCGACGGACGCCGGCGTCGAAGGGAACGGGGATGCCTCGGTAGACCTGGCAGGAGGTCGTCGAGCAGATCGGCGTCGGCAGCGTCTCGCCTTCGGCGCCGCTCCACCCGGTCGTGGCCAGCGCGTAGCTGCGGGCCGCGACCGCCTGCGCCTCGAGCGCCGCCCGAGGCCAGGACGGAGGAACCTCCGCGATGCCCTCGAGGTACCGCTCGAACGGCAGGGTCGCGGTCAGTGCGAGGGTGCCGTCGTCCGACCGTTCGATCGACAGCGTCCCCGGGTAGCGGGCCGTGAGCGAGGACCGTTCGTGGTCCACGCACCTCGAGGCGACGCGCGGGTAGGTCCCGCGCACGAGGAACGAGCCGCCGTCGGGGGGCCGGATGCGGACGGAGGTCGCCACCCCGCCCGGGCTCTCGCCGATCTCCGACTTCGACGGTGACGGCGTCGCCGAGGCGGCGGAGGACCCCGACGGCGTCGGCGTGCTTCCGGGCGACGCCGTCGTGCATGCGGCCAGCACCACGAGCAACGCCGCCGCCGTCGCGCGACGCACGCTAGACGTTCAGGTCTGCGTAGATCGCCGCGTGATCGGAGCCCTGTTCGACCTGTGCCGTCATGGTGGGGTAGTGCTCCCAGAGGGTGCCGTTCACGCCCCCCCAGACGCCCTTGCGGAAGATGAGTCCCCCCGTCACCGCGTCGAAGAGCGACGGGGACAGCAGGATGTAGTCGATCTTGGTGCCCTTGGTGCCGCCGTCGTACGTGCCCTCCCGGTCGTCGGGCATGAACGTCGGGTGCTCGACGATGTCCTTGAGATCCGTGTCGACGAGCAGCGGTGCGAGCGGAACCGAGTCGGGCGTGTCGTTGAAGTCGCCGAGGACCACGACGTTCGTGTGTCCCTCGGCGACGAGGCCCTCGTAGATGGCCGCGATCTTCGACGCCTGGCGTCGTCGCTTGGCGTCGTTCTCCGCCTGGGACCCGTATCCCTTGCTCTTGAGATGGTTGACCAGCAGGGTCACCTCCGCCCCGGTCGGCGTCGAGATCGTGTACTCGGCGCAGTCCCGGCTGAAGATCTCTCCGACGTCGTCGACGTCGTCGACATGGGATCGGATCCGCGTGATCTCGAAACCGGCGTGCACCAAGATCCCGACGTCGATCCCTCGGTCGTCGTTTCCGTCGATCAGCATCACATGCTCGTACGGGACGCCACCCACCTTCTGGAGCATGATCGAGGAGAAGTCGCGCAGCGACACCCGGTTCTCGGCCTCGATGACCGCCTGGATCTGGGCGCCCACGTCTCGCAGCACCATGGCCGTGTGCTCCGTGGCTCGCTCGTCGACGGGCTCGGTGAGCAGCTCGACCCAGCCGACCCAGTCGGACCTGCCCGACGCGCTCACGCTCACGTCACCCTGATATCTGCGGAGCAGCCGGCCTCGATTCTGCCGAAGGACGGCGAACGCTCCGCCGTCGTCCGCCTTGTCCAGGTCGAGCTCGGCCAGGATCTCGAGGATCTCGTCCTTGATCGCGTCCGTGTACGTCTGCTCGTTGAGGAGTTGGTTGATCCGGGCGTGGAGCTCGAGCGTCGGGCGACCCTCATCCCAGTTCAGGGGGTTGAGCGCCTTCGGGCGATCGAAGAGGCTCTCGACGTTGTACGAGGCGATTCGCATGTGACCCTTGGTTGCTGAGTAGCACAACCGGGGCGAGGTGTCGAATCACGGGAACGCGCGAGAGCCGCCCCGGGGGGCCGGGGCGGCTCTCGTCGCTCTCCTGGGCTCGCGCGCAGTCGCTAGGAGACCGCGGCGAACGCGTTCACGATCCCGTTGCCGTAGAACCCGTTGCGTCCGGGGCCGCCGTCGCAGAACGCGTCGAAGGCGCCGGGGGCGTCCGGGTACACGAACAGCCGAGGGTCAGGACAGGCGTGATGGGTGGCCGTGGCCCGTAGCTTGGCCAAGACCCTGTTGGGGTTCGCGGTCAACCCGCCGGACGCGTCGACCCTCCCCAGCCTGCTCACGATCAGGGCCACGACGCCGGCGGCGTGCGGCGACGCCATGGAGGTGCCCTGGAACCACGCGTACGTCGCACACACCCCGGTCGAGTTGTCCACCACCCAGAGCGGGTCGAGCGAGGTGCAGGTGGCCGGGTCGACGAACCCACCCCCGACCGCCACGTCGAACGGGATGCTGGACAGGACCCGGTTCTCGGGCGCGTTGTACTGGGCGGTCCCGAAGAACTCGCGGCGGTCGCCGCCCGGCGCCGAGATGTCGATCTCTGGAAGCCCCCAGTTCGAGTAGTAGGCCTTCCGGCCGCTCGGCCCGACGGCCGAGGTCGTGATCACGAACACGCCCTCCGAGGGCAGGACCACGCACGAGTTGTCCACGGTGCGGGTCTTCTCGACGCCGGGTGGGAAGTCCGGGCTGATGACGTCCTCCGTCGGCGAGCCGAGGTCGGTGATCTCGTTCCCGGCGGCGGCCACGACGGTGACGCCGTGCCCGTGGGCGTAGGCGAGGGCCGCGGTGGTCGCCGCGATGATGGTCTGCTGCTCGGCCTGCTCCTCGGCCGAGTCCGCGGCGTTGCCCGGGCAATTCATCCACCAGGGATCGATGAAGAAGCTCATGTTGACGACGTCGACGCCGATGTCCGCCGCGTAGGTCAAGCCGTCAACGAACGGCTGGAGGAAGAAGTACCCGGAGTCCTGGCCCACGCGGACGTTGATCAGCGTCACCTCGGGGGCGACGCCGGCGATCCCCACGCCGTTGAGGGCGGCCGCCATGGTTCCCGACGTGTGGGTGCCGTGCCCGTTCTCGTCGACGTCCGCCGGGTCGTTGCACGACGCGTCGGGCTCGTCCTCGCAGGGCCCGTCCACCAGCGGGATGTCGACCGTGAAGTTGCGGGACAGCGACGCGTCGAAGTTCGGCGCGATGTCCGGATGACTGCCGTCGACCCCGGTGTCCATCGACGCGACGAGCACGCGGGGATCGCCCCTGTTGACCCCGTAGGAGCCGGTGTCGGTCGCGCCGATCATCTCCATGTCCCATTGCAACGAGGCCAGTGGCTCGCTCGAGGCCACCTCGGCGCTCAGCGGTCGAGACGCCCCGACCGGGCCGCCGGTCTCGAGATCGTCCTTCGGCTTCCCGATGCCGCTCGGTCCCGCGGTGCCGATGGGGATGTTCCTGGCCGCGCCGAGCAGGGCGGCCTGCGCCGTGGCATCGAGGATGAAGTTGGCGTTCCGCGATCGAACGGTGGCCACGCCGAGCTTCGCGTTCTCGCGGAGGACGGTGCCGCCCACGGCGCGGATGGCGTTCCTGGCCTGGGTTGCGCCCACTCCGGCCTCGTACTTGACGACGTACGTTCGAGCCGGTCCGGTCTTGGTTCCGGCCTGGACGGCCGGCACCCCCAGCAGGGCCAACAGCCCGACGAGCGCGACGGGTACCGCGAACTTCCGCACGACCCCCTCCTTCCCCGGACCCCTCGTGAGGGCCCGACCCCAAGTCGTTCCCGCCGGTTCACGGCGGAACGATAACCATACCCGGGGTGCCGGATCGCAAAACGAGACGGCTGGCCGCGAGGGGTCGTTGGGGGACGATCGGGGGCGGAGGGCGAGCAGCTACTCGCCGCCCTTTTGCACGTAGGCCTTGACGAACTCCTCGGCGTTCTCCTCGAGCAGCTCGTCGATCTCGTCGAGGATGTCGTCGAGCTCGTGCTTCAGGTCGGCGGCGTCGGGCGCGTGCTCGGTGGTCTTCGACCGCGACCTCGTCGGAGTCCCGGTCGTGGTGGTGCGTCCGCCGCTCGACCTGCTGGCGCATCGCGCGCTCCTTCTCCTCCTAGCAATGTCGGCAGGCGCGAGGGCCGATGCGATGCTCGGAACTGGGTATTTCCGCCTGGCACCAACTAGGGTTCGGCTCGTGGGCGAGAGCGTGAGCTTCGTGCGTCGGCGAGAGGACGGCGTCGCGGCCGCCGCCGGGCTTGCGACCGTGGTGGTCTGCGGCCTGGTCGCCCGGGACGGGACCGTCGCCGGGCTGGAGCTGCGGGTCTTCCACGTGATCAACGGGCTGCCGGAGTTCCTGTCGGCGCCGATGCGGGGGGTTCAGCTGCTCGGCGTGCTCGCCGTCGGTCCGATCGCCGTCGTCGCCGCGCTCGTGCTTCGAAGGTGGCGGCTGGCCGCCGCGGTACTGCTCGTGACCGTCGGCAAGCTCGTCGGGGAGCGGATCGTCTGGCACTTCGTGCAGCGCTCGCGCCCGGGGACGACGATCGCCGACGCGATCGTCCGCGGCGACACCCCGATCCGTGGTGCCGCGTTCGTGTCGGGCCACGTCGTACTGCTGACGGCGCTGGCGTGGGTGGCGACGCCGTACCTGCACGGCCGGTGGCGCGCCGTCCCGTGGGCCGTGGTGGCGCTCGTCGCGTTCGCGCGCGTCTACCTGGGGGCGCACGCCCCGCTCGACGTCGTGGGTGGCGCCGGGCTCGGCCTCATCCTCGGCGGTCTCGCGAACCTCGCCGTCGGCGTACCTGAGCCTGGCGTGGAACGGTAGACGTCAAGGCCTGCCACCCGAGTCGACGCGTGAGTCCGAAACGGCGTCCGAGGGTAGGGTTCCCGGACGATGCGGATCCTGGTCCTGGGCGGCACGCGATTCGTCGGCCGGGCCTTCGTGGAGAAGGCGCTCGCCGCCGGCCACGAGGTCACGCTCTTCAACCGCGGGACGACGAACCCCGAGCTCTTCCCCGATGCCGAGAAGGTTCGGGGCGATCGCGAGCGCGACCTCTCCGCGCTCGCCGGCCGAACGTGGGATGCCGTCTTCGACCCCTCCTGCTACCTCCCGCGCGTCGCCCGCGCGTCCGCGGAGGCGCTCGCAGACGCTGCTCCGCACTACGCGTTCGTCTCGAGCCTGTCCGCCTATGCCGACGCCACGACGACCGGACAGGACGAGACCGGCCCCGTCGCCACGATCGAGGACCCGACGGTCGAGGAGGTCACGAACGAGACGTACGGTGCGCTCAAGGTCCTGTCCGAGCTCGAGGTCCTGCGCGTCTACGGTGACCGAGCGCTGATCCTTCGCCCCGGCTACATCTGCGGCCCGTACGACGACATCGACCGGATGCCGTACTGGCTGCGCCGCGTCGAGCGCGGCGGCGAGATCCTCGCGCCCGAGCGGCCGGACTTCCCGGTGCAGCTGATCGACGCTCGAGACATCGCGTGGTTCGCGCTCGCCCTCGCCGGACGCGGCGAGGGCGGCGTCTTCAACCTCTGCGCCCCCCAGGAGCCGTACGGCCTCGGCGACCTGCTCGAGACCGCCGCCCGCGTCGTCGGGCGGCCAGACCTCGAGACGACCTGGGCCTCGGCCGAGTTCCTGCTCGAGCACGGCCTGCACGAGTGGGAGGCGTTCCCGTGGTGGGTGCCGCCCGAGGAGATCGCGTTCTCGCGCTTCGACGCCTCCCGCGCGCTCTCGGCCGGGCTCGAGGTGCGGCCGATCGAGGACAGCTTCCGCGACTGCTGGGAATGGGATCGCTCGCGCCTGGGCCAGCCGCTCCGCGACGAGGAGGGCCTCACCCCCCAACGCGAGGCTGAGCTCCTCGACGCCTGGCACGCGAGGGTGGCCTAGGTGGCGGTCGTCGCCCCCGATCTTCGGATCGAGCTCGCCCCCGCCGCCGAGGCCTACGAGCGGGCCGGGCGACGTCTCGTCGACCTGCTGCGTCAGGTCGACGACCCGACGGCGCCCACGACGGGACTGCGGTGGACCCTCGGCGAGCTGACCGCGCACCTGGCGGCGCGGACCGAGCTGTTCGCCGGCTACCTGGCCGGGACCGCGTCGCCCGAGGGCGAGGTCGCCGACATCGCCGCCAACAACGACCGGCAGATCCGCGAGGCTCGCGAGGTCCCTTTCGACACCCAGGTCGAGCTCGTCGCCGCCAGCGTCGGCGCGTTCGCCGAGACGACGAGGGGGCGCCTGGGGTCCGACCCGTACCCGTGGTACTCGGGGATCGAGCTCGACGTGGCGACCGGGACGGGGATCGCGCTCGCGGAGGTCCTGGTGCACGGGTTCGACGTCGCGCGCTCGATCGGGAAGCCGTGGCCGATCTCGGCCCAGGACGCGCGCACGATCCTGCGGGCGTCGTTCGTTCTGGCACCGTGGTACGTGAACCCGGCGACGACCCGCGGCAAGCACGTGACCTACCGAGTCCTGATCCGCGGCGGCCCGCGGCTCCGCTTCCGGGTCGACGACGGGACGGGCGGGCTCGAGGGCCCCGACGGGCCGGCCGACTGCACGATCCGCGCCGAGCCGGTCTCGTTCGTGCTGGTGTCGTACGGGCGGGCCAGGCAAGTGGCGCGGCGGCGCGACCGGCAAGGTGCTCGCCGGAGGGCGGAGGCCGTGGAAGGCGCTCTCGTTCGACCGTTCGTTCCTGTCTCCGTAGACTGCGTTCGCGTGGACACTCCCCAGGATCGTCGTCCGCACCCACGGGCCGTACCGAGTCGAGGGCGGCGTGCGGCTCCTGCGGACCGCGATCGTGAAGACCGACCGCGGCGAGCCCACGGACTGGGACGAGGGCCCGGACTTTCCGACCGCCGAGATCTACGACCTCTGTCGCTGCGGGGTCTCGGCGACGAAGCCGTTCTGCGACGGCGCGTGCGAGACGACCGGCTTCGACGGGGCCGAGACCGCCGACCGCGGCCCGAGCGCGAACCGGCGCGAGCCGTGGGAGGGAGACGGGGTCGTGCTCTACGACGACGGGTCGCTCTGCACGCACGCCGGGTTCTGCACGAACCTGAAGACCACCGTGTGGGATCTTGCCGAGGAGGCCGGAGACCCCGAGGCGCGGGAGGCGTTCGTCGGCATGGTGCACCGCTGCCCGAGCGGGCGGCTCGCCTTCGCCGAGGCCGACGACCCGGAGTCGACCGTCGAGCCGGCGCTCGAGCCCTCGATCGGCGTGGAGCCCGACGCCTCGTACTGGGTCCGCGGCGGCATCCCCGTCGTCTCGGAGGACGGAACCGCCTACGAGGTCCGGAACCGGCAGACGCTCTGTCGGTGCGGGC
Source organism: uncultured Actinomycetes bacterium (assembly GCA_963699635.1). GTDB lineage: Bacteria > Actinomycetota > UBA4738 > UBA4738 > HRBIN12 > CALGFI01. Next base: position 85,267 of record CAVOUQ010000011.1, on the reverse strand, counting down.
ACTCGCGCAACAAGCCGTTCTGCGACGGCACGCACAAGCCGCTGAGGTTCGCCGACGATGCCCGGCCCGCGGCAGAGCGTCGCTAGTCCGCGGGCCGCCAGCTCCAGCGATCGCCGTCGGGCTCGAAGCGGCCGGACGGCTCCGGCAAATGGGTGGGGAACACGATCCGGCCCTCGCGCTCGATCCGTTCGAGGAACGCCGCCCGGGTGGTCGCCGCCCGTTCGGGCTCGAAGTCCGAGGTCGCGTTCACGCCGGGCTGGAGCAGCTGGACGGGATGGTTCACCAGATCGCCGGTGACGATCGCTCGCCCGTCGCCGGAGTCGATCAAGACGACCTGGTGGCCCGGGGTGTGCCCGGGCGCGTGCACGAGGGTGAGCTCGGAGGTGAGCGCGGTGCGATCGCCCGAGATCTCGAGGACGTCCGCCCGCTCGAGCGGCGCGAGCACCGCGTCGAAGATCGCGCGGTCCTCCTCGTCGTCGCTCGAGGTCATCAGATCCCAGTCGGCGCGATGGATCAGGTATCGCGCGTTCGGGAACAGCGGGTCGGCGGTGCCCTCGGCGACGTTCCAGCCGAGATGGTCGTCGTGCACGTGCGTGATCACGACGATCTCGACCTCGGACGGGTCGATCCCCGCGGCCTTCAGCTCGATCGGCAGCTCGCCGCGGATGGCCGACCACGCGAAGGCCGGCGCGGACTCGGGGCCCACGCCCGTGTCGACCAGGATCGTGCGACCCTCGGAGCGCAGGAGCGTGCAGCGCACGTGCAGTCGCCACCGCTCGTCGCCGAACACGTCCGGGTAGCGCTCGCGCGTCTCGGCCCAGATCTCGGCCGACGCGCCCGGGAAGCTCTCCGTCGCCGGCTCGCTCAGCAGGACGACGCCGTCGCACAGGGAGACCACCTCGACCGCGCCGACCCGCCGAGCTCCGTGCGGCATCGCTAGGCGAGGTAGCCCTCGACGGTGGACTCGTCGCGGACGGCGGCCTCGTCGGGGTCCAGGCCCGCGGCGCGGCGGGCGCGTCGCTGGCGCAAGAGGTCGTAGCACTGGTCCAGCTGGACCTCGATCTCCTTCAGGCGGGCGCGCTCGCGGGTGGACGCCTGTCCCTCGGACTCCTTCTCGAAGAGCGTGTGCTCCTCGTGGGCGAGCTGCTCGATCCGGTCGATGACGTCCTGGTCCTTGCTCGTCAATCCCCTCGCCTCCTCGAGTCCCTCGAGGGAGCTTAGAGCTCCATGGCGGGGGACGGCTCGCCCGCGCGCTCGCCGGCGGCCCGAACCGGCGCGTGGGCGCGACCCGGGATGAACCGGTTCGCCACGAGCGCCGCGAGCAGGAGCACGACCCCGCCGAGGACCAGAGAGAGCCGGAACCCGCTCATGAAGGACTCGCGGAAGGCGCCGACGACGGCGGCACGCTGGCCGGGTGAGAGGCCGGACAGGACGGCCGGATCGACGAACCCCTGGCCGGCCGAGTGGGCGATGCTCGCCTGCTGGTCCGAGGCAAGGCCGATCGTCGCGAGCGCCGGCTCGAAGGTCTCGCGGAGCCGGGTCGTGAGGACGGTCCCAAGGAGCGCGATCCCGAACACGCCGCCGACCTCGCGCGACGTGTTGGTCATCGCCGAGCCGAGCCCGGCGCGCTCGGGGCCGACGGCGTTCATCACCGCGGCGGTCATCGGGGCCATCGTGGCGCCCATCCCGTGACCCATGATGATGAACACGGGCACCATCAGCAGGTACGGCGTGTCCACCGACAGTCGAGAGAGGATCAGCAGCCCGCCTCCGGCGAGGATCAGGCCGTAGGTCATCGGGATGCGCGAGCCGTGCTTCTGCGCGTAGTGGCCCGCGTTCGGCGCCGTGAGGATGATCATCACGGTCATCGGCAGGAAGCGCACACCGGCCTCGAACGCCGAGTATCCGCGGATCGTCTGCATGTACAGGCTGAGGAAGAAGAACGTCGCGAACATCCCGAGCGACACGCTGAACGCGACGGTGTTGCCCGCCGAGAACGCCGGGATGCGGAAGAACCGGAGCGGCATCATCGCCTTCGGCGTCCGGAGCTCCCAGGCCAGGAGCGCGACGAGCAGCACCGCGGAGCCGACGAGCGAGCCGACGATCGCCGGATCGCTCCACCCCTTCTGGTTCGCCTCGATGAGGCCGTAGGTGACGAGGAACAGCGTCCCGGTGCCGAGGACCAGGCCCCCCAGGTCCAGGCTCCGCTGCTGCTCCGAGACCGACTCGGTCACCGTGCGGGTCGCGACGAAGAACGCGACGATGCCGATCGGCACGTTCAGGAAGAAGACCGACTCCCAGCCGAGATGCTCGACCATGAGACCGCCGACGGTCGGCCCGAGCGCGAGCGCGAGGGCGGACATGCCCGCCCACAGCCCGATCGCGCGGGCCCGCTCGTAGGGCGGGAAGGTGACGGTGATGATCGACAGGGTGCCCGGCAGCAGCAGCGCGGCGCCCACGCCCTGGAGCGCCCGCGCGAGGATGAGCTCGGTCGTGCCCTGCGAGATGCCGCACAAGAACGACGCGGTCGTGAAGACCGCCAGACCCGCGAGGAACGTCTTCTTCCGCCCGTAGCGATCGCCGATGATCCCGCCGGTGAGCAGGAGCGATGCCAGCGCGAGCACGTACCCGTCCACGATCCACTGGAGGTCGGTCACCCCGGCGCCGAGGTCCCGGCTGATCGTCGGGAGGGCCACGTTCACCACCGTGTTGTCGAGCATGACCATCGCGAGGGCGAAACACATCGTGAGCAGCACGACGACCTTCTCGCGGGCGTTCTCGCCCTCGAACCCGAGCAACGGCACGGGACCTCCTCAGCGCGGCGAAACAGACACTCTAGCGACGGTCAGAGGCAACCGACCGCGCGAGGCAGATGTTCCCGGAGGGGGGTAGGGATCAGGAGGCCGCGGCGCCGTAGGCGGCGACCGCGAGCTGCTGCGTGGCGTTCATGCTCGATCCCGAAAGGTCGAACAGGATCCAGAAGATGCCGTCGCGCTCCCACATGCAGATGTTCGAGGCGGGGGTGCCCGATACCGGCGCGCAGAGGTACTGCACGCCCTCGATGGTCTCGGTCGTCCTGCGGGACTCGTCGAGCGACCCGGTCCCCAGTCCCTCGTTGAAGCCGCCGGCGAACTCGGTGAAGGCGGCGTCGGCGTTCGGAACGCTCGCGTCCGCGACCCAGGCCAGGGCCACGCTCGGTACGCCGGCCGTCCCGTAGATGCCCATGTCGGCCGAGATGCCCTCGGAGCCGGCCTGGGAGCGGAACATGTCCAGCGCCGCCTCGACCTGCGGGTTGTCGACCTGGGTCAGGCCGCCGAACCCCTGCGGGAGCTCGACCCCCGGTGCGCGGTGCATGAAGAAGAAGACGCCGCCGACCACGGCGAGCGTCGCTACGACGATCGTCGCCATCGTCCCGAGGCTGCGCTTGGGCTCCGCATAGGCGATGGACGGAGAGGGCGGCGCGTAGACCGCGCCGCGAAGGCCGCCGTTCTGGGGTGGGTACGGGGCCCCCGGGTACCCGGCCCCGCGAGGCGCCGCGCCGGGTGCCGGACCTGGGCCCGGGCTCCCGGCGGCCCCGAACGGCCGGTAGCACTGCCAGCAGAAGGCGGCGATGGGACCGTTGGCGGCCCCACAGCTCGGGCAGGCTCGCTCGTCCGGCTCCTGGGCCGGCTGGCCGCTCGGTGCGGTGGGTGCCTGCATGGACCGTCCTCCTACCCGAGAGGTATCGGCAGGATTTGACGGCGCCTGAGCAGGAAAGACGTGGGCGCCGAGCGAGCCTCAGGTGCGTCGGTAGACGCGGACCCCGAGGGGGACGAAGACGGCCAGGATCCCGACGAACCACGCGGTCGACAGCGCCAACAGCGTGCCGAGCGACGGAAGGTGGTGCAGTTGCGTGGCGGCCCACGCCACGTAGACGTCGCCCAGGGTGAGCACTCGGAACGTGTCGACCCAGATGGTGACGGGGTTCGCCGCGGCGATCGGCTGGAGCCAGGTCGGCAGCGTCTCGAGGGGCACGAACACCGAGCTCAGGAAGACGATCGGGAACACGATGGTGAACATCGAGGCCTGGACGGCCTCGACGGTCTTCAACGAGAGCCCGGCGAACGCCGCGACCCAGGTGAAGGTGTACCCGACGGCCGATCGCGAGACCGAACGCGAGCAGCGCCTCCATCAGCCCCTCGTGGAGGCGGAACCCGATCAGCGTCGCGACCACGAGCATCAGGACGATCTGGATGGTGATCGCGACCGTGTCCGCCGCCGTGCGTCCGGCGAGCACGGCCGAGCGCGCCATGGGGAGCGACTTGAACCGGTCGATCAGGCCCTTCTGGAGGTCCTCGGCGAGGCCGACGCCCGTCTGTAGGGCGGCGAAGATCGCCGTCTGCACGAAGATGCCGGGCATCAGGAAGTCCACGTACGGGAATCGTCGGGGGAAGTGCCTGCCCGATGGCGCCTCCGAACACGTAGACGAACAGCAGGACGAACATCACCGGCTGGATGGTCGAGAAGACGAGCAGGTCCGGCTTGCGGATGTAGGTGGTGAGGTTCCGCTTCGTCAGGACCCAGGCGTCGGAGATCGTCATCTTGACGCGGCTCATCTCGCGCGTCGCCGGAACCGTGGTGGCGGTGCTCACGTCCGCTCCTTCCTCCGTCGGCGCCGTCCCCCGTCCTTCGAGGGCGTCTCCGCGGCGCCCTCGGCAGCATGACCGGTGAGGGTGAGGAAGACGTCGTCGAGCGTCGGCCTTCGAAGACCGATGTCGGCCAGCGTGATCCCCTCCGTGTCGAGCCGAAGGACCGCCTCGGTCAGGATGGCGGTCCCGTCGTTGCCGACCGGGACGTTGATCTCGCCGGTGTTGTTGTCCACCGAGCCACCTCCGGGCCCGAGCCCGAGGACCATCCCCGCCGCCGCGCCCGCCTTGGACCGGTCGGACACGCGGAGCGCGAGCACCTCGCCGCCGACGCGGCTCTTCAGCTCGTCCGACGTCCCCTCGGCGATCACCTTGCCGCCGTCGATCACGGCGATCGAGTCCGCGAGCAGGTCGGCCTCCTCCAGGTACTGGGTCGTGAGCATGAGCGTGGTCCCGTCCGCGACGAGCTCGCGGATGATGTCCCACATCTCGAGCCGGCTCCGGGGATCGAGCCCGGTCGTCGGCTCGTCCAGGAACAGCACCCGAGGGCGACCGACGAGGCTCGCGCCGAGGTCGAGACGCCGGCGCATGCCGCCCGAGTAGGTCTTCGCCGTGCGGTTGGCCGCGTCCGAGAGCTCGAACCGCTCCGAGCACCGTCTCCGCCCGGCGGCGGGCCTCGGCCGCGGGCACGTGGTACAGGCGTCCGACCATCTCGAGGTTCTCCAGGCCGGTGAGGTTCTCGTCCACGGCGGCGGACTGGCCGGCCAGGCCGATCACGTGCCGGAGCCGCTCGGCGTCCTTGACGACGTCGTAGCCGGCGACCGTGGCGCTCCCGGCGTCGGGGCGAAGCAGCGTGGTGAGGATCCGCACGATCGTCGTCTTTCCGGCGCCGTTGGGGCCGAGCAGGCCGAACACCGTGCTCGGACGTACGTGGAGGTCGACGCCGTCGACCGCCTTGACGTCACCGAAGTGCTTCTTCAGGCCCTCGACGGCGATGGCGGGTCCGTCCATGAAGCCCGGAATCCTACCGGGTCGGTGCGACGGGGCGATGAACGCCCGTCCTGAGCGTCTGGAGGAGGCGCCGATGGCGGACCTCGAGCTCGCGAAGCCGGTCTCGCTCCAGCCGAAGGCTGCCGTACCGCACGTCCTCGTACGCGCGCGTCAGCGCCCGGAAGTCCTCGGCGCCGTCCGGGAACCGGGCGGCGACCTCGGGGACGAACTCGGCCGGGGTGAGCGCCGGCGCCTTGCGAGAGCTCGTACGGGCGCAGCGCGAGGAGGGTCTCGGCGTACCAGCGCCGGACGGCATCGGCCGGGAGCTCGCGACGGAAGCGGGGTCGCGCCGGCGGGGGCCGCTCGTCGATGGGCTGCGCGCTCGGCGCCGGGGCGCGAGGCGGCCGGGGCTCGACCTCGGCCTGTGGCTCGCCGCGGACGCGACGCAGGACCCGGAAGAGCGCGTAGCCGAGCGCGACGAAGATCAGGAGGCCGAGGACCCGCGCCCAGGGCGCGGGGCTCGGGTGGGCGGACGTCGACCGGGCCCCGCGCGCCGGCGACGCTCTGGCGCAGCCGGTCGAGGAACTCGCGGACCCGTTCGGGGTCGATCCCGAACCGGTCGGCCAGCCAGAACAGCGGGCGTGCCGCCTGCAGGATCAGCCAGAGCACCGCCGAGCCCACCACCTCGGCGACCGGCCGGACGAGGCGCCCGAGGACGTCGAACAGGCCGCCGCGGACGCCGAGGACCACGGCGAGCGCCATCGCGGCCGCGAGACCCCCCGCCGCGAGCAGGGTCCGCCGGATCCACGAGGAGCCGAGTCGCTCGTCCAGCTCGCCGGGCGAGCCGACGCTCCAGACCGTGACGGCGCGGCTGGCGAGCGCGGCGCCGAAGAACGTCGGCACGAACGCCGCGAGCAGGGCTCGCCACTCGGGCAGGGCGGCGGCGAGCATCGCCTCGGTTCCGAGCGCCGCCGCGCCCCATACGAGCTCCGCATGGATCGGCGATCGCCAGTCGCGCACGGCGAGGGTCACGACCCGCAGCGCCACCAGGAGCGCGACCAGGGCGGCGACCGCGGCCTCGGCGAACCCGTCGCGACCGACGAGGAGGCCGACGAGAACCGCCACCATCGCCGCGGCGGTCCCGAGGTTCCGCGAGGTGCGGAACCGATACGCGAGCGCGGCCCCGCCCACGTAGCCCACGACGAACGGGATCGCGAACATCTGGGCGCCCAGGCCGAACGGGCGGACCGCGACGAGGAACAGGCCGACCGGCGGATAGACGACCGTCGACTCCGCGAGCGCCCAGAGCGCGCACGCGCGGAGCTCGTGCGCGTCCGGTTGCGAGAGGTCGCGCGCGAGGATCACGAGGCCGCCTCGGACGCATCGAGCACGGGGGACAGGTGGATCACGTCCGATCCGCGTCGGCGAAGCGCGTTCATCTCGTGAAGGAGCGAGGGACCGGGGCTGGGCGAGATCACGATCACGGTGGTCCGGCCGACGACCCGTCGCGCGTGTTCGCGGAGCACCGGCCCGAGGTCGCTCGTCGGCTGGTTCGGCATGCGGGCGAGCGCGCCGAACAGCACCGCCTCGGCTCCGACCGTGCTGGCGGGGCTCACGCGGAGCCGGCCCCGGCCTCGGCGCAGGTGCGTGTTCGCGATGAGGCCGGTCCGCCAGCCGGCGTGGATCGCGTGCCGCGCGAGGTAGCTCGCCCATCCGATCGACTCCTCGGCGGTGTCGGGGTCGACCGCGTGCCAGAACGGCTCGCCGTTGGACAGGTCGACGGCGAACAGGACCTCGGCCGAGCGCGTCGGCTCGTAGCGCTTGGTCTGGAGCCGCCCCGCGTGCGCCGACAGCCGCCAGTGCACGTGCCGCATCGGGTCGCCCGGCTCGTAGTCGCGAACGCCGGCGAAGTGCTCGCGGTCCTCGTACAGGCGCGCCGCCGCCGCGGGCGAGCCGAACGGGAGTCGACGCACGATCCGCAGCGGGACCGCCGTCCGCGGCTCGGGCATCACGAGCAGGGCGCCCTCGACCGGGATCTCGCGCCGTGTGGGCGCGAGGTCGAAGGGGTCCGACAGCTCGACCTCGAGGTCCTCGAGCCAGTACTCGCCTCGGGTGCGAGCCACCACCGGGAACCGGAGCGTGACCTCGCGCATCCCGGCGAGCGACAGGCGACGCCGGTGCCCGCGCAGCAGGGTCGGGTCCGGGTCGTCCCCGGGGAACAGCCCGGGCGGGAACCGGACCACGACGCGGACGATCGGCAGCGGCAGGCGCTTGCGGTTGGCGATGCGCACGCGGACGTGCACGTCCTCGCCCGCGAACACGCGCGAGGGCTCGAAGGCGACCTCCACCTCGAGCTCGCGCCACGCGTTCCGGGCCCAGAGCGTCGCCCCGGCCGCGATCGCCCCGACCGCCGCCGCCCAGAGCAGCAGCGCCACCTCGCCCCACGCGACGGCGAGGAGCGCGAACACCCCGGCGACGACCAGCGCGATCCGGCGCCGCTCCGGCGTGTCCGTCGGGTCCGCCCTAGGTCGACTCGGTGGGGACCGGAACCGAACGCAGGATCTCGCGCAGGATCTCGTCGGCGCCGCGGTCCCGGATCCGCGCGTCGGTGGTCGGCACGATGCGATGGCCGAAGACCGGCTCGGCGAGCGCCTTCACGTCGTCGGGCAGGACGTAGTCGCGGCCGTCGAGCATCGCGGAGGCCCGGACGGCGTCGCCCATCTGCTCGACGGCGCGCGGGCTCGCGCCGACGGCGAGCTCGGGGTGATCGCGCGTCGCGCGCGCGAGGGCGACGACGTAGCTCCGAACCGGATGCTCCAGGCGGATCGACGCGATCGCCTCGCGCAGCTCGTCGAGCGGGGGGAGCTCGGGCAGGGGATCGGTCGGCAGGAGGCGCTCGGCCGGGCCGCCCTGGAGGATGCGCTCCTCCTCGCGCTCGTCGGGGTAGCCGAGCCGCACGCGGAGCAGGAACCGGTCGAGCTGCGCCTCGGGAAGCGGGAAGGTGCCCTCGAGCTCGATCGGGTTCTGCGTCGCCAGCACGAAGAACGGGACCGGCAGCGGGTGCGTCTCGCCGTCGACGGTCACCTGGTGCTCCTGCATCGCCTCGAGCAGCGCCGCCTGGGTCTTCGGCGTCGCCCGGTTGATCTCGTCGGCGAGCAGGATCTGCGTGAACAGCGGCCCGGGCCGGAACTCGAACTCGTTCGTCTTGAGGTTCAGGATCGAGGTCCCGGTGATGTCGCTCGGCATGAGATCGGGCGTGAACTGCACGCGGGCGAAGCGGAGGCCCATCAGCGTCGAGACCATCCGCACGAGCGTGGTCTTGCCGACGCCCGGCACGTCGTCGATCAGCACGTGGTTGCCGGTGAGGATCCCCACCATCACCAGGCGCAGCGGCTCGCGCACCCCGAACAGCCGCTCGTCGACGCGGTCGGCCAGCTCCTTGAAGAGCGTCCGAGCCTGTTCTGGTTCGGCCATGTCGCTCAAAGGATAGGGTCGCGTGGGGTCGGCCGGGTTTGCGGTTTCCTGCCCATTGGGAACCCCCGCCGTCCGACCTCGGGTCCGAGCGCGTATCGCATGACGATGGGGAGGGGAACCCGGCGTCTCACAGCGCTCGCGCTTGCGGGCGCGCTCGTGCTCGGCGCGTGTGCGAGCGACGACGGGGGAGCGACCGGGGCGTCCGGGTCGACGGCGTCCGGGCCGACGGCGTCTGGGTCGACGGCGCCCGAACCCGCGCCGACCTCGACGCTCGGACCCTACGACCTCGTCGAGGCGGAGATTCCCGTCGGCGCCGAGCCGATCGGCGTCGCGTCCGGCGAGGGCTCGCTCTGGGTCGTGGCGTCCGAGTTCCGCTCGGGTGGCGAGCCGGCCGTGTACCGAATCGACCCGTCGTCGAACGAGGTCGTCGCGACGATCCCGGTCGGCGCCGTGCCGCTCGAGGTCGTCGTCGGCGAAGGCGCGGTCTGGGTGTCCAACTCCGAGGACGACACGGTCACGAAGATCGACCCCGCGTCCAACGAGGTGATCGCGACGATCGACGTCTGCGCCGCGCCCGAGGGTTTCGCGATCGGCGCGGGCTCGGTGTGGGTGGCGTGCGAGGACGACGGCGTCGTGGGCCGGATCGACCCCGGCCGCGATCGGCTGGTCGAAACCTACGACGTCGGACTGGTCCCCAGGTTCGTCGCGTTCGCGTCCGACAGCGTCTGGGTGTCGAACTACCTCGATTCGACGATCACGCGGATCGACCCGTCGAGCGGCGAGGTGCTCGCCGAGATCGCGACCGAGGCGGGGCCCCAGATCATGCTCGAGGCGGGGGGGAGCCTCTGGGTGTCCTGCACCGATCGCGGCGTCGTCCAGGGGATCGACCCCGCGACGAACGAGGTCGTCGCCGAGGTCACGACGCCGATCGCGCCGGACGGCCTCGCCGCCGACGAGTTCACGCTGTTCGTCGCGACCGCGAACGGCCCGCAGCTCGCCGCGATCGACCTCGCCGACGACAACCTCGTCGTCCCCGAGGCGCAGGTTGCCGAGGAGGGCTTCATCACCGCGAACCAGGTCATGGCGTACGACTCCGGGTCGTTGTGGCTGCCGATCCTCGGTCGCGGCGTCGTCCTGCGCGTCGCGCGGCCGGTCGTCACCGTTGCGTGAGATCCGCTACAGGATCTTGATGCCGAGGGTGACCCCGCACTTACCGCAGTAGGCGATCTTGACGACCTGCGGCGGCTCGTCTTCGACCTCGAGCTCTCGCGTCTTCACGCTCGCGTGCTCGGCGAGCGATGCCGAGCAGCTCGGGCAGATCGGGAAGTCCGCGGGCGGCGGCTTCGATCGGCCGCGGGAGAATCGCCTCCCCAGGCTCGCCGGGGTCACCGATTCCTCGACCTGGCCCGTGAAGCCGGACAGGAGCTGAATCACGGTCTGGCGAACGCGCTCGAGGTCGGCGCCGAGCTTCTGGAGGACTTGGGCGGCGACGCCCTCGCCCTCGCGGACCAGGCCGAGAAGGATGTGCTCGGTCCCGATGTAGTTGTGGCTGAGCTGCAACGCCTCGCGGAGGGAAAGCTCGAGCACCTTCTTGGCGCGCGGGGTGAATGGGACGTGTCCCGCGGGTGTCATCTCCCCTTCGCCGACGATCTCGAGCACGCTCGAGCGCACCTGCTCGAGATCGATGCCGAGAGCTCCGAGGGCCTTGGCGGCGATGCCCTCCTCCTCCCGGATCAGGCCGAGCAGGATGTGCTCGGTCCCGATGTAGTTGAAGTTCAGCTGCCGAGCCTCTTCCTGGGCGAGGACGACCACCCGCCGGGCTCGGTCCGTGAAGCGCTCGAACATCGCCGCCACGATAGGCCCGGGTGCCTCGCGAGGGAAACCCAAGCCTCCGGGTCTTGCTGTAATCGTCATTACACTCAGGAATAGGCACGCGCCCGTGCCCGTTTCACCTGCAGGTGCAAGAGCCGACGCAGTCACAGAGAGGGAAGGCCCGATGACGCAGCTCTCCACGAACGTCCTGCCCCTGCTCCCGCTCACGACCGGGGTGGTGCTCCCGGGGATGGTGGTGACCCTGGCGATCGAGTCCGACGACGCCCGGCGGGCGGTCGCCGCCGCGGAGTCCACCGACGGGGAGATCCTCCTGGTGCCCCGGATCGGCCAGCGGTTCGCCCAGGTCGGCACGGTGGCCAAGGTCGAGGACGTCGGCCGGCTCCAGAGCGGCATGGAGGCCCTCGTGATCCGCGGGATGCACCGGGCCGTCGTGAGCCGGGGCGTGCCGGGCACCGGGGACGCGACCTGGGTCGAGGTCGACGCGCGACCCGATCCGGAGGACGCGAGCGCTCGCGCCCGTGAGCTCGCGCGCGAGTACCGCGCCACGATCGAGAACGTCGTCGAGCTGCGCGGCATCCCGCAGGTCGCCGAGTTCCTGCGCGGCATCTCCGATCCCGGACAGATCGCCGACACGTCGGGCTACTCCCCGGACCTGTCGTTCGAGCAGAAGCTCGAGGTGCTCGAGACCCTCGACGTCGAGCAGCGCCTCGAGAAGGTGCTCGCGTGGGCCAGGGAGATCCTGGCCGAGCTCGAGTTGAAGGACAAGATCCGGACCGACGTGCGCGAGGGCCTGGAGAAGACCCAGCGCGAGTACCTCCTCCGCCAGCAGATGGACGCGATCCGCAAGGAGCTCGGCGAGGGCGGGGAGGGCAACGTCGTCGAGGAGTACCGCACGAAGATCGCCGACGCGAACATGCCCGAGAGCGCGCGCACCGAGGCGGAGCGCGAGCTGGGCCGCCTCGAGCGGACCTCGGAGCAGTCGCCCGAGTACGGCTGGATCCGCACCTACCTCGACTGGATGACCGAGATCCCGTGGGACGTGCGGACCGAGGACAACCTCGACATCGCCGAGGCGCGGGCGATCCTGGACGAGGACCACACGGGCCTGTCCGACGTGAAGGACCGCATCGTCGAGTACCTGGCGGTGCGCAAGCTCCGGCAGGAGCGCGGGCTCGGCCCGGCCGCCGGTCGCGGCTCGGGCGCGATCCTGACGCTCGTCGGACCTCCCGGCGTCGGCAAGACGTCGCTGGGGGAGTCGGTCGCGCGCGCCCTGGGCCGGAAGTTCGTGCGCATCTCGCTGGGCGGGATCCACGACGAGGCCGAGATCCGCGGCCACCGGCGCACGTACGTCGGGGCGCTGCCCGGCCGCATCGTGCGCGCGCTGAAGGAGGCCGGCACGAAGAACCCGGTCATGATGCTCGACGAGGTCGACAAGGTCGGCGCCGACTGGCGCGGCGACCCCTCGAGCGCGCTGCTCGAGGTGCTCGACCCGGCGCAGAACCACACCTTCCGCGACCACTACCTGGAGGTCGACCTCGACCTGTCCGAGGTGCTGTTCATCTCGACCGCGAACGTCTCCGAGACGATCCCCGGTCCGCTGCTCGACCGGATGGAGGTCATCCGGCTCGACGGCTACACGGAGGACGAGAAGGTCGCCATCGCGCGCGATCACCTGCTCGCGCGGCAGGAGGAGCGGAACGGACTGCACGGCAACGAGGTCGAGGTGACCGACGACGCGATCCGTCAGGTCGTCGCGGACTACACGCGCGAGGCCGGCGTGCGGAACCTCGAGCGCGAGCTCGGCAAGGTGCTCCGCAAGGTGGCGACGCAGGCTCGCGCGCGGCGACGCGCGAGGCGCCGATTCGCGTCGACGTCGCCGACGTCCGCGAGTACCTGGGCCGGCCGCGGTTCTTCTTCGAGGCGGCCGATCGCACGAGCGTGCCCGGTGTCGCGACCGGCCTCGCCGTCACCGGCACGGGCGGCGACGTCCTGTTCATCGAGGCGACGCGTCTCGAGGGCTCCGAGGGCCCGGACGCGCTCACCCTCACCGGGCAGCTCGGCGACGTGATGAAGGAGTCGGCCCAGATCGCGCTCAGCTACGTGCGCTCGCACGCGGCCGAGCTCGGGATCGACGCCGAGCAGCTCGGCGGCCGGTTCCACGTCCACGTGCCCGCGGGCGCCGTGCCGAAGGACGGCCCGAGCGCCGGCGTGACGATGGTGACCGCGATCGCGTCGCTGCTCGCCGACACGCCGGTGAAGAGCCACGGTCGGGATGACCGGCGAGGTCACGCTCCAGGGCCGTGTGCTCCCGATCGGCGGGGTGAAGCAGAAGGTGCTCGCGGCGCACCGCGCCGGGCTGAAGGAGGTCATCCTCCCCAGGCGCAACGAGGGAGACCTCGACGACGTGCCCGAGCAGGTACGCGAGGAGATCGCGTTCCACCCGGTCGAGACGATCGACGAGGTGCTCGCGATCGCCCTCGAGCGTGAAACGGTCGCGGTCGACGCCGCCTAGAGCGATCAGGTTTGCTTACGTTCCGAACGCTGTCCAGCATCCAGGGCAGCGACGGGGAGCGCGGGGTCGATGCGAGGACGTCCCGCCAGCTTCACGCTCCCGTCCGCTCTGCGCCAGAATCCGGCGTGATGCTGCGGATGAGGGATCCCGCGTGAAGGCACTCGTCGCCGCACCGAAGGCGGCCGGTGGGATCGAGCTTCGGGAGACCGCGGAGCCCAAGCCCACCGACAATCAGGCGATCGTCGCGGTGCGCTCGATCTCGCTGAACCGCGGCGAGTGCACGGCGCTCCGCGCCGCCGAGGACGGTTGGCGGCCGGGGTGGGACCTCGCCGGCGTCGTCGCGACGCCGGCCGACGACGGGTCGGGGCCGACGGAAGGCACCCGCGTGGTCGGGTGGGTCGAACGGGGGAGCCTGGGCTGCGCGCGCAACGGTTCGGACCGACCACCTCGCCGAGATCCCGGGCGACCTGTCATTCGAGACGGCCTCGACGCTGCCGGTGGCCGGGCTCACGGCGGTCGGGGTGCTCGCCGCGATGGATTCGCTCCTCGGCCGGCGCGTCGCGATCACGGGAGCGGCGGGCGGGGTCGGGCGGTTCGCGATCCAGCTCGCGCACACGGCCGGCGCGCACGTGACGGCGATCGTCGGCAGGCCCGAGCGGGGCGAGGGGCTCGACGAGCTCGGGGCGGACGAGATCGTCGTGGGTCTCGAGCCGGAGGGCCAACCCTTCGACCTCGTCGTCGAGTCGGTGGGCGGTTCGTCGCTGGCGGCCGCGGTTTCGCGGCTTTCTCCCGAGGGCGTGATCGTCTCGTTCGGGAACTCCTCGAACGAGCCGGCGACGTTCGATCCCGAGAACCTTCTACCGCAAGGGCGCGCCGAGGATCGTCGGCTACTTCGTCACGTGGGAGCTGCTGCACGGGCGGATCGGGACGACGCGGCTCGCCGCGCTCGCGGGCCTGGTGGCCGAGGGGCGGCTGCGCTCGGACATCGACCTCCACGTTCCCTGGACCGAGGCCGCGCGTGCGATCGAGGCCCTCATGGAACGCCGCGTCAACGGCAAGGCCGTCCTGACCGTCGGCTCGTAACCTGGTCGCGTGCTCGAGCTGAGCGGCCTCTCGCGTCGGTTCGGCGACGTCGTCGCGCTCGACGACGTGTCGTTCACGGTCGCCGAGGGCGAGATGGTCGGGTTCGTCGGCCCCAACGGGGCCGGGAAGACCACCGCGATGCGCATCGTGCTCGGCGTGCTCGAGCCCGACGCCGGCGAGGTCCGGTGGCGGGGGAGCCCGGTCGACGCCGAGACGCGCCGGCGCTTCGGCTACATGCCCGAGGAGCGCGGGCTGTACCCGAAGATGCGCGTGCTCGATCAGCTCGTGTACCTCGCGCGGCTGCACGGGCTCGACGCCGCAGAGGCGCGCGGGCGCGCCGAGCGCACGATCGAGGTCCTGGGCGTCGCGGACCGCGCGAAGGACCGGACCGAGGCGCTCTCGCTCGGCAACCAGCAGCGCGTGCAGCTCGCGGCGGCGCTCGCCCACCGGCCCGAGGTGCTGGTGCTCGACGAGCCGTTCAGCGGGCTGGACCCGGTGGGCGTCGACGTGCTCTCCGGCGTCCTGCGCGAGCAGGCCGCCGGCGGGGTGCCGGTCGTCTTCTCGAGCCACCAGCTCGAGCTCGTCGAGCGCCTGTGCGAGTCGGTCGTCCTCATCAACAAGGGCCGCATCGTGGCCGCGGGCCGGATCGCGGACCTGCGGGCCGCCGACGGCCGCCGGCTCCTGCGCGTCGAGGTCGAGGGCGCGGCGGACGGATGGCTCGACCGCCTGACCGGCGTCCGGGTCCTCGAGCCGCTCCCCGCCGGCGCGATCCTCGAGCTCGTCGACCACGCGCGGGAGGCCGACGTGCTCGACGCGGCCCGCGCGGCCGGCGACGTCCGGCACTTCAGCGTGGTGCAGCCGAGCCTCACCGACATCTTTCGCCGGGCGGTGCAGGCGTGAGCACCAAGCGCATGTGGCCGATCGTCGCGCGTCGGGAGTTCGTCGAGCGCGCCCGGGACAAGGGGTTCGTGATCTCGACGGCGATCACGCTGGCGATCCTGGTGGGCGTCATCGTGGTCAGCTCGCTCTTCAATCGGGGGACGGTCTTCGACCTCGGCGTCGTGGGCTCCGAGTCGCGGTCGATCGGCGCGCAGGTGGTGGCGGCCTCGGCCGTGCTCGACATCAAGGTGACGCTGGTCGAGCTGGCGGACGAGGGTGCGGCGGGGCGCGCGGTCCGCAGCGGGGACGTCGATGCCGTCGTCCTCGACGCGGAGCGGATCCTCGTGAAGTCCGACCCCCCGGCGGAGCTCGTCGGCGTCATCCAGGCGGTCTCGCTCCGGATGCGATCGGAGAGCGTGCTCGAGGCGTCGGGGCTCTCGCAGGAGGAGGTCTTCGCCGCGCTGAACCAGACGCCGCTGCCGGTCGACGCGCTCGAGCCGCGCGATGCGCAAGGGCGGGAGAACGCGGCAGTCGCGTTCGTCGGCGTGCTGGCGCTGTACGGGCAGCTGTTCGCGTACGGCTACTGGGTCGCGGCGGGCGTGGTCGAAGAGAAGTCCTCGCGCGTGGTCGAGGTGCTCCTCGCGACGCTGCGTCCCTCGCAGCTGTTGCGGGGCAAGATCCTCGGGATCGGCGTGCTCGGACTCCTTCAGCTGATGCTGATCGGCGTCATCGGGCTGGTGACGGCGCAAGTGGTGGGCTCGCTCGAGTTCCCCGCGGGGGCGATCGCCACGATCGGCATCGTCCTGTTCTGGTTCGTCCTCGGCTACTTCTTCTACGCGAGCCTGTTCGCCGTCGCCGGTTCGATCGTCACGCGGCAGGAGGACCTCCAGACGACGATGACGCCGCTCACGCTCGTGATCGTGGCGTCGTTCTTCGTCGGGATCAGCGCCGTGAGCGATCCGACCTCGACGCTGGCGACGGTCGCCTCGCTGCTGCCGCCCTCGGCCCCGCTGGTGATGCCGACGCGCATCGTGCTGGGGGACGCGACCATCGGCGCCGTCCTGCTCTCGGTGGCGCTGTCGATCGGGGCGACGATCGCGTTGATCCCCGTCGCGACGAAGATCTACTCGCGGGCCGTGCTCCAGTCGAGCCGCGTCAAGATCCGGCAGATGCTCCGCGCCGAGCGCGCCTGACCGGCCTTCTCAGCCCTGCGAGCGCGGGACCAGGCAGAACTCGTTGCCCTCGGGGTCGGCCATGATCCGCCAGTGCACGCCCGCCGTCTCGTGGTCGGCGACGCGCGAGCCGCCGTGCTGGCGCACCCAGCGCGTCCACTCCTCGATGTCGTCCACCTCGACGTCGACGTGCACGCGGTTCTTCGCCATCTTCGGCTCCGGCACCCGTTGGATCCCGATCGCGGGACCGTGCTCGCCTTCGGCGAGGAAGACGAACCGGCCGTCGTCGAAATGGGAGACGGAATCGATCCCGAGCAGCGCGCCCCAGAACCGCGCGAGCGCGTCGGGGTCGCGCGCGTCGATCATGACGTGCGAGATCCGAGGTCCCGTCACGGCACGAGCTCCTCGCACATCTCGTCGAAGACGCGCGAGTGCGCGTCGACGTCTTCCTCGGTGGTCGCCGGCGACATCAACGCCATGTTGTGGAACGGCGTGAGCAGGATCCCGCGGTTCAGCGCGTACAGGTGCGTGAACCGCGCGAGCTCGTGGTCGTCGACCGCCGCGGCCTCGCCGCCGTTGCGCGGCGGAGACGGCGTGAACCAGTACTCGGCGCGGCAGCCGAGCCGCTGGACCTCCCACGGGAGGCCGTGGCGCTCGATCCCGTCCTTCACGCCGGCGGCCCAGCGCTCGCCGAGCGCGATCATGCGCTCGAACGCCTCGTCGGTGAGGACGTGCTCGAGCGTCGCGCGCATCGCCGCGAGGCTGAGGGCGTTGCCGGAGAGCGTTCCTCCGATCCCGCCGACGTCGGTGGTCGGGAACGAGTCCATGGAGGCCTGCACACGTTCGGCGACCTCCGCGCTCATGCCGTAGCACGCGGCCGGGACGCCGCTCGCGAGCGGCTTGCCGATCGTGAGGAAGTCGGGCTCGAGCCCCCACGCCTTGGTGGCACCTCCCGGGCCCGCGCAGATGCAGTGGGTCTCGTCGATGACGAGCAGCGTCCCGTGCCGGCGAGTCAGCTCTCGGAGCGCGTCGTGGTAGCCCGGGTCGGGGAGCACGATGCCGATGTTCGTCAGGGCCGGCTCGGCGAGCACGCACGCGACGTCCTCGTGCGCGAGGGCCTCGGCGAGCGCGTCGACGTCGTTGAACTCGACGACGCGCGTGGTCTCGGTCGGGTCGACCGGCGGGCCGATCGATCCGGGCCGCGGCCCGGCGACGCCGTCCTCGATCGAGACGATCGTCTCGTCGACCGACCCGTGGTAGCAGTAGTTGTAGACGAGGATCTTCGGCCGGCCGGTGATCGCGCGCGCGAGCCGGATCGTGAAGCGATTCGCGTCGGTCGCCGTGAGGCAGAACTGCCAGAAGGGGAGCCCGAACCGGCGCGCCATCTCGGCGCCGACCCAGATCGAGTCCTCGGTCGGCAGCATCAGGGTGATGCCCTTCGCCGCCTGCTCCGCGATGGCGGCCACGGCGGCCTTCGGGGCGTGCCCCGTCATCCCGCCGGTGTCGCCGAGGCAGAGGTCGACGTACTCGCGACCGTCGACGTCGCGGAACCGGGCGCCCTCGGCCTCGGCAACGAAGACCGGGAACGGCCCGGCCCACTCGGTCATCCACGGCATCGGGACGCCGGCGAGCAGGTTCGCCTTGCCGCGCTCGAACAGCTCGCGCGAGCGCGGGTGGTCCGTGCTCGAACCGCGAGACCTCGCGCTCCATGAGCGCGGCGAGGAGACCGCGGTCGACCGATCGGTTCGGAGCCGTCATGCGGCGAAGCCTAGCGCGGCACTCCGACGCCCGACCGGTCCACGCGGTCTGCGTTCGCGAACGCCTAGGGTTGCGTGTCGTGACGACCTGGACGCGACAGCATCTCCGGCACGCGGGGACGTTCCTCCGGCAGGGGCGGAACCCGGCCGCGGCCGTCTACGACTCGATCGGGCCGGACTTCTTCCTCGCGATCGACGAGGGGTGGCTGAACCTCGGGCTCTGGGAGGGCGACGGGAGCGATCCGGCCGAGGCGCCGCTTGCCGTCCGCCGGCTGGTGTCGGAGCTTGCCGAGGCGCTGCCGAGGGACGGGGCGATCCTCGACGTCGGGAACGGCCTGGGCGCGCAGGATCCGCTGATCGCGAAGGTGGCTCGGACCTCGCGGCTCGTCGCCCTGAACATCACGCGCTCGCAGCTCGTCGCGGGGCGCGGGCGCCTCGAGGAGGCGGGCGCCGTGCCCGTGAACGGGGATGCCACCCGGTTGCCGGTCCGGGGCGAGAGCGTCGACGGCGTCATCAGCGTGGAGGCGGCCTTCCATTTCCCTTCGCGGGCCCGCTTCCTTCGCGAGGCGTTCCGGGCGCTCCGGCCGGGCGGCGTGCTCTCGATGTCGGACGTTCCGACCCAGCGGATGCCGCGCGGGCTCCAGGAGGTCCTGGCCGGCGTGACCCAGCTCCGCGTCTGGGGGCTCCGGCCGGGCGCGGCGGCGACCGCAGACGAGATCGAGGCCCTCGTGCGCCGGGCCGGGTTCGCCGACGTGGAGACCCGCCTCGTCGGTGCCCGCGTGATCGGGCCGGCCCTGCGGTTCGTCCGCGATCGCCTCGACGCCGGGGAGGTCGACGCCCCACTCGCGATGCGACTCGCCTGCCGCGCGATGCTCGCCCAGGCGGAGCTCCTGTGGGAACGCGGGGTGCTCGACTACCTGCTCCTCCGGGCCAGGAAGCCGCTGCGGTAGGCTGCCCGCGCGACAGCGGCCTGTGAAGGAGACTCGGTGCCGGGACGGATCAAGGGTCCGACCGCGGGGACGGTGCAGCCGATCAAGGCGCCGGGATGGAAGGTCCTCGGCCGCGTCCCACTCTTCTCCGGTCTGTCCGAGCGCGACCTGAAGCGGATCGCCGCTCTCGCGGAGGAGGTCTGGATCCCCCAGGGACGGTTCGTCATCGAGGAGGGCATGCCCGCGCTCGCGTTCTACGTGATCCTGGACGGCCGGGCGCGGGTCGTCCGGGGGACGTCGAAGCGGGTCCTGGCCCACCTGGTGCCCGGCGACTACTTCGGTGAGATGTCGTTGATCGACGGGCGAACCCGTTCGGCCTCCGTGGTCGCCGAGCAGACGCTCGACGTGATCCGCCTGAAGCGCACGGCGTTCCGCAAGGTGCTCCGGAGGGAGCCGGAGGTCGCGCTACGGATCATGGAGGGGCTCGCCGCCCGCGTCCGCCATCTCGAGCGCGACCTGATCGGCTGAGCGCTAGACGGCCTCGTAGGGCAGGTACCTCGGCTCCCACATCATCGCGTCGACGGCCGACTCGAGCTCGTCGTCGCCGAAGTGCCGGCCGACGCCGCCGTCCCTCGCGGCCCGGGCCACCGCGATCGCGACCGCTCGCGAGGCCACGCGAAGCTCGGACTGGTTGGGGTAGAGCGAGCCCTCGTCCAGGCGCTCCTGCGAGACCGCGCCCGCGAGCGCCTCGGCGGCGACGAGGAACATCTCGTCGGTGATCTCGCGCGCCTCGGCGACCACGGCGCCGAGCCCGATGCCCGGGAAGCAGAACGCGTTGTTCGCCTGCCCGATCACGTGGGTGCGCTCCCCGCGGACCACCGGCGGGAACGGGCTCCCCGTCGCGACGATCGCGCGCCCGCGCGTCCACTCCAGGAGGTCCTCGGGCTGCGCCTCGGTCTTCGAGGTCGGGTTGGACAGCGGAAGGATCACCGGGATCCGGGCGTGCGCGGCCATCTCGCGGATCGCGATCTCGCCGAAGGTCCCGGGCGTCCCGCTCGTGCCGATCAGGAAGGTCGGCCGGACGTGCTTGACGACCTCGCCGAGCCCGTACGTCTCGCCGGGGATGAACCCGTACGCCGCCATCTCGTCGGCGCCGAGCGCCAGCTCCTCCTTGTCGGCGTCGAGCGGCTCGCGTCCGAGATACGTGAGGCCGCGCGAGTCGAGCTGGACGATCGCGCGCCGGACCTCGTCCTCCGGCACGCCCTCGCGGCGCATCTTCGCGCGGACCAACCGGGCGATCCCGATCCCCGCCGCGCCGGCCCCGAGGAACACGAGGCGCTGGGCCTCGAGCGGCTCGTCGAGGATCCGCAGCGCCGAGGTGACGCCGCCCATCACGACCGACGCCGTGCCCTGGATGTCGTCGTTGAAGCTCGTGATCCGGTGCCGGTAGCGGTCGAGCAGGCGGATCGCGTTGTGCTGCTTGAAGTCCTCCCACTGGAGCACGGCGTGGGGGAAGACCTCGAGGACGCCCTCGACGAACGCCTCGACGAACTCGTCGTAGGCGGGCCCGCGAAGCCGCGGCTGCCGGAACCCGAAGTAGTCGGGGTCGGACCGCAGCGCCTCGTTGTCGGTGCCCACGTCGAGCGAGACCGGCAGGGTGAGCGCCGGGTGGATCCCCGCGCCCGCCGTGTACAGGGCGAGCTTGCCGACCGGGATGCCCATCCCGCCGGCGCCCTGGTCGCCGAGGCCGAGGATCCGCTCGTTGTCCGTCGCCACGATGAGCCGGACGTCCTCGTGTCGCGCGTTTCGCAGCAGCTCGGGGATCCGGTCGCCGTCCTCGGGCGTGAGCCACAGCCCTCGAGCTCGCCGCATGATGTGGCTGTAGTCCTGACACGCGCCGCCGACGACCGGCGTGTACACGATCGGCATCAGCTCCTCGAGGTGCTCGAGCAGGACCCGGTAGAACAGCGTCTCGTTGCGGTCCTGGAGCGCAGCCAGGCCGATGAAGCGTTCGAGCTCGTCGCCCTTGCGCCGGTTCTTCGCGATCTCGAGGGCGACCTGCTCCTCCAGCGTGCGAACGCGCGGTGGCAGGAGTCCGCGCAGGCCGAAGACCTCGCGCTCGCGCTCGGTGAACGCCGTGTCCTTGTTGAGGAGCGGCTGCTCGAGCAGCTCGTGTCCCCGGTACGGCACCGGCACCGAGCCGGTGCCCGTGCGGAGCGCGTCGACCCACGCGTGCTCGGCGGTCCGCTCTCGCTCGACGGTGAGGCTCATGCCGCCACCTCCCTCGCAGGCAGTCTCGAGAGCTCGTCGACGACGCCGCCGATCACGACCTTCGCGTCGCCGAAGAGCATCTGCGTCTTGTCCAGGTAGAACAGCTCGTTGTCCACGCCGGCGAAGCCGGAGCGCATCGAGCGCTTCACGACGATGACCGAGCCCGCCGTGTCGACGTCCAGGATGGGCATCCCGTAGATCGGGCTCGCGGTGTCGGTGCGGGCCGAGGGGTTCACGACGTCGTTCGCGCCGACGACCAGCACGACGTCGGTCTGGGGGAGCTCCGGGTTGATCGCCTCCAGGTCGTAGAGCTGGTCGTAGGGCACGTTCGCCTCGGCCAGCAGGACGTTCATGTGTCCGGGCATGCGGCCGGCCACCGGGTGGATCGCGAACTTCACGTCGACGCCTCGCACCAGGAGCGCGTCGGTGAGCTCGCGGACCTTGTGCTGGGCCTGCGCGGCCGCCATGCCGTACCCGGGGACGATCACCACCGATCGCGCGGCATCGAGCAGGAACGCGGTCTCCTCGGGGTCGACGCTGCGAACCGGACGCTGCTCGAGGTCACCGACCGTCGCCTCGGCGCCGAACCCGCCGAACAGCACGTTCGTGAACGACCGGTTCATCGCCTTGCACATGATGATCGACAGGACCAGACCGCTCGAGCCGTCGAGGGCGCCGGCGACGATCAGGAGCTTGTTGCCGAGAACGAAGCCCATCATGGCGGCCGACAGGCCCGCGAAGCTGTTCAGCAACGAGATCACCGTCGGCATGTCGGCGCCGCCGATCCGGATCACGAGCATCACGCCGAAGATCAGCGAGACGGCGATGACGATCGGGAACAGGCACGGTGAGGCTCGGGTCGTAGACGAGGAACCCGACCATCACGAGCGCCGCACCCAGGAGCGACAGGTTCACGACGTTCTGTCCGCGGTAGACCCATGGGCGGTCGCGGACGATCCCCTGGAGCTTCCCGGCCGCGATCAGCGATCCGGTGAAGGTCAGGAACCCGAGCACGACCTCGAGGCCGAGCGCAACCATGGTGGTCGCGTCGATGGCGCTGCCGCTGGAGATAGAACTCGGCGGTCCCGACCAGACCGGCGGCGAGCGCGCCGAACGCGTGCGAGAGCGCCGTCCGCTGCGGCACGGCGGTCATCGGGACCAGGAGGCCGAGCGGGACGCCGAGGGCGACCCCCGCCACGAGCGCGACCGCGATCCACTGGTACTCCACGATCTCGAACTCGAACAGGGTGGCGACGACCGCGACGAGCATCCCGAGCTCGCCGGTCTTCACCCCGCGCCGCGCCGTGGTCGGGTGCGACAGCCACTTCAGCGCCAGGACGAAGCACGCCGCCGCGAACAGGTACGCGAGCGGCAGGAGCGTCTGGTCCACGACGTCGTTCACGCCGACGCCCCCTTGGGGGCCGCGTCCGCGGGTCGCTTCGCGGGCTCACGCCGCTTGAACATCTTCAGCATGCGGTCGGTGATGAGGAAGCCGGAGACGATGTTCGTCATCGACGCGAAGACGGCGATCGTGCCGAGGATCGTGGCGAACCCCTTCTCGCCGGAGCCGGCCAGGATCAGCGAGCCGACGATCGAGATCGCCGACAGGGCGTTCGTGAGGGACATCAGCGGCGTGTGGAGCAGGTCCGGGAACGCGCGTGATCACGGCGTAGCCGAGGAAGGACGCGAGCACGAAGATGAACAGGCCGACCTCGAGCCGGTCAGACATGCTGCACCTCCGTCGAGGGACTCCAGGACCCGCTTGTTGACGATCTCGCCCTCCCGGGTGACGAGCGTCCCCGCGACGATCTCGTCGTCGAGGTCGAGGACGAGCTTGCCGTCGCGGACGAGGTGCAGCAGGAACGCCGTCGCGTTCTTGGCGTACATGAGGCTGGCCTCGTAGGGGACGGTCGCGACCAGGTTCGTCGGGCCGAGGATCGTGACCCGGTTCGGCGTGACGACGCGGTGGTTCGGACGGGTGAGCGCGCAGTTTCCGCCGCGCTCGGCGGCGCAGTCGACGACCACGGACCCCGGCTGCATGCCGAGCACGGCCTCCTCGGTCAGCAACACCGGCGCGCGCTTGCCGGGAATCATGGCCGTCGCGATGACCACGTCGACGCCGGCCACGACCTGCGCCATGAGCTCCTGCTGCCGGCGGTAGAAGGCCTCGCCGAGCTCCTTCGCGTACCCGCTCTTGTCCTGGGCGTCGCCGGGGGCGAGCGGCAGCATCACGGCTCGGCCGCCGAGGCTCTCGATGTCCTCCTGAGCGGCGGGCCGGACGTCGTATCCCTGGACGACCGCGCCGAGCCGCCGGGCCGTCGCGATGGCCTGGAGCCCGGCGACGCCCGCGCCGATCACGAACACCTGCGCCGGCGGCACGGTGCCCGCCGCCGTCGTCAGCATCGGGAACATCTTCGGCAGGCGCTCGGCCGCGATCAGGACGGCCTTGTAGCCGACCACGGTGGCCTGGGAGGAGAGCACGTCCATGCTCTGCGCCCGGGTGATGCGCGGCATGAAGTCCAGGGCGAAGCCGATCACCTTGCGGTCGGCGGCCTGCTGCACGCCGGTGGGGCAGACCAGCGGGTCGGCCATGCCGGCGATCACCTGATCGGGGCGGAATCGCTCGACGTCGTCCCGCCCCTTCTCCGGGTTCATGCCGCAGGTCCGCACCTGGATCACGAGGTCCGCGGCGAACACGTCGTCGCGAGACCCGATCCTCGCTCCGTGCGCCACGTAGGACTCGTCGGGGAACCCGGCCGCCGCGCCGGCGTCGTGCTCGACGACGACGTCCATGCCCGCCTTCGCGAGCTGCGGCAGCACCGTCGGGACGAGCGCCACCCGCGTCTCCCCGGGAAACGTCTCCCGCGGCACGCCCACGACGAGTCGGTCGTGTCATCCACGCCCCCACGGTGGCACGGGGGCGGAGACGGGTCCTTAGGGCGAGGCGTCCCGTCCGGCGGGGGCCGAGCGGGCCAGCTCTCGCCGAAGGGCCGAGAGCGGCAGCGACCCGAGCGCCAGCAGCCGGTCGTGGAACGCCGAGAGCGAGAACGACGCCCCCTCGCGCTTGGCCGCGTCCGCCCGCTGCTGCTCGAGCTCGAACTGCCCGATCTTGTAGGTGAGCGCCTGACCGGGGAGGGTGACGTAGCGGTCGGTCTCGATCACGGCGTCGACGTGGGCGACGCCGGCGTCCTCGAGCGAGCGCGATGGCCCGCTCGCGCGACCAGCCGAACGCGTGGATCCCGGTGTCGACGACCAGCCGGGCCGCGCGCATTCCCTGCATGTCGAGCATCCCGAGACGCTCGGACTCGTCGGCGAACAGTCCCATCTCGTCCGCGAGGCGCTCGCTGTACAGGCCCCAGCCCTCGGCGAAGGCCGACCCGGCCATGAGCCCGCCGAACCGTCGCAGCGCGGGCCGCTCGCCCATCTCCTGCTCGAGCGCGATCTGGAAGTGATGGCCGGGGTTCGCCTCGTGGTAGGTGGTGGTCGCCAGGTGATGCAGCGGCTTGCCCTCGAGGTCGCCGGCGTTCACGTAGTAGACGCCCTTGCGCGAGCCGTCGGCCGACGGCGGCTGGTAGAAGGCGAAGGGCATGTCGGCCTCGCGGAACTCCTCGACCGGCTTCACCTCGCAGTTCTCCGACGGCATGCGCCCGAACCACGCCGGCGCCGCCTCCCACCCCTTGGCGACCTGCGCCTCGGCGAGCGCCACGAGCTCGTTCCTTGGAGCCGGCGCGGTTGCCGCGCTCGTCCAGGAGCGCCTCCGCCGCCGCGGGGTCGGCCGCGCCGATCCGCTCGGCGCACAGGCGCGCGCTCTTCCTGGATCCGCTCGAGGTCCTCGACGCCGAGGTCGTGGACCTTTCGAGACTCGAGCGGGAGCGAGGTCCACGAGAGGATCTGCGCCGCGTAGATGTCGTCGCCGCCGGGCAGGGCGAACAGGCCGAGGGTTTCGGTCGCCGACGGGAGGTACTCGCGCAGGGCCTCGAGATAGCGCGCCGAGCGAGGGCAGGAAGTGGCTCTCGAGCGCTTCGATCACGCGGACACGACCGGGCGCGTCCTCCTGGCGGAACCGGAACGAGTCCCGGGGACTGCTCGAGCGGGGTCGCGAGCAGCCGCTCGACCTGCGCGACGGCGCGCTCGACCACGATCCGTGGGCTCGTCACCCGAGCGGCGACCCCGTCGCGCATCACGTCGATGGTCGCGTCGTAGAACGCGGGGGTGGCCGACAGCCGCGCCACGTAGCGGTCGAGCCGCTCGGGCGTGTCGGCCCGCTGCATGGAGGCGAGCTCGCCGATCAGGCCGCCGGGCCCCCAGAGGTGGCTGACGGCCGAGAGCCGGTCGACCCGGTGCTCCAGGCCGGCGATCTCGCGCTCGGCGATCGCCTCGAGGACGTCCAGGGTGGTCCGCAGGCCCTCGTCTTCCAGGTCGCGATCGAGCAGCGCGAGCTCCTCGAGCGCGGAGCGGTGCAGCGCCTCACGAGCCGCCCGGCCCGCCTCGCTCGGATCGGGGAGGCGGTCGTCGTACCGCTCGTCGCCCACCATCGTCCCGAGCAGCGGCTCGTCCTGGAGCAGCCGCTCCCAGAACCGGTCGACGAGCGCGTGGGCGGCCTTCGAGTCGTCGGTCATGGTTCCTCTCTCGTGGGGGCACCCATCCTAGCCGCGGCCGGACTCCAGCCAGGCGAAGTGGCGGCGCGTGACGTCTGCTCTTGGCGGCCTCGTCGACGAAGCTCGCGTCGATCGCGTTCCGGGTGACGCGTCGCAGCTCATCGTCGGCGAACCCGAGGTCGTTCCGGCAGGCCAGGAGCTCGTGTGACTGCGTGATGCCGAAGAGCCCCGGGTCGTCGGTGTTGATCGTGACGAGGAGGCCCTCGTCGAGCATGCGTCGCGCCGGGTGATCGGCGAGCCTCGCGACGGCGTGCGTTCGGTGGTTCGACGTCGGACACATCTCGAGCGCCACGCCGCGGTCTCGCGCGAGGGCCGTCACCTCGGGGTCGTCGGCCACGCTCACGCCGTGGCCGAGCCGGCGGACGCCGAGGGCCTCGATGGCCTCGCGTGGGAACTGCGGCCCGGTCGCTTCGCCGTAGTGGGCGGTGAGGGGGAGGCCCGCGTCCGCGAGCGGCGCCAGCGCGTCGACGAACATCGACGGCGGGTACGAGCGCTCCTCGTCGGCGAGGTCGAACCCCACGAGGTCCTCGCGATGCTTCAGCGCGAACTCGACCGTGCGCTCCGCGCTCTCCATCCCGTAATTGCGCGAGACGATCGCGATGAGCCCGACCGCCACGTCGTGTTCGCGGGAGGCGCGCTCGACGCCGCGAAGGATCGCCGAGAAGGCCTCGTCCCAGTCGAGGCCGTGGGGCCGGCAGAGGAAGTCCGGCGAGAACCGGAGCTCGGCCAGGCGTACGTGGTCGAGCGCGAGATCCTCGACCGCCTCGGAAGCGATCCGCTCGGCGGCCTCGGGGTCGCGAAAGGCCCGCTGGGCGATCTCGAAGAACGCGAGCACCGCCTCGAGGCTCCGCATCGGCTCGAGGACCTGCGCCCTCGGCGCGAGCTCCTCGGGCGTCGTCTCCGGAAGCGGCTCGCCGGCCTCGCGATAGAGGTCGATCAGCGTCTGGAGCCGGATCGCACCCTCGAGGTGCCGGTGCAGGTCCACCTTGGCGACGGCTTTGAGATCCATCGCGCTACCAATAGCATGCGGAGACCAAGGAGGGGCCCGCATGCTGCTCGAGGGGAAGAAGCTGCTCGTGACCGGCGTGCTCACGCGCGAGTCGATCGCCTACTCGGCCGCGCACGCGCTCCAGGAGCAGGGCGCCGAGATCGTCCTCACGTCGTTCGGCCGCGCGATGAGCCTGACCGAGAAGTCGGCGAGGCGTCTCCCGAACGCGGTGGACGTCCTCGAGATGGACGCGAACGACACCTCGCACATCCGGGCCGTCGCCGACGACCTCTCGGGCCGCTGGGGCCGGCTCGACGGGTTCCTGCACGCGATCGCGTTCGCGCCGCAGGACGCGCTCGGGGGCAACTTCCTGAACACGGAGTGGGAGAGCGTCGCCGTCGCGATCCAGACGAGCGCGTTCACGCTGAAGGCGATCGCCGCCGGGCTGCTCCCGCTCATGAAGGACCACGGGGGCGCGATCGTCTCGCTCGACTTCGACGCCCGAGTAGCCTGGCCGATCTACGACTGGATGGGCGTCGCCAAGGCCTCGCTCGAGTCGATCACGCGGTACCTGGCCCGCGACCTCGGCCCCTTCGGCATCCGCGTGAACACGGTCTCGGCGGGGCCGCTCCGCACGATCGCCGGCAAGGGCATCCCCGGGTTCCAGTCCCTCGCCGACGGCTGGGACGCCCGCGCGCCGCTCGGGTGGGACACGACGGATGCGGCTCCGGTCGCCGACGCGATCGCGTTCCTGCTTTCCGACCTCGCGCGAGGGATCACCGGCGAGATGGTGCACGTGGACGGGGGCTACCACGCCATCGGCTCGGCGCCCGCGCCGGAGCCCGACGGGTCCTAGCGCGGCTGGAGCCCGGTCTCGAGCGCGAGGGCCTTCTGCGCGCGCGCGACGATCCGAAATGCCTCCTTCAGCCCCTGGCGCGCGACCGAGCCGAGCTCGTGCGGGTCGACGAAGTCGTCGGGCTCGAGTCCCGCCCGGTGCTGCTCGACGTGGTGGCGCAGCCGCATCTCCCACAGGAACCGGAACGCCTCCTCGAGGCCCTCGCGCGTCTCGGCGTCGATCGCCCCGGCCGCCTCGGCGCCGCGCAGGCGGTCCAGCGTGCGCTTGGCCGTCACGCCGGAGCGGATCGCGTGCGCGCGTGCGAGGTTCCCGATCAGCGTGATCCCTCCATGCTTCACGTCGACGGTCCCGGCGTGCTCTCCCCGCGGCTCCACGACGAGATCGCGGACGAACCCGACCGGCGGCCGCTCGTCGAGCGCTCGGCGCGCGAGGTGTCGCAGGAACAGCGGGCGCTCGGTCGCGACACGCATCGCCTCGTCGAGCGCGGGCTCGGCGTCCAGCGGCCCGGCGACCTGCCGGTAGTCGAAGACGATCGAGAGCTGCTCGCTTCCCTTCGGGCTCTCCTCGCGCATCCAGGCGTCGAAGCGCCGGACCCACGCGTCGAGCGGCAGCCGGAGCGCCGCGTTCGTCGCCATCACGTCGGCCTTGCACCGCGCGATCCCCGCGGCCTCGAGCCCGGCCGTGACGAACTCGGCGATCCGGGCGAGGGAGGCGGCGGCCGCCGCCTCGCCGACGAACGCGATCGCGTGGTCCTGGTCGGTGCGCAGCGCCTGCTCCTGTCGTGCGGCGCTGCCGAGCGCGAGCCACGCCCAGGCGGCCGGCGGTTCGCCGACCTCGGCGACCCCGAGCTCGAGCAGGCGCCGGGTCGCGGCATCGATCGAGAACCCGACGACGTGGCCGATGTCGACGGGATCGGCGCTCGAGTCGACGAGCGCGCCCACGACCTGCGGCAGCTGTCGGAGCCCCGCCACGACCGCGTCGCGGTCGGGTGCGCGCTCGATCGCGCTCTTCAGCGCGAACGGCGTGTGGCGCCCGATGTCCATCAGGTCGGTGTCCGTCACCACGCCGAGAACGCGGCCGTCCGGACCGGCCACCGGGAAGTGGTGGAACCCGCGTTCGAGCATCCGCAGGAGGACCTCGCCGGCCATGGCGTCGGCGGGGACGGTCTCGGCGTCGGGGCTCATCACCTCCGCCACCGGCGTGTCCCCGCCGCGACGCCCTGCGACGACGCGGGTCCGGAGGTCGCGGTCGGTGAGGATGCCGGTCCGGCCGTCCGCGTGGGGGATCAAGAGGCTCGAGACGCGCTCGCGCGCCATGGTCTCGGCGGCCTGACTGACGGGCGTGTCCGGTGGGCAGGTCACCGGCGGCCGTCGAAGGAGCGCGCCGACCGGGCGATAGCGGGTCGGGTCGATCTCGGCCTTCAGGCTCGCCTCGAAGCGCGCGATCCGGCGGCGCACGCTCGCGGCGACGAACGCGACGCCGGCGCCGGTCTGCAGGACCCCGCCCGCCACCTCCTGGGCGACGAGGTAGCAGAGGGTGTCCTCGGAGGCGCGAACGGTCGCGGTCGGCGCCACGTGCCCGAGCAGCGACCACATGCCGAACACCTCGCCCTCGCCGACCTGGTCGATGACCCGGCCGTCGTCGAGGATCTCGACCGCGCCCTTGCGCACGACGTACAGGTGGGCGGAAGGCGCGCCCGCCTGCTGCAGGATCACGGTGCCGGGGGCGAAGTGCTCGATCTCGACCGCGGCGACGACGCGGGCCAGGCGCTCCTCGTCCAGGGCGTCGAACGGCGGGTACCGGGCGAGGAAGGTCGCGACGTCCACCGGTCGGGAGCGTACGCCCGCGGAACCGAAGGCGCCGGGGGACGGTCCTTCCCAGCGAGCCCGTGCCAAGAGCCCACGACGACGACCTCCGCCTGCCGATCGATCTCCGACCGGTGTCCAACGGCGAGTACGACCCGCGCGCCCTGGCGTCGGTCGCGCGCGAGGCCGTCCGCCGTGCGCGCATCGAGTGCCTCGCCGCCGCCGATCGCCTCGCGATGCCGAGGCGCCGATTCCTGCGCAGTCTCTGCGCGGCCTCGATCACCCTCCTCGCGCTCGACGCCTGCACCCGCGAGGCGCACCGCGCGCAGGGACCGGCGACCGGCCCCAGCCCGACGTCCGAGCCCGGCGGCGGCTACGAGATCCCGCCCGAGGCGACCACCGAGCCGGAGGCGGCCGAGGAGGCCCTCGGCGGCGAGGAGTTCGTGATGGACGTCCAGGGCCATCTGCTCGAGTACGACCTGAACCCGGTCTTCCACGGCGAGGACTTCTACGCGAACTTCCCCCAGCAGGACTGCGGGGAGGCCGACCCGCGCGTGTGCTACTCGATCGAGCACTTCCTCGAGGCGTTCTTCATCCGCAGCGACACGAACGTCGTCGTGCTCTCGGCGCTGCCGATCTACCCGGAGGGCTCGCCGCTGTCGCCCGAGATCATGTTCGAGACGCGGCGGATCGTCGAGGGCCTGTGCCGCGACGAGCGCGTCCTCCTTCACGGCCAGGTGCTGCCGAACGTCGGCACGCTCGACTCCGTCCTGGAAGGCATGCGGGACACCGCCGCGCGCTACCCGATCCGTGCCTGGAAGACGTTCACGCACTTCCCCGACTTCTTCGACCCGGGCGGCGGCGCGTGGTGGCTCGACGACCACGAGCCCGGCCTTCCTGCGGTGGGCGAGCCGTTCATCCGCGCGAGCGTCGAGCTCGGGATCGACACGATCTGCGTGCACAAGGGGTTCAGCGGCGGGAGCAGGTACTCCTCACCCGTCGACGTCGGCCCCGCGGCGCGCACGCACCGCGACGCGAACTTCGTCGTGTATCACTCCGGCTACGAGTCGGGCGGCTTCGAGGGCCCCTACACGTCGGCGACGGCCGAGGTCGGCGTGAACCGCCTGATCGCCTCGCTCGAGCGGGCGGGGATCGGGCCGAACGAGAACGTGTACGCCGAGCTCGGCTCGACGTGGTGGAACCTGATGCGCGTCCCCACGCAGGCCGCGCACGTCCTCGGCAAGCTGCTGAAGCACGTCGGGAAGGACAACGTCGTGTGGGGGACCGACTGCCTGTTCTACGGCTCGCCGCAGCCGCAGATCCAGGCCCTCCGAGCGTTCCGCATCTCCGAGGAGCTCCAGGAGCGGTACGGCTACCCGGCGCTCACGAAGGAGCTCAAGGCGAAGATCCTCGGGCAGAACGCGGCTCGTCTGTACGGGATCCCACCCGTCCCGCCGCGGTGCGAGTTCACGCGGGCCGAGCTGGCGAAGATCCGCGAGGAGCTTCGGGACGGTGACCGCGTCCTCGGCCCGACGAGCATGGCCGCCTCGGCCGACGTGCGCGAGCACCACCGGATGGAGATCTCAACCAGCTAAGACGAGAGGTCGGCGGCGGAGAGCTGGTTCGAGTACGGCCCCCGCCCGGCCACGTTCCAGGCCCCGCACCTGGCCGCGAGCGCGATCGCCTCCTCGACCCCGAGGCCGGCGCCCAACCCATACGTCAGCCCCGCCGCGAAGCAGTCGCCGGCGCCGTACGCGTCGACGATCGGTCCGGGCGGCGTGGCGGGATCGAACGTCCCGCCTGCCTCCGTCGTCGGTCTCGTAGCTGCCGCCCCGGAGGCTGTTCGTCCGCACGACCAGTCGAGGGGGTACGGAGAGCAGATCGGGGTCGTAGCGCTCGGACGGGTCGCGGCCGCTCCCGACCACCGCGTCGAGCCGAACGTCGGCCTCGCCGAGCAGGGCCATCACCCGGCTCGTCGCGACGAGGACCCGCGCCGTCCTCGCCTGGCGCAGGGCGGCGGGATCGCCCGCCGTGAAGTAGACGGCGTCGGTCTTCGGCAGCTCGTCCCACGGGAGGTGGTCGTCGAGGGTCGGCTCCAGCCGGCGCCCGAGGGTCGTGATCGTGCGCTCGCCGTTCGGATCGACAAACACGACCGCGCGACGGCTCGGCTCGCCCCGAACGGCACCCCGCACCCGAACGCCAAGCCCCGCCAGGTCGCGCTGGGTCCACAGCGCCCGCTCGTCGTCGCCGAGCGCCGTGTAGAAGGTGCACGATCCTGCGAGCCGCGCAAGTTGCGCGGCCGCGACGGCGCCTCCGCCCCCGGCCTCCTCCCAGCCGTCGGTGGCGTGGACGATGTCGCCGGCGGTCGGGACGCGATCGACGTGGCCGAACTCGATCCACTCGGTGTGGCCGACGACCGCCGTCTGCATGGGGTGACCGTATCCTGAGCGCGTGGAGCGCGAGCGCCGCCTGACGAGCTTCAGCCACGGGGCCGGGTGCGGCTGCAAGCTCGGGCCGTCGGAGCTGGAGGCGTTGCTGGGGACCCTCAGCCTGCCCGAGCTCCCGCAGGAGGTCCTGGTCGGGACCGACACGGGCGACGACGCGGCGGTCGTCCGCCTCCCCGACGGCCACGCGCTGATCGCCACGCTCGACTTCTTCACGCCGATCGTCGACGACCCCTACGACTGGGGCCGCATCGCGGCCACGAACGCGCTCTCGGACGTGTACGCGATGGGGGGCCGGCCGTTCCTCGCCCTCAACATCGTGAGCTGGCCGGTCGACGACCTGCCGCTGGTCATGCTCGGGCAGGTGCTCCAGGGCGGGATCGACGTCGCGACCAAGGCGGGCGCGGCGGTCCTCGGCGGACACTCCATCACCGATCCCGAGCCCAAATACGGGATGGTCGCGCTCGGGCTCGCCGATCCCGAGCGCATCGTCCGCAACTCCACGGCGGTCCCCGGGGCTCGGCTGTTCCTCACCAAGCCGCTCGGACTGGGGATCGTCTCGACCGCGATCAAGCGGGGGGTCGCCGACGCCTCGCTCGTCGCGACCGCGGTCGAGCTCATGACCACGCTCAACGAGGACGCGTCGGCCGCCATGCGCGAGGCGGCCGTGGAGGCCGCGACCGACGTCACCGGGTTCGGCCTTCTCGGGCACCTACACCGGATGCTGCTCGCCTCGGGCGTCGCGGCGACGATCGACGCCGGCGCGCTGCCGATCCTGGGCGGCGTGCTCGACCTGGCCCGCTCTGACGTCGTGCCCGGCGGGACCAAGCGCAACCACGCCCACGTCTCCCCGCACACGGACTGGGGCGATCTCACCGCGCCGGAGCAGCTCGTGCTGGCCGATGCACAGACCTCGGGTGGCCTCCTGATCGCGGCGACGGCGGGCGACCGGCTGGCGGCCGAGCTCGAGGCCCGCCGCGTCCCCTTCGCCGAGATCGGCTCCGTGGACGAAGGGACGCCGGGCCGCGTCCGCGTGCTCGGTCGGCTCGGGGAATAGCACCGCGCTGATAGAGTTATTGCAACTGCAATGATCGAGATCGACCGCGGCTTCTTCGGCGAGATGGCGGAGCACGGCCTCGCGGAGTTCCCCAACGAGGCCTGTGGGCTGCTGGCCGGCAAGGAAGGACGCCCGGTCAAGTTCTTCCGGATGACCAACCGGGACGCGAGCCCGGTGACCTATCGGCTCGACCCCAAGGAGCAGCTGCGGGTGTTCGACGAGATCGACGACGAGGGGTGGGAGCTGCTCGCGATCTTCCACACGCACACGCACTCCGAGGCCTATCCCTCGGAGACCGACCGCAAGCAGGCGTTCTACCCGGAGGCCGTCTACCTCGTGATGTCGCTCACGGACCGGGCCAACCCCGAGCTCCGGGCCTATCGGATCGACGACGGCGAGGTCGAGGAGACGGAGCTGGTGATCGCGTGAGCGGTCCGTTCACGGAGGAGCAGGTCCGGCGCTACGCCCGGCACATCATCCTGCCGGGCATCGGCGGCGACGGGCAGCGCAAGCTCCTGGACGCGAAGGTGCTCTGCATCGGGGCCGGGGGGCTCGGCTCGCCCGTCGCGATGTATCTCGCCGCCGCCGGCGTAGGGACGCTCGGGATCCTGGACTTCGACCGGGTCGACGAGTCCAACCTCCAGCGCCAGATCATCCACTCGACGGCCGACGTCGGCCGCCCGAAGGTCGAGAGCGCGGCGGACCGGCTCCGCGCGATCAACCCGACGATCGAGGTCGTCCCCTACGACACGATCCTCACCTCGCGCAACGCGTTCGAGGTCCTCGAGCCCTGGGACGTGATCGTCGACGGGACCGACAACTTCCCCGTGCGTTACCTCGTGAACGACGCCACGCAGTTCCTGGGCAAGCCGCTGGTGTACGGCTCCATCTACCAGTGGGACGGGCAGGCGACCGTGTTCATGCCGGGGCAGGAGGCGCCGTGCTATCGATGCCTGTTCCCGCAGCCGCCCCCTCCCGGGACGGTGCCGAGCTGCGCCGAGGGCGGCGTGTTCGGCGTGCTGCCGGGGATCGTCGGCAGCATCCAGGCCACCGAGGCGGTCAAGCTGATCACCGGCAAGGGCGACCCGCTGATCGGTCGCCTCCTGATCTTCGACGCGCTCCAGATGGACTTCCAGACGGTCAGGGTTCGCTGGGACGCCGACTGCCCCGTCTGCGGAAAGAACCCCACCATCACCGAGCTGATCGACTACGACGCCTTCTGCGGCCTTGCCCCCGGCGAGCCGCCGCCCGAGGCCGAGCACGGCGTCTCGAGCCACTGACCCAGAGGAGAACGAACCGATGGCCGTTCGCGTGAAGCTCCCGACGATCCTCCGCAAGCACGCCGGCGGCGAGCCGCTGGTCGACGTCGAGGGGGCGACGCTGCGCGAGCTGCTGTCGAACCTCGAGCAGCGGTATCCGGGGATCACGAAGAACGTCGTGACCGACGACGGTGGTCTCCACCGGTTCGTGAACGTCTACGTGAACGACGAGGACGTGCGCTACCTCGGCTCGCTCGAGACCGCCGTGAACGAGGGCGACACCGTCTCGATCCTGCCCGCCGTCGCCGGCGGCTAGCCCTCGCGGTCGCCGGCCACGCGCGCGGCCGTCAGCGCGTTTCGGCGGCTCGCGATAGGCTCCGGCTCGCTAGCGAGCGCCCCGGTCCACCGGGACGGCTGGAGGGAGCGCTCTCTCTGGAGAGGGGGGTGTCGTCTCCATGCGACATCGAATCGTGTTGGCGTGCGCGCTCGTCATCCTGGTGACCCTGTCGGTTCCGGCCCTCGCGGCCCCCGACCACGGCACGCACCGGGTCGCTCGCTCCGAGCAGGCGCTGCCGGCGGGCTGGAAGCCCGCCATCCTGTCCGCGAAGGGCTCGGGACGGTACTTCGTCCAGCTGCGGGCCCCCTCCGTGCTGGAGAAGGGCCCGCTCGGGGCCCATGCCCAGCGGATGGCCGCGGCCGCGGCGCTTCGCTCCCAGGCGGACGCGATCCGCCAGGCCGAGTCGCTCGGCGGCACGGTCGTGTTCCGGTACTCGCGCTTGGTGAACGCGTTCTCGGCCGAGCTGAGCGTCGACGCGGCGGCGGCCCTCGCGAGCCGCCCCGACGTGGCGCTCGTCGAGCGCGTCCCGATCGTCGTGCGGAACCTCGAGAGCAGCGTGCCGTTCATCGGCGCGCCGAAGGTCTGGAAGAACCTCGGCGTCAAGGGGCAGGGCATCACGGTGGCCGTCGTCGACACCGGCGTCGACTACACGCACGCCGACTTCGGCGGTCCCGGGACGGTCGAGGCCTACGACGCGAACGATCCCACCGTCATCGAGCCGGACTCGTTCCCGACGAACAAGGTGATCGGCGGCTTCGACTTCACCGGATCCAACTACAGCGTCATCGACGACGACCCCACGAACGACGTCCCGCATCCGGACCCCGACCCGCTCGACGACGGCACCGTCGGCGACCACGGGACGCACGTCGCCGGCATCTGCTGCGGCAACGGCGTGCCCGGCGTGATCGGCAAGGGCGTCGCGCCCAAGGCCAAGATCCTCGCCGTCAAGGTCTGGGACAGCGGCGACTCGACCGCCGACGTGCTGGTGGCCGGGTACGAGTTCGCCATGGACCCGAACCAGGACGGCAGCACGAACGACGCGGTGGACGTCCTGTCGTTCTCCGGCGGCGTCGACTATGGCCCGCCGAGCTCGATCGAGGCCCAGGCGGCACAGGCGGTCGTGGACGGCGGCACCGTGTTCGTCGCGTCGGCCGGGAACTCCGGCAACCAGGCGTCGGGAGGACTCAGCGGGTACATCCTCGGGACCCCGGCGAGCGCGCCCGGCGTGATCGCCGTGGCCTCCTCGATCGACGAGTTCGAGAGCCAGCAGCTCACGGTCGACGACCCGTCCGGCGTCGACCTGCCCGACGGCGGGCCGATCGTGTGGCAGGACTGGTCGGCCCCGTTCGACGCGGCGTTCTCGGGCGACGTGATCGACGCCCGCGAGTTCGACCCGCCGGCCGATTCGAGCGGTGATCCCGCGCCCACCGACCGGATCCTGTGCGACGCGACCCCCTCGGGGTCTCCGTTCGCCGGCAAGATCGTGCTGGTCTTCAAGGGTCCGTTCGGCGCCGGCGACTGCCTCGTCGACGACAAGGTGCTCCACGCGCAGGAGGCGGGCGCGATCGCCGTCATCATCTGGGACGGCTTCGGCGGCCTGCCGGGCTCGATCGGCTCCGGCGACAGCGCGGCGCTCGCTCACGATCCCCGCGGTCGACCTGTCGGGCAGCGATAGCGCCGCCCTCGCGGCGACCTCAGCCCGAACGCGCCCGACGCGTACAACGAAGTGTCCGCGACGGTCACAGTGGGCGCGACCACGGCGGTCATCCCGGGTTACGACGACTCGCTGAGCGGCTTCAGCTCCGAGGGTCCGGCCCGGATTTCCAGCGCGCTGAAGCCCGACATCACGGCGCCCGGGGACTCGATCACCTCGGCGAACGCCGGGACCGGCGACGGAAGCCTCACGATCGGCGGCACGTCGATGGCGGCGCCCCATGTCTCGGGGGTCGCGGCGCTGCTGGTCTCGATCCATCCGGACTGGTCGCCGGCCAAGATCAAGGCCGTGATCATGAACCAGGCCACGCAGCAGGTGACCGCGCTCGGCGGCGCCCCGCTGCCCGCGACCGCGATGGGCTCGGGCCGGGTCCAGGCGTACGAGTCCGCGACCGCGGAGTCCCTCGCCTGGCCGGGGAGCCTCTCGTACGGCCTCGTGGGGGCGTCGGACCTGTTCACGAGCGTGAAGACCTTCACGCTGCAGAACCTGTCGGACCACGCGCAGACGTACAAGGCGAGCGCCGGCGTGCGGTACACGGACTTCTCGAAGAAGTTCGCGAGCGTCCGGATCGCGGTCGGCAACGAGCAGCTCGCGACGTCGCACACCTTCTCGCTCGGCGCCGGGAAGAAGGTCAGCATCCACGTCGAGCTCACGCTTGATCCCACCGCGGTTCCCAAGTGGCAGCAGGAGCTGGGCTGGTACTTCTTCAACCCCAACGTCGACGGCAACGTCGACGTCGTCGAGAAGGGCAAGGGCGGGGACGACCTGCACGTGACGTGGCACGTCACGCCGCTCGCCGTCGCGAACACGGGCGTCAAGCCCGCGTCGCTCGATCTCACCGGCGGGCCCGCCGACCTGAAGGTCACCGAGAACGGGGCCGGGGTCTCCTTCGCCGACCTGTACCTGCTCGGCGCGCAGGAGACCGGCGGCGCCGGGGTCGAGGGCAACCTGGTCGCCATCGGGGCACGGTCCTTCACCGGCGACACGGTGGACGGGGTGGCCGAGGGCGTCCCGACCGGGGTGGACTCGTACGCCGGCATCACGTGGCAGCAGTTCCTGACGAGCGCCTCCGAGCCGACCGAGCCGGTCGAGTTCGTCGCGGTCGGGAACGACGTCCACAACACCACCGAGACGACCGAGGTCGACGTCCTGGTCGACGTCGGCGCGGACGGCGTCTTCGCCGACAACACCCTCAAGGCCGACGTCCTCATCGTGAAGCGGTTCGAAGGCTTCACGGGGACGACGTGCCTGTTCGTCCTGCCGAGTGACTTCAGCGCGTGCGACGCGGAGTACTTCCAGGACTACTCGAACTACAACGCGAGCATCTGGGGGATCCCCGTCGACGCGGGCGCGCTCGGGCTGTCCGATGCCGACCACGTCCTGTCGTACTCGATCACGGCGTGTTCGGGCGTGTACGCGGGCGACGTCCCCACGGACGCCACCTGCGACACGGTGGGGGCGATCGACCCCGCGACCGGCACGTACGGGCCGACGCTCGACGTGACGGCGCCCGCGCTGACCCTCTCCAACCAGGTGATCGGCGGGTTCTGGAAGGGGGCGAGCGGTCCGGTGAGCGTGGGCGTCGGGTCGGCCGCGGCCGGCGACGACCCGTCGATCCTCGCCGTGTTCGGGAACAACGCCCCGGACGACCAGTGGGCGGTGGTCGGCACCACGACGTAGGAGAGATGCGTACGCGCGGCCGGGGCTCCATCTCGGCGCCGGCCGCGCGCGTAGAACGAAGGACGAGACGAGGTGGGGGTGGCGCTCGCCGGCCCGCGCGGGCGGTCGCCCTCGGAGAGAGGGGGATCCGACGGTGCGTCAGCGTGCGTTCGTCGTCGTGGCCCTGGCCCTCCTGGTCGCGCTGAGCGTCCCGGCGAGTCCGTCGGGCGCCCGCGTTTCCGACGAGGGCAGGGCGGTTCGTTCGCGGTCGGAGGGATTCCGGCTGCCCGAGGGGTTCCGGCCGGCGGTCGCGCGCACGGCCGAGACCGGCGTCTACCTCGTGGGAATGCGCGCGCCGTCGCTCACGAAGCAGATCGAAGCTCGTGGGGCGCTCTCGGCCTCGGCGCAGCGGGCTCGCGTCGCGGACATCCTGCGCTCGCAGGAGGCCGCGGTCGCGGCCGCCCAGGCGATGGGTGGGGAGGTCCGCTTTCGCTACGCGCGTGTCGTGAACGGGTTCTCCGTCGTGCTGACCCCGGTGGCGGCGTCGCGGCTGGCGCAGCGACCGGACATCGCGATCGTGACCGCGGCCTCGCGCGTGATGCCCTCCCTCACCTCGAGCGTCCCCTTCATCGGGGCTCCGCAGGTCTGGAAGCAGCATGGGGCGAAGGGCCACGGCGTGGTCGTGTCGGTGATCGACACCGGGATCGACTACACGCACGCCGACTTCGACGGCTCGGGCGATCCGGACGAGTACGCGGCCAACGACCCCGGCGTGATCGAGAACGGAACGTTCCCGACGACCAAGGTCATCGGCGGCTTCGACTTCGTGGGCGACACCGGCTATGACCCGTTCGACGACGACCCGTCCAACGACGCGCCCGACCCGGACCCGGACCCGATCGACGTGGTCGGCCACGGCGAGCACGGGACCCATGTCGCGGGGATCTGCTGCGGGGTCGGCGTGCCGGGCAGCATCGGCAAGGGCGTGGCCCCCAAGGCCAAGCTGCTCTCCATGAAGGTGTTCGACGCCTCCGGCGCGACGAGCGACGTGGTCCTCGCCGCGATCGAGGCCTCGATCGACCCCGACGGCGACGGCAACACGAACGACGCCGCCGACGTCATCAACCTGTCGCTCGGCGAGGACTACACCGTGAGTCCTCTGGACGCCGAGGCCGTCGCCGCGGTCAACGCGGTCGGGACGATCTTTGTCGCGGCCGCGGGCAACGCGGGCAATCAGCCGAGCGGCGGCTCCGCGTACATCGCTGGCACGCCGGGCAACGTCCCGGACGCGATCGGGGTCGCGTCGGTGATCGACGAGTTCGTGGCGCAGCAGCTGACGGTCGACGACCCGACCGGAGTCGAGCTGCCGGACGGCGGCCCGGTCGTGTGGCAGGACTGGTCGGTCCCGTTCGACGCCGACATCACGGGCGAGATCGTCGACGCCCGCGAGTTCGATCCCACGGCGGATCCGGACGGGATCCCGGCGCCGACCGATCGGATGCTGTGCGACGCGGCGCCGGCGGGCATGCCGTTCGACGGCAAGATCGCCCTCATCTTCAAGGGACCCTCGGGCGCCGGCGACTGCTTCGTCGAGGACAAGGTCATCAACGCGCAGGCGGCGGGCGCGGTCGCCGTGGTCCTCTGGGACGGATTCGGCGGGCTCCCGGGGCCGGTCGGTACCGGGGGCAACGAGGATCAGGTGACGGTCCCGGCGCTGTTCCTTTCGGATCCCGACAGCACGGCGGTGGCCGGAGCCGTCAGTCCGAACGCGCCGGCCTCCTACAACGAGGTGCCGGTGTCGGTCTCGATCACGGCCGACCCGACGGTGATCCCCGGCTACGACGACCACATGAGCGGGTTCACGTCGGAGGGCCCGACGCGGTACTCGAGCGCGCTGAAGCCCGACATCTCGGCGCCGGGTGACGCGATCACGTCGGCCCAGGCGGGGAGCGGGACGGGCAACCTCACGATCGGCGGGACCTCGATGGCGACCCCGCACATCTCCGGGGTGGCCGCCCTGCTCGTGGAGCTGCACCCGGGCTGGTCGCCCGACCGCATCAAGGCGCTGATGATGAACCAGGCGACCACGAAGCTCCGCAACATCGACGGCTCGATCGTCTCCGCGACGATCATGGGCGCGGGCCGGGTCCAGGCCGATGAGGCCGCCGACGCGGTGAGCCTCGCGACGCCGGGGAGCGTCTCCCTCGGCCTTCGGCCGATGGCGGGCGAGACCGTGCTGACCCGCACGATCC
Source organism: uncultured Actinomycetes bacterium (assembly GCA_963699635.1). Taxonomy (GTDB): domain Bacteria; phylum Actinomycetota; class UBA4738; order UBA4738; family HRBIN12; genus CALGFI01. The sequence continues at coordinate 44,710 of CAVOUQ010000011.1, read as the reverse complement.
GGATCACCAACTACGACTCGGTGAGCCACGTCTACAAGGTCAGCGGCGACGTCCGATACTTCGACTTCGATCCGGCGATCGTGGACGTGGAGGTCGGGCCGACCGGAGGTCCGTTCCGCAACAGCTTCAAGGTCGGGCTCGGCCACGGGAAGTCGTTCAAGGTGGCCGTCCGGTTCACGCTGGACCCGACCGTCATCTCCGAGCCCGAGCAGGAGTACGGGTGGTTCTACTTCCACCCCAACGTCGACGGGCAGATCACGATCGAGCAGTCGCGCCACGGCGACGACACGCTCCAGGTGCCGTGGCACGTGGCGCCGCTCGCGGCCTCCGACGACGGGGTGTCGTCGCACTCGCTCGACCTCACCGGCGGATCGGCAAGTCTGTCGATCGACGCATCGGCGGCGGCCGGCGCCTCGTTCGCCGACCTCTATCTGCTCGGTGCGACCGACCCGGTCGGGAGCAAGCTCGAGGACGACATCGTCGCCATCGGCGCCCGGTCGTTCACGGGCCCGACGGTCGACGGCACTCCGGTCGGCGTCCCGAACGGGACCGAGGGGCTCCTTGGGCTCACGTGGCAGGAGTTCCTCACGCTGGCCGACACGCCGGACGAGCCGGTCGAGTTCGTCGCCCAGACGGCGGGCATCCACAGCACCTCGGACATGGTGGAGACCGACGTGCTGATCGACGTCGGCGCGGACGGCGTGTTCGCCGACAACGCGATCGGCGCCGACGCGATCCTCGTGAAGCTGTTCGGCCCCGGCTCAGCGGGGGACACCTGTTTGTTCGTGCTGCCGAGCGACTTCAGCGCGTGCGACGCGGAGTACTTCGCCGACTACTCGGTCTACAACAGCGCGCTGAACGGCGTCGCGGCCGACGCGAGCGCCCTCGGCCTGTCGAACGCCAAGCACGTGCTCTCGTACTCGGTCACGCAGTGCTCGGGGGTCTTCCCGACGATCGAGGTCACGACCTGCGAGACGGTCGGGGACATCGACCCCGCGACCGGGACGTACGGTCCGACGCTCGACGTCACGGCGCCGTCGCTCGCGATCGACCCGCTGGTCTGCGGCGGGTTCTTCGGCGGGGCCGACTGCTCCGGGGCCGATTCGATCTCGGTGGACGTCGGGCTCGGCCGCGGCCGGGGACGACCCGTCGATCCTGGTCGTGTTCCCGAACAACGCCCCCAAGCACTCGGGGACGGTGGTGACGACCAGCACGTAGACGCTACGACGGCACGCCGGGCCGGGGTCTGCACGACCCGGCCCCGTGTGCTTCCACGCTCCCGCGGCTCGAGACCCGCGGGAGCGCGCGTTCGACGCCGCCGGGCTAAGGTCGATCCACGTGTCAAAGGAGGAAGACCATGGTGCTCAGGGGGAGGGGTCGGCTCGGGCGTCGGGCGGCGGCGGGGGTGGCGGTCGTCCTCACGCTTGGGATGACGCTCGCGGCCTGCGACAACGGCTCCGAGGAGGCCGATCAGGAGATCGCGGACCTGACGGCCCAGCTCGACGAGACGCAGGCGCAGCTCGAGCAGACGCAGGCCGACCTCGCCGAGTCCGAGGCTCGCGCGGACGCCAACGAGGCCGACCTCGAGACGACGACCACCGAGCTCGACGCCACCACGAACGAGCTCTCACAGACCCAGTCCGAGCTGCTCGACGCTCAGGCGCAGCTCGCGAAGGCGGGCGAGCTCGTGCTGAAAGACGGGGACTACGTCGGGCAGGTCCTCGCCGCCAAGGCGAGTCCCTACCGTGTGATCCTGTTCGACGCAGCCGGCCTGTGGCGGGTTGCCCAGGTCGCCGACGACGCGACGATCACCTCGGGCGGCAAGGACCTCACGCTCGCCCAGCTCGGCAAGCTCCTCCAGAGCACGGATCCCGACGACATCAAGCTCGTGAACGGCAACTACAAGGTCAAGGTGAAGGGCGGCGTGGTGACCTCCCTCCGCAAGTCGGGCGGGTAGGGTCGCCCGTCCGCGCTGCGATAATCCCCCGGCGATGCGGCATCCCGACATCCTCGACGCGATCGGCGACACCCCGCTCGTCGGCCTGCCGAGCATGAGCCCGAAGCCCGGCGTCCGCCTGTGGGCCAAGCTCGAGGGTCAGAACCCGACGGGCTCGACGAAGGACCGGATCGCCAAGGCGATGATCGAGGCCGCCGAGGCCTCGGGCGAGCTCGCGCCGGGCAAGACCATCCTCGAGCCGACCTCGGGCAACACGGGGATCTCGCTCGGGCTCGTGGCGCGGCGCAAGGGGTACAAGCTCACCGTAGTGATCCCCGACAACGCGAGCGAGGAGCGGATCCGGCTTCTCGAGCTCTTCGGGGCCGAGATCGTGTTCTCGCCGGGCGACCGCGGGACCAACGGCTCGATCGAGGTAGCGCGCCGGCTCGCCCGCGACGACCGCTACTTCATGCCGTTCCAGTACGGCAACCCGGCGAACCCGCTCGCCCACGAGGAGGGGACCGGGGAGGAGATCGTGCGGGACCTCCCCGAGGTGACGCACTTCGTCGCCGGGCTCGGCACGGGCGGGACGCTCACGGGCGTCGGTCGCCGGCTCCATCGGCACGACCCCAACATGAAGGTGATCGCGGCCGAACCCGAGCTCGGCGAGCTGGTCTACGGGCTGCGCTCGCTGGACGATGGCTTCGTCCCCCCGATCCTGGACGAGGCCGAGCTCGACCGGAAGTTCCTCGTGAGCTCCTCGGACTCGCTGCGAGCCACGCGCGAGCTCACCGAGCGCGAGGGGATCTTCGCGGGGATCTCCTCCGGCGCCGTGATCCACGTGGCGCAGCGGATCGCCGCCGAGCTCGAGCACGGCGACGTCGTGTGCCTGCTCGCCGACGGCGGGTGGAAGTACCTGTCGATCGAGGCGTGGTCGGCCGAGCTCGAGCGGGCAGAGAAGCACGTCGCGGAGTCGCTGTGGTGGTGAGCCGGTGAGCGATGAGCGCGCGATCGGCGTGTTCGACTCGGGCGTGGGCGGCCTGACGGTCGTCCGCGCGATCGTCGACCAGCTCCCGCACGAGCCCATCCGGTACGTCGGCGACAACGCGCGGTTCCCCTACGGCCCCCGATCGATCCAACAGATCCGGGGGTTCGCGCTCGAGATCGCCGCCGAGCTGGTACGCCGCGACGTGAAGATGCTCGTCGTGGCGTGCAATTCCATCGAGGTTGCGGCGATCGCCGACGTCGCCACGGCGCACGGCGTGCCCGTCGTCGGCGTGATCGATCCCGGAACCCGCGCCGCCGTTCGCACGACCCGGAACCGGGCGATCGGTCTGATCGCCACGCAGGCCACGGTCGCGAGCGGGGCGTACGATCGCGCGGTCGCCGCGACCGGGGCGGACGTCCGGCTGGTCTCGGCGGCGTGCCCGGCCTTCGTCGAGCACGTCGAGCGCGGCGACACGTCGAGCGAGACCCTCCTGGGACTCGCGCGCGGGTATCTTGAGCCGCTGAGACGGGAGGGCGTCGACACGGTGATCCTGGGGTGCACGCACTACCCGATGCTCTCGGGGCTGATCCAGCTCGTGATGGGGGAGGGCGTCGTGCTCGTGTCCTCGGCCGAGGAGACGGCCAAGGACGTGTACTCGACGCTTCGCTCCTCGGACCTGCTGCGGCCCGAGTCGGCCACAGAACCCGCCCACGAGTTCCTCACCACCGGGGACCCCGAGCAGTTCCGGCGGATCGCGCACCACTTCCTGGGGCCGGCGCTCGGCGGCGTCGGCGCGGTGGCGGTCGAGGCCGTGAGGGTCCCGGGATGAAGCTGACGGTCCTCGGCTCGAGCGGCACCTGGCCGAACCCCGACACGGCCACCAGCGGCTACCTCGTGCAGCACGAGGGGTTCAACCTGTGGATGGACGCGGGGACCGGGACGCTCGCGAACCTCCAGCACCACATCGAGCTCTCCCGGATCGACGCGATCGTGATCAGCCACGAGCACCCCGACCACTTCGTCGACCTCTATCCCTGTTTCTACGCCTGGCACTACGGCGAGCTCGGCCGGCCGGGGCTCCCGGTGTTCGTGCCGACCGACTTCACGCAGAAGCTCGCCGACGTCGTCTCGATCGACTCGCAGGTCGTGATGCGCACGGCGTTCGCGTTCACCGAGGTGACGCCGGGCGATTCGTTCGAGGTGGGTCCGTTCCAGATCAAGACCGAGCCGATGGCCCACCTCGGGCTCCCCGCGCTCGGGTTCCGGATCCGCAGCGACGGCACCGTCCTCGCCTACACCGGCGACACGGGCCCGACGCACCACGTCGAGGACCTCGCGCGCGACGCCGACCTGCTCCTGGCCGAGGCCACGTGGCAGGACCGCGACGACCTGCTGCCCTTTCACCTGTCATCGCGCCAGGCCGCGATCCACGCCCGGGATTCGGGCGTCGGCTCGCTGGTCCTCACCCACATCTGGCCCACGCTCGACCGGGAGATCTCCAAGGAGCAGGCCGGGGAGGAGTACCACGGCCCGATCGACACCGCGGTCGAGGGAGCATCGTTCGAGGTCGGCGGGTGACCCGTTCCGACGGTCGTCAGGCCGACGAGCTCCGTCCGGTCGGGATCGAGCTCGGGTTCCAGGACTGGGCCGAGGGCTCGGTGCGGTTCTCGCAGGGCCGGACGCAGGTCCTGGTCGCCGCCTCGGTGTCGGAGGACGCCCCGCGGTGGATGCGGGGGACCGGCACCGGATGGGTCACGGCCGAGTACGCGATGCTGCCGCGCGCGACGGCCGAGCGGACGCCGCGCGAGGTGACGAAGGGGCGGCCGAGCGGGCGCACGCAGGAGATCCAACGGCTGATCGGCCGATCGCTCCGAGCCGTGACGGACCTGAAGAAGCTCGGCGAGCGCACGATCACGATCGACTGCGACGTGCTCGTCGCGGACGCGGGGACCCGATGCGCCTCGATCACGGCCGGGTACGTCGCGCTCGCGCTCGCGGTTCGTCGGCTGGAGGAGACCGGGGTCGCGAAGGCGGGCGTGCTCATCGACACCGTGGGAGCCGTGAGCGTCGGCGTGGTCGGCGGCGGCGCGGTGCTCGACCTGTCCTACGAGGAGGACGCGGGCGCCGAGGTCGATTGCAACGTCGTGATGACCGGCTCGGGCGCCCTCGTCGAGGTGCAGGGCACCGCCGAGGGCGAGCCGTTCTCGCGCGCCGACCTCGACGCGCTCCTGGACCTGGCCGAGTCCGGCATCAAGCAGCTCACCCAGGCCCAGCGCGACGCGCTCGCGTCGCCGTGACGGTGGCGTTCCCCGAGCGGATCGCGATCGCCACGCGCAACGCACACAAGCTCCGCGAGATCGGACGAATCTGCGCGGACTGGCCCGTTGCGTGGCTCACGGTCGAGAACCACGAGGGGCCCTGGCCCGATGTCGAGGAGCCGCACGAGACCTACCTGGAGAACGCGCTCGCCAAGGCGTGCGAGGTGGCCGCGGCGCTCGGGGTGCCGGCGCTCGCCGACGACTCGGGGATCGAGGTCGACGCGCTCGGCGGCGCGCCCGGGCCGCGATCCGCGCGGTACGCGGGCAAGGGCGCGACCGACGAGCGGAACCTCGACGCGCTGCTCCGGGCGCTCCGCGGCGTGCCCGGCGGTGGGCGCACCGCTCGCTATCGGTGCGTCGCGGCGCTCGCCTGGCCCGGCCGCGGCGAGCTCTGGGCCGAGGGACTCTGCGACGGGACTCTCGCCTCCCGCCCTCGCGGCGCCGCCGGGTTCGGCTACGACCCGGCGTTCGTCCCCGAGGGGTGGGAACGCACGATGGCCGAGCTGACGGATCAGGAGAAGGACCGGATCAGCCATCGCGGGCGGGCGCTGCGATCGCTGCGGGATCGTGTGCGGGCGAGCCCTCCGAGCCGCGCCTAAGAGGCGCGGGGGGATCGCGTGGCGATGGCCCGGGCATCCGAGCCGTTCGGTCGATCGCCCGGGACCGCTTCCGGGGATGCCCGCCCCTGCTCCGCCGAGTCGAGGGGGAGCAGCGGCAGGTTCAGCGAGAACGTGCACCCCTCACCGGGGCGGGAGGAGAGGACGAGGTTCCCGCCCATCGCCTCGGCGAGCCTCCGGGCGATGTACAGGCCGAGGCCGAATCCTCCCTTCGAGCTGGTGAGCGCGCCGTCGGCGCGGTAGAAGCGCTCGAAGATGCGTTCCTGCTCGGCGAGGGCGATGCCCCCGCCGAGGTCTCGGACCGACACGATGACGCGGTCCGCGTCCTTCTCCAGTCGTACCACCACGGGAGACCCGGCCGGGGAGTACTTGAACGCGTTGGACAGGAGGTTGGAGACGATCTGACCGAGCCGGAACAGGTCGACGCGAACCCAGACCGGGGTGTTCGTTCGCTCGAACCGGACCTCCCGCGCGCCCGGCAGGGTCGCCGCCTCGCGGATCTCGCGTTCCAGCGCGGCCTCCAAGCTCGACGGGTCGCCCGTCGATCTCCAGGCCGCCCGCATCGATCCGCGACACGTCGAGCAGATCGTTGATGAGCCGCTCGAGGCGGTCGGCCTGGCGGAGCATGATCGCGTGATACTCCCGGCGCGTCTCCGGCGTGTCCTCGATCAGCCCCTGATCGAGCGACTGGAGCAGCCCCTTGAGCGGCGTCAGCGGCGTGCGGAGCTCGTGTGAGACGGTCGCGACGAAGTCGCTCTTCATCTGGTCGGCCTCGAGCTCCGCCGTCACGTCGCGGGCCGTCACGACGTGGCTCGCGCCGGCGCCGTGCCGGTCGGGCATCCCGCTGCTCGAGTAGCGGATCCATCGCTGCGAGCCGTCGCGCCGAAGGATCAGCGCGTCTCCGGGCTCGGATGCCCCCAGGACGAGGCCGTTGTCGGGGGAACCGTCGTCCTCCGGCTCCGAGTGGATCCGCAGGACCTCCCCGAGCCGGCGGCCCACGACCTCCTCCGCGCGGAAGCCCGTGATCCGCTCCATCGCCGGGTTCCACGAGAGCACCGCGCGATCCGTCGACAGCACGAAGATGCCGTCCGAGCTGCTGCCGACCACGTCGGCGAGGTGGCCGCGCTGCTCGAGGGTCTCGTTGAAGAGCTGCTCGTTCTGCTGTCGGGCCGAGACCTGCGACGCGAGGGCGTCGACGAGCGTCCGCTCCGCGGCGGACAGCTCGGCCGCACGGTGCACGGCAAGGACCCCGGTCCCGGTGGCGCCGTCGCGGACGGGAGCGAGATAGGTGGACAGGCCCGGTCGCGCGCCGACGTAGGCCGCCGGATCCTCCGTCCCGGTCTCGTTGGGAACGACGAGGTACTGTCCGGACTCGGAGCTGTAGACGCGCAGCTGCTCGTCGTCCCGCAGGGCCAGCTCGGCACCCGCCGCGTCGACGAGGCGACGGACGAGCGCGAGGAACGGCTGGAAGTCGAAGCTCGCGTCGAGCGGTCCGAAGAGGGCCCGGCCCGCCTCGTACAGCGTCAGCATCCGGTCCCGCTCCTGGCGCCGCTCCTCCTCGCGCTTGTTCTGCAGCCATCCGCGGTAGGCGAAGAAGGACAGCACGATCGGCGCGATGAGGAGCGGGAGTCCCACGGGCCCGTTGCTCCACACGAGGGCCGCAAGCATCCCGATCGTCAGGTTCCCTGCCGCGTGCAGGATGTTCAGGCCACCGGGAAGCAGGACGACCTGGCGAAGCGAGTATTCCTCGACGCGCGAGATGATGAGCGCCACCGACAGCTCGTTCACCACGAAGTAGGCGGACATCGCGAGGGCGCAGGCAACCCAGGTCATCAGGCTGAACGTCGGCGGGAGGTCGAAGCGGGAGTAGACGAGCTCCGCCGCCGTGATGGAGAGGACGAACTGGCTGGCGTTGAAGACCACCTTGTACCAGGCCCAACGCCGGAACGCGTGACCGGCGAGCGTCCCGAGGACCACGCTGAAGGTGAGGACGCTCTGCGGCGCCAAGATGAGCGCCGGAACCCAGAGGGCATCGGTGACCGAGAAGTTCTCGGTCTCGGTGCGGTGCGCAACCCCGACGGTGAACTGCTCGCTCAGCCCGGCCGCCAGGGCCAGGCCAGCGGTCGCGACGACGTCCTGCCAGGTCCACGTCCGGAGCTCGGGGACCCGCATGAGGATCGCGGCCGCGGCGACCACGCCGTAGCCCGCGATGAGCCAACGGGCGGCTCGCGGAAGTTCGCGGAAGTTGCCCATCCTCCCTCTATTTCGGCGGGTTCCGCGGGGGGATTGACCCTCCCCCTCGCCGCCTACGACAGGGTCAGGAAGGGGTCGGGCTCAGCTCCAGTTGCGGGTCGCCCACGAAGCCCCGCTCCACGAGGCCCCAGACCAGGACGCCCCTGACCAGGATGCCCCGCTCCAGGAGGCCCCGGACCACGAGTTGCCGGAGAACACGCACGTGGACCAGGAGGCTCCGCTCCAAGACGCCCCACTCCAGCTCGCGCCGCTCCAGGAGGCCCCGCTCCACGAAGCCCCGGACCAGCTCTTGCCGTTCCAGTCGCCGCCGGACCAGGAAGCGCCCTGGGCCTCGAGCGCGGCCATCGACGCGGCGTCGAACGGTGAGCCCATGATGTCGCGCTCGCCCACGAGGACGACCCCGTTCTGCGTGAGGTGGTCGGAGCCGCGGGCCAGCTCCAGGGATCCAACTCCCGTCGACGGCGTCCATGACTGGGTCCAGTTCGAGAGGTCGGCCGTCAGGGCCGACGCCAATTGCAGCTCGCCTCCACCGCTGGCCGACGACATCCCGAGGCGGTACCCGGTGCTCACCATCAACCTCTTGACCTGATCCGGGGTCGCTCCCGGGTACTTCTGGAGGATGAGCGCAGCGGCGCCCGAGACGATCGCGGCGGACTGAGACGTCCCGCTGCCGCGGAAGTAGCGATCGCCCAACACCCCGGTCGAGTGGTTCACGTCGATGTAGGAGTTCGGCACCCGCAGACCCTGCATGTGAACCCCCGGGGCGACCAGGTCGACCCCGCGAGTCCCCGGGCGGATCGGCCGGGGCGAGAAGAGCGGAACGGTGTCGTCGGAGAGCTGGGTCGTTCCGTTGGGGTTGGAGGCGCCCACGGCGATCAGGAAGGGGTCGAAGGCCGGATCAGAGAGCGCCGGCCCGGTCGGGGTCTTCTGGAAGCCGGAGTTGCCGGCTGCCGCGACGACGACGATCCCCTGACGCCAGGCGACCTCAGCCGCGAAGGCCAGTGGGTCCATCAGGTAGGACTGCTGGCTGTCGGTGCCGTAGGACAGGTTCAGGACGCGGATGTTGATCCCCGGGTCGTGGGCGTGCTGGACGACCCAGCCGATCGCGGCGATCACCTGGGAGACGTCGGTGCCGCCGTCGGCCGTCCCGACCTTGATGCTCACGATCCGGGCGTCCGGGGCCATGCCGCGGTACTGGGAGGCGGGTGCCGTCTGGTAGGGCGGGACCATGCCGCCGTCGAGCCCGGCGATCAGTCCGGCCATGAAGGTGCCGTGACCGTACGAGTCGAGGTTCGTGAGGTTCGGGGCCTGCGACTCGATCGAGAGGTCCGGGCCGTAGAGGATCTTGCCCGGCGTCGCGAGCCCTTCCACCGGCGAGACGCCCGTGTCGATGACGGCCACGTCGACGCCCGCACCCGTGTACCCGGCGGTCCACCAGCTCGCCGCGCCCGAGTACTGCGTCGTGGAGGCCATCGAGTTCGCGTCCGTCGCGGGGTCGTAGGTGTCCGTCTGAGGGTCGAGCTCGCTGTTCCGGCTGACCGAGACGACCCCCGGGAGGCTTCGAAGGATGGGGAGCGCCTCGGCGGGAAGCCTCGCAGAGAACCCGTCGATGATGGACAGGCGCCGCTCGACGACGCCGCCCATGCTCGCGACGGCCTCCTCGACCTGGTGCGCCCCGCCCGTGACCGCGCGCACGATGACCGGGACCGACGGTCCGCCGTAGGTCGCGTTCGTGCTGATGCCAGCGGTCGCGACGAGCAACAGCAGCGCGAGCCCGGCCATGAGGAGACGCTGGCCGCCCCGCTTGGGGCGATCGGCCCACGAGCGGGCGTAGGCCACGCCCTCGAAGGCCCCGACGACCTCCACGTTCTCCATCCCGGCGATCAGGTTCCTCACGATGTCGTTTCTCCTCGTAGGGGTATCCGCGCGAGCACAGCTCCGCGTGGTCGAAGTCGTTTCCGGAGTGTGGGCTCATCGACGGAGAGGCACATCGGCGGGAAGGCCACAGACTCCGTAGGGAGCCCGGCCAGCCGAGATCACCCATTCGGGGGATGCCGTAGCATCCGGCCTCGTGCGGATCGTCTCCAGCGCCGAGCATCTCCTTCACGCGCCCACGCGGGAGCTGGCGGACGGCCGGGTGATCGCCATCCACGAGACGCCCGATCGCGCCGAGACCATCCTCGCGGCGCTCGAGGCCGACGGCGGGTTCGAGCGCGCCGAGCCGCTCGAGCACGGTGCCGAGCCGATCACGGCCGTGCACGATCCCGCCATGCTGGCGTTCCTCGAGGACGTCTGGCGGGACTGGCGCGACTCCGAACCGACGGCGGACGAGATCTTCCCGGACACGTTCGTGCTCCCGGCGTACCGCGAGGGGATGGGTCCGGGGCGCGAGCCGGCCTCGCCGCGCGGGCGGATCGGCCGGTGGTGCTTCGACACGGCGACCCCGATCGTCGAGGGCACGTACCCCGCGGCGCGAGCGGCGGTCGACGTGGCGCTCACGGCCGCCGATCTGGTCCTCGGCGGCGAGCGGTTCGCGTACGGGCTCTGCCGTCCTCCCGGACACCATGCGGCGCGAGCCATGTTCGGCGGCTACTGCTACCTCAACAACGCCGCGATCGTCGCGCAGGACCTCGTGCGCCGCACCGGCGAGCCGATCGCGATCCTCGACGTCGACTACCACCACGGCAACGGGACGCAACAGATCTTCTACGGACGCGGCGACGTGCTGTACGTGTCGCTGCACGGCGACCCCGATCGCGCCTACCCCCACCACTCCGGATTCGCCGAGGAGACCGGGGCCGGCGCCGGGGAGGGCGCGACCCTGAACCTGCCGCTGCCGCTCGCCTGCTCGAACGCGGAGTACCTCGCGAACCTGGACCGAGGGCTCGAGGCCGTCGCGGCGTTCGGGGGGAGCGTCGTGGTCGTCTCGCTCGGGATCGACACCTACCGTCTCGACCCCATCTGCGACCTCGCGCTCACGACCGAGGCCTATCACGAGGCCGGCCGGCGAACGGCCGTCCTCGGTCGCCGCGTCGTCGTCCTCCAGGAGGGCGGGTACCACGTTCCGCACCTCGGCGAGAACGTGCGGAACTGGCTCCTCGGCATGGTCGGCAGGGAAGCCGATCTGTCCCGGCTGGACCCGTGAGCGCCTGCGGTCACCCCGCCCGGGCTTCCCGGGCCCTGCGGCCCTGGCGTCCCCGGGCCCATCCCGGATGCTAGACAGGGGTGATTGAGATGCTGGCACTGAGCTACGGACCCGCCGGCTTCGAGAACTCCGACTGGATCGCCCTGGCCGTCATCTTCGCGGTCATGGTGCTGTTCGGAATCGTGGTCTCGCTGCGTCGGCGGACACACGCCCCGCGTTCGTGAAGCAGGGGCGGGACACGAGGATGACGCGGCTCTCGCCGGCCCGAACGTAGGGAACGCGGAGAGCCTCCACCACTCGCTGGGAGCGACGGGCTAGCCTTGGCGCACCTCGGTTCCGGACGGCGCCGGAGCCGAGCGAACCAAGGAAGGATGCGATCCGTGTCCAGCCCGACCGGTGCGCCCAAGCAGCGGAGCAACGCCTACAACATCTTCATCCTGGTGCTCACCGTGATCTCGCTGGTGATCATGGTCGCGCTGCTGCTCCCCCTGAGCGACGCCACGATCAAGCTCCTGACGATCTACGACAACGCGATCTGCGTCGTCTTCCTGTTCGACTTCTTCGGGAACCTCCTGAGTGCGCCCACCAAGCGCGAGTACTTCATCGGGCGCCGGGGCTGGCTGGACCTGCTCGGGTCGGTCCCGAGCCTCGGGGTCTTCCGGTTCACCGCACTGCTCCGCCTGGCGCGTCTCAGTCGTCTCGCGCGGATCGGCCGATTGCTGCGTGGCAAGAACAAGCGGGAACTGGTCGAAGACGTCCTCACGCACCGCGGGCAGTACGCGGCGTTCATCACGGTGCTCGCGGCGATGATCGTGTTGTCCCTGTGCAGCGTGTTCGTGCTGCAGTTCGAGAGCCGTTCGCCCGACGCCAACATCACGAACGGGGGAGACGCGCTCTGGTGGGCCATCGTGACCATCACGACGGTGGGATACGGGGATCAGTACCCGGTCACCTTGCCCGGGCGCTTGACGGGCGTGTTCGTGATGCTCGCGGGCGTCGGCATCATCGGTGCGCTCGCGAGCATTCTCGCCAGCATCCTCGTTCCTCCCGCGGAGACCGAGGAAGAGCGCGACGAGGAAGCCTCCACCGCCCGCCTGGTGCGGCAGGATCTCGTCGACCTCAAGCTCGAAGTGGCCGAGCTCCGTCGATCGCTGACCGCCGGCGGCGCCGATCCGCCCGGGCGGTGATGTCGGCTGGCGATCACAAGGTGAGTCGTGAGGCTGCGACGTATCGTTCCGGCCGATGAACGAAGCCGGGCTCGATGTGGTGACCGGCGCCTTCAGCTACACGGGAGGCGCCATCGCACGCGAGCTGCTTCGAAGGGGGAGACGCGTTCGGACGCTCACGAGCCATCCGGCGCGGCCGGGGGCGAACGCGGCGATCGAGGTCGCGCCGTTCCGCTTCGAGGATCCCGACGCCCTCGTCCGGTCGCTCGAAGGCGCCGACACCTTCTACAACACCTACTGGGTCCGGTTCACGCGCGGCGACACGAGTTTCGAGCGAGCGATCGAGCGGTCCGGGCTGTTGTTCCGGTCGGCCGAGCGCGCCGGCGTTCGGCGCGTCGTCCATGTGAGCGTGACGAACCCGGACGCCGACTCGCCGTTCCCCTATTTCCGGGGCAAGGCAACCGTCGAGGAGATGCTGGCAACGACGTGCGCATCCTGGGCCGTCGTGCGTCCGACCGTCATCTTCGGCCCAGGCGACATCCTCATGAACAACATCGCCTGGCTCCTCCGGCGGTTCCCCTTCTTCGCCGTGCCGGGGGACGGGCGGTACCGCGTTCGACCGGTGCACGTGGACGATGTCGCCGAGCTCTGCATCGACCTCTCGACCGATGATGCGCCTTCGACCGTCGACGCGGTGGGCCCGGACACGTTCGCCTTCGACGCGCTGGTGAAACGGATTCGGGCGACGGTCGGCAGCCGATGTCGCATCGTGCACGTCGACTCGAGGATCGCGGGGTACGCGGCTTCGGCCATCGGCCTGGTCGTGCGCGATGTCCTCGTCACCGATCACGAGCTCGGCGGCCTGATGACCGAGAAGGCATACAGCGAGGCCCCCACGACCGGGAAGATCAGGTTCGCGGAGTGGCTCCGCGAGGCGGGCCCGCAGTTGGGGCGCCGGTACGCGTCCGAGATCGAACGGCACTATCGGCCGTGACACGGCCGTCAGATGATGGTTCCCGGGATCGAAGCGGGGAGTGAGGTTGGGCGGGACGCAGGAGCTCGAGGCGGGCATCGACGAGCTGTACGCGGGACCGCTCGACGCCTTCGTCGGCGAGCGTGATGCGCTCGCCAAGGCGCGGGCGTCGGCGGGCGACCCCGAGGGAGCTGCCCGCGTACGGGCCCTACGCAAGCCGGTCGTCTCGGCGTGGGCGCTCAACCGCCTCGCGCGCCAGGAACCCGAGGCCGTGAACGAGCTGGTTGCCCTCGGCGAGCGGCTTCGGTCGGCGCAGCGCCGCGCCATCTCGGGCGGTGATGCCGAGCCGCTGCGCGAGGCGATCGAGGAGCGCCGACGCGCGGTCACCTCGCTCGCGAGGGCGGCGTCCGCGATCCTCGAGGCGGCCGGGATCGGCGCTGCGCCGCATTCGGGCGACCTGACCTCGACGCTCGAGGCCGCTGCCGCTGATCAGGACGCCGCCGAGCTGCTGCGCTCGGGTCGTGTGGTCAAGCCGCTCCGGCCTCCGAGCGCCTTCGGGGAGCAGGGGCTGCGCGTCCTCCAGGGCGGCCGTCAGGCGGAGCCCGAGGCCGCATCCTCCAGGGCCGGTGAGGAGGGCAGCAAGAGGAACGTCGACCACGAGCGGGCGCAACGGGCGCGGGAGCTGGAGCGCGAGCTCGCTGTGGCGCAGCGACGCGAGCGCTCTGCCGCGGCGAACGTCGACCGCGTCAGGCGACGCCTTCAGGAGCTGGAGACCAAGCGCGCCGAGGCACGTGACGCGCTCAAGGTCGCCGAGGCCGAGCACCGAGGGGTTGCGGTCGAAGCCAGGCGGCTGGCCTCCGCGCTCGCGAAGCTCCAACCCCGCGCCTGAACGTGTGTCGAGAGGTCGCGCGCGAGAGGGGGATCGTTCAGCCGACTAGGCATTGAACTGTCCGTGTATTGGCACGCGCGGTCGCGCTCGCGACCTAGGACCCGGAATCCCATGTACAGGTGCGAAGAGGTGCGAGAGGGGGGATTTGAACCCCCACGCCCTTTCGGGCACCGGATCCTAAGTCCGGCGCGTCTGCCAGGTTCCGCCACTCTCGCGCGGCAGATGCAGAGCCTACCTATACTTGGTGCTCAGCAACGGAGCGGAGGCGAGGCGGTCGGTGGAGCGAGCGACGGAGGGCCTGCGCCGCATCGGACCCGAGGACAGGCTCGAGGGTGCCCAAACTCCGGGCATGACGCGCGAGGAAGCGGTCGCCACCGATGGCATGTGGGCGGGACTCGTCACGACCGAAGCGGGGATGCGCTCAGGCTGGCACCATCACGGGGAGTACCAAACGTCCATCTACGTGCTGACGGGACTTCTCCGGATGGAGTTCGGCCCTGGGGGCTCGAAGGTCGTCGAGGCCGGTCCGGAAGACTTCGTCTTCGTGGCCAGGGGCGTCGTCCATCGAGAGAGCAATCCGTCGGAGACGGTGGGAACCGCCGTCGTCGTTCGTGCCGGGACGGGCGAGCCCGTCTTCAACGTTGAGGGACCGGAACCGGCGTGAAGCCCCAGAACTGATCGCGTCGCCCTAGGTTCGGACGATGCGGGCGGTGCCACCAACGGGTGAGATGAGCGTCTGGTGTCCGTCTCCCCACTTGACCCAGTACTTCACGCTCAGCTCGCCGTGGATGACCTTCAGGATCTCCCCTTCGCGAGCTGGGGAGCCGACCTGGGGCGAGTCGATGACGATGAGGTCGCCGGGTCGCGCCGGCATCGCGCCGGCGGATGGACGCCTGACCGGCGCCGCGGAACGGCCGGATACCCTCGGGGGGGCTTTCCTCGCGACCTTCTTCTCGGCAGCCTTCTTGACGGTGGCCTTCTTGTTTGCGGCGTTCTTCGCCGCGCTCGTCTTGGCCGTCGCCTTGCTCGCAGCTGCCTTCTTGCCGTTCGGGTTCTTGGCGGGGGTCTTGTTCGCTGGCACCGTTCGCCTCCTCACGCTGACGGTCCTTCCAGCCTACTTCTTCGCCTTGCGAGGAGGCCGCCGAGACGGTCGTCCGTGCCCAGCATGGAGATCGGGTACCGAGGCACGCGGCCCTTCCGCCACCGTGATCCTCCCGGGGGAATCCAGGCTCCCATGGCTCAACCCCCCCGCGCGAGGCGCCGAGGATGGAACGCGGCGAAGGGAGTTCCCATGGCACGCAAAGGACGACGGTCACGCTCCCGCCTCGGGCGGATGGTCGACGACCGCCTCCTCGGATACACGATGGTCACCGGGCTCGAGGGGTTCCTGCACACCTTCTCCCCGCCGTTCGTCGTGATCCTGGGCCTGCTGCTCATGGCCCTGATCGGGCTCGTCGACGCCGTCACCGGCTCGTTCGCGGTCGGCGTCTTCTACCTGGTGCCGATCGGCCTCGTGACGTACTCGCGCGGCCGCTGGGTGGGGACGCTGATGGCGGCCGCGGCGGCGATGGCGTGGGCCGGCGTCGAGGTGTACCAGCACGTGACCACCTGGAGCGAAGGCGTGACGTACTGGAACATCCTCACGCGCTTCTACGTGTACGAGGCGATCGTGCTGCTCGTGGCGCCGATGCGCGACGTCGTGCTTCGGGAGCGCGAGCTTGCCGCCCGCGAGGCGGAGGCCGCCGACAAGCTCCGGGCGCTGAACGAGATCCGCGATTCGCTGCCCGAGGAGGAGCGAGCCAAGCTCGAGCAGCTCGAGGCGATGGTCGAGCTCCGCCGCTCGAACACGCAGGCACAGATCGCCGCCGCCCGGCTCTGAGGACGTTCCTCACACCTCTCGTTCGACTTGACTCCGATACGCTTGGGCTCGAACCCGGAGCGCGGAGGCACCGATGACGTTTCGCGGCTGGCCGGCGGAGGCCCTGGAGTTCTTCGAAGGGCTCGAGGCCGACAACTCCAAGACCTACTGGCAGCGGAACAAGCACGTCTACGACGAACTGGTTCGCGCGCCGATGGAGGAGCTGCTGGAGGAGCTCGCGCCGGAGTGGGGCGCCGGAAGGATCTTCCGACCCTATCGCGACATCCGATTCAGCGCCGACAAATCGCCCTACAAGACGCACATCGGCGCGATGATCGGCGACGGCTACGTGCAGCTCACCGCCGACGGGTTGGGGGTGGGATCCGGCATGTGGGAGATGGCGCCGGACCAGCTCGAGCGCTACCGGGCGGCCGTGAGCGAGGATCGATCCGGTACCAAGCTCGCCGATCTCGTGGCGAAGGCGAAGGCGAAGGGTGTCGATGTCACCGGGCACGGGGCCTTGAAGAGCGCGCCGCGGGGATACCCGAAGGACCATCCGCGCATCGACCTCCTGCGCAACAAGGGCCTCATCACGTGGCGTGAGTGGCCGGCGGGAGCCTGGCTCGGAACGCGGCGAGCCAAGGATCGGGTGACCGAGTTCTTCCGGCTTTCCACACCTCTGAACGAATGGCTTCGAGCGCATGTGGGCCCATCCACGGTCCCGGAGCGGCGGAGGTAGGCTCGCACCGCGCTCGTGTTTTGATTCGTGGCAATCGCAATCGGCGACGAGCGGCCGTGGCTATATGTCGACTGCCGTGCTCTCGGCGCGGCTCGGTGTCGTCACGGCGCGCTGAAGCGTCGATCCCGGCTGTTCCGTGGGGATTCGGGCGGAGAAGAAGAGTCCGACCAGCGCGATGAGCGCGAGCACCGCGAGCGCGACGCGAAGCCCGTCCAGCCGGGCCTGCTCGTTCTCATCCAAGACGGCCTGCGCGACCTCCTCGCCTGCGCCGGCCTCCGTGAGCGCCGCCTGGAGGTCGGCGTCCGAGATGAACGGGATCCCGCTGGCGAGCTCGACGTTCGCCTGAGCGCTCACCTCGGGCGGGACCGCCGGGTTCTGGTCGATCCCCTGCAGGAACGAGGCCGTCAGGGCCGCGATCAGCAGGGAGCCCGCAAGTGCCGTGCCGATCGAGGCCCCAAGGTTGGTCGCCGTGTTTTGCAGCCCGCCGACCGCGGGGCTCTCGTCGTCGGGGACTGCCGAGACCGTCACGCTCCCGAGCTGCGAGGCGAGGGCGCCGATCCCGAGGCCTGCGAGCAGGAGGGGGACCGTCACGATCTCGGCGCCGGCGCTCACATCGATGCTCATGAACAACGACACGATCCCCGCGAACATCGCCAGGAGCCCGGCCTGCACGACGAGACGGGGTGAGACGTTCGGGAAGAACCGAGGGATGCCGGCGGCGGCGATCAGGAGCGTGATCGACAACGGCATGATCTTGAGCCCGGTGTCGATCGCGGAGAGCCCGAGCGCTACCGAGAGGTACAGCGGGATCGTGAAGAAGAGCCCCGCCTGGACCAGGAACTGGAAGAAGAACATGAGGAGGCCGCCGGTGAACTGCCGGTTCCCGAACATCGCAAGTCGCACGAGCGGTTCGCCACCCCGCCGCTCGACGTGGTGCTCCCACGCACTGAACAGCCAGAGCACGAACAGCCCACCGAAGATCAGCACGATCGTCGGGGAGAGACCCAGGATGGCCGGCCCGTCGGGCTTCGGCAGCACCCACCCCCACACGCTCGAACGCAAGATGCCGAATACCGCGAGCCCGAGCCCGGCGGCCGAGAGCACCGCTCCGACGAGGTCGAGATCGGTTCGCGTCTCGATCGGCGCGTCCTGGACCCGGCGAGCGAAGGCCAGGATCGCGATCACGACAACGACCTCGCCCACGAAGACGTACCGCCATGAGAAGTAGGTGGTCGCGATGCCGCCGATCAGCGGACCCACCGCGACGGCGATCGCCCCAGCCGCCATCACGAGGCCGTACGCGCGAGGACGACCCTCGGGCGGGAAGTTGCCGGCAACGAGCGCGACGATCGCCGGCAAGATCAGCGCAGCGCCGATGCCCTCGAGGACCGACCAGCCGATGATGAGGACGGTGAGGTTCTGCGCGAGCGCCGTGGTCAGGGAGCCGGCACCGTAGATCACGCAGCCGATCGAGAAGGCGCGCTTGCGTCCGATCAGCGAGCCGACCTTGCCGCCCGGGATCATCAGCATCGCCATCACGAGCGTGTAAAGCGTGATCGCGGTCTGGATCCCGGTAACGGTCGTTCCGACGTCCTTGGCGACGGTCGCAATCGCCACATTCATGACGGAGCTGTCGAGCGTCATGAGGAACTGGCCCGACGACAGCGTGAGGAGAACCAGTCCGGTCCGCTGCTTCATCCCGACGTCCGTCACGTGCAGATGGTATCCGAGGGTTTGCGAGGAGTTTCAAGAGCACGTGACGGGCAAGGTCGGCTGGTTTGCTGGACACAGGATGCCTCCCCTGGGGGAGTGCAGCAAGGCTTGGCAGCAGGCGGGGCGAGACCGGGCGCGCCGGCGCGATGTCCACACGATGTCGCAGGGAGATTGGTGGGCCCCCCGGGACTCGAACCCGGAACCTGCGGATTAAGAGTCTGGTGGAGAAGTGCAGGTCGGAGCGCTGGAATGTCTCTGAGCTGGGCATTTGCGTCTCACGAGTGCTCATCGTTTCCCGTCGTTCCCGTTCCTTCACGGGGATGAGACGGGGTCAAGGCTCCGCCTCGCATTGCCATGGGAACGCGCACTAGGGGAGGGTCATGGCCGCCTTGGAACAAGCGGGTTACGCTCCGTCAAGCGCGCCTCACAGGGAGGGGTCGTTGACGAACAGCCCGACCGGCACCAGCCGGTGACCGAAGAGGCGCGGATCCAGACCTTTCTGATCGCAGACGTCCGCGGGTACACCCTGTTCACGCAGCAGCGTGGTGACGAGGCTGCCGCGAAGCTCGCCGCCAAGTTCGCCCGGATCGCCCGCGAGACCGTCCAGCAGCGTGGCGGCAGCGTGATCGAGCTCCGGGGGGACGAGGCGCTCGCCGTGTTCTCCTCCGCTCGGCAGGCTGTCGCTGCCGCCGTCGATCTCCAGGAACGGCTGGTGGATGAGACCATCGACGACCCCGAACTCCCGATGCCGGTCGGCATCGGGCTGGACGCCGGCGAAGGTGTTCCCGTCGAAGGTGGGTACCGGGGCGGTGCGCTCAACCTCGCGGCGCGGCTATGCGGCCAGGCGCGCCCGGGCGAGATTCTCGCGAGCCGCAGCGTCACGCATCTTGCGCGCCGGGTCGAGGGCGTCCGCTACGTCGACCGCGGGAAAGTGCAGCTGAAGAACCTGACCGATCCGGTCGAGCTAATCCAGATCGTTCCAGAGGGCGTGGATCCGGCCGAGCGTCTGCGGACGGCATTGCCGCCGACCGGCCCGTCGCGTCGGCGTTCGCCCGCGAAGATCGCGATCGCCGCCGCGGTCGTCGTGGCCATCGCCGTCGGCGCCACGATCGTCCTCTTCCCTGAGGACGCCGCGCCGACGATCGCGGCGGGATCGGTCGGGTTGCTCAGCCTGTCGGGGGAGCTCGAAGGGAAGGTCGAGCGTCGGTGAGCTTCCGCACGGCATCGCTGAAGGCGCCGGGTCGCTTTGGGTGGCCGACCACGAGAGCGGATCGCTAATCCAGGTGAACCCGTCCACGTTCCAGGTGGAAGGGCGGATTCCCGGTCGGTGCCGGGCCGACCGGCGTCGCGATCGCCGCCGGTCTCGTGTGGGTCGCCAATACCGACGAGCGCACGGTCTCGGTCGTGGACCCGCAGGCGCGCCGGGTCGTGCAGACGGTCGTCGTCGGCAATGCCCCAACCGGAATCGTCGGCGATGGCGATCGTGTCTGGGTGACGAACAGCGTCGACGCGACGGTGTCCGAAATCGACGCGATCGACGGAAGCGTGATGAACATGTATCCGGTCGGGGAACGGCCCGTGGCCGTGGCCGTCGCCCTCGGCGCGGTGTGGGTCGCGAACGCATCGGACGGAACGGTCAGCCGGGTCGTCTCCGGCGAGGGAGAGACGCAGGCGATCCCCGTCGGCCGTGGACCGACCGCGATCAGCTTCGAGTTCGGGTCGCTGTGGGTCGCGAACGCCGACGACGGGACTGTGACCACGATCGACCCGGCTACGGCGCTGGTGACGGGCAACGAACGCGTCGGAGAGGGACCGGTCGCGCTCGCATCCGCCGGCGACGGTATGTGGGTGGCGAGCGCTCGCGACGGCACCGTCCTGAGGATCGACCCGGCGACGACTCGGGTCACCGACACCTACGAGGTGGGGAACGAACCCCGTGCCCTGATCGGAACCGAGAGCGGGTTGTGGGTCGGCGTCGAGGCGTCGCCCGCCGTGCATCGGGGAGGGACGCTTCGGCTCGTGACCGAAGGACGGGTGTCGATCGACCCCCTCCGTTCGACGACCTCACCTCCGCCACGGTGCTCGCGTCGATGTACGACGGCCTCGTGACGTATCGGCGGACGGGAGGCGCCGCCGGTCTGACGGTCGTCCCCGATCTGGCCGTTTCGCTCCCCACGCCGACCGATGACGGCCTCACGTACACGTTCACGCTCCGCGACGGGATCCGTTTCTCGAACGGCCACGTCCTCACACCTGAGGACGTCGTGGCGACGTTCGAGCGTGTCCTGGTCGGCCGGAACGGCGGAAGGAGCATCCTGCCCGAACTCGTCGGCGGGTCCACGTGCACACCGAGCGACCCCGAGACGTGTGACCTGTCCGAGGGCGTGGTGGCCAGCGAGGAAGCCGGAACCGTCACGTTCCATCTCGTCCGGCGTGCACCGGACTTCCTCTTGATCCTGGCCACGTCGTACTTCGCGATCGTGCCCGCCGGAACGCCGGTCGACCTCGGGGGAGAGCCGATCCCGGCGACCGGACCGTACACGATCGGCGACGTCGGCGAAGACGGCTCGCTGGTCCTGGAGCGCAACCCGATGTTCCGGGAGTGGTCCGCCGACGCGCAGCCGGCCGCGTTCGCGGATCGCGTCGAGGTCATCGCCGGCGTCGACCGTGAGGAGCAGGTCGCCATGGTCGAGCGGGGAGAGGCGGACGTCGGACTCGGCGGAGTTCCCCCGGGCCTCATCGAGGAGCTCGAACGGCGGGCCTCGGATCAGCTGATGAGATCGTCGTTCCCAACGATCGGGGCGCTGGCGCTCAATACCTCGACGTATCCGTTCGATCGCCCTGACGCGCGACGGGCCGTCGCCTTCGCGCTCGAGCGGAGCGAGCTGGCGCGTGCCGGTGCTCAGTCCACCGAGATCGCCGCGGAGACCTCAGCCGGCGTTGCGGTGGCCGAGGAGATCCTGGTGACCTGCCAGATCCTCCCGCCCAACACCCCGGGGTATGCACCCTATTGCCCGTACACGAGGCCGGGTGCGCAGGTGGTGGGCGCGTGGGCGGGACCGGATCCCTCACGCGCAGGCGAGCTGGTCGCGCGCTCGGAAACGGAGGGTGCGGACGTGACGATCGCAATGTCGTCCTGCCTCGAGCCGACCGCGAACCTGGTCGCGGCGACGCTCCGCGACCTGGGGTATCGGGTGGTCCTGGAAACCGACGGCCCGTTGATCCCCGCCTGTTGCCAAAACTGCTGGTTCGGCGCCGTTTCACCGGATGCGGACGTTTCGTTCACGGCGTGGGCTAACGACTATCCATCTCCCGCGTCGTTCCTCGTGCCGCTGCTGTCGTGCGGGGAACACTTCAATGCCTCGAATTTCTGCGATCCTGAGATCGATCGGCGGATACAGCGAGCCCTCGACCTGCAACTGACCGACCCGCATGCCGCGGCCCGGGAGTTCGAGGCACTGGACCACGACCTCGTCGACGTGGCAGCACTGATCCCGTTCGCGACCGGTGTCGACCTCTGGTTCGTGTCCGAGCGGGTGAGCAACGTCGAGTTCAGCCCGCAGCTCAGGCTGATCGTCTCGCAGGTGTGGGTCCGCTAACGCGACGCCGGACGAGCATCAGGTTCCCCCGGAAGCGCGACGAGCGCCTGTTGGCCAAGCGCTCGTGAGTCCTCTGGTACCGGTGGGCACTAGTGGTGGGCCCCCAGGGATTCGAACCCTGAACCTGCGGATTAGGAATCTGGTGGAGAAGTGCAGGTCGGGGCGGCTGGAATGTTCTGGCTGGGCATCTACCCGGTGTTCGTCTCCGAACGCTCCGGGTTCGATAGGGGCTCAGACACACCCACTCAGGACCTAGCAGGAACTCTCTTGGTGGAGAGTCCAACGAAAGCACTGGTCAGGCTTGCTTGATTGGCGACGCTCAAGGGATTAGGCCGCGGCCTCCCCCGCAGGGGAAGCGCCACGTGCGTGTGCGTGAAGAGCGGGAAACGCTCGCCAACTACTCTCCCCTTGTCTGTCCATCTCGGCCCCAAGAAAGGGACGGACAACGTGCGACGTGGGAACCTGGCCGAACACATGACGCACTGTCTGCTCGAGGCCGAGACGAGCGTCACTAGCTCCTTGTAGCGGGCAACACCGACACCGCTAGCGCCGCGACCTAGGTTCGCTGTACCAAATCGATCCGCGTGGATATGAGGGAGGGATCGTCGACAGGAAGGCGAAGCCGTGCAGGTTGCCCCGTGGATCCGAGGTTGATGGAGATGAGACCAAGAACCGTCCTGACGGTGTTGCTCATGCTGCCGCTCATCGGATGTGGAGACAATGCCGCGGATGTCGATTCAGCCGGGACTGCCACAGGGCCGACGACGATTGCCGAGTCCGACCCACTGGTCGGCCGCGGAGAAGTCGAGCTGGTCGACGAGGGTTACGGGTTCAGCGAGGGGCCGCAGTGGATGCGGGACGACGGCGTGCTGCTCTTCTCCGACGTCTCCGCCAACACGATCTACCAGCTCGAGGACGGCGACGACATCACGGTGTTCCGTACGCCGAGCGATCGTTCCAACGGTCTCGCCGTTGATCCGGAAGGGCGGTTGATCGCAGCTGAGTCGAGCGCGCGTCGGGTGACGCGCACAGAGAGCGACGGCACGGTGACACCGATCGCCGAGCGCTTCCATGGCGCCCTTTTGAACCAGCCCAACGACGTCGCCGTCCGCTCGGACGGCACCATCTACTTCACGGATCCGACCTTCGGAAATGCCGTTGCCCATGCCGAGCTCGACTTCCGCGGCATCTTCCGGATCGCTCCCGATGGCGGCCTCACCGCCGAGCGGCGCGGCGATACAACGGAGGCACCCAACGGCCTAGCGCTCTCGCCCGACGAGAGCCTGCTTTACGTCACCAACTACGCCGCCGACCTGGTCTGGGTCATGGACGTCGCTGACGACGGCACTCTGTCGGAGGCCCGGACCTTCGTGACCACGGGCGACGGCCCCGACGGCATGGCGGTCGACAATGCCGGCAACCTGTTCGTTGCCACTGGCAGCGGCATCGAGGTCTTCGCTCCCGATGGCGCGCCCTGGGGCGTCATCCCAGTGCCGCGGATCCCGGCCAACTGCGCTTTCGGCGACGCCGACGGCCGCACCTTGTTCATCACAGCGCGAGAAGGTCTCTACCGAGTGACGCTGGCGAATCCAGGTCCCTACTAGGTCCGCCGATCACCTCTGGCGTGAGCCGTGGGCTCTTGGTGGTGGGCCTCCCATCAACCGGAGCCGTGTAACCCATCAGCCGGAGCCGAGATGTCACGCGTCAGGCGGAACCAAACACATTTCGGTGGTGGGCCTGTGAGGGTCCGGCTGATGCGTGACGGAATGGCTCCGCCTGATCCGTTACACCCCGTCGGTCATCGTGCCACGTTCAGCTCGCCCGTCGCGGCGCGCTTCTTCCTGACCTCCTTGTTGTTGGTTCGAAGGACGGTCTTGATGAGCTCGTCGCCGTCCCAGATCTGCAGCGTCCGCCCCTGCAGATGGACGTCGACCCGGTGGCCGCCTCGGTGCTTGCCACAGCTGATCTCCTGCCAGGCCACCGAGATGACCCCGTTCGTGGCGACCCGACGCGAGATCCAGTCCTCCCGGTGCGCTCCCCGAGCAAGCGCCGAGGTATCGGCCGGCTGCCCGGGATCGGTGGCGGTGAACCGACTGGCCGGCGTGGCCATGCCCAGCGCCGAGTGCGGCCGCTCGGTGTTATAGCTCGCGACCCAGCGCGTCGAGCTCGCGCCTGCGCCGCCTGCAGATCCGCGAAGACCCGCCCGGTCAGGAACTCCTGGCGAAGGGTGCGGTGGAACCGCTCGATCTTGCCGGTGGTCGTCGGGCGCCTGGGCGCCGTCAGCAGGTGGTCGATGCCGTTCTCCCGGCAGATCCGGTCGAACAGGACCTCGGTGTCGGTGCGCCCGAACCGGCCGGTGAACACCTTGCCGTTATCGGTCAGGATCTCCTGCGGCACGCCGTGGCGGCGCATCGCCTCGGCGAAGTGCGAGCACACGGCCCGGCTCGTTGCCCGCAGCATCAGCCCGGCGCAGACCACGAACCGGGAGTGGTCATCGATCCCGGTGAGGATCTTGGCCTCCCGCCCGTCGGCCAGCAGGACCCCGCCGACGACGTCCATCTGCCACAGCTCCATCGCTCCGCCGCGCTCCCAGCGCTTGAAGCGCCGGTCACGGCGGCGCCTGGCCAGCGGGTCGATCAGCCCGGCCCGCTTCAGCGCCCGGTAGATCCCCGAGCGCGAGGGCACCGGGT
This sequence comes from uncultured Actinomycetes bacterium, assembly GCA_963699635.1. Classification (GTDB taxonomy): domain Bacteria; phylum Actinomycetota; class UBA4738; order UBA4738; family HRBIN12; genus CALGFI01. The sequence goes on along the minus strand of CAVOUQ010000011.1, from coordinate 19,826 downwards.
CCACGCCGGCCCTGGAGGCCTCGTGCACGAGCCGACGGGGACCCCAGTCCGGGTTGCGACGACGCGCCTCGAGCACCCAGACCTCGACGGCGGGATCCATCTGGTGCGAGCACCTGCGGGGACGGTGGGAACGATCGGCCAATCCCGCCAGACCTTGGGCCTCGTACCAGCGGAGCCACCGATGGACCGCCTGGCGCGACACGTCGAACCGGTGCGCCACCTGCACGATCGGAACGCCATCGCGGATCACCGCGAGCACTGCCTGGTACCGCTGCTCCACGACACTCAGCTCCACCAACATGTCGGGGAGTGTCACGGATCAGGCGGAGCCAGCGTCACCCATCAGCCGGAGCCGCGTAACCCATCAGCCGGAGCCGAGATGTCACGCGTCAGGCGGAACCACACAATTTCGGTGGTGGGCCCCCCGGGACTCGAACCCGGAACCTGCGGATTAAGAGTCCGTTGCTCTGCCAGATTGAGCTAGAGGCCCGGCAGGAGTCTACCAACGAGGCCTATCGCGCTCGGGTGACCGAGGGGACTCGAACCCCCAGCCTCCAGGACCACAACCTGGCGCTCTAACCACTTGAGCTACGGCCACCACGTCCGACCCAACGATAGCAACGCGACTGTGGATCACGTCTTGCCCGCGGCCATCCGGGCTGGGATACTTGGTTTGAACGAGCGTTCAAAGAGCGCTCGCAGGAGGCGAACCACCGTGGTGACCAGGGAAGCGATCGAGCTTGATCTCGAGCGGATCGACCGGCTGATCTCGGAGGAGGAGGCGAGGCTCGAGCCGAAGCACCGGGCCTCGATCGAGTACCGAGCCGTCGCCGAGCGCACCGTCGCCGGCGGCGTCGCGTCCTCCTGGCAGTCCTCTCCGCCGCACGCGATCTACATCGATCGCGGCGAGGGGTCGCGGATCTGGGACATCGACGGAAACGAGTACCTGGACTTCCATCTCGGCTACGGCGCGATGATCGCCGGCCACGCCCACCCGAAGATCGTCGAGGCGATCGAGCGGCAGGCGCGGCGCGGCACGCACTTCGCGCAGCCGACGAAGGACCTGCACGCCGTCGGTGAGAACCTGGTCGACCGGTTCGGGCTGCCGCTGTGGCGGTTCTGCAACTCGGGCACCGAGGCCACGCTCGAGGCCGCGCGCCTCATGCGCGCCACCACCGGCCGCGACGTGCTGCTCAAGATCGAGGGGACCTATCACGGGCACCACGACTCGCTGATGTTCTCCGTCGCGCCCGACGCCGACCTCATCGGCCCTCGCGAGCACCCCGTCACCGTTCCCCAGGCGCTCGGGATCCCGCAGGCGTTCGCCGACCTGGTCCGAGTGGTGCCGTTCAACGACCTGCGCGAGGTCGAACGCGCCCTCGCCGAGTTCGACGGGAAGGTCGCCGGAATGATCGTGGAGCCGGCGATGATGAACTGCGGCGTGATCCTGCCCGAGCCCGGCTACCTCCAGGGCCTGAAGGACCTGCTCCACCGCCACGGGGCGCTCCTCGCGTTCGACGAGGTGAAGACCGGCGCGGCGCTCGCATACGGCGGGGCCGTCGAGGCGTTCGGCGTGACGCCCGACATCGTGTGCCTGGCCAAGGCGATCGGCGGCGGCCTGCCCTGCGGGGCGATCGGCGCCACCGAGGAGCTGTTCGGACCGGTCGTGCGCGGCGAGTACGACATGGCCGGCACCTTCAACGGAAACCCGCTCACGATGGCCGCCTCGCGGGCCTGCCTCACCGAGGTGCTGACCAGGGACGCCTACGTGCAGCTCGACCGAGTTCACCGGGTCCTGGCCGAGGGCTGCGGCGCGGCGATCGACGAGCACCGCCTTCCCGCGTACGTGGCGGGCCTCGGCGCGAAGGGCTCCGTGATCTACCGCGCGACGCCGGTGCGCGAGTACCGGGACGCACTCGGCATCGACGAGCGGATCACGTATCTCGCCTGGCTGTTCCAGCAGAACCGCGGCGTGTTCAAGTCTCCCTGGTCCAAGCAGGAGACGTGGACGACGTCCGTGGTCCACACCGAGGACGACGCGCGCCGCTATGTCGAGAACTTCGCCGAGCTCGCCGCCGCCATGACCGCGTGACGGCTCGAACCCTCGAGGTCGCCCTCACGGACGGCCGAGTGCTCGAGGCCGTTTCGGAGGGCGACCCGGACGGCACGCTGCTCGTGTTCCATCACGGAAGCCCCGGGGCCGCCGTGCCGTTCCCGATGTTCGACCGAGCGGCGGCCGATCGCGGGATCCGGCTCGTGACGTATTCGAGGCCCGGGTTCGGAGGTTCGAGCCGGCACGAAGGACGGACCGTGGGCGACTGCGCCGCGGACGTCGCGGCGCTCGCCGACCACCTCGGCGCCGAGCGCTTTCTCACGATCGGATGGTCCGGGGGCGGACCCCACGCGCTCGCCTGTGCCGGCGTCCTGCCCGGGCGGGTCGGGGCCGCGGCGACGATCGCCGGCGTCGCGCCTTACGGCGCGGAGGGCCTGGACTGGACGGCGGGGATGGGGGAAGACAACCAGGTCGAGTACCCGCTCGCCGCGACCGACCCCGAGGCGCACCTGGAGTGGATGCTCCCGCGCGCGGAGGCGATGGCCACGATCACGCCGGAGGACATCGTCGCCCAGCTGCGGTCGCTCGTCTCCGAGGTCGACGAGGCCTCGGTCACGGGCGAGTTCGCCGACGTGTTGGCCTCCTCGTTTCGCGCATCGTTCCGAAACGGCCCGTGGGGCTGGCGCGACGACGACCTTGCGTTCGTGGCGCCGTGGGGATTCGACGTCGGGTCGATCGGGGTCCCGGTCTCGATCTGGCAGGGCCGGCACGACCTCATGGTGCCGCTCTCGCACGGCGAGTGGCTTGCGGCGCACGTCTCGGGCGCGACGGCACATCTGCGCCCCGAGCACGGGCACCTCTCCCTCGGCGTGGGCGCGATCGGTGAGATCTTGGACGACGTGCTCGCGAACGCCGGCCCCTGAGCCGAGTCCCGGCCACGTGCGCGACTACCATTCCGCGCGTCGACGTGCCCGGACCCCTTGCCCAGCAGATGAGGAGGAACCATGGCGGCGCAGGTCCTGAACGAACGGTCGTTTGCCCCGGAAGCCGTGCGCGAGGTCACCGGGGATCGGGAGACGGTCGGGACGATGACCTACGGGTCGGTGATCGTGCGAGCCCTGTTCTTCCTGGTGCTGACGGTTGCCTTTGCCGCGGTGGGATGGCGGGCGGTCGAGGATCAACGGCCGACCTCGGGTATGTGGTTCTTCCTCGGCTACATCCTGCTCATCGCGATCTCCATCGCGGCGGCGCGGAACCCACGTCTGGCCGCGGTCGCCGGCGTCCTGTACGCGGTCCTGATGGGCTTTTGGATGGGGTCGATCTCGCGTCTGTACGAGACCTACTACGACGGCATCGTCGGACAGGCGCTCCTGGCGTCGATCACGACGTTCGTCGCGGCGCTGGCGCTGTACTCGTCGCGCGCGATTCGGGTCACGGGGAAATTCGTCAAGGTCGTCGTGGTCGCCACGCTTGGGATCGCCCTGATGTACCTGGTCGGTTGGATCTTCAGCCTCTTCGGCGTGGACCTGCTGTTCTGGACGAAGCCGAACGGGCTCGGAATCGCGATCAGCGCGTTGATCTGCCTGCTCGCCGCGGCCAACCTGCTGATCGATTTCGCAGTGATCGAGGGTGGCGTGCGCTCGAGGGCACCGAGGGTCATGGCGTGGGTCGGAGCCTTCGGCCTGCTCACGACGCTGGTCTGGCTGTACCTGGAGATCTTGAGGTTCCTCGCGCTGCTCCGCGCCTCCGAGTAGCCGCCCGGACCGGCCGCGCGAACGGGTAGACTGAACGGTGGTTCAAAGGCGACTCCGCGAGGGGTTTCATCTATGGCATCGACCCAAACCGAGATCGACCTCGAGCTCGTCGACCGGCTGACCAAGCGCGAGACCGCCGCCCTCGACGAGAAGCACCGAGGTTCGCTCGAATACCGGGAAGTCGCCAAGGCTCACCTGCCCGGCGGCGTCTCGAGCTCGTGGCAGTCGTGGCCGCCGCACCCGATCTACGTGAGCCACGGCAAGGGCTCTCGCGTGTGGGACATCGACGGCAACGAGTACGTCGACTACCACAACGGTTACGGCGTCATGGTGATGGGCCATGCGCACCCGAAGGTCGTCGAGGCCGTGCAGCGCCGCGTCGAGCTCGGCACGCACTTCGCGCAGCCCACGGAGGACGCGCTCGCCTGCGCCGAGAACCTCGCCGAGCGGTTCGAGCTTCCGCTGTGGCGCTTCGGGAACTCCGGAACCGAGACCACGCTGGACGTCACGCGGATCATGCGTGCCACCACCGGTCGCACGAAGCTGCTGAAGATCGAGGGCACATACCACGGGCACCACGATTCGCTGATGGTGAGCGTGTTCCCGCCGCGGGAGCTGGCGGGTCCACGAGACCATCCGAACCCGGTTCCGCAGACGCCGGGGTTGCCCGAGGGGATCGCCGAACAGGTGATCAACGTGCCGTTCAACGACGCCGAGGCTGTGCGGCGCGCCTTCGAGGAACACCCCGGCGAGGTTGCCGGGATGATCGTCGAGCCGGCGATGACCAACTGCGGCCTCGTGCTGCCGGACCCGGGCTACCTCGCGGCGCTGAAGGAGATCTGCCACGACCACGGGGCGCTGTTCGCGTTCGACGAGGTGAAGACCGGGTGCACGCTCGCGTGGGGCGGGGCCGTCGAAGCGTTCGGCGTCGTTCCCGACCTCATCTGCCTGGCGAAGGCGATCGGCGGCGGCCTGCCGTGCGGCGCGATCGGCGGCACCGAGGACGCGATGGGCATGATCGTCCGAGGCGAGCTCGATCAGGTCGGCACGTTCAACGGGAACCCGCTCACGATGGCCGCGATGCGGGTGAACCTCACCGAAGTCCTCACGCCGGACGCCTATCGCGAGTTCGACCGCATCACCGCCGGGTTCGCGCGCTGCAACGACGTGATCGACCGGTACGGGCTTGCCGCCTCGATGAAGCTCCTCGGCGCCAAGGGCTCGATCGACTGGAGCCCGACTCCGATCCACGAGTATCGCGACCTGTGGGAGATCGACGATCGCGTGCCGCAGCTCGCGTGGCTCTGGCAGCTGAACCGCGGCGTGTTCAAGAGCCCGGGGTCGAAGTGGGAATCATGGACGTCCTCGATCGCGCACTCGGACGAGGACGTCGCGCGCTACGTCGACAACTTCGAGGAGCTCGCCGCCGCGATCACCCAGTAGGGCCAGATCGGGACAGACTCAGGACACTGTCGGGGTCGAAGCCGACCTACGGTAGTGCGACGGTGGCCAGGTACATCGTTCAGCGGTTCCTGTGGGTGGTGATGACCCTGCTCCTGGTCGTGCTCATCACCTACACCATCTTCTTCGCGATGCCCTCGACGGACCCGGCGGTGAACTTCGCCGGCAAGCAGCCGACGCCGGAGCTCGTCGAGCGAGTGCGACACCAATTCGGGCTGGACCAACCGTTCGTGATGCAATACGGGCGATTCGTCGAGCGCCTGTTCCTCGGCGACGACTACGGATGGCCCGGTCTCGGGTTCTCGTTCACCACGCGATCGGAGCTGAAGCCCGTGATCCTCAGCCGCCTGGTGGTGACGGCGCAGCTCGCGCTGGGTGCCGCCCTGATGTGGCTCGTGATCGGCATCTCGATCGGGATCCTGTCGGCCCTGCGACCCAGGTCCTTCTTCGACCGGGGGGCGATGGGGTTCGCGCTCTTCGGCGTCTCGGCGCCGGTGTTCTTCGTGGGGCCCGTCGCCCTGTACATCTTCTGGTTCAAGTTGCAGTGGTTGCCGGGCACCGGCTACGTACCGATCTCCGAGGATCCCGCCCAGTGGTTCCTTCACATGCTCTTGCCGTGGGCGGTCCTCGCGCTCGCGTTCGCCGCGTCCTACGCGCGCATGTCCCGGGCGAACCTGATCGAGAAGTTGACCGAGGACTACATCAGGACCGCCCGAGCCAAGGGGCTCTCCGAGAAGCGCGTCGTCCTGAAGCACGGTCTCCGCGCGAGCATGACGCCCATCGTGACGATGCTCGGACTGGATCTGGGCGGTCTCCTGGGAGGTGCGATCATCACGGAGTCGGTCTTCAACCTTCCGGGCATCGGGCAGTACGCTGTGAAGTCGGTCTTCTCCGGAGACCTCTATGCGATCCTCGACGTCACGCTCATCGCGGCCTTCTTCATCATGTTCGCGAACCTCGTCGTCGACATCGTGTATGCCTTCCTCGATCCTCGGGTCCGATACGCGTGAGCGTCGCCCGGTCGATGAGAGCGATCCGCAGCGGGGACGCGCTCGATCCCCCAACGCGCTCTCGACCGTACCTATCGGCAAGGGATGGGAGGCTCCCCCACGATGCTGATCCGGGTCTTTCGAGGCGTGATCCGAGACGGCGCACACGAGACGCTGATTCGGGAGCTTCACGACGAGGTCCTGCCCCGCATCGAGGCACATCCGGACGTCACCTACGTCTCCCTGGGGCTCCCGTTGGAGACCTCGCCGAACGAGTACCTGCTCGAGACGCACTGGGCGACGGAGCAGGCCATGGTCGCATCCATCGGCGAGGGGTGGCAGACGCCAACCGTGGATGAGTTCGAGCGACACCTCCTGGTATCCGTCTTCGCCCATCACTACCTGACGCGCTCGGCTCCGACCAGGAAGGCGACGAACCCCCGTCCCGAAGCCACGGTGATCCTCTTGGGGCCTGTCCGAATCGACGGGCTCCGCCGGCAGGTGTCGTGGGACGGCTCCTCGACGTGCCTGTCGCCCCGTGAGATGGCGGCGCTGGTCGCGCTGGCCGCTGACCCGGGCGCGCCGGTCGCCTCCGGGGATCTCGCGCGGCGTATTTGGCCGGGGAGCGCCGTGGTCACTGCGTACGACGTGCGTCGTGTGGTCTATCAACTGCGGGGCGCCCTGCTCGCGGGGCGGATCCCGCTCACGGTCCGCAACGTGCACGGGTCAGGGTACTGCCTGGATCCCGCAGGCCCGGCTTGATGGCCGAGTTCCACGTCCTGAGCGACGGCTACCTGTCGAACGACGATCAGCGGGTCGGTTCGACCGTGAGCTTCGTACGCGACGACGGGGCGTTGGTGGTGATCGACCCCGGGCTGGTGCCGGGCCGCGGCGCGATCCTCGGCCCGCTCGCAGGACTCGGTGTCGAGCCGGAGGACGTCACCGACGTCGTCATCTCGCATCACCATCCCGATCACAGCCTCAACGTCGCGTTGTTTCCGAATGCCCGTCTGCACGACCACTGGGCCTGGTACCGGGACGATCTGTGGATCTCGCGGGCCGCCGAGGGGTTCGAGCTCTCACCCGGCACTCGTTTGTGGGAGACGCCGGGCCACTCGCCCCAGGACGTCACCACGCTGGTGACCACCGTCGACGGCCTCGTGGCCGTGACGCACCTGTGGTGGAACGCGACCGGGCCGGCCGAGGACCCCTTCGCTTCCGACGCGGCGGCGTTGCACCGGAATCGTGCCCGCGTGCTCGCGCTGCCCGGCCTTGCTCGGATCGTTCCCGGTCACGGGCCGGCGTTCGTCCCGGGCGACGAAACCCCGCGCTGACGTCGACGCGGCGATCAGGTGGTGACGGGAGCGATCCACACGAGCTCGCCGGGCGCCACCTCGAGGCCGTCCGCGGCCCGCTCCGTGTCGCGGACGACGGCGATCCATCCCCAGGCGTCCACGAGCACGCCGTACTCGCCCTCCGGCACCTCGTGGTAGGTCGAGACCTGCCGCGCGACGGTGGAGGCCGCCGGCGTCGTGATGCGCAGCTCGGCGGCGTCGCCGAGCTCGGCCGCGTCGAGGTCGGACGGCCGCACGTTGAGCCGGAGGTTCCCAAAGCGGTCCACGTGCAGGACCTCGCTCTTGACGAGGTGGCGCTCCACCTCGGGCTCGACGAGGCGGCGGACGATCAGCGACGCCGGGTCGACCTCGGGGCCGAGCGTCTCGAGCGGCCGGTTGTCCGCCAGCCACGCCGCGGCCGGCGTGAAGACGTCTCGACCCTCGAAGACCTTCGTTCCGGAGGCGATCACGACTGCCGGCGAGGAGATCTCGACGGCGCGACGCACCCCGCCGAGCGCCGGCCACGAGAGGGACAGCAGGCCGTTGTCCGGGCCGACGAGGGCGCACCCGGACTCTGCCTCCACGGCGATCGCTCGCCGTTTCGTTCCGACTCCCGGGTCGACGATGGCGAGCACCACGGCGTCGGGCGGCAGGTAGGGGACCCCGTCGGCGAGCAGGATCGCGCCCGTCAGGACGTCGAGGGCGGGCACCCCGTGGGACAGGTCGATGACCTTCGTCCCCGGCGCGATCCGTTCGATGACGCAGTGGCACGCGCCGACGAACTCGTCGCGCACTCCCAGGTCGGAAAGGAAGACGATCGGGCGGCCCATAGCCCGAACGATAGACTCGGCGCGGGGAGTTGTCGCACCGCCTCACCCCGTGTCCGACGAGGCAGGAGGTGTCGAGATGACCACGCAGGCCGAGCGGCTGGTAACCGCGGACCCGCGAACGTCGGCGGAGCACGTCGAGCTCACCGAGCGCTACTCGGCCCACACCTACCACCCGCTGCCCGTCGTGATCGCGGAGGGGGAGGGCTGCTGGGTCACCGACGTCGAGGGCAAGCGCTACCTGGATCTGCTCTCCGCCTACTCGGCGCTCAACTTCGGGCACCGCCACCCGGCGCTGGTCGCGGCCGCAAAAGAGCAGCTCGACCGGCTGACGCTCACCAGCCGCGCCTTCCACAACGACCAGATCGGCCCCTTCCTTCGGGATCTCGCCGACCTCTGCGAGATGGACCTCGCGCTGCCGATGAACTCCGGCGCCGAGGGGGTGGAGACGGCGCTCAAGACCGCGCGGAAGTGGGGCTACGAGCGCAAGGGCGTCGCGCCCGACCGAGCGAAGGTGATCGTGTGCGAGGGCAACTTCCACGGCCGCACGATCAGCATCATCAGCTTCTCGACGGACCCCGGCTCGAGGCGGAACTTCGGACCGCTCACGCCGGGCTTCGACGTCGTGCCCTACGGAGACGCCGACGCGCTCGAGGCCGCGATCGAGGACGACACGGTCGCGTTCCTCGTCGAGCCGATCCAGGGCGAGGCCGGCGTGATCATCCCGCCCGAGGGCTACCTTCGCCGCGCCCGCGAGCTCTGCACGGAGCGCAACGTGCTCCTGATCGCCGACGAGATCCAGACCGGCCTCGGGCGCACCGGGACGACCTTCGCGATGGAGCACGAGGGCGTCCGGCCCGACGTGTACATCCTGGGCAAGGCGCTCGGCGGCGGGATCATCCCGGTCTCGGCGGTCGTCGCCGACGACGCGGTCCTCGGCCTCTACAAGCCGGGGGAGCACGGCAGCACGTTCGGCGGGAACCCGCTCGGCGCGGCCATCGGCCGCAAGGTGATCGAGCTGCTCCGGTCCGGCGAGCTCCAGGAGAACTCCCGCCGGCTCGGAGAGCACCTCGCGACCCGCTTCCGCGAGGCCGCGCTCCCGGCCGTCGAGGAGGCCCGGACCCGTGGCCTGTGGGCCGGGATCCAGCTCACGCCCGAGGCGCGCCCGGCCCGCGCCGTGGCGGAGCGCATGCTCGAGCGGGGCGTGCTCGCCAAGGACACGCACGAGAGCACGATCCGGCTCGCTCCGCCGCTCGTGATCACGCAGGACGAGCTCGACTGGGGCCTCGAGCGGGTCTTCGAGGTGCTGGAGGCGACCGCCGCGCTGTCGTGACCTCGGGTCACGGGCGGCCCGTCCGGCGCCGGGGCCGCCGCCTCTAGACTCGCGGTCCACCGCTCATCGGGAGGCATGCGGGTGAAGGGGATCCTCGAACGACTGGCGGAAGGACCCGTCCTGGGCGACGGCGGCTATCTGCTCGAGCTCGAGAAGCGAGGCTACGTGCAGGCCGGCCCGTTCACGCCCGAGGTGGTGATCGAGCATCCGGACGCGCTCGCGCAGCTGCATCGCGAGTTCCTGCGCGCGGGCGCCGAGGTGCTCCAGACGATGACCTTCTACGCGAGCGACGACAAGCTCGCGACGGTGGGCCTCGCCGGCAAGGTCGACGAGATCAACCGCACGGCCGTGCGCGTCGCTCGCGAGGTCGCGGCCGAGGGCGACGCGCTCGTGGCCGGGAACCTGAGCCTCACGTGGGCCTACCAGCCCGAGGACCCCTCGAGCGCCGACCACGTCCGCGGGCTCTTCGACCGGCAGCTGCAGGATCAGCTCGACGCGGGCCCGCCCGATCTGTGGATCGGCGAGACGTTCAGCTATGTCGGGGAGGCGCTCCTGTTCGTCGAGCGGGCGAAGGCGACCGGTCTCCCGGTGATCGCCACGATGTGCTTCGAGCAGCCGGTTCCGCGCTCCTACGAGGGCGACACGCCCGCCGAGTGCGCGCGCAAGCTCGCGGGCGCCGGCGCGAACGTCGTCGGCGTGAACTGCCTGAACGGCCCCGAGCAGCAGCTGCCGATCGCGATCGAGATGCGTGAGGCGGTCGACGCGTACGTCGCAACGCAGCCCGTCGCCTACCGGACGACGGCCGACCACCCCGACTTCACGTCGACGCCGAGCTTCCCCTATGAGCTCGACCCGCTGCAGCTCTCGCGCCACGAGATGGCCGAGTTCGCCGCCGCGGCGAGCGACGCCGGCGTGCGCTACATCGGCTCATGCTGCGGCTCGATCCAGGCGCACGTGCGGGCGATGGCCAAGGCGCTCGGCAAGCTCCCCGCCGCGGAGCGCGAGTGGAAGAGCGACTCGGGCCGCGCGATGAGCGCCTACGAGTACTACGCGCACACCGAGACCGAGGTCTAGCGTGACCGCGCGCCGCGAGTTCGAGGTCGCCGTCGTCGGCCTCGGGGGGATCGGCTCGGGAGCGGCGTACTGGGCCGCCAAGCGCGCCGGCGCCGGGGTGCTGGGGCTCGAGCGGTTCGAGCTCGGCCACGAGCGGGGGGCCTCGCAGGATCACTCGCGGATCATCCGCCTGAGCTACCACACGCCGGACTACGTCCGGTTCGCGCGCGATGCCTACGCGGCGTGGTCCGTGGTCGAGGAGGAGTCCGGACAGGAGCTCGTGATCCGCACCGGCGGGCTCGACCTGTATCCAGAGAACGCGTACGGGTGGATGGACGACTACGTGCGCTCGCTCGACGAGGTCGGCGGGATCGCGTACGAGTGGCTCGACGCCGCCGAGGCGATGCGCCGGTGGCCGCAGTGGCGCCTGTCCGACGACGTCCGGGTCATGTTCCAGCCCGACGCGGGGATCGCCGCGGCCGCTCGGGCGAACGATGCCCACCGCCGGCTGGCCGGGCAGATGGGCGCCACGCTGGTGGAAAACGCCCGCGTGGTCGAGGTTCGCGAGACCGGCGGCCTGTACGAGCTCGTCGACCGAGGCCGGCACGTTCCGCGCCGAGCGGCTGATCCTCGCCGCGGACGCGTGGACCAACGAGCTGCTCGGGCAGCTCTGGCGTCCGATCAACCTCACCGTGACGGAGGAGCAGGTCACGTACTACGCCTCGCGCGACCTCGAGGCGTTCGCGCCCGAGCGCTTCCCGGTCTGGATCTGGATGGGCGTGCCGTCGTTCTACGGATTCCCGGCCTTCGGAGAGCCCGGCGCGAAGATCGGCTGGGATCTCGGCGGCGCCAAGGTGACCGGCGACACGCGCTCATTCGAGCCGAGGCCCGACTACGCGGCGACCGTCGACGCGTTCATGCGCGATCGTCTGCCCGGCGGGTATGGCCCGTACCTGAAGCTGAAGACGTGCCTCTACACGATGCCGCCCGATCGCAACTTCGTGCTCGACCTGATCCCCGGGCACGAGCGAGCCGCGGTCGGCCAGGGCGCCGCGCACGCGTTCAAGTTCGCGAGCGTCTTCGGGAAGTCCCTCGTCGAGCTGGTCCTCGACGGGAAGGCCGAATCCGACGTGCGCGCGTGGGGCGTCGAGCGCGAGATCCTCACGATGGAGGACCCCCCGAGCCAGCTCACCGTCTGACACCCGGTCGCCCGATGACCTCGCGGGCCCCGAGGTCTACCCTCGGTTCGTGAGTCGGATCCTCCTGTTCGTCGTGGCGATGGCCGTCGTGTTCCTGCCTGCCCTCCCCGCGTCCGCCGACGTGACGACCGAGTTCGCCAACGGGGTCCTGACCGTGAATGGCGACGCCGACGGGAACGACATCGTCGTGGCGTGCGAGGGCGGGAACGTCCGGGTGAACGGCGCTCCCCTCTCGGGCGGCGAGGTCGCGTGCTCGGCCGTCGAGTCCATGACGGTTCGGGGCGGGGCCGGCGCCGACCACCTGACGCTCGCGGACGTCTTCCCGGCCGACTTCCCCGGGCTCGCCGAGGTGAGCCTCCTCGGTGAGGATGGGAACGACACGTTGACCGGTTCGGCGTTCGGCGACCGGCTCGACGGCGGACCCGGCGGCGACACGCTACGAAGCGGCGACGGGGCCGACACGCTGGTCACGGACGGGAACGGCGAGCTCTTGGTGGGCGGCTCGGGAAAGGACACCGTGGTCGTCTCGGGCGACTACGGATGGACCGTGAGCGACGACGGCATCGAGCGGACCCCCGCGACGGACGAGACGACCATGCAGGGGATCGAACGGGCAAACGTGAGCGGCGGCGGCGGCGACAACTGGCTGTTCGCCTCCGGGTTCTCGGGGCCGCTCGTGCTCGACGGTGGCGGCGGCGACGACCTGCTCCTGGGGGGCCCGAAGGGCGACCTCCTGCTCGGCAAGGGGGGCAACGACTCGCTCGTGGGCGGCGATGGGAACGACGTCATGAAAGGCAGCGGTGGAACCGACGCCCTGGAGGGGGGCAACGGGAACGACCGCCTCGATGGGGGTACGGGGACCGACCGCTGCGTCGGCGGGGACGGCACCGACACGCTGGTCTCCTGTTAGCCCCCTCGGACGCTCGACCTCTTCGGGAAACCCCCTAGAGAACGCCGATATGTGTCGGTCCTTCGGCGGACTTTTGGGTACTCGAGTCAAGGTATCGCGGCGAAGAAGCCGATATGTCTAGTCATGGACGATCGGCCTACGGAGAAGGCGCCAGGCGCGGCGGGGCGGTGGAGCTCCGGCTCCGGCCGTGCCCGAGCCGGGATCCGAACCCTTCGAGCGCTCTCGCTCGTCGGCATGGGGCTGGTCCTTGCCCTCACGATGGCCAACGTCGCCGTCGCTACCGATGACGGTGGGAACCACACGTTCTCGGCGTGTTACGGCCGGTACACGGGGCTCGTGATCCTCATCCGCGAGCCGGGCCTGCGGTCCGACTGCCCGTGGGGAACCAAGCTCTTCACCTTCAACATGCGCGGACCGCAGGGGCTCCCCGGTCCCGCCGGTCCCGCTGGTCCCGTAGGTCCAGCCGGTCCCGCCGGTCCAGCCGGTCCCGCCGGATCTGCCGGGCCCGTAGGTCCGGCCGGTCCTGTGGGTCCCGCTGGTCCCGTAGGTCCAGCCGGTCCCGCCGGATCTGCCGGGCCGGCCGGCTCGCAAGGACCCGCTGGCCCCGCAGGCCAGGTCGGTCCCGCTGGCCCCGCAGGCCAGGTCGGTCCCGCCGGCCCCGCCGGCCCCGCAGGCCAGGTCGGTCCCGCTGGCCCCGCCGGACCGCAGGGTCCTGCCGGCCCGCAAGGACCCGCGGGTACGCCGGGGGCCGGTCAGGAGCCCGCCTACGTCCAGGTGTCGGACGCGAACAGTCATGCCGTGGAGGTCGCCGACATGTTCCAGGAGTTGCCGTGGGAGTCGACCGGAGCCGCGGCCGGATTCAAGCACGAGGACGGATCGGCCCAGGTCGCGGTCCCGCGCGGGGGGGCCTACCAGATCTCGGCGGCGATCCCGATGATGTCCACGGACGACGGCGACACCGGCACCGCGTGCATCGCGGTGAACGACGTCGAGATGACCTGTCAGTCCGTCTGGCTTCCGAACGGCAAGGAGCTCCGGGTGATCCCGCTCACGACGATCCTCGAGCTCGCGCCCGGCGACGTGGTCACGCTCCGGTTCAAGGGCACCTCGACCTCCGTCCAGGTGTTTGCCGAGATGGACTTCATGAGCGTGATGACGATCGCCAACGTCGACTGATCGAGCCCGTCGGGCGCTCGATCATCGGCGGACGGTGACACCCCAGGCGTCCCTCGGCTAGCTTCTGCCCTCGTGCGCTGGGCGATCGCGATCCTCCTCTCTTCCGGCCTCATCTTGATCCCGGCGGTGCCGGCATCGGCGGACGTGACGGCCGAGTTCGCGCTGGGCATCCTCACGGTGAGCGGTGACGGCCAGGGGAACGCCGTCGTTCTCGAGTGCACGAACGGCAACGTGCGGGTGAACGGCGCCGGACCGACCGGGGGGCGCGTGCGGTGCTCCAACGTCGGGTCGGTCCTCGTGCGGGCCGGAGGGGGCGCCGACCGCGTCGATCTCGCCGACGTCGATCGGCAGGCCTTCCCGATCCTGCTCGAGGTCGGGTTGTTCGGCGAGGCCGGCAACGACACGCTCATCGGCTCCGCGCTCGCGGACCGGCTCGACGGCGGTTCGGGGATCGACGAACTGCGCGGCGGCAAGGGTGCGGACGAGCTGTTCCCCGGCGGCGGTGGGGGTGCGTTGGTCGGCGGCAAGGGCAAGGATCGGGTCACGGTGAGCGGCGACGGCGACTGGAACGTGGACGACGAGCGCATCGCGCAGCTCACCCCGGTCGCCGAGGAGACCACGCTGCGGGGCGTGGAGGGCGTGACCGTGAAGGGCGGGGACGGGGACAACACCATCTCGGCCTCAGCGTTCTCCGGCGCGCTCACGCTCGACGGCGGCGGGGGTGACGACGAGCTCCGGTCCGGCTCGGGGCGGGACCTGCTGCTCGGCAAGGCCGGAGACGACTTCTTGTCCGCGGGTGGCGGCAACGACGTCCTCGAAGGCGGGAACGGCAGGGACGAGCTCCACGGCGGTGACGGAAACGATCAGCTCCTCGGTGGGTCCGGCAACGATGTCTGCACGGGCGGCGCCGGCGCCGATTCGCTGCTGTCCTGCTAGGTGCGGGACTAGACTTCGGCCCCGTGGCGGACGACGGCCTGCTCCCGGCCGAGCGCAAGGTCCTCGAGCAGCTCGGGCACCTGCCGCTGGACTTCCGCGCGATGTGGGCGGTGTCGAACCTGTTCCGGGCCTCGGCGGCCATCCGACGCCACATGGAGGCGAGGGTCCTTGCAGACGATCGCCTGTCGTGGACATCCTTCGTGGCCTTGTGGGTGCTCTGGGTCTGGGGCGAGATGGAGTCTCGCGACCTCGCCTCGGCGGTGGGGATCAGCCGTCCGACGTCCACCGGCGTCGTCACGACCCTCGAGCGGCGAGGCTTCGTGCGCCGGCGCAAGAGCGCCGAGGACGGGCGCATGGTCCGCGTGTCCTTGACCGAGGCGGGCCGAAGCAAGATCGAGGAGCTGTTCCCGCGATTCAACGCCGAGGAGGTCGCCGTCACGGCCCACCTGTCACCCGAGCAACAGGAGGGAATGGCCGTGATGCTCCGGTCGATGCTGCGCACGGCCGAAAGGGACTGAGCCGCCTACGCGAGCTCGACCCGGACCGGGAGGTGCTTGATGCCGTTCACGAAGTTCGAACGCATTCGGACCGCCGGGCCCGTGGGCTCGATCGACTTCAGTCGAGGCAGTAGCTCCTGGAAGAGCACCTTGGTCTCGAGCTTCGCCAGGTGCGCCCCCAGGCAGAAGTGCGGCCCGCCGGGACCGAATGTGATGTGCTCGTTCGGCCGCCGCGCGATGTCGAACCGGTAGGGATCCGGGAACTGGGTCTCGTCCCGGTTGGCGCTGACGTACCAGGTGACGACCTTGTCGCCCGAGCGGATCTTCTGCCCGCGAAGCTCCAGGTCGCGCGTGGCGGTTCGACGGAAGTGCATGACCGGCGTGGCCCAGCGCAGGATCTCCTCGACGGCGATCGCGATCAGCGACGGGTCCTCCTGGAGTCGACGCATCTCGCCGGGATTCTCCATCAGCGCATGCATTCCGTGGGTGATCGTGTGCCGGGTCGTCTCGTTCCCGGCGATCATCAGCAGGCCGAAGTAGTTGTCGAACTCGCGCTCGGTCAGCGTGCCCTCGCGCTGTGCGACGGTGAGCGCGTTGATGACGTCGTCCTCCGGCTCGTCCAGGCGCTGGTCGCGTTGGCCGTGCGCGTACTCGAACATCTCGAGCGCGATGGGGGAGCGGAACGGGAGATTGCGGTACTCCTCGGTGTCCACCTGGTCGACGACGGCATGCGTGAACTCGGGATCCTGGTTCCCGATCATCGCGTCGCCCCAGCGGATCAGCATCGGGGCGTCCTCCTGCGGGACCGTGAAGATCGCGCAGAGGAACCGGATCGGCAGCTCCCGCGAGATCTCGGTGACGAAGTCGAGCTCCTGCTTCTCCAGGGCGCGGTCGAGCACGCCGCGTGCGACGTCTCGGATGAAGTCCTCGTACGCGCCGACCCCGCGAGCGCTGAAGCGCTTGTTGCAGATGTTGCGGAGCTCGCGGTGACGGGGCGGATCGGTCTCGAGCATCGACCTGCGAACTTTGAGCTGGTCCTGGTCGAGCTCCTCGAGTGAGACCGCTCCCTTCTCCGAGGAGAACGTCTGCCAGTCCATGTGGATCGCCACGAGGTCGTCGTAGCGTGTGACCGCCCAGAACCCCGCGTTTCCCGCGGGCTCGTCGTGCCAGACCACCGGGTGCTCGCGCCGCAAGTAGTCGAACCACTCGAACGGGATCCGGTCGATGTAGTTGTCGGGGTTCACGAGGTCGATCTTCGACAGGTCGACATCGGGCGTCGCCACGCTCACGCCGGCTAGTTTGCTACCGAATGACCGGGCAAGGCAACCAGGTCCTCCAGAGAGACGGGCGTCTCCACTCCTAGCGCGTCGGCGTGCTCTCGCGGATCCCGAGCGGGAACGCGTACGAGCTCATCTTCTCGACGAACGGGTCCGGGTCGAACGCCTCGGGCCCGAGGACGCCGGCTCCCTTCCACGCCCCCGTGTCGAGAAGCTCCATCGCGATCACCGGGCTCACGGCGGTCTGCCACACGACGGCCTGTACCCCGTACCTCGCCATGCACTCCTCGTTGTCGGCGACCTGATACAGGTACGCCTCCTTGAGGTGTTCGCCGCGGCGGCCGCGCACCCAGGTCCCGGCGCAGGTCTTGCCGGTCATCAGGTGCCCGAGCTTCGCGGGGTCCGGGAGGCAGGCGGCGACGACGTCGCGGGGGGCCACCTTCACGCCCCCGACCTCGACCGGCTCGGTGGCGTCGAGTCCGAGCAGCTCGATCGTCCGCAGGACGTCGATGAACTCCTGACCGAGCCCGTACTTGAAGGTCACGCGGCCGACGTCGAGCCAGCGCGGGACCAGGATGACCTCCTCGTGCTCGACATTCACGCACTCGAGCGGTCCGATGCCACCGGGGAACTCGAACGTCTCCGGCTCGGAGAACGGCTCGGTCGTGAACCACCCCCTGCCCTTCTCGTAGATCACGGGCGGGTTCAGACACTCCTCGATCGTGGTCCAGATCGAGAAGTTCGGGGCGAAGCGGTAGCCGCGAACTTGCAGGTTCGCGCCGTCCCGGACGCCGACCTCCTGGATCTCGTCGAACAGGTGCTTTGCCGCGTAGGCGGCGAGAACGTCGGCCATTCCCGGCTCGACCCCCATGCCGACGAGCGCGACGAGCCCTTTGTCCTCCCAGGCCTCGGCCTTGGCGAACTGCTCGTCGCCGAGCATCCGTCCGGTCTTCGCGTACGGCTCCACGGCATGTCGCTTCGAGAGCGACATCGCCATGTCGAGGTAGTTCGCGCCGGCCTCCAGGGCGGCGTCGAAGATCGGCATGTCGAACCGCGGCTCGACGGCATTCAGCACGAGGTCGACCTCGTACCGCCGCGCGAGCGCCAGGACCTGGGCCTTCGACGACGCATCCACGCGCTCGGCCGGGAATCGGGTCCCACCGCCCACCTTCCGCGAGACCTCGAGCGCCCGCGCCAGGTCGATGTCGGCGAGGACGACGCGCTCGAGGAACGGGCGGTCCTTCGAGATCACGGCGATCGCCTCTCCGACGCCACCGGTTCCGATCAGCAGGATCTTCATGAGGACACTCCTCTCACACGATCGTCCGCCGGCGGACGGTTGTCGGCGCCGAGGGCGGCTCGAACGGCTTGGTCGGCGGGAGGCCGGTCGCCTCCCGACCCTGTTCGCTCACCCGAAGCTCGTCGGGCAGCAGCTCGGTGAGCGAGTCGGCCGCCTCGGCGCGGCGGCCGAAGAATCCCGGATAGGCCCGTCGGGCCCAGAGCCACAACGGAACGCCCGCAACGAGCATCCCGACGCCGATGACGAACGGCGCACCCAGGCCTTGGAAGTCGCCGAACGCGAACCAGGCCGGTGTGTACGCGGTGTCGGAGCTCCAGAAGAACATGTCGATCGCGGACCTCACGAACACCCACGCGAGCACCCCGAAACCGAGCAGCGGCACGACGCCCACGAGCAGGAAGTTCTTGAAGCTCTTGAACACGTGCCGTCGGAATAGGATCGGCGCGGCGAGCGCCGTGATCCCGTAGTAGAAGGCGATCCCGAAGCCGAGGCCCGCGATCGAGTCCCACAGGATGTTCTCGCTGCGGTCGACGAGGATCAGCACGAGCCACCAGGCGACCGACGCGATCCCGAACCACCACGTCGACCACGTCGGCGTCAGGTACCGCGGGTGCATCTTGGCGAGCGACCTCGGCAGGGCTCCGTGCGCGGCCATCGAGAGCACCGTCCGGGCCGTCGGCAGGATCGTCGTCTGCGTGGACGCCATCGCCGAGCTGAGGATCGCGATCATCATCAGCTTGGCCGGCCAGCCGCTGACCATGCCGGTGAGCGCGTCGTCGGGGTTGTCGCCCAGGAACCCTGGCCCCTTGTAGGCGGTCGTCGCGAACGCGACCAGCACGTAGGTCCCGACCAGGACCAGCGTCGACATCAGGGTCGCAATCCCGGCCGAGGTCCGCCCGCGCGTTTCCTCGTTCACGTTCGCGGCGGTGTCCCAGCCCCAGTAGATGAACAGCGCGAGCAGGATGCCCTGCGACAGCTCGGTCAACGACAGGTTGAAGGGGTTGATCCACTCCCACGACAGCGGCGTCGAGCCCGCCGGGTGATCCAGGTAGACCTTCGCGATCGCCCAGATCGAGAACCCAAGGAGGATCACGATCTCGGTGGCGAGCAGGAGGAACTGCGTCCTCGCCGAGAGCTCGATCCCGAGCCAGGTGATCAGCGTCATCGCGACGATGAAGACGACCCCCAGGATCAACAGCGCCCACGTGTTCCCCGCCAGGCTGTCGAGCCCGAACAGCGAGTACGTGTAGTAGGCCGCCACCCAGGCGAGGCTCGGCATGACGACGAGGTCCGCGACGATCACGCCCCAGCCGCCGAGCCACCCGGCGTTCGGCCCCATGGCCCTGGAGACCCACGAGAACGTCGCCCCGCAGTCCGGGTCGACCCGGTTCAGGTAGTAGTAGGCGGCCGCCGTGAACAGCATCGGGAAGAAGGCGACGAGCATGATCGCCGGCGTCGCGAACCCGGCCACGACGGCCACGAGGCCAAGCGTGGCGGCGGCGCTGTAGGCGGGGGCCGTCGAGGCCACCCCGATCACGGTCGCCGACACCACCCCGATCGCGCCGCGCTTCAATCCCTTGTCCGCCCGCACCGGCACCGAGCCGACTTCGCTCGACATGCGAATCACCCCCTCGATGAGGTTCCGTCCCGATGCTCCGGCGCAACGGAGGTCATGGATAGGGCTTCCCGGTCCTGTCTCAAGGGGTCGGCGGGACCGGAGGCCGCGG
>CAVOUQ010000010.1:0-648857 GCA_963699635.1 uncultured Actinomycetes bacterium | reverse complement strand
GCGCGGAGCGCACTCGGAGGCGCGGACCGTGGCCCCGAACTAGACGGTGACCAGGTTCACGAGGCGCGGCGGCCCGACCCACGACCTGGCGAACCTCGCGGCCACCGGTCGCCCGGCGGGCGTTCGCCGAGGCCATCGCGAGCTCACGGCAGCGGTCCCCGGAGGCGTCGGCGGGAACCTCGATGCGGTCGCGCACCTTCCCGTCGACCTGCACGACGAGCGTGACCCGCTCCTGCCGCGCCAGGTCCGCATCGAACGGCGGCCAGGCGGCCAGATGCACGCTCTCGCCGTGGCCGAGCGCCGTGCGCCAGAGCTCCTCCGTCAGGAACGGAGACATGGGCGCGAGCATCAGGACCAATGCCGTCGCGGCCTCCCGGCCACCGCCACCGGCGTCCAGCGCCGAGCGCAGCTCGTTGGTCAGGACCTGGAGCTTGGAGATCGCCACGTTGTATCGGAACCGCTCGAGGTCACCCGTGACGTCCTTGATGGTTCGGTGGGTGATCCGCCGGAGCGACTCCGGATCCTCCTCGCCGCGTTCGGCCGCCTCCAGACCGCGGCGAACGCCCGGCCGAGCCACGCGTTCATGCTCGGGCGGCGATCGGGATCGGGGGCGATCAGCCCAGTCGATGTCGTCCTCCGGCGGTCCGGCGAAGACCATGGTCAGACCGCATGGCGTCGACGCCGTATCGCTCGACGAGCAGCTCGCCCAGGTCGACCCCGTTGCCCAGCGACTTGCTCATCGGCCGAGCCGTCCATGATCACCTGGCCCTGGTTCAGCAGGCGCGCTGAACGGCTCGACGAAGTCGACCAGGCCCATGTCGTGGAGCACCTTGGTGAAGAAGCGCGAGTACAGCAGGTGCAGGATCGCGTGCTCGCACGCCCCCGACGTACTGGTCGACCGGCATCCACTCGCGCGCGGCGTCCTCGGGCCGAACGGGCCGTCCTCGTCCCCGGCGAGCAGTACCGCAGGAAGTACCACGACGAGTCCACGAACGTGTCCATCGTGTCGGTGTCGCGCGTGGCCGGCCCCCGCACGCGGGCAGGTGGTGTTGACCCAGTCCGTCGTGGCGGCGCCAGCGGCGACGTGCCCCTTGGGCGGCAGGTCGACGTCGCGCGGCGGCAGCTCCACGGGCAGCTGGTCGTCGGGGACGGCGACCTCGCCGCCGTCGGCGCAGTGGACGATCGGGATCGGCGTCCCCCAGTAGCGCTGGCGGGAGATCAGCCAGTCGCGCAGCCGGTAGTTGACGGCGGCCGTCCCCGTCCCCTCGTCCTCCAGCCACTCGATGACTCCGGCCGATCGCCTCGGCGCGAGCGGAGGCCGTCGAACGGCCCCGAGTTGACCATCACGCCCTCGTCGGTCGTACGCCTCGGTCATCGACTCGGCGTCGCGCGGCTCGTCGTCCGGCTGCACGACGACGCGGACCGGCAGGTCGTAGTGCGCGCGCGAACTCGAAGTCGCGCTGGTCGTGCGCGGGGACGGCCATGACCGCGCCCGTGCCGTAGTCGATCAGCACGTAGTCGGCGCGACCCAGACCGGGCACCGCTCCCCGTTCACGGGGTTCACGGCGTGGACCGCCCGAGAAACGCCCTCCGGCTCTCGGCCGTGCTCCCGCGGTCGATCCGCGGCGTCGGCCTGCAGGCCGGCTCGAGCATACTCCGTGGCCTCGCGCCGGCGACTCGCCGGCCTCGGCCAGCCGGCGGACGAGCGGGTGCTCGAGCGCGAACGCGAAGAACGTGACGCCGTACAGCGTGTCGGGCCGGGTCGTGAAGACCGTCGACCCGCTCCCCGGTCTCGGCGATCTCGAACGTCGACGCTGCGCGCCCTCGGAGCGCCCGATCCAGTTGCGCTGCATCGTGCAGACCTCTCGGGCCAGTCGACCAGACCGTCCATGTCGTCGAGCAGTCGCTGGGCGTAGTCGGTGATCTTGAAGTACCACTGGGTCAGCTCCTTGCGCCCGACCGGGCGCCGCAGCGCTCGCAGGCGCCGTCGACGACCTGCTCGTTGGCCAGCACGGTCTGGTCGTTCGGGCACCAGTTGACCGGCGCCGTCTTGCGGTAGGCCAGCCCGCGCTCGAACAGCCTGAGGAACAGCCACTGGGTCCAGCGGTAGTACTCCGGGTCGCAGGTGTGGAGCCGCGCGGTCCCAGTCGAACGACACCCCATGCGACGGATCGACGCGGCCTGCTGCTCGATGTTCGCGTAGGTCCAGCTCCTTGGGGTGGATCCCGCGTCTTGATCGCCGCGTTCTCGGCGGGCAGGCCGAACGCGTCCCAGCCGATCGGGTGCAGGCACGTTGGAGCCACGCATCGTCCCGTACCGGGCGACGACGTCGCCGCCGCTGAACGCCTCGGCGTGACCCATGTGCAGGTCGCCCGAGGGGTACGGGAACATGTCCAGCGCGTAGAAGCGCGGCCTTGGGTCCGCGGGATCCTCCGAGGCCCGGTAGAGGCCCTCGGCTTTCCACCGTTCGACCCATCTCGGCTCGATCTCGGACGCTTCGTACCGGCGCATGGTGACCGAGATGGTACCCAACCCGCCGAACGGGCCCGTCCAGGAACCGTCCTAGGTTCTCGCGGCCGTCGTTGCCGCGAGGATCCCTCGAGCCCCGGTCAGTTCAAACGCTTCTTGGAGACGTCGCCGAGGCAGGTGTCGCCGTTCGCGAGCTTCGTCTCGTGCACCCGAGCGCGATAGCGGCCCTCCCGGTCTTTCAGCTTCGCGCGGTAGGCGCCGCCGTTGCCGGTCTCCGCCGTGCCGACGTCCTTCCAGCCCCCGTTGACGCTGCGCTGGACGACCACCGTCCGGCCCGAAAGGCAGCTGCTGGTGCCGTCGAGCACGTGGACGACGCCCGACGCGACCAGGTGACGCTGAAGAACGAGGGTCAGCGAGGTCGCGTGAGTGATGGTGCTGTCGACCGTGAAGCTGGTCGCGGTCGTGGCCGATCCGGCAGGCGTCGTGACCACGATCGGTCCATCGGTCGCGCCGGCGGGCACGGTGGCAACGAGCTCGTCCGACGACTCCGCCTCGAACGACGCGGCGACCCCGTTGAACGTCACGGAGGTCACGCCCACAAAGTTGGCCCCAACGAGCGTGACGGAGCTTCCCACCCCACCGACCGCCGGCGAGAACGAGGCGATCGCGGGCGCGGCCGTCGAGCGCGTCGAGAGGCTCATCGAAGGTGAGAGTGCGGTGATCGTCGCGACCGTGACCACCTCGTCATGCCAGTACAGCTCCAGCTCGACCTCATCATCCTCCGCCTCCTCGAGCTCCCACCACGCGTCGGCGTTCTCGGGCGAGGTCGCGGGGAACGTCAGCGAGGTGAGCGTCCCCGCTCCGCTGTTGAACGAAACGATCGTGTCGCCAAGGGAGGCCGGCTTCGACTTGGTCTCGCGCTCCTCCTCGGGAAGACATTGACTGCCGTCGTTCTCGTGCTCTTCGCCGTACTTGTCGTTGATGTCGACCCAGTACTGCGCGCGGTCCAGCTGCACCCGCGCAACCTGCGTGCCGCCGTTCATCAGGAACCCCCACGCGCACGTGTAGCCCGGGCGATCTCCGAACTCCCACTGGGGGACGGGGAAGGAATAGCGGGTGAAGACATTGTCGTCGTCATGGGAGAAGATCTCGAAGTGATCGGATTGTCCCGCCGAGGCAACGGATCCGCTCACGACGAGCCCCGTCCCGAACATTGCCATCACGCCCGTCAGGGCAAGCGCGCGCTTGAGGTGTCTCATGTGGTCCTCCTTCGCGAACGGTGATCACGTCGCGGATGGTCATCTCGATTCGATCCGGCCAAAACGAAGCCCCCATGGTACGCCCAGAGGCGCAGTACCTCCGTACCCGTCCGATCCCACACCCAAACAAGTCGACAAGGACGACCACCTCGGTCTCAAGGATGGGACCTGACGAGTACGCAACCGTCTTGGCGAATACGGCCAAAGAGAGCGCGAACAGACCCCTCTGACCTGCGAATGTCGAAGGGCCGACCAAAGGGTGTGGACCCAGGGGGACTCGAACCCCCGACCTCATGGCTGCCAGCCAAGCCGGGCCAAACGGTGTGCTGAGCTGCAAACCTGCAGGTCGGGGACAAGCGGAACACAGGTTGTTATTCGCTGTGAGCCGAACCCCACGACGTCTCGAATCGAGTCTCGATGAGCGCATCGTCACGGTCGAGGCTGCGGTCGAGCTCCGTCTCGCGAAGCCACACGGCGCTCCCTCCGCCGGTGTCGACTTCATATGACGACATCACACCGCGGCCGCCACGGCCACCAGCAGGAGCGAGCCACCCCGACCACGGTCCTCCCGAGGTGACCCCTGAACCAGCGGTGGCGCATCCGCTCGAGGGCGCCGGCTGGCCGGACATAGGAGCGTCGGGTCCGGCTGTCGGTTTACGCCATCGCGGAGGCGGTCTCGGCCTCCTTGCCCGCGTGACGGACGCCGAACGCGAGCACGATCTGCATGATGCCCTTGAACAGCGCGAAGAAGCCCACCCAGAACAGGATGAGGTACGTGCGCTGGGCGAGCGCGTAGACACGGTCAGACCCGGACACCCAAAAGGCCAGCAGGATCAGCAGGACCCCCGTGATCAGGCCCACCCACCAGTAGGAGTTCAGGGCGCGGGAGGCGACCGCCCGCGCGATCTCGAACGCACCGTAGATGGTCAAGATCAAGCCGAGTACGGAGGCGAGCGCGAAGAAGGTCTCGACGGGCTCGATCAGGCCCCACAGCCCGCCGAGGAAGAAGATGAACGCCATCACATAGTGCCAGACCTTCCACCCCCCGGGCACCAGGGTGGCCACGGTCACCTCGTTCACGCCGGCGACGATGAACACCACCCCGAGCAACACGCCCACCGTCGTGATCGACGTCAGATTCAGGCGCAGCACGATCCACGCGATCAGCACCCATGCGATCCCCGACACGAGCAAGACCCACCAGTAGCGTGACTCTTCTCGAACGATCCTGCGCTCCTCTGCCAGCATGGCCACCTCCTCTCCCGACATCAACTTGCGGATCGACTAGCGATGTCGCCTGGCGGCGGCTGCGATCAGGGCTACGGCCGCCAGGGTGCCGACGATCGAGATCGCTATCGCGATCGAACGAGCGTGCTCGGCAGCCTGCTGGGCGGCGCCCTCAGCTCGATCGGCGGCTTCGACCGCGCGCTTGGCATGATCCAGCGCCGTCTGCATCTCCACCTAGCCTTCCTCCGCCCTCGCCGATCCGCTCGCTGCGCGTGTCATCCACCGCAACCTCCTTCGTATGGACCGTGGATCAAGGGACCGCGAACGTGGAATCGACGAACTCGGCGCGATAGGCGCGCGCGCAAGAGGCTGATCATCGACCCGTCGACTCCGGGCCGTGATCGGACTGGCCCGACGTGTGGATGCCGACCGCCGCTCCCGCGCGCCCACCTCCTCAGCCGCGTACCAAGGCTGAACGGTCTGACGGCGAGCCCTGCGTCAGCGACTCGCGATCGGTCATCAGCTCGTCGCCATGTCGTCAGCGTTCATCTGCGCAAGGGTTGCGTCCAGGACCGCGTATTCGGCCTCTTCGACTGCCGCGAACGCGAAGTCGATCGCCGCCTCGGCATCGGCCTCGGCGATGTCCGCGTCGAGCTGAGCCGACTTGGCATCGGCCTTCGCCTTCTTGGCCGCGATGTGCTCTCGCGCGGTCTCGATGTGCCTGGCCCAATCAGACTGGACCTTCGCCCACGAGTCCGACGCCTTGGCCTGTTCGGCCTGGCCACGCTGCTGGAGCTCATCAGCCTTGTGCTGTGCGGCCTTGGACGCCTGCTCGACCTCCGATCGCAACTCTTCCCTGGCAGCGCTGTTGGCGGCGCGTGCACGATCCTCGGCCTCCTTGGCCCGTCGCGCCAGATCCGCCAAACGGTCTGATAGCGCCATCGTGGCAGCTCCTTCCTCCAAGCATCGATTTGATCGGCTACCCTGGCGAGTTGCACGCATCCATAGGCACCACCACCCCAGCGATCAAGACCACGGGCACGATCGCCTCTTGCGATCGCGGCTTGTCCTGGATCGTCCCTCCCTGGTCCGATCGTCATCGAGCGAGGGGCCGAGCGGGAACGGGTCGATCGCGCGCGCCGCAACGGCACGCTCTCCGACGACACACGCGCGCATGCCCCTTCCAGATGGAAGGCTCAATCCAGTTGTGGCTCGAAACAACGTCAAACGCCCCTTTGCGCCAACACGCCACACGAATCATCAGTCAGCCGACCGAAAGGGATCCGTGACCCCGCGTCTGTCAGGCGATCCGATGTCCAGCTGCACCTGCTTCTTCACGACGTCCTTGCCGCGCTGAATCAGCGCCTCGACCCGATTCCTCCATGTCGCGGCGACCACGACGAGCCCCTCGTCCCGGCGTCCAAGTGCTCACCTCCCCTCGTCGGTCGAGCCGGGCTCGACCTCCCACTCGGGTTCGGATCGGGCGGATGCTCCCCGCCCCCGGCGGAACATGCGTCGCCACCACCTCTTGTCAGCCTCCGCCTCGACGTCGCGCAGCCGGATGTCGGCTCGCATCTCCTGACGGGCGTTCCCCTGCTCTTCCGCCGTCGCCGAGGCGAACACGGCGCCCGTCACCGCGATGAGGTCCTCCAGGGAGCCGAGATCCCGCTCCAGCTTGCGCCGCTCGTAGGTGTCCGCCGGCGGCATCTGACTCGACCGCGCGTTCAGATCGGCCGCGCTCTCGTCCAACGACTCCAAGTGGCGCGTCACGCGGAACCGCACCACGTTCCCCGAACGGTCGAGCTGCATATGCAGCCGGTTGATCTCCTCGTTCGCTCGGTCGAGCCGAGCGACAAGGTCGCGACCACTGCCGTCATGGGTGATCATCGCGAGATCCGCTCCACGTCATCTCGACCACGCTGTCCACGACCCGATGCCACATGCCCATGCGCAGGTGTTCGGAGCAACCGTGCGGCGTCCTCAACTGAACCCTATCGCTTCCCCAGAATCCTCCATACACCCGAACGCCGATCTCCGCAAACTGGTTCAAGGAGCAGGCAGGGAGGTACGGTTTGCCCCCTAACCCGGAGAAGGGGGACGCCCGTGGGTCTCTTCGTGGAAAGAGAACCTAACCCTACGTCCATCGAGGCGGCGCTCGCGAGGGCCTATGAAGCACCTGAGAGGTCGACCGCGGAGGCGAAGCAGGTAGCGGCTGCTGAGGCACCGGTCCTGGCGCAGAATGCAGCCGCATCGAAGAAGCACTACAAGCTGGGGAGAATCGTGTTTGCCGTGATCTTCTTTCTGCTCCTGTTGGCTATCGCAATCGCTGCCGAGGCATTGGACTGGATCGAAGATCCAGCCAGGATCTACGATTTCGCCGGGCTCGTGCTCGCAGTGGTCATCGGATATATCGGCGGGGAGTCCGCCTCGTAGTCGCCGCGCCGAGGCCGGGGCCGCGTTGGGAGGGTGGGAACAGGCTGCTGCGGGCGATGTCCAGTTGCGGGATATGCGCCGACCGGTTCATTCTTTCGGGTGACGACGCACCTACCCCGGAACGATGCGTGAGGAGGCCACCGTGACGACCGTCACCAAGCAGGAACGTGCCCACGGATTGACAAGAGACAGCTGAGTGTTCGTGATGGGCGAACATGACATCGCCTTCCCGATGGATGTCACAGATCCTTCCCGCCCATGGAAGTTCAAGCCAGAGGGCTATCTTCAGAACGGTACGCTTGCCTGCGTCGATGCTGAGCGGCCTCGGGATCACGCCGGATCATTGGGCGCACGGGAAGCGGCGCCGCACGGCGATCCCTCCGTCTGACACCATCTCGTCCACTCACGTTCGCCCCGCTTCCTCGGGTCAGCGGTCTTGGAACACTTCTGGGTGAGCGGTAACAGTGAACCCGCGCGGCACTGTGAGCCAGCAGTGGACTGAGGGCCTTGCGAGGAGGTGTCTAGGTGCCCGAGGGAGCGCCTCAGCGGGTGACGAGAGTCGCTGGCTCGTCCACAGGGAGGCGGTACGTCCCTCATCTACGTCTTCCGATGGAAGACTCCGTCACCTCGTAAGGTTCGGTCAAGCCGACGACTGGGCAGCGGCCATCAAGCGTCGATCGGCACCTGACTGCCTAGGGCCGTACGCCACAACGCCGTGATCCCGGAACGCCCAGGTCGCGGCGTCGACGCGGCCGGCGAGTATCCGGGTGCGTGCCGTGGCAGTCGCACTCGAAGCGCGGCCGGCACCGAGCGGAACCGGATCGGCGGATCGAGCATCATCGCCTCCCCGTCGATGCCGACCTCGATCGGACCGGCCGAATGCACCTCGAATGTGGAGGCCGTCCACTCCTGCCAGCCCGGGTAACGGTTCACCTTGCCGGAGGCGAACATCTGGATGAAGCGTGCCAGCTCCTTCGAGTCGCGGAACGTCGCGGCAACGATTCCGAGGGTGCCGCCCTCGATGCTCCTTCTGGAGCCGAACCCTTCGGGCTGGCTCAGTTGATAGCGGTCGTTGGAGACCAGGATCAGATGGGCGGACGAGGCCGTCGATCCGTCGGGTAGGGTGAACCGCAGGTCGAATGGTTCGGCATGCGGACCGATCATCTCGGGGAGCATGTCGAGAGCGGTCCGGGCCTTCTGATCTCGGTACTCGGGCGACTGCACGATCTTGGCGTATAGCCCCATCGTGGCGTTATTCACGAACACGCGGTCGCCGATCATGGCGAGGTCAATGCGCCGCTCGACCGCGGGTCCGAACGCGTCGAGTGCCCCGATCACGTCGTCGCGATCGAGCCCGAGATCCATCGCAAGGTGGTTGCGGGTGCCGGCCGGGACGCACACGTACGCGATGTTGTGGCGCATGGCGACGGCGGCCACGAGCGCCTGGGAGCCGTCGCCGCCCGCCATCCCTATCACGTCCGCGCTGCGTTTCGTCACTGCGTCCTCAGCGAGCTTCGTCAGATCGTCACCTTGCTCGAGGACGATGGGCTCGACGCCCCGCCGACGTGCCTCCTCGACCAGGCCGAACCTCTCCACCTTGCCGCCCCCAGAGCTCGGATTCATCAACAGGACCGGACGGAGCGCCTCCCCGACCTGGGTCCCGGGGGTGACTCCGGCTTTCAGCGACGCGACGTCTCGGCCGAGCGCGTAGCGTGCCGCGCCGGCTGCGACGAGCTCAAGCAGGGCGAACAGGACCGCCGGGAGAGCGCCTCCGACGGCCACGGCCAGCACCACCGGGGTCAGGAGCGCCACGATCGCCAGGACAAAACCCACGCTTCGTCGCCATCCCATCCGCGTCAGCGCGAACGTTGCAGCCCCGATCGCGATCCCGAGGCATGCGAGCGCGGCAAGAAGCAGGAGCGGCCGCTCGAGAAGGGCAACGACGGCGACGACGATGGCAGCGGCTGCCGCGCCGAACGCGACGATTGCGCCGAGCCGTCGAGATACCGTGAGCGAACCCAATCGCTCCCTCCTCCCGGTAGACTTAGAATCCTGCGCATGTCGTCGGATCCGCGCAAACCGGACCGGAGCATGGCCGACGCCGCCGCGCAGCGGGTCGACAGTAGGCGCGGAGAGGCGTCGCCGTGGTCGACGGCACTGCGCGAGCTCGGCGCCGTGGATCGGGCCACATACAGAGCCATCGCACAGACGCCGACGCCCTCCCTCGACGATCCGATCCGGCGGTTGTCGAACGCGGCCAACAACTCGCGACTGTGGCTCGGAATCGCCGCGGCACTCGCCGTGCTCGGGGGGCGGCGCGGTCGTAGGGCCGCACTCGAGGGCGTCGTCGCTATCGGCGTGACCTCTGCGACCGTGAACCTATTGGCCAAGTCGCTCGCCGCGCGACCGCGACCCCATCGCGAGGAACTCGAGCCGTTCCCTTCGCGTGCCGTCGAGATGCCGACGTCCTCCTCGTTCCCCTCCGGCCACGCCGCGTCGGCATTCGCGTTCTCCTACGCCATCGGTCGCCATATGCCCGAGCTGGCGGTTCCGGTCCGGCTCCTCGCGGGCGCAGTCGCCTACTCGCGGGTGCATATCGGCGTCCACTACCCGGGCGACGTTACCGTGGGGGCGATCATGGGATCGGGGATTGCCGCGATGCTTTCCTCGCTCGGCGATCGCCTCGCGACTAGGCGACGTCGCTCGAACGTCTGAAACACTCCGGGAATCGGTGACTGAAGAGGGAGGGTGAGATGAGTCTGCAACCCACGGTCCGAGCTCCCCGGAATCCAGCGCTGCGCGAGCACGCGAAGGAACGACGGGCCAAGTTTGAGAATCGGTTGGCCGACACGATTACCCGGTTCGCCGGGTCGATGGACTTCGTCTACCTGAGCATCGTCTGGTACGGCCTGTGGATCGCGATCCCTCTCGAGGAGTATCCGTTCGGTCTCCTCACGATGATCGTGTCGCTCGAGGCGATCTTCATGTCCACCTTCATCCTGATCAGCCAGAACCGGGCGGACGAGAAGCGACAGGTCGTCGCCGACCATCAATGGGAGACCGTCGAGGCGCGAGAAGCCCAGATCGAGCAATTAATGTCGATCGCGGCCGAGATGTTGCAGCTGACCCGCGCCATCCACGAGCGAACCATGTCCCAGGCTGGGGGCGAAGAGTCGTCGTGAGGCGGGGTAACGCTACCCCGCCGGTGAGGCTCGGCGAAACCGGCGGTAGCGCAACAGGCACTGGCCAACATCGACGTCAGCTGGATCCACAACGCGATGCAAGAGGCCATGCCCCTGAACTGGAACGGGCTTGAAGTCGGTGAAGTCGAGTGGACCCAGGGGGACTCGAACCCCCGACCTCATGGCTGCCAGCCATGCGCTCTACCAACTGAGCTATGGGCCCGCGGTCGGTCAGTCTAGCGAACCGGCCGCGGCCTGCCCTCGATCGTCGAGCTCCACGCGCGGCGCGTCGCGCCACAGGCGCTCGAGGTCGTAGTACTCGCGCTCTTCCTCCGCGAAGACGTGCACCACCACGTCGACGTAGTCCAGGAGCACCCACCTCGACTCGGTCTCGCCCTCGCGGCGGAGCGGCTTCCGGCCGAGGTCGCGCAGCGCCCGCTCGACCTCCTCGACGATCGTGCGGACCTGTCGATCGGTTCCGCCGGAGCAGATGACGAAGTAGTCGGTGATGACGATCAGTCCGTGGACGTCCAGGATCGCGATGCTCCGCAGCCTGCTTGGCGGCCGCGGCGCGCGCCGCCGCCACGGCGAGCTCCCGGCTCTCCTCGGCGACCGATGCCCTACCCGGCACGCCGTCCTTCGATGCAGATCAACCCGCGAAGTCCTTCCCCACCACGATCGTCACCTGAGCGAGCCCGGACGAGACCGAAACGTTGACGCTGCCCGTCCCCAGCAAGTCTCGCACACGTTCGCCGAGAGTGACGTCGTCGGCCGAGCCCACCACGACCAGGGTCTCCGCGTGGTCGAAGTTCGAGGCGTTCTCCGAGACGACGACCCGGAAGCCGTCGGGCACGATCTGCTCGGCCACGAGCTCGCCGACGCCGGGGAGCCCGCTGCCGTTCAGCACGATCACGTTCACGACCTCCCGGTCGGGTCCCCCGAAGGCCTCGACGAGCGCCGCGCGCACGTCCTCGGGCTCGGCGAGGAACACGCCGGTCGCGGCCTCGACCATCGCGAGCGCCGAGACCGAGGCGCCGCGCGCGGCCTCGAAGTTCGCCAGCGCGGCGGACGGGGAATCGGCCTTCGCGAAGTCCGGTGGTTCCCACTCCGGGTCGGCCTGGAGCAGTCCGCCGAGGACCAGCGTGAAGGCCGACGTCCCTCCCTCGTCCGCCTCCTCGAGCATGGCCACCGCCTCGGCGCCGCTCAGCACGTCGCTCCCCACGCCGATGCCACCGGCGCGATCGACGACGTCGGCGAGCCGGTCCGCGCCGAGGACGACGGAGTGCTCAACCCACACGCCGAGCAGGTTCGCGACGGTCGTCGCGGCCTGGCGGGGCGGAAGCTCGAGCGCGTCGCGCAGCGTCCCCTCCCCCTGCCCGGGGATCGTGACCTGGATCTGGCTCGGCAGCACGAGCGCGCCGTCCTCGGCCCCGGTCGAGCCGATCACCGCGGCGAACGGGCCGCTGTGGGTCCGGACCACGAGCAGCGTGAGCCCGTCGGCCCGCGCCTCGTTCGCCGGAACGCTCTGCGCCTCCTCACGGTCCCGCGTCAGCACGAGCGCGCCGGTCGCCGCGACGCCGAGCACGACCACCAGCGACACCACCACCCAGGGACGGCGGATCACCGGTACAGGCCGACCTTCTCGATGTAGCTCTTGACGCCCTCGGGGACGAGGTAACGGATCGGGCGACCCTCGCCGGCGCGCTCCCGGACGTCCGTCGAGCTGATCGCGAGGGCCGGGATGTTCATGACGCTCACGTTCAGGTGTCGGGTGGACCCGCTCGCCTCGAACCGTCGCAGGTCGTAGCCCGGCCTGGTGGCCGCGATGAAGTGCGCGAGCGCGAGCACCTCGTCGGGGTCCTTCCACTCGAAGATCTCGAACATCGCGTCCGCGCCCGTGATGAAGTAGAGCTCCGCGTCGGGGTTCTCGGAGGCAAGGGCGCGAAGCGTGTCCACCGTGTACGTGGGACCGTCGCGGTCGACCTCGGTCCGGGAGACCCGAAAGCGCGGGTTGCTGGCCGTCGCGATCACCGTCATCAGGTAGCGGTCCTCCACCGGCGAGACCGCTCGCCCCTCCTTCATCCAGGGTTGACCCGTCGGGACGAACACGACCTCGTCCAGCGTGAACTGGACGAGGGCCTCCTCGGCGGTCACCAGGTGTCCGTAGTGGATCGGATCGAAGGTGCCGCCCATGACTCCCAGGCGTCTTCCCACGCGCGCCATCCTACGGCCGCCGCCGGTTCGGGCCGGGGATTTCGCTCACCCCTCGGAACCGAGTCGCTCGACCCAGCCGGCGAGGCCGTGGAGATGCGCCGCGTAGTGCGTCGGCGCGCTCTCGTCGAACCACTCGTCCGCCCTCGGTGTCACGTCCCCGAGCGCGCCGAACGCCTCGAGCATCGCGCGGCGCCCCTCGACCCATGCGGCGCGTGCCTCCTCGATCCCCATCGTGCGGGATCGGACGAACTCCTCGTCGTTCACCCGGTCTACCCAGCCCGGCTCCAGCGACGGGTCGCTCCCGTCCCACGTGCCCGCTCGCATCTCGACGAAGGACTCGGGCGGCGTCCTCGCACCACACGGCGAGATGCCACAGCAGGTCCCTGATCGACCACCCCTCCGGGCGTGAGGCCGGGGCGCCCCAGCTGTTCGGCCGACAGGCCGTCCAGGAGGCCCGCGAGGCGATCCCGCCCCTCGGCCTCCCGGCGCAGGAGATCCTCACGTCGACCCGTCAGGGATCTCCTCCCCGGGAAGGAACTCGAACGCCATCGCCCCGATCACGACCTCGTCGCCGAGACGAGCACCGGCCGCCTCGAGCTCGCGCTCCACACCTTCCTTGACCAATCGTCGCTGGAGACGGGCCACGTTGCGAGGGTCCTCCAGGTCGGTCTCGGCCACCCACCGCTCGACGACGCGGCCGATGACCCGGAATCGTTCCCCCTCGCGCCGAACGGTGAACCGCGGGCGCGCGGGCCGCAGCACGACGTACGAACGGCGCTCCTCCTCGGCGCTCGCCGCCTCGGCGGCCACCGCCGACAGCCGCTCCTGCAGCCGGTCGATCCCGTCCCCCGTGACGGCGGACACTCCGATCGCGCCCGTCCCGAGCACCGCGTCCGCGTCGATGCCCGGAGCCAGATCGGTCTTCGTGCCGACCACGACGGACGGCCGATCGATGAGGCTCGGGCTCGTAGGCGGCCAGCTCGGATCGGAGCGTCTCGAGATCGTCCGCGGGCGCGGGCGCGGACAGGTCGACCACCAGGACGAGGCCTCGGCACCGCGTGACGTGCCGGAGGAACCGGTGTCCCAGCCCGCGGCCCTTGCTCGCCCCCTGGATGAGCCCCGGCACGTCGGCCACCACGAAGCGCCGATCGTCCTCGCCGGCGACGCCGACGTTCGGCGTCAACGTGGTGAAGGGGTAGTCCGCGATCTTCGGCCGCGCGGCCGTGAGCGTCGCGAGCAGCGTCGACTTGCCGGCGTTGGGCAATCCCACGAGCCCCAAGTCGGCCACGATGCGCAGCTCGACCGACAGCCGCCGCTCCTCGCCCGGCTCGCCCGCGTCGGCGGCGCGGGGAACCCGGTTGCGGCGCGTCGCGAGCGAGGCGTTCCCGCGTCCGCCGCGGCCGCCACGGGCCACCACGGCTCGTGCGCCCTCGCCGACGAGGTCGGCGAGAAGCCCGTCCTCGTCCTCGACCCGCGTGCCGTCGGGAACGGGGACGACGAGGTCCGAGCCCGTGGCGCCGGTCCGCTTGCTCTTGCCGCCGGACCCGCCGGCTGGCGCCCGCAGGTGCGGGTGATCGGCCAGACCGGACAGGTCGCGCACGGCCCGCGAGACCTCGAACACGACGGAGCCGCCCATCCCTCCGTCGCCGCCGTCCGGGCCGCCCCTGGGCTTGAAGGGCTCGCTCAGCATGGCCGAGGACCCGTCGCCGCCCCGGCCGCCGCGAGCGAACACCGTCACCTCGTCGACGAAGCTCATCGAGGTGATTGTGGCCGAATGGGGAGGTCCCGCGGCATCATGTCCGGATGCCGGCCGCCGTCACGGTGTGGACGGTCGAGCTCGGGCCCACGTCCCGGCTCGACGAGGTGAGGGGCCTGCTCGCGCTCGTTGGCCAGGAGCTCCTGTTCACCCCACGAGACCAGCCGGATGCCGAGCGCCGCTACGCGCTCAGGGAGGTGGTGCAGGCGCGACGCGTCCGAGGCTCTCCGGTGCTCATGATCGTGAGGGAGACGCCAGAGGGGCCCAGGCGCACGGCCTTCTACTTCGTGCAGCCTCCGCCGCTCGAACGGATCGAGACGATGCCGCTGCGGCCGAGCCTGGGCGGGCTCGGGCGGAACAGCAAGCGCAAGGTCCGCCGGCAGAACGCCAGCTACCTCGGACTGTGGAGCCGGGAGAAGAAGGCCGTCCTTCGTGAGTGGGAGCGTCAGGTCAAGACGGCCGTCCAGGCCGCGAGAGGCTCGCGCGGCTAGCTACGAGGGCTCGATCGTCGCGAAGCGGCGACCCCGGGACTGGTGGAACCGCACGACCCCGTCGGCGGTCGCGAACAAGGTGTCGTCGCCGCCGCGTCCGACCCCC
Source organism: uncultured Actinomycetes bacterium (assembly GCA_963699635.1). Taxonomy (GTDB): domain Bacteria; phylum Actinomycetota; class UBA4738; order UBA4738; family HRBIN12; genus CALGFI01. The sequence goes on along the minus strand of CAVOUQ010000010.1, from coordinate 633,720 downwards.
CGGCCCGCGTGGATCCTCGTCCCGCGCTGGCGCACGATGATGGATCCGGCCGTCACCGACTGACCGCCGAACGCTTTGACGCCGAGCCGCTTGGACTCGGAATCGCGACCGTTGCGGGAGGACCCGCCACCCTTCTTGTGCGCCATGGCCGTTCGAGGGTACCAGGCCCTACTCCGCCGGCTCGGGCGCCTCCGGCGCCTCGACCGGGTCCGGCTTCTCGGCCTTCTTGGCGGGCGCCCGCTTCGCCGGGAGCTTGACCTCGGAGATCTCGAGCAACGTCATCAACTGGCGGTGTCCCTGCTTGCGCGCGTATCCCGACTTGTTCTTGTACTTGAAGACGTTGACCTTCTCGCCCTTCTGCTCGCCGAGCAGCTTGGCCGTCACGACCGCCTTCTCGATCTCCTTGCCGACATGCGTCTTGCCGTCGTCGTCCACCACCAGCAGCGGCTGAAACGTCACCGTGCCGCCGTCGGCGTGGAGGTATTCCACCTCGACGACGTCGCCCGGCTTGACCTTCTGCTGCTTGCCTCCCGTCCTGATCACCGCGTACATCCCCGAAGCCTCCTCAATTCACGTCGTAGGTCAGGATGACGCCCCGGCCCTCGCAGGTGGGGCAGGTCTCGGAAAACGCATCCAGCAGTCCACCAGAGACGCGCTTGCGCGTCACCTCCAGGAGTCCGAGCGGGCTGATGTCGAAGACCTGGCTGCGGGACTTGTCCTGCGCCAGCGCCTCCTTCATCGCGTCGATGACTCGGTTCTTGTTCTGCTCGAGGAGCATGTCGATGAAGTCGATCACGATCATCCCGCCGATGTCGCGGAGCCGCATCTGCCGGGCGGCCTCGCGCGCGGCCTCGACGTTCGTGTTGACCACCGTCTCCTCGAGGTTGGTCTTGCCGACGGCCTTGCCCGTGTTCACGTCGATCACGGTGAGCGCCTCGGTGCGCTCGATCACGATGTAGCCGCCCGAAGGCAACCACACCTTGCGATCGAGCCCCTTGTGGATCTGCTCGACGATGTGGAACTCCTCGAAGACGGGCAGCGGGCCCTCGTGCAAGCGGACCTTCGCGAGGAGATCGGGTCCGACGTCGCGCAGGTAGTCGGCGATCAACCGGAAGATGCGCGGGGAGTCCGTCACCAGCTCCCGGTACTCCTCGTCCGTGAACAGGTCACGGACGACGCGGAGGGTGAGCTCGGGCTCCTCATACAGGACGGCGGGAGCCTTGGCCTTCTTGGCTCGTTTCTCGATCGCCCTCCACTCCTCGAGCAGGCGGTCGAGGTCCAGCGCGAGCGCCTCCTCGCTGGCACCCTCGGCGGCGGTGCGAACGATCAGCCCGTGCGGCTCCGGCTTGAGCTTCTTGTAGATCGTCTTCAGTCGGCGGCGCTCGGCGTCGGGCAACCTCCGGCTGATGCCGGTGACGTTCGAGTTCGGCGCGAGGACGAGATACCGGCCGGGCAACGAGATCTGCGCGGTGAGGCGGGCGCCCTTCCCGCCGATCGGGTCCTTGGTGACCTGGACGAGAACCGATTGCCCGCTCTTCAGCACGTGTTCGATCCTCGGCGGGGCTCCCTCGAGATCCTCGAGCGACCAGTTCACCTCCCCGGCGTAGAGCACGGCGTTGCGTCCGCGGCCCACGTCCACGAACGCGGCCTCCATGCCGGGCAGGACGTTCTGCACCCGGCCGAGGTAGACGTTCCCGACCATCGAGTGCGCGCCCTGACGGGTGACGTAGTGCTGGACGAGATCGCGCCCCTCGAGCACCGCGATCTGATCGCGCTCGCCGTGCTCCGTGATGGCCATGAGCTTGTCGGTGACGCGCTCGACCGCCGGCGTAACGTCGCGACGCCTGCGGACCTGACGGCTCTGACGCTGCCGCTTCAGGCGGGTCGAGGTGGGGGCCTCCGCGGCCGCGCTCCGGCCGGACGTCTCCTTGGCTTTGGCGCCCCTGGGTTCCTTGGAGCGAGCGGCCTCGGCGGCCTCCGTCGACGAGGACCTGCCGGTGCGCACGCCCGATCGCGAGCGCGGAGCCTTGGCCGCGGGCGCCGTTTCGCCCTCGGCCCCGGCCTCGGCAGACTCCTGCTCGGCCGTGCCCGGCTTCTTCCGACCGCGCCCACGCCCGCCCCGCCGCCGGCGCTTCTTCGGCGCCGAACCGTCGAGAGCGGCCGATGTGACGTCGGCCTCACGCGCCCCACCGGCCTCACCGGTCTCATCGGGCGCAACGGCCGCGGCCTCGGCAGGCTCGGCCTTCGTCCGGCTCCCCGACCGGGGCCTCGACCCGTCGCCGGACTCCGTTCCCGAGGACGCCGCCCGCGACCGGCCGCCACCGCCTCGTCCGCGACCGCCGCGGCTCCGGCGGCTCGGCGCCGTGCCCACGCTCGGGCCCGGGTCCCCGCCCTCGGCTGCGGATTCCTCGATCGTCGCCGAGGCGACTCGTTCGGTCTCTCCCGGCTGGCGGTCGAGGTCCACCTCGACGTCGGCGGAGGAGGACTCGCCCGTCGCGGTTCCGGCCGGCCTCGATGGGCCACGCCCTCCGCGGCCGCGACCGCCTCGGCGACGACGGCGCCTCGCCGCGCCGGCCGTGCCCTGGCTCGATCCCGTGCCCGGGGTCCCCACGCCCTCGTGGCCCACGGCGGTGGATGTCTCCACGGTGGCCGGGGCCGTCTCGTCCGTCATGCGTGCTCCCTTCGACCTGTGGGAGACGCCGGTCTCGGCCGTCGGGGCGGGTATTCGGGTGTCGAGGCCCGCAACGGAGCGAGGACCCGGGCGGTTTGGCCCGGTCGACCCTCGATGCGCACGAACGCGGCGACGTTCTCGTCGCCGGGCCCCTGCGGCGCTCCCTTGCGCACGCGGAAAACCCTGTCCCCGGCGGGCGATCCGGCCGCGGCACGCCGGGCCTTCGCCCGGGGCCGGCGGGGCCGGAGCCTCGCCTCCTCGTCCCTCGCCCTGGCGTTCCCGCGGCCCCGATGGCCGCGCGCCGGGCGGGCAAACCTGCCCAAAGGATACCGGCTCGAACCGACGGCGGCTGTGGCACGCTCGTACTAGTCCAACTCGGCCACGGGGTTGTCGGCCCGCACACGTCGCGAAACGGGCGCGCGCCGGATAGCCAGCCGGTCCCCCGCGCAGCACACTTTCGACCAACCATGGAGCCGGCTCTCCTTCCCCCCGCCGCCGGCGTGCGGCGAGTCCGAGTCCTCGTCGTCGACGACAACGCCGGCTTTCGGGAGTCGCTGCTCTCCCTCCTGGACGCGGCCAACCTCGTGGTGATCGGCGAGGCCAACTCGGGCCTGCAGGCCCTGGCTCTCGTGCCCGCCCTCGAGCCGGACGTCGTCCTGATGGACGTGCGCATGCCGGAGATGGACGGTATCGAGGCCACGCGCCTGCTGAAGGAGCGTCACCCCGACATCGGCGTCGTGGCCCTGTCCGGGCACGAGGACCAGGAGATCGTGCGGGAGATGCTCGTCGCCGGGGCCTCGGGGTACGTGCTGAAGGACTCGGACGGCGACGACATCCTCAACGCCGTGCTCAAGGCGGCGGAGGGCGGGGCCGTGCTCTCGCCCGGCGTCACCCCGCGCGTGATCGAGGACCTCACGGAAGCGCTCGAGCGCGAGCGCCACAGGACCAGGGAGCTGGAGGCGGCCCAGGAGGCCCTCGTCGAGCGCGCCGCCCGCCGGCACGATCTCGTCGCCCGGCTCTCGCACGAGCTCCGCACTCCCGTGACGGTGATCCTCGGCGTCGCCCAGACGCTCGCGAAGGGGCGCGCCACCGCCGAGCAGCAGGAGGAGCTCCTTCCGCGTCTCGTCGCTCGCGCGCGCGACCTTGCCCGGCTCGTCGAGCGCTTCGAGCTCACCGTGGACGCGGGTCTCACCGAGCGGGTCGACGTCGCGGACGTGGCCCGGGAGCTGGCCGACGTCCGACGCGCGCGTCCAGGTCGCGGCGACGACCCCCCTCCCGCCCGCCCACCTCAACCGCGCGGTCGCGCGCCGCGTGCTCGACGAGCTCGTCGACAACGCGCTGCGATTCTCGGGCAGCGGCACCCCGGTCGAGGTCGAGGTGAGCCTCGGCCCCGGTCGCATCGAGGTGCGGGTGAGCGACCACGGCGAGGGCATCTCGGACCACGAGCGCGAGCGGATCTTCGGCCCGCTCGAGCAGCTCGAGGACCTGAACCGCCGGGTCCACCAGGGCACCGGGATGGGGCTCGCGCTCGCGCGCACGGCCGCGCGGGCGATGGACGGCAACGTCGTGCTCGAGACCTCCGGGCCCGGCGGATCGACGTTCCTGTGGACGATCGCGCTCGAGCCGGAGTGAGCCCCCACCCGCCTCAGGTGAGGCGGCGCATGTGCACGTTCTCCAGGATGCCGATGGCCGCGCACGTGACCAGCAACGAGCTCCCGCCGTAGGACACGAACGGTAACGGGATGCCGGTGATCGGCATGATCCCGATCGTCATCCCCACGTTCACGAACATCTGAAGCGCGAGCATCGACGCGACGCCGGCCGCGATGTAGGTGCCGAACGCGTCCTTGGAGATCATCGCGATCCGGAACGCGCGCCAGACCAGGATCCCGTACAGGCCGAGCAGGGTCATCGAGCCGAAGAAGCCGAACTCCTCGCCCACCACGGTGAAGATGAAGTCCGTGTGTTGCTCGGGCACGAAGTCCAGGTTCGTCTGCGTGCCCTGGAGATAGCCGAGCCCGAACAGCCCGCCGGAGCCGATGGCGATCTCGGCCTGCTCACGGTTGTACCGGGCGGCCTCGTCCGCGTTCGCGGAATCCAGGAACGCCTGGAGTCGCACGAGCTGGTACTCCTTCACCAGGCCGACCTGGAACCCGGCCGAGAACAGGACCGTCGCCGTCAGCGCGAGCGCGAGGAGGTAGCGCGGCCGGGTCCCGGCCACGACGAGGATGCCGACGAGGATCGCGATGAACACGATCGAGGTCCCGAGGTCCGGCTGCAGGAACACGAGTACGCCCGGGATCGCCGCGAGCCCGGTCGCCCGGAACACGTCCCGGAGGGTGAGCTCGCCGCGGATCTCCGAGAGGAACGCCGCGAGCATCGCGATCAGGGCGAGCTTGGCGACCTCCGAGGGGGCGAGCTGGAAGCCGAAGAGCTCGAACCACCGCTGCGACCCCTTCACGGTGGACCCGAGCGGCGTGCGGACGAGCAGCAACAGCACGATCGACGACGCGTAGAACAGGCCCGCGTAGACCTTCAGGAACCGGTAGTCGAAGCTCGCCGCCGCCATCACCACGATCGCGCCGAGCGCGAGGAACGTGATCTGCCGCTTCACGTACCGCGCGGGGTCGGCGTGGATGGCCTCGAGCGACTGGTGCGTCGAGGAGTAGATCGCGAACAGCCCCACGATCACGAGCGCGAGGGCGGCCACGAGCAGCACCGGGTCGACGTGTCGCGCCGGGCGGCGTTCGACGGGGTAGGCCTTGCCGGCGACGAGGTCCATCAGAGGTCCGTCCCGGACAGGTCGAGATCGTTGAATTGCGAGTACTCGAGGCCGTAGAGCCCCTCGATGATGTGCCGGGCGATCGGCGCCGCCGTCGTCGAGCCGTGACCACCCTGCTCGACGAGCACGACGATCACGTGGCGCTCTCCCTGCGACTCCGTCATCGCCGCGAACCACGAGAGGTCCTGCCGGGGAGGCACCTCCGCGGTTCCGGTCTTGCCGGCCACCCAGACCTGGGAGAAGGGGAACCCCGCGAACGCCCCGGTCGCCGTCCCGCCGCTGTCCTGAACGGTCCCGGTCAACGCCTCCTTCACGTACGACACGTAGGCCGGATCGAAGGCTTTGACCTGACGGCATCGGGGCTGGTACTCGCGGATCGCGGCGCCGGAGTCGGCGTCGACGACCTGGTCCAGCACGTGCGGCGTGCAGATGTGGCCGTCGTTCATCAGGGCGGAGTACGCCGTGGCGAGCTGAAGCGGCGTCACGAGCGTGTCCCCCTGGCCGATCGACATGTTGATGAGGTCGCCCGGGAACCACTCTCCCTCGGGGAAGGCATCGGGGTTGGCGGCGTGGATGTCCCGCTTCCACTCCGAGGTCGGCACCCGGCCCTCCTCCTCGCCGGGGAGGTCCACGTTGGTGAGCGACCCAAACCCGAGCGCCATCAGGTCGTTCTGGAGCGGCTCCCGGCTGGTGACCCCTCGCGCTTCCTCGTCCTGGTTCACGAAGTAGTCGTCCCAGTAGGAGTAGCCGAGCGGGTAGAAGACCGTGTCGCACGAGACCGCCAGGGCCCGCGCGATGTTCATGTACCCCAGATTGGCCGTCGTCCAGTTGTCGAACGGGTACTGGATGGCATCCGGATCGTCCTGGTTGAAGGGCGTGATCCAGGTGCCCGGGCACCCGTAGCTGCGCTCCGTGCTCGCCCGCTCCCGCTCCAGGGCAGAGAGCGCGATGAAGGGCTTGTACGTCGAGCCGGCGGGGTACTGGCCGGCGATCGCTCGATCGATCAGCGGCAGCCCACGCGCGATCCCGAACCGCCGGTCCAGCTCGGCGGTGGACATGCTGCGTGTGAACACGGATGGCTGGAACGTCGGGAAGGAGGCCATCGCCTCGATGCCGCCGGTGTCCGGGTCCATCACGATGACGGCGCCGGCCGTCGCGAGCAGGTGCTTCTGGCTCGCCTCGTCGAAGACCGTCCGCGCGTTCGCGACCCCGAGCCGCAGGCTCTCCTCGGCCAGGCGCTGCGTGTCCGCGTCGACCGTCAGGTAGACGTCGTTCCCCCGCCGCGGCGGCTCCGCCTCGCCGATCTGGCTGAGGGTCTCGCCGAGCGAGTTGACCAGGAACTTCTCGAGCCCCGGCGTGCCGACGAGATCGTGCTCGTAGACCGATTCGACGCCGGCGACGCCGACGAGGTCGCCGGGCTCGTAGTCCGCAAAGGCCGGCGTGTCGAGCTTCTCCTGGGACACCTGGCCGAGGTAGCCGAGGATGTGCGCCGCGGCGCTGCCGAGCGGATAGGACCGTACGGGGAGCTGCACCACGTCGACCCCGGGGAAGTCGGCGCCGTGCTCCCGGATGTACCACCCGACCTTCTCCGGCACGTCGACCGCCACCGGGATCGGCGAGTACGGGTAGTAGATCGAATCCGGATCGTCGAGGATCGCGCCGAGATCGGCGGCCGGAACGTCCAGGAGCTGCGACAGCCGGTACAGGACGTCCTCCTTGTGGTCCCCGACCTCCTGGCGGTTCACCGTGATCACCAGGCTCAGGCGGTTGTCGACCAGCGGCTCTCCGGACGAATCGAGGATCCGTCCTCGCTGGGCCGGGATCTCGACGAGGCGGACGGCGTTGCTCGTGGCCTCGTCCCGGAACTGCTCGGCCGCGAGCACCTGAAGGAACCACAGGCGCGTCGAGAGCGCCGCGAACATGACGAGCACCAACGCCGCCAGAAGCTTGAGCCGCCCCCCGGTCCTCCCCTCGGTCAACGTTTCACCACCTGATCACCCGATGGGAGCGAGACCCCTCGGCGGCGCGTCGAAGGATCGGATACACGAGCGGCGTGAGGACCGCGTTGTAGATGCCGGAGAGGGCGGCAACGCGCACCAGGTACAGCCACGACGTGTCCAGCTGGCCCAGGAGGAACGACACGATCCCGTAGAACAGGACCCCCACGAACGTCCCGGCCGCGACGAGCACCACCGGGAGCACCGGGGAGGGGCTGACGATGTACTGGCGCAGCATCCCGATCGCGTAGCCGAGCAAGGTGAGGGTGAGCGCCGTGATCCCCTTCGGCTGGTTCAACAAGAAGTCCTGCGCCATCCCACCCACGAACCCCGTCGCCGCGCCAGAGGCCGGCCCCTCGAGCACCGCGAAGCAGATCGTGAGCAGGTACATGAGCTCCGGACGTGCGCCGAGCAGCCGAACGTCGGCGAACACGGTCGTCTGCAGGAGCAGCGCCGTGAGCACGACGACGGTGAGCAGGATCGCGCGCCGCACGGGGCCTCAGGCTAGCCCGACCCACTCGAGAGCACCACCAGCACCAAGCTGAGCGTGGAGAAGTCGACGGCGGGACGAACGGTCACGAACTTCTCGAGCGCGCCCTCGTCGGAGAGCACGCGCGACACGGTGCCGATGAGCACGTTCGGCGGATAGAGGCTCTGGGCGGTTCCTTCGAGGAGGCGATACCCCGCGGTCACGACGGTCTCGTCGGGCGCCACGGTGGCATCGGCGGCGACGTCCCTCATCCGCAGCTCGCCCTCGCCCTGGCCCTCGAGCAGCCCGGTCTCCTCGGCGTCGACGAGGCGGCCGGCGACGGCCGAGTCGGGGTCGATGATGAGCTGCACGACCGCGGAGTTCGACGTGACCCGGACGACGTGGCCGACGAGCCCGGCGCTCGCGACGACCGGCATGTCCTCCGCGATGCCGTCCGCGGCGCCCTTGTCGATCGTGATCGTCCACTCGAAGTTCGAGACGCCGTTCGCGATCACCTGTGCGGCGGTGCTCTCGATCCTGGGGCCGAAGCTCTGCTGAAGCCCGAGCAGCGCCTCGAGCTCGTTGATGCGGAACTGACCGGCCGTGTACGTGGACCGCTCCTGCTCCAGCTGGGCGACCCGATCCGACAACGTCTGGTTGTCATGGCGGATCGACGGCAGGTGGACGAGCGTGGACAGGAAGCTCCCGATCGGGTCGGTGACCCGGGAGACGGACTCTTGGAGCGGACTGACCAGCGCGAGGGCGGCGTCCCCGGCCGCGGACAGCGGGCCCGAGTCGCCCTCGCGGTAGTCGACGGTGATCGTGATCAGGGACGCCGAGACGAGGGCGACCACCAGGAGCCGGGTGCTCCGCGCACGATTCCGCACCGCCACCGGGGGGTCACCTCCGGGACGGGCTCACCAGGACCCGCTGGAGCACCTCGAATTCCTCGAGACACTTGCCGGAACCGATCGCCACCGAGGAGAGGGGGCTCTCCGCGATGTGGATCGGCATGCCGGTCTCGTGCCGCAGGCGCTTGTCGAGGCCCCGCAGCAGTGCGCCGCCGCCCGTGAGGACGATGCCCTTGTGCATGATGTCCCCGGCGAGCTCGGGGGGCGTTCGGTCGAGCGTCGCCTTGATGGAGTCGATGATGGCCGTGACGGGCTCCTCGATCGCCGTGCGGATCTCGCCGTCGGAGATCTGGATCGTCTTCGGCAGGCCCGACACCAGGTCGCGGCCGGGGATCTCCGCGATCAGCTCCTCCTGCATGGGGAACACGGACGCGATCGCGAGCTTGATCGCCTCGGACGTTCGTTCGCCGAGCAGGAGGGAGTACTCCTTCTTCACGTGGGCGATGATCGCCTCGTCGAGCTCGTCACCGCCGATCCGCAGCGAGCTCGACGTGACGATGCCGCCGAGGGAGATCACCGCGACCTCGGTCGTGCCCCCGCCGATGTCGACGATCATGTTGCCCGTCGGCTCATGGATCGGGAGCCCGGCGCCGATCGCGGCCGCCATCGGCTCCTCGATGATGTAGGCGCGGCGCGCTCCGGCGGCGATCGTCGCCTCCTCGACGGCGCGTTGCTCGACGCCGGTGATACCGCTCGGCACGCAAACCACGACCCGCGGCTTGGCGAGCAGACGGCGCTTGTGCACGCGCTGGATGAAGTAGCGGAGCATCTTCTCGGTGACGTCGAAGTCGGCGATCACGCCGTCCTTCAGCGGACGCACGGCCTGGATGTGCGAGGGCGTGCGTCCGATCATGCGCTTGGCCTCGTTGCCGACCGCCAGGATCGCGCCGGTGACCGTGTTGATCGCGACGACCGAGGGCTCGTTCAGCACGATGCCGTTTCGCCGAACGTAGACAAGCGTGTTTGCGGTCCCCAAGTCGACGGCCATGTCCTGACCCAGGAACCCAAAGACCCCATCGCCGCCCGTGCTACGGCGGCCCGGGGTTGCGGGAAGTTTTCGCTGAACCCTCTCGGCCATAGGTTCGGCGTTGTTCTACAGGAGCCCGAAAGGGGTGGCAACCCTCGACGGTCGGTTGAGGCGACCCGAGGGTTTACGTGTGCCCTGACCTGCGGTTTCACTCCCCCTCGACCCCCGCAGTAGGGTTCGTCGACCGATGATCGACAGGGTCCCGGAATGAACGCCGCCGTCGTGTTCCCAGGTCAAGGTTCACAGTTCCTGGGCATGGCCGACGCGTGGATCACGCACGACGCGTCGCGGACGGTGCTCGAGGAGGCCTCCGCCCTGGTGGGACGCGATCTCGTCTCCGGTTGCCGCGAGGACGCTTCGCTCGCGACGACGGACTTCGTGCAGCCGGCGCTCCTGTCCCTCGGCGTCGCTGCGTTCGCCGTGCTCGAGTTCTCCGGCGTTCGGTTCGTAGGCGCGGCGGGACACTCACTCGGGGAGTTCGCGGCGCTCGTCGCGACCGGCGTGCTGGATCTTCGGACTGCCCTCGAGATCGTCACGGTTCGCGGCCGCGCCATGCAGGCCGCGGGCGAGGAGCGACCGGGGGCGATGACGGCGCTCCTGGGCGTCGGTGCCGAACAGGCCACCCTGCTCTGCGACGAGGCCCGAGGCGACGACGTCCTGCTCGTGGCCAACGAGAACTCGCCGCAGCAGGTCGTGATCAGCGGCGGCCTCGATGCGATCGAGCGTGCCGAGGCCCTCGCCGCCGAGCGGAGGATCCGCGCGATCCGGTTGAATGTGGCGGGCGCGTTCCACTCGCCGCTGATGGAGCCCGCCGTCGAGCCACTCGGCGCGGTGATCGACGCCGCCCGGTTCGAGGCACCGCGATTCCCGATCGCCGCGAACGTCACCGGGGAGCTCGTCGAGAACGCCGAGGAGATCCGGGCGCTCCTGCGGCGGCACGTCGTCTCGCCGGTGAGGTGGGAGCGGTGCGCCCGGGCCCTCCACACGGCCGGTGCGGACCTGTTCGTCGAGGCGGGGCCGGGCGACGTGCTGACCAGGCTCGCCAAGCGCAACGTGCCGGGCGCTCGAGCGGTGGCCGTCGGCTCTCCCGCCGACGCCGTCGGCGTCGCCGGCGAGCTGGCCTGAGCTATCCTCCAGCATTCGACGAGTGCGGCCGGACGGTCGCTCGGGAGGGGTCCGTGAGCGCGCAGCGCCATGCCACCGTGGTCGGACTCGGCTCCGTCCTGCCGGAGCGCGTCGTTCCCAATCACGAGTTCGAGCGACTCGTCGACACGAGCGACGAGTGGATCCGAGAGCGGACCGGGATCGGCGAGCGCCACTTCGCCGCCGACGGTGAGATGACCTCGGATCTGGCGGTGCAGGCAACGCGCGCCGCACTGAGCGCGGCGGACATCGCGGTGGAGCAGCTCGACCTGATCGTCTGCGCCACGCTCTCGCCGGACACGCCCATCCCGGCGACGGCCGTGTGGGTGCAGCGCAAGCTCGGCATCCGCGTGCCGGCCTTCGACGTGAACGCTGCCTGCGCCGGCTTCTCCTATGCGTTCTCGACCGCCACCGCATTCATCGAGTCCGGCCAGGCCGAGACGGTCCTGGTCCTCGGCGCCGAGGTGCTCTCGCGAGTGATGGACTTCACGGACCGGACCACGTGCGTGCTCTTCGGCGACGGCGCGGGCGCGCTGGTGCTGCGTCCCTCGGAGAGCCCCGGCGTCATCGGCTCGGTGCTCGGCGCGGACGGCCGCGCGGCTGAGATCCTGATCATTCCCGCGGGGGGAACGGCGCGCCCGGCTTCGCACGAGACGGTCGACGCCCGGGACCACTCGATCCGAATGCCGAAGGGCCGAGAGGTGTTCAAGCGCGCGGTGGTGGAGATGGCCGGCGCGTGCCGCGAGCTGCTCGAGAAGTCGGGCTACACCCCGGACGACGTCGACCTGCTCATCCCGCATCAGGCAAACGCCCGGATCATGATCGCCGTCGCGGAGCGGCTCGGCATCGCCCTGGATCGGGCGGTCGTCGACGTCGAGACCGTCGGGAACACCTCGGCCGCGTCGATCCCGATCGCGCTCGACCGGGCGTGGCGCTCCGGCCGGGTTCGCGAGGGCGACCTCGTGTTGCTGACGTCCTTCGGCGCCGGGCTCGCCTGGGGCGCCAACCTCATTCGCTGGACCGGGCCGAGCGCGCCGTGAGCGAGCGGGTTTCGAAGGTGGCCGTCGTCACGGGCGGCTCTCGCGGGATCGGGCGTGCGTGCGCCGAGGCGCTCGGCGCGGCCGGCTGGAAGGTCGGGATCGGCTACCGCACCAGCGACACCGACGCGAAGGAGACGCTCGAGGCGATCGCGCGGGTCGGCGGCGAGGGCACCGTCGTGCGACTGGACACGCTCGAGGAGACGTCCGTGACGGAGGCCTTCAAGGAGGTCGCCGACGCGCTCGGCCCCGTTACCGGACTCGTGAACAACGCCGGCTACTCCAAGGACGGCCTCCTCATCACGTACGACCTCGAGGCGTATGCCCGCACGATGGATACGAACGTTCGAGGGGCGTTCCTGAGCAGTCGCGCCGCGCTCCGCGGGATGCTGCGCTCGCGATGGGGCCGCATCGTCAACCTCTCGTCGGCCGTCGCGATCCGCGGCAACGCGGGCCAGACGGCGTACGCGGCGTCGAAGTCGGCGATCGTGGGGCTCACGAAGTCGCTCGCCCGAGAGGTCGGGGGCAAAGGCATCACGGTCAACGCCGTCTGCCCGGGTCTCCTCGACACGGAGATGACGTCCCACCTGTCCGACGAGGCCCGGGCGTTCTATCTCGACCAAACGCCGCTCGGGCGCACGGCCCGCCTCGAGGAGGTCGCGAACGTGGTGCGCTTTCTGATGTCGGAGGAGGCGTCCTACGTGAACGGCGTGGCCCTGCCCGTCGACGGAGGACTCACCGCTTAGTCGCACCGGTGCCCACCCCCTAGCATGGGCCGGCGCCACCCAGGACAAGGACAGGAGGAGCGCGATGGACAAGGCAGAGATCGAGACCAGGGTCCGCAAGGTCCTGGCCGAGCAGCTCGCGGTGGACGAGGCCCAGGTCGTGCCGGATGCCCGGTTTGCCGAGGACCTGAACGCGGACTCGCTCGACCTCGTCGAGGCCGTCCTCGCGCTCGAGGAGGAGTGGAACATCGACATCCCCGAGGAGGAGATGGAGGGCGTGAAGACGGTCGGGCAGGCCGTGGCCCTCGTCGAGCAGAAGCTGGGAGCGTCGTAGCCCCCGATGGCAGCAAGGGTCGTCGTCACCGGCATCGGGCCCGTCACGCCCGTCGGCACCGGAGTCGCGGAGTTCTGGGCAGGGCTCACGTCGGGCCGCAACGGGATCCGCACGATCACGGCCTTTCCCACGGACGACCTCCCGGTGAAGGTCGCCGGTGAGGTGCCCGGCTTCGACCCGAGCCCCTGGCTCGACCCCAAGGAGATCCGGCGCACCGACACGTTCGTGCACTACGCGATGGCCTCTGCCGCCCTGGCCTGGGAGGACGCCGGCAAGCCCGAGGTGCCGGCCGAGCGAGCCGGTGTCGTGTTCGCGACCGGGATCGGCGGCATCCAAACGCTGCTGACCCAACACAGCGTCCTCCTCGAGAAGGGACCAGGCCGCGTGTCGCCGTTCATGGTGCCGGCCCTCATGGCCAACGCCGCCGCCGGGCACATCGCCATGCGGTTCGGTTTCACCGGCCCGAACCTGTGCACCGTCTCGGCCTGTTCGTCCTCGAACCACGCGATCGGCGAGGCGATGCGATACATCCGCGACGGCTACGTCGACCTTTGCATCGCGGGTGGCTCGGAGGCCGCGACCATCCCCCTGACGGTCGCGGCGTTCGCCCAGATGACCGCGCTGACGAAGAACCGCGATCCGGAGTCTGCCTCGCGTCCGTTCGACAGGTCCCGCGACGGGTTCGTGCTGTCCGAGGGCGCGTGCACGCTGATCCTGGAATCCGAGGAGCACGCCCGGGCTCGGAGCGCGCGGATCTACGGCGAGGTCGCGGGGTACGGCGCCTCCGACGACGCGTTCCACATCACGGCCCCCGACCCGAAGGGCTCGGGCGCGGCGCTCGCCATGACCTGGGCGCTTCGCGACGCGAGGGAGGCAGCCGGCGCGGTCTCCTACATCAACGCGCACGGCACGTCCACGCAGCTCAACGACACGGGAGAGACGGCCGCCATCAAGGCGGCGCTCGGGGAGGAGCACGCGCACCGGGTCGCCGTGTCGTCGACCAAGTCGATGACGGGGCACATGCTCGGGGCCGCCGGTGCCGTGGAGGGCGCGGCCTGTCTGCTTGCGATCGCGAACGGCGTCGTCCCGCCCACGATCCACTACGAGACGCCCGATCCCGATTGCGACCTCGACTACGTCGCCAACGAGGCGCGCGAGGTGGACGTCCAGCTCGCGCTGTCGAACTCGTTCGGCTTCGGCGGACACAACGCCGTGGTCGCCTTTCGCCGCGTCTGAGGCGGCGCTACGGCGCGAACGTCCGATAGAACGGCGCGGCGTCGAGCACGGCCCGCTGAGCCCGGTCGTCGACGACCGTGTCGAACCGGACCCGATCCGGCGACCACGACTCGCCGACGCGAAACGAACCGTCGGGAAGCGGCCAGAGCCGACGCTCGCCGTCGGCGTCGGAGGCGTCGCCGGTGAACGCCAGCCAGAGCTCGCCGCCTCGCAGGAACGCTCGGAAGCCTGGCGTCCATGGGTTCCACGACGCGTAGCGCCCGGGATAGCGCGCCCACTCCGACGGGGACTCGACGGTGCCGGGTGCCGTCGATCGCTCGTGCCGGAGCCACCTCGGGCCCCAGACGGCGCCGATGACGACCGCGTTCTCGCGCAGGAACCGGATCGGGAAGCGCTCGAGCCGGGGGTGGTCGACCAGGAACGCGTCGTCGGTGTCGCTCGAGACCAACGCGGCCCGGACCCCGTCGGCCTCGAGCCACGTCCCGCCGCCGCCGCCCGTGATCACGACGGGGCCGACGTCGTCCGAGTATCGCCCCTCGAACGCCATGCCGTCGATCCGATACGGATCCGGCGGATCGGGGACCTCCGGAAGCGGCCTCCCGTTCGACTCGGCGACCACGCAGGCGAGCGCGAACCGAGCGAGGGCGAAGGTCCGACCGAACGCCGAGTTCGCGAGGGCGGTCACCCCGTGCCCGGACTCGGCGTCGACCAGCAGGTACGCGCTGAACCCGATCATCCCGCCGGAGTGCCCGAGGATCGTCCGCCCACCCTCGTCGATCCGCTTGATCCCGTAGCCGTATCGCTCGCCCGGGCTCGCCGGATCCACGGCCACGGGGGCCGTCATCCGATCGAACGTCGCCGGGGAGACCACCCCCGCGCCTCCGTTGAGGAGCAGCCGCGCGTAGGCGGTGAGCTCGTCGGCGCTCGCGCAGATCGTGCCGTCGGCCGTCGCGCTCTCGAACCAGGGCGAGGGTTCCCACCCGTGGCGCGGAAGCCACGGACGGTCCGCGAACGGGGACCGGTAGCCGACGGCCAGGCGCTCGCGCGCGTCGTTGGTGATCACGACGTCGGCCTCGCCCATGCCGATCGGCGACATCACGCGATCGCGAACCGTCACCCACCACGGCCGACCGGTGACCGTCTCCAGGGCCAGGCCGAGCGCCTTGTAGCCAACGTTGGAGTAGAGGAACCGCTCCCCCGGCGCGAACCCGGTCTCGGTCTCACGGAGCGACCAGACCTCCGCCGCGGCGTCGCCGGTGAAGTCCGTGCCGGCGACGAGGCCGGCCGTGTGAGAGAGCAGGTGGTGGACCGCGATCGGCGCGAACGCCGATCGCACCTCGAACCACGGGAGGTACTCCGTGATCGGCGCGTCCAGATCGAGCCACCCCTCCTCGACCTGCTGCAGGACGGCGAGCGCGGTGAACCCCTTGGAGATGGACCCGATCTGGAACCGGTGATCGGGCGCGACCGGCGTCCCGGCGTCGACGTTCGCCAGTCCATCGAGCACGACGCCGAGGCAGCGCTCGCGGTCGGTGACGGCGAGCGCGAGGCCGGGCGTGGCCAGGTGCCCCCGATGGCTCGCGACGTAGGAGCGGATCCGCTCGAGCGAGCCGGACGCGTCCACCAGTCCTCGCTCAGCCGAAGAAGAGCTTCAGCTCGCGCTCGGCGGACTCGGGCGAGTCGCTGCCGTGCACGATGTTCTCGGTGATGATCAGGCCGAGGTCGCCCCGGATCGTGCCCGGGGGCGCCTTGGCGGGGTCGGTCGGCCCCATGAGCGTCCGCCACACGTCGATCGCGCCCTCGCCCTCGAGCCGGGCCACGACCACGGGTCCCGACGTGATGAACGCGACCAGCTCGCCGAAGAACGGCTTCTCGCGATGCTCTCCGTAGTGCTCCTCCGCCGTCGAGCGCTCGATCGTCATCATGCGCATCTCGGCGAGGCGCAGCCCCTTGGCCTCCACGCGACGAAGCACCTCGCCGACGAGCCCCCGCCGGACGCCGTCCGGCTTGACGATGAGCAAGGTCGATTCGACGGTCACGGCGAGGGGTCCTCCAGCAACGCCCGGCGGGCGTCCGCGACAGTGTACAGAGAGCCCGTCACCAGGATGAGGTCCTTCGCGTCGGCGGCTGCCCTCGCCGCGGCGAGTGCGGCCGCGACGCTCGAGAACCGCTGCGCGGCAACCTGCCTGGAGCCCAGCGCGGCCTCGATCTCCTCGGCCGGGCGCGCGCGAACGCTCTGCGTGTCGGCCGCGTAGCCGACGTCCACCAGCGGCGCCAGACGATCGAGGATCCCGTCGAGATCCTTGTTGGAGAAGACCGCGGTCACCAGGTGCAAACGGTCCCAGGTGAATGCCTCGAGGAGCGCCGCCGCCAGGGCCTCGGCCGCCGCCGGGTTGTGGGCGCCGTCGAGGACGATCAGCGGATGCCTGGCCACGACCTCGAGCCGACCGGGCGCGGTCGCGCCTGAGAGGGCCTCGTGCAGGGCGCCCTCGTCGAGCTCGCGCTCCAGGAGCGCCTCGGTGGCGACGACCGCCGCCGCCGCGTTGAGCGCGGCGAACGCGCCGAACAGCGGCAGGAGGAGGTCCTCGTACTCGGCGTGCAGGCCGCGGATGGAGAGCGTTTGTCCGCCGACCCCGGGGGCACGCGTCTGGAGCTCCCACTCCCGTCCCTCGAGCAGCATCCGCGCGTCCACCTCGGCACACCGGGAGTCGATCACCGCGAGCGCCTCGGCGGTTTGCTCGCGCACGACGGCGATCTTGCCGGCCTTCACGATCCCCGCCTTCTCGGCGGCAACCTCGGCGACCGTCGAGCCGAGCTCGGGATGGTCGAGCCCGACCGGGCAGAGCACCGCGACGTCGCCGGCGACGAGGTTCGTCGCGTCCCAGGCGCCGCCCATGCCGACCTCGAAGACACCGAGCCCCACCGGCTTGTCCGCGAACCACAGGAACGCGAGCGCGGTGAGCGCCTCGAAGTAGGTCACCCGACCCATCCGATCGTCCACGGTCCGCAGGTAGGGCAGGAGGTGCTCGTACTCCTGGCCGAACTCGTCCGATCCGATGGCCCGCCCGCAGAGTTCGAGCCGCTCGGTCACCGACCGCAGGTGCGGCGAGGTGAACAACCCGGTCGGGATCCCGTGCGCGCACGTGATCCGGGCGACGAGCCGCGCCGTCGTGGTCTTGCCGTTCGTGCCCGTGACGTGCACCGTCGGGTAGGTGCCCTGCGGCGAGTCGAGCAGGTCCGCGAGCGCGCGGATCCGGTCGAGGTCCGGCTTCGGCATGTGCTCGGGCTGGCGCGCGTCGAGCTCGGCCAGCGCGTCGGCGAAGCGCATGCCGATCAGTCCTGGGGCGGCAGGACGACCTCGACCGCGGGCTCGGCCGACTCGACGTACTCGATCGCCGCGACGTTGCCGGCCTCCCGGAGGTCCCGCTCGACGCCGGAGAGCACCTTCAGGCGCTCCTCGGTCTCACGGACGACCACCCGCTGGGCCTCGGTCCGGAGCGAGCGCTTGGCGAGCGCCTTGGCCCTGCGGACCTCGCCGAGGACCCACGCGGCGACCTCGTACACGGCCACGTCCCCGCCCGCGGATGGCCCCTCGAGCTCCTCGGGGATCGGCCACGGCGCGCGGTGGATCGACCCCTGCCGCCACCACGACCAGACCTCCTCGGTCACGTACGGCAGGAAGGGCGCGAAGAGCCTGAGCAGCACCGACAGCGCCAGACGGAGCGATGCGATCGCCGAGCCCGCGGCCTCGGGGCCGTGCGATCCGTACGCGCGACCCTTCACGAGCTCGAGGTAGTCGTCCGTGAACCCCCAGAAGAAGCGCTCGATGTCGCCGAGCGCCTTCGCGTGCTCATACTCCTCGAGCGCGCGCGTCGTCTCCTCGACCGTCTCACCCAGCCGGCGCAGCATCGCCCGGTCGAGCGGGTCGGCGATCTCGCCCTCCGGCCCCTCGAGGAGGAGCGCGAACCGCGACGCATTCAGCACCTTGATGGCCAGGCGCCGCCCGATCTTGATCTGCTCCTCCTTGAACGTGGCGTCGATGCCGAGGCGCGCGCTCGCCGCCCAATACCGAACGGCATCCGAGCCGAACTGCTCCAGCGGCGCGGTCGGCGTCACGACGTTGCCCTTGGACTTCGACATCTTCTTCCGCTCGGGATCGAGGACGAACCCGCTGATGGCCGCGTTCGTCCACGGCAGGGAGTCGTGCTCGAGATGCGACTTCAGCACGGTGTAGAAGAGCCAGGTCCGGATGATCTCGTGCGCCTGCGGGCGGAGGTCCATCGGGAACACTCGGGCGAACAGGTCCGGGTCCTCCTCCCACCCGCCGGCGATCTGCGGGCTGAGCGAGGAGGTCGCCCACGTGTCCATGACGTCGGCGTCGCCCACGAACCCTCCGGGCCTGTCCCGCTGGTCCTCGGCGTAGCCCTCCGGCGCGTCGCTCGAGGGGTCCACCGGGAGGCGATCCTCGCTCGCCACCAGCGGATGCTCCCGATCCGGCTCGCCCTGATCATCGAGCTGATACCAGACCGGGAACGTCGGGCCGAAGAAGCGCTGACGGCTGATGCACCAGTCGCCGTTCAGTCCCTGGACCCACGAGGTGTACCGAGCGCCCATATGCGGGGGGTGCCAGCGAAGCTCCCGCCCGAGCTCGAGCAGCCGTTCCCGGAACTCGATCGTCTTCACGAACCACTGTCGGCTCGAGACGACCTCGAGCGGCCGCTCGCCTCGCTCGTAGAACTTCACGACGTGACGAACGGGCGTGGGCTCGCCGACCAGATGGCCGCCGCTCGCCAGCAGCTCCGCGATCGACGTCCGTGCCTTCTTCGCGGGCAGGCCCGCGAGCCGATCGTGAACGCGGCGCGCCGCGTCCGCGTCTCCGGTCTCCCATCCGGGTTCGCCCCACCGTGACGGGGCGATCGTCCCGTCCCGCTGCATCACCACGCGGGCGGGCAGGTTCAGCTCGCGCCACCACGTGACGTCGGTGAGGTCGCCGAACGTGCAGATCATCGCGATCCCCGTCCCCTTCTCGGGCTCGGCGAGCTCGTGGGCGACGATCGGGATCTCGGCGCCGAAGAGCGGCGTGACGGCGCGCCTCCCGACGAGCGCCCGGAACCGCTCGTCGGAGGGGTTCGCGACCAACGCGACGCACGCCGGGATGAGCTCGGGGCGCGACGTCTCGATCTCCACCGATCCCGAGCCGTCGGCGAGGTCGAACCGGACGCGATGGTACGTGCCGTCCACCTCCCGGTCCTCGATCTCGGCCTGCGCGATCGCGGTTTGGAAGTCGACGTCCCACAGGGTCGGCGCCTCGGCCTGGTACGCGAGCCCGCGCTGGAGCAGCCGAAGGAAGGCGCGCTGCGACACCCGACGCGAGTGCGCGTCGATCGTCGTGTAGGTGTAGGTCCAGTCGACCGACAGACCGAGCGTTCGGAACATGTCCTCGAACGCCTTCTCGTCCTCCGAGGTGAGGCGCTCGCACAGCTCGACGAAGTTCGGCCGGGACACCGCGACCTGCTGGTCGTCCGGGCGATCGAGGGCGTCCACGTCGAAGTCCGGGTCGTAGTGAAGGGAGGGATCGCAGCGGACGCCGAAGTAGTTCTGGACCCGGCGCTCGGTCGGCAGCCCGTTGTCGTCCCACCCGATCGGGTAGAAGACGGTCTTCCCGCGCATGCGGTGGAACCGAGCGATCAGGTCGGTGTGGGTGTACGAGCAGACGTGCCCCATGTGCAGCGAGCCGCTCACGGTCGGCGGAGGGGTGTCGATGGCGAACACGTTCCCCCGAGGCTGTGAGCGGTCGAATCGGTAGGTGCCGGCCGCCTCCCACCACTCGTCCCACTTCGCCTCCAGCCCGTCGAGGCTCGGCTTCTCGGGAACGGTCATGCGGGCGAGTCTACGGGATGACCGGTTGCGGTCAGGCCGGATACGGGCTCGCTACGCCGTGCGCTCCTGGCGCTCGCGGCGCTTGGGCTCCTTCATCGGAACGAGGGTCGGGTTCACCTTGCTCCGGACGACCTCGCCGTCGATCAAGCACTTCGTCACGTCCTGGCGCGAGGGCAGCTCGTACATCGTGTTGAGCAGGACCTCCTCCATGATCGCGCGGAGGCCGCGCGCGCCCGTCCCGCGCAGGATCGCCTGGTCGGCGATCGCCTCGAGCGCGTCGTCGGAGAACTCGAGCTCGACGCCGTCGAACTCGAAGAACTTGTGGTACTGCTTGACGAGAGCGTTCTTCGGCTGGGTGAGGATGTCCACCAGCGCCTGCTTGTCGAGGTTGTGCACGTTGGTGATCACCGGCAGGCGGCCGACGAACTCGGGGATCAGCCCGTACTTCAGCAGGTCCTCCGGGAGCACCTGGCCCAGGATCGCGCCGAGGTCCTTCTCCTCCACGCGGCGGACATCGGCGCCGAAGCCGATGCCGCGGCTGCCGATGCGGCTCTCGACGATCTTCTCGAGCCCCGCGAACGCGCCGCCGCAGATGAACAGGATGTTGGTCGTGTCGATCTGGATGAACTCCTGGTGCGGGTGCTTGCGGCCGCCCTGCGGTGGCACCGACGCCGTCGTGCCCTCGAGGATCTTCAACAGCGCCTGCTGCACTCCCTCGCCCGAGACATCGCGCGTGATCGAAGGGTTCTCGGACTTGCGCGCGATCTTGTCGACCTCGTCGATGTAGATGATTCCGGTCTCGGCCTTCTTCACGTCGTAGTCGGCCGCCTGGATGAGCTTCAGGAGGATGTTCTCGACGTCCTCTCCCACGTAGCCCGCCTCGGTCAGCGCCGTGGCGTCGGCGATCGCGAACGGGACGTTCAGCATCCGGGCGAGCGTCTGCGCGAGGAGGGTCTTCCCGCACCCGGTCGGCCCCAGGATCATGATGTTGGACTTCTGGAGCTCGACCTCGTTGTCCTTGGCACCGACCTGGATCCGCTTGTAGTGGTTGTAGACGGCAACCGACAGGACCTTCTTCGCGGTCTCCTGCCCGATGACGTACTCGTCCAGGAACGCGTAGATCTCCTGAGGCTTCGGCAGCTCCTCGAGCTTCAGCTCGGAGGTCTCTGAGAGCTCCTCCTCGATGATCTCGTTGCAGAGGTCGATGCACTCGTCGCAGATGTACACGCCGGGGCCGGCGATCAGCTTCTTGACCTGCTTCTGCGACTTGCCGCAGAAGGAGCACTTCAGCAGGTCCGAGTCGCCGATCCTCGCCATGACCCCGTCTGCCCCCGTTCGCCGAACGGCCGGGACCCTGCGCCCGGCCTCGTGCGTGGAATCCTACGACCCGGCGGCGGCGGCCGCTGCGAGTTCGGGCTTCATCTTCCGCGTGGTGATGACCTCGTCGATGATCCCGTACGCCACCGCCTCCTCGGCGGTGAGGATGTAGTCGCGGTCCGTGTCCTTACCGACCTTCTCGAGCGGCTGGCCCGTGTGCTCCGAGATCAGCTGATCCAGGAGCTGCCGGTACCGGATGATCTCCCGTGCCTGGATCTCGATGTCGACGGCCTGGCCCTGGGCGCCGCCGTGCGGCTGGTGGAGCAGGATCCGCGAGTGCGGGAGCGCGAAGCGCTTGCCCTTCGCGCCCGAGAGCGCGAGCACCGCCGCGGCCGAGGCCGCCTGCCCCATCACGGTCGTCGAGACGTCGCACTTCACGTACTGCATGGTGTCGTAGATCGCGAACAGGGCCGTGATATCTCCGCCGGGTGAGTTGATGTACAGGTTGATGTCCTTGTCGGGGTCCTCCGACTCCAGATGCAGGAGCTGCGCCATGATCAGGTTGCCGACGTTGTCGTCGACCGGCGTCCCGAGGAACACGATCCGCTCCTTCAGGAGCCGCGAGTAGATGTCGAACGAGCGCTCCCCGCGGCTGGTCTGCTCGACGACGACGGGAACGAGGTAGTTCTTCATGACGTCTCCTCGGGTTCGGGTTGGGGAGCCTCAGGGGAAGCGTCGGACGACTCGGAGTCCTCCTTGAGCTCGCCTTCTTCTGCCCAATCGGGTTCCGCTTCGCGGTGCCCGATTCGGGACTACCGCTTCGCTGCTTGAGCCCGCGGGCCGGACGTTTGCGTGCTCGACGAGCACGTCGAGCGCCTTGGAGCGGATGATATCACCGGCCAGCGCGACGACTTGACCGGAACGATCCAGACTCTTGGCCACGTCCTTCGCCTCTCGCCCAAGCGCCGCGGCGAGCCCGGCGATCTCGCGGCCGAGCTCCTCCGTCGTCACCTCGATCCCCTCGGATCGCGCGACGGACTCCAGGACCAGGTCGGCCGTGATCGCTCGCACGGCGTGCTCGCGCGCGTCCGCGCGGAAGCGAACCTCATCGAAGCCCTGGGACTCCAGCAGCTGGTCGAGGGTCATCCCGATCTGCTCCGCGCGCTCGCGCGCGTGGGTCACGCGATGCTCGGTCTCTTCGTCGATGAGCGTGTCGGGCAGATCCACCTGCGTTCGGTCCACGACTCGCCTGGAGCACGCGGTCGCGGACGGCCGCGTCGGCGCCTCGCTCCTTGTTCTTCTGGAGCTGTTCACGCAGGCTCGCCTTCAGCTCGTCGAGCGTGTCGAACTCCGACGCCGTCTTCGCGAACTCGTCGTCGGCGTCGGGCAGCTTCTTGCCCTTGACCTCCTTGATGAGGATCTGGAAGGAGACCTCCTGCCCGGCTCGCTCGCCGAAGTGCTCGGGCAGCGCGTCGTTGGCGTTCAGGATCTCCCCCGCCCGCTTGCCCTCGAGCTCCGCGTCGAGCTTCTCGCCGAACTCTCCCGAACCGACCTCGTACAGGTAGTCGGGGCGGGTGGCCTCGGGGACCTCCTCGCCGTGAACGGTCGCGCGAAGGTCCATCACCACGTAGTCGCCCGAGCGAGCGGGGCGCGTCGCGGTCTCGAGCTCGGCGAACCGCTCGCGGAGCGCGTCGACGAGCCGGTCGACGTCCTCGTCGGTCACCTCGACGGGGGGACGTTCCACCTCGATCCCCTTGTACTCCGCCTCCGCGAGCTTGAGCCGGGGCCGGACCTCCACGGTGGCGGTGAAGACGAGCGGCTTGCCGTCCTCGAGCTGCTCGACGTCGATGTTCGGGTCGGCGATGGGCGCCAGGTCGTTCTCGCGCAGCGCGTCGCGGTAGTAGGCCGGTACCGAGTCCTCGAGGAACTCGCCGAGCACGGCGTCCCGGCCGATCTGAGCGTCGATGATCTTCCTCGGCACCTTGCCCTTGCGAAAACCGGGGATCCGGACCTGCTGCGCGATCTTCCGGTAGGCGCGGTCGAGGTCCTTGCCGAACTCCTCCGGCGGAACCTCGATCGTGAGCTTGACCGTGTGCTTGTCGGTCTCTTGAACGGTCGTCTGCATGAACCAGGGAATCTAGCAGGCACGACGCGGCGGGCCCGGTACCCTCGCATCGTGTTCGAGGAGGAGCTCGCGTTCGCGAACGAGCTCGCCGACGAGGCGGGCCGGATCGCCCTCTCCTTCTTCCGAGGCTCGTTCGACGTCCGCCTCAAGGTCGACAAGACGCCCGTGACCGAGGCGGACCTCGCGATCGAGGCGATGATCCGAGCCGCCGTGCACGAACGCTATCCGGACGACGCCGTGCTCGGCGAGGAGGGCGGCGTCGAGGGCGAGGGCGCGCGGCGTTGGATCGTCGACCCGATCGACGGGACCAAGAACTTCGCGGACGGGATCCAGGTGTGGGCGACGCTCATCGCGCTCGCGGTCGAGGGGACGCCCGTGCTCGGCGTGGTGAACGCGGCCGCGCTCGGCGAGCGGTACGAGGCCGTGCGGGACCATGGGGCTCGCCTGAACGGGGAAGCGATTCAGGTCTCCGCCGCGGATCGGGTCGGCCGGGCGTCGGTGCTCCACGCGGGGCTCGCCGAATGGGTGGACGGCGAGTACGGCTCGCCCCTGCTCGAACTGCTCAGACAGGCTCGCCGCAACCGCGCGTTCGGCGACTTCTGGGGCCACATGCTGGTCGCCCGAGGCTCGGCGGACGTCTGCTTCGAGCCCGAGCTCGCCACCTGGGACTGGGCCGCGCTCGAGGTGGTGGTCGCGGAGGCCGGCGGCCGAATGACCCAGTTCGACGGGTCCCCGCTCGAGCACGGCGGCAGCGTGCTGACCAGCAACGGCGTCCTGCACGACGAGATCCTGGCCCGGTTGAAGAGCGGCCGAGCCGAGGTCTCGCTACCGACCTAGCCGAGCCGAGGGCTCGCCGGCCCGCTCGAGCACCAGCGCCGCGGCGGCGACGTCCTGCACGCCGAGGCCGCTCAGGTCGCACACCGAGAGCTGCTCGTCCGACGTCCGCCCCGGGACCCACCCGGCCGCGATCTCCCCCAGCTCGACGAGCCCGCGCCACCTGCGAGGCGCGCATGCTGAAGCTCACCTATCCGTGCCGACTGATGGCGATCATCGCAGACGAGCAGGTCCGCGGCGGCGAGGACGTCCAGATCCAGCTCCTGCTTCCCCACGGCGTCCGAGCCGATCGCGGTCACATGCGCCCCCGCCGTCAGCCACTCGGCGCGGAGGAGCGGATCGCGGCTCGCGGTGCAGGTGATGACGAACTCCGCGCCCTCCGTCGCCTCTTCGACGGTCTTGGCGACCGCGTAGCGGCACCCCTCGGGGAGGCCAGGCCTCGCGACGAGGTCGTCGACGCAATGCGTGGCGTGGTCGTGGTTCCTCCCCCAGACGCGGACGTGCGCGAATCCGGGCCTGACGGCGGCGAGCGCGTCGAGCTGGTACCGGGCCTGGGCGCCGGTCCCGATCACCGCGACCGTCTCGACGCGCTCGGGAGCAAGGTGGCGGGCGGCAACGCCGCCGGCGGCGCCGGTCCGCGCGTCGGTGACGAAGCCGTCGTCCAACAGGAGCGCGGCCAGCGATCCGTCCGCGGCGTCGAACACGAGCACGAGCCCGTCGATCACGGGCGGGCCGTTCCCGGAGAAGCCGGACGCAACCTTGACCGCGTAGTGGCTCGCCCCGTGCAGGTGCCCGGCCTTCACGTGGATCTCACCACCGGACTCGGGCACGTCGAGGTGGATCACCGACGGGCGCTCGGCGGCGTCGTTCGAGGACGCGACGAACGCGCGCTCGACCGTCTCGATGAGCGAGGGCATGTCGAGCGCTGCGCGAACCTCGGGCGCCGTGAAGACCAGCACGTCGCGACCCATCGGCGCGAAGCCTACCCGGATGCTACGTTCGGGTGGAGCCGCTGCGAGGGAGGTTCAGCGTGACCCGGATCGATCTCTTCGAGATGGAGCGGATGCAGTCGCTCTACTGGCACGACGTGGAGTTCGACCTCTCCGAGAGCGGCGTGCTGCCGCTCCAGGTCGACGAGCTGCTCGGCGATCGGGTCTCCACGCAGGCTCTCCTGGACACCCGTCTCGGCTACCCATTGTCGGAGGGATCGATCCAGACACGGGAACACGTGTCGAGGTGGTATCCGGGCGCCGAGACGCAGAACGTCACGATATGCAACGGCGGCTCCGAGGCGAATCTCCTCACGCTCTGGTCGCTGCTCGAGCCGGGCGACCGGCTGGCGTTCATGATCCCGAACTATCTCCAGGGCTGGGGCCTCGGGCGCCATTTCGGCGAGGCGACCGACGTCTTCTCGCTGAAGCCGGTGGGCGGCACGTGGGCCCTGGACGGCGACGAGCTCGAGCGCGCGGTCGGGCCAAGGACCAAGGTCGTGATGGTCTGCAACCCGAACAACCCGACCGGCCACGTCCTCACGGATTCGGAGATGGATGCGGTCGTTGCCGCGGCGGAACGGGTCGGCGCCTGGGTTCTCGCGGACGAGATCTACCGAGGCGCCGAGGTCGAGACGGACGAGGCCACGCCGACGTTCTGGGGCCGGTCCGATCGCGTCGTGGTCACGAGCGGGCTCTCGAAGGCGTTCGGTCTGCCCGGCCTCCGCATCGGGTGGGCGGTGGCGCCGCCCGAGCTCATCGGCGAGATCTGGATCCGCCACGACTACACGACCCTGACGCCGGGAATGCTGCCGGATTGGTTCGCATCCCTCGCGATGGAACCGGATCGTCGCGAGGAGCTCCTCCGCCGTACGCGCGGCATCATCCGAATGAACCTGCCCCGGCTCGAGAACTGGATCGCCTCGCAGCCCGCGCTGCGTTCCATTCGACCGAAGGCCGGCGCCATCGCCTACGTCGAGTACGACCGGCCGGTCGCCTCGCGCGAGCTCGTCGACCGGATCCGAACCGAGCACGGCGTGCTGCTGGTCCCCGGGGACATGTTCGGCGTCGGCGGAGGATTCCGCATCGGCTTCGGCTACGACGTCGAGCACATGATGAAAGGCCTCGAGCGGGTCGCGCTGGCGCTTGCGTGAGCAGGGCCGGCTCGGAAACGGTCCCGGCCGACGGGGGCCCTTCGCTGGTGTCGGCATGGTCGCGGGCTGGTTCGATGACCCCGGAGGTGGAATCGATGGCGTGGTGCACCACGGATCTCGTTCGCGTCGAGCCGTCCAGCGACTTCCCGACGGCCGACGACGTGCCGCCCTGTCCCGAGCCCCCCCGTGGGCTGATCCTTGGCCTCGCCCTCGCCGGCACACTGCTCTGCGGCCGCGGTCGGCTACGTGGTGGGCCGCGCGAGAGCCAGGACCCGCCTCGGCGCCTAGATCCGCCCGCGGGCGGCGATCGAGGAGGCCGGGCGCCAGGGCTCCGAGCCGCCGCGGCGGAGCGCAGCCTGGGCGTCCTCGGCCGTCACCGTGCGGCGACGGTAGTTGGCGAGCGCGAACCGATCGCACGTCGTCTCGGCGGAGGATCCCCGGCCGTGGTGGTAGTAGAGGTACCAGTGCATCCACTCGTGCAGGTACAGGAACCGGAGCACCTCTCGGGGCGTGTGGAACGTCACCCCCTCGGTGAGCCAGATGAACCGGATCGAGCGACCGGGCCGGCGCTTGGCCCCGTAGGCCACGACCTCGCCGAACGGGTAGAAGGGCTCTGGGACCTGCAGCGTGATCGTCCGCTCGCCGAAGTCGGTGAGCGCCGCGAGGTGTGGCTTCTCCCGGTAGCGGAGCGGCTTCACGGTCACCTCGAAGCCCCGAGCGTCGGGCAGGCCGGCCAGCATCCGGCGCACCGTGAGGACCGGCAGGGCCTCGCAGGCCGAGCGGAGTCGCATGTGGCTCAGGGTACGCCCCGCCGGCGACAGGTCATCGGCCGAAGATCGCGTTCCACAGCAGTCGTTGGGTCCCCTGGGACATCCCCCGGAAGTTGAGGTCGAAGGGGAACAAGACGACCCGGCCCTCGCCCAACGCCTCGTCCACGGCCGCGGGCTGCCCGGCGAGCTTCTGGGTGTGCAGGGCGAGCCCGGACGTCGCGAGCCCGCCCTTCGGATACCGCAGCGGCGCGGCGCCTGGACGGACCCGGATCGTGTCATCGTCGGAGAACAACACCCAGACGCTCCCGCCCACGCCCTCGGACAGCGGGCTCGAGCGGTCGACGTGCACACGGATGAGGGTGCCCTCGATCTGGTACGGCGAGTCCACCAAGCGTGCGCTCGTGAGGTCGAGCCGGTCGGCGAGCAGCGCGCCCCCGAACTTGTAGCCGACGTACCGGCCCCCGTCCCGGACCCAACGCGTGAGCTCCTCCACGCCCTTCGGCCCGAGCTTGCGCTCGCCGACCAGTGCGCCGCCGGACGGCACGACGAGCACGTCGATCCCGTCCAGGCCTCCCGCCGCGACATCCTCGGGCTTCAGGACCTCGTAGGGCCGGTCCCAGACCGTGTCGAACAGCCACCGCAGCTGCCCCACGCCCTCGAACGCGTAGACGGCGTTCGACAACGCGAGGACGCCGATCCTCGGGGCGTCGTGCGGGCTCGAGCGGCCATGCCGGCTCGTCCAGCGGCGGGACGAGCGATGCCGAAGGTTCGAGCTCGGCGCCCGAGGACCCACCCTCGAGGTTCATGAGCAACGGGCTCGACCATCCGGTGATGTCGTATGTGCGGCGGACCGGGACGTAGGTGTCCTCGTTCAGCATCAGCTGGATCCAGTGCTTCTGTGGCTGCGCCATCGGGATCCAGTAGGTCCCGGCCGGCAACGTCCGCTCGCGAGGAGCCTTCGCGTAGGCGCGATAGTCCGGCACCTCGAGCGGGGCGTCGAGCCGAAAGACCCGCACGTCCATCCGCTGCAGGCGGCGGACGAGGAGCTGGAGCTCGTACGCGCGTTCGTCGTCCTCGAGCAGGAAGTACTGCCGGACGCGACGGTCGGGGACGTCGGCGATGAGACGGCTGCTCGGATTCGACAGGCCGTTCGGCTCGAGGATCCCCGCGCGCCCCTCGTCGACCGCCTCGACGTAGGCGTCGTGTTGCTCCTCGAGCAGCCGCGAGCGGTTCCGCGCGGCGAGCGAGAGCAACAGCCAGAACTCGACGCGGGTCTTCTCGACGCGGAGCTCGAACGGCGCCTCGTTGTCGTGCTCGAGCGTCAGCCCGGCAGCCATGAACCCGTCGGCGGGGACCGTGTCGCCGTACCCGGGCATGAAGAAGTCGTACCCGTGATAGTTGAAGAAGCCCCAATCCCTCCGGCGGAACTCGTCCGCGAGCGCGGGCGCGTACAGATCGTCGACCCACGACAGCACCTGATCGGGCACGTCGTGATAGACGGGATCGTCGTTGGGCGCGAAGAACGACCGGTAGTAGCTGAACTCGTGCGCGTCGACGAACAGCAGCGGCGGGTATCGCCGCAGGAGCTCGACCTTGCCGTCGGTCTCTGCCTGGGTGCGCGCGAACCAGTCGCGATTCATGTCGAAGCCGTACGCGTTGCGCCTCGTGTCGGCCTCGCGTCCGTCGGGGTTCTGGATCGGCAGGATGAACACCACCGCGTCGTCCAGGATCGCCTGGGCCGCGCAGTCGGTGCGGTCCGCGAGCTCGTACAGGATCCGGAGCCCGGCGTCGGTCCCGCTCTCCTCGCTGCCATGCACGTTGCCCGCGATGTAGAGGAAGGCGGGCGTGGAGGCCGCGAGCGCCTCGACCTCATCGGCCGCTGTGGCGGGATCGCGGATCTTCAGCACCGCCTGGCGGGTCGCCTCGAGCCCCTCGGGCGTGACGTTCTCGGGGTCGCCCACGACCGCGTACCGCAGCGGCCGTCCCTGCACCGAGGTCGCGTACGTGCCGGTCGCGACGCGATCGCTCGCCGCGTCGACGGCGTCGAGGTACCCCCACGCCTCGTCGGTGGTGGCCTCCCGGCGGCCGAGCCTGAACCCGAGCACGTCCTTGGCGGTCGGAACGCTCCCCCCGTAGACGGGATCGGCCTCGATTGGGCACTCGGACTGAGAGCGCGCGTTCTCGGAGGCGGGGAGGAGGGACGCGGCGAGCACGAGGCCGACGACGCCCGCCTGGACCGTTCGGCGCCCCCCGGCTCGAACGAACATCGGGCGAGTCTCGGCCGGCACGGGTGGCGCCGTCAAACGGTCGGGGCGGGCGGACTCGAACCGCCGGCCTCCTGCTCCCAAAGCAGGCGCGCTACCAGGCTGCGCTACGCCCCGCGAGCCGATTGTAGGTCGGCCCGCTCCAGCTCGAACGAGCCCCGCCCGATGACGTGGACGCCCCCGCCGACGCGGACACGCCACGAGCCGCCGTCGGGCGTCACCTCGACGTGGAGCTCGCTCGGGCGTCCGACCTGCTCGCCCTGGAGGACCTTCACGGCGCCGGGCATCCCGGCGAGCCCGTATTCGGCGAGGTACGCGCCGAGCGGCCCCGCGGCGGACCCGGTCGCCGGGTCTTCCAGGATGCTGATGGTGGGACCGAAGAACCGCGCCGTGACGTCGTCGCCGGGCCCGAGGGCGAACAGGTACAGCTCCTCCCCGCCCGAGCGCTCGCACGCCTCGGCCACGGACCGCTGATCGATCCTGGCGCGTCGCAGCGCCTCGAGGTCGCGGATCGGCACGATGAGCGGCGGCAGCCCGGTCGAGACCGTCTGCGCGGGGAGGTCGTCGCGGATGTCCGCGACGTCCAGGCCGGTCGCCCTCGCGAGGAGCTCACGATCCTGGACCACGGGACCGAACTCAGGGGCGAGCTGCGTCATCCATGCGACGCCGGATGCGACGTCGACCTCGACGGGGATCTCTCCGGCTGCGACGACCTGGGTCGCGGGCGACGTCACCCGACCCTCGCTCACCATCACGAAGGCGGTCCCGAGCGTCGGGTGGCCCGCGAAGGGCAGTTCCTCGTCGGGCGTGAAGATCCGCATCGCGTAGCGGTCGCCGCCGGAATGGGTGACGAACGTCGTCTCCGAGAAGCCGATCTCCTGCGCGAGGGCGAGCATCTCGCCGTGATCCAGCTCGACCGGGTCGGGAACCACGCAGAGCTGGTTGCCCGCGAGCGGTCGCGGCGTGAACACGTCCACGATGCGAAACGGAACCTCCATCACACGACGACGCGGACGGTGCGCGGCGCGGCGCCGACGCCGGGCTCGTACTCGGCCCAGGCGCTCGCCAGGCGCGCCACGCCCTCGCGCATCAGCCCGGGCTCGAGGACGTACGGCAGGCGTACCCGGTCCGCGAAGTGGCCCTCGACCGACGTCATCGGGCCGGGGACGAGCGTGACGCCGTGCCGCGTCGCGACCTGCGAGAAGGACGTGGCGTCGCCGATCGGGAGCCGAACCCATAGGCTCAGACCTCCACCCGGCGGGTCCCAGGTCCACGACGGCAGGTGCTCCCGGAGCAGGGCCTCGAGCGCCGCCTTCCGCTCTCGGACGAGCTCGCGGCGCTCGCCCCGAATCGCATCAAGATCCTCCAGGAGCCGGAGCGCCACGATCTGACTCACGGTCGAGCTGCCGTGGTCGGTCACGAGCTTCATCCGGGCGAGGCGCTGGATCACCGGCGCGGGCGCGCGGATCCAGCCGACGCGAAGCCCGCCCCACAGCACCTTCGAGAGCGACCCGATGGTGAGCACGGGCACCTCGCCCTGGAACGCGCCGATGGGCGGCGGGGGCTCCTCGCCGAGCGTCAGGTCGGCGACCGTCAGGTCCTCGACGATCGGCACCTGAAGCTCCTCCGCGACGAACGCGATCTCTCGACGTTCGCGCTCCGGCATGAGCGCTCCCGTCGGGTTGTGGAACGTCGGCATGATGTAGGCGAAGCGCGGCGCCCCTTCCTGGATCGCCTCCCGCAGCCGTTCGGGGCGGAGGCCCTGGACGCCGATGGGAACCGACAGGAGTCGCAGGCCGGCGGCCGTGAACACGTCGATGGCGGTGAGGTAGGTCGGGTCCTCGACCGCGACGACGTCGCCCGGCCGCGCGTACAACGCCGCGGCGAGTCCGATCGCCTGCTGAGCTCCGGTGGTGATGATCACCTCGTCCTCGGTCGTGGAGAGGCGCCATCGTCGCGTGAGGTGCTCGGCGATCGCCGCACGGAGCGGCAGGTGACCGGCCGCCTCATACCCGATCTCCGAGCGGGCGAACGTGGCCAGATCCTGGATCGCTCGGCCCACGGCCGGCCGCTCGAACAGGTCACCGGCGGGCAAGGCCGCGCAGGTGAATTCGATCCCCTCGCCCGGCCCCTCGATCAGCGCGCGAAAGGTCACGGTGGAGCGTCCGAGGAACCCCGGGCGGTCCTCGCCGAACCGCACGACCGAGGCCTGCCGCCGGACCCACGTGCCGCTCCCCTGGC
This sequence comes from uncultured Actinomycetes bacterium, assembly GCA_963699635.1. Taxonomy (GTDB): domain Bacteria; phylum Actinomycetota; class UBA4738; order UBA4738; family HRBIN12; genus CALGFI01. The sequence continues at coordinate 601,814 of CAVOUQ010000010.1, read as the reverse complement.
GGCTCTCGAGCCAGCCCTCACCGCGGAGCAGGTCGTAGGCGGCGACGACGGTGCTGCGGCTCACCGACAGCTCGGCCGCGAGCGCTCGCTCGGTGGGCAGGCGCGTGCCGCTCGGCATCTCGCCGCGCCGGATCGCGGCTCGCACCGCCTCGGCGAGGCGGCGATACAGCGGGCCCGTGGCGGCGCTCGTCCACCCCTCGAGGGTGGGCCCGAAGCCCGCGGTCGGAATCGGCGAGGAGACCATATTTCCGAAACCTTCCAATCTGGCCTGATTGGTCATGGAGTGGTCTGCGCGTCAGGGCGATTATTGCGACCACGAGGCGCCCAAGCAAGCCTGATTGGTCGGGCGATTGGTCGGCCCCGAGGAGGATGAGGCGGAGATGGATCGCTGGCGTGCGTTGAGCCCCATCACGCGATCGGGGCTGCTCCTATGCTCCTTGCTCGTCATCGGCGCGGTCGGGGTGGCCGCGGGGTGGGGATGGCTTGCGGTTCCCATCGGCCTCGCAGTTCTCGGCGTGGCCGCGAATGCGGTCGGCGTGGACACGCGGACGCCGGGCGACTGGAGGCGGATCGGCTCGCGGTGAGTCGGGAGGACGCCGTCGAAGCGAAGGGATACCGCGACGGGGCGCGAGCGGTGGGAGCGCTCGCGGTGGCCGTCGTCGGGTTCGGGATCTCGTTCGGTGTGCTCGCGCGGGCGGCGGGCTTCGGTTGGCTCGCGCCGATCATCATGTCCGCGACGACGTTCGCCGGCTCGGCGCAGTTCGCCGCGGCCTCGATCCTGGGCGACGGCGGCACCGTCGCGGCGGCCGTGACGGCCGCACTTCTGTTGAACGCGCGATACGGGCCGATCGGCATCTCGGTCGCTCCCGTATCTCGAGGGACCCGCCTGGTCTCGTCTGCTCCGCGCGCAGCTGGTCGTCGACGAGTCGTGGGCGATCGCCGCCGAGGGCGACGGACGCTTCAACCCTCGCGTGCTGATCGGCGCGGGCATGGTGCTGTACACAAGCTGGGTGGGCGGAACCGCCGTCGGCGCGATCGGCGGTGAGGCGCTCGGCGATCCCGCCTCGCTCGGGCTCGACGCCGCCTTCCCGGCGCTCTTCCTCGCACTGTTGATTCCGCAGCTCCGCGGTCGTCGTTCGGTGCAGGCCGCGGTCCTCGGCGCGACGATCGCGCTCGTCCTCACCCCCGTGGCGCCGGCCGGCGTCCCGATCGTCGCCGCCGGTGCGGCATGTCTCCTCGGACTCCGCCGGTGAGGACCACCTGGCTGGTCGTCGCGTTGGTCGGGGCCGGCACGATCGCGATCAAGGCGGCGGGGCCCGTGCTCCTCGGCGGTCGACCGATCCCCGCCCGGCTGACCGGTGTCGTCCAGCTCCTCGCGCCCGCGGTGCTGGGCGCGCTCGTCGCGGTCCAGACCTTCGGGAACGGACAGGCGCTCACGGTCGACGCCCGGCTGATCGGGGTCGCGGCGGCGGGGGTCGCGCTCTGGCGAAAGGCTCCATTGCTCGTCGTGGTGGTCGTCGCGGCCGCGACGACGGCGCTGGCCCGGCTGATCTTCTGAAGTCACCAGGCGGGTCGAAGCGATCAGCCGAACGACGACCCGCTCGGCGTCGGAGATGGCGTCTCGTGTCCACCGATGATCCGGACCACGTCGGCCCCGGCGAACGGATGTCCGCCTACCGTCCCGGATACGGTGATGGCCACGTCGGCCGGCGGATCAACGCTCGCGAGCGCGACGATGACGTTGGCGCGCGAGAACCTCAGCGTCAACACCTGGCCGTCGGGGCTCCACATCGGATCGGTCGCAGGCACGCCGCCCGAACCGCACGACGAGATACCGCCGCAGAGTCGAATGCTCGGGACGTCGATCGCGGAGATGTCGGCGTTCGGAAGCCGGATGACGACCATGACCGGCACGCCCTGGCTCTCGACCCGCAGGCTCTCGGGCTCGACGTCAACGGAGGCCCTCACCGACTCGACGGTCCCGACGGCGGCCTGATACCAACCGGTCACGGACGAGGTCCAGCCGCCAGCGACACTGGGCACGAGGACGAACGCGATCCCGAGCGCCAGGATCCAGCTCGCGAAGAAGGATCGTCGACCGCCCGTCCGGGTCCGACGGCGATGTGCCACCCATGTACTCGAAGAACCGACCGGTCCGACCGCCTGCGAGGGGTCGGTGTTCGCTGGAGGGAAGCTCGATCCGGATCCGCCGCGGGGCCCACCACGCTTCCTTCGAAGGATGGAGGCCGCCTCGTAGCCGGCCCACGCAACCCCGAGGAGGATCGCCGCGAGCGTGAGCGTCGCCCGGGGTCCCTCGTCGCCGAACAGCCAGCCCGCATGCGGTACCGAGAACCAGACGACGCCTCGCAGCCGGTCCGCGTCGACGGCGTCGCCGTCCGGTCCCGGGTTCGCGTCGCCCTGGGTCCGAAGCAGCCGCGTTCGTTCAACGTTCACCGCACCCGTCGCAGAGTCCGTGACGTTGACGGTGACGTTGACGATGCCGGCGATCCGATGGACCACCAGGACGCGGGTCTGTGTGCCCTCCTCGAAGACGATGACATCCCCGCGCTCCACATCCATGATCGAGACCGGGCGGGAAACGACGAGGTCTCCACGATGCAGCGAGGGCGCCATGCTGTCGGAGGCGACCTCGAGCACCCGGAATCCAAAGAGTCGCGTGGCGAGGACGACGACCAGCGCCGCGCCGAGCGCCGCGCCGAGCGCGATGCCGGCCGCCAGGGCCAGCCCGCGACCGGCATCCCGCCGGATCCGTGTGAGCCGGGCGTTCTCCATGGAGATCATTGGCCCACCTCCATCTCCGTGAGGGGAGGGACGCCGGGTCCCTCCCCCCCGGATACCGCTGCTACGTCGCGACGTTGAGGGTCACGTTGTAGCCGACCGTGTTGCCTTGACACACGTCCGGAGCTCCGGTGCCCATCAGGATGCGGGCCATCCAGCTTCCTCCCACACCGCCACCGGGACCGACGAAGCTGCTGTCCGTCACGATGACGTCGCCGGCGAAGTGTCCGGAACTGCAGCCGCCGTTCGACGGAGTGAAGCCACCCACCGAGCCGCCGGTGAGTTGAACGGGGATGCCCGGGTTCGCGGGCGTGTTGTTCTGGATCTGACCGGACACGACATCCGTGTAGATCCCCGTGGGGTAGAGCGCGTTGCCCGTATAGGCGTCGTTGGCGATCGCGACGCTGAGGGTCCCGGCGTTCGCCGTGTATGCCCCGGTCGTCGACGCGGTCCACGAGAACGCGCCGCCGATCACGACGGCGAGAAGCGCCGTGACCGCGAACGCGAACATGAAGGTCTTCCTCATCGCTTGCTCTCTTTCTGCTGAGCTTCGAGAGAAGCTCTTGGCGTTGTACGCTGAAGTTGCCGCCGCCTCCGTGTTCCGAGGTGGTCACCTGCGGTCCTTCGCGCTCGTACAGGGGGCGAATGGCTTCGGCGACGGCCGAACGGGACTCGGGGCGGCGGCCTCGCGCGGAGCGTCCGCGTCATGCCGCGGACGAGAGCGGTACGCGGTCGCGGATGTTGGTCGCTGGAAGGTGCGGACGTCCGCGGGATCCTGGGGAAGCTTCTCAACCGCTTTGACTCGCGTGCCGGTGACACACGCGTCTCCATGCGGAAGTCCCTCTCCCGACCTCTCGTGGGGCAACCTACCCACCGAGCCGGAGCCAATGGCACGGACGAAGGTCCCGGCCGTGGAGGGCCCGATCCGAACGCGGAGCGCGACGGGCGGCTTGAGTCGGGCTCAGACCATGAAGAGAGCGGGCGACGGGAATCGAACCCGCATATCCAGCTTGGAAGGCTGGGACTCTGCCATTGAGCTACGCCCGCGGCGGCTCGAAGCCTAGCAGCGGCCCGAGCCGGGCCGCGTCAGCCGGACTTCTGCCCCGTCCGCAAGTCCATCCAGTTGGTCTCGATCGCCGAGTAACGCGCCCAGGCCGTCCCCCACCCCTCGTCGCTCCTCGGGAACCGCTCGATCGGCTGCTGCGGAGCGTTCCGATCCCAGATGCCGAAGTAGTCGCCCCCGTATCCCAGCAGGTACCGAGAGCCCGTGTGCGTGAACTCGATCTTCGAGTCCGGGGTACGCTGAGACTGCGGCGGATGCGGCGGCGGCCGGGGCGGACGCCTCGGCCGCAGGCGTTGCCTGCGCCGGAGTCACTTGGGTCGGGGCAGCCATGGGCGCCGTCGGCTCGGGCTCCGCGGCGGCGGCGGCCACCATCGGCACCGCGGCCTCGGTCTCCGCCACCCTCGGAGCTTCCTCCGCCGGCGTCTCCGCCTCCTGCTCGGGGGCCTTCGTCGGCGGGGTGTCGGCCCCCGCCGGGATCTCCTCGACGAGCCAGCTGTGGCACCAGCGGCAGCGGATCGCCGCGTCCTGGATCTCCTCGGCGCAGTACGGACAGGTCTTCATCGAGCGCTCCTTCGGCAGTGACGGCGAAAGCCTACGCCGAGGGGTGGGGCCGGCGCGAACCCAAACGATCAACCGCCCTTGACGATCTGGCCCCCCTTGATCACGACGGCGATGTCGGTCAGTAGATCGACGTCTTGGAGCGGGTCGCCGTCGACCGCGATCAGGTCTGCGTACCGCCCCGGCTCGATCGCCCCGACGCGGTCCTGCCACTCGATCAGCTCGGCGGCGACCAGCGTTGCGCTCTGGATCGCCTGCATCGGCGTCATCCCGAACTTCGCCATCGTGGCGAACTGTCTGGCAACCATCGCGTGCGGGTAGACGCCGCTGTCGGTCCCATAGGCCAACCGGACGCCGGCCTCCACGCACCTGGCAAACCCCTGCCGCTGCGCATCGGTCGTCTCGTCGTTCTTGCGCAACACGTTCGGCGACCATCCCTGCAGGCGTCCCTGCTCGGCGATCCAGTCGCCCTCCCAGACGTCGGCCACGAGGTAGGTTCCCGTCTCGGCGAGCATCGCGATCGACTCATCGTCCATCAGCGAGCCGTGCTCGATCGAGCGCACGCCGGCTCGGATCGCCCGCTTGATGCCCTCGGCGCCGTGCGCGTGCGCCGCGACGTGCGTCTCGTACAGCGCCGCCTCCTCGACTGCGGCGCGGATCTCGGCCTCGCTGAACTCGGGCGCCCCGGGGTTGGTGCCCTCGGTCAGCACGGCGCCCGTCGCGATCACCTTGATGAAGTCGGCGCCCCCGTGCAGGATCCGGCGAACCGCCGCGCGAACCTCGTCCACCGAGTCCGCGACGCCGAAACGGAGGTCGCGGGGGACGACCTCGTCGACGTCGGGCGCCAGGCCCGTCACGTCCCCTCCGCCGCCCGAGCACGTCACATACGCCCCCGCGCACCGCATCCGAGGCCCCAGCACGTCGCCCCGATCGATCGCGTCGCGGAGCGCGACGTCGACCAGCGCGCGGAACGTGCCGACGTCGCGGACGGTGGTGAAGCCGGCCAGGATCGTGTCGCGCGCGTTGCGAACACCGGAGAGCGCCTCCTGCGCGCCGCTGCGCTGCACCAAGCGCGCGTATCCGTGGCCGGACTCGAGCTCGCCGATCAGATGGGCGTGGCAGTCGATCAGCCCGGGCAGGACCGTACGCGCCGACAGGTCGATGACGCGCGCCCCGTCTGGCGCGCCGCCGTTGTCGGGGCCGACCGACTCGATCCGGTCGCCGCGGATCGTGACGAACTGATCCTCACGCATCTCGCCGGCCACAACGTCGACGAGCCGGCCCGCACGAATGACCGTGAGGTCGTTCCCGGGCACCTGAAGCTCAGTCCCCCGCCAAGCGGAACGAGGCCTCGGCGGAGAGGTCCGCGACGTCCATCTGGGCCTTCTGGAGCGTCCCGCTGTAGTCCCAGTTCATCGCCTGCCAGCGCGTGAACTGGTCCAGCACCCACACGCCGGACTGACGCGACCCGTTGCCGCTGCGGCCGTTGCCGCCGAACGGCAGGTGGGCCTCGGCGCCGGAGGTCGAGTTGTTCACGCTCACCATCCCCGCGGAGATGCGCTCGCGGAAGCGAAACACGCTCTTCGGGTCGTTCGTGTAGATCGAGGCCGACAACCCGTACCCGTGGCCGTTCGCGAGCGCGATCGCCTCGTCGAAGTCCCCGAACGTCGCGACGCCGACGATTGGCCCGAACGTCTCCTGCTTGTACAGGTCGTCGTCGGCCGTCACGCCGTCGACGATCGTCGGGTGGACGAACAGGCCCGCTTCGGGATCTCCGACGAACCCGGCGCGAGGGTTGTCCTTCGTGATCCGGCCCGTGCCGGTCGAGCCGCGGAGCGCGTGGTGCGGCTGCACCCAGTCGAGCCAGCCGAGGAACCGGTCGCAGAACCGGGAGCTGATCATCGGGCCATACAGCACGTCCTCGAACGGGTCGCCGATCGCGGCGGTCTCGACCGCCTTCGAGTACCGGCCGAGGAACTCGTCGTGCACCGACGCGTGGACGATCACCGTCCCGAGCGACGTGCACCGCTGCCCCGCCGTCCCGAACCCGCCGAACAGCGCACCCTCGACGGCGAGGTCCAGGTCCGCATCGGGCATCACGACGAGCGGGTTCTTGCCGCCGAGCTCGAGGCAGGCCGATTGGAGGTGCCGCCCGCAGAGCTCCCCGATCCGCCGGCCGACCTCCGTGGAGCCCGTGAACCCGACCTTGTCCACGAGCCCCTCGGCGAGCGCGCGCTCGAGCCCCTCGAACGCCGTCGGGCCGTCGGCGAGCACCATGTTGAAGACGCCGGCTGGGAACCCCGAGTGGACGAACAGTTGCGCGAGCGCCTGGGAGGTCGCCGGGGCGTACTCGGCGGGCTTCCACACGACGGCGTTGCCGCAGAGCAGCGCCGGCACGAGGTACCAGGACGGCACCGCGACCGGGAAGTTTCCGGCCGTGACGATCGCGGCGACGCCGACCGGGTTTCGGAAGGTGAACAGCTGCTTGTCGGGCAGCTCGCTGGGCACCGTCATCCCGTAGAGGCGGCGCCCCTCCGAGACGAAGAAGTTGCAGGTGTCGACGACCTCCTGAACCGAGCCGCGCGCCTCGCGGATCGGCTTGCCGATCTCGCGCGTGAGGATCCGCGCGAGCGCCTCGGCGTTGTCCTCGACCAGCCGACCGAGCTGCTGGATCGCGCGACCCCGGACCGGAGCAGGGACGCGCGCCCAGTCCGCCTGCGCCTTTCGCGCCGCGCGGCAGGCCTCGATGAACGTCGTGGCGTCGGCCAGGCGCGCCGTCGCCACGGCCTGGTCGAGCGTCGACGGGTTGAGGACGACGAGCTCGCCCCCCGGGGCGTCTCGACGCCAGGCGCCGCCGATCAACGAGGAGACGATGCGACTCACTCGGACAATCCTACGCGGGCTCCTCCAGCCGCAGGAGCTGCAATGAGTGCGCGACGAGGTTCACCGCGTCCCCGCGCACGATCCGCTGGCCGGGCTGGGCGGTGTTGATCAGCGTCCGCCACGTGCCCGCCTCCGCGCCGGCGCTCGGCAGTGCGAACGAGCGCGAGCGCGTCCCGCCGTTCAGCAGCATCAGGATCGTCTTGCCGAAGATCGGGCGCCCGCGCTCGTCCACCTCGTCCGTCGCCCGCCCGTGGAGCAGCATTCCGAGGACGTGACCCTCGGCGTCGTCCCAGTCGTCCTCGGTCATCTCCCGGCCGTCCGGATGCCGCCACGACAGGTCCTTCGCGCCACCGTCCTCGATCGGCTTGCCGGTCAGGAACGTGCGACGCCGGAACACGGCGTTCGAGCGGAAGATCTCGAGCACCTCGCGGGTGAACTCGAGCAGCTCGCGATCGGACGCCGACAGGTCCCAGGCGACCCACGAGACCTCGTCGTCCTGGCAGTACGCGTTGTTGTTGCCCCGCTGGGTCCGACCCATCTCGTCGCCGCCCAGCAACATCGTGACCCCCTGCGAGAGCACGAGCGTCGCGAGGAAGTTGCGCTTCATCCGCTCGCGCATCGCGACGATCCGAGAGGATTCGGTCGGCCCCTCGGCGCCCCAGCTGCGGCTGAGGTTCTCGTCCGTGCCGTCCCGGTTGCCGTCGCCGTTGGCCTCGTTGTGCTTGCGCTCGTACGAGACGAGATCCTCGAGGGTAAAGCCGTCGTGCGCGGTCACGAAGTTGACGCTCGCGTACGTCCGTCGCCCGCTCGCCTCGTACAGGTCGCTCGAGCCCGACAGGCGGGAGGCGAACTCCGAGACCTGGCCGGGGTCGCCGCGCCAGAAGCGGCGGACGCAGTCCCGGTACTTGCCGTTCCACTCGGCCCAGCCGGTCGGGAAGTTCCCGACCTGGTACCCGCCCTCGCCGAGGTCCCACGGCTCCGCGATGAGCTTCGCCTGGCTGATCACCGGGTCCTGCTGGATGATGTCGAAGAACGTCCCGAGACGGTTCACCTCGTAGAGCTCGCGTGCCAGTACCGGCGCGAGGTCGAACCGGAACCCGTCGACGTGCATGTCGGCGATCCAGTAGCGCAGGCTGTCCATGATCAGCTGCATCGTGCGCGGGTGGAGCATGTTCAGGCTGTTGCCGGTCCCGGTGAAGTCCATGTAGTGGCGTCGGTCGTCGGGCTCGAGCCGGTAGTACGAGGCGTTGTCGATCCCCCGTAGCGACAGCGTCGGGCCGAGGTGGTTGCCCTCGCCCGTGTGGTTGTAGACGACGTCCAGGATCACCTCGATGCCGGCCTTGTGCAGCGCCTTCACCATCGACTTGAACTCGTCGACCTGCTGGCCGCCCCAGCCGGTCGCGTACGCCACATGCGGCGCGAGGAACCCGATCGAGTTGTAGCCCCAGTAGTTCCGCAGGCCGCGCTCGACCAGGTTTCGCTCGTCGACGTACTGGTGCACCGGCATGAGCTCCACCGCCGTCACCCCGAGCGAGAGCAGGTGATCGATGATCGGGTCCGACGCCATCCCGAGGTAGGTGCCCCGAAGCTCCGGCGGCACGCCGGGGTGGCGAACCGTCATGCCCTTCACGTGGCACTCGTAGATCACGGTGCGGTTCCACGGCGTCCTCGGCGCGGCGTCGTCCCCCCACGTGAACGCGGTGTCGACGACGACGGCGGCCGGCACGTTGGCGGCGCTGTCGCGTCCGTCGAACGAGAGGTCCTCGTCGTGATGGCCGATCTCGTAGCCGTAGAGGGCGTCGCTCCACGTGATCGTGCCCGTGATCGCCTTCGCGTACGGGTCGAGCAGGAGCTTGTTCGGGTTGAAGCGGTGGCCCTCGGCCGGCGCGTACGGCCCGTGCACCCGGTAGCCGTAGCGCGCTCCCGGACGAAGGTCGGGAAGGAACGCGTGCCAGACGAGGTCGGTACGTTCGCGCATCGGGATCCGAGCCGTCTCGCCGTTGCCGTTCGCGGCCCGGAACAGGCAGAGCTCGACGGCCGTGGCGTGCTCGGAGAACAGCGCGAAATTCACCCCCTCGCCGTCCCACGTGGCGCCGAGGGGGTGCGGGTGGCCGGGCCAGACCCTCATCGGCGCCGCTCAGCGCCCCTCGGGGGCAAGGAACACCGCCGCCAGCGGGGGCAGGTCGAGTGCCAGCGAACGCTCCCGGCCATGCATCGGGGAATCCTCGGCCTCGAGCACGCCGTCGTCCCCGTGGCCGCTTCCCCCGAAGGCCTCGGCATCGGTGTTCAGCAGCACGGTCCACGGACCGCCCAGCGGGACGCCGACGCGATAGCCGTCTCGCGGCACCGGCGTGAAGTTCGCCACGAACAGCACCGGCGCGCCGGAGCGGTCCTTCCGCAGGAACGAGAGCACGCTCGCGGCGCGGTCCGAGGCGTCGACCCACTCGAAGCCCTCGGCCGTGGCATCGAGCTCGTGCAACGCCGCCTCGTCCCGATGCAGCGCCGCGAGTGCGGCGACGAGCCGCCGAATCCCCTCGTGCGGAGCGTACCGGAGCAGGTCCCACTCCAGGCCCGCCTCGTGGTTCCACTCCGTCCAGGGGGCGAGCTCGGCCCCCATGAACAGGAGCTTCTTTCCGGGCTGCGCGAACTGGTACGCGTACAGCAGTCGCAGGTTCGCGAACCGCTGCCAGTCGTCGCCCGGCATCTTCGCGAGGAGCGAGCCCTTGCCGTGCACGACCTCGTCGTGGGACAGCGGCAGCACGAAGTTCTCGTTGAACGCGTACAGCATCCGGAACGTGATCGAGTCGTGCTGGTACGAGCGGTGGATCGGCTCCTTCGAGAAGTACTGGAGCGTGTCGTGCATCCACCCCATATCCCACTTGAGCCCGAACCCCAGCCCGCCCGCGTCCACGGGCCGGGAGACCGACGGCCATGCGGTCGACTCCTCCGCGATCGTTTGCACCCCAGGCAGGTTCGCGTAGATCGCCGTGTTCAGGCCGCGGAGGAACTCGACGGCGCGCAGGTTCTCGCGGCCGCCGAGCTCGTTGGGGATCCACTCGCCCTGCTTGCGGGAGTAGTCGAGATAGAGCATCGACGCGACGGCGTCCACACGCAGCCCGTCCGCGTGGTAGCGGTCGAGCCAGTGCGTGGCGGAGGAGAGCAGGAAGCTGCGCACCTCGTTCCGGCCGTAGTTGAAGATGTAGCTCCCCCAGTCCGGATGGAAGCCCTGGCGCGGGTCCGCGTGCTCGAACAGGTGCGTCCCGTCGAAGTAGGCGAGCCCGAACTCGTCCGAGGCGAAGTGCGAGGGCACCCAGTCCAGGATCACGCCGATCCCCTCCAGGTGCAGCAGGTCGATCATCGCCATGAGGTCCTGCGGCGTGCCGTACCGGCTCGTCGGCGCGAAGTAGCCGGTCGACTGGTATCCCCAGGAGCCGTAGAACGGGTGCTCCATGATGGGGAGCAACTCCACGTGCGTGAAGTTCAGCGCCTTCACGTGCTCGACCAGACGCGGCGCGATCTCGCGATAGCCGAGCATCCCGCCCCCCTCGTCGCGCGTCCACGAGCCGACGTGCACCTCGTACACGGTCATCGGCGCGTCGAGGGCGTTGGCCCGCGCACGTGTCCGAATCCATTCCTCGTCGTTCCATTGATACGCGGTGTCCCAGACCACGCTGGCGGTGCCCGGCGAGACCTCGGCGTACGCGGCGAACGGGTCGCCCTTGTCGACGCGGTAGCCGGCGACCCGGGACGTGATGTGGAACTTGTAGATCGCACCGTGCCCCACGCCCGGAACGAAGCCTTCCCAGATGCCGCTCGAGGCTCGAGGCCGCAGCGGATCCGCGCGCCGGGCCCAGTCGTTGAAGTCGCCGATGACCGAGACCGCCTCGGCGTTCGGCGCCCAGACGGCGAACGCGGTGCCCGCCTCACCGTCGACCTCCATCGGATGGGCGCCGAGCCGCTCGTACAGACGGGCGTGCGTCCCCTCGTTGAACAGGAACAGGTCCTGGTCGGACAGCATCGACACGTCGTGGCGAATGGAGCTCACGCGGTTCCCTCGAGGAGCTCGGTGATGCCCGCGACCGCGATCGGCATCCATTCGGGGCGGTTGTTCGCCTCGTAGGCGACCTCGTACAGGGCCTTCTCGAGCAGGCAGGCGTGCAGCAGGACCGCGAGCTCCTCCCTGCTCTCGGATCGAAACGATGCGTCCTCGACGCCGTCGAGGTACTCGCGCAGGTACGCGCCGGCCGCCGACACGTACCAGAGCCGGACCCAGGGCGACACGGCGGCGGCCCGATCCCGCTCGAGGAGGTCCCCCGCCAGGGCGGCCGAATGGGCGGCGTAGTGGAAGGACCTGATCATCCCGGCGACGTCGACGAGGGGCAGCCGCTTGATCCGTCGCTCGCCGATCGGCCGGGCCGGCTCCCCTTCGAAGTCGATGATCACGAAGTCCCGGCCGGTGTAGAGGACCTGCCCGAGGTGGAAGTCGCCGTGGATCCGAGTCCGGGCTCCGGTGATCCGGATCTCGAGCACGGACTTGAACCGATCGAGGATCCGCGCCTGCGACCCGAGCACGACCTCGGCCCCGGGGAGTCCCGGACGCGAACGCAGGAGCTGGAACGTGGAGTTCGCGATGCCGCGCAGCGACTGGTAGAGCGAGCGCTGATAGAAGGGAGTGACACGCTCGGGTGCGAATGCGGGGTCCTCGCCGTCGCTCGCGAGCGCCACGTGCATCTCGGCCGTGCGCCGCCCGAGCAGGCGGGCCGCCTCCAGGTAGGCCTCCATCGTCTCGACGGCGAGCTCGGGAGGTCCGTCATCGACCACCTCGATCAGCGAGGGCGCCGGCACCTCGATCTCCGGCCTCCCGGCGGTGCGCGCGAGCACGCGCTCCAGGTAGCCGCGGACCCGATCCTGCGTGTACGACCACGCGTCGCCCTCGTTCTGCACGAACCCGTGCAGGACGCCGAGCGTCCTCGCGGGGCCGCGGCCCGCGCGAAGCTCGAGCCCGCCGGCCACGGGCGCGATGTGCTCGAACCCGACCGTGTCCGTCAGGAACCGCCCGATCTCCAGGTCGGGGTTCACGCCCTGATCCAACCGTCGATAGAGCTTGAGCACGAGCCGGTCGCCGAACGCCACCGAGGAGTTGCTCTGCTCGGCCTGCAGCGGCCTCGGCTCGGGGACGTCGTCCGGCGAGCCCGCGAGGCGCCGGAACGCCTTCGTCGGGTTGGCCTCGAGGCGCAACCCGTCCGAGCCGATCCGCCGCCGACGGCGGATCGCGTCGAGGAGAGCGGCGGGGAGCTCGGGCTCGCCGAGGGCGTCGTGGAGTGCGCGCTCGCCCTCTCGGGTTCGGAGCCGGGCGACCACCGATCGACCGTAGGACTCGAGCAGCTCCTTCGTGTGCTCGACCGAGGCGCAGGTGAGCGGGAGCACGTAGGTCTCGGGGTCGCCCTCGGCGTACTCGACCGACACGATCGCGATCACCCCGGCGACCTTCGTGTCATCGGTCCCGACCGTGATCGTCTCCACGACCTCGGTGGACTTGATCCGCCGGGCCTTGCCGCCGAACCAGCGAGCCTCGCGCAGGAAACCGGGGAGCGCGTCCTCCAGGGCCCCGCGGTTCCGCTTCTCGAACACGTTCTGCCACACGCCGGCGACCTCGATCGAGGGCATCGCGCGCGCCGAGCCCGTCTCGAGCTCGACGGTCTGCGGCTCCAGGCGGAACCAGTAGAACGAGTGTGGCCCGAGCGTGAGGAAGTACGGCAGCTCGCCGATCGGCGGGAAGACCGTCCCGCCGAACAGCTCCGTCGGGACGAGTCCGCGGAACGCGGACAGGTCGAGCTCGGCGTACTGCACCGAGCGCGAGAGGTTGACCACCACGAGGATCCGCTCGTCCTCGTGGTGTCGCAGGAACACGAGGACCCGCCGGTTCTCCGGGAACAGGAACTCGAGCGACCCGCGCGAGAGCGCCGCCGACCGCTTTCGGAGCGCGATCAACCGCTTCATCCACCACAGGAGCGAACGCGGGTTGTCCTGCTGGGCCTCCACGTTCAGCGACTCGTAGTGGTATTCGGGCCCGATCACCACCGGCAAGTACAGCTGTTGCGGATTGGCGCGAGAGAAGCCGGCGTTGCGGTCGGCGCTCCATTGCATCGGTGTCCGAACCCCGTTCCGATCGCCGAGATAGATGTTGTCGCCCATCCCGATCTCGTCGCCGTAGTAGATGACCGGCGTCCCCGGCAGCGAGAACAACAGCCCGTTGATCACCTCGATCAGCCGGCGGTCGTTGCCGAGGAGCGGCGCGAGCCGCCGCCGGATCCCGAGGTTGATCCGCGCCTGCGGGTCCTGCGCGTACACCCGGTACATGTAGTCGCGCTCCTCGTCGGTCACCATCTCGAGCGTGAGCTCGTCGTGGTTGCGCAGGAACAGGGCCCAGCGCGACGTGTCGGGGATCGGTGGCGTCTGCTCGAGGATGTCGATGACGGGAAAGCGGTCCTCCATCCGCAGCGCCATGAACATCCGGGGCATGAGCGGGAAATGGAAGGCCATGTTGCACTCGTCGCCATCCCCGAAGTACGTGACGGCGTCCTCGGGCCACTGGTTGGCCTCGGCGAGCAGCATCCGGCCCGGATGGCGCTCGTCGATGTGGGCGCGGAGCTCCTTCAGGAAGGCATGGGTCTCCGGCAGGTTCTCGCAGTTGGTGCCGCGGCGCTCGAACAGGTACGGCACCGCGTCCAGGCGGAGTCCGTCGACGCCCATGTCGAGCCACAGGTCGACGATGTTGAGCATCGCGCGTCGCACGCGAGGGTTGTCGTAGTTCAGGTCCGGCTGGTGCGAGTAGAAGCGGTGCCAGAAGTAGGCGCCAGCGTCGTGATCGAACGCCCAGTTGGACGTCTCGAAGTCCTTGAAGATGATCCGCGCCTCCCGGTAGCGCTCGGTGGTGTCGCTCCAGACGTAGTAGTCGCGGTCGGGGCTTCCGGCGGGCGCACGGCGCGCCCGCTGGAACCATGGGTGCGCGTCGGAGGTGTGGTTCAGCACGAGCTCGGTGATCACGCGGAGCCCGCGCTCGTGCGCGGCGCGGAGGAAGTGCCGGAAGTCCCGAAGGGTCCCGTACGCGGGGTGAACCGACGTGTAGTCCGACGTGTCGTACCCGTCGTCGCGCAGCGGGGACGGGTAGAAGGGCAGGAGCCAGATCGCGGTCACGCCGAGGTCGGACAGGTAGTCGAGCCGCTGCGTCAGGCCCTTGAAGTCGCCGATCCCGTCGCCGTCGGAGTCCTGGAAGGCCCGGACGTGCAGCTCGTAGATGACGGCGTCGTGGTACCAGAACGGCTCGACGCCCATCCTCGCCTCCGGGTCGGCGGAAGGGGTCACGCGTGCACGCCCTTCACTCGGAACACGTGCGCCGAGGTCTCCTCCGGGTCCAGCGACACGAAGTTGACGGGACTCGTCCATCGGTAGGTCTCGCCCGAGAGGAGGTCCTGGACCTCGAACGGCCGGCCCTCGCGCACGCCCAGCTCCTCGAGGTCGAGGTCCGTCCATCCGGACTGCGCGGTGCGCTGGTCCAGATTCGCGATCACCACGATCACATTGGAGCGATCCGGCGTCGCCTTGCTGTAGGCGAGGAGCCCGTCGTTCGCGATCTCGTGGAAGCGAAGGGAGCGATTGTCGTGCAGCGCCGGGTTCTCGCGGCGGATGCGGTTCATGGCGCCGACGAGGGGCGCGAGGCTGTCCGGGCGCTCGAGGTCCCAACTCCGGATCTCGTACTTCTCCGAATCTCGGTACTCCTCGGAGCCCGGCTCCAGCGGGGTGTGCTCCATCAGCTCGTACGCGGGGCCGTAGATCCCGTAGCTCGCCGAGAGCGTGGCGGCCAGCACCAGCCGGACCGCGAACGCGGCGCGCCGCCCGGTCTGGAGGTACTCCGTCAGGATGTCGGGCGTGTTCGGCCAGAAGTTCGGGCGAAAGAACTCCGCGACGCCCGTCTGCGTCAGCTCGGTGAGGTACTCCGTGAGCTCCTGCTTCGTGTTCCGCCACGCGAAGTACGTGTAGGACTGCGAGAACCCGAGCTTCGCGAGCCGGTACATCACCTTCGGGCGCGTGAAGGCCTCGGCCAGGAAGATCGCGTCCGGGTACGCCGCCTTCACATCCGCGATGAGCCACTCCCAGAACGCGAACGGCTTCGTGTGCGGGTTGTCGACCCGGAAGATCCGGATCCCGTGGGCGCACCAGAAGACGACGACGTCGCGCAGCGCATCCCAGAGCGCGCGCCGGTCCCTCGTCTCGAAGTCGAGCGGGTAGATGTCCTCGTAGACCTTCGGGGGGTTCTCGGCGTGCCGGATCGATCCGTCCGGCCGGTGCTTGAACCACTCCGGGTGCTCTCGGACCCACGGGTGCTCGGGCGTGACCTGGAAGGCGATGTCGAGCGCGACGTCGATCCGGCGGCCGCGGGCGGCTGAGACGAGCCGCTCGAGGTCCGCCATCGTGCCGAGCGCGGGGTGGATGGCGGTGTGGCCGCCCTCGACCGCGCCGATCGCCCACGGGCTCCCGGGGTCCTCCGAGCTTCGCGACGGCGCGTTGTTCGGGCCCTTGCGACGCTCGTGCCCGATCGGGTGGATCGGGGGCAGGTACAGGACGTCGAACCCCAGCTCATCGACGTAGGGCAGCCGAGCGATCACGTCGTCGAACGTGCCGTGCCGACCGGGAACGGACGAGGTCGAGCGCGGGAACAGCTCGTACCACGCGCCGAACCGGGCACGAGGCGGGTCGACCAACACACGGAGCTCGCGCGGGAAGGAGCCCTGCCGCCGGCGGTCCGGGTTCGCGCGCATCAGCTCGCGCAGGACGTCGTCGAACGCCCTGGCGAGCGCCGCGTCGAGGTCCTCCCCGCCGAGGACGCGCGCGGCGGCCTTGAGCCTGTCGCGCTCGACGCCGGAGGCCCGCCGGGAGACGGCGAGCGCGAGCTCGGCCCCGATCGAGAGGTCGACGGAGACGTCGACGCCGGCATCGACCTTCGTCCGGAGGTCGCGCCGCCACGTCCCGAACCGATCGATCCAACCCACGACCGTGTACCGGCACTCGCCGAGGCCTCCGACCACGAAGTGGCCGCCGAACCGATCGTTGCCGAGCGGTTGCATCGCCGCCTCGCGCCAGCCCTCGTCCTCGGGCCCACGGAAACGCAGCGCCGCCGCCACGAGGTCGTGGCCGTCGGCGAACACGTCGGCCTCGACCCGGACCTCCTCCCCCGGCGTGCGCCGGATCGGGAAGCGGCCGGCGTCGACCTCGGGCCACAGGCCCTCGACCACCACGCGCGCGGCGCCGGCCGCGGGGCTCCCGCGGCGCGGCGCGATGCGCGGCCGGTCCTGCGTCGTGGCGATCTCGGGTCCTCCCTCAGCGGTCTCGATAACGGTACCCCGCCGCCGTGCGCGCCTGCGGGCTGTCACGGACCCGCCGGAGTGGTGGAATACCGCCATGCCGGGACCGCGTCCAGACATCGAGCTGCTCGCCCGCGTCCCGCTGTTCGAGGGGCTCTCGCGCGCGCACCTCGGCCGGGTGGCCTCCCTCGCGGAGCACACGACGTACAACGCC
The DNA here is from genome assembly GCA_963699635.1 of uncultured Actinomycetes bacterium. Taxonomy (GTDB): domain Bacteria; phylum Actinomycetota; class UBA4738; order UBA4738; family HRBIN12; genus CALGFI01. Next base: position 584,935 of record CAVOUQ010000010.1, on the reverse strand, counting down.
GGCCGGGTCATCGTGAAGAAGGACGAGCCCGGCCGGGCCTTCTACGTGATCGTCGACGGCACGGCCAAGGTGGTGAAGGGCAAGATCGTCACCGCGCGCCGCGAAGCCGAGCTCGGACCCGGCGACTTCTTCGGGGAGCTGTCGCTGCTCGACGGCGATCCGCGGGTGGCGACCGTGATCGCCGCGACCCCGCTCACGACGATCCGGATCGAGCGGGCCGCGTTCCGCCACCTCCTCCGCGAGGAGCCCGAGCTGGCCCTGAAGGTGCTCGAGGGCATGGCCCGGCGCACCCGGAAGATCCTGCAGACCCCACCGCTGTAGGCCACGCGCCCGAGGAGCTCCGGGACCCAGAAACGGCGTGCGCGGCGGCGTAGCGGGCTCCCGCCAGCCCTGGCGGTATCGTTTCGAGCGAGCGCCGGTAGCTCAGTGGACAGAGCGGCTGCCTTCTAAGCAGCGGGTCGGAGGTTCGAGTCCTCCCCGGCGCACGGCGTCACGGAAGCGACTCGCTCGCCGCGACGGGCCTGCGAGCTCGGCCGCCGGACGTAGACTCGGCGGATGGACGCCGCTGGCGTCGTCGGGGTGCTCGGGAAGACCGAGCTGCTCGGCGGGTTGGCGGAGGACGACCTCGAGAGGGTCGCGGCGATCGTCCAAACGACCACCCTTCCCGCGGGCACGCACGTCTTCCGGCGAGGAGATCCGTCCCGGATGTTCTACGTCGTGGCGGAGGGCAGCCTTCGCATCTACGTCGACGAGCCCGGCGGAGCCCAGATCACGCTCGGCGTCATCGGCGCTTATCAAACCTTCGGGGAGATGGCGCTGTTCGACGCGGGAGCCCGAGCCGCCGCCGCCGAGACGATCGACCCCGTCACGCTCCTCGGGGTCCCGCGGAAGGAATGGCTGGCACTCCTCGAGCGCGAACCGGCCATCGTCCGGCACGTCCTGCACGCCCTCGGCGGCTCCGTCCGGCGCTACGCGCACCACGCCGTCGAGTGCCTGTTCCTCGACCTCGAGGGGCGCGTCGCCCGCCTGCTCCTGCAGCTCGCGGAGCGCCGCGGCCGGCGCGACGAGCCCATAAGGCTCGACGTCCAGCTCACCCAGGGAGAGCTCGCGCAGATGGTGCACGGGTCGCGGCAGAGCGTGAACCAGATCCTGCGAAGGCTCGAGGCGGCGGGCTATCTGCGTGTGGAGTCCGGCGCCATCGTGATCACCGATCGCGAGGGGCTACTCGCCCGCGGCCGGATCGACGGATGAGATGGCTCGCCACTCGAGCGGGTCGACGTGCTCGCCGGCGGCGTCCGCCGAATCGAACCGGTAGACCGTGACGGACTCGTCGTTTCGGAGCGGGATCACCCCGAGGCTCTCGCTGAGCTCGGTGAGCGAGGGATAGCTGTACAGGAGCTCGCCCCGCCCGGCCCGCCGGAAGATCGCGACGTAGAAGCTCACCTCAAGCGGGCCTCCGTCCGGCCCCAATCGTGCACACGTGGTCCATCGCATCCTCTGCATTTCTGGCGGCGCGAAGTGTACGGGGAGCGCGTTGTCGTGGGGCCGACACGGCCGAACGCGCGATCAGCGTCCGTTGGCCGAGAAGTGCTGGTAGTCCTTCGACGTCGACCAGGTGCCGCCCCACCCCCACCCGATCCGGTGGAACGAGCGCCAAACGACGTCGTGCTTCACGATCATGCCGGGCCGAACGTCCGATCGGTCCACGAACGGCCGGCCTCGCCGCGGCGAGACGGAGGACCCGGCGACGTACGGATTCTCGACCGGGTTGATGTCGATGGCCCGCCCGAACGCATGCTGGGACCACGTGGTCGTACCGGAGACATAGCGGCAATTGAACGCCGAGGTGTTGTCGTGGCGCATCGAGGCGCGATCGTCGGCGCCGTAGCGGTCGACCAGCCGAACGCGCCGGATCGGAAACCGCCGCTCGTACAGGCGCTCGAAGACGCCGAGAATCTCATCCGCCCAGCCACGATGCACCGCGAGCCGGCCGCCGTGCGCCCGCTCGTCCAGACCCCAGTACGTGACCCGCACGAGCCGGAGATGTCGCAGCGGCACGGGGCAGCCCTCGTGCCACGACACGCCGGTCATCAGCTCCCGGGTGGCGCGGTCCAGTCGCGAGACGGATCCGGCGAACGGCTCCTCGCCGGCGAGGGCGACCGCCGGAGAGCTGAGGAGCGTGAGGGCCAGGGCAAGGACGGCGGCGACCCGGACGCCGGTCACAGCTCGCGAACGACGCGCGCGGGAGCGCCGACGGCGACGACGCCGGCGGGGACGTCTCGCGTCACCACGCTGCCCGCCCCGATGATGGAGTCGTCGCCGACGGAAACACCGGGACAGACGATCGCCGCCGCGCCGATCCAGACGTTCGCGCCGATCGACACCGGCCGCGCCAGCTCGAGGAGCTCGCGACGCAGATGGGGCTCGCGCGGATGGTCGGCGGCCAGGAGCTGCACCCCCGAGGCGATCTGCGTCCCGTCGCCGATCGACACGTGGGCGCAGTCAAGGATCACGGAGTTGAAGTTGACGTAGACGTGGTCGCCGATCGAGATGTTGGACCCGTAGTCGCACGCGAACGGCGGCTGGATGCTCGTGCCGGCTCCGACCGATCCGAGCAGCTCTCGCATCAGCAGCATCCTCGCGGCCTCGTCGGGCTCGTCGTTGAAGGCGCGAAGGAGCGATCGGCACTGCTCGCGCTCCCGGATCAGCTGCGGGTCGTTCGCCCGATACAGGGCGCCCGAGAGCATCTTCTCCTTCTCGGTGCCGGCCGGCGACGCCATCTCGACCGCCGCTACGCGAGGTACGCGAACGCCTGCTCGGCGAGCCGCGACCACGAGCGGGAGTGCTCGACCGGCACGAGCACCCATTGCTTCATCGCGCGGCCCTTCATCGGCTCGAACGGCTCGACGCCCTTGGCCTTCAGGGCCTTCTCGAGGTCCCCGGGCCCGAGCTTGAACGTCATCGCGTCGCCGAACGTCCCGACGAACACCTTGTCGCGGACCTTCAGCACCGGCATCCCGAACATCTGGGCGCGCGTGGCGCCGCGATCGACGAACGAGCCTGCGAGCCGGTCGAACCGCCGCGTCGTGTCGTCGCCCGGCTTGGGCATCTTCATGGTGCCGGAATGCTACGCCCACACCGCCCAGAATGGCAGCGTACGTCGTCTACGGTAGGCCTCTTCGCTCAGACTGCGTATTCCGCTTACGGCGTAGATTTCGTACCTTCCACACACTCACCAACTATCGACCCTGGGAGGGCGTGGCGTGTCTGAGCACTTCGACGTGATCGTGATCGGTGGAGGCCCCGCGGGGTCGACCGTTGCCGGATTCCTCAACCAGATGGGACACCGGGTTCTCCTCCTGGAGCGCGAGGTGTTCCCGCGCCACCACATCGGCGAGTCGATGATCGCGGCGACGATCGACATCCTGGCCGAGATCGGCCTGGAAGAGAAGCTCGCGGCCGCGAACTTCCCGGTCAAGTCCGGCGGGTGCTTCCTCTGGGGACAGACCTCCGACCCGTGGTGCATCCGGTTCGAGGAGATCCCGGGCCGGCCGACGTCGTATCAGGTGAAGCGCGCGGTCTTCGACAAGCTGCTGCTCGACCACGTCGCCGAGAGCGGCGTCGACGTCCGGCAGGGTCACCGCGTGCTCGACGTCCTGAAGGAGGACGGCCGGGTCACCGGCGTGCGGTTCTCCGACGCCGACGGCGCCGAGCACACCGCGACCGCGCGGTACACGGTCGACGCGTCCGGGCTCGCGGCCGTGGTCGCGAACCGCCTGTCGAGCCGGGTCCCGGTCGAGGAGCTCAAGAACATGTGCCTGTACGGGTACTGGACCGGCGAGCACCCGGCGCCGGCAAAGCTCGGCGGCGAGATCCGCCCGAACGACCGGAACAACATCATCATCAAGATGCTCTCCGACGGGTGGCTGTGGTTCATCCCGCTCGGGGACCCGGGCCCGGACGGAAGCGCGGAGCCCGACCCCGACCGGCGCGAGATCAGTGTCGGCTTCGTGGCGCCGCGGAAGAACCTCCCCGAGACCGGCGGCAAGGCGGCGCTCGAGGACTTCTACCTCGAGCACGTGCGCTCGACCGACGAGTGGAAGTACCTCCTGCAGAGCGCCACGTACACGGGCGACTTCCACACGATCAAGGACTGGTCCTATCGCAGCGACGAGATGGCCGGCCCCGGCTATTTCGCCGTCGGCGACGCGTCGTGCTTCGTCGACCCGATCCTGTCCTCGGGCGTGTTCCTCGCGGTCCTGTACGCGAAGATGTGCGCGGTCGGGGTCAACACGGTGCTGACGACCTCGGCACCGGAGCGGCTCGTCCACGAGTGGTACCAGGGGTTGTACCTGGACACCTACTCCGACTACCTGGAGATGGCGCGGTACTGGTACCACGGGCACCGCGAGGTCGGGATGTGGATGAACCGGGCGCAGGAACAGCTCGGCGAGGAGGAGCAGACGGTCTTCGCCGACACCAACCGAGACGCCTTCATCGCCCTCGCGACGGGGAACACCCACGCGCACCCGAACTACGTGCTCGCGCGCCAGCTCGAGTCGTTCCCGCTGCCGCTGCACCTTCGCAAGGACCCGCGCAGCCTCTACTTCAAGGAGACGAGGGCCGCCCTGATCGGGCACGCCGACAAGGGCGTCGCAGCCGACGTCGTCGACGAGATCGACCGCTCGGCCGAAACCCTCGCGATGCCGACGGAGCTTCGAAAGCGCGTCCTCAACATGATGCGGAACGAGGACCAGGGCGTCGTCGAGCGGTTCTCCGGCAACGGGCACGAGGCCCCGTCTCCGGACACGGACCTCGTGGTCTCGCCGAAGGCGCGACTCAGCCTCGAGGCGATCGACAACGTCGTGACCCTCGTGATCAAGGCGCCGAGCGGTGAGCGACGGGCGATCGCTTGGGACGGCGAGGAGCAGGTCGTTGCCGCGTTCGCCGAGGCCGCCCGGCCGGGGGCGGTGGCGGAGGCGAGCGAGCTCGCCGAGGACCACGTCACGACGTTCTGCGAGGAGATGACCGCGGCCGGCGTCCTGGTGCCGGCCACCTCGTAACGCCCCGGCTCAAGCACGGCCAGGACCGGGTCGACACTCCTGGGGTGAAGCCGTGCCCCTTCTGCGAGGCCGAGCTGCGCGACTCGGTGATCAAGTGCACGCGCTGCGGTCGATCCCTGCGGGGCGATCCGGAGCCGAGCCCCGAGCACGAGCCGGCGCGCGCGGGAACCACGCTGGGGCTCGGCGCGCCGACCGTCTCGGGAGGATCGCGCGGATCGAAGGTCGGGTTCCCCCAACAGGAGCCCGCCGCCCCGCCACGAGAGATCGCGGTCTGGGCGACGCCCTCGACCCGAGCCTCGGGCGCCGGCAGCGATTCGGTGCCGCACCTCGCCGGCCTTCGTGCGCTGCCGAGCGATCAGCGCCGCTCGCACCGCCCCGACTTCGCTCTCCTGCTTGCCGCCGTGGCGACCATCGGGGCCGCCGTGATCGCCTGGCGCTCGATCGGCGATCCGTGGGTGAACCTCCTCATCACCGACACGAGCGACCGGCTCGACCCAAAGTTCGTAGGGGACATCACCCTCCACGGGCAGGCCGCGATGGCCGGGGTCATCGGACAAGGTCTCGCGGCGTTGCTCGGAGTGTTCGGGCTCCTCTGGCTCGTCTACGGCTTCGACCGCGGCTCCACGGTGCCGTGGTTCGCGAACCCGGCCACCGCCATCATCGCCTCGATCGCCGGGCTGATCGGCACGGCGGTGTCTGCCATGGTGTGGTTCGTCTGGCAGGACGCAGCCGTGAAGCACGCCCGCGCGGTCAAGATGTCGGTGGACGAGCTCCGCACGCTCCTGGACCTGGAACCCCAGCCGCTCGTCGAGATCCAGCGCCTGTCAGGCCTGATGCGATTCGGGGGCGCGATGCTGATCGGCCTGCTCGCCTCGTCCACGGCCTGGTGGTGCTACCACAAGCGGAGCTGACTCAGAGCCTGGGGTAGGGGTGGCCGGTCCCCTCGACCAGCATTGCCTTCGCCAACGGGTCGTAGGCCCACCGATGCGGCAGGTCCACCTTCTTCTCGCATCGTCCGCACGTGAACGCGGTCCACCGCTCGCTCACCGTCTGGACGAAGCCGCAATCGGGACACTTGAAGAACCGGATCTGGCCGTAGCACGTGAAGCACTGGTAGCCGGGGGCCCGGTCGTCCACGTTCTGCGGAACGAGGCACCAGGGGCACGTGAGGTAGGGCATCGTCAGGCCGAGGGGTCCGGGTTCGCGAGGATCTTCTCGGCCTGCGAGGCCCGCTGCGAGGCGACGGCCTCCCGGAGCTCCGGATGGGCTCCCGCGAGGATCTGCGTCGCGAGGATCGCGGCGTTCGTGGCGCCCGGCTTCCCGATCGCGAGCACGCCGACCGGGATGCCTCCGGGCATCTGCACCATCGACAGGAGCGAATCGAGCCCGCCCGACAGGTTCGACTCCATCGGCACGCCGAGGACCGGCCTCGTGGTGTGCGCGGCGACGACGCCGGGGAGCGCGGCGGCCATCCCAGCGCCCGCCACGAAGACCTCGACGCCCCGGGACTCGGCGTCCCGGACCCACGCAGCGAGCTCCTCGCGGCGTTCGGTGCGCGGACAGGACCCGCGTCTCGAAGGGAACGCCCAGGGCTCGCAGCTGCTCGGCGCAGTGCTGCATGGTCTCCCAATCGGACGCCGAACCCATCACGACGCCCACGAGCGGCACGGTCACGGTTTCCTCTCGGTCGAAGGGCGGCTGAAGTGTAGCGGCCGACCGGCCCCATCCCGCCCGAAAGACCCGGGGTGTAGAAACGGCGCGTGGACGAAGATCCAAGGCGCGAGATCGCCGGGTACCGCATCGAGTCCGAGATCGGCCGGGGCGGCATGGGCGTCGTCTACCTCGCCACTCAGACCTTCCCCGAGCGCAAGGTGGCGCTCAAGCTCCTCTCCCCCGACCTTGCCTCCGACCCGGCGTTTCGCGAGCGGTTCGTGCGCGAGTCCAACGCCGCGGCCTCGATCGAGCACCCGAACATCGTCCCGGTCTACGGCGCCGGGGAGTCCGACGGCCAGCTGTACCTCGCGATGCGGTACGTGGAGGGAACCGACCTGCACTCGCTGCTCGTCCGCGAGGGACGACTTTCGATCGAGCGGGCGAGCAGGATCTGCGGGCAGGTCGCCGAGGCGCTCGAGGCCGCGCACGAGCGGGGACTGGTCCACCGCGACGTGAAGCCGGCGAACATCCTGCTCGACGCGGCAGATCGGGCGTACCTGTCGGACTTCGGCCTGATCCGCCGGAACCGGATCGAGACCGACCTCACCGAGACCGGCCGGTTCATGGGAACGATCGACTACGTGGCGCCCGAGCAGATCCGCGGCGAGCAGCTGGACGGGCGCGCGGACATCTACTCGCTCGGGTGCGTGCTCTACGAGTGCCTGACCGGCGCGCCCCCGTTCAGCAGAGACTCGGAGGTGGCGACGATCTACGCCCACCTGCAGGACCCGCCGCCGCTCCCGAGCGCGGTCCGCGACGACGTTCCTGCCGAGCTCGACGCGGTCGCCGTCAAGGCGATGGCCACCCGACCCGACGACCGGTTCGCCACGGCCGGGGAGATGGCGCAGGCGCTCCGGGCGGGCGGGGGTCCGCCGGGGACCGGTCCTCGGCGCCGACGCGCGGCTGTGGCGATCGCCGGGGTCGCGGCCGCCGTCGTGGTCGCGCTGGTGGTCGGGATTCTGGCGCTCGGCGGTGATGGGTCGGGCGGCGCGCGGACCTCGCCCTCCTCCTCGCCAACCGGCACGCCGATCCCGCTGAACTCGCTCATCCAGATCGATCCCGAGACCGGGGAGGTCCTGAGGGTCGTGCCGGACATGCCGAGCTCGAGCAGCGACGTCTACACGGCGCAGGTCGAGATCGGCGAGGGCGGGGTGTGGGAGCTGGCGGGCGTCCACGTCGCTCACGTGAATCCCGACGATGGCGAGATCGTCACGACGATACCGGTCAGTCCGTCGGCGTCCAACACGGCGAGAGGGATCGCCGTCGGAGGCCGGACCGTGTGGGTCGGGGCTCATCCGGGCCTCGTCCCGATCGACCCGGCGACCGACCAGGCGCTGCGGCCCGTCGCCCTCCGACCGGCGGTCCAGGTTTGGCAGCGGCTACGCGTGGTCGGTTGCGTTCGGGGCCTCGAGCGTGTGGCCCCTGGCGGCTGACGGCGAGTTGTTCCGGGTTGACCCCGCGTCGGCTCGTGAGAGCGGCTCTGTGCAGGTCGGCTCCAGCGGGACCGGCCTTGCGGTCGGGTTCGGCGGTGTCTGGGTCATCGACAAGCTCTTGGGGACGTTGACCCGGGTCGACCCGGAGACGCTGGAGCTCGCCGATCCGGTCGAGATCGCCGGGGAGCTCGACGCGATCGCGGTGGGTGCCGGGAGCGTCTGGATCCTCGACTCGAACGCGGGGGTGGTGATCCGCGTCGACCCGGACACCCTCGCCGTCGACTCCCCGATCCGCGTGGGTTCCGATCCGACGGACATCGCCGTCGGGCTCGGCGCGGTCTGGGTCACGAACCGGGGCGACGGCACCATCTCGCGGATCGACCCCGTGACTGCGAGCGCGACGCCGATCGAAGTAGGAGCGCCGGTGGCATCGATCGCCGTCGACGAAGCGACCGGCACGCTCTGGGTTGCAGTCCAGCCACCAGTGGTGACGCCTTAGCCGGCGATCCGACCCCCCAGCTCGGCCGCCACCTCGAGCAGGTCCAACACATCCTCCTCGGTGGTGCGGAAGTTCACGAAGCAGGGCCGGAGCCAGACCTCGTCGTCGATCAGGGCGCTCGCGATCCAGAAGCGCCCGTCCTCCTGGAGAGCGTCGGCCAGGCGCTGGTTGTGCTCGTTCAGGTCGTCGACGCCCGGAGGGCACGTGACGGAAGGGCACGATCGAAAGCTTCGGCCGGCCGAGCCCCTCGAAGTCCCCGCGCGCCTGGATCGCCTCCCAGAGCAGGCTGGCCTCGTGCAGGTTGCGCTCGATCGCGTCGCGGAAGGCCTGCGCGCCGTGGGCGCGCATCGCGAGCCACAGCTTCAGCGCGCGGAACGGGCGCGAGTACTCGAACGTGATGTCGACCGCGTGGAGCTCGTGCCGCTGATGCGGCAGGTAGCCCTGCTCGTGCGCGAAGGACGCGATGAGGTCCTCCTGGTTGCGCACGAGCACGATCCCGCAGGCCTTCGGGAGGTAGAGCCACTTGTGCGCGTCGACCGACGCCGACTGCGCGCGCGCGATCCCGGCGAACAGCTCGGGGCGCACCGACGCGGCCGGCAGGCCGTACGCGCCGTCGACGTGCAGCCACACGCCGCGCTCCTCGCAGACGTCGGCGATGGCGTCGAGGGGATCGATCGCCCCCGTGAGCGTCGTCCCCGCCGTCGCGACCACCGCGATCGGGGTGATCCCGTCGGCGCGATCGCGATCGATCGCCTCGGCCAGCGCCTCGGGGATCAGCCCGCGATCCGGGCCGAGCGCGATCGCGCGCAGGTTCCGCGACCCGATCCCGAGCGTCTCGATCGCGCGCGTGACCGAGTAGTGCACCTCCTGCGAGCAGTACACGGCGACGCGATGACCCTCGAGGCCCTCGAACCGGCTCTTCGGCAGCGCGAACTCCCGTGCGGCCGCGAGCGCGCTCGTGTTGGAGAGCGTCCCGCCGCTCGTGAACGCGCCGGCCGCGTCCTCCGGGTAGCCGATGAACTGCGCCGTCCACCGGACCGCCTGCTTCTCGATCTGCGTCGCCGCGCGCGCGTCCACCGCGAGGTTGATGTCGTAGGTGTGCGCGAGCAGGTCGCCGATCGTGCCGATCTCCAGGCCGCTCGACCCGATGAAGGCGAAGTACCGGGGCCGCGGCTGGGCGATCGACTCGTCGAGGATCCGGGCGGTGTCGTCGAGCGCCTCGTGGACCGGCGTCGGCAGCTCGGGGAGCGAGGCGCGAAGAAGCGCGCGCACGCGCTCGTCCAGCGGGGGCTCCTCGGGCCGGTACCGGTCGAAGGACCGCCAGGCCTCGGTGACGAGCTTCACCGCGTGCTCGAGCGCGTCCTCCCGCGTCGCGTCGAGTCGGAGCGGCCGATCGGCCTCCGTCATGGGGTCGATGGTACCCCGGCGCCCTCGACCGCCCGGGTGTCGGGCTCGATCAGGCCTCCTGCACCCGCGCCCAGGCGTCCTCGTAGAGGCTGTTGTCCTCGCCGAGGTCCTGGGTGAACCGCAGCGTTGCGAGCGTCTCCGGCGGCGGGAAGATCGCCGGGTTCTCGAGGATCTCGGCCGGGATGAACGCTCGAGCCGCCTCGTTCCCCGTATCCACCTGGCTCGCCACGGCGTTGGTGGCCGAGATCTCCGGCCCGAGGTAGAACTCGATGAACTCGTTCGCTCCCTCCGGGTTCCCGGCGTCCACCGGGATGCAGAGCGAGTCGATCCAGCGGAGCCCGCCCTCGGGCGGGATGACGTACTCGAGGTTCGGGTTCTCTTGCTTGGCGATCTGGACGTCGCTCGAGTAGGCCTCCGCGCACGCGAGATCGCCGCCGGCGAGCAGGTCGAGATAGGTCGCGGAGTCGAAACCGCGGATCACGCCCTTCGCCTGGATCAGGTAGTCGGCCGCGGCGTCGATGACCGCGGGGTCGCGGGTGTTCGGGTCCTTCCCGAGGGCGAACAGGGCCGCCCCGAACGCGTCCCGCATCTCGTTCAGGATCGTCATCCGGCCCTGGTTCGCGGGATCGAGGAACACGTCCCATCCCGGCGGCTCGTCGAACACCGTCGCGTCGTACCCGATCCCGGTCGTGCCGGTGGCCCACGGGACGCTGAAGCGGTTCCCCGGGTCGAACGGCTCCTTCCGGATACTCCTCCGCGAGGTTGCCGAGGCTGACGACGACGTCGTGATCCAGCTCCTGGAGCCCGTCGATCGACCGCAGCTGCGTGAGGAGGTTCTCGGAGGGGACGATCAGGTCGAAGGTGTCGCCCTCGCGGCCGCGGCGTCTCGCGGCGGCGGCCAGGATCAGCCGCTCCTCGAGCTCGTCGTTGGAGGCGTACGTCGCGTAGCTGACCGTGAGACCGGAGGCGTCGGAGAAGTCATCCAGGATCGTCGGGTCGATGTAGTCCTGCCAGTTCTGGAAGATGAGCTGCTGCTTGCTGGGATCGCTGCAGGCCGAGAACAGCGGGGCGAGCCCGAACGCCGCTCCGGCGAGGGCGCCCGCCTTCAGCACGTCGCGGCGCGGGATCGGTCCGTAGCATCGCCACGGCTAGACCACCACGAGCACCGGCACCGTCGCGTGCCGCGAGACCTTCTCGGCGATCCCGCCCGAGCGTCAGCGCGCGGAAGCGGTCGAGCCTGTCGCCCATCTCGTGCGTCACCCCCTGGCGCCCGAGAACGATCAGGTCCACCGACTCCTCCTCGGCCGTCTCCAGGATCGCACGGGCGACGTCGCCGCGGACGACGACCCCGCGGGCGCTCACCCCGCGCTCCTGGAGGATCGTCACCGACTCCTCTGCGAGGCCGCGCGCCTCCCCTTCGAGGGAGGCCTTCATCTCCTCGACGTAGACGGCCCCCCGGCCCCGCACGGTGAGCGGCGGATCGAACGCGACCACGACCACCACCTCCGCGTCGTTGTTCCGCGCCGCGAGGATCGACCAGGCGAGCGCTCGCTCGGCGTTCTGGGACCCGTCGAACGGCACCAGGATCTTCCGCGGACGCGGGATCTCCGGGATCCTGACCTCGTTCTCCTCCCACGTCTCGGGACGCTGCAGCCCGCCGGTCGTCATGAGGTCACCTCCGACGATGGTTTCCCGGGTTCGTCGGACCCGAGGTCGATGACGATGTCGACGCCCCGACGTCGCTTCGCCGGCAGAAGCACGTAGTACGCGATCGGCCCGCTGGCCATGCCGATCAGCGCCCACCCGATCCCCTGGACGAGGCCGACGTCCAGCACCTGGAAGTAGATCGCGACGAACAGGACGAAGACGGGCCCGAGGCAGACGAGGACGAGCCCCACCCACCCTCCCTTGATCCGGTACGGGCGCGGCATGTTCGGGGCGCTTGATCCTGAGCACGATCAGCGCGATGAACTGCAGGAGCAGCGCGAACGCGTAGATCGTGACGTCGACGACCACGAGGGCCTGGAACGGCCCGAGGGCCGCGATCGAGCAGATGACGGCGCAGATCACGATCGCCCGAACCGGCGTCCCCCACTGAGGATGGAGCCGAGAGATCCGCTCGGACAGGTATCCGTCCTCGGCGAGGGAGGACGGGATCCGGCTGTACTGGAGCAGCCAGGCGGAGTAGAGCCCGATCGCGGAGATGATCGCGCCGAACGTCATCAGGACGCCGAGCCAGTGCCCGGCGACGTTCTCGGCGATGACGTTGAACGCGCCCGCGGTCCACTCGATGTCGTCGGTGCCGCCGACGGCGAGCGCCACGAGCGTCGGCAGCAGGTAGATCAGCGTGATCGCCGGGATCAGGATCACGAGGGCCCGCGGGTAGTCGCGCTTCGGGTTCTCGATCTCACCGGCCACGGTGGATAAGCCGTCCCAGCCCATGTAGTTCCACATGACGACGAACAGGCCGGCGCCGAACGCGGGGAACAGCCCGACACCCTCGAACGTGAGGGGCTCGAACGGGTTGTGGCTCATGTTGAACAGACCGATGACCGTCATGATCACGAACGGCGCGAGCACGATCACCAGGAACAGCTTCGACGAGTCCCCGACGAGCGAGCTCCCGCGGATGTTCAGCAGCGCGAACGGCCAGATCACGGCGAGCGCCACGAGCCACCGCGCCAGCTGGTTCTCGCCGAGGACCGGGAAGAAGAAGGCCGAGTAGTCGACGAACAACACGGGGTAGATGGCCAGGTCGACCCAGCTCGTGACCCACGACCACCAGCCCTCCTGGAAGCCCCAGAACGGCCCGAGCCCCGCCTTGACCCAGTAGTAGTAGCCGCCCTGGACCGGCATGGCCGTCGCGAGCTCGGCGACCACGAGCGAGGCCGGAAGGGCCCACAGGATCGGCGTGACGAGGATGAGGATCAGCCCCATGCCGGGGCCGCTGTCCCCGATCGTGTCCTCGAGCCCGTACGGGCCGCCCGAGACCGAGAAGAAGATGATCCCGACGATCGCCGCAAGCCCGAGCTTGCGCGTCAGATCGCGGACGTCGATCTGCGGTCGGCTCGCGGCCGGCTCCTCGGCCACCGTGGCCATGCGCCCCCCTCCCGGCCCAACGGCGTTGTGTACCACAGAATCACGAAGAGCCGGGAATCGGCCCGTTCGCACAATCGGCGAGCAATCGCTACGACGCCACGGCGACCCGGCGACGAGGCGATGGCCTGCCCGCGACCGAGGATTTCGTGCGCGGTCAGTCGAGCGCGAACGATCCCGTGACGATCTCGCCGGCCGGCTCGTACGTACCGATCACGACTCCCGTCTGGAGACCGTGCTGTCGACGAGGTTGAGCCCGGAGGGGAGAGCACCGTCCGAGAACAGGCGCTTGCCCGACCGATGACGAGGGGAAAGACCCACGGCGATACTGGTCGACGAGGTCATGGCGCAAGAGGGTCTGGATCCGGTTCCCGCTGCCGGCACCTGCAGCTCCGGCCCTTCGTGCTTCTTCAGCGCGGCGACGCCGTCGGCCGCGTCCCCTTCGATCAGGACGAGTTGCTCCACTCCAGCTTGGGATGACTCCGCGACGCGACGTACTTCGTGGCGTCGTTGAGGGGCCTGGCGCCGGCCTCGTCGGAGGCGTGCGGCCAGTGCGCGGCGAAGATATCGTACGTCTTGCGTCCGAGCACGAGGTCGAGCGGCGCGCTCATCGCCTCGCCCATGACCTGACCCATCCGCTCGTCCCAGTAGTTCACCGACCAGCCCCGAGCGAGAAGCCGCCGGAGTCGTCCTCTCCCGGTCCGCCCGGGGCCTGCATGACCCCGACGAGGGTCAAGTAGGTGCTCACGGTGAGCTTCCTCATCTCTCGTGTCCTTTCGCCGAGCATCCATGAGACACACCACTACCAGAGGCGATCCGCCACCTTCGACACGAGCTCGAGCTTTCGCCACTGGGTGTCCTCGTCGATCTCGTTGCCGACCATCACGCTCGCGAACCCGCACTGCGGGCTGATCGCAAGGCGGTCCATCCCGCCGGCGTACGCGGCGGCCTCGACCATGCGGCGCACCAGGTCGTCCTCGTCCTCGAGCGCCGGGGTCTTCGTCGAGACGATCCCCATCACCATGATCGAGCCCTCGCGGAGGAACCGGACGGGCTCGAACCCACCGTCGCGACCGAGGTCGTCCCATTCCACGAGGAACACGTCGTACGGAAGCTCCCCGAACACGCGCTCGGCGACGGGTTCGAGCGATCCCTCGCACATCCAGGACGAGCGGTAGTTGCCGCGACAGATGTGGAGCGCCACCGTCACGCCATCGGGGATGCCTCCTAGGACCGCGGCGTCGGCCGCGATCGCCGCGTCGATGAGGGCCTCGACGTCGTGTCCCGCCGCGGCGAACCGCTCCACCCAAGAGGGGTCGACCAGATATGGGTACAGAGGAAAGTCGAACTGGACGTACCTCGCGCCCGCCGCGATCGCATCGGCGACGAGCGCGCGCTCGATCTCGATCGCGTGTCCGACGAATTCCTCGAGTGACGCGTACCCCGACGTGACCCCGGGCTTGTAGGAGAACGGGTGGCCGAAAATCGAGGCGGCGGGGAAGGTCACCTTGAACGGATGGCCTGCGGCGGCGGCGGTGATGAACGCGGCCTCGCGGGCTGCGGGCGAGTCGACGGGCCGCAGCCGCTCGGCGATCTCGTGCACCGAGAGCGGCACCTCCTCGCCCGCCGCATTGCGGAAGCGCACGACGTTGTCGGTTCTGAACCCCTCGACGGCGTCGTAGAACGAGTTCAGGAACATCCAGCGGCGGAACTCACCGTCCGTCACGACGTCGAGGCCGAGGTCGACCTGTCGGCGCACCGCCTCGGTGATCGCAGCGTCCTCGAGCGCGGTGAGCGTCGCTCGGTCCTTCTCGCGCTCTTCCGCCAGCACGGCCGAGTGTCCGCGTTCGTAGAACGCCTCCACCGCGCGCTTGAGCTCGAGGGGTCGCAGCAGGGAACCGACGACCTCCGCCCGGGCCGGATGTCGAGCGCTCGGCCTCGCGCGGCTATCCGTTGGGCTCCTGCACGCGCTCGCCGAACCACGACGTGACGTCCGCGCCGGCGCACGAGCACGCGAGCGACTGGCCGCGGTCGGTCCCGTCATCCACGGTGATTCCGAGGGTGGCCGGCCGGATGCTGTGGAGCCCGACGCCGAGGTCGCTCGGACCCTGGACCCGGTACGCCGCGAACCCGAGCCCTTGCGGCCGCACCTCGACGATGCGCAGCGGTATGTGCAGCGGTCCGAACATCGCGCTCAAGGTCACGGAGATGTCGATCCCATCATCGTTCGGGTCTGATGGGAGGTTGAAGCCCGCGCCCTCTCGCGACGCGGCGACGGAGACCCACATCTCGGGGCCGGCCCCGTGTCCGATCGTGATCAGGAACGCACCATCGACATCGAGCTCGGCCATCGCGGGTCCTCCATTCGACGAACGTCACCGGATGCTATGCGCCGCGAAGCCGGTCGTCGAACCGAGCGGCCTCACGGCGGGTCCCACCGGACCCAGGCCGAGTCCGGTGCGCGGAACTCCCAGCCCGCAAGCGTCGGCGGGCGACCGGGTCGCAGGCGGAGGTTCGGCAGGCGATCGAGCAGGATGTCCAGCGAAACGCGCGCCAGGTGACGGCCGAACCAGGCCCCGAGACAGAAGTGCGTCCCGATCGAGAACGCGAGGTGCGCGCCCTCCTTGCGATGGACGTCGAAGCGGTCGGGATCGCCGTAGCGTCGAGGGTCGCGGTTGGCCGAGGACAGCACCGCGCCGACCAGCGCCCCCTTCGGGAGGGGGACGCCCGCGAGCTCCGTCGGCGCCGTGGCCTGTCGGGTCGCCGTTCCGACGGGCCCGGCCCACCGGAGCGTCTCCTCCACCGCGGGCTTGATCAGCCCGTGGCTCGTGCGCACCTCGTCCAGCTGATCCGGCTGGGCTCCGAGCGCGAGCACGACGAGCGCGATGAGGTCGCGCGGCTCCTGAAGGCCGCCGGACAGCATCAGCTTCGTGTTCGCGACGATCTCCTCGCGAGACATCCGGTCGCCATCCCGATCGTGGTGGAGCATCCACGACAGGACCGAGCCGTCGGGCGTGACGGCGAGGCGATCGAGCACGCGCTCGATGACGGCTCCGAGGGCCGCGCTCGCCTCGTCGGCCGGCGCCTGCTTCGCGGGTTCGCCCTCGAAGTTCGCGAGCCCCGGCATCAGGCCCTCGTTCCAGCGGAGCAGGTCCTCCCACGGCACCTCGTCGAGGCCGAGCAGGAAGCGGAGCGACCGCACGCTCATCGGGTCGGCGAACTCGCGGAACAGGTCGCACTCGCCTCGCGCGGCGAACCCGTCGATCAGCTCGTTCGCGAGCTCGGGGATCATCCCCTGGGTCCGCTCCTCGACGTCGCGAGGGCGAAACGGCGGCTCCACGACGCGGCGGATCCGGCGCTGGTCGGGCCCTTCGGACCCGAGCATGTTCACGCCCATCGTCCGGTTGAGCGTCGAGGGCTCGGTGGCCGCGGTGAACACCTCGGGCGACAGTCCGACGTGACGAACGTCGTCGTACCGCGTGACGAGCCAGAGCTGCACCGCCGGCACCCACGACACGGGCTCCTCGTCCCGCAGACGCGCGTAGATCGGGTAGGGGTCGCGCTCGAGCTCGTCGAGCGTGATCTGCTCGCCGAGGCTCATCCGTGCTTCCCGGGATTCCACCCGTGGGGGCCGATCGTGTCCGAGGCGAACCCGGCCGGGACCTCCTCGAGATCGGTCGCCATCGAGTCGTTCCAGCGGTTCAGGAACCCGAAGAGCCCGACCACGGCCAGGATCTCGACGATCTCGCCGTCGGCCCAGTGGCGCCGAAGCTCCTCGAAGTGTGTGGGCGTCACGGCGTTGGGGACGAGGCTCGCGTCGCGTGCGAACCTGAGCGCCGCGCGCTCGGCCTCCGAGTACCGCTCGGACCGCTCGAAGTCCCAGATCTCGGCGATCTTCTCATCGGGGACGCCGCGGAGCTTCGCGTCGACGGTCTCGTGGGCTTGGCAATACCGGCAACCGGCGGCCGTGCTCGCGACGATCGCGACCAGCGGCTTGAGCCCGACCGGCACGGTCCCGGTCCGCCAGATCTGCGTGATGAGCTCGCTGAACGCGCGGAGGATCTCGGGTCGGCGGGCCATCGTGAACAAGCTATTCGGGACGAACGACATCGTGTCGTCGTAGAGCCGGAACAGCTCCTCGAGCTCGGGGTGATCCTCGCGGCGAAGCGGCTGCATGTTGGCCATCGCGCTCCCCCACGAGACGCCGGTCACCCGGCTCGCGCCGATACGGCAGACTATGCCGAATCCACGGGGAGGAGCGATGCGGCTCGACGGCAAGGTGGCGATCGTGAGCGGGGGCGGGTCGGGGATCGGGGCGGCCACCGCCCGCCTGTTCGCGCGCGAGGGCTGCTCGGTCGTCGTCACCGGCCGGCGCCCCGAGCCGATCGAGGCGGTAGCGGCCGAGATCGACGGGCTCGCCGTCGCCGGCGATGTCACCGATCCCGAGCATGCCCCAGCGGTGGTCGCGGCGGCGGTCGAGCGCTTCGGCGGCCTCGACGTCGTCGTCGCGAACGCCGGGATCGGGTTCGGCGGCACGGCGGGCGAGGTCGACGACGAACGCTGGAACCGCACGCTCGACGTCAACGTCGGCGGGCCGCTGCGGCTCGTCCGGGCCGCGCTCCCCGAGCTCCAGCGGCGTGGCGGCGGCTCGATCGTGCTGGTCTCGAGCGTGTCGGGCCTCGTGAGCAGCATCGACTCCGCGGCGTACGACACGTCGAAGGCCGCGCTGATCGGCCTCGCGCGCTCGATCGCGGTCGACTTCGGGCCCGTCGGGATCCGAGCGAACGCGCTCTGTCCCGGCTGGGTCGTGACGCCCATGGGCGACGACTCGATGGACGACGTCGCCGCGGCCCACGGCATCACGCGAGAGGAGGCGTACGCGCTCACGAACGCGCGGGTCCCGATGCGCCGCGCCGCGACGGCCGAGGAGATCGCCGCGTGCGCGCTCTTCCTCGCGAGCGACGAGTCCTCGATCGTCACGGGGTCGACGCTGGTCGCGGACGGCGGGGCGACGGCGATGGACGTGGCCTCGCCGCCGCTGGAGGGCCGATGAGCTTCGACCACTCGGGGCGGGTCGCGTTCGTCACGGGGGCCGGCTCGGGCATCGGCCGGGCGACCGCCACGCGCCTGGCGTCCGAGGGCGCCGCGGTCGCCGTCGTCGACGTGCGTCGCGAGGGCGCGGACGAGACCGTGGCGACCATCGCCGGGACCGGCGGCCAGGCGGCGGCGTTCGAGGCCGACGTCCGTGAGCGGGCTCAGGTCGAGGCGGCCCGAGACGGCGCGCTCGAGGCGTTCGGCGCGATCCACTACCTCGTGAACAACGCCGGGCTGGTTCGGATGTCGCGGTTCGCCGAGCTGTCCGAGGAGGAATGGGACCTCGTCCTCGACACCAACCTCAAGGGGATGTACGTCGTGACGCAGACCGTCGCGCCGGCGATCGGGGCCGCGGGCGGCGGCGCGATCGTGAACCTGTCCACGATCGAGTCCGAGGTGGTGGTCTCCTCGCTCGGCTTCCCGCAGGTGCACTACAACGCCTCGAAGGGCGGCGTGAAGATGCTGACGAAGGCGCTGGCCGTCGACCTATCGCATCAGGGCATTCGCGTGAACGCGGTCGCGCCCGGGGCGATCGCGACCGGCTTCGTGCCGGGTGGCGACATCCGCTCGCCGGAGGCCTGGGAGTCGATGAAGGACCGCCTGCTCGTACCGCGTGTGGGCGAGCCCGAGGACGTCGCGGCCGCGATCTCGTTCCTGCTGTCGGACGACGCGTCCTACATCACCGGCGCGCAGCTGCCGGTCGACGGCGGGTGGCTCGTGCGATGAGCCTGTCGCCGGAGGACCTCGAGGCCGAGGGCTTCCGGACGGTCGTCGTCACCTCGGCCGACGTGACCGGACGGCTCGTCGGCAAGCGATTCTCGGTCGATGTCTTCCGGCAGCTCCTGCACGAAGGGGTTCCGCTGAGCTCCTGCGTCCTCGGCTGGGACGTCGACCAGTGGCCCGGACCCGTGCAGGAGTACACGGGACACCACACCGGCTGGCACGACGTCCGGCTGGTGCCGGACCTGCCCACGCTCCGGCCCGCCGCCTGGCTCGAGCGCACCGCGATCTGCATCGCCGACTTCGTGGAGTTCGGCTCGGGCGAGCTCGTCCCGGTGGCGCCGAGAACGATCCTGCGGCGGCAGGTCGAGCGCCTCGCCGAGACCGGCCTCACCCCGTACGTCGGAAGCGAGCTCGAGTTCGCCCTGTACCACGGGACCTCCGAGCAGGGGCGAACCCAGGGCTACGAGACGCTTCGCCCGACCACGCTCGCCCGTGCCGACTACACGATCCAGGCCGGCGATCAGCACGAGGCCTTCTTCGCCGGCGTCCGCGAGGCGCTCGCCGCCTCAGACCTCGGGCCATGGACGAGCCAGGTGGAGTGGGGCCTCGGACAGTGGGAGATCAATCTGGAGCACCGGACCGCGCTCGAGATGGCCGATCGGCACATCCTGTTCAAGCTCGCGATGCGCGACCTCGCCGCCGCCGCCGGCATGACGGCGACGTTCATGGCCAAACCGTTCGGCGACACCACCGGGTCGTCGTGTCATCTGCATCTGTCGCTCGTCGACAGCGCGGGGTCGAACGTCTTCCGCGACGCGGAGCAAGACGACGGCATGTCGGCGTCGCTTCGCGCCGCGATCGGCGGCGTGCTCGAGCGAGCGCCGGACCTGATGCTCCTGTACGCGCCGACGGTGAACTCGTATCGCCGGACCACGAGCGGCGAGTTCAGCGGCAACGGCGTCTCGTGGGGCTTCGACAGCCGGATGGTCTCGTGCCGGGTGCTCGTCGAGGCCGCGGCGTCCACCCGCCTGGAGTGGCGCGTCGCGGGTGCGGACGCGAACCCGTACCTCGCGATCGGGGCCGTGCTCGCCTCGGCCGCCGACGGAATCGCGAACGGGACCGAGCCCGGCGAGCCGCTCATGGGCCGCGGCTTCGACCGGCCGGTGCCGCCGCTCCCCGCGACCCTCGGCGAGGCCGTGACCGCCTTCCGCGACAGCGCGTTCGCTACCGAGGCGCTCGGGAAGGACATCGTCGCCCACTACGCGGAGGCCGGCCGGTGGGAATGGGAGCAGTTCCTCGCTCCTGGCGCCGTCACCGAGTGGGAGCGCCGCCGCTACTTCGACGTGATCTGAGCCACTCGCCCGACGACCTCGTGGCAGAACGGCTCGAACCTGGCGGGATCGTCGAGGAACTGCGAGGGCTTGACGCAGATCGTCGTGAATCCGCGGTCGAGCTGCGCGGGGATCGCCGCGAGCGCCTCGCCGAGATCCGCGACGCCCTCGGCGTGGGGGAACCGCCCGCGCGTGCCGCCCACCATCTCGAGCTCCCACGGGTCGCGGCCCGCGGCGAGCATCCCCGCCCAGAGCCGCTCGAGGTCCTCGTCACTCGGCGCGCCCAGCGGGTTGAAGCCGCTCCCGAACTCGACGAGCCGCCGCAGAAGGCGCACGTGCAGACGCTCGCCGCCGAACCACAGCGACGGCCCCTCGGGCCGGAGCGGTTTCGGCTCGAGGAACACGTCCTCGAAGCCATAGTGGCGGCCCGCGAACGACGCGGGCGAGTCTCGCCACAGGACTCGCCACGCCGCGAGGTGCTCGTCGAGCAGCTGCCCCCTCGCCGCGAACGGCACGCCGAGCGCCTCGTACTCGGGCCGGTGCCAGCTGACGGTCGGCTGGACGACCAGGCGACCCTCGGAGAGCAGGTCGAGCGTCGCGAGCTGCTTCGCCAGCAGCACCGGATGGCGAAGGGGCGCGATGACCGAGCTCGCGACCAGCCGCAGCCGCGTCGTGGCGGCGGCGACCGCGCTCAGCAGGACGAAGGGGTCGGGCCAGGGCGTCGACGGGTCCTGGTTGCCCGGCAACGCATAGTCCCGCGGGTTGGCGGGCACCCCGTCGGCGTCGGCGCCGGGCCCGAGCGCGACGTGCTCGCTCACCATGACGGCGTCGAAACCCGCGGCCTCGGCCTGCTGCGCCATCCGCACGAGCGCCCGGAGGTCTCGTGGCGGGGTGAGCGTCCAGTTCTCGGAAAGGATCAGAACGAGGCGGGGCGGCGCCCCCGGCGCCACCCCGCCTCCCCAACCCACCGCCGGGCTCAGCCGGACGAACTCCCGGAGTGCAGATCCTGCAGCGCCTCGCTCGCGGGCTGGCGGCCTCTCACGGCCAGCATGTACAGGAGGCCGAGGACCCCCCAGATCACCGCGGCCCACGGCGCGAGCAGGGTGGGGCTCGGCACCTTGTAGAAGGAGCCGAAGATCGCCGCGCCGCTGACGAGGATGCCCACGATCGCGGCCAGAACGACACTGACGAAGGCTTCGTCGTCCCGGAGCCCGAACAAGCCGCCCACCGACAGGAGCAGGTACACCACGACCAGGGCGAAGGGCCCGAATGTGGCGCACCACGCGAAGACCGAGAAGTAGTGCGGGAAGCCGGGCAGAGCGAGAAGGGTGTCGTTTCCTTCGGCCACCACGATCAGGATCGCCTGGATCACCATCAGCAAGACGATCGCGCCGGCAGGGGTCCCGTACTTCTGTGACACCGCGGCGAGCGGGGCCGGCAGGCGGCGATCCCTGGCCAACGCGAACACGCCGCGGGTAGAGGCGACGGCGGCTCCCACATACACCGCCAGCATGTCCAGAAACACGACCAGCAACAGGGTCTTCAGCCAGAACTCCGACCCGGCAGGACTTCCCGGCGCGCCGAGCGCGAACAGTGGGGCGCCGGCCACCTCCGGGCTCGTGATCACGGACATGTCGAACCCGAAGCCCGCGACCTCAACGTAGGCGGCGATGAGGTAGAAGATCGACACGATCACCACCGCTCCGAGCACGGCCCTCGGGATCGAGCGCTTGGGATCTGCGGTCTCCTCCGCGAGGTTCGCCGCCGTCTCGAACCCGACGAAGATCAGGACGCCGTACAGCACGCCGAAAAGGATCCCCGCGAGGCCGTCGGGTGAGGGTGACGGGTCGAACGCCTTCGCGACGTCGTTGGCGCTTCCGAGATCAACGATCACCGTGATGAAGAAGATCAGCGACCACGGTGATCGAGATGAGCGCGAGCGTCAGCTGCACTCTGGTCGAGATCTGGACGCCGAAGTACAGGACGACGAAGAGCAGCGCGGTGAGGATCACGTCCCAGACCCAGACCGGGAACCACGGCCCGACCTCGAAGGCCGGCAGCAGGTTATCGTGCACGTACCCGCCGAGCAGCACGCCGAGCCCGGTGGTCAGGATGATCGTGCCGCCGTAGTACAGCCACCCCGCCGTCGCTCCGGTCGTCTTGCCGAGGCCGTTCGACACGTAGTCGTACAGCGAGCCCGCTGCGTGGATCCGCTTCGCGTAGCGCGCGACGATCCAGCCGAGCGCGAACATGCCGATCGCCGCGAGCAAGACGGCGAGCGGAGCCGACGTCCCGGCTCCTCGTGCGGCCGCATTCACGCCGATGATGAACGGGATGATGAAGGCCGCGCTGAACACCGGCCCGATGAAGCCGACGGACTGCGCGAGCACGTCGACGAGCGTCAGCTTCTTCGCGCCGAGCCGCTCGTACCCCTCGGCGACGGGTTTCGCCCCGTCCCCCATGCTCTGGTTCTCTGCCACGACTGCCCCCTCTCGTCGTGAACCGATTGCGAACGCTACTCCGCCTCGGCGACCGCCGCGCTAGACCATCCAGCCTCCCGGGGGGCGCTCGAACCACACGTGAACCTGCCCCGTGCCGACGGAGGCCTCGTACTCGCTGAAGGGCTCCCCGGGCGCCGTGCAGGCTCGTCCGCCCAGCGCGGCGGCCATCATCAGGTAGTGCCCGAAGTGGCCCTCCGGATACGCTCGCCGATACTCCGGCATCCCCTCGATGACGCCGGCGTGGTCGCCCTTGCGCAACATCCCGAGGACGTGCTGGTCGGCCTCGAAGTACGCGGGATCGTAGATGTTGTCCGGCGCCGCCGAGCTCTCGCGGCCGCGGAGCTCCTTGAAGTTGAAGAACCGATGGGTCATCCCGCCCGAGGCGAGCAGGACGACGCGGCGATCGCTCTCGGCGATCGCGTTGCCGATCAGCTCGCCGAACAGCAGGAAGTCGTTCGTGTCGCACGTCTGGTTGATCGCCACGCTGATCCAGCGGGTGTCGGGATCGCCGAGGAACGTCCAGATGTTCACGGTGCCGTAGAAGATCGGCAGGTACGGGTCGTCGCAGGCGAGGATCCAGCAGTCGTCTCGGCCGTCGGCCTGGGCGGCGATCAACTTGGCGAGCTCGGGATCGCCGGGCATCTCGTACGGGATCGCGCTCATCCCCCGCGGGAGCTCGTGGCTCGTGAACTTTCCCTGCCGGCGGTCGTGCGACGTGACGATGTGCTCGAACGTCGACTCCCAGTGCGTGTCGAAGACGACGACCGTGTCCGGTTTCAGCCGGTCCAGGCACTCGGACTTGATCCGGCGCAGGCCGGGCACGAGCGTGATCTCCTTGCCCTCGTTGATCTCGAGCCGAACCTCCTCCGGCAGCATGATCGTTGGGACGTGCGCCACCAGCCCGGCGCCGACGACCTCACCCATCCGATTCCTCCTCGTCGGTCGATCGCATCGTCATTCCGGGTCCCCCCACGGGGCCGAGCAGACGTTCTTCACGTCCGCGTAGAAGTCGAAGCTGTAGACGCCGCCCTCGCGTCCCGACGCCCGAGGATCGGGCGCCGCCGAAGGGCGAGCGCAGGTCGCGGACGAAGAAGCAGTTCACCCAGACGGTCCCGGAGACGAGCCGCGCGGCGACGCGCTCGGCGCGGTCGCGGTCGCCGGTGTACAGGATCGCGGCGAGACCGTACTCCGTCTCGTTCGCGAGCGCGACCGCCTCCTCCTCGTCCTCGAACGTCTGCAGCGTGAGGACCGGGCCGAAGACCTCCTTGCGCAGGACCTCGGCCCCCGCGGGCACATCCGTGAACAGCGTCGGCCGGTAGTACAGGCCGCCGAGCTCCTCGTTCGGTCCGCCGCCGAGGATCGCGTTCGCGCCCTCGCCGGTGCGCGCGCCGGACGAACCCGTCGACGCGCTCGAAGTGCTCGCGCGTGATCTGCGGGCCGAGGTCCGTCTCGTCCTCGCGCGGGTCGCCCTGGCGAATCGCGCTCGCCGCCGGCAGGAACCGCTCGAGGAAGGCCTCGCGCAACGAGCGCTCGAGGATCAGCCTCGTGCCGGCGAGGCATACCTGGCCGGCGTTGTCGAACTGGTTCACGGCCTGCTTCACGACGGCGTCGAGATCCGCGTCGGCGAAGGCGACGAACGGCGACTTGCCACCGAGCTCGAGCGAGACCGGCGTCAGGTTTGCCGCGGCGGCCTGCGCGACGAGCCTGCCGGTCTCGATCGACCCGGTGAACGCGATGCGGTCGACGCCCGGGTGCCGGGTGAGCGCCGCGCCCGCCTCCTCCCCGATCCCCTGGAGCACGTTGAACGCGCCGTCGGGGAGCCCTGCCTCTCGGGCGATGTCGGCGAGCAGGGAGGCGGTGAGCGGTGCCCACTCGGGCGGCTTCAGCACGACGGCGTTCCCGGCCGCGAGCGCCGGCGCCACCCGCCACGTCGCGAGCATGAGCGGCGCGTTCCACGGCGTGATCACCACCGTCACGCCGGAGGGGTCCCACTCGGTCCGGCTCCGGAAGCCGTCCATCTCGAAGGACTCGTCCAGCCCGCCGAGCTGGTCCGCGAAGAACCGGAAGTTCCGCGCGACGCGTGGAATCACCGAGTTGCGCATCGAACGCAGCAGCGAGCCGTTGTCGCGGGTCTCGACGGCGGCGAGCTCGGGGACGCGCTCGTCGACGAGATCGGCGATCCCGTGCAGGATCTCGGCGCGCCGCTTCGGCGTCGTTGCGCCCCAGACCTCGGCGCCGGCTCGGGCGGCCTGCACCGCGCGATCCGCGTCGTCCACGGTGCCTCGCGCGACGCGCGCGAGCACGCTCTCGTCGATCGGCGAGCGGTCCTCGAACGTCGCCGAGGACGCCGACGCGCTCGCCGCCGATCCAGTGCTCGGTAGAGACCTCGACGCCCTCGATCGCGGCGGTCATTCGGTGCCGAACGGTAGGGCGGGCCTCGAACGGCTGTCAAGCGCGCTGCGTGGTGGGCGCCCGCACATCGGCATGACACCATGCGATCCGTGGAAGCCCGCTGCCCCGAGAACCTGCCGGTCGGGCCCGACGACATTCGCGCCGCTCGCGAGCGCATCGGCGATCGCGTGCGCCGAACCCCAGTGTTCGATCTCGAACCCGGCGCGTTCGGACGTCCCGGGCCGGATCACGCTGAAGCTCGAGCTCTTCCAGCACACGGGCTCGTTCAAGCTCCGCGGGGCGCTTCAACCGGATGCTCACGGCCGAGGTGCCGGACGCCGGCGTGATCGCGGCGTCGGGCGGCAACTTCGGTCTCGCCGTCGCCTATGCCGCTCGTGAACTCGGGCATCGCGCCGAGATCTTCGTCCCGGAGACCTCGCCGCCCGTCAAGGCGCGCCGCATCGCCGAGCAGGGTGCCGAGGTTCGGCTGATCCCCGGCTACTACGCCGACGCGCTCGAGGCGAGCCAGGAGCGCGCGCGGCGAGACGAGCGCCATGGAAATGCACGCGTTCGACCAGCCCCAGGTCGTGGCCGGCGCGGGCACCATCGCCGCCGAGCTCTCCGAACAGGTGCCCGACGCCGACACGGTGCTCGTCGCCGTCGGCGGCGGCGGGCTGCTCGGAGGTATCGCCGCGTGGTACGAGGGGCGGACGCGCGTCGTCGGCGTCGAGCCGGATCGATGCCCCACGATGTCCGAGGCGATTCGCGCGGGCCGCCCGATCCCCGTCGACGTCGGTGGCCTCGCGGCCGACTCCCTCGGCGTCCGGCAGACCGGCGAGATCGCGCTCGCGCTCGCGCTCGCCTACGTCGAGCACGTCCTGCTCGTCACCGACGACGACGATCGCCGAGGCCCAGCGCCGGCTGTGGTCGGACCTGCGAATCGTCGCGGAGCCGGGGGGCGCCGCAGCTCTCGCGCCGCTGCTGTCTCGGCGCTACCGGCCCGACCCGGACGAGCGGGTCGTCGTCCTGCTCTGCGGCGCGAACACCGAGGCCTTCGCCATCGCCTGATGCCGCCGCCGGGCTCGGACGCGGTCGCCGTCGACGGGTTGCGGGTCTCGCGCGGCGGACGCGAGGTGCTGCGCGGGGTGAGCTTCCGCGTCCCGGTGGGCAGCGTGATCGGCGTCCTGGGCCCGAGCGGCAGCGGGAAGTCGACGCTCATCCGGGCCCTCGTCGGCGTGCAGCAACGGGTCACCGGGCGGTGCGACGTCCTGGGGCTCCCCGCCGGCCATCCCGCGCTCCGCGCGCGGATCGGGTACATGACGCAGGCCCCCGCCGTCTACTTCGATCTCACGGTTCGCGAGAACCTCCGCTACTTCGCGTCCGTGATCGGCGCGGATCGGGAGAGCGTGCAGCGCACGATCGAGGACGTGGACCTCGGGGCCGAGGCCGATCGCGTGGTCGCCTCGCTCTCCGGCGGGCAGCAGAGCCGCGTCTCGCTCGCGGCGGCCCTCCTCGGCGCGCCCGAGCTCCTCGTGCTCGACGAGCCGACCGTGGGCCTCGACCCCGTCCTGCGCCGGACGCTGTGGAGCCTGTTCCACCGGCTCACGGAGCGCGGGGTCACGCTGGTGGTCTCGAGCCACGTGATGGAGGAGGCGTCGCAGTGCGAGCGGCTGCTGATCCTTCGCGAGGGCGACCTGCTCGTCGACGACACCGAGGCCGGCCTGTTGGCGAGGACCGGCGCGGACGACGTGGAAGACGCGTTCCTCGTGCTGGTCTCGGGGCGGGCGTCGTGACGTCGGTCCCGGCGGGCGGCATCGCCGCGACGAGGGGGCCGGGGCACCTTCGGGGCGTGTGGGCCACCGCGGCCCGGATCCTGAGACAGCTTCGGCACGATCCGCGCACGATCGCGCTGCTCCTCGGCGCCCCCACGATGCTGATGGGGCTCCTGGCGTGGGTCCTGAGCGGGACGCCCGGCGCGTTCGACCGGTGGGGAGCCAGCCTCCTCGCCCTGTTCCCGCTGCTCACCATGTTCATCGTCACGTCCGTCGCCACGCTTCGCGAGCGCACCGGCGGGACCCTCGAGCGCCTGATGACCATGCCGGTCGCGAAGCAGGACTTCCTGTTCGGCTACGGCCTCGCGTTCGGCATCGCGGCCACGACCCAGGCGCTCGTGGTGAGCGCCTTCACGTTCACGATCTTCGGGCTCGACGTCCGCGGCCCCGTTTGGGCCGTCCTCCTGGTCGCGGTGCTCGACGCGCTGCTCGGCACCGGCCTCGGCCTGTTCGTCAGCGCCTTCGCAAAGACCGAGTTCCAGGCGGTCCAGTTCCTCCCCGCGATCCTGTTGCCGCAGCTGCTCCTGTGCGGGCTCATCGCGCCGCGGGACACGCTGCCGCCGCCGCTCGACACCATCTCCGACTTCCTGCCGCTCTCCTACGCCGTCGACGCGATGAAGGAGCTCACGGTCGCAACCGGCGTCTCCTCTGAGGTCTGGCGCGACATGGCAATCATCGTGCTGTTCATCGTCGGGGCGCTTGCGCTGGGGGCGACCACGCTTCGGCGCCGCACGCCCTGATCGGCCCGGTTCCGGCCCTCAGCGGGTGGCGGAGAAGAACGCCTCGCAGGTCCGGGGCGGCCCGCCGCCGCAGCTCCGCGTTCACCCGCTGCCGCTCGAGCGTCTGCTCGAGCTGGAGCGCCGACTGCGGGATCGGGTTGCTCGGCGAAGAACGCCTGCGACGTCGGCGACGAGCTCGGGCGTGGTCAGGTACCGGACGCCCTCGGCGACGAAGACGATCGTCGACGGCGCGCACCGGGCCACGATCTCGTCCCAGTGGTCCTTCACGAAGCGCCAGGCGCGCTCGCCGTGCTCCCGGTTGGCCATCGCGCGGGCGAACAGCCACGGCGCGTTCTGCGGCCGCACGTCCTCGCCGAGCCCGAGCGCCAGGGTCCGATCGACGAGCGCCCCGTCCCGGAAGTCCGGGAGCGCGAAGAGGTAGCGGAGCTGCTCCTGCGGCGTGGCAACGGTCCGTTGGGCCTGGAGGAACGCCTCGTACTCCTGCGGCCCGCCCCCGTCGGCGACGATCGCCACCGAGGCCGCGGCGAGGGAGGGATCCGCGTCGGCGCCCGAGCGCGCCTCGAGCTCGATCTCCCGGGCCAGCGCCCGGGCGTTCGGATCGGCGCCGAGCACCGCGAGCGCCGTGAGCAGCATTCCGCGGAGCGAATGCGTGAGGTCGGGCTCGCCCTCCCGTGGCTCCCATCCGATGCGCTCGAGCGCGGGGCCGACCAGACCGCGAGCCCAAGTCCGGAGGCGTTCGCGCGGCGCCCGCGTCGAGGAACCGCTCGCACCAGCTCATCCCCTGCAGGAGCGCCGACCAGACCGTGAGCTCGGTCTCGCCGGCGAACGCGTCAGCGAACCGGACGAACTCGGACGCCGCGGTGCGCCCGGACACGACCGAGGCCCACGCGTCGTCGACGAGCTGCGTGCGCTCGTCCGCGGAGAGATCCTCCAGCGAGGCCGTGACCCGTTCCAGGAGTGCCGCGTCGTACCGAACCCGCGCGAACGCGTGCGCCCCGGCGTTGACGATCACGGGCTCCTCGGCCGGGGCCGCCACCGAGGCGCCCTCGGGCTCGATCAGCACGGGCCGGGTCTCCCCACCCGTCCGCACGAGCAGGGGAACGTCCCACGCCCCCTCGTCGGACTCCCCGGAGAGCAGGAAGCGCTGCTGGGAGAGCCGAACGCGTCCGTCCTCGAGATCGGCCGAGATCATCGGGTATCCGCCCTGCCAGATCCAGCCGTCCATGATCCGGCGGACCGGCTCCCCGGTGGCGGCCTCGATCGCCTCCCACAGTTCGTGGGTCTCGGTGTTGCCGAACCGGTGATCGGCCAGGTACTTGCGGATCCCGTCGCGGAACCGCTCGGCGCCGAGATATTGCTCGAGCATCCGCAGAACGGCCGCGCCCTTCGTGTACGTGAGCGTGTCGAACATCCCGGCGGCGTCGTCCGGCGAGGCCACGGGGTACTCGATCGAGCGCGTGCTCCCGAGCGCGTCGATCTCGAACGCCTGGGAGCGGGTCCGCAGGAACTGCGTCCATCGCTCCCAGTCGGGGCGATACGCGTCCACCGCCAGGATCTCCATGAACGTCGCGAAGGCCTCGTTCAGCCAGGTTCCGTTCCACCAGCGCATCGTCACGAGGTCGCCGAACCACATGTGCGCGAGCTCGTGCGCGATGACGTCCGCGACGGCCGCGAGCTCGGGCTGCGTCGCCTTCTCCGGGTCGACCAGCAGCAGGTTCTCGCGGAACGTGATACAGCCGAGGTTCTCCATCGCGCCCTGGGCGAAGTCCGGGAGCGCGACGAGGTCGACCTTTGCGTCGGGGTAGGGGATGCCGTAGTACTCGGCGAAGAACCGGAGGCAGAACGCGCCCACCTCGAGCCCGTATGCGGTGAGGTGTCCCTTGCCCGGCTGATGGACGACGCGGAGCGGCACGCCGTCCACGTCGACGGGCTCGGTCGCCTCCATCGGGCCGACGACGAACGCGGCAAGGTAGGTCGACATCGGCATGGTGTCGGCGAACCGGAGTCGGACCCGGCCGTCGCCGAGCGGCTCGCGCTCGACCTCCGGGCCGTTGGAGATCGCCAGGTCGCTCTCGCGGACGACGAGGGACATCCCGAACACCGCCTTCAGGTCGGGTTCGTCCCAGCAGGGGAAGGCGCGCCGGGCGTCCGTGGACTCGAACTGGGTCGTCGCGACCGTCCGCGTTCCCCCGTCCTCGCCCTCGTAGGTGGATCGGTAGAAGCCCTGCATCCGATCCGAGAGTCGCCCACCGAACTCCAGGTGCAGGACCCACTCTCCCGGGTCAGCCTCACCGTCCAGGCGCACGTGCGCGCGCTCGGTCCCCGCATCGATCCGCACGTCGACGACGCCGAGGCGCGACCCGTTGCGCTCGAGCCACCCGGAGGAGATGACCAGGTCGTCGGCGTTCAGCACGACCTCATCGAGGCGCTCGCGGATCTCGACCTGGACGTCCTCGCTCCCCGAGAAGGTCGCGGCGTCCAGGTCGGGCTCGAGCGTGAGGTCGTATCGGCGCGGGACGACCACGCGGGGGAGCCGGTAACGCGCTTCCTCGGCCACGCTCAGTCGTTCACGTACGTGAGCCAGCTCACGTACTTCTCGGTCTCGCCCTTGGTCGCCGAGAAGAACGCGCCCTGCAGCTCCTTCGTGACCGGTCCCCGGTGGCCCTCGCCGACCACCCGGTCGTCGACCTCACGGATCGGCGTGATCTCCGCCGCCGTGCCCGAGAAGAAGACCTCGTCCGCGTTGTACAGGTCGGTGCGCACGAGGTTCTCCTCGCGGACCTCGTAGCCGAGATCCCGCGAGATCGTGATGACGCAGTGTCGGGTGATGCCGTCCAGGCACCCGGCCTGGATCGACGGCGTGGTCAGCACGCCGTCGCGGACGATGAACACGTTCTCGCCCGATCCGTCCGTAACGAACCCGGCCTCGTTCAGCATGATCGCCTCGTCGTAGCCCGCCTTCAGACTCTCGACCTTCGCGAGCACCCCGTTGATGTACTGGCCCGTCGCCTTGGCGGTGGACGGGAGCGAGTTCTGGGAGTTGCGGCGCCAGCTCGAGATCTTGACCCGAACGCCCTGCTCGAGCGCCTCCTCCCCGAGGTACGCGCCCCACGGCCAGACCGCGATGAACACGTTCACCGGCGCGTTCAGCGGGTTCACGCCCATCTCGCCGTATCCACGCATCGCGACCGGCCGGATGTAGCAGGCGTTCAGCCCGTTCGCGCGGATGACGTCCTTGGTGGCATCGGCGATCGCCTCGCGCGAGAACGGGATGTCCATGTGGTAGAGCTTGGCCGAGCGGAACAGGCGCTTCAGGTGCTCGTCGAGATGCCACACCGCCGCCCCGCGCGACGTTTCGTACGCCCGGATCCCTTCGAAGACCCCGCTGCCGTAATGGATCGCGTGGCTGAGCACGTGGATCTTGGCGTCGCGCCAGTCCACGAGCTCGCCGTCCATCCAGATCTTCTCGACCTCGGTGATCGGCATCGGCCCTCCTGTCCGGACGCAGCGCCGCCCGGTCGCCCGGGCGGTTCTTCCGAAGGATACCCGCTGGTGGGGAGGCCCTGTCGGGCGTCAGGGCAGGTCGTAGGCGCGCCACCGCGTGGCGTGCTCGCGAGATCGCGGCTCGTCGAGCGGACCGAAGCGATCCTTCGCCCAGTCGCGGAGCTCCTCGAGTGCGCGAAACCTGGTGGTGTCATCCACCTTCCAGGTCCAGGAATAGCGGCTTTCCGCGATGCCGTCGAGGAACGCCGAGAGCGGCTCATCGTCGGCGTCGGCGAGCGCCGGCAGGTCGCGAGGCATCGTGCCGAGCGCGGTCATCGCCCGATCCAGCTCGTCGAAGTCGCCCCACCGCAGCCCGACCGGCTCGACGGAGACGCCGGCGAGCTCGCCGAAGCGCTCCTGGATCGCGGCCCGGTCGCCGCCGTACGCGCCGAGGTTCACGAGGAGCACCGACCCCCGCCGCGCCACGCGGACCATCTCGGCGAGCAGGTCCCGCCAGTTCGGGACCAGGTGCAAGACCCACCGGAGGTACGCCGCGCCGAAGCGGTCGTCGGGGAAAGGCATCCGGGTCGCATCGCCCAGCACGAGCGGAAACGGCAGCCGTCCGCCCGCCTTCTCGACCAGCTTGCCGAGCATCGGCGGCGAGATGTCGAGGCCGACGAGGTCGAGCCCGGCCTCGCGGAGCGGGAGGGCGATGAGGCCGGTGCCGACGCCGACCTCGAGCACCCGGCCCCGCCCGTCGAGCTCGCCGGAGACCAGCGCGACGTTGCGCGCCATCGACTCCTCCGAGATCGAACGGCTCCGGTCGTAGGACTCGGCCGCGCGGTCGAATCGGATGGACTCGCCCACGGCCTTCGAGCCTACGACTTGGGCAGGTCCTTGTTCGGGTCGACGAACGGGAGCGGCGCGACGGTGACCGGGACCCGGCCGCGCGGCGTCTCGGCCTCGAACTCGGATCCCGGTTCCTCCCATCGGATCGGAACCCACGCGTAGCCGACGTTCCGTTCCAGCCGCGGCGACCACGCCGCCGCCGTCACGCGCCCGAGCGGGGCGTCGCCTTTGAACAGCGTCCAGAGGTCGTTCAGGGCGCCCTCCTCGGTCATCGGCTCCCCGCCGATCTCGATCCCCACGAGCTTGCGGTCGAGCAGGTTTCCGTCGCGGATCTCCTCGAGGCGTCCCCGTCCGATGAAGTCCTGCTCCTGCTCCCATTCGACGAACTTCTCGAGGCCCGTCACGTGCAGCGGCGTGTCCTCGACGCGGATGTCCGAGCCGTAGTTGAAGATCCCGGCCTCGATGCGGCGGGCCTCGCTCGGCGCGATCACGCGGATCCCATAGGGCTCGCCCGCCTGGAACACGCGCTCGAACAGCTCGTCGCCGCGGCTCGTGTCTTGCAGGTAGAGCTCATACCCGACCTCGCCGGTCCACCCCGTTCGGCTGATCACCATCGGGATGCCGTCGACCTCGGTCTCGGCGCAGTAGTAGTACCGCAGGTCGGTCACCTCGTCACCGAACAGATCGCGGACGACGTCCTTCGAGCGAGGCCCCTGGATCTGCATCGGCGCCACGTCGGCCTCGAAGATCCGCACGTCCATGCCTCGAGCGCCCGCGACGCCGGCGACGTACAGCAACGCATCCGAGTCCGCGAGCGCGAGCCAGAACCGGTCCTCGGCCAGGCGGAGGAGCACGGGGTCGTTCACGATGCCGCCCCACGGCGCCGTGATCAGCACGTACCGGGCCTGCTTCACGGCGACCTTCGTGAGATCGCGGCAGGTGATCAGGTTCACGAGCTCGAACGCGTCCGGGCCTTTGACCTCGACGCATCGCTCGACGGCGACGTCCCACAGCGTGACGTCGTTCAGCAGCGCCCGGTACTCCGTCACCGGGTCCTCGTAGAGGGTCGGAAGCAGCATGTGGTTGTACAGGCCCCAGCTCTTGCAGCCGTGTCGCTTCGTCGACTCGTAGTAGGGCGACTTCCGATACCACGGCTGGACGTAGAACGTGAAGGTCTCGGACGCCATCGCGGTTTCTCCTGTCCGGTGGTCGGCGCGGAGCCTATTGCTAGTTCGTCGAGGGGTCGAGCGGCATCGTGGCCATCAGCCGGTACCTCGGGCCCTTGCGGCGGACCACGTCGCTCCACAGCTCCTCGGGCTCATCCGTGAACACGTCCTCGGGCCGGGCAGGCTCCAGGATCCACGCGCCCTCCACGAGCTCGCGCTCCAGCTGCCCCGGCCCCCAGCCCGCGTAGCCCGCGAACACCCGCGCCCGCCGGAGATCGCCGGCACCCCCGGGCTCGAGCTCCTCGGGCAGGAACCCGATCGACCCGAACGCGACGACCTGGGCCCGGTCCGGGTCCTCGAAGTCGGCGACGACGACCGCGGCCTCCGGTTGGACCGGGCCGCCGAGGTGCAGGCGCTCGCCCGGCGCGACGAGCTCGGCGAGCGGGGGCGCCGCCTCGGCCACCTCGACCTCGGCGACGCGGTTCAGGACGACGCCGACCGCGCCCTCCTCGTCGTGGTGCCCGATCAGCACGACCGTGCGCCGGAAGTTCGGGTCCCACAACCCGGGACCGGCGATGAGCAGCGATCCGCCGAGCGAGTCCACCCGTGCATCATCGCCGAATCGAGCGACCACGTGCGGGTCAGCCTTTCGGGACGTCCTTGTTCGGGTCCCAGAACGGGAGCGCGGCCGTGACCGCCGGCAGCGGACCGTCGGGCGAGGCGATCTCGAGCTCGTTCCCGGGATCGGCGAGGGCGATCGGGACCCATGCGTACCCGATGTTCTTCTCGAGCCGGAACGAGTGCGACGCGCTCGTGAGCCTGCCCGACGACCTCGCCGTCGTGACGCACCGGCCAGAAGTCGTCGAGCCACATGCGGAAGGGCTCGCCGCCGAACTCGACGCCCGACGAGCTTGCGGTCGACGCCTTCCGCGGCGATCCGGACGAGTTGCTCCTTGCCGATGAAGTCCGCGTCGAGCTCGACGAGGTGCTCCATCCCGGTGACGTGGAACGGCGTGTCCTCGATCGTCATGTCGTTGCCGTAGTTGAAGATCCCGGCCTCCAGGCGCCGCTGGTCGCTCGGCGCGATCGGGCGGATCTCGTACGGCATCCCGGCCGCCATCACCCGGTCCCACAGGTCCGATCCGCGCGAGCCGTCGCGCAGGTAGATCTCGTAGCCGATCTCGCCCGTCCACCCGGTGCGAGACACCACCACCGGGATCCCGTCGAGGTCGCCCTCCCAGCACCGGTAGTAGCGGAGCCCCGAGACCTCGTCGCCGAGCAGGTCGCGGATCACGTCCTTGCTCCTCGGGCCCTGCACCTGGAGCGGGCTCACGTCCGGCTCGCGCAGCGTGACGTCCAGGCCGGCGAACGCCTGCACCCCGAGCGCGTACAGCAGCGTGTCCGAGTCGGCGAGCGAGAGCCAGAAGTGGTTCTCGGCGAGCCGGAGCAGGATCGGGTCGTTCACGATCCCGCCGGTGGGCGCGATGATCGGCGCGTACTTGCATTGCATCACCGCGCACGTCGACAGGTCGCGGCACGTGAGCAGCTGCGTGAAGCGCGCCGCGTCCGGCCCGGTGATCTCGACCTGGCGCTCGACGCCGACGTCCCAGATCGTCACGTGGTTCAGCAGGTGCCAGTACTCCGACTCGTCGTCGTCGTAGAGCGTCGGGATCAGCATGTGGTTGTACAGGTCCCAGCTCGTGCAGCCGGCCTCGACCGTGCGCTGCCAGTACGGCGACCGCCGGTACCAGGTCGCCGTGTAGAACGTGAACGAGTACGGCTCCTTCATCGACGGAGCCTCCGGCGCCTGCGATCCTTGCGGATCTCGCGCACGCAGTTGTACGCGGGGATGCCGCACACGCCCCCGCCCGCGTGCGTGGCGCTCGAGCACTGATACAGGCCGGCGATCGGGGTTCGGTAGTCCGCGTAGCCGGGAGCGGGCCGCATGTGGAACAGCTGATCGGCCGAGAGCTCGCCGTGGAAGATGTTGCCGCCGATCAGCCCCCACTCGGTCTCCATGTCGTACGGGCCGATGACCTGTCGGGCGACCACGGACTCCTTGAACCCGGGCGCGACGTCGTCGTACGCGTGGATGACGCGGTCGGCATACGCCTCGAGCTCCTCGCGATGCGGCTCCTCCGACCAGGTGTGCGGCACCCACTGCGTGAACAGCGACACGACGTGCGCGCCCGGCGGCGCGAGCGACGGATCGAGCGCCGTCGGGATCACGCCGTCGCTGAACGGGAACGTCGAGGCCTTCCCGGCCCGCGCCTCCTCGAACGAGCGCTCGAGCTGATCCATCGAGGGCGCGATCTCGAAGCCGCCGCTGTAGTCCTTCCAGTCCGGGTCGGCCGCGAGCACCGGGAGCTTGCTGACGCGAGGTTGATCTTCACGACGCCCGAGCGGCTCGACCAGTGCTCGATGTCGCGCACGAAGTCCTCGGGCAGCTCGGCCCGCTCGATCTGGCGAAGGAACGTGATCTGCGGATGACACGCGGTGACGACGATCGGCGCGAGCAGCTCCTCGCCGCCCTCGAGCACGATGCCGGTGGCGCGGCCTTCGAGGATCAGGACCTTCTCGACGCGCGCATTCGTCCGAATCTCGGCGCCGAACGACCGCGCGCTCCGCTCGAGTGCCGCCGCCACGGCCCCCATACCGCCCTCTGGCACACCCCAGGAGCCGAGGGTTCCGTCGCCCACGTCGCCGATCGAGTGGTGCGCCATCACGTAGCCGGTGCCGGGCTCGTACGGACCCGCCCACGTGCCGATCAGCCCGTTGATCGACATCGCGGCGCGCACCTCCTCGGTCTCGAAGAAGCGCTCGAGCAGGTCGGCGATGGACATCGTCATGAGCCGCGTGACGTCGCCGACGGTCTTCACGTCGAGGCCCCGGAACCTCCAGGCGAGGCGGAGCTGCTCGAGCAGGTCGCCCGGCCGCTTCGAGCCGACCTGCGGTGGGGTCGCCATGAGCAGGGGTCCGAGGACGGCCGCGAGCCCCCCGATCCACGCCTCCCACCGCTCGAGGGCGTCGGCGTCGCGCTTGGAGAACTTGGCGAACTCGTCGTGGTTCTTGCGGGGGTCGTCGTACTCGATCATCACGCGCCCGTCGGCGAACGGGACGACGTAGGGCCCCACCGGGTGGACGCGATACCCGTGCTCGTCCAGGCGGAGGTCGCGAAGGATCGTGTCGGGCATCAGGCTCATCACGTAGCTGAGCGTCGTGACCTTGAACTCGGGATGGTCCGGCCATGGCTGGTCGGTGGCGGCCGCGCCCCCGGTCTTGTGCCGGGCCTCGCAGACGACCACCCGGGCGCCGGCCCTCGCGAGGTAGGCGGCCGCGACGAGCCCGTTGTGCCCGCCGCCGATCACGATCGCGTTGTAGGTGTTCGAGGCCATCGAGACTCGCTCGCCCTTGAACGTTGGTTCAGCTATCGAACCACAGGCCTGAACCATGGTTCAAGCAGGGGGTGTCCTTGGATCAGCGCGCCCGCGGTCACAACCCTCGTCCGACGGGAAGCTCGTCGGCCGCGGGTTCCGAGGTCGATGGTTCGGCACCCTCGTCGGGCGGAGCCGAAGGAGCGGCAGGAGCACGAGCGTCGCGAGCGCCGCGCCGATGCCGCCGAGCAGGTACACGTGCTGCGGGTGTGAGCGCGTCGGAGCGCGGGATCGCGAGCAGGTAGGCGACGAACAGGCCGAGGGATAGCAGCGCCTCGAACGCCGCCATCGTGCGGCTCCGGACCGCGTCGGGCGTCCGGCGCTGCATGACGCCGTTCTCGGCGACGATCGTGAGACCGTCCGAGGTCCCCATCACGAACAGCGAGACCAGGACCAGCCAGAACGCCGGCGCGAGACCGACCGCGATCGCCGTCACGGTGATGAACGCCGCGCCGACGACCATCCACTTCGGCTCGGTCCTCGCGCTCATCCAGCGCCCGGCGGCCGAGCCGAGCACCGAACCGCTCCCCCAGGCCGCGATCAGGAACCCGAAGCCGGTCGCGCCGGTGCCGAAGGACTCGGCGAGCGGCGCGTCCGCGACCATCCCCATGCCCATCCCGAGGACGAAGACCAGCCACGCGACGGACATCCGGCGGAGCACCGGCTCACGCAACAGGAACCGGAGCCCCGCGGTCAGTCCGGCGTGCTCGCCCTCCTCGTCGGCACGGGCTCGGTCCGAGAAGCTCCCGTGGACCGAGACCGTGAGCAGGAGCGACACCACGAAGGACACCGCGTTCGCCGCGAACACCCACGACGCGCCGACGGAGGCCACGAGGACGCCCCCGAGCAGGGGGCCGAGCGCGATACCGGCGTGTACTCCGACCGTGACGAGGCTGTTCGCCCAGGCGATGTCGTCGTCGCCCTCGACGAGGTTGGGGATCGCCGCGCGGGACGCGGAGAAGAACGGGAGCTCGGCGACCGCCGAGCCGAAGGCGAGACCGATCAGCAGGAACGGGGTGTCGACGAACGTCATGCAGGCGAAGAAGCTCGCGGCAACCGCCTCGGAGATGATCATCACCCGACGCCGGTCGAACCGGTCGCCGAGCGCGCCCGCGAACGGCCCGAGGATCCCCGCGACCCCGAAGGTGAGCAACAGCGACAGCGCCTGCATCCCCGGCGAATGCGTGCGATCCCACACCGTGAAGTTCAGCGCCGTGTAGGCCGCCGCGCCGCCGGTCACCGAGATGAGGCGACCGGCGGCGAGACGGCGGACGGCGGTTCGCGGACGCATGCTCACGACACCCGCTCCAGGACGGGCTCGACCACCTCAGCCGTGTCGCGTACGCCCGACACGCGGGCCGGCTCGCGCACGCGAGCGCCGCGCACGATCGGCAGCAGGACGGCCGCACCGACCAACCCGAGCCCCCCGCCCACCGCGTACACGCCGCGCGGCCCGAGCACCTCGGAGCGCGGGCCCGCCGAGGGCGAACCCCGCCGCGAGCGCGACGTGGATCACGGCCTCCGACGCCGCCGAGACGCGGCTGCGGACCGCGTCGGGCGTGCGCCGTTGCTGGATGCCGGTCTCGGCGACCATCGTCACGGCGTCCGCGATCCCCGCCAGCATGATCAGCACGAGCACCGGGGCGAACCACGTCGAGATCGCGATGCCCGCGGTGGTGATCGCGATCGCGGCCGTGCCGAAGACGAGCGCCGGCAGCTCGGTGCGCTCGTTCAGCCACCGGCCCGAGAGCGAGCCCAGGACCGAGCCCGCTCCCCACGCCCCGATCATCAGGCCGTAGCCGGTCGCGCCCGCACCGAACAGCTCGGCGAGCGGCACGTCGGCGACCATGACCATGCCGAGGCCGACGACGAACACGACCCAGGCGAGCACGATCGTGCGCAGCACGCGGTCCCCCGCGATGAACACGAACCCGGCCCGCAGGCCGCGATGCTCGTCGTCCTCATGGCCTCGCTCCTCCGAGAAGCGCCCGTGCACGGTCGCAACGAGCGCGGCGGAGATCACGAAGGACAGCGCGTTGGCCGCGAACACCGGGCTCGGGCCGGCGGCGGCGAGCAGCACGCCCCCGATCGCCGGGCCGACCATGATCCCGGCGTTGCCGCCCATCTGGATGAGCCCGTTCGCCCACGCCAGGTCCTCCTCGCCCACGAGGTTGGGAACGGCCGCGGCCGAGGCCGACCAGAAGGGGGACTCGACGATCGCGGTCGCGAACCCGACCGCGAGCAGCGCCGCGGGCGCCTCGACCAGGGCCATCGCCGCGAAGCACACCGCACCGGCGAGGTCGGACGCGATCATCACGCGCCGCCGGTCGAACCGGTCGCCCAGCGCGCCGCCGAGCGGGGCGAACAGCCCGCCGGCACCGAACGTGAGCAGCAACGAGGCGGACAGCCACGCCGCCGAGTGGGTGCGCTCGTAGATCGTGAAGTTCAGCGCCGCGAACGCGGCCGCCCCTCCGGTGACCGAGATCAGGCGCGCGAGCGCGAGCCTGCGGACGGCGCTCCTGGGTGATGTGGTGATGGTGGGACGCATGGGACGACTCCTACCGCTTGAGGGAACGAGGTTTCGGTGATCAGGGTCACCCGCCGGGCGGCGGGCGCGGCCGTCAGGCCGTGAAGGGGAAGGACGGATCGCCCTTCCGGGCCCCGATGATCACCAGGAGTCGATTCATAACCGAGCGATTGTAGCAGCGACGACGGGACGAGGGAACCATTTTGTGACGAACGTCACGTTCGAGGAAACGTCACTCCGGCAGGACGATGAATCGGGCCGGTCCGGCGCCGATCTCCGTGCGAATGCGCTCGATCACGTCGGCGGGCACCGGGCTGTCGAGCGTGAGGCCCATGAGCGCCGTTCCCCCGCGCGTCGGGCGACCCACGTCCATCGTGGCGATGTTGATGTCGGCCTCGCCCAGGATCGTGCCGACCTTGCCGATGATGCCCGGCCGGTCCTCGTACGTGAAGAACAGCATGTATCGCGACGGAGCCGTCTCGATGTCGTAGTCGTTCACCTGCATCACGCGCTCGGAGTTCCGCTTGCCGACCAGCGTGCCGGCGACGCTCACCGCGCCCCCGTCCGTGTCCGCGCGCACGTGGATCAGGTTCACGTAGTCGCTCGAGACCGTCGAGCGCATCTCGCTGATCGCGATCCCTCGCTCGGTCGCGATGATCGGCGCGTTCACGAACGACACGGGCTCGTGGACGACGCCCGAGAGCACGCCCTTGACGACCGCCAGCGTGAGCACGCGCGTGTCCGACTCGGCGATGCGGCCCAGGTACTGAGCCTCGACGCCGCGGACGGCGCCCTGCGCGAGCCCCGTCAGCAGCGCGCCGAGCTTGTGCGCGAGCGGCAGGAAGGGCTTGATCGCCTCGCTCACCTCGGCCCCCGCCGACACGTTCACCGCGTAGGGCACGAACTCGCCCGAGAGCGCCAGGCGGACCATCTCGGCCACCGAGGTCCCCGCCTTGTCCTGCGCCTCGGTCGTCGACGCTCCGAGGTGCGGGGTCACCACCACCTGCTCGAACCCGAACAGCGGGGAGGAGGTGGTGGGCTCGGTGGCGAAGACGTCGAGCGCCGCGCCGGCGAGCCTCCCGTCCTCGATCGCCTTCGCCAGCGCCTCCTCGTCGACGATGCCGCCGCGCGCGGTGTTCACCAGGCGGGCGCCCTCCTTCACGAGCGCGAGCTCGCGCTCGCCGATCAACCCCTCGGTGTCGGCGGTCCGGGGCAGGTGGATCGTGATGAAGTCGGCCTGGACCAGGAGCGCCTCCAGGGTCGGCATCAGCTCGATGCCCATCTCCTTGGCGCGCTCCTTCGGGACGTAGGGGTCGAAGGCGATGATCCGCATCCCGAACGCGGCGCACCGCTGGGCGACCAGCGCGCCCACCCGCCCGAGACCGACGACGCCGAGGGTCTTGCCCTGGAGCTCGACGCCCCGGTACTCGGAGCGCTCCCACCGGCCGGCCTTCAGCTCGCGGTTGGCCTGCGGGATGTTCCGCGCCTGCGACAGGAGCAGCCCCAGGGTGTGCTCGGCCGCCGAGACGATGTTCGACTGCGGCGCGTTCACGACCATCACTCCGCGGCGGGTCGCCGCCTCGACGTCGACGTTGTCGAGCCCGATCCCCGCCCGGGCGATCACCTTCAGGTTGTCGCCCGCGGCGATCACCCCGGAGTCGACCTGCGTCTGGGACCGCACCACGAGCGCGTCGTACGGGCCGATCGCCTCGGCGAGGCCCTCGCTCGCGAGCTCGGGACGGACGTCGACCCGGAAGTCCCGACGCAGCAGCTCCAGGCCGGCGTCCGAGAGCTGCTCGGTGACCAGGACCCTCACGCGGACTCCTGGAACACGCCCTCCGCGGCGCCGACCGCGGACCCGCGCTTCACCGGGTAGCCGAGCCGCTCGAGCGTCATCTCGAGCGCCGCGAGCCCGCGAACGATGTCGAGCTCGCTGACGTATCCGAAATGCCCG
Source organism: uncultured Actinomycetes bacterium (assembly GCA_963699635.1). Lineage (GTDB taxonomy): Bacteria > Actinomycetota > UBA4738 > UBA4738 > HRBIN12 > CALGFI01. The sequence continues at coordinate 543,699 of CAVOUQ010000010.1, read as the reverse complement.
ATCCGGAACACCTTGCCCTTCAGCGGCCCCTGTCCGGGCGCGAGCACGCACCCGAAGTCGGCCCGGATCCGATCGGTGATGGTGTCGGCGTCGATGCCCTCGGGGGCGCGGATCGCGGTGACGGTCGAGTTGTTCTCGAGTCCCTCGCCGAACAGGTCGAGCCCGAGCGCCTGCACGCCCTCCTTCACGGCCCGCGACAGCATCCGGTGCCGCTTCAGCGCCGCGTCAACCCCGTCCTGGAAGTACAGCTCGAGCGCTGCGTGCAGGCCCTGCATCACGCTGATCGCGGGGGTCCACGGGTTCTCGGGCTCCTTCAGCGCCGCGTACGTCTTGTAGATGCTCCAATCGAAGTAGAACCTCGGCATCGTCGCGATCTCGTGCGACGCCCACGCGCGCTCGGAGATCGCGACGAACGCGATCCCGGGCGAGGCGCTGAGCGCCTTCTGCGAGCCGCCGACCGCGACGTCGATCCCCCAGTCGTCGAACGCGAACGGCACCGCGCCGAGGCTCGACACGACGTCGGCGACGACGAGCGCGCCCGCCTCGTTCGCGACCCGGGCGAGCTCCTCAATCGGCTGGATCACGCCGGTCGAGGTCTCGGACTGCGTGAGGAGCACGGCCTTCACGGGGTGCTCGGCGAGGGACGCCGCCACCTCGGCCGGGTCGACCCTGCGCCCCCACTCGTACTCGATCGTACGGACGACGAGCCCGTGGGACTCGGCGAGCTTCTTCCACCGCTCGGCGAAGTAGCCCGCGAGCGGGACGAAGACCTCGTCGCCGGGCGAGAGCACGTTCTGGACCGCCGACTCGAGCCCGCCGGTTCCCGACGAGGTCATGAGCAGCACGTCGGCGCGGTCCGTGCGGTAGAGCTCCTTCAGCCGTGCGGTGACGTCGCGCATGAGCCGGCCGAAGCCCGGCCCGCGGTGGTAGACGAGCGGGCTGCCCTGCGCGAGCAGCACCTCGGGCGGGATCGGGGTGGGTCCGGGTGCGAGGATGATCTCGGGTCGGTTCATCGCGTTTCCGCTCCTCAACGTGGGTTTTCGGCCGTCTTCGACCGGAATGGTGAGGGTATCACCGGCGCAGAGCCGAGCTCACGATCGACTCGTCAGTCCTTCGGAGGATGGAGCTGGCGCAGGTCGAACTCGGGGTCGGCGAGGTTGCGCGGAGTCGGGATGCGCCTTCGAAAGGATCAGGGGCATCGAGCGGCGTACGTCGAACTTCCAGTTCATGCTGAACGTCGAGAGCAGCCGCCCCTCGTGCAACAGGAACGCGGCGAACGACCGATCCTCGACGCTGCCGCGGATCACCGTCTGGTCCCACTGCAGAGCAAAGCCCGACATCTGGATCTGCGCGTCGTACTGGTCGGACCAGAACCAGTGGGCGTCGTCGAAGACCTCGTCCGCCGCCGAGCAGGTTCCTCGCGACGTGCTCCCCCATCTTCACCGCGTTGTCGAAGTGCTCGACGCGGACCGGGCCGAAGACCGGGTGGTCGTGCCGCGCGACGTCGCCGATGGCCCAGACCCCCTCGACCGCGGTGCGGAGCGTCGCGTCGACGGGGATCCCGTTGTCGACCGGCACGTCGCCCGCGGACGCGACCTCGGTCACCGGCTCGACGCCCACGCCGACCACCGCGAAGTCGCCCTCGATCCTGCGGCCCTCGTTCGTCACGAGGGCCTCGAACCGACCGTCGCCCTCGAACCGCTCCGCCGCCTCGTGGAAGTGCATCTCGACCCCGTGATCCCGATGCAACGCCTCGATCGCCCCGCCGAGCTCGGGGCCGAGCACGCGCTCGAGCGGCGTCGTGGCGAACTCGACGACCGTGACGTCCAACCCGAGCTGTCGCAATGAGGCGGCGACCTCGGCGCCGATGAAGCCCATCCCCACCAGGACCGCCTTCGCCCCGTCCTTCGCGGCGGCCCTGATCGCGTCGGCGTCCGGTGCGAAACGAAGGTCGAAAACCCCGGGCAGGTCGAGTCCCGGCCAGTCGAACCGCCGGTTCCGCGAGCCGGTCGCGATCACCGCCTGGTCGAACGCGACCCGACCGCCGTCCGCCAGCTCGACCGCTCGATCGCCGACGTTCACGCGCTCGGCGCGGACGCCGAACCGGGCGTCGACGGCGTTGTCCGCGTACCACTCCTCGGGCCGGACGTAGTGGTGGTCGGACTCGCCCCGCAGGTACTCCTTGGAGAGCGGGGGACGCTCGTACGGGGTCATCGGCTCCGCGCCGAGCAGGACGATCTCGCCGTCGTGCCCCTGATCGCGAAGCGCGCCGGCTGCCGTCGCCCCGGCCTCGCCGGCTCCGACGATGACGATCGGCGCCACTACTCGTCCATCAGGACCTGGAGCGCCCCGCCCTCCTCCCGAACCTCGAAGACGTCGACCGGGTCCGTCGCCGGGCCGTTGACCGCCTCGCCCGTCGTGACGTCGAACTGGCTGCCGTGACACGGACACTCGACGGTCGTGCCCTCGAGATCGCCCTCCGCGAGGGAGCACTGCTGGTGCGTGCAGACATCGTCGAACGCATGGAGATCCCCGTCGACGTTGGCGATCGCCACCTGGCGCTCGGCCGCCGTGTAGGAGTTGATCTCCCCGTTGCCGATCTCGCCGGCCGTGCCGACGCTGATCCACTCCGCCATCCCCGGATCCTCCTGTGGCTGGGTCGGCCGCAGACTATCGCACCACCCGTCAACCCCGGGCGTGGACGCACGACCGCTCGCGACGTACGGCGAAGGCCCCCTAGCCCGCCCCGCGTCTGCGCGCCATGATGTCCGGCGTCAGGTAGCCGATCCCGGCGACGAGATACAGGCCCGCCAGGATCAGGAAGCCACTCCGGAAGTCGATCGGCAGCATCGCGGGGATCAACGCGCCGGCGACCCACGCGAGCTGGAAGATCACCTCGTACCGCACGAAGACCCTGCCGTAGAGCCCCGCCGGGCGCGAGCCGTTGCATCAGGCTCTGGAACGCGAGCCGCCCGAGCTCGGCCGAGGCGCCGACGACGACCGCGAACACGAGGAGCACGGGCAGCGAGAACGCGACGAAGGCGAGGATCGCCCCGACGCCGGCGCCGATCACGCACCCGACGACGACCGCCTCCTCCCGGAGCGTGGAGGGCAGCCGCGGGGCCACGAGGTCGCCGACGAACCCGCCGGCCGTCGCGGCCGCCGCCAGCACGCCGAACCACCACGTCGGCTCGCCGCTGCGCCGCAGGGCGAAGGCGAGCGCGAACAGCAGGAACCCGCTCGCCGCTCGAAGTCCCGCGGCGCCGATCGCCGGCGCCGTGAGCGCGGGGATCGAGCCCGTCCGCGTCGCCCGCGCCTCTCCGCCGGACACCCGCGGATGCGGCAGCCGGAGGTTGAGCGCGGCGGCGATCGCGTAGACGACCGCCGCCCCGTACAGCGTCGCCTCCGCGTCGCCGAGCTGGAGCAACGCGATCGCCGGCCCGGCCGCGAGCAGCGCGCCGCCGACGCCGATGCGACCGAGCCGGGCGTTCGCGCGGACCAGGCCCTCGTTCGGCCCGGCGTAGGCCAGCGCGAGGCCGTTCTTCGTGATCGCGTGCACCTTGGAGAACACCAGCAGCAGAAGCGCCGACGGGTACAGGAGCAGCGAGTCGAACCGCGACGCCGCGTACCCGGCGACGACCGCTCGGCCGAGCGCGGCCGCGAAGGAGATCGCCCGCCGTGGCCCGGCGTGGTCGAGCATCGGCACGAGGATCGGCGCGGCCACCGCGAGCGGTAACATCGTGAGGAGGAGATACAGGGCGACCTTGCCCTTGGCCTCGCCGACGGGGACGTCGAAGAAGATCGAGTGCGCGAGGGCGAACGCGACGAACGTGTCCCCCGCGACGCTCGCGAAGTGCGCGAGCCCGTAGCGCTCGAGCGGCTGGTCCGAGCGCCACATCCGCCCGATCGGCCGCAGGATCGCCTCGACGAGCCCGACGATCCCGAGCAGGATCAGCTGCCACCAGGGGTAGCGCTTGGGCCGGGTGGGGTCGACCCTCACCGGCCCGCCCGGCTCAGCTTCCCGACAGACGCCGGAGCAGCAGCTCGCGAACGACCTTGGGGTTCGCCGAGCCGCCGGACTTCTTCATCACCTGGCCGAGAACGGCGTTCAGCGCGCCCTCCTTGCCGCCGCGATACTGCTCGACCGGCCCGGGATTCTCGGCGATCGCCTCGTCGACCCACGCCTCGAGCGCCGAGGCATCCGTCACCTGCCGCAGCCCTCGCCGATCGACGATCGCGTCGACCGCGTCGCCCGTCTCGAACGCCTCCTCGAGCGCCTGCTTGGCGCCCGTCGCGCTGACCGTGCCGTCCCCGACGAGCCGGACGAGGTCCACGACGTGCCGGGGGGTCACGTTCGCGTCGCCGATCTCGACCTTGGCCTTGTTGAGCAGCCCGGCCAGGTCCTGCGTGACCCAGTTCGCCGCGGCCTTCGGATCGGCGCCGAGGGCCACCGTCTCCTCGAAGAACCGGGCGGTCGGGGCCGAGGACGCGAGCAGTCGCGCCTGCTCGGGCTTCAGGCCGAGCGCCGAGACGTAGCGCTCGCGACGGGCGGCGGGGAGCTCGGGAAGCGAGGCCCGGATCCCCTCGACCCAAGCGGACGCGGACTCGAGCGGCGGCAGGTCGGGCTCGGGGAAGTAGCGGTAGTCGAACGCCTCCTCCTTCGAGCGGAGCGTGTGGGTGGAGCCCTGCTCCTCGTCGAAGTGCCGCGTCTCCTGCCGCAGCGCCTCGCCGGCCTCGAGCGCCGCCCGCTGTCGCTCCTCCTCGAACCGCAGCGCGCGCTCGAGCGAGCGGATCGAGTTCAGGTTCTTGACCTCGACCTTCGTGCCGAGCGTCTCCGAGCCCGCGGGGCGGGTCGAGATGTTCGCGTCGCAACGCAGCGAGCCCTCCTCCATCCGGACGTCCGAGACGCCCAGCGTCTCGAGGGTCGCGCGGAGCTCGGTGAGGTAGGCGCGTGCCTCCTCGGCCGAGCGCAGGTCGGGCTCGGAGACGACCTCGACGAGCGGGACGCCCGCGCGGTTGTAGTCGACGAGCGCGTACTCGGCCTGGCCGATGCGGCCGGTTTGGCCGACGTGCGTCGTCTTGCCGGTGTCCTCCTCCATGTGGACGCGCGTGATGCCGATCCGTCGCCGGTCGCCGTCGACGTCGATCTCGAGCCGTCCCCCGACGCAGATGGGCAGGTCGTACTGGCTGATCTGGTAGTCCTTCGGCATGTCCGGGTAGAAGTAGTTCTTCCGGTGGAACAGCGAGTCCGGCGCGATCTCGCAGCTCAGCGCCAGGCCGATCCGGACGATGGACTCGATCGCCTTCTCGTTCGGCACCGGGAGCGAGCCCGGCAGGCCGAGGCAGACCGGGCAGACGTTGGAGTTCGGCGGCGCGCCGAACGCGTTCGTGCACCCGCAGAACATCTTCGTGTCGGTCGAGAGCTCGACGTGGCACTCCAGACCGATCACGGACTCGTACTCGGCCATGACGCGCGAAGCGTACCGAACGCGGCCGACCGCGCTCGTGCGCCTCACGCGGGCGGCTTGCCCGACGTTCATTCGACAACGGGAACGAGCGACAGACCAATTGGTAACCGGCAAAGGCCCGAAAGGGAGTGACGGTGCGTCGGGGGCGTCCTAAGGTGATCGTCATGACGGGGACCGGCCAGGGGACCGATGGCCGGGCCTCCCCCGCACTGATCTGGACCGCACTCTCCGCCGTCTACGTGATCTGGGGCACCACCTACCTCGCGATCCGCGTTTCGAACGAGACCCTTCCCCCGTTGATCGCGGCGGGCGTGCGGTTCCTCATCGCCGGCTTGGTCCTCTACGCGGTCACGGTGCGGCGAGGCGACGTCGCGGGCGATCGGCCGCGTACCGCACAGTGGAGGGCGGCGGCGATCGTCGGGCTCGGGCTCGTCGCCGGCGGCAACGGCCTCGTCGTCCTCGCCGAGCGAACGGTTCCCTCCGGGCTGATCTCGCTGATCATCGCGCTCGTTCCGCTCTGGATGGCGCTCGCGGACCGGGTGATCCTGCGTCATCGAATCGGGGGCCTCACCACCTTCGGGCTGGTACTCGGGTTCGCCGGCGCCGCGCTCTTGATCGGCGGCACCGCCTCCGACAGCACGGCGCCGCTCACCGGGATGCTGGTCGGGGTCGTTGCGTCGCTCTCGTGGACGAGCGCATCGTTGTACTCGCGCACCGCGCCCCTGCCCGGGCGGCCGCTCGTGGGAGCGGGGATGGAGATGATGATCGGCGGCGCCGCGCTCGTCCTCGCCGGAGCTCTGCGCGGGGAGCTGACGCTCGTCCAGTTCGGCGACTTCTCCGCGCGATCGCTCTTCGCGCTCGCGTACCTGATCACGATCGGTTCGTGGGTCGGCTACACCTCGTACGTGTGGCTCCTCCGCAACGCCAGGACATCGCTCGTGTCCACCTACGCCTACGTGAACCCGGTCGTCGCCGTCTTCCTCGGTTGGCTGATCCTGGACGAGACCATCACGATCCGAACGCTCGCCGCCGGCGCGATCGTCCTCATCGCGGTCGCGATCATCATCTCGACGGGCGGCGCGAAACGACGGGAGGAGCCAATCCCGATCGAGCCCGCCCCCGAGGAAGCGGTTGCCTAAGCGGCGTCGGCCACCAACGGCGGGCGGGCGTCGAACCCGATCGCCTGCTCCAGGGCGAGCGCTGCGCGGAGCAGCCGGTCCTCCTGGAGCACCGGCGTCGTGAGCTGGAGCCCGACGGGAAGACCGTCACCGTCGAGGCCGCTCGGGATCGAGATGGCCGGCATGCCCGACAGGTTGGCCGGGATCGTGAACACGTCGTTCAGGTACATCGCGAGCGGGTCGTCGACCTTGGCTCCGATCGGGAACGCCGTCGTCGGAGAGGTCGGCGAGACGAGCACGTCGAAGTCGGCGAAGGCGGCGTCGTAGTCGCGGATGATGAGCGTCCGGACCTTCTGCGCCTGGCCGTAGTAGGCCTCGTAGTAGCCGGCCGAGAGCGCGTACGTCCCGAGCATGACCCGGCGCTTGACCTCGGCGCCGAACCCCGCCCCCCGCGTCCTGGTCATCATCTCGACGGAGTCCGATCCCTGCACGCGCAGGCCGTACCGCACGCCGTCGTAGCGGGCGAGGTTCGACGACGCCTCCGAGGGCGCGATCAGGTAGTAGGCGGAGAGCGCGTAGTCGGCGTGCGGCAGCGAGACCTCGCCGGCGCTCGCGCCCAGACCCTCGAGCCGGTCGACCGCCGCCTCGACGCTTGCCCGGACGCCGGGCTCGACGCCCTCGCCGAAGGCCTCGCGCACGACGCCGAAGCGCAGGCCGGAGATCCCGTCCCCGATCCCCTCGGTGTAGTCGCGCGGCGCGGTGTCGAGGCTCGTCGCGTCCATCGGGTCCTTCCCGGCGATGCACGAGAGCAGCAGCGCGGCGTCGCGAACGCTTCGCGTGAACGTGCCGATCGTGTCGAGCGAGGACGCGAACGCGATGAGCCCGTACCGGCTGATGAGCCCGTAGGTCGGCTTCAGCCCGACGACGCCGCAGAGCGACGCGGGCTGTCGAACCGATCCGCCGGTGTCCGTTCCGAGCGCCCACACCGCCTCACCGGCCGCCACCGCCGCCGCGCTTCCGCCGCTGGAGCCCCCGGGCACCATCGCGAGGTTCCATGGGTTGTGCACCGGGCCGAACGCCGAGTTCTCGTTCGAGGACCCCATCGCGAACTCGTCGCAATTGGTCTTGCCGAGCAGGACGGCGCCGTCGGCCTCGAGCCGCTCCCACGGCGTGCAGTCGAAGGGCGGGACGTAGGTCTCGAGGATCTTCGAGCCGCACGTCGTTCGCACCCCACGCGTCGAGAGCACGTCCTTCAGCGCGAGCGGGATGCCGGCGACGGGCGCCGCCGCGCCGCCCGAACGCCGCGCGTCCGTCGCGGTCGCCTGCTCGCGGGCGAGGTCGTCGGTCCGCGTGAGGAACGCCCTCACGCGATCGTCCACCGCGTCGGCCCGCGCCAGACACGAGGCCGTGATCTCGGCGCTCGAGATCTCGCCCGCGCCGAGCCTGGCGCCGAGCTCGGAGGCCGTGAGATCGCAGGGGTCGGTCACGGGCTCACTCGACCTCCACGATCCGCGGCACCCTGAACCGGTCGTCCTCGCGCTCGGGTGCGTTCGCGAGCACGTCCTCGACCGGCAGCGACGGCGTGCGATCGTCGGAGCGGAACACGTTGGCGCGCGGGATCGCGTACGCCGTCGGCGCCACGTCCGCGGTCGCGACCTCGCCGACCTTCGCCGCGTGCTCGAGGATCGCGGCGAGCTGCGTCCGAAGGCGCTCCTTCTCCTCCTCCGTGAGATCCAGGCGCGCGAGCCTCGCGACGTGCTCGATGTCGATCTCGACCGGCATGGCGCGCAGTCTAGCCGCGGCGCTCAGTCGTACGGCGGGACGTCGGCATCCGGCGCGAGCGGCAGGTCCAGCGCCCCCGGGTCGTCGTGCGCCTCCACGTACCCTTCCGGCAGCCGCTCTCCCGGCGACGGCTCGTGGACGAGCCCCGGGCCGGTATCGGAGGGCGGCGGGACGTCGAACCGACCCGACGCCAGCAGGGAGAGCATGTCGATGCCGATCTCGTTCGGGTCGACGCTTCGGACCACGGCGTGCCGGTACTCCCCGCCCGAATCGACCGCGGCGAGATCGACCTCCTCCGGGTCGGTCGCGTTCGCGTGCGCGTCGAGCACCAGGCGAACGGTCGGGCGGGCGAGCATCTGATCGTGGTTGCGGACGACCACGCCGACCTCCCCGGTGGCGAGCTGCACCAGGGATCCGATGGGGAAGATGCCGACCATCCGCACGAACGTGCGCACGACTCGGGGGTCGAACGCGCGGCCGGCACCGGCCTGGAGGAGGCTGAGCGCCTGCCGCCGCTCCTCAGGCTTTCGGTACGACCGCTTGCTGGTGACGGCGTCGAAGCAGTCGGCGACCGCGACGATGCGCGCCGCCAGCGAGGGCGAGCGGTGACCGGACAGGGACGGGTAGCCCGAGCCGTCGAAGGCGGCGTGGTGCTCGAGCACCGTCGCGACCGCGGGGTGGTACGCGTTGCGGCTCGCGATCAGCACGAGCCCGGCGCCATCGACCGGGTGTCGCTGCACCAAGCGCCACTGCTCCTCATCGAGCGCGCCGTCGTGTTGGAGGATCTCGGCGGGCACCTTCACCTTGCCCACGTCGTGCAGCAGCGCGCCGATGCCGAGCGACACCGCCTGGTCCGTCGACAGCCCGAGCGCGCGTGCGAGCGCGAGTGAGAGGCAGCAGACGTTCACCATGTGGTGGTACGTGTACTCGTCGTACGACTTCACCGTCGTGAGCAGGAGGGCCTGCGCGGGGTCCGAAGCGATGATGGTAGTGAGGTGCTCGGTGAGGCGCACGGTCGCGTCCATGTCCGCGGGACGGCCGGCGAGGAGCCTGGCCGCCGTCTGCCGCAGCAGGTCGAGCCCCGCCGCGTAGCTCTGGAGGAGCTCGCTGAGGGTCGCCTCCGCGGCCTCGGGCGACGTGCCCGGGCCGGCGCGGTTCACGCCGACGCTCGAGAGCTCTCGCCGCGCGTCCGGCTCACCGGACAACAGGCGTAGGAGCGCGTCCATCTCACCTTCGGTCGTGCCCGAGAGGAACTCGAGCGACTGCACGCCCGCCTCCGCGAACGACTGCCCGAGCCGGTACAGCGTGAGGGACTCCCAGGCCAGCAGCGTCGGTCCCAGGTAGAAGTTGCCGTCGGTCGCGAACAGCACGGGGGCCGCGGCGCGCTGTTCTCGCAGCTCGAGGACGAGATCGCGGAGCTCCCCGGCGATCTGGAGTCGCTTCGGATGCCCTCCCGGGTACAGCGCGTACACCTGGCGTCCCGAGGACATCGATCGAAGCAGCTCGCGAACCAGCGTGATCTCGCGGTCGGACGCTCGCGTCCCGTTCACCGGCGCCCCTTCCGGGTGGCCGAAAGGAGGCGCCGCACGTGGCGGCGGACGCGCCACGGCAGGCGGGGCCCGTCACCGGTGACCAGCTCGGCGAGCAGCGCGTGGCCCTCGGGGCGCGCGGCGAGCAGATCCACGGCCTGGAGTCGCATCCCGCGATCCGGCGTGGCCCGGACGACCTCGACCAGGCCGGCGCCCGCCTCCTCCCCGTTGAGCGTCCCGAGGGAGCTCACGGACAGCGGCTGGACGTCGGGCCCACCCTCGAGCGCGAGCCGCACGAGGTACGGGACGGCCGCCGGCCCGCCGGCCGCCGCGAGCGCGTCGGGTACCTCGCGACGCACCTGCTCCGCCGGATGGCGCGCGACCTCCACCAGCCTCGGCAGCGCCTGCTGGCTGCCGGTGGCGCCGAGGAGCGTGACCGCGTTGCGCACGACGTACCACCGCGCGTCGGTGAGCCGGTTGAGGAGTGGCCGCGGATGGCTCGGCACCGTCCGCCGCAGGGCGCCGTAGAGCAACGCTCGCCGGTCGCGATCCTGCTCCTCCGCGAGGAGGCCGAACAGCACCTCGACGCCCCGGTCCCCGAACGGCGCGAACAGCGCGGCGGCGTGCGGACGGTCGTCGGCCGCATCGGCGATGACGGCGTCGAGCACGACCTCGGGATCGAGGGCCCTGCGAACATAGGCGTCGAAGAGCGCCGGTCGCTCCTCCCCCGCGGCGAGCAGGGCGGTCCGGATGGGCTGGAGAAGAGCGGCCACCGAGTGCTCGTCGCGATCGCGGAGCGCCTTCTGAAGCTCGTCCGACCAGATGCCGAGCGCCTCGCCCGCGCGCTCGGGGTCGGTCTCGAGCGTCAGGTAGTCGGCCACGGCCAGGGCCTGGACGTCGTGCCCCTCCTCGCCGACCGGCGCGATCGACGACTGGATCGAACGCACATCGTCCCCGGCCGTGGCGGTCAGGTACTCGGACAGGATGTCGAGCACCGAGCCGCCCGACGGCGCCTCGCCGCCCTCGCCGAGGTCCAGGCCGAGCTGCTCGAGGCCGGCGATGATCGTCCCGGCGTCCTCCTGCCCGGCCTCGAGGGCCTTCGTCAGGTCGACGATGTCGAGGTGGCGCACGCCCGCCGTCGCCAGTCGCTGCGCGAGCGCCACCGGGTCACCCTCGCCGCCCTGCCCGGCGTCGACCAGCGCGCGGGTCAGCCCCGCGTTGCTCATGGTCCCGATCAGGGCGTCGGCCACCTCGTCCTGTCCGACCCGATCGACGAGGATCTGCACGAGCGAGCGGCGGACCTCGTCCGGCAACTCCGACAGGACGTCGTGGAACGCCGAGTGCGTCTCGATGGACGGCGAGCCGCCCGACGGCGCCTCGCCGAGCACCCGCCGGATGCGCGCGAGCAGCATCTCGGCCTGGTCGTGCGGGGAGCCGCCGAGGTCCTCGACCATGAGCTCGGAGGCGAGGAGGTCCGCTTCCAGGCGCCGCTCGGCGACCGCGGACTCGAGGCCCTCCGGCACGTGGTCCGCCTCGTCGACGGTTCCCGGTCCGATCGGGGACAACGACACCGAGGTCACGCCGCCGTCGACCAGCACCGCCTCGGCCCCACCCGCGGCCTCGAGCTCCGCGGCAGGACGCGAGAGCGTGTGGTACAGGCGTTCGAGGTCCGAGGCATCGGGGACCCGGATCACCGTCAGGCGCTCCACGCGGCGCTCGAAGCACACGAGGGCCAGGCGATCCACCGCGTCGTCGGCCGGGAGCGCCTCACCCTCGAGCACGAACCGCTCGCCGCGGATCTCGACGTCGACGAGGCCGGCGCCGATGGCGTCGCGCGCCGCATTTCCGACGCGCTCGACCGCGGCCGCGAAGGCCGGGCGCTGTGGACTCTCGGGATACAAGCGGTAGGTCGAGAGCCCGAGCCACAGCTGGCGCAGCAGCACGACGACCAATCGCTGACGCGCCCGCCCGGACGCCTCGCCCGCCTCGTCGGGCGTGGAGGATCCGTGCTCGTTCATCCGTTTCCCCAGCATACGTCGAGGAAACTCGCGGCCCGTGGAGCAACCGCTCCTGCGGCTCAGCCCCCCAGCAACTGGGCCGCGAGATCGGGCGTGACGTTCATCAGCCCCCGATCGCCGAGCCGACGCAAGAGCTCCGCCCACCCGGGGTCGGCCGCGAAGGGCACCCGCAAGAGCTCGCGGGCCTCCCCGATCATGTCGTGGCCGCCCAGCGCGATCGCCGTCCAGAAGCTGATCTCGGGGTTGCCGGGCGCGAGGCCCATGGCCGCCATGGACTCCCGCTCGGCCTGTCCCAGGTCGCCGGCGAGGCCGGCCTGCTCGGCGGCCTCGAGGTGGTCGTAGGCGCGCTTGATCTCGAGCAGGCGACGCAGCTCGGGCAGGGGCTCCGGGTGATCGTCGACCCGGAGATCCACCAGCACGTCCTCCCAGGGCCGGTCCGTCGGCTCGGCCCGGACCACCAGCACCCGCGCCGCCTGGCGCCCGCGGATGTCGCCGCCCTCCGCCTCCGCCGCCTCGAGCGCGACCAGCAGCCGCTCGGCGAGGTCGCCGGGGGCGCCCGCATAGGCCTCGGCCATCGCGCCCCACACCGTGTCGCGCCGCATCATGTTCGCCTGGCAGGAGAAGCCCTCCCCGGTCGCGTGTCCGGCCTCGGGGATGCACGAGCCGCCGGTGTGCGCGGCGACGTTCCCGTCGCGATCGAGGACGGCCACCTGTCGAACCTCGCGCTCGACGTCGGCGTCCAGCCGGCCCCGGAGGGCGCCCTCCGCGTCCCGGCCCTCGGCGAGCAGGTCGAGTCCGAGCGGCCCGTGATCGATCAGGGCCGTCGCCTGGGTCGCGACGGCCCCGACCCCCGAGCGCGCCCAGCACACGAGCCCAGCGGCAAACCAGTGGGATTGCACGGCGACGCCGAGGTCGCCGGTCGTCGGGTCGCGCGCCACGATCGAGTACGTCATCGTCCCAGCCTCCTCAGGAACTCCTTCTCCTGCACCACCTCGACCCCGAGCTCCTCGGCCCGCGCGAGCTTGGAGCCCGCGTTCTCGCCGGCGACGACGAAGTCGGTCTTCCTCGAGACGCTCGAGGCGACCCGGGCGCCCGCGGCCTCCGCCGCAGCGGTGGCCTCCTCGCGGGACATCTCCGCGAGCCCACCGGTCAGCACGAGCGTGACCCCCGCGAGCGGCCGCTCGCCGGGGAGCTCCACGGCCTCGTCCCGCATCCGGACGCCGGCGGCGCGCAGCTTCTCGAGCAGCGCCCGGTTCCCCTTGTCGGCGAACCACTCATGGACGTTCCGGGCGATCTCGGGTCCGATCTCGGGGACGTCGTCGATCTGCTCCGCCCCGGCGTCGGCGAGCGCGTCGATCGAGCCGAAGTCGCGCGCGAGTACCTGGGCGACGTGCGAGCCGACGTGGGGGATGTTGAGCGCCACGAGCAGCCGCCACAACGGCTGGTCCTTCGCCTTCTCGATGGAACCAAGCAGGTTGGAGATCGACCGGTCCGCGAAGCCCTCGAGCTGGGCGAGATCCTCGGCGCCGAGCGAGAAGATGTCCCCGGGATCCTTCACCAGGCCGCGGTCCAGCAGCTGGATCCCGGTCTTGTACCCGAGACCCTCGATGTCCATCGCGCCGCGCGAGGCGAAGCTGAACAGCCACTCGACGTTCTGCGACGGACAGTCGCGCTTGTTGGGGCACCGCCGGTAGGCCTCGCCGTCCTTGCGGATCAGCGCCGTCCCGCACGACGGGCACGCGGCGGGGAACTTCCACCGGCGGGCGCCGCGCTTTCGCTTCGAGAGCACCGGCCCGACCACCTCCGGGATCACGTCGCCGGCGCGTCGGACGATCACGGTGTCGCCCTCGCGCACGTCCTTGCGCGCGACCTCGTCCTCGTTGTGCAGCGTTGCGGTCGTGATCGTCACGCCCCCCACCTGGACGGGCTCCAGGACCGCGAACGGCGTCACGATGCCACTCCGCCCCGTGTGCACGTCGATCCGGCGGAGCACCGTCGTACGCTCCTCGGGGGGAAACTTGTAGGCGATCGCCCACCGAGGCGCGTGCGAGGTGGCGCCCAGCTCCTGCTGGAGGGCCACCTGATCGACCTTGATCACCGTTCCGTCGATCTCCCAGTCGATGCTGTGACGGTCCGCCTCCCAGCGCTCGAGGTACGACACGATGCCGTCCAGGTCCTCCTTCACCTCCGAGGTCGGCGCGACGGGCAGGCGGACGTCGCGGCACCACCGCAGGAACCCCGAGTGCGACTCGAACCGGATCCCGTCCGCGAACCCGAACGAGTGCACCCAAAGGGAGAGCGGTCGCGAGGCACTCACCTTCGGGTCCTTCTGTCGGAGCGAACCGGCCGCCGCGTTGCGCGGGTTCGCGAACGGCCGCTGCTCGTTCGCCACGAGCTCCTCGTTGAGCCGCTCGAACGCCTTGACCGGCAGGTACACCTCGCCGCGTACCTCGAGGTAGGGGGGCGCATCCTCGACGAGCAGCCGCGACGGCACGCTCCGCACCGTCCGCACGTTGGCGGTGATGTCCTCACCGATCCGCCCGTCGCCCCGGGTGGCGCCCTTCGTCAGGACCCCGCGCTCGTAGGTGAGGGCGACGGCGACGCCGTCGATCTTCAGCTCGCACGAGTACCGGGCGCCGACGCCGACGCCTCGTTCGACGCGCGCGGCCCACGCCTCGAGCTCCTCGCGCGTGAACGCGTTGTCCAGCGAGAGCATCGGCGACCGGTGCTCGACCGGCGCGAACAGTTCGGCCGGCGTCGCGCCGACGCGCTGCGTCGGGCTGTCGGGCGTGACGAGCTCGGGGAAGTGCTCCTCGAGCTCGCGGAGCTCGTTCATCAGCTCGTCGTACTCGGCATCGGAGACCTCGGGATCGTCGAGCACGTGATAACGGTAGGAGTGGTAGTTGAGCCGCTCGCGCAGCTCCTCCACCCGCACCTTCGCGTCGGCGAGCCGGCGCTCCTCGGCGGTCGGACGTCGCGCGGTCCGGGACGGGCTCACGCGGCGATCTCCACGCCGCCGGCGACGCCGATTCGGTCCCCGACGATGACGAGCCCGCCCAGCACCCCCCGCACCTGTTTGAGGTAGGCGAGCGCGCTCGCCAGGCCGTGCTCCTTGGGCAGGATCGCCTGGACGCCGGCCGAGGCAGCGTCGGCGACCATGCACGAGTCCGCCAGGATCGCCAGCCCGTCGACCGCTGCGTGCCCCCGGCCGATGGTCATCGAGACCCCGATGCCCTGCCGGCTCGCCGGAACGACGACCGCCACGACCGATCCGCTCGGACGCCGGAGCACGGTCAGCTTCTGACGGCGCCGGCCGAGGATGAAGTAGTCGCCCTCGCAGTTGACGATGACCTCCGAGACCTCCTGTGACAGGAAGCGCCCGACGTAGTCGGTCACCGCGCCTTGGAACGAGTACATGGGGCCCACGCCCGCGCGCCGAGCCGCGGCGACCATCTCCCGGACGATCTCAGGTGCGTCATCGGGCACCTCGATCGGGCGCTTGCTGGTTCGCATGTCCGGGTTTCGGAGCGTGTAGGCGTTGAGCTGCTCCCAGAACGAGAGCGCCGCGGCGCGCGACTCCTCGTTGAAGTCGGTCCCCGCCTGGATGTGCAGGGTCATGTCCTGCACCTGGATGTCGAAGCTGCGGGGCTTCCTCTTGAGAAGCTTCACGCGTGCGATGGCCTCCCGGAAAGGGGTTCCTCGGAGGCCG
Organism: uncultured Actinomycetes bacterium; assembly: GCA_963699635.1. Taxonomy (GTDB): domain Bacteria; phylum Actinomycetota; class UBA4738; order UBA4738; family HRBIN12; genus CALGFI01. The sequence continues at coordinate 528,075 of CAVOUQ010000010.1, read as the reverse complement.
ATACTAGTCGCGCCCACGGACGCGCCGTCATGGCCCGTCGATCACGCGGTCGATCTCGGCCGGGTTCTCCTTTGGACATCCCGAACGAGACTGGATGGAGCGCCCTGCGTCAATGGATGCGCACGGACAACCACACCTCGTGCCTCGTACGATCCATCGTTGTTCCAGAAAGGATCCTGGACGCACGCGCCGGAAACTCGCGATCAGCGGAGGGCGTCGACGATGCGAGCGCCGCCGAAGAGCTCCTCGCCCCGATAGACGACGACGCTCTGGCCCGGCGCCACGCCTCGCTGGGGGGTCCGGAACTCGACGCGGAGCCGGTCGCGCAGCGGCTCGACCACGGCCGCAACCTCCTCGCCCCGGTAGCGCAGGCGGACCTCGGCCTCGAACGGGCCGTCGGCCGGCGGCGCTCCTGCCACCCAGTGGACGCGGTCGGCGACGAGCCCGCGCCGGGCGAGGAGCTCGCCGGGCCCGACGACGACCCGGTTCGAACGGGCGTCGATCTCGAGGACGAACGCCCGCTCGCCGATCGAGACGCCGAGCCCCCGTCGCTGGCCGACCGTGTACCGGAACGACCCGCGGTGCTCGCCCAGGACGTTCCCGTCCGGGTCGACGATCTCGCCCGATCGAACGAGCGACGGGGCGTGCTCCTCGAGGAACGACGCGTGGTCGGCCCCCGGCACGAAGCAGACCTCCTGCGAGTCCGGCTTGGACGCCACCGGGAGGCCGAGGCGCTCCGCGTGCGCCCTCGTCTCCGACTTCACCATCGTGCCGATCGGGAACAGCGAGCGCGCGAGCTCTCGCCGCCCGAGGGTGTGCAGCATGTACGACTGGTCCTTGCCGGGGTCGGCGCCCTTCAGGAGGTGCCACCCGCCGTCGTGGTCGCATCCGGTCCGGACGTAGTGCCCCGTCGCGACGAAGTCGATCCCGAGGTCGTCGGCCCGCCGAAGGAACGCCCCGAACTTGATGTGCTCGTTGCACCGCGCGCACGGGTTCGGCGTCCGTCCGGCCTCGTGCTCGGCGAAGAAGTCGGCGAGGACCGTCTCCTCGAAGACCTCGCTCATGTCGACGACCTCGAACGCGAAGCCGCCGATCCGTGCGACCGCGGCGGCGTCGGCGCGCGCGCTCGGCCCACAGCAGCCGTGGTCGACGCCGTCGGCCAGGTGCACGAGGTTCATGTGCGAGCCGAGCACCTCGTATCCCCGTTCGTGCAGGAGGCACGCGGCGACCGACGAGTCGACCCCTCCGGACATCGCGACGAGCACGGACCCCTTCGTGGGCATGGCCCCGATGCTACGACGCGCGCGGCGGGTATCCTCGCCGGACGTCGTTCGAGCGAGGGATCGGAGCCGATGCGGGTCGTCGTCCTGGTGAAGTACGTGCCCGAGCCGATGGGCACGCCGACGCTGGGCGAGGACCTCCTCCTCGTGCGCGAGGGCGTCGAGGGCGCGCTGGACCCGGGGGACGAGTACCCGATCGAGGCCGCGCTCCAGCTCGTCGAGACGCACGGCGGCGAGGTCACGCTCGTCTCGATGGGCCCGGAGGTCGCGGCCGGCGCGATCCGCAAGGGGCTCTCGATGGGCGCGCACGCGGGGGTGCTGATCTCGGACCCGGCGCTACGCGGCGCCGACGTCCTCGCGACCGCCAGGGTCCTCGCGGCGGCCGTCGGACGGGGCCCGTTCGACCTCGTCCTGTCGCGGCGTCGAGTCGACGGACGGATACACCGGCACGCTGCCGATGGCCGTCGCAGAGCTCCTCGACCTGGCGAGCGCGACGTTCGCGCGCCGGATCCAGGTCGAGGGCGAGACGCTTCGGGTCGAACGCCAGACCGAGGGCGGCTACGACGTCGTCGAGTGCCCGCTCCCCGCCCTCGCGACGGTGACGGGGAGCGCCGCCGAGCCACGCTATCCCACCCTGAAGGGGATCATGTCCGCGAAGACCAAGCCGCTCGAGCAGCTCTCGCTCGCGGACCTCGGGCTCTCGGCGACCGACGTCGCGCCGACGCAGCGCGTGACCGCCGCGAGCGCCGCGCCCGAGAAGGGCCCGGGCGAGATCCTGCCGGCCGGCGACGAGGCGGTGCGCCGCCTGGCCGACCTGTTGACCGAGGCCAAGGTGGTGTGACGTGACCCGGGTCTGGGTCTACGCGGAGGTCGGCCTCCAGGGCGCCAGGCCGTCCGCGCTCGAGCTCCTCACGAAGGCGCGGACGCTCGGCGAGGACGTCGCGGCCGTCGCCCTCGGTCCCGGAGCCACCGCGGCGGCCCCTGCCCTCGGCGAGCACGGGGCGGCGACGGTGTTCGCCGGCGACGACGAGGCGTACGCGGACGGCCTGGGCCGGCCGCAGGTCCATGCGCTCGACGCGCTCGTTCGCGAGCACCGGCCCGACCTCGTCCTGTTCCCGACGAGCTACGACGCGCGCGACGTCGCCGGCCGGCTCCAGGCCCGGCTGGGCTGCACGCTGATGGGCAACGCGACCGACGTCACGGGCGTCGACGCCGCCCAGACGCAGATCTTCGGCGGCGGCCGGATCGTGGACGTCGCGCTCGAGGGGCCGACGCCGAGGCTCGTCCTCGTGCGGCCGAAATCGTTCGCGGCCGAGCCCTCGGGCGGCACCGCGATCGTCGTCCCGGTCGAGGTCGAGATCCCCGACGAGCTCCGCTCGGCGCGGCGGGTCGAGCGGCACGAGGAGGCCGCCGCCGGACCGAAGCTCGAGGAGGCGAAGGTCGTGATCGCCGGTGGACGCGGGCTCCAGGACCCTTCGAACTTCGCGCTCCTTGACGAGCTCGCGGCCGCGATCGGCGACGCCGCGGTCGGCGGCACCCGGGCGGTGGTCGACGCCGGGTGGGTGCCGTACAGCTACCAGGTCGGCCAGACGGGCAAGACGGTTCGCCCGGAGGTCTACCTCGCGATCGGGGTGAGCGGAGCCACGCAGCACATCGTCGGGATGAAGGCCTCGAAACGGATCGTTGCGATCAACAAGGACCCGGACGCCCCCATCTTCCGGCTGGCCGACCTCGGCATCGTCGGCGACGCCCTCGCCGTCGTCCCGAAGCTGATCGAGGAGATCCGCGCCCGCAGGAGCTGAGCGCGACCGGGTCGTCCGCAGACACGGAGGGTCGATGATCGAGGCGCGGTTCGACGACCTGACGCCGGGCTCCGGGCGCTCCTTCCGGCTCGCCGATCCCGCCGGCGTGCTCATGGCCCGCCGACCCGGGGACGTGCCCGGGACGATCGAGGCCGCCGAGGGGGCCGCCGCGCGCGGTCTGTGGGTCGGCGGGTTCGTGGCGTACGAGGCCGCGCCCGGACTCGATCCCGCGCTCACGACCCGAGCTCGCGACCGCGCCGACCCGTTCGCCGAGCTCCCGCTCGCCTGGTTCGCGCTGTTCGAACGCCGCGAGGACGTGGCACCGCTTGCCCCACCGACGGCGGACCGGTCGGAGCCCGACGTCGACTCGCCGTGGCGTCCATCGGTCGACCGCGCCGCCTACGACGAGGCGATCGGCCGGATCCGCGAGCTGATCGCCGCCGGCGAGACCTACCAGGTGAACCACACGCTTCGCCTGCGCGCGCGGATCGCGGGCGACCCGCGAGGGCTCTACCGCGATCTCGCGCTCGCCCAGCGAGGGGCCTTCGCCGCGTACCTGGACCTCGGCCGCTACCGCGTGCTCTCGGCCTCGCCGGAGCTGTTCTTCCGCATCGACGGCGGCCGCATCACGACCCGCCCGATGAAGGGCACCGCCCCCCGGGGCCGGTGGCTGGCCGAGGACGAGGAAGCCGCGGCCCGGCTCGTCGGGTCCGCGAAGGACCGGGCGGAGAACGCGATGATCGTCGACCTGCTCCGCAACGACCTCGGCCGGATCGCGAGGCCCGGCACGGTCGAGGTCTCGCGCATGTTCGAGCCGGAGCGCTACGAGACGGTCTGGCAGCTGACCTCGACGGTCGCGGCGCACCTCGAGCCGGCCACGTCCCTGGTCGACGTGTTCCGCGCGCTCTTCCCGAGCGGTTCGGTGACCGGCGCGCCGAAGGTCCGGACCATGCGCGTCATCGCCGACCTGGAGGACTCGCCTCGCGGCGTCTACTGCGGGGCGATCGGCTACCTGGCTCCCCCCGGCTCGGGGGAGCCGAGGGCGCACTTCAACGTCGCCATCCGCACCGTCGCGCTGGATCCTGGATCGGGCACCGCCGAGTTCGGCGTCGGCGGCGGGATCACGTTCGACTCCTCCGCCGAGGGCGAGTTCGCGGAGGTGCTCGCGAAGGCGAAGGTCCTGTCCGCCGCGCGTCCGGACTTCGCGCTGTTCGAGACCCTGCGTCACGAGCCGTCCGAGGGATTCCTCCACCTCCCCGAGCACCTCGAGCGCCTCGGCGCGTCGGCCCGATACTTCGGGTTCCGCTTCGATCGCGAGTCGGCGGTCGCCGGGCTCAAGCGCGCCGTCGACGATGTCGGCGGCGAGGCGGTTCGCGTTCGTCTCACGCTGTCTCGGGACGGCTCGATCGCGACGGAGGCGGCCGAAGCGCCCCTCCAACCCGAGACGGTCCTCCGCCTCGCCCTCGACGACGAGCCGGTCGACCCGGGCGACGTCTGGCTGTTCCACAAGACCACACGGCGGGCGCCGTACGACCGGAGGAGGGAGCGGCGGCCCGACGTCGACGACGTGATCCTCGTCAACACGCGCGGCGAGGTCACGGAGTCGACGATCGCGAACCTCGCGGTCCGCCTCGGCGGACGATGGGTGACCCCGCCGCTCGACGTCGGGCCTGCTTCCCGGCTCGTATCGAACCGTGCTGGTCCGTGACGGCACCCTCGAGGAACGAGCGGTCACGGTCGAGGAGCTGCGCGCCGCTGCCGAGGTCGCGCTCGTCAGCTCGGTACGCGGGTGGCGACCGGCGGTGGTGCTTCCGTGAGCGGGCCCGACGTCCACACGGTACATCTCGGCGAGTACACGCACGAGCACGCGGAGGCGATCGCGGCCGAGCTCGAGAAGGCGGGCATCGTCTGGTGGTACAAGGCCCCCGGGTTCCTCAGTCAGATCTGGGAGCACGGCGTTCGGCTGTTCGTGGACCGTGAGCGACGGGACGAGGCGCAGGCGATCGCCGATCGCATCCTGGCCGGGGGTCACCCCGAGGGCGAGGGCTCCTCGTCCGGCCACACGTAGGGGTGCATCCGGTCCTCGTCGAGCGGACAGGCGCACAGCGGGCAGCGGGGAGGCTCCTCGTACACGAGCACGAAACGCTCGCAGAAGGGGCACTCCGCTTCCCGCATGTCGGGGCTGCGGTCGAGATCTTGTGGCATGAAGCGCGCCGCTCGGTCGGGGGGAGCGGTCTCTCCCCAGTTGTCGGGAACGGGCGCGCGAACCTTGACGAGACCTTCTCCTTAGGCCGGAAGCCCCTCCCGAGGGAGGGGCTTTCCTCAAGAAGACCGCATCGGCGCTTGGCGCCCGGGGGGCTACGCCGCCGCCATCTCCTTTCGGCTTCGGCGCTTTCCTCGGGCGATATACGCGTGCACGGGCTCGTGCTGCCAGCAGAACTGCCACTTGTTGTAGATCGACAACTTCGTGCTGCACCCGTCGGCCGCGCAAACACGGCCGCCCGGATAGGTCTGATTCGCCCTCGGAAGCTCGCGGACGCGGCCTCCGCGGTATCCCGACTCTGCCATCGCACTCCCCTCGGCCCGGCGAGACCCCGCCCGTCGAGGCGGGTTGTCAGGTATTCGAACCAACCCGGGGACCGGTTCGTTCCCGGGCCGAGCCGCGGAGTGGGAATCCGGCGGCCCTCGGGCCGCGATGGTTCGCGGGATCAGCCCTCTGCCAGGCGTTCCAGCAGCTCTCGGGTCGGAGACGTGAGCTGGATGACGCGAGCCTCGAACCCCATGTTCTCCCAGAATTCCATCGCGCCCCGGTTCGGCGAGAAGGTCTTGAGCTCGACCCACGCGATCCCCCGCTCGTCGGCGAACCGAGCGGCCTCCTGGACGAGCTCGCGGCCGACGCCCCGGCCTCGATACCCGGCGCGGACGACCACCCCGGACAGCTCGAGTGCCCGCTCGTCGGAGAATCGGGAAGGGGTCCGGGCCTCACCGTAGGCCATCCCGACGGCCTCACCCTCGTCGTCCTCGACGACCAGGACCACGGCATCCGGGTTGTTCATCGCCTCGCGGTACTTCTCCCCGACCTCGTCGAAGAAGCCGGGGCGGGGCGTGAACACCCGCCAGTCGGCCTGCATCCGATCGAGCTCCTGGAACAGGGCGACCAGCGCCGGGACGTCCTCGGGCGTCGCCTGCCGGACCTTCACGGCTACCTCCCCTCGAAGTTCGGATCGCGCTTTTCGAGGAAGGCACGCATACCCTCCTCCTGGTCCCGGGTGGCGAACAGCGGAACGAAGACCTCGCGCTCCACCTCCAGGCCGTGCGCGAGCCCGCCGTCGCCCGCGGCCGCGAGCGCCCGCTTGGCCGCGGCGTACGCGAGCGTCGGGCCCTCGGCGAACCGCCTCGCCTCGACGAGCGCCTCGGCGTGGACGTCGCCGGGCGGGACCACCCGGTCGACGAGCCCGATGCGAAGAGCCTCCTCGGCGCCGACGGGCCGTCCCGACAGGATCAGGTCGCGGGCCCTCGGCAGGCCGACGAGCCTCGGGAGTCGCTGGGTGCCCCCGGCCCCCGGGATGATGCCGAGGCGGATCTCGGGCAGGCCGAGCTCGGCGTCCTCGGCCGCCACGCGCAGGTCGCACGCGAGCGCGACCTCGAGGCCGCCGCCAAGCGCGAACCCGTTCACGGCGGCGATCACCGGGCTCGAGATCGCCTCGAGGTCGCGGCAGGCCCGCTCCAGCGCGCCGACGTCGGGCGCGATCTCCTGCGGTCCGTACCCCACCATCGCCTTGATGTCCGCGCCGGCGGCGAAGAGCCGTTCGCCGCCCCAGACGACGACGGCCCGGACGGCCGCATCCGCCTCGACGGCCCTCGCGGCCTCCGAGAGCTCGAGCGAGACGGGGCGCGCCAGGGCGTTTGCGGGCGGCCGGTCGATGCGGATCGTGGCGACGGCCCCGTCGGTCTGGACGTGGACGAACTCCCCCATGGCGGCCCTATCCTCGCAGACGGACTCGCGAGGTAGCCTCCCCGGACGGTGGAGCCGACGGCGGAAGAGGCGGCCAACGTCCGGCGGGCGCTCAAGCGCCTGCGCGCCGAGCCCGTCGCGTGGGAACCGGTCACGACCGAGAGCCACACGCCGGCTCGCCGATGGATCGTCGCGCTGGCGGACGGGCGGCGGGTGTTCGTCAAGGTGGCGACCGACGAGCTCACCGCCGCCTGGATCCGGGACGAGCACCTCGTGTACTCGATGCTCCGTGGCGCCGGGTTCCTGCCCGCGTACGTCGGCTTCTCCGACGACGGCGCCCGCCCGGTGATCGCGCTCGAGGACCTGTCGGCGGCGGCCTGGCCGCCGCCCTGGACGCGCCCGAGGGTCGACGCGGTGCTCGCGACGCTCGACCTCATCCACCACGCACGGGCTCCCGAGGGCCTGCCGCGGGCCGACGACCCGCACCTCGGGCTTCGCGATGGCTGGACCGAGGTCGCCCGCGGGCCGGACGCCTTCCTGCGGCTCGGCCTGTGCTCGGCGGAGTGGCTCGAGGGGAACCTCGGGAACCTTCGGGCGGCCGCCGAGGGTGCGCCGCTCGAGGGCGAGGCGCTGCTGCACTTCGACGTTCGAAGCGACAACCTGTGCTTCCGGGAGGACGGCCACGCGGTCCTGGTCGACTGGAACTGGGCCTCGATCGGGAACCCGTGGATCGACCTCGCCACCTGGCTCCCGAGCCTGCATGCGGAGGGCGGCCCTCCGCCCGAAGACGTTGCCCCGGGCGTTCCCCCGGGACTGGCGGCGCTCGTGGCCGGCTTCTTCTGCGCCCACGCCGCGAGGCCTCCGCTCCCGAGCGCCCCGCACGTCCGAGGCCTTCAGCTCCGGCAGGCACGGACGGCCCTGCCCTGGGCCGCCAGGGGGCTCGGCCTCCCCGCGCCCGAGTAGGCCTCCTCCGGGGCCTTGCACCTGCAACGTGCTGCTACACTCGCGCCGCCATGGAGCAACGCACGACGGCCGACGTCATCGAGGTCCTGCGCCGGCGGGGCCTTCGCATGACCCCGCAGCGCCGCGCCATCGTGGCGGAGATCATGCGCACCCAGGGCCACATCTCTCCCACCGCCCTCGCCCGGACGGTGCAGGGAGAGATGCCCGGCGTGAACGCCTCGACGATCTACCGGACGCTCTCCCTCCTGGAGGAGGTCGGGGTGCTCGCGCACGCGCACCTGGAGAGCGGGGCCGAGTACCACCGTGCGGAGGAGGCCGGCCACGTCCACCTCACGTGCTCCAACTGCGGGGCCGAGGACGACCTGTCGATGGATGAGGCGGAGGCGCTCGTCCGGCTGATCGAGCGCCACCACGGCTTTCGCCCCGACCTGACGCACTTTGCGATCAGCGGCCGGTGCGCCGAGTGCGCCGCCAGCCTCGGAGGAAGCGGCGTCTAACCCGCGCCGCGCGCCCGGATCGCCTGGGCGGGGAAGAACCCGAACGGGAGCTCGAGACGGTTGCGCCGCATGAGGTGCTCGTCCGACAGGATGTCGACCGTCGACCCGTCGGCGACGAGGAGACCCTCGTTCATCACGACCGATCGGGGACAGAGCTCGAGCGCGTAGGGCAGGTCGTGCGTCACCATCAGCATCGTGATGTCGAGCCCGAGCAGGATCTCGGCGAGCTCCCGCCGCCCCGTGGGATCCAGGTTGGACGACGGCTCGTCCAGGACCAGGATCTCGGGCTCCATCGCGAGGACGGTGGCGACCGCGACGCGCCGGCGCTGCCCGAACGAGAGGTGGTGTGGCGCGCGCTCCTCGAACCCGTCCATCCCGACGGCGGCGAGCGCGCGCTTCACCCGCACGTCGAGCTCCTCGCCGCGGAACCCGAGGTTGGCGGGACCGAACGCGACGTCGTCCCGCACGGTCGGCATGAACAGCTGATCGTCCGGATCCTGGAAGACGATGCCCACGCGGCGCCGGATCTCCTGCAGGTGCTCCTTGACGACCGGGAGGCCTCCCACGTCGACCGATCCGGACTGGGCGGGGTGGATCCCGTTGAGGTGCAGGACCAGCGTCGTCTTGCCGGCGCCGTTCGGTCCGAGGAGCGCCACGCGCTCCCCCCGGGCGATCGACAGGGTCACGCCGAACAGCGCCTGCGTCCCGTCGGGGTACGCGAACAGGAGGTCGCGGATCTCGAGCGCGGGCGCGGGGCCGGTCATGACGTCATCACCCAGGCGACGGCACAGATGACGGTGGCGAGCAACGGGGCTGCGAGCGCCAGCGCCCATTCGCGCGCGGACGCCGGCTCCTCGTCGCCCTGCGGCAACGAACCCGCGTATCCGCGTGAGAGCATCGCGAGGTGGACGCGCTCGCCGCGTTCGTACGAGCGGATGAACAGGGCTCCCGCCGAGGTCGCCACCGCGCGGGCCTGCCACAGCCAGCGCGGGTCGTAGCCTCGGGACTGGCGCGCGATCCGCATCCGCCGCATGTCGTCCGCGACCACGTCGAAGTAGCGGATCATGAACGTCGCCGTCGACGTGAACAGCTTCGGCATCCGCAAACGCTCGAAGCCGCGAAGGAAATCGGGCATCGTCGTCGTCGCCGCCATGACGATGCTGGCGCCGAGGCCGAGCGTCGCCTTGGCCAGGATGTTCCATGCGCCCCAGAGCCCCTCCACGGACAGCGAGAGGCCGAGCACGTCGATCCGCTCGCCCCGGCCGATGAACGGCAGCAGGATCGCGAACGCGATGAACGGCACCTCGAACACCAGGCGCTTCAGCACGAACCCCGTCGGCAGCTCGGCGAGCCGGATGAGGACGATCAGGATGACCGCGTCGAGCGCGAACGCCCAGAAGGCCTCGCGCGGGGTGGCCACCACGGCGAAGACGAACGCGAACTGCGCGACGAGCTTGCACTGCGCGGGCAGCGTGTGGATTCGCGAGTGGCCGTGAACGTAGAGGGCGTGGGCGTGGGCTCCGCTCACGAGGTCGCGGTCCCGGCGCCGGCGTCCGTCACGTGCCCGCCGGTGCGGGGCCCGCCCGTCGGTTCCGGACCGCCCGAAGCGCTGCGAACAGGATCATGGCGAGGCCGAACGTGATCGCGACCCCGATGATGCCGGACAGGCCCTTGGAGAGGCTCTCGTCGTCCACGCCCGAGACGGCGTATCCCGCCAGCGGGCTGTCGGCCACGGCGGAGTCCTTCGCGGCGCCGTCGAACCCCTTGTCGATCGCGACCTTGTTCAGCCCGTCCGGGGAGCTGCTCGCGAACGGGCTCACGAAGAAGGCCAGCCCGAGGGCGACGAGCAGGCCGCCCGCGATGAACAGCGTCAGGTTCTTGCGATCCATCGCTACCTCCCCACCGCGGGCTCGGCCGCGCGCATCTCGAGTGGTGGCATCAGGTCGCGTGCGCCGTAGACGAGGTCCGGACGAACCGCCAGAACCGCGCTCACGGTCAGGCCGGTGATGACGGCCTCCCCGATCCCGATCAGCGTGTGCACCCCGACCATCGCGGTGAACACGGCTTTGAGCGAGGCGTCGCCGACCCCGCCGATCGCGTACTCGAGGAAGAACGCGAGGGACGCGAGGATCACCGACAGACCCGCGGCGACCCCGGCCGCGATCGCGACCATCGGCCGCGTCTTCGGCAGGAAGCTGCGGAGGCCGGTGAAGATCGCGTAGCCGCCGAGCGAGGTGACGATCGCCATGTTCAGCACGTTCAGCCCGAGGGCGGAGAGGCCGCCGTCGGCGAAGAACAGGCCCTGGACGACCAGGACGAGCGTGACGCAGATCACCCCCACCCACGGGCCGACGAGCACCGCCGCCAGACACCCTCCGAGGAGGTGACCGCTGGTTCCGTTCGCCACGGGGAAGTTGAGCATCTGGACCGCGAAGATGAACGCCGCGACCAACCCGGCGAGCGGCGCCTGCTTGTCGTCCATCGTCTGCGCCGCCTTCTTCAGCGACACGCCGACACCACCGGCCGCGATCACGCCTGCCGCGGCCGAGAGCCCGGGGCTGATGAACCCGTCGGGAACGTGCATCCAACCCTCCCGTTCGACCGTTCGTCGGATTCGGAACGCCGCGCACGCATGGACTCGCACCTGCAGTGCGCCGCAACTTTCCGTCAGCATGCTAGGGCCCGGCCGCAGGGAGCGTCAAGGCGAACCCTCCGCGTTGGCGACTCCCCTTCTTGCGGGGTACCATACCCCCCTGGGGTATCTGCGAAGGAGTGCCGGCAATGATCGATCCGGTGTGCGGCATGGAGGTCCGGCCCGAGGACGCCGCGGGAGCCTGGGAGCACGGCGGCGCAACCTACTACTTCTGCTCCCGATCCTGTCTCGAGCGATTCAAGGTCGATCCCGAGTCGTTCCTTTCGATGGATCCGACCCGGCGTGGGATGGAGGGGGGCGCCTGATGTACGGCTACGCGAAGAACAAGAAGGACCTGCTCGATCGCCTTCGGCGTGTCGAGGGGCAGGTGCGAGGGCTCCAGCGGATGGTGGACGAGGACCAGTACTGCATCGACATCCTCACGCAGGTGAACTCCGTGCTCGCGGCGCTCCGGGCGGTCGGGATGGGGCTCCTCGACGACCACGTGCGCCACTGCGTGCGCGAGAGCATCGAGCAGGGCAACGGGGACGAGAAGGTCGAGGAGCTCATGGCCGCGGTCGGAAGGCTGGTCGGGAGGTAGCGGTGCCCGCGACGACGGAACGTGAGGTCGTCCTCGACATCGAGGGGATGACCTGTGCCTCGTGCGTCGGCAAGGTCGAGAAGGCGCTGTCGAACGTCGGCCACGTCCACGACGCGTCGGTCAACCTGGCGACGCGGACCGCCAGGGTGCGGACCGCGTCGACCGAGCTCGAGCCGCTGCTCGACGCCGTGCGGAGCGTCGGCTACGGAGCACGCCCCCACCGGCACGATCGCTCGCCGGCCGAGGAGGTTCGCGCCTACGGGATCCGACTCCTCGTCGCGATCGCCTTCACGGTGCCGCTGCTGTGGGTGACGTTCCTCGCGCCGGACCTCGACCGGGGCATGGAGCTCGCGTGGGCGCTCGCGACGCCGGTCGTCTTCTACGCCGGCTGGCCCTTCCACCGCGCCGCCGTGCGGGCCGCGCTTGCACCGGACGACGACGATGGACACGCTGATCTCGATCGGTTCGCTCGCCGCCTACGGGTACAGCGTCTGGTCGACCGTCGCCGGCGGCGACGAGCACTACTTCGACACCGCCGCCGTGATCGTCACGCTCATCCTCGTCGGGAAGGTCCTGGAGGCGCGCGCCCGGATGACCGCCGGCGACGCCTCCCGGGCGCTGCTCGAGCGCGGCGCGAAGGAGGCCACCCTGCTCGTCGACGGGCAGGAGCGGCGCATCCCGATCGACGACCTGCACCCGGGCTCGCTGGTGGTCGTGCGTCCCGGCGAGAAGATCCCCTCCGACGGCGTCGTGAAGCAGGGCCGGTCCTGGGTCGACCTGTCGCTGCTCACGGGCGAGTCGATCCCCGTCGACGTCGAGCCCGGCGACGAGGTCGTCGGGGCGGCCATCAACGGACACGGGCGGCTCGTCGTCTTCGTGACCGCGGTCGGTCCGAACACCAAGCTCGCCGAGATCGTCCGCCTGCTGGAGCAGGCCCAGGGCTCGAAGGCCCCGATCCAGCGGATGGCCGACCGGGTCTCGGCGATCTTCGTCCCGTTGGTCCTCGGCGTGGCGGCGCTCACGTTCCTGGGGTGGCTCGCGTGGGACCCGCAGGCGCCCGGGGCGGCGCTGCTGCACGCCGTCGCCGTGGTGCTCATCGCGTGTCCGTGCGCGCTCGGCCTCGCCACCCCCGCCGCGATCATGGCCGGAACGGGTCGCGCCGCGGAGCTGGGGGTGCTCTTCAAGGGCGGCGCGGTGTTCGAGCGGGCGAGAGCCGCCGACACCGTCCTGCTCGACAAGACCGGCACGGTCACCGAGGGCGCGATGACGCTCGCCGAGATCGTGCCGGCCGACGGGCATCCCATCGCCGAGGTGCTCGCGCTCGCCGCCGCCGCCGAGTCCGGGTCGGAGCATCCCATCGCCGCGGCCGTCGTTCGCGCGGCCCGCGAGCGAGGGATCGACGTTCCCGCGTCGAGCGACCACGAGGTCCGGCCGGGGGCGGGGTCGGTCGCGACCGTCGACGGGTCGCGGATTCGCGTCGGGCGGCCCGACGGGCTCTCGCCGGCGATGTCCGCGGAGACCGAACGGCTCGCGGCCTCCGGGTTCACGCCGTTCGCGGTGTGGAGGGACGACGTGCCGGTGGGGCTCGTCTCCGTCTCGGACGCGGCCAGGCCCGACGCCGGCCCGGCGATCGCCCGCATGCACGGGCTCGGGCTCGAGGTCGAGATGGTGACCGGCGACCGGACCTCGACCGCGCGGGCCATCGCCGGACGGATCGGCATCGATCGCGTGCTGGCCGAGGCGATGCCCGAGGACAAGGTTCGCGAGATCGAGCGGCTCCAGGAGGTCGGGGCACCGGGTGATCTTCGTCGGGGACGGGATCAACGACGCGCCCGCGCTTGCCCGGGCCGACGTCGGCATGGCGATGGGATCGGGCACGGACGTCGCGATCGCCGCGGCCGACGTCAACCTCCTCGGCGGGTCGCTGGCGTCGGCGGCCGACGCGCTCGTCCTGTCTCGAAGGACCTTTCGCGTGATCGCGCAGAACCTGTTCTGGGCGTTCGCCTACAACGTCGTGATGATCCCGCTCGCGGTCCTCGGCATGCTGAACCCCGCATGGGCGGCCGCGGCGATGGCCCTGTCCAGCGTCACGGTCGTGCTGAACGCGCTGCGGCTCCGTCGCTTCTCGCCCGAGGGCCCGCGCGCCTAGAAGCGGGGCGTCTCCGTGTACTCGCCGAAGACCCCTCGCAGCGCGTCCACGATCTCGCCCTCGGTGCACCCGGCGCGAGCGCAGTCGACGAGCGGCTCCACGAGGTTCGCGTCCGTCGCCGCCAGCTCCACGAGCCGGTCGAGCGCAGCCCAGGCGGCGGCGCCGTCCCGCCGCTCCCGGACCCCGCGCACCCGCTCGGTCTGGACGCGCTCCACGTCCGGTGAGATCTCCAGGACGTCGAGCGGCCGCTCGTGCTCCTCGACGAAGTCGGTCACGCCGACCTTCACGAGGTCGCCGCGCTCGTAGCGCTCCTGCTCGCGGAAGGCCGACTCCGCGATCTCCTGCTGGAAGTGCCCGCGATCGATGCCGGCGAGGACGCCCTCGAGCATCGAGCCCTCCCCCATCGCGAGGATCCGCGAGAACTCGGCCTCGGCGAGGTCCTCCATCCGGTCCGTGAGGGTCTCCAGGAAGTACGAGCCGCCGAGCGGATCGATGACGTCGGCCACGCCGGTCTCGTGGGCGATGATCTGCTGCGTCCGCAGCGCCAGCTTGGCTGCCTCTTCGGTCGGTAACGCGAGGACCTCGTCGAGCGCGTTCGTATGCAGTGACTGCGTGCCGCCCAGCACCGCCGCGAGCGCCTCGATCGCCGTTCGGACGACGTTGTTCATGGGCTGCTGCGCGGTGAGCGAGACCCCCGCCGTCTGCGTGTGGAACCGAAGGCGCATGGCCCCCTCGTCGGTGGCTCCGTACCGCTCCCTCAGCCATCGTGCCCAGATCCGGCGCGCCGCACGGTACTTCGCGATCTCCTCGAAGAAGTCCAGGTGCGCGTTGAAGAAGAAGGACAGGCCCGGAGCGAACCGGTTCACGTCGAGACCTCGCTCGCGCCCGAGCTCGACGTACGCGAACCCGTCCGCAAGCGTGTACGCGAGCTCCTGCCAGGCGTTCGCCCCCGCCTCGCGGATGTGATACCCGGAGACGCTGAGCGGGTGGAACTTCGGCGCGCGCTCCAGGCAGAACGCCATCAGGTCGCCGATCAACCGCAGGTGCGGCCGCGGCGGGAAGATCCACTCCTTCTGCGCGATGTATTCCTTCAGGATGTCCGTCTGGAGGGTCCCGCCGAGCTCTTCCCACGGCACGCCCTGACGCTCGGCGGCCGCGAGGAAGAACGCGAACACGATGACGGCCGGTCCGCTGATCGTCATCGACGTCGTGATGTCGCCGAGCGGGATCCCGGCGAACAGCTCGTCGAAGTCCTCGAGCGAATCGGCGGCGACCCCGCAGCGGCCGACCTCGCCCTCCGCGAGGGGATCGTCGGAGTCCCGGCCCATCAGCGTGGGCATGTCGAACGCGACCGACAGGCCGCCCTGCCCGCGCTCGAGAAGGAACCGGTAGCGGGCGTTCGTCTCGGCCGCGGTGCCGTACCCGGCGAACTGGCGCATGGTCCAGAGCCGCCCGCGATACATCGTGGGGTAGACCCCGCGCGTGAAGGGGTAGGCGCCCGGCTCGCCGAGCTTGACCTCGGGGTCGAACCCCTCGAGATCCTCCTCCGTGTACAGCGCATCGAGCGGCTCGCCGGACAGCGTGCGGCGCTCACGGGACGCCTCGGGTGCGGCCGGGTCCGGCCGCCGGGAGCGCTGCTCCACCACGCGCGTTCCTCCTAAGGGCCCGGGCTCGACAGGATCCGTTCGATCAGGATAGCCGCCGCCGCGTAGGGGTCGGTCCGACGGGAGACCAGCTCACCCGCCAGCGCGTCGTCGTCCGCCAGCGCCTGCCGGATCCGGCCGCGGAGCCGCTCCGAAGCCAGCCCCTCGACCTCGCGCAGCAGGCGGGTCCGGCGGGCGTCGCCCAGGGCCCCGCTCTCCTCCAGGTGCGCTCGGTGCGCGGCGATGGCCTCCCAGAGCTCGCGCGTGCCGTCCCCGGTGAATGCCGCCGTCTGCACCACCGGCGGCGTCCACGCGAGCTCGGGACCCATGCGGATCATCTGGTGGAGATCGCGCGCCGCGGCCTCGGCACCCTCGCGATCGGACTTGTTCACGACGAACACGTCGGCGATCTCGAGGATCCCCGCCTTGGCGACCTGCACCTGGTCGCCCCACCCGGGCGAGACCACCACGAGCGTCGTGTCGGTGGCGGCCGCGACGTCGACCTCGGCCTGGCCGACCCCGACCGTCTCGACGATCACGATGTCGCGCCCGGAAGCGTCGAGGATCCGAACGGCCTCGGGCGCCGCGAGCGCCATCCCGCCGAGATGCCCGCGCGTGGCCATCGATCGGATGAACACACCCGGGTCGGTGGCGTGGGCCTGCATCCGAACGCGATCGCCAAGCAGCGCTCCCCCGGTGAACGGTGAGGTCGGGTCGATCGCGAGGACCGCGACGGTGCGGTCGCGCTCCCGCGCCGCGCGGACGAGCTCGGCCACGAGAGTCGACTTGCCGACGCCAGGGGCGCCGGTGAGCCCGATCGTCGTGGCTCGGCCCGTGTTCGGGAACACGCCGGCGGAGAGCTCCACGAGCCCCTCGGCGCCGTCCTCGACCATCGAGATCGCGCGCGCGACCGCGCGGGGATCGCCACGCAGCACGCCGTCCACGAGGTCCACGGCGCGGAGCCTACCCGCCGGGCGGAGCCTCGCCCGTCGGGTCCGGGGAGGCCGCCGGCGCCGCGCGGGGGATCGCGAAGAGCGCGTCGCGGAGGGATCGGCAGAGCTCGCGCTGTCGCAGGAGTTCGGGGTCGTCCTCGGACGCCACCCGGGAGCGGACCATCGCGAGGTTCACCTGCTCTCGCTGGAGCCGCTTCAGCAACCGCGCCGCACGTTCTCCGGCCCGGGCCTTCATGTCCCGCCGCGAGCGGCGGCGCGCCCCGGCGTCGAGCAGGATCCCGAGCTCCGTTCGCGACAGGGCGGGGGTGTCCGCCTCCGAGCGCAGGGCCGCCTCGAGCCACATCCGCTCGCGCCGATGCGCGAGCTTCACGAGCACGATCACGAACACCAGGAGCGGCAGGCCCTTCACGGCCGCCGCGAGCGGGATCCGCAGCCAGTCGCCCGCGCTCCCGACGTTCCCGGGGAAGAAGTTCAGCAGCGGCGAGTTCCACAGAAAGTGGCCGGCCACCCCCGCGGCGAACAGCCCGACGGCGACGAGCAACCGCTTGCGGAAGGGCTCCTCGTCGACCCTCGAGACGAAGTACCCCACGCCCATGCCCGCGATGCCCGTGTAGAGGACGTGGCCGTAGAGTCCGGCCGACACGACGCGGACGTAGAAGCCGGCGAGCACGCCGCCCGTCGTTCCGCCGAAGATCGCCACGAAGTAGAAGACGTCCTCCACCAACGCGAAGCCCAGGCCGACCATCGCTCCGTAGACGAACCCGTCCATCATGTCGTCGATCTCGCGACGAGCGATCAGGTAGATCAGGATCACGCCGGCGACCTTCACGGTCTCCTCGACGAACGGGGCGGTCAGGGCCGCCGTCCAGCGCGCCGCGAACGCCGGGCCGCCGACCCGAGCGACGACGAGCGCCCACCCCTCGTTCGCGACGGCCGACAACACCGTCGCGGCGACGGCGCCCCACAGCAGGGCGCCGAGGACCAGCGAGACCGGCTCCCGCTCGTACAGGTCCAGGAGGTAGATCGCGAGGAACACCGGCAGCGCGTAGAGGAACAGGAGCAGCCAGGAGAGCAGCCACCCCGAGGGCGAGAGCTCGCTGAAGAGCCGCTGCTCCTGCCAGGCGTAGTAGGCGGTCACGACGACGATGGTCACGTACACCCAGAACGCGGGTTGACGCGGCTGGTACAGCGACGTCCGCCCGCCCCAGCCGGCGCGCCGTCGGACGGGCGTCGCCGTCCTCACGCCACCTCCGACGTCTCGATCATCGTTCGGACGTCGCCGCTAACGGATTGGAGCTGACCGGACGGCGCCCAGCCGTCGAAGATCACCCCGACGCCCGAGTCCGACACGACGGCGGTCACCTCGCCCTCGATCGGCACCGGAACGTCGTGGAACGTGCCCACGTAGGAGACGCGGACCCCCCGAAGGCCCGAGGCGAGCTCGACCGTCTCGACCTGGGAGACCGAGAGCTGCTCGGCCTGCGGCTCGAGGCTCCCGACCACGTACTCGCGCATCAGGTCCTCGGCCGAGCCGGCAAACGAGCCGGCGGCGACGTCCAGGTTCCCGCTCGCGCGGGTGAGCCGCACGCCGGGTGGATCGGCAAAGCGCTCGGCGACCTCCCAGCCCGGCGGCGGGCGCACTCGGACGAAGCCGGCCACGTCGACGGGCCCGCCGGCCGTCGAGGAGAGCGCGCCCGCGGTCACGTACCCACCGAAGACGACCGCCACCAGCACGAGCGCGACGACCACGACCGGCAGCACCGTGCGCTCGCGGACCGGGGGAGCCGGGAGGGGCTCCTCGGCGAGCTGCATCAGGACACCGACAGGAGCCGGGCGAACCGCGACAGCAGGACCGGGTGTCGAAGCATGCCCGATATTCGCACGCGTCCTCCGACGACCCCGCCCAGCACCGCGCGACCCTCACGGCGGAAGGGATCGGGGAACCCGAGCCGGAGCGGGGCGGCGGAGAGCGCGAGCAGGTCGTGGCTCGAGGCGTGGATCCGGAGGTCGGCACGCCGGCCCGCTCGACCGTTCGCGATCTCGATCGAGCCCGGTCGGGTCCGGACCGTCACGGTCACCTCGGCGTCGATCGCGCGCAGCTCGACCACCCCCGGGCGGATCAGCCGAGCGAGATCCCGACGTCCGGCGAGGTTCGCCTCGAGCAGGTCGGCAAGCATCTCCGCCAGGCCGCTCGGCTCGGCGTCGACGACCGCGACCGAAACGCTCACGCGCCTGATCCCGGTCTCACGTCAGCAGGAGCACCTTCGTCGCGCGCCGGCTGTCGAACAGCTCGTAGCCTCTGGGCGCCTCCTCCAGCGACAGCCGATGCGAGACGAGCGGCGAGGGGTCGAGGGCGCCGCGCTCGAGCTCGGCCATCGCGCGCTCCCAGACCGAATGAACCGGGCACAGGCCCGTGAACCGCAGGTCGAGCGCGCGGGTCCACCAGACGCCGAGCTGGGCCTCGAAGGTCTCGCTCGCGTACATCCCGACGACCAGCACGCGCCCACCGCGCCGCACGACGTCGAGCGCGCGTTCGAACGCCGCGGGCGAGCCGACCGCCTCGACGACCACGTCGGCGCCGCGTCCGCCGGTCCGTTCGAACACCGCCGTCTGCGGGTTGCGTTCGGAGGCGTTCACCGCAACGGCCCCCGCCTTCTCGGCGAGGGCGAGCCGATCGGGCTCGAGGTCGATCGCGATGACCTCGGCCGGGCCGCGCAACAGGGCCGACTGGATCGCGAGGTTCCCGACGGGCCCCGCGCCGACGACGGCGACGTGCTCGCCCGGCCGGATCCCGGCGAGCTCGACCGCGTGGTAGCCGGTGGTGAGCACGTCGCCGACGAAGACCGCCTGCTCGTCCGGCACCGCGTCGGGAATCGGGAGGAGGTTCACGTCGGCGTTCGGGACGCGCACGAGCTCGGCCTGGGCTCCTCCGAGCCCTCCGCCGAAGAGCCCGGCGCCGAGGATCCGCGCGTCCTCGCAGAGCTGCGACTGCCCGCCCCGGCAGAACCAGCACCCGCCGCACGCGATGCTGAAGGCCGCGACCACCCGCCGCCCCGGCGCGAAGCTCCTGACGCCGGAGCCGACGCGCTCGACGAGGCCGACGGCCTCGTGTCCGATCGTCTCGCCGGGATCGAGCGGCGCCTTTGCGTGGAAGAAGTGCAGGTCGGAGCCGCAGATCGCGGAGACCGTCACCCGGACGATGGCGTCCTTGGGATCCTCGATGGTCGGATCCGGGACGTCGGCGACCTCGACGCGGCCCTCCCCGCGGTAGACGACCGCGCGCACGATTCAGACGCTCGCGGCCGGCCGCTCGTCGAGGAACTGCGTCGGCACCTGCATCGTGAGGTGCACGAGCTCGTTGGCGGCGCGCACGTATCGCACGATCGTCGCGAGGTCTCCCTGCACCTTCAGCTTGCCCTGCATCATGCCCTTCACGGGATCGAGGTCGCCGCGCAGGACCTCCTTCCACCGCGAGTACGGCGCGCGGATCACGTACGGCGCGCCGCCGTCCTCGTCGGGCTCGAGCATGCGCGCAGCGCGGCACTCCCCGTGCCACAGATCGAGGAACGCCCACAGGTCCTCGGGGACGCCGTTGTCGGGTTCCGCCTCGAAGACGAACGCGACCGCTCCCTCCCACGTCGCGGCCGCCTCGGCGTACTCGGCCGACCCGTTGATCCGGTCGCGGTAGATCGTCAACCACTCCTCGCTCGGGAACAGCGCCACCTCGTCTCCTCCCCTAGCCGACCGTGAAGATCAGGATGAGCCCGATCACGTTGAAGACCATGTGCGCGACGACCGGCGCGACGATCGTCCCCCGCCGCTCGTACCACCACGCGAGGGCGATCCCGTTGAAGAACATCACGCCCATGAGCAGGGCCGCGTCCTGCCACGCACCGCCGAGGTAATGGATCAGGCCGAACCCCAGCCCCGACGCGATCAGCCCCGCTCCCAGACCGTAGCGATCGCGGGCGCTGCGAAACAGCACCCCGCGGAAGAAGAGCTCCTCGTGCACGGGCGCGATCACGATCGCGTACAGGACGGTCACGATCACGCCGGCCGCGGACAGCCCGGAGGGGATCTGCTCGGGCGCCTGGACCTGCTCGCCGGAGATCGCCCCCAGGAGCAGGCTCACGACGAGACCGACGCCGAAGACGATCCCCGGGTACAGCAGGAGCCCGAACCCCATCGACGCCCGGACCTCGCGCCACCACTCCCCTCGCTCGGGGAAACCGAGCACCCGGACCCACGTCGGATGCCGTCTCGAGAGCCACACCACGAGGACGCCGATGATCACGAGGGCGGCGACGGCCGACGCCACCAGGGTGGCGAGGTCCTCGTCTCCGACGAGCTCGATGATCGGCAGCGTGGCGAGGCCGGCGATCAAGATGGCCAGGAGGTAGACCGCGATGGCCTCCCAGACCTTCCACGTCGACCTCGGGCGCCCGTCCAGCCCTCCGGCCGGGATCGCGGGTGTCGGCGGGGCCGGCACGGGGTGCATCCCGTCGGGTCGCGGCGGGACGTGCTCGGCGCTCATCGCCCCACCATCTTGCCTGCCGGGGCAAGGAGCGACACGCCGAGCATCCCCCCCAGGCCCATGCCGAACGCGAGCCCGGCGGCGGCGGGGCCCGAATCGTTCGCCACATAGGCGACCATCCCCGCAACGATCGTCACGAGCACGGCGTCGCGCCAGGCCGGCCGGCGCTCGAAGCTGTCGCGGATCGGCCCCGGCGGCCGGAGCACGACGACCAGGACGACCGGCAGCCCGATCACGGGGATCAACGCGGCCGGGCTCCGCGCGATCAGGTCGAACCCGACCCGGAGGCGATCCGCGTACTTCTCGAGAACGCCCGCGATCCCCCCGGCGTTCTCCTCGAACCGCGCGATGTGCGTTTCCACCGGCGAGAGGGCATGGGCGATCAGGATCACGACGGTCCCGAGCGCGGTGACGCCGAGACATGCCGCGAGACCCCACCATCTGCCGAGACGATCACGCTCGCGCACCGCGAGCCAAGCCCCGGCCGCGGCGAACGCGGTGACCGCGCCGCCCAGGTTCGAGCCCACGAGAGGAAGGCCCGCGAACAGCCCGAGCCCGCACAGCAACGCGAAGCCGGCGAGCGTTCGCAGACGCTGCGCGACCCACAGCCCCGAGCCGACCAGCAGGCCGATCGCGACGTTCGGCAACCCGTAGAAGCGGCCCCCGTCCAGCTGGGAGCCGCCCAGCAGCGGCGTCAGCATCCCCGACCAGCCCAGGACCGCCTCGAGACCGAGGAACGCCAGCACGGCGAGCCCGATCCCGGCCGGAACGAGCGTCGCGTCCCGTTGCACCAGCGGCGAGAACGCCAGGGTCCCGAACACGGTCACGATCGCGATCATCGGGACCGCGGTCGCGTACGACAGGTCCGGGAGGTGGCCGACCGCGAGCATGCCCGTGGCGAGCATGGGAATCGACAGTGTCGCCCACCCGGCGATGCGGCGCCAGCGGGCCGGAACGCGGTCCCACCGCGCGACGGCGACGACGCCCAGGATTCCCGCGACCGCGGCGTACAGCGCAGCCGCCGTGCCGACCGGCACGTACATCCGCCGCTGCGCGAGGTACCGCTCGTGCCCTTCGAGGGGCGGGGGTTCGTCGATCGAGCGGATCTCCGAGCCGCCTTCCGCACCCGGCAGACCGAGGAACCGGGCGAGCGTCGTGGGGACGTCCGCGCCGACGACGACGCCGGTCCGCCTCGTCGAGTCCGACGTGAGCGTCCGAAGGGGCCCGTCCTCGCTCAGGAGCCCATCGGGGTCCCCGCGAGCGAGGACGATCGGTAGGAGCTCGTCCTTGTCGCCTCGCATCGACGACGAGCGCTCGGTGCCGACGACGATCACGAGCGTGTCGTCGGCCTGGGCGAGTCGAACCAGCTCGCCCACCTGCGCTCCAAGCTCGTCGAACGAGATCGCCGAGTCGGGAAGCCGGACGAACGTCCCGAGCGGCACCCGGGGGCAACGGCAGGGCAGTGGCGTCGCCTTCGAGTCTGGGATCTCCGCTCGCACCAACAGGTTCACCGGCACCGGTGAGCTCATCAGCGCGGCGCCTCCGCTTCTCGCGAGGTCCGCGATCTCCGGTACGCCGAGCAGCTCCTCGAACGAGGCACCCGGCACGTAGACGACGATCGCCTGCCGCTCCAGGCCCGACCCGACGTCCTGGGCCTCCGCCCATCGGGCCAGCACGAGGAGCGGACCGGCGCACACCAGCGCGAGCGCGCCGAGACGCGCCCGGGTCACGGCAGGGCCGGCGACAGCTCGCGCTCGCGCCGGACCACGGCGCCGAGCGCGGTCATCTTGGCCTCGAAGTCCTGGTAGCCGCGGTCGACGTGATACATGTCCTCGATCTCGGTCACGCCGTCGGCCGTGAGCGCGGCGATCACCATCGCGGCGCCGGCGCGGATGTCCAGGGCGCGGACCGGAGCCGCCGACAGGCGCTCGACGCCACGGATCACCGCGTGGTGTCCCTCCGTGCG
The DNA here is from genome assembly GCA_963699635.1 of uncultured Actinomycetes bacterium. Taxonomy (GTDB): domain Bacteria; phylum Actinomycetota; class UBA4738; order UBA4738; family HRBIN12; genus CALGFI01. The sequence goes on along the minus strand of CAVOUQ010000010.1, from coordinate 505,100 downwards.
GATGTCGGCTCCCATCCGGTTCAGCTCGTCCACGAACATGAAACGGCTCTCGAACACGTTCTCCGTGACGATGCTCGTCCCGTCGGCCACCGCCAGCAGGGCCATCATCTGTGGCTGGAGGTCGGTCGGGAACCCCGGATACGGAAGCGTCACGAGATCGACGGACCTCGGACGCCCCGCCATCGAGATCGCCACGCCTCCCTCGGTCGCGAGCACGTCGGCGCCGGCGTCGGCGAGCTTGGAGAAGACCAGGTCCATGTGGTCGCCGCGGGCGCTCTCCAGCACCACGCTGCCGCCCGTCGCGCAGGCGGCGATCGCGAAGGTCCCCGCCTCGACGCGGTCCGGGATGACCGTGTGCTCGATCGGGCGGAACGTCTGGACGCCCTCGATCTCGATCGTCGCGGTCCCGACGCCGTCGATCCTGGCTCCCATCGCCGTCAGGAAGTCGGCGAGGTCCGCCAGCTCGGGCTCGCGGGCCGCGTTCTCGATCACGGTCGTGCCCCTGGCCGCGACCGCCGCCATGAGGACGTTCTCGGTCGCCCCGACGCTCGGGAAGTCGAGCGAGATGATCGCGCCGCGCAGCCCCGAGGTCGAACCCTCGAGGTAGCCGTGTTCCGAGGCGAACCGCGCGCCCATCTTCTCGAGCCCGCGGACGTGCAGGTCGATCTTCCGCGAGCCGATGTTGCAGCCCCCCGGCATCGCGACCCGCGCCTGCCCGAACCGGGCGAGGAGGGGGCCGAGCACGAGGATCGACGCGCGCATCCGGCTGACGAGCTCGTAGGGCGTCTCGGCCGGCTCCACCGCCGACGTGTCGACGACGAGCGTCCCGTCCTGCCACGTGCACCGGGCGCCGAGGTGCTCGAGCACCTCGACCATCGTGATGCAGTCCTGGATCCTCGGAACGTTGTGGATCGTCGTCCGCCCGTCCGCCAAGACCGCGGCCGCCATGAGCTTGAGCGCCGAGTTCTTCGCGCCGGCGACGGACACGGTGCCCTGGAGGCTCGTTCCGCCCATCACGTGGAGTCGATCCATCGGAATCTCCAAGTCTATGGCCGCCGAGCGGCCGGCCCCCGGAAGGTCAGGATCGCAGGCTCGCCCGAGCGTGCGCCTTCGCCAGCTCCACCGAGGCCTCCGCGTCCGCATGCTGCGCCAACCGGCGCTGAAGCTCCTCGGCGCGTGCCTGGGCCGCCACCGCGTCGATCTCGTCGGCCATCTGTGCGTGCGAGGCGAGCACGTCGACCCGCGTTCCCTCCTCGCCGCTCGTGACGTGCAGGAAGCCACCGTCGACGACCGCGGCCTCCCATCGCCCGTCCTCTTGCTGGACCCGCAGCACGGCGATCGCCAGGCGGATCAACAGCGGCGCGTGGCCCGGCAGGATCCCGACCGCGCCGTCGACCCCCCGCGCGATGACCATCTGTGCCGGCCCCGCCCAGACCTCTCGCTCGGGCGTCACGAGATGCATCTGCATCGTCGCCACGGGGCTAGGCCGCCTCCTCCATCTTCTTGGCGGCCGCGACGGCCTCCTCGATCCCGCCGACGAGCAGGAACGCCTGCTCGGGCAGGTGGTCGTACTCGCCCTCGCAGAGCGCCCGGAACGAGGCGATCGTCTGGTCGATGGGGACGTACTTGCCGGGGATCCCGGTGAACTGCTCGGCCACGAAGAACGGCTGCGACAGGAACAGCTGGATCCGCCGCGCGCGCGCGACGATGACCTTGTCCTCCTCGGACAGCTCGTCGACGCCGAGGATCGCGATGATGTCCTGCAGGTCCTTGTTGCGCTGCAGGATCTCCTGCACGCGGCGCGCGGTGTCGTAGTGGTCCTGCCCGACGTATCGCGCGTCGAGGATGCGGCTCGTCGAGTCGAGCGGGTCGACGGCCGGGTAGATCCCGAGCGCCGCGATGTCGCGCGAAAGCACCGTCGTGGCGTCCAGGTGCGCGAACGCCGTGTGCGGCGCGGGGTCGGTGATGTCGTCGGCCGGCACGTAGATCGCCTGCAGCGACGTGATCGAGCGGCCCTTCGTCGAGGTGATCCGCTCCTGGAGCTCGCCCATCTCGTCGGCGAGCGTCGGCTGGTAGCCGACGGCGCTCGGCATCCGGCCGAGGAGCGTCGAGACCTCGGAGCCCGCCTGCGTGAAGCGGAAGATGTTGTCGATGAACAGCAGCACGTCCTTGCGCTCGACGTCGCGGAAGTACTCGGCCATCGTCAGCGCCGCGAGCGCGACCCGAAGGCGCACGCCCGGAGGCTCGTCCATCTGGCCGAAGACGAGCGCGGTCTTCTCGAGCACGCCGGACTCGGTCATCTCCAGGAACAGGTCGTTGCCCTCGCGCGTGCGCTCGCCCACGCCGGCGAACACCGACACGCCGCCGTGCTGCTCGGCCTGGCGGCGGATCATCTCCTGGATGATCACGGTCTTGCCGACGCCGGCGCCGCCGAACATCCCGATCTTGCCGCCCTGCACGTAGGGCTCGAGCAGGTCGATCACCTTGATGCCGGTCTCGAGCATCTGCGACCGAGCCTCGAGCTCCTCGAACGGCGGCGGCTCGCGGTGGATCGGCCAGCGATCGCTCGGATGGATGTTCGAGGCGTCGGTATCGAGCGGCTCGCCGAGCACGTTGTAGACGTGGCCGAGGACGCCCTCGCCCACCGGGACGCTGATCGGCGCCCCGGTGTTCTGAACCGGCGCGCCGCGCACCAGCCCGTCGGTCGGCCGGAGCGCGATCGTGCGGACCGTGCCCTCGCCGATGTGCTGGGCGACCTCACAGGTGATCGTGTGCGTCTGCTCCTCCAGCGTGATGTCCACCGTCAGCGCGGTGTTGATCTCGGGCAGCTCCTCGGGCGGGAACTCGACGTCCACCACCGGGACCGATCACCCGGACGACGCGCCCGTTCGCGTGTGCTCTCCTCAGCCATCGCTCACTCCCCCGACGTGCGTGGGCGAGCGCCTCGGCGCCGCCGACGATCTCCATGATCTCCGTCGTGATCTCGTCCTGGCGGGCCCGGTTCGCCTGCCGCGTCAACACCTTGATCAGCTCCTCCGCGTTGTCGGTGGCGGCCGCCATCGCGCGCTGGCGGGCGGCGTTCTCCGCGGCCGCGGACTCGAGCAGCGCGAAGAAGATCTTCGTGACGACGTACTGCGGCAGCAGCTCGTCGAGGATCTCCGCCGGCTCCGGCTCGAACAGGTACTCGGCCGCCGGCCCGCCCTCGGGGTGGCCGATCTCCTCCGGCGCGATCGGCAGGAAGCGCTTGTCCGTGGCGCGGAAGGTGAACGCGGAGCGGAAGTCCGTGTACACGGTGTGGAGCTCGTCGATCCGCCCCTCGCCGAAGTCGCGGATGAGGCGCGCCCCGATCTCCTCCGCGGCGTCGTACCGCGGCACCTCCGAGAAGCCCGACCACGACGCCTCGACGGGCACCTGTCGGAACCGGTAGTAGCCGATGGCCTTCTTCCCCGTCGCGTACAGCACGGGCTCCACGCCCGAGCGCCGGACGCGGCGAAGGACGTCCTCCGCCCGCTTCAACAGGTTCGCGTTGAACGAGCCGGCCAGCCCTCGGTCCGAGGTCATGACCAGGACGCCGGCGCGCTCGGTTCGCTCGCGCTCCTCCAGGAGCGGGTGCACGAGGAACCCGGTCTGTCGCGCCACGTCCTCCATCGCCGAGGTGAGCAGGTCCGCGTACGGGCGCGCCTCCATCACCCGCTGCTGGGCCTTCACGATGCGCGAGGCCGCGATGAGCTCCATCGCGCGGGTGATCTTCATCGTCGACTGGACCGAGCGGACCCGCCGGCGGACGACGCGAAGCTTTGCGCCCACGCCCTACTCGCCCGAGGGCTCGTCGTCGTGCGAGGACAGGCGGTCCCAGCCCACGTCCTCGCGCACCCCGTCGCGCGGCGCGCCCTGCCCGGCGGCGTGCTCGCTGCCCGGGCCGGCCCCGGTCGGCGCGAAGGACTGCTTGAAGTCCTCGATGGCCTGTTTCAGCGTGGCCTCGGCCTCCTCCGACAGCTCCCCCGTTGACCGGATCGTCTCCAGGACGTTCGTGCCCGAGGCCAGCCGGTCGGTGAACTCGTCGACGAAGCGCCTCGCGTCCTCCACCGGGAACTCGTCGAGGTGACCCCCCGTCCCGATCCAGATCGCGAGGACCTGACGCTCGACGGACACCGGCCGGTACTGCGGCTGCTTGAGGATCTCGACGACGCGGGCGCCGCGCGCGAGCTGGCGTTGGGAGGCCTTGTCGAGCTCGGAGCCGAACTGCGCGAACGCCTCGAGCGCGCGGTACTGCGCGAGGTCGATCCGCAGGCGCCCGGCGAACTTCTTCATGGCCTTGATCTGCGCGTTGCCGCCGACCCGCGAGACCGAGATGCCGACGTTGATGGCCGGACGAACCCCGGCGAAGAACAGGTCGGGCTCCAGGTAGATCTGCCCGTCGGTGATCGAGATCACGTTCGTCGGGATGTACGCCGAGACGTCGTTGCCCTTGGTCTCGATGATCGGGAGCGCCGTCAGCGATCCCGCGCCGAGCCGGTCCGAGAGCTTCGCCGCCCGCTCGAGCAGGCGCGAGTGCAGGTAGAACACGTCGCCCGGATACGCCTCGCGACCGGGAGGGCGGCGGAGCAGGAGCGAGAGGGTGCGGTACGCCGTCGCCTGCTTGGACAGGTCGTCGTAGACGGCGAGGGCGTGCTGGCCCTCGTACATCCAGTACGCGCCGAGCGCTGCGCCCGTGTACGGCGCGATGTACTGGAACGGCGTGGGATCCGAGGCGGCCGCGTTCACGACGACCGTGTAGTCCAGGGCGCCGTTGTCGCGAAGCGTCTCGACGACCTCGGCGACGGTCGAGGCCTTCTGCCCGATCGCGACGTAGATGCAGCGGACCTGCTTCTTCGGGTCGCCGCTCTCCCAGTTGTCGCGCTGGGCGATGATCGCGTCGATCGCGATCGCGGTCTTTCCCGTCTGGCGGTCGCCGATGATCAGCTCGCGCTGGCCGCGGCCGATCGGCGTCATGGCGTCGATCGCGGTGATCCCGGTCTGGAGCGGCTCCTTCACCGGCTGGCGGTCCACGACGTTGGCCGCCTGCACCTCGAGGTTCCGCCGTGCGTGCGCCGCGATGGGGCCCTTCCCGTCGATCGGGTCGCCGAGCGCGTCGATCACGCGGCCGAGGAACCCGTCGCCGACCGGGACCGACAGGATCCGCCCCGTCTGCTTGACGAGGTCGCCCTCCTCGATGTGATCGGCCTCGCCGAGGACGATGCAGCCGATCTCGTCCTCGTCGAGGTTGAAGGCGAGGCCGAGCACGCCGCCGGGGAACTCGAGGATCTCGTTGGACATCGCGTTCGGGAGCCCCTTCACGCGCGCGATGCCGTCGCCCGCCTCCACGACGCGGCCGACCTCCTCGCGCTCGACCGAGGGCTTCCAGCTCTCGACGTTGCGCCGAAGGGCCTCGGTGATGTCGCCGGGATCGAAGTTCAGCTCGTCCACTGCCATCGGATCACACGCTCCCCATCGCTCAGGCGCCCAGGTGTTGCTTCACCTCGTCGAGGCGACTCTGCACCGAGCCGTCGAAGATCTCGTCCCCCACCCGCGCGACGACCCCCCCGACCACGCTCGGGTCCACCACCACCTTGACCTCGACCTTCCTGCCGGTGGCCTTCGAGAGGGCCTCGGCCAGGCGCTTGCGCTGCGCGGCGCCGAGCGGGACCGCGCTGCGGACCTCGGCGAGCGCGTGCTCGCGACGCTCGGCCGCGACCTCGGCGAGGTCCTGGACGATCCGTCCGATCTCGCGGGCATGACCCTGCTCCACCAGGAACCCGAGGAGGTTCGCGGCGATCGGGTTCGCCCGCTCGCCGAGCGCGTCGCGGATCAGGCCCCGCTTGTTCTCGGGGGGCAGGGCCGGGTCGGTGAGCGCCTCGCGCACGCGCGTGTCGCGCTCGATCAGCTTCGCAAACGCGTAGAGCTGACCCTCGACGGCCTCGAGCTCGCCCTCGGCCTCGGCGATCGTGAACATCGCCTCGGCGTAGCCGCGGACGAGCTCCGCGCTCTGCGCCATCTCAGTTCTTCCCGTTCCCCGCGACCTCGTCGATGTACTCGTCGATCAGCCGCTGATGCGCCTTGGGGTCGAGCGACTGACCGACGACGCGGCCGGCCAGGCCGACGGCGATGTCGGCGACCTCGGCACGCAGCTCCTGGAACACCCGGTCGCGCTCGGCGCGGATCTCCTCCTGCGCGCGGGCCACGATGGCGGCCGAATCGCGTTCGGCCCGCGCCTCGATGTCCGCTCGGAGCTGGTCGGCGGTCCGGCGCGCCTCCTCGATGATCCGGTTGGACTCCTCGCGGGCCCCGGCGAGCTGCTGCCGGTAGTCGGCGAGCTCCCGATCGGCGGTGCGGCGGGTCTCCTCCGCCGTCTCGAGCTCGCCCTGGATCTTCGCGCGACGCTCGTCGAGCAGCGTCCCGATGCGTGGCAGGACCCACTTCCACATGAAGAAGAAGAGCACCCCGAACGCGATCGCGCCGACGACCAGCTCCTCCCAATGGGGATACAGGTCGGCGGCGTCGTTGACGTTCTCCTCCTCGGCCTGAGCGAGGATCCACAGGATCGTTGCGACCACCGTCGAGCTCCTCTCTCAGATGATGAACGAGAACGCGATGCCGAACAGCGCCAGGGCCTCGATCAACCCGATGCCGATGAACATCGTCGCCCGAACCTGACCGGCATACTCTGGCTGCCGGGCCATGGCCTCGACGGACTTGCCGATCAACACGCCGAGGCCGATCCCGGGCCCGACCGCGGCGAGGCCGATGATGAGCCCTCGCCCGATGGTCTCGAGCCCGCTTCCGACGTCCCCCGTGGTCTGCGCCAGCAATCCCAACATGCCGCCTCCTCTTTCCTAGTGCTCCTCGGCCATCGCGCCGCCGATGTAGGAGGCGGTGAGGATGGCGAAGATGAACGCCTGCAGCAAGGACACGAAGATCTCGAAGCCGACCAGCACGACCGCGATCGCGAACGAGAAGGGCGCGAAGATCGCGAGCGCGCCGCCCTGGAGCAGGGCGATCGTCCCGAGGAAGAACACCGCCAGCAGGAAATGGCCGGCCAGGAAGTTCGCCCAGAGTCGGACGGACAGGGTGATCGGCCGGATCACGATCTGCGTGATGAACTCGATGGGCACGAGGAGCGGGTAGAGCCATCCCGGCGCGCCCGGCGGCAGCAGGACGTGCTTCGAGTACCCGACGAACCCGTGCTTGCGGATCCCCACCGCGTTGTACGTGACCCACGCGATGAGGGCCATGACGAGCGGGAACGCGATCCGGCTGTTCGACGAGAAGTTGATACCCGGCATGACCTCCCAGATGTTCCAGAAGAAGATCGCGAAGAACAGCGCCGCCAACAGCGGCATGAACCGATCCCCCTCCGGGCCGATCATCGGGATGGCGATGTTCTCGCGCACGAACTGGATCCCGACCTCCGCCAGGCTTTGCATCCTGCCCGGCACCACCTTCGGACGGCGAAGCGCGAAGAAGAAGAAGCCCAGGTACACGACGAACCCGAGGAATACCAGGAACGTGATGAAGTTGAAGCAGAAGGTGAGCCCGCCGATCTTCAGCGAGGGTCCCCAACATGCCCACACGAAGTCCTTCGTCGAGGGCGGCTCGAACTCGGCAAGGATCAGGGCGATCGAGTCGATCACGGGCCCACCTCGCGCCGCCCGGCGGGCAGCGTCCACAGCTCCGCCTGCATCCGCCCGGACAACAGGTTCGCCTCGACCACCAGGAGGGCGATCGTCGACGGGACCAGCGCGGCCACGAAAGCGACGACCGAGAACCACTCCGTCTGGTTGAGGATCGCGATGAGCGCGACGATCACGCCGAGGCGCACGATGAACCCGGCGAGCCCGACCATGTAGAGCATCACGGGCGAGATCGAGGCCGCCCAGGCGAGCGACCAGCCGTGGGCGACGAAGTTGAGAGAGACGACGGCGATGGCGAGGGCGGCCGACCACCCGGCGTCGGACCCGCCGAACAGCGCCCCGACCGCGAACGCGGCGATCGCAACGGGGGCCGCGAACGGCAAGATGCGCCGGATCAGCTCACGCTCAGGCGCCACGACCCTCCCCCTCCTCTTTTCCGTACCGTAGATACACGGCGATGACGCCGCCGACGGCGCCGAGCACGAAGCCGATCGCCGTGAAGACGTGCTCCGTCCCGACGAGCCAGTCGACTCCGAACCCGATGCCGCCCCACGCGAGGATCCCCCCGAGCAGGGTGGCGCTGATCGACCACCCGATCCCCATGCCGGACCACGCGTCGCCGGGCGATTGCTGGGGCATGGGACGGCGAGTATATCCGTGCCCGCTTCGCCACGTCAAAGCACGCTGGAGCGTGTTTCCGCTGGTCAGGGGCCATTTCCTCGTGAGTTTGTGAACGGATTCACAAGCTTTGGCGGAGGGCGTGGCCCCGGTACGGCCGGCACGCTGGTCAGGCGCCGGCGCGGCGGCGCTGGATGAAGACGTTGGTGATCGCGGCGAGGATGCCGGCGGAGAACAGCAAGGTTCCCATGACGTTCACCTGGGGCGGGATCCCGATCCGCTGCGCGCCGTACACCCACAGCGGGAAGGTGGTCTCCGTACCCGCGACGAAGTTCGTGATCACGAAGTCATCGAGCGACAGCACGAACGCCAGGAGGAAGCCGGCCAGGATCGCCGGGGCGATCAGGGGCAGCGTCACCTTGAAGAACCCGGTGACCGGCGTCGCGAACAGGTCCTGCGCCGCCTCCTCCAGGGACCGGTCGAGCCCCTGGACTCGGGCGCGGACCGTGACGGCCACGAAGGCGATCGAGAAGCCGATGTGGGACAGCAGGATCGTCATGAACCCGAGTCGTACCTGCCCGATCACGAACATCGACAGGAGCGACGAGCCCAGCACGATCTCCGGGACCGCGATCGCCAGGAAGATCACGAAGTCCACGGTCCGGAAGCCGCGGAACCGGTATCGCCCGAGCGCCAGGCCGAAGAGCGTTCCGATCGCGGTCGCAACCGCCGCCGCGATGGGCGCGATCAGCAACGAGTTCTTGAAGGCGTGCGGCAGCCCCGGGATGTTGAAGACGTTCTTCCACCAGTCGAAGGTGAAGCCGTAGAACTTCGGCGACTGCCGGTCGGTCGGGACGTCGTTGAAGCTGTAGAGGATCATCACGAAGATCGGGCTCGCGAGGTAGAGGATCATGACGAACGTGTAGACCGGCAGGATGAAGCGGGTCCATCGGCGATTGGGCGGGTTGCGTGGCGGCAGATCCGCGACCGGCGCTCGGACCTCGGTGGCGAGCGCGCTCATGTGGCCGCCGCCGCTCTCGTGGCCTCCTCGGTCCCCAGGATGCGTGCGTAGACGCTCGCGAGGATGACCATCGCGATCATCAGGATCACCGAGAGCGCCGCGGCCTCGGGGTAATTGTTCTCGGTCAGGAACTTGTCCTGGATGATGTTGCCGATCATCGTCGTGCCCGGCCCGCCGAGCAGCGCCGCGTTCACGTAGTCGCCCGTGGCCGGCACGAACGTCAGGAGGAACGCCGCGAACACGCCCGGCAGCGACAGCGGCCACACGACCTTGCGAAACGCCTCCCACCGGGTCGCGTAGAGATCCTTGGCGGCCTCGACCAGGCGCTTGTCGATCCGCTCGAGCGACACGTACAGCGGGAGCGCGGTGAACGGCAGGAAGTTGTAGGTGATGCCCGCCACCACGGCGAACGGCGTCGCGAGCACGCGGAAGTCCTCCGGCAGGAGCCCGACGCCCTTGAGGAGGTGAAGCACCGGGCCGTTGTCGCCGAGGATGAACTTCCACTGCACCGTGCGGATCACGAACGACACGAAGAACGGCAGCAGGATGAGCAGGAGGAGCGAGGACTTCCACCGGCCGCCGTAGAAGGCGATCCAGTACGTCATCGGGTAAGCGAGCACGAGCGCCGCGAACGTGACGATCAGCGAATAGACGAGCGACCGGACGAACTGCGTCTGATATCCGGTCAACACGTCTCCGTAGTTCCCCCACTCCCACGTGAACGTGAAACCGCCGGACAGCACGCCGCCGCTCTGCAGCGACGTGTAGACCATCAGGGCGAGCGGAAGCAGGAAGAAGATCGTCAGGTATATCCCGCCGGGCGAGAGCAGGTAGTACGGGATCAGCCGTCGGCGGATCCCGAGGGCCCGCCGACCCGGCGGAGGGCCGCCGTGTCGCCGCGCCCTCGATCACTCCCGAGTCCGCCACCTCCGGACGCCTCGGCCTAGGTCTGCGAGATGGGGAGGAAGATCGCGTCCCATTCCGCGGCCTCCTCGTCGGTCTCGAGCGGTCGCCCGAACGACGTCTTGGCGAGGAACTCCTCGCTCGGGTACAGGTAGGGGCTCTCGGCCGAGGCGCGCAGCTTGTTCGCGACGCCCTTGTCGCCGTCGGACTCCGCCTGGTCGGCGTCCGCGAGCATCAGTTCCTGCGTCGCGGGGACCGGCGACATGTACTGCACCCATTCCGTCACCATCGTGGCCGCCGCGGGATCGAAGTAGTAGTCCATCACCTCCATTGCCCCGACGGGGTTCTGGGCGCCGGCCGGGATCAGCATGTTGTCGATCCACAGCAGGGCTCCGCCCTCGGGGAAGACGAACTCCAGGTCGAACCCCAGCCAGATCTTCGAGTAGATCACGTCGCCCGACCATGCCATCGTCGCGGACAGGTTGCCTCCCCGCATCTCGTCGAGATAGTCGTTCCCGTAATAGCCGCGGACCACGCCCGTGTCCTTCTGCATCTGGAGCCAGTCCGCCGCCTCCCGCCACTCGTCCGGTCCCGAGGTGACGGGGTCGATCCCGAGGTTGAGCATGACGAAGTCGGGCATGTCGTACTTCAGCATGCCGACCTGCGCCGTGCCGACCTTGTCGGGGTTGGCCATGTCGTCGAGCTTCGTGATCTCGCCGTTCACCAGGCTCGGGTTGACGCCGATGCCGTCGAGTCCGGACTGCCAGGCCATCCCGTGCGTGTTGTCGGGGTCGTAGAACGGGCTCTTGGCCCAGGACGCCGCGTTGGCGTCGAAGTTCGGGCGCTTGGACGGGTCGAGCGGATACACCCAGTCGTTCGCGGTGAGCGCGGTGAACGTTCGCCCGTTCGTGATGACGATGATGTCCCACCCCGTGTCGTCGCCCCCCTCGAGCACCGGCCGAAGCCGCCCGAAGAACTCCTCGTTGCTGTTGATCACATCCTGGTAGTTGACGGTGATCCCGGTCTGATCCTGGAACGCGGCCAGCGAGGGGTTGTAGACCTGACCGTTCTCGTCCTTGGACTGGTCGAGGTAGAAGGGCCAGTTCGCGAAGTTGACCGTGTCGCCGGGCTCGCCGGCGTAGATCTGGGAGATGTCGAGCCCCTGGCTTCCGGTACCGCCACCGCCACCGCCCGAGCCGTCGTCGTTCGCGGAGCCGCATGCGGCGAGGAACGACGCGAGGCTGAAGCCCGCAACCCCCATGCCGGCTCCCTTGAGCACGCTCCGTCGCGTGAGCCGCCGGCGCATCATCTCGTGCATCGCGCGGTCGTCGATCCCCCGGTTCTCGCGCCCACTCATAGCTCGTCCTCCTCCATCGACAGGCCCTCCTGAGGAAGCACCGCGAACGTGTGCTCGCGCTGCCACGAGAGCCGGACCCGTTCTCCGGGCCGAGGGGCGGCCTCGGCGCCGATGTTCTGGACCCAGACGGTCAGCTCATGACCGCCGGGCCCCTCGACCTTGTACTGATGGCTCACGCCGATGTACGTCGACATCCGGAGCAGGCCGTTGACGGCGTTCCAGCCGGCCCGGGCGGCCGAGCCGTCCTCGGCGGCGATCGTGATCTTCTCGGGGCGCACGCCCACCATCACCGACGCTCCCGCCGGAAACGGCGCCCGGTCGGACGGGAGGTGCACCAGGTCGCCGCCCGCGAGCAGCACCGACGAGAGGCTGTCGGCGTGCTCCTTCAGCTCGCCCTCGAGCAGGTTCGAGGCCCCCAGGAACCCCGCCACGAACTGCGTCTGCGGGCTCTCGTAGACGTCCTCCGGGCCCCCGATCTGCTCGATCTTGCCCAGGCGCATGACCGCGAGGCGGTCGGACATCGTCATGGCCTCTTCCTGGTCGTGCGTGACGTAGATGAAGGTGATCCCGACCTCCTGCTGGATCCGCTTGAGCTCGAGCTGCATCTGCTTGCGAAGCTTGAGGTCGAGGGCGCCGAGCGGCTCGTCGAGCAGGAGGACCTTCGGGTGGTTCACGAGCGCGCGCGCGAGCGCGACACGCTGCTGCTGACCTCCGGACATCTGCGAGGGCTTCCGCTTCTCGAACCCCACCAGGTCCACCAGCCGGAGGGCATCGTCGACGCGGGACTGGACGTCGGCGCTCTGGACCTTCTTCCGCCGGAGCCCGAATGCCACGTTGTCGAAGACGTTCAGATGCGGAAACAAGGCGTAGGACTGGAACACGGTGTTGATGTCCCGCTTGTAGGGCGGCAGGTCGGTGACGTCGCGTCCTCCGAGGTAGATGGTGCCGCGCGAGGGCTCCTCGAAGCCGCCGATCATCCTGAGCGTGGTGGTCTTCCCGCACCCGGAGGGGCCGAGCATGCTGAAGAACTCGCCCTCCGCGATGTCCAGGGACAGGTCGTCGACCGCGACCATCTCGCCGAAGTCCTTGGTCACCCGTTCGAGCCGAACGTCGACCTCCGCCACACCGCCCCCCTTCGCTCCCAATGTGGAGCAGGACGCGCTCGCCGAGCGCGGCTCGGCTGCCCGATTATGCCGCACGGGCTCCGGGATTATCACCCGAGGACCGACGCGGCCCGGGACGGCCCCGGGCGACCAGTTCCTTCGACGGTGTTGTACGAGGTGGACAAGTCCCGAGGATGCTCGGAGCGGGCGGAGCGCCAGGAGCCGGCTCAGGGAGCTTCGGTCGCGGGTGTGGGCGTCGGCGCGGCGTCCGGGGGCGATCCGTCGGGCTCGCGCCCGTTCGACGGGGGGGCGGGGTCCGTCTCCGCCGCGTTCGCCGAGGCGGCGGGGTCGGACGAGGGCCGCGATCTCCTGCGTCGCCGGTGATTCCCGGCCCCGTTGGAGGACACCGTGAGGCGGTCGCTCCCGTGCGGCGAGCGGTCCTGGATCAGCCTCGGCAGCACGGTGGCGACGACCACCGCCGCCACCAGGATCAGGGTGACGCGCAGCCGCCCGCCGATGAACGCCACCGCCAGGGCGCAAGCGGAGATCAGGGCCGACCACAGGTACATGAGCAGCACCGCCTGCCGGTGGGAGTGGCCGATGTCCATCAGCCGGTGATGGATGTGCTCCTTGTCGGCGTGTGAGACGCCGATCCCCCGCCGCATCCGCCGGACGATCGCGAGCACCACGTCCAGGAGTGGGACGGCGAGCACGAGCATGGGCAACAGCACCGGGATCGCGATCACGGCCAGGTCGCCGCGGCTCGGCCCCTCGAGGTTTCGACCCACGCCGGAGATCGTCGCGATGGCCATCACGAGCCCGAGCAGCATGGCGCCGGAATCCCCCATGAAGATCCGGGCCGGATAGAAGTTCCAGGGCAGGAACCCGAGGGCGGCGCCGCCGGCGATCGCCGAGAGCACGGCGGCCGTCGATGCCTGCACGTCGCCGCCCGGAGATCGGACCATGTAGGCGAAGAACGCGGCGGCCGCGATCGCCACCATCCCGGCTGCGAGGCCGTCCAGGCCGTCGATCAGGTTCACCGCGTTCACCATCGCGACCAGCCACAGGATGGTGAGCGGAACCGCGAGGTCGGAAGAGAGGGACAGCACGCCCTGGCCCGGGAAGTAGAAGTACAGGAGCTGCACGCCGAGAAGCACCACGACGCCCGCGACGAGCACCTGCCCGGTGAGCTTGCCGAGCGCGGAGACCCCCTTCGTGTCGTCCACGACGCCGAGCACGACGATGAGCGTGCCGGCGATCGCGGCGGCGTCCAGGTCCGAGCTCGTGTCGTACAGGTTCTTCAGGAAGGGGACGAACCGGGTCGCGACGAGCCCGGCGAGGACGCCGACGTAGATGGCGAGGCCGCCGACGGTCGGCGTGGGCTTCGGATGGACCTTCCGGTCGGACGGTTGGTCGATCCAGCCGAGGCGGAGCGAGAGGAGGCGCACGAGCGGCGTGGCGCGGAAGGTCACGCCCGCGCTGGCGGCGAACACGAGGAGGTAGTAGCGAACGCAACGGCCTGGGGCGATGCTACCGCCTGCCGGGCGTCGGAACCCGAGTTGCCGGCTCAGCCCGGGTAGACGGGGAAGCGGCCCATGAGCTCGGCGACGCGAGCCCGGCAGGTCGCCTTGACCTGCTCGTCCAGCGGTTGGCGGAGCGCCGCGCCGATGATGCCCGCGACCTCCTTCATCTCGGGCTCGTCCATCCCGAGGGTGGCCGGCCCCGGCGTGCCGACCCGGATCCCCGACGGGTCGAGCGGGGGCTTCGGATCGAACGGGATGCCGTTCTTGTTGATCGCGACGCCGATCTCGTCACAGACCGCCTCGGCCGCCTTGCCGCCGATCTGCAGGGGCCGGAGGTCGCAGAGCGCCAGGTGCGAGTCCGTCCCGCCCGAGACGACCCGCATGCCCTCGTCGGCGAGCCCCTGGGCGAGGGCGCGGGCGGTCCGCACGACGCGAGCCGCGTACTCCTTGAAGTCGGGGCTCATCGCCTCCTTGAGCGCGACCGCCTTCGCCGCGATCACGTGCTCGAGCGGTCCGCCCTGCATCATCGGGAACACGGCCTTGTCGATCGCCCTCGCGTGCTCGCTCCGACAGAGCACGATCGCCCCTCGAGGTCCGCGGAGCGTCTTATGGGTCGTGAACGTCACCACGTCGGCGAACGGGACGGGGTTCGGGTACGCGTCGCCGGCGCACAGCCCGATGAAGTGCGAGGCGTCGACCCACAGGATCGCACCGACCTCATCGGCGATGCTCCGGAACGCCGCCCAGTCGATCACCCGCGGGTACGCGGTGTAGCCCGCCAGCACGATCTTGGGACGCCGCTCCTTCGCCAGGTCGCGGATCCGGTCGTAGTCGAGCTGCTCGGTCTGCGGGTCGACCTCATACCCGACGAACGTGAACCACATGCCGGACACATTCACCGGCGAACCGTGGGTGAGATGTCCGCCGTGCGCGAGGACGAGCCCCAGCACCGTGTCGTCGGATCGAGGCTGGAGGAACGCCCCAAAGACGGCGAGGTTCGCCTGGGCACCGGCGTGCGGCTGCACGTTCGCGTGCTCGGCTCCGAAGAGCCGCTTGGCGCGCTCGATCGCCAGGGTCTCGACCACATCGACGAACTCGCACCCGCCGTAGTACCGCCGGCCCGGGTAGCCCTCGGCGTACTTGTTGTTCATCGTGGACGCAAGGGCCGCGAGCACGGCGGGGCTCGCGTAGTTCTCGGACGCGATCAGGCGGAGCGTCGACCGCTCACGCGCGAGCTCGTGCGCGATCGCGCCCGCCACCTCCGGGTCGGCGCCGGAGAGCGCATCCCAGTCTGCGACGAAGTCCTTCATGTCAGCGCTCTCCCCGTTCGATCTCCCCGACCTGCTCCAGCCTTCGCGCGTGGCGCCCGCCCTCGAAGGGGGTGGCGAGCCAGACGCGAACGATCTCCTGCGCGAGCGGCACCGCGACGATCCGTCCCCCCATCGCGAGCACGTTCGCGTCGTTATGCCGGCGGGAGAGCTCGGCCAGGTGGAGGTCGTTGCAGAGCGCGGCGCGAACGCCGCGCACCTTGTTGGCGGCGAGCTGCTCCCCCTGACCCGATCCCCCGAGCACGATGCCGCGCTCGGCTCGTCCGTCGACGACCGCTCGCGCCGCGGCCGCGCAGAAGTCCGGGTAGTCGACCGCCTCTTCGGAGTCGGTCCCGAAGTCGAGCACCTCGTGGCCCTCTCCTTGGAGGAAGCCCTTCAGGGCCTCCTTCAGGAGGTACCCGGCGTGGTCGGCTCCCAGCGAGACCCGCACGCCTCACTCGCCCTCGACCGCCGCGCGCGCGGGTGCGCGGCCGAACAGTCCCTCGGCGAGGCGCCCACACCACTCGTCGAGATCCGCGGCCATCTCCCGGTACTTCTCGTGCGGCTTGCCCAGCGGATCCTCTACATCCTCTCCCGCCGCCGGGGGAGAACCCGTTTCGCCGAAGGGCGGCGGCCTCGGCCACGCGAGTGGCGAGCGCGAGCCCCGGGTCCGCGGACGCCTGAACGGGCGACGGCAGCACCTCCAGGAGCCGGACCAGCTCCTTCAATGTGAACGTCCGGTCCCTGGCGCCCGGCACGAGAGTCTCGACGATCTCCCGGTGCTCGGCGGCCATGGCCAGGACGAGCCCCGCCTCTCGCACGTCGAGCTCCTCCAGGTACCGCCCGCGATGCCCCCGGATGTCGACCCCGAGCTCGGCGGCGGCCGCGATCGAGCCCGCGCTCGGCGCGGAGTCTTGCCACCCCGCGGTCCCTGCCGAGGCGACCGACGGCGCCCGCGCGCCGAACCGGTGATCCAACGCGGTCCGAAGGAACGCCTCGGCGACGGGTGACCGGCACACGTTGCCGGTGCAAACGACCAGGATGGCGGCCATGCGAGCCGCGAGTTTACACGCCGGTCTGCGCGGCCCCAGGCGCTCGGGCCGACCCGACCGCGACGAGCACCTCGGCCTCGGACACCGCGCCCGCCCGTAGGATGCTCGGAGGATCGAGCGCAAGGTCGACGACCGTCGAGGCGGCCGCTCCCCGTGGCGCCTCGTCGCACAGGTACACGGCGACGGCGTCGCCGAACACGCTCGACCACGCCCTCGCAGGAGGACGGCGTCGGCTCGCCCGAGCGGTTCGCGCTCGTGACCGCGAGCGGCCCGGTCCTCGCGAGCACGGCCAGCGCGAGAGGGTGGTGCGGCACGCGAACGCCGATGGTCGCCGGGTCACCGCCCAGATCCCAGTCGCGGCTCGAGCCCGCCCTGCGGAGCACGAGCGTGAGCGGGCCGGGCCAGAACCGGGATGCGAGCGCCTCGGCGCGCACGTCGAGCTCGGCGATCTCGCGAGCGGCCGCCGCCGTGGGCACCAGCACGGGGAGCTCGAGGTCGCGAGGCCGGCCCTTGGCGTCGAACAGCCGAGCCGTCGCCTCGTGGTCGTCGGGTCGCGTGCCGATCCCGTACACCGTGTCGGTCGGCAGGACGACGAGCTCGCCGCGCAGCGCGGCGAGCGCCGCCTCCCCGATCGGATCGCTCACGGACGGCGGGCCAGGACGACCCGGTCGCGACCGGCGAGGTCCGTCTCGATCCGGACCTCCGTGAAGAACCGCGAGAGGATCCCGGCCGCGATTTCCCCGCGAGACGCCGCAACCTCGACGGCGAGCACGCCCCCCTCGCCCAGCCATCGCGAGGCCTGGTCGGCGAGCCGCTCGTAGGTTCCGGGGTCGCCCACGAGCGCGTCCTCCGGATCCGCCCGGACCTCGGGGGGCAGGTCCTCGTACTCCTCCGACGTGACGTACGGGGGATTGCTGACGACCAAGTGGACCCACCCGCGCAGGTCGGGGGGCAGGGGCTCGAGCAGGTCACCCTCGAGCACTCGGATGTCGAGGCCGAGCCGCTCGGCGTTCGCGCGGGCGAGATCGACGGCCTCGGACGAGCGATCGACGGCGTAGACGGTGGCGTCCGGGCGTTCGTCCTTGATCGCCAGCGCGATCGCGCCCGCGCCGGTGCCCACGTCGACCACGACCGGATCCTCGGAGGCCCCGAGCGCCTCGAGGGCGTGCCCGACGAGCACCTCCGTCTCCGGCCGCGGGACGAACACGCCGGGTCGCACGTCGAGCAGCAGGCGGCGGAACGCCTGCTCGCCGGTGAGGTGCTGGAGCGGGGTCCCCGCGCACCGCTGGCACAGCGCTCGGCCGAAGGCGTGAGCCTCTCGCGTATCCAGGGCCCGCGTTCGGGTGTACAGGCCGGCCCGATCCGTCCCGAGCACGTGGAGCAGGAGCCCCTCGGCCGTCGCCACGGGACTCTCGACGTCGTGTCGCTCGAGGTAGTCGCTCGCGCGGCGCAGGACCTCGCTCGGACGCATGCTCAGCCCCGGTGGTCGTCGCCGGCGAGCTGTGCGGCGCGCTCGGCGGCGAGCAGCGCGTCGACGAACTCGTCGATGTCCCCTGCGAGCACGTTCTGGAGCTGGTGCACCGTCAGCTTCACCCGGTGATCCGTCACCCGGTTCTCGGGGTAGTTGTAGGTGCGGATCTTCTCCGCGCGCTCGCCGGTTCCGACCTGTGACCGGCGGGCGGCCGCCTCCTTCGCCGACGCCTCGTCCTGCGCCCGCACCAGCAACCGCGCCCGAAGGTATCGAAGCGCCTTCTCCTTGTTCTGGAGCTGCGAGCGTTCCTCCTGGCACGCAACCACGATGCCCGTGGGTCGGTGCGTGATCCGGACGGCGGAGTCGGTCGTGTTCACCGATTGCCCGCCCGGCCCGGAGGACCGGAAGACGTCGATCTGGAGATCCTCGGGTCGCAGGTCGACCTCCACCTCCTCGGCCTCGGGCAGGACCGCGACGGTGGCGGTCGAGGTGTGGATCCGCCCGGAGGATTCGGTCACCGGGACCCGCTGGACACGGTGGACGCCGGACTCGTGCTTCAGGCGCGAGTACGCACCCCTGCCCCGGACCTCGAGCACGACCTCCTTGAATCCGCCGAGGCCGGAGGGAGACGCGGAGAGGACGTCGGTCTTCCATCCGCGCCGCTCCGCGTAGTGGCGGTAGAGCTCGAAGAGCTCGCCGGCCCACAGGGCCGCCTCCTCGCCGCCGGCGCCCGCACGGATCTCCAGCACCACGTTTCGTTCGTCGTTCGGGTCCTTCGGCACCATGAGGGCCTCGAGCTCGGCGCGCAGCGCGGCCGCCCGCGCGTCGGCGGCGTCCGCCTCCCCCCGAAGGAAGGCGACCATCTCGGGCTCCGCCTCTTCCTTCGCGAGGGTGCGCGCCTCTTCCGCCTGCCGCTGGGCCTCACGAAGCGCCCGGAACGGCAGGACGATCTCCTGGAGATCCGACAGGTCCTTGCCGAGCCTGCGAAGGCGGTCGGGGTCGGTCGCCACCTCGGGCTCCGCCAACTCGGCCTGGAGCTCCTCGAAGCGGGACTCGACGTCGGCGAGCCGGGATTCGAAGTCCATGCCGGGATTATCCCGGCCGGAGCCGGTCCCCGACGTCGCTCGGCGCGCCGGCCCGAGCTACGCGGAGCCGTTCAGGCCGTCGTCGTCCTCCATGCCCCAGGACAGATCGAGCGGCGGGATGTCCGGCACCTCGAGCTGGATGGCCTCGCTCCCCTCCCACAGGTCCTCGTACGAGGGGTCGCTGAAGACGTCCTCGGCCTGGAACGCGCGAGCGCCCGGTGCGGGAGCCGGCGGGATGACGCCATCGCGGACGTCGACGATCGTGTCACTCGCCGGGGCGGTCTCCGCCGGCGGCGCCGGCGTCTCCGGGGCTTCGACGGGGGCGTCCATCTCCAGCGGCAGGTCGATCGCCGCCTCGAGGTCGCGGGCGACCCCGAGAAGGCGTTCCTGCATCTGGGCGAGCTGGTCGACCACCGCCTGCCGGCGGATCGCGAGGCCCGAGACCGTCCGGTCCGCGTGCTCCCGAGCCTCGTCCACGGCTCGCTGGGCTTCCGCACGTGACTGCTCCGCCTTGGCCTGCGCGTCCGTTCGGATGCGGTCCGCGTCGTCGCGAGCCTCCCCGAGCATGCGCTCGGCGTCGCGGCGTCCGTCGACGCGCAGACGCTCCGCCGTCTCGTCGGCCTCCTTGATCACCGACGCGACCCGTGCGGCCAGCCGCTCGTACGGGTCCACGTGCGGCTGCGCGATCGGACGGACCGCCGTCTCCGCCTCCATCCGGGCCTCCCGGATCATCGACGCCATCACGTCGATCTGATCCGCGAGCTCCACGAGGTACAACCGGACCTGATCCGGGTCGTACCCGCGCCGGGTGGTGACGAACTCGCGGCGACGGATCTGCTCCGCGGACATCAGAACGGGATGATCGAGCCGGGCGGCGGCCATGGGGAAGCCTCCTCGATCGCTCGGGGAACCTGCAGCACGCTACACGCGGCTGGCTCGGATGCAAGCACCCGCGCCACCGACGGGGCGTGGGCTCAGCCGGCGGTCGAGCCCTGGTCCGAAGCTCCCGCCCGCTCCGCCTCGCGACGAAGCACCTCGTTGAACGAGGTGATCGCGACCTCGATCTGATCGCGATCCGGCGGCTTGGTGGTGATCTTCTGGAGCCACAGGCCCGGCGCCATCACGGCCCGCATCAGGAGCGAGTCGGGGAACCTCGCACCCAGCCGCAGGAGCTCGAACGCGATCCCCGCGATGATCGGGATCGCGAGGATCCGCGACCCGATCCGCCACCACAACCCGGGGTCGCCGAAGAGCGCGAACACGAAGATCGTGATCACCATGACCAGCAGGAGGAAGTTCGTCCCGCACCGAACGTGCAGGGTCGAGTAGCGATCGACGCGATCGGGCACGAGCGGGTCGGCGTGCTCGTACGCCGCGATCGTCTTGTGCTCCGCCCCGTGGTAGGCAAAGACCCGACGGATGTCCTTGGTCCGGCCGATGATCAGGAGGTATCCGAGGAACAACCCGACCCGGAAGACGCCTTCCAGGACGTTCACGAGGAGGCTCGAGTCGATCCGGTTGCCGACCCAGCGAAACGTCACCGCCGGGAGCACGATGAACAACCCGATGAACAGGACACCCGCGATCGCCATCGAGAACCCCATCTGACGAGAGGAGAGGCGCTCCTCCTCGGGGGCCGACTCGCGCGCCGAGATCGAGAGCGCGCGGAACCCGATCCCCAGCGCCTGCCCGAGTGCGATCACGCCGCGGAGGAACGGCTTGCCGAGGAGCGGGTGACGTCGCACGACCGAATCGATGTCGTGCGACTCGACGTGGATGTCACCCGTGGGGCGGCGGACCGCCACGGCCCAGACGTCGCGGCCCCGCATCATGACGCCCTCGACCACGGCCTGTCCGCCGTAGAAGTGGTTCTGCTTCGCGACGTCGTCGGCCATCTGGCCGGCCGGTCAGCCCTGCTCGGGTGCCGGTTCGGCCGCCGGCTCGGGCGCGGGCTCGGGCGTGGTCGGCGGACGCGCGGCGCGGCGGGCGGTCGCGGCCGCCTGCTGCTCCTGCTGCTTGGCGTACCGACGCTGGAAGCGCTCGACCCGGCCACCCGCGTCGACCAGCTTCTGCTTGCCGGTGTAGAAGGGGTGGCAGTTCGAGCAGATCTCCACGCGAAGGTCCGACGCGGTGCTCCGGGTCTGGAAGGTGTTGCCGCAGGAGCAGTGGACGGTGGCGATCTGGTAGTCGGGATGGATGCCCTGCTTCATGCTCTCGTCTCTCCAGTCTTGTCCTGCCCGTGGTCGCGCCCAGCTTACGAGGCCGGCGCCTTTGCGATCTCCTTCAGGAACTGCTCGTTCGACTTCGTCTGACGGATCTTGTCCGTGAGGAGCTCCAGGGCCGCGCCCGGCTCGAGCGCGTGCAGCACCCTTCGGAGCCGCCAGACGAGCGCGAGCTCCTCGGTCGGAAGCAGCAGCTCCTCCTTGCGCGTGCTCGATGCCTCGACGTTGATCGCCGGGAACAGGCGCTTCTCGGCCATCGTGCGATCGAGGCGGATCTCCATGTTCCCGGTGCCCTTGAACTCCTCGAAGATCCCCTCGTCCATCCGGGAGCCCGTCTCGACGAGGGCGCTCGCGATGATCGTGAGCGATCCGCCTTCCTCGATGTTCCGCGCCGCGCCGAAGAACCGCCGCGGCGGATACAGGGCGGTCGAATCGATACCGCCCGAGAGGATCTTTCCCGATGCCGGCGCCGCCAGGTTGTACGCCCGCGCCAGCCGGGTGATCGAGTCGAGGATGATCGCGACGTCCTGGCCCACCTCGGCGAGGCGCTTGGCGCGCTCCAAGACGAGCTCGGTCACCTGGATGTGCTGGTCCGGCGGCTTGTCGAACGTCGAGTAGACGACCTCGGCGGCCGTGACCGTGCGCTGCCAGTCGGTGACCTCCTCGGGACGCTCGTCGACCAGCAGAATGATCACGTGGGTCTCGGGGCTCGAGTTGATGATGCCGCTGGCGATGTTCTTGAGGACGGTCGTCTTCCCGGCCTTGGGCGGCGAGACGACCATCCCTCGCTGGCCCTTCCCGACCGGCGCCACCATGTCGATGATCCGCCCCGTCACGTCGGCGGGGCCGGTTTCCAGCCGGAATCGATCGTGGGGGAACAGCGGCGTCAGCTTCTCGAAGTTCGGACGCGTCTTCGCGGTCTCGGGGTCGAGCCCGTTCACCGTGTCGATCTGCAGGAGCGCGAAGTACTTCTCGCTGTCCTTGGGATGACGAACCTTGCCCGTGACCGTGTCGCCCTTGCGCAGCATGAAGCGGCGCACCTGCGAGAGCGAGACGTAGATGTCCTGCTGCCCCGGGAGGTACCCGGAGGTCCTCAGGAACCCG
This sequence comes from uncultured Actinomycetes bacterium, assembly GCA_963699635.1. Taxonomy (GTDB): domain Bacteria; phylum Actinomycetota; class UBA4738; order UBA4738; family HRBIN12; genus CALGFI01. The sequence continues at coordinate 482,664 of CAVOUQ010000010.1, read as the reverse complement.
TAGCCCTCCGGAAGCACGTCGAGGAGACCCGTCGCCGTCGGAGCGGTTGCGATCTCCTCCTCGCGCATCTCGACCTCGCGGACCCGGCGCTCCTCGCGCTGGCGGCGTCGCTCCTCGCGCGAGGGGCGGCGCCGGCCGTCGCGGTCACGAGGCGGTCCGCCCTCACGATCACGGGGCGGTCCGGCCTCGCGGTCACGAGACGGTCCGCCCGGGCCCCGGTCGCCCTCGCGCCGGTCCGGCTGCCGGTCGGAGCGCTCCGTCGGGGTCCGCTCCGGCTGGCGCTCGTCGGTGCGGACCTCGCCGTTGCCCGAAGTCTCCGAGACCTCGGGCCGCGCCGCGCCGTTGCCGCCGGCGGGCTCGGTCCGGCGTTCGCCGGCCTCCTCCGTCGTCGTCGAGGCGGCCGAGCCATTGGTGTGCGACACGATCCGGTCGATCAGCTCGGCCTTCTTCAGGCTCTTGTGTCCCTCGATCCCGAGGTCGGATGCGATCTGGTGCAGCTCGGTCGCGACCTTTCCCTCGAGGGTGCTCTTATCCATGGTGGCCACTCAGGCTCCTTTCTCCAGGTCCTCCTGGAGGGCCTTCCAGTCTTGGAGGAACTTCTCCAACCCCGCGTCGGTGAGCGGGTGCTTCACGAGTTGCTTGAAGACCGAGAACGGCATCGTCGCGATGTGCGCGCCGGCAAGCGCGGACTCGACGACGTGCATCGGGTGACGGAGCGAGGCCGCGAGCACGTTCGTCTCGTAGCCCTGGATCTCGTAGATCTCGCAGATCTTCCGAAGCAGCTCCATGCCGTCCGACGCCACGTCGTCCAGGCGCCCGAGAAACGGCGACACGATGTACGCGCCGATCTCGGCGGCGAGGATCGCCTGCGCCGGCGAGAACACGAGCGTCACGTTGATGCGGATGCCGTCGTCGACCAGCCGCTTGCCCGCGGTCAGACCGTTCGGCGTCATCGGCACCTTCACGACGGCGTTCGGGGCCATCTGCGACAGCCCGACTCCCTGCTCGTACATCGGGTCCGCCTCGAGCTCGGTCGTCTCGAGCGAGATCGGCCCGTCGACCTCGGAGAGGATCTCCTTCCAGATCCGGTCCGGGTCGTCCGCCTCCTTCGCGACGAGCGACGGGTTCGTCGTCACCCCTCCGAGGACCCCCCAGCGGTTGATCTCGCGGATCTCCTCGATGTTCGCGGTGTCGAGAAACAGCTTCACCGGGTCCCTCCTTCGGGGGCGCTGCCGACGCGCGTCGGGTAGCCCGTCGCCCGCTCGGTCGCCCGCTCCATCACGAGGTCGATGACCGCCGCCAGGGAGCGGTCGAAGTTGTAGTTGGCAACGATCGGCACGCCGTGGGAGAGGGCCTGGCTCTTGATGTAGCGCTGGACGCGCCGGATGTTCTCGAACTGGTGCATGTACCGGTCGGCAGAACGCCCGGCGTGATCGGCGGCACGAGCCGCGAAGTGGCTGCGGTGCGTGTCCTCCTCCTCCACCGTGAGGATCACGGGGACGGCGAGCACCCGCTCCCCCCAGGCGTTCGGATCGAGGAAGCCCGGGACGACGTGTGCGCCCTCGATGATCAGGTTCGTGCCCTCGAGCGCCGCGCGGTCGAGCAGGGCGTTGACGCCCACGGCCACGGCCGCCGTCTGCTCCCGAAACCCGACGATCACGGCGTCCCGCGAGGGCGGCTCGCGCAGGGCCTCCCCGGCCTCGAACGAGGACGCGTGGAGCGACGGCATCAGCTCGGGCGAGAAGACCGCCCGCATGACCTCGCGAACCGCGTCGGTCGCCACGACCCGGACGATCCCGAGCCGCGTCGCGAGCTGGGTGGCGATGGTCGACTTGCCCACGCCGGTCGCGCCGCCGATGAGGACGACGATCGGCACGTCGAGCGTGCCGACCTCTCGCCAGCGGCGGTAGTTCTCGGCGTATCGCTCGCCCGCGATCTCGTCGATCACCGCGAGCGTGAGCTCCATGACCTCGCCGCTCGTGACCGAGCCTGCGCGACGTTCGAGCAGCCGCTCCTCGACCGCCTCGGCGACCTGGTACGCGCGGAAGGGCGACAGCCCCGTCACCATGACCTCGGACGCCTGAAGGCCCTTGGAGTACGGAAGGCCCGACGGGCCGTCGTCGATGAGGATCTGGGGGCTCTTTCGATCTTTCTTGGATTCCACGTTGTCCTTCGGCCCGGTCTGCGGATTCATCTCCGGCTCTTCCGCTCCCGGGCGAGCTCGACCGTTTCCCTCAGCGCCGACCGGAGGTCGGGCTCCCCTTTCAGCGCCACGGGCCGGTTGTCGACGAACACGACCTGCGCGCCCCGGGCCAGCGCCCGCTCGCAGGCCACGTCGACCGCCGCAGCCTTCAACTCGGTGAGCAGCACCTCGTATCCCCCGGCGCCGTCCATCTCTCGCACCAGCTCCGCCCGATCGGCGAGGCGAGCGCTCCACCCCACCACGCGACAACCGTGACTCCGCTCCAGGGATGCGACCTGCCTCGCGGCCACGGGCCCCGGTGCCGTCGTGGTGAAGAACACGTCCTTGCCTTCGACATCGCCAAGCGGTTGTGGATGGAAGTCCGTCACGATGAGCCGGGCATCACCGCGCAGTCGCTGGGCGTGGGATCTGAGGGCAGGGAGGTTCTCGAGCCCGGCTGGGCTGTCGCCCATGGTAACAACCACCAGGTCCGATAGCAACAGTCGAAACGGGCCCAGGTAGCCCGCGACGTACTCCTCCGGGGCGGTGGCCGGTACCACCAGGACCCCGGCGTCCCACGGAACCGGAGGGACCGCCGCGCCGCTCCCCTCGAGCACGACGAGGCCGGCGCCGAGGCCGACCGCGAGCTCGGCGCCCTCGCGCAGATTCGTGGCCATGGGCCGCCCCGCGAGGCCGCCTCCGACCCTGCGGGTGCCCACGGTCGTGACGCCGGTGGTCATCGCGTCCTCGAGGTAGTCCGAGGCCGCGTGCTCGCCGCTTCGGACCAGTTCGAGCAGCCGCCCGAGCGTGACGCTCCCCGCCTCGACCACCTGGGGCTCGGGCGGGCCTCCCCGCCCCATCGCCACGATCACCGGGTTCGCCCCCATCGATGCTGCCGTCCGCGCGAGCTCGCCGGCGACGGCGGTCTTTCCCGTGCGCTTGCCCGTGCCGATCACCGCGACGGTCGGCGCGTCGAGCGGCGGGCCCTCCAGTGGGGGGTCGAGCCGGAAGTCGGCACCGAGATAGGGCAACCCCCGCACCAGCGCGACCGCGGCCAGCTCCATGCGCTCGCGATAGCCGAGCACCGGCTCGTCCGACAGATCGAGGATCCCCTCCAGCCCGCCGGGCGCGAGCTCGGCGATCGCCGTCGCGAGCGCCCCCATGCGATCCTCGCCGGCGGTGCGCAGCGGGATGCCGAGATCCACGCCCGCACCGGGCCGGAGCTTCTCGATCCCGCCCACCAGCAGCGCGGCGACCGGCTCGAGCCCGCGCGAGCGGGCGACGTCGATCCCCCACCGCGTCACGGGTGGGTAGTGTTCGCCGTCGACGAGTACCAGGACCCTCACGACGCCTCCAGGGCCGTGCGGAGCACGCGCGGTGCGGCGGCGCTAGTCCCCCTGCTCACCCTGCGCCACGACGGTCCGCCGCTGAACCGGTGGCTCGAGCTCGCGGTGGTACTGCTCGCCGGTCGAGAGCGAGAAGTGCGCGATCACGCTCCCCCCGCCGAAGGGGTATCGGCGCGTGATCGTCACGTCGTCCCCCTCGAACTCGAGCACGTTGTAGCAAGGTTTCGTATGCCCGCGCACGCGCAGCGACGCGACCGTCCCCGCGTTCGCGACATACAGCTCCTCGAGGCGCCAGACGTACGGGACGTGCTTGTGGCCGGAGAGCACGATGTTCACCCCGGCCGTGACCAGCACCTCGAGCAGGTCGCCGGCGTCCATCACCGTGCTGCGCTCGCGTCCGGTTCCCGGGATCGGCAACAGGTGATGGTGCAACACGAAGACCTTCAGCTCGGCGGGCACGTCGAACCGCTCGCGGATCCACTCGTAGCGCTCGCGGCCGACCTGGCCCTCGTTGATGTCGGGCTCGCTCGAGTCCACGCCGACGATCCGAACGCCCCGGACGTCGACCGACCAGTGCCGCTCGCCGATCAGCTCTTCGAAGTGGAGATAGCCGACGTTGCGCGCGTCGTGGTTCCCCGGCACGGTGTAGACGGGGGCCTGGATCCGCTGTGCGTAGGCCACCCAGCTCTTGAACTCCTGTCGGAACCCCTCGGTCGTCAGGTCGCCGCTGCAGATGACCACGTCGGGCTGCAGCTCGTTCAGCTCGACGATGACCCGGTTCATGAGGTTCGGGACGAAGTAGGGCGACCCGACGTGCGGGTCCGAGATGTGGGCGATCGTCACCACGTCCCGTCCAGTGTAGCCCCGACGGCATCGGGGTCGGCGGGGGCCGTGGGACGATAGGGCGCCGTGAACGTCCTGGACGTCGTGCTGCTCGTCCTCCTGCTGCTCGCCGCCGTGTCCGGGTATCGCCGCGGGCTCGCGCTTCAGGCGTTCGCCTTCGGGGGCCTGCTGGTGGGGCTCGCACTCGGCGCGCTGGTCGCTCCGCCCCTTGCGCGCACCGTCGAGAGTCCGGGTGCCCAGGCCGCCGTCGCGACGATCACGCTCCTCGTGCTCGCCGCCGCAGGAGACGCCGGCGGTTGGTTCCTGGGCAACCGTGCCCGCGAGCGGGCGCGGGAAACGCGGTTCGGATCGGCCGACGCCGTGGGTGGTTCGGTCGTCGCGGTGGCGGCATCCCTCCTCGCGATCTGGTTCGTCGCCCTGAACCTCGTGCACGGCCCGTTCCCCTCCGTGGCGAAGGAGATCCGCGGCTCGGCGGTCGTGCGCACGCTCGACGGCGCGCTCCCCGAACCGCCCTCGCTGCTCGCGGAGGTCCAGGGATTCTTCGATCGATTCGGCTTCCCGGACGTCTTCTCGGGCATCCCGCCGCTGCCGGCCGCCCCGGTCGAGCCGCCGACCCGCGCGGAGGCGCAGTCGGCGTTCGACGCCGGGATGCGGAGCACCGTGAAGATCTACGGCGAGGCGTGCGGCCGGGTGCAGGAGGGGTCGGGGTTCGTGGCGGCGGACGGGTACGTCGTGACGAACGCGCACGTCGTCGCGGGCGTTCGCAACCCGGTCGTGCAGACCCAGGAGGACCAGACGCGGAGCGCGACGACCGTCCTGTTCGATCCGGATCTGGACCTCGCCGTCCTGTTCGTCGAGGACTCCTCCGGGCGCGTCCTCCTCCTCGCCCAGGACGACGCCGAGCGAGGGGACGCGGGAACGGTGCTCGGGTACCCGGGTGGCGGGCCGCTCACGAGCAGCGGGGCGGCGGTCCTTCGCCCGATCGAGGCCATCGGTCGCGACATCTACGGCACCGGCGAGGCGGTCCGCTCCGTGCTCGAGCTGCAGGTCGTGGTGCGCCCGGGCAACTCGGGCGGACCGTTCGTGCTCGCGGACGGGACGGTCGCCGGCGTGGTGTTCGCCGCCTCCTCGACCGAGGACGACGTCGGGTACGCGATCGCCGCGGCCGAGGTTCGACCGCGGCTCGACGAGGCGGTCGGCACGACGGACGAGGTCGGCACCGGACCCTGCGTTCGCTGAGGGGACGGCACCTCGAGGGCGCGCGCTGCGGCCCGCCCGCGTGTCGGCCGAACGGGGCATCCGCGCGGGACGGGCGGCCCAGGCCCTCCGGCCACAACGGTCCGGCGAGCCTGAACCATTCGGCCCCGGCTCCCGATACCCGCGGTATGGAGCCGACACGGCGCCCCACGATCGCCCTGATCGCGGTGGCGATCCTCGTCCTGGTTCTCGGGACCCTGGCCGTCGGAGCGGTCGCGACGCGGGCGCGCGCGATGGTTCCCGGCGACCCGTCGCGCACGCCGGCCCTCGGCGAGATGCCGACGACGGACGCGGCGACGCCGACGGAGATCCAGGACCCGGGAGGCCGCCGCGGGGCCGCCCGGTTCCTCCTCGTCGACGTGGAGCGGGCGATGGCGATCACCGCGCGACCCGGCGCCGGGCGCGTCATGGGCTCGATGCCCGCCGGCTCACGCTTCTACGCCGAGCCGACCGTGGCGTGGGTTCAACGGGAGAGCCCCGACGGCAGGTTCGGCCTCGTCGACGTTCCCTACGCCGCGGCGCACCGCTCCGGCTGGATCCGCCTGCGCGGGCTGGAGCGTTCGTGGACGCGGATCAGCGTCGTGGCCGACCTCTCCGCGCATCGGATCACCGTCCGGCGCGGAGACGCGGTCGTCTTCCGTGCCCGGGCGGCGACCGGAGCCGCGGCGACCCCCACCCCGCTCGGCCGTTACTTCGTCACCGACCGCGTCCCATTCCCCGGGGGCGGCGCGCTCGGGACGTTCGCGTTCGGCATCTCGGGGATCCAGCCGAACCTGCCGCCGGGATGGTCCGGGGGCGACCAGCTCGCGATCCACGGGACGAACGCGCCGTCGTCCATCGGTCGATCGGCCAGCGCCGGTTGCCTCAGGGTGTCCGAGTCCGTCCTCGTTCGGCTGAAGCCGCTGCTCCGACTCGGGACGCCCGTGATCGTCCGGGCCTAGCCGGGCCGATGCCGCCCGGCTTCGTCCGCGTCCGGGCTACTCCTCCATCACGACGCGCACGTCGCCCTCGCGGGCGAGCAGCGAGAAGGACGTGATCTCGCCCTCGCGGCGGAAGACGACGCTGATCCGACTGTCGCCGACGGCGAGGTTGCGCACCTCGACCGCGTTCAGCCACGTCGGCAGGTGCGGGAGGTTCACCGTCAGCAGGTTTTCGTGCGAGCGCGCGGAGATGCCGAGGAGGGCCTGGAGCATCAGGTATGGGGAGCCGGCCGCCCACGCCTGGGGCGAGCAGGCGATCGGATAGCTCACGGGGCGGTTCGGGGTCCGCCGGGTGAACCCGCAGAACAGCTCGGGCAGGCGGAGGTAGTCGGCCTGCACGGCGGCGTCGAACAGCGCGGTCGCGACCCGGTTCGTCGAGCGGGCGAAGCGATAGCGCTTGAGCCCGGCGGCGATCAGCGCGTTGTCGTGGGGCCATACGGAGCCGTTGTGGTAGCTCATCGGGTTGTAGGCGGCGGCGGCCTTGCTCATCGTCCGGATCCCCCAGCCCGAGAACATGTCCGGCGAGAGCAGACGCTTGGCGAGCGGCACCGCCTTGTCCTCGTCGACGATGCCGCAATACAGGCCGTGCCCGGGGTTCGACGTGACCGTGCGCACCTGCTTCTTGTCCGCGTCGAGCGCCTCCGCGAAGAACTGCTCGTCCTCCATCCAGAACGCCTCGTTGTAGCGGCGACGGAGGGCCGCTGCCTCGTCCTCGAGGCGGCGCGCGTCATCCGGGCGCGAGAGCGCCCGGTACACGTCGGCCATCCGCTGCTTCGCGAGGTACACGTAGGCCTGGACCTCGGCGAGGGCGATGGGAGGCTCGGCGAGCCGGCCGTCGGCGTGCACGACCGAGTCGTGCGAGTCCTTCCAACCCTGGTTGCGGATCCCGCCCGGTGAGCGGGTGAGGTACTCGACGAACCCGTCGCCGTCCAGGTCGCCGTCCCGGTCGATCCACCGCAGGGCCGCCTCGGCCGCCGGCAGCAGCTTCTCGGCGAAGGCGATGTCCCCGGTCCACCGGAAGTGCATCGCGTACAGGATCAGGAACCACGGCGTGGCGTCGACCGATCCGAAATACGGCGAGTGCGGAACGATCCCCGCCCGCGCGAGCTCGCCCTGCCGGATCTCGTGCAGGATCTTGCCCGGTTGCTCGTCCCGCCAGTCGTCGACCCGGGTGCCCTGCTTGGCGGCGAGGAGCTCGAGCGCCTCGCGCGCCGGCCGCGGGTTCACCATCAGCAGCTGATGGGACGCGATCAGCGCGTCGCGGCCGAAGACGGTCACGTACCAGGGAATGCCCGCGGCGAGGATCGCGCCGTCCTCCGTGTTGGTGTAGAGGGCCCGGAGGTCGCGCCGGCTCCGCGCGAGCAACTGGTTGAAGAGCTCGTTGTCGGTGACGATCTGCGTCGACTCCCGCTCCCACTCCTCATAGGAACGCCGGAGCTCGTGCACGGCGTGGTCGAAGTCCACCGACGACGATCGATCCTCGTCCACGACCGGGTCGATCGAGAGCCCGATCAGCTTCGTCTGATACGGCCCGAGGTGCATCCGGAAGACCGCGGTGGCGATCGCGCCCTCGACGTCGATCCGGTCCGGAGGAGAGCCGAACTCGACCCGCGTGGTCCGGCGGACGTCGTCTCGGCCGTCGTACACGAACTCCACCGTCGCGTCGTTGACCCGTGGCGGCCGCGGCGGTTGGGTCGAGGTCCGGGCCATGCCGCGCACCTCGAAGATGTCCGCGAAGTCGGCCCCCAGATGGAACTCGAGGTCCAACGACACCGGGAACGGGTTGTAGTTCTTCACGCGAACCCGCTCGAACAGTCGTCCGCTGATCGCGCGGATCCGGCGGACGTTCAGGGTCTGCTGGGGCACGGTCAGGGCCTCGCCGTCGTACAGATCGGGGTTCGTGAGGTCGACGTGGGACATGTAGCCGCGCTCGGACGAGGAGGACAGCAGCACCGGGTCCCGGCCGTTGATCGTCATCCGGAAATGCGAGAGGAACCGCGTGTCCTTCGTGTAGAACCCAAGGCCGAAGTCGCCACCGTGATCGAGGTTGCCCTCGAGGTCCGAGTAGAGGAAGGTGTCGCCTTCCTTGACCGCGAGCGTCTTGCTCGCGAGGTCGGTGACGAGGACGGGGCGAGCCGCCGGCTCCGGCCGCTCGGATTCGGGTTGGCCGTCGGCGCTCATCGGAGGTCGCGGGCGAGTCTAGGTTCGGGGTCGGAGTCGTTCAACGACATCGCTCAACACCCATCGTCACAACTCGGGCACACCTTCATCCCTCGCGGACCTCGACGCCGCCCGGGCGCACGGGAACCCGCAGGACCCGCCATCCGGCGCCCGGATCCGGCACGCCGCCTCCGGCCGCCGGGAACGCGATCAGCGAGGGTCCCGCGCCCGACACGCAGACCGGGATCGTTCGGTCGATCTCCTCGAACACCTCTCCGGATCTCGGGCAGGAGGGTCAGGCGGGCCGCCTGGTGCAGGCGGTCGCGCAGGGCGACCCGCAGGAGGTCGTGATCCCCGGTGGCGAGCGCGTGAATCGTCAGCGCGCCGTGCGCGACGTTGAAGACCGCGTCGCGCCTGGCGACCAGGTCTGGCAGCGCCCGTCTCGCCTCGCGGGTCGGGAGACGGTTCGGTCGGGATGAGGACGATCGGCGAGATCGCCTCCGGCACGTCGAAGCGATGAACGAAGCCGTCCGCGACCACGGTGAGACCCCCGTACGAGGCGGGCGCGGCGTTGTCGGGGTGTCCCTCGAGCTCGGCGGCGTAGGCGAACGTCGTGTAGGGATCGTCCCAACCGGCCGAGCCGAGGAGCGCCGCCGCCAGGGCGGTGCCGGCGACCGTGGCCGCCGACGAGGATCCGAGGCCACGCTCGAGCGGGATCCGGTTCAAGCCGTGCAGCGCGAACGGTGGCACCGACGCCGCCGGATGGAAGCGGGCCTGGGTTCGGACCGCGGCCTCGATCGCCCGGCTGACGAGGTCGGTGCCGTCGGTCGCAAGCTCGTCCGCGCCCTCCCCTTCCCACGACACACCGGGCTCCCCGTTGGTTTCGATCGTGACCTCGTTGCAGAGGTCGAGCGCGAGCCCGAAGCAGTCGAACCCGGGGCCGAGGTTGGCCGAGGTCGCCGGGACGAGGGCGGTGAGCCGCATGATCTCGGCGCTCCGCTAGAGCCCGAGCTCCGACGCGACGGCGTGCGGGTCGGGGGGCACCGACGGCGGATGCGCCGCCCCCGAGATGGCCCACTCCGGATCCTTCAGGCCGTGACCCGTGAGAACGCACACCACGGTGGCGCCGGCCGGCAGCTGGCCTTCCGCCGCGAGGCGAAGCAGGCCGGCCACGCTCGCCGCCGAGGCCGGCTCCGCGAACAGGCCCTCGTGCGCGACGCGCCGATAGGCGGCGAGGATCTCGCGGTCGGTCACCGCGAGGATGCCGCCCTCGGACTCCTTGGCGGCGGCGACGGCCTTGTCCCACGACGCCGGGTTCCCGATCCGGATCGCCGTCGCGATCGTCTGTGGATCCTTGATCGGCTCGCCGCGGACGAGCGGGGCCGCGCCCGCCGCCTGGAACCCGAAGAGCCGTGGCGGCTCGTGGATCACGCCGTCGGCGAGATACTCCGAGTACCCCATCCAGTGGCTCGAGATGTTGCCGGCGTTGCCGACCGGGACGCAGTGCAGCTCGGGCGCGCGGCCGAGCGCGTCGACGATCTCGAACGCACACGTCTTCTGTCCCTGGAGTCGGAACGGGTTCACCGAATTCACGAGGGTGACCGGGTAGTGCTCCGCAAGGCCCTGCGCGAGCTCGAGCGAGGCGTCGAAGTTCCCCTCCACCTCGAGGACACGGGCTCCGTGCACCAGCGTTCCCGCCATCTTGCCGAGCGCGACCTTGCCCTTGGGGACGAGGACGGCGCACGTGAGTCCCGCCTTCGCCGCATACGCAGCGGCGCTCGCGCTGGTGTTCCCCGTCGACGCGCACACCACCGCCTTCGAGCCCTCCTCCACGGCCTTGCTGATCGCCAGCGTCATACCGCGGTCCTTGAACGACGCGGTGGGATTCGCCCCCTCGTACTTCAGCCAGACCTCGCACCCGGTCTCGGACGACAGCGGCTCCGAGCGCACGAGCGGGGTCCCGCCCTCGCACAGCGTGACGACGGGCGTGTCGGCCGAGACCGGGAGGCGCTCCCGGTACTCCTCGATCACGCCACGCCAGGGCCGCGCCGTCACGACTCCTCCGCCTCCACGCGCAGCACGCTCCGGACCTCCTCGACGGCCGGAAGCACGCCCAGGTCCGCGACGGCGAGCTGGAACGAGCCCTCCTGCGCCCGGTGCGTGATGAACACGAGCTGAGCGTCCTTCCCGGTCCCCTCCTGCCACACGCTCTTGATCGAGACGTCCCTGCGACCGAAGACGCTCGCGATCTCGGCCAGGACGCCCGGGCGGTCCTCGACCCGAAGGAGGATGTAGTACTGCCCGGTCGTCTCGGACATCGGGCGGATGGTTCGCTCGTGGAAGCACGTGCACCCGACGCCGCGGGTCTCGGCCAGCAGGTTGCGCGCCACGCTCACGAGGTCGCCGACGACGGCCGTCGCGGTCGGGTCTCCCCCGGCGCCGCGGCCGTAGAACATCAGCTCGCCCACCTTGTCACCCTCGACGAAGACCGCGTTGAAGGCGTCGCGAACGCTCGCGAGCGGGTGCGCGATCGGGATCATGGCCGGGTGCACCCGCGCCGCGATCCGCTCGTCGGATCCCATCTCGGCGATCGCGAGCAGCTTCACGACGTAGCCGAGTCTTCGCGCGTTCTCGATGTCCTCGGTCGTCACGCTCGAGATCCCCTCGCGGTAGACGTCGTCCGCCACGACGCGGGCGTTGAAGGCGATCGAGGCCAGGATCGCGCACTTGGCCGCGGCGTCGTGGCCATCGACGTCGGCGGTCGGATCCGCCTCCGCGTAGCCGAGTCGCTGCGCCTCGGACAGGACCTCGTCGAATGCGAGACCGTCCTCGGACATCTTCGTGAGGATGAAGTTCGTCGTGCCGTTCACGATCCCGATGACGCGGCGAAGGCGGTCGCCCGTCAGCGATTCCTTGAGGGGGCGGATGAGCGGAATGCCGCCGCCGACCGCCGCCTCGAAGTAGAGATCGAGGCCCTTGGCGTCCGAGGCGTCGAAGAGCTCGCGCCCGCGCGTCGCGAGGAGCTCCTTGTTCGCCGTCACGACCGGCTTGTCGCGATCGAAGGCCGCGAGCACGAGCCGGCCGGCGGGCTCGGAGCCGCCGATCAGCTCGCAGACGATGTCGACCTCGGGGTCCTCGACGACCTCCATCGGGTCGGACACGAATCGGGACGGCTCGAGCGGTACGTCACGCGGCTTGCCGGGGTCGCGGACGGCCACCCTCGCGACCTCGAGGCGGCAGCCGGCGCGCCGGGCGATGTCGTCCCGATGCTCTTCGAGCAGGCGGACGACGGCTGCCCCGACGTTGCCGCAGCCGAGCATGCCGATCCTCAGGATCCGATCGCTCACGAGCGCTCCCGCCCCTGGAGCCAGACGGCCATGAGTATCTCGTCCTCGTAACCGTAGGACTTCTTCGCGTGCCGGACGAGCCGACCCTCCTGTTCGAATCCGAACCTGCGATAGAGCGCGATCGCGGGCTCGTTGTGCGGATAGACGGTCAGCTCCACGCGCTCGATGCCGAACCGCCGGGCCCACCGGATCGCCTCTCCCATCAGCGCCGCTCCGATGCCGCGGCCCCGGTGGCTCGCGACGACGAACATCCCCAGCGTCGCGACGTGCCGGGTCGCCGGGTGCTCGTCGCGGCGGATCGACAGGCTCCCCACGACCGCCCCCCCGTCCAGCGCGATCAGGTGCGCCCCGCGGTCGTCCCAGGTCCGACGGAACCGCCTGCGGTAGAAGCCCGGCGAGCGGGTGACCGACTCGGTCTGGATGAATCGCCGCTCGTCGGCCACGCTTCGAAACGCCTCGAGGAACGATCGCGCGTCTCTAGGCCGGGCCGTCCGCAGCTCGATGCCCTCGGGCGCCTCGGGGCTCGTCGCCGGAGCGCTCGCGGGCGGCGTCGACGAGGGCGACTCGTCCTCGAGCCGTTCGAGATCCTCGTGCCTCTCCCGGCGAAGCCACACCCCGCTCGAACCCTCCCGAACGGCCACGACCGCGGGCCGGCCAACGCGGTTGTACGCGCTGGCCATGGAGTACGTGTAGGCCCCGGTGGCCGCGAACGCGACGAGGTCGCCCGGCCGCGGCTCGAACGGCAGCTTGACCTCCTCGGCGAGCACGTCGCCGGACTCGCAGTGGCGCCCCACGATGTCGACGACCGTCCGGGAGGCCGCCCGCGGCGTCCCGGCGAAGGCGACCGTGTACCGCGCGTCGTACAGCATCGGCCGGATGTTGTCCGACATCCCGCCGTCGACCGCGACGATGCGGCGCCCACCCGGCGAGGCCTTCACGGTCCCGACGCGGTACAGGGTGAGGATCGCGGTTCCCACGACCGAACGGCCGGGCTCCACGAGGACGTGGACGTCGCGCAGGCCACGCCGCTCGGCGCCCTCGTGCACCCGCGCGAGGAGCGCGGGTGCCAGCTCGTCGAGCGCGAACGGCCGCTCGTCCGTGTACGCGACCCCGAACCCACCGCCCACGTCGACCAGCTCGGCCTCGAAGCCGGTCTCGTCGCGCAGCCGCACGAGCAGGTCGAGCAGCACGTCGATCTCGGCCAGGTACGGCTCGACCTCCAGGACCTGCGACCCCACGTGGGAGTGGATCCCGACGAGGCGAACGTGCTCCAGCTCCATCGCGCGCCGCACCGTCTCGGGGACGAGCTCGAGCGGCGTTCCGAACTTCGACCCGGCCGCTCCGGTGACGATCTTCTCGTGCGCGCCCGCCCCGACCCCGGGGATCACGCGCAGCATGATCGGCTGCACGACCCCGGCCTGCCCGGCGATCCGGTCGAGCCGTTCGAGCTCGTCGGGGTTGTCCACGTTCACGAGGCGAACCTGGCTGGCGACCGCGAGCCGCAGCTCGTCGTCGCTCTTGTTGTTGCCGTGCAGGACGACGCGAGCGCCCGGAAGGCCGGCCCGCAGGCACGCCTCGAGCTCGCCTCCGGTCGAGGCCAGCAGGTCGAGCCCCTCTTCGGCCACGATGCGGATCACGGCGCGCGAGGTGAACGCCTTGACCGCGTAGAGCGGGTGTGGGAAGAGCGAGGCGAAGGTCCGTGCCCTCGCCCGAAGGTGGTCCTCGTCGACGACGAGCACCGGCGTCCCGTAGCGGCGGGCGAGGTCCTCCGCCGGTACGCCCGCGATCGCGAGGCCGTCGGCACCGAAGACCGCGTGGTCGGGCCAGGGGCCACCCTCAGTCATCGGCGCGTTCCATCGACTCGGGCGCCGAGACGCCGAGCAACCACAGCGCGATGGCGATCACCTGCTTCGTCCCGACGCAGAGCCAGAGCCGCGCCTGCGTGAGCGCGGGATCGTCGGAGAGCACCGGGCACTCCGTGTAGAAGCGGTGAAACCGAGCGGCGAGGTCTTGCGCCGCGTGCGTCAGCCGGTGCGGCGCGCGGAGCTCGGCGGCCCGGACGATCTCGGTCGGGACGTCGGCGAGCGCGCGCAGCAACTCGAGCTCGGCCTCATGGCTCAGCAGCGTGAGGTCCGACTCCTCGATCGGCTCGAGCGCGACGCCGCGCTGGGCGGCCCTGCGAAGGATCGACGCGATGCGGGCGTGGCCGTACTGCACGTAGTAGACGGGGTTGTCCATCGACTGCCGTTTCACGGCCTCGATGTCGAAGTTCACCGTGGCGTCGTTGCTGAACGCCAACAGGTGGAAGCGCGTCGCGTCCGCGCCCACCTCGTCGATCAGCTCGTCGAGCGTGATGAAGGTGCCCGCCCGCTTGCTCATCGGCACCGGGACGCCGTCGCGAAGGAACGACACCCATTGGTAGATCACGATCTCCACCGCGTCGGGGTCGTAGCCCAGCGCCCGGGCTGCCCCGCGGACGCGGGCGACATCGCCGTGGTGGTCGGCACCCCAGACGTACACGACGTGGTCGAACCCGCGCGAGAACTTGTCGATCACGTACGCGCAATCGGCCCCGAAGTACGTGTGCACCCCGTTCGAGCGGACCACCACGCGATCCTTGTCGTCACCGAACGCCGTGGACCGGAACCACGTCGCGCCCTCCTGCTCGTACGCGTACCCCGAGGCTCGCAGGCGCTCGACGGCGGCCGCGATCTCGCCGCGCCCGGCGAGGGCGGCCTCCGACATGAACACGTCGAACGCGACGCCGAATCGATCGAGGGTCGACCGGATCCAATCCAGGACCCGCCTCGCACCCTCGTCGCGCAGGCGGACCAATCGCTCCTGCGGTGGGAGGTCGGCCGGGCCCCGTCCCTCCGCGTCGAGGATCTCCTTCGCGAGCTCCGCGACGTACGCGCCGTGGTAGCCGTCCTCGGGCACCTCGACCTGGTGGCCGAGCAGTTGGAGGTACCGCGCCTCGACGCTCGCCCCGAACCGGTCCATCTGGCCGCCGGCGTCGTTGAAGTAGTACTCGCGCTCGACCTCCCACCCGGTGAACTCGAGCAGTCGGGCCAGCGCATCGCCGATCGCGGCGTTCCGAGCGTGCCCCAGCGTGAGCGGCCCGGTCGGGTTCGCGCTCACGAACTCGACCTGGACCCGCCGTCCGTTGCGTTCGGCGCGGCCGTACGCGTCCCCGCGCTCCACGACCCGCCGGAGCGCCTCGTGCAGCCACCCGTCGGTCAGGCGGAAGTTGATGAAGCCCGGCCCCGCCACCTCGGCGGAGTCGACGATGTCCGAGGGCGGGAGGTTCGCAACGACGAGCTCGGCGACCTCTCGGGGAGGCCTGCCCACCCGCTTGGAGATCGCCAGCGCGAGGTTCGTCGCGAAGTCGCCGTGCTCCTTCTGACGCGGCTTCTCGAGCTCGATCTCCGGCGGCGGGCCGTCCGGCTCGAGCCCGGCCGCCCGAACCGCGGCGCGAAGCAGGTCGCCGAGTCGCTCCTCGATCATCGGTGGAGCGACGTCGGTCAGGCGTCCGTCCGCGACACGGCGCGGCGGAGCGTCTCGACGAGGTCGGCGGGCTCGACGGGCTTCGTGAGGAACGCGTACACGACTGCAGCGTAGCCGCGCTCCCCCACCGCGTCCCGGTCGAGCCCGGAAAGGACGATCACCGGCGTCTCGCCGAACCCATCGATCGCGCGCAGCCGGTCGAGCACGTCCCACCCGTTCAGGTCCGGAAGCCCGAGGTCCAGGACGACGGCGTCGGGCGCCTCGGCCTCCGCGGAGACGAGCGCGTCGCGGCCGCTCCCCGCCGTGCGGACCTCGAACCCGCCGATCCGCAGATTCACCTCGAGCATCCGAAGGACCACGGGCTCGTCGTCCACGAGGAGCACGAGCGGCGGCGCATGCGTCACACCCGCAGCATAGGTCGAGAGGGGTCGGTTGCTAGACTCCGGACGCACCGCCCTCGTAGCTCAGTGGATAGAGCACCGGCCTCCGGAGCCGGGGGCGCAGGTTCGAGTCCTGCCGAGGGCACCCCGACATGCGGACGGGCCTCCGGATGAGCCATCGATTGCTGCTGCTGCGACACGCCAAGTCGAGCTGGGACGATGCGTCCCTTCCCGATCACGACCGCCCGCTGGCCGCGCGAGGCCGGGCGGCCGCCGAGCTGATGGGCGCGCATCTCCGGGCGACGGGACTCCGACCCGACCTGGTCCTGTGCTCCTCCGCGAAACGGACGCGGGAGACGCTCGAGCTCCTCTCGCTCGACGAGCCCGAGGTCCGGATCGAGGACGGCCTGTACGGCGCCGACGACGGCTCGCTTCTCGCCCGCGTCCGCCTCCTGCCCGAGGACGCCGGCACGGTCCTCCTCATCGGCCACAACCCGGGCATGCAGGACCTCGCGATCGTGCTCGCGGGCCCGGGCGGCGGCGATGAGGTCGTGCGCCTCCGCGAGAAGTTCCCGACCGGCGCGCTCGCCGCGTTCGAGGTCGTCGGCACCTGGGCGGGCGTTGCCACCGGCGATGCCCGCCTGTCCGCCCTGGTGCTTCCGCGGGAGCTCCGATGAGCGAGGTCCCGTCCCTCCACGGAGGCGGGATCACGGAGGACGACCTCGGTCCCGACCCGATCGTTCGGTTCCGCGCCTGGCTCGAGGAGGCCCGAGCCGCCGGCGTCCTCTTCCCGGAGGCGGCCGCGCTCGCGACGGCGGATGCCGCAGGCGCACCGGCGGCGCGCCACGTCCTGGTGAAGCAGGTCGACGAGGGCGGCTTCACCTTCTACACGAACCTCGAGAGCCGAAAGGGCCGGCATCTCGCGCAGAACCCACGGGCGGCCCTGGCGTTCCTGTGGCGCGAGCTCGACCGCCAGGTCTGCGTGACCGGCGCCGCGACCCCCATCCCGCGTGAGGAGTCGGCGACGTACTTCGCCACCCGCTCGCGGGAGGCTCGGATCGGCGCCTGGGCCTCGAGGCAGAGCCGGGTGGTGTTCTCGCGCGACCAGCTCGACGCCGCCTACCACGAGATCGAGTCCCGGTATCGGGACGACGTCCCGCTGCCCCCGCATTGGGGCGGCTTCCGACTGGCTCCGGACACCATCGAGTTCTGGAAGGGGCGCGAGCACCGCCTGCACGACCGCTTTCGCTACTCCCGCGGGGACGGCCGCTGGCGCCTCGAGCGCCTCTGGCCGTAACGCGCGCGGGGCCGCTGGTATCGTTCGGCCCCGGATGCAGGCCGACGAGCTACGGGCAGCGATCGCCGAGGGGACGTCTCGAAGCCTCGAGGAGCTGACCCGCCTCATCCGAATCCCATCGATCGCCTTCCCGGGCTACGACGGCGCCCCGATGCGTGCCTCGGCCGAGGCGACGGCCGAGATCCTCGAGGCGGCCGGGTTCGGGGGCGTTCGACTGATCGAGCTTCCCGACGGCGTGCCGCACCCGGCCGTGTTCGGCGAGGTGCGCGGGCCGGTTGGCGCACCGACGATCCTCCTGTACGCGCACCACGACGTGCAGCCCGAGGGCCCGCTCGAGGAGTGGACGAGCCCGCCGTTCCAGCCCGTGGTTCGAGACGGTCGCCTCTTCGGGCGTGGCAGCTCGGACGACAAGTGCGGGATCGTGATGCACGCCGCCGCGCTCCGCGCGTGGGGTGGGGCGCCGCCGGTCACGGTGAAGGTGATCGTCGAGGGGGAGGAGGAGGCGAGCACCCAGCACCTCCCCTTCCTGATCGAGGGCACCGGGACCTGCTCGCCGCCGACGTGGTGGGGGTCGCCGACGGCGGGAACTGGCGAACCGGGGTCCCTGCGCTCGAGACGAGCATCCGCGGCGTGGTCGACTGCCGCGTCACGGTTCGGGTCCTCGACCTCGCCGTGCACTCGGGTGACTACGGCGGGGCGATCCCCGACGCGCTCTCCTGCCTGGCGCGGATCCTCGCCACGCTGCACGACGACGCCGGCGAGGTCGCGATCGCGGGCCTCGCGAACTCCACCTGGGACGGCGTGCAGCTGTCCGAGGACGAGCTCCGCGAGCAGGCGCCGGTCCGCCCCGGCGTCCGGTTGATCGGATCGGGGACGATCGCCGAGCGCCTGTGGGCAAAGCCGGCCGTGTCCGTCCTGGGGATCGATGCGCCGCGGGTCCGCGAGGCGTCGAACCAGCTCGTGCCGGTCGCGACCGCGAAGGTGAGCCTTCGGCTCCCGCCCGAGGAGGACCCGCCGCGGGCCATGGACCTCCTCGTGCGCCACCTCCGCGAGCACGCGCCGTGGGGCGTCGAGGTCTCGGTCGACGAGGGGACCGCCGGTCGAGGCCTCCGGATCCGCAGCGACGGCCCGGCGTTCGCGGCGATGCGCCGCGCGATGGCGCAGGCGTACGGTCGCGAACCGGTCGAGAGCGGCAGCGGCGGCTCGGTCCCGCTCGTCCCGATGCTCGCGCGGGCGTTGCCCGACGCCGAGATCCTCATCTACGGGGTCTCGGACGAGAAGAGCCAGTACCACTCGGTCGACGAGAGCGTGGACCTCGGCGACCTCGAGCGCGCGTCGCTCGTCGAGGCGCTCCTGCTCCGACGAGCTCCTGGACGAGCACGCGAGGGCTGCTACGGTGAAGGACATGGACGAGGCCGTGACGCCGCAGCCGCCGGCCGTGCCGGCGGAGCCCGTCGAGCCCGAGGATCGGCCGCAGGAGTCGATCACCCAGCCCGCGAAGCTGTTGCGGATCGCGAGCATGGTCCGGGAGCTCCTGGAGGACACCCGCCAGGCATCGCTCGACGAGCCAGGCCGCGTTCGCCTCCGCCAGATCTACGAGCGCTCGGTCGGCGAGCTCGCCGAGGTGCTCTCGCCCGACCTTCGAGACGAGCTGGAGTCGCTCGCGCCCCCGATGGAGGGAGTCCCGACGGAGTCGGAGATCCGGATCGCCCAGGCGCAGCTCGTCGGCTGGCTGGAGGGGCTGTTCCACGGGATCCAGGCCGCCCTCTTCTCCCAGCAGGCCGCCGCACGCGCCCAGTTCGAGGAGATCCGGCGCCGGGGGCTCCCGAGCGGCTCCCCGGAGGCGCCGCAGGGTCCCGACCTCCGCGGCCAGTACCTGTAAGACGACGACCCCTTCGCCGCCTGAGCGCTCGCCGGTCAGTCGCGCACCGAGCGCCAGTGCAGCCGCCACGCCGGAAGGCCCGTGCATTCCCGGCCGCGGTCGTCGCCGCACTCCACCGTCGGCATGCGCCAGAGCGCGAGCGAGTCGAGAAACGCCTCGTCGCCGCAGTGTCCGAACCGCAGGGTGTCGACGACGTCGGCGAACTGGCCGAGCTCGTCCCGGATCCGATCGCAGGCGAGGCCGTTGCTCGGCGCCCCGCCGTACCACAGCGCCATCTGCGCCTGGACGCGCGCCGAGAGCGTCCAGCGCATCCACAGCAGCATGCAGTTCGGGTGCGGGGCATCGACCGCGATCATCCACGTGTCGGCCCAGCCGGTCATGCCCTCGACGGGCTCCGCGGCGTCGACCGGGAACCCGTCGAGCTCGAGCGAGCTGAGCGCGAACGGCCAGGCGGCACCGACGACGACGTCCCCGTCCCGAAAACCGTCGACCGAATCGGTCAGGAGCCTCCAGTACAGGCCGACCCGGGACTCCTGCTCGTCGAGCAGCGCCGTCGCGGCGTCGAGCTGCACCGGCGTGAGCTCGTACGGGTCGTCGATGCCGAGATCGGGCTCGTGGGTCGCGAGGTACTGGGCGGCGTCGGCGATGGTCATCGGCGAGTCGATCATGGCGATCTGCCCCGCGTAGGGCGTATCGGGGGCGAACGCGACGTCCCAGCTCGTGGGGGCCGGCCGTACGACCTCGGTGTCGAACATCAGCATGTTCGGCCCATACAGGGCGGGGACGCCGTACACGTCCCCGTCGACGATGTAGTGCCGGGCGTTGTCCTCGCGGAGCGGGGCGAGGATCTGGTCCCACGCGGGAAACAGCTCCGGCTCCACCGCGCCGACCTCGCGCGCGGCGATCAGCTCTCCCGCGGCGTCTCCCGGAACCGAGGCGCCGTCGTACGGCGAGTCCTCCCGGCCGAGCAGGAGCAGGATCTCGTCGCCGGAGTCCACGTAGCGGACCTGCACGGCGCAGCCGGTCGCCTCCTGGAACGGGTGGACCCAATCGAACTCCGGGTCGCTCGAGCCGTCCTCCGCGTATCCCGCGAACGCGAGGAGGCTGAGCTGCCCCTCGGGGTCGCCGATGTCGTCGAAGACGGCGGCCGGACCTTTCGGCTCGGGCGGCGCCTCCTCCTGCGTGGAGCAGGCGACCCCGAGGACCAGCACGACGACCAACCCGGCCAGGTGGGGGCGCATCTGCCCGCAGGTTACCGGCGACCGGGCCTGGTGACGGCGCCGGCGGGGTCCGTCGCCAGCTTCTGCGCGAAGTAGATCGGGATGAACGACACGGCGATCAGCACGAGCGCGACCACGTTGACGACCGGCTGCTGTCGCGGCGTGCGGATGTTGCTGAAGATCCAGAGGGGAAGCGTGAGCTTCGTGCCGGCGGTGAAGTTCGTGACGACGACCTCGTCGAACGACAATCCGAAGGCCAGCAGGGCGCCGGCCACCAGCGCGGTCCGGATCGCGGGCAGCGTCACGTATCGGAACGTCTGCCATCCGTCGGCCCCGAGGTCCATCGACGCCTCGACGAGCGAGGTCGGCGTCCGGCGGAGCCGCGCGATCACGTTGTTGAACACGACGACGATGCAGAACGTTGCGTGGCCCACGATGATCGTCCAGATCGAGAACGTGAGCCCGAACAGGTCGTGGCCGAAGTTGATCGCGGAGGACAGGGCGATCGCGGTCACGATACCGGGGAGCGCGATGGGCAACACGAGGGCGAACGAGACCGCCTCACGCCCGAAGAATCGGAAGCGATGCACCGCGAACGCCGCAAGCGACCCGAGAAACAGGGCGAGGATCGTGGCCCCGGTAGCGGCCTCGAGCGACCCGATCAGCGCCGTCCGTAAGGTCGAGTCGTCCCAGGCCGCGACGAACCACCTCGTGGTCCACAGGTCCGGCGGCCACCGCCGCGCGATGCTGTTGTTGAATGCGTAGAGCCCCAGGATCACGAGCGGCGCGTACAAGAAGACGAGCGTGAACACCGTTCCGCCCTTGATGAGCAGCCGCGCAAGCCGGGACTCCACCGGGCCTCCTACAGCGCCTCGAGTGCGCCGGAGCGGCGCGCGATCGTGAGGTAGATCGCCATCACGACCACGGGTATGGTCGCGAACGCGGCGGCCAGCGGCAGATTGCTGGCCAGGCCGACCAGGTTGTAGATCGCGTTCCCGATGAAGAAGGCCTTCCCGACGGTGATCGGCGTGATGTAGTCACCAAGCGTCAGCGAGAACGTGAAGATCGACGCAGCCACCAGACCCGGAAAGATCACCGGGACGACCACCCGCCGGAACGTCATCCATCCGCGCGCCCCGAGATCGCTCGAGGCCTCGAGCAACGACGACGGGAGCCGTTCGAACGCGGCGTAGATCGGCAGGATCGCGAAGGGCAACCAGAGATAGGAGAAGGTCATCCACACGGCCCAGTTGCTCGCGGCGAGGCTGGCGTCGATCCCGAACACACCCAGGAGGCTCTCGAGTGGCCCGCCTCCAGCCGTGATGATCTTCCACGAGTAGATGCGTACGAGGTAGTTCGACCACAGCGGCAACACCACCGCCAACAGGAGCAGCGATCGCCGCCGAGGGGTGGCGAGCCGAACCATGTAGTACGAGATCGGGAAGGCGAGGATGAGATCGGTGACCGTGACCGCCGCCGCCATCCCGACGGTCCGCAGGACGATCGTCCGGTAGACGGACCCGTTGGCAAGCGTCTGGTAGTTCTGGAGGCTCCACGAGTGCTCGATCTGCGAGGTCAACGCGTTCAGCTGCCAGAAGGACGTCACGAGCAGCAGCGTGAGCGAGACGAGGTAGACGAGGAACATCCACGTCAGCGGCGGCCCGAGCATCAGCGCGAGCTTGCCCCGCGGATGACGGAACAGCCGGGCGGAGACGCGCTGCGCGAGCGAGCGCTTTTCGCTGCGGGCGGGCGCGGCCGCGGTCGCCATCGGGTTGGTGGGCGAGGAGGTGGGGTCCGGCGGAGCCGGACCCCACCTCCATCCCCGCTATCCGGCGCCCCGGATCTCGGTCCAGGCGTTGGTCCAGGCCGAGTAGTCGGTACACGTGTCTCCGCGGTCGTCGCCGCAGGCGGGCAGCGGCGTCTTCCACAGGTAGACGCTCGAAAGGAAGGCGTCGTCGCCGCAGTGGAAGGCCGCGGCGTCCTCCCCGAGGTCCGCATTCAGCTGGTCGCACGACGCCGTGTTCGACGGCGTCGCGCCGTAGAACTCGGCGACCTGCGTCTGCACGTCGGGACGGAGCGTGTACTCCATCCACTTGAGCATGCAGACCGGGTGCGGCGCGTTGGAGGACATCATCCACGTGTCGGCCCACCCCGTGACTCCCTCGGACGGGATGATCGCCTCGACCGGCACGTCCTCGGCCTTGGTGTACTGCCAGTTCACCGGCCACGCGGTTCCCACGACCATGTCGCCCGAGATGAACCCGTCGATCTCGTCCGTGTAGACCGCCCAGTACTTGCCGACGAGCCCGGCCTGCGTCTGGAGGAGCTCCACGGCGGCGTCGAGCTGCTCCTGCGTGAGCTCGTACGGGTCCGTGATCCCCAGGTCGGGATTGGTCGACATCAGGTACATCGCGGCGTCCGCGATGTAGATCGGGCTGTCGTACGCGGTCACGTTCCCCGCGTACGGCGAGTCCCCGGAGAAGACGACGCTCCCAACTGGTCGGCGCCGGGCTCACGACGTCGGTGTTGTACATGAGCAGGTTCGGGCCCCACATCGTACGGCACGCCGTAGTGGACGTCGTCGACGGTGTTGTGCGGCGGCGACTGCAGGGACGGCATCACGTCCGCGTAGTCCGGGAACGACGTCGACGTCGATCGGCGGCGACGTCGCCGTTCGCGATCAGGCGGAGGGTCGCGTCCCCCGAGGCCGACACGCCGTCGTACAGCGAGCCGCCCTGCTGACGCATCAGGTTCACCATCTCGTCGGAGGTGTTCCCGGGCTTGACCGTGACCTCACACCCGGACTCCTGCTCGAACGGCGTGACCCAATCGTCCTCCGTGTATCCGGGCCAGGCGATCAGGCTGAGCGCGCCCTCGCCCTCGGCGTCTGGATCGAACGACTGCGGCTCGCCTCCGCCGCCGCCCTCATCGTCGCCGCCGCACGCGCTCGCGACGAGCGCGAGCACGAAGACGACGGGCAGCGCCCCCTTGAGCCCCCTCATGCGTTTCCCCCCTCCGGGTCCGAAGACCCATCTCCGCCCGCCGTCACGACGGGGCGATTGTTTTCCCTGCTCCACGTCAGCCGCACGGCGCGTCCCTTCACCTGGAGCGCCTCCATCGACGAGGTGCTCAGGTTCTGTTGGAAGACCACGAGCTCCCCACCCGCGTCGAGGGCCACCGCGTACTTCGTCAGCGCACCGATGTATACGACCTCCCGCACGTGTCCGGTTGCCGTGCACTGGCCGGGCTCGACCGCCGAGGACACCTCGCCCATGTGGATCTTCTCCGGCCGAATCGTGAACGCGTCGGGCGAACCGGCGATCGTCTCGGCGACCGCGCCGGACAAGACGTTCGACGTTCCCACGAACCCGGCGACGAACCCGGTGGCGGGCCGTTCGTAGACCTCGGCGGGCGTGCCGATCTGCTCGACCCGACCACGATTGAACACCGCGAGTCGGTCGCTCATCGTGAGCGCCTCCTCCTGATCGTGGGTGACGTAGACGAACGTGAGGCCGACGCGCTGCTGGATCTCCTTCAGCTCGATCTGCATGGCCTGGCGTAGCTTCAGGTCGAGCGCCCCGAGCGGCTCGTCGAGCAGCAGGACCTTGGGCCGATTGACGAGCGCGCGCGCGAGCGCGACCCGCTGGCGCTGACCGCCCGAGAGTTGCGAGGGCCTGCGATCGCTGAAGGCGGCGAGCTGCACCATCGCAAGAGCGTCAGTCGCGCGCTCCTGCCGATCCTGCCTGGGGACCTTCTTCACCTGGAGCCCGTACTCGACGTTTTCGTACACCGTCATGTGCGGGAAGAGCGCGTAGTCCTGGAAGACCGTGTTGACGTCGCGTTCGTACGGGGCCAGCCCGGTGACGTCCCGGCCACCGAGCTCGATGTGACCCTCGGTCGGCGCCTCGAATCCCGCAATCATCCGCAGGCACGTGGTCTTGCCCGACCCGGAGGGTCCGAGCATCGAGAAGAACTCGCCCTCGAGGACGTCGAGATCGACGCGGTCGACCGCAACGACGTCTCCGAAGCGCTTCCGCACCCCCACCAGGCGGACGGCGGCGCGAGCACCGTCGGCCGCCCGGATCTCGTCGATGCGTGCCTCGGGCCTCGCCAATCCCCCTCCGCGATGTTCGATGGCGTTCGGAACCGCGCCATCTTGAACGGGAAACAGGCCCCGGGCAACCCGCGGGGGGCGACGCAGCCGGCCGGATGGCTACGCCGTCCGTGCGCGCTCGAAGAACCGGTCGGAGGCGAGGCCGCCGGTGAGCTCCCCAACGATGCCCGGGCCCCGGAAGACCAGGGCCGTGTACACCTGAACCGATACGGCGCCGGCGCCCAGGCACGCCAGCGCATCCGCGGCGGATGAGATCCCGCCGCAAGCGGCGATCGGCAGGGCATGTTCGGTGGCGAGGGCGACCTCCGCCACGATCCGAGGCGTGTCCGCGGAGAGCGCCCGCCCCGACAGACCGCCCTCGCCGACCCTCAGACGCGCGTCGCGAACCGGGCGGGTGTTCGAGCAGGTCAGCCCGTCGGCGCCGCCGTCCCTGGCGATGCGGGCGAGGGCGAGCACGACCTCCCGCTCGACCTCGGTCCGAAACGGGGGCAGCTTCACCACGAGGGGTTTGCTCCGGCGGGCGCCGAGCTCGCGCAGCACCTCCGCGAGGTGGGATTCGTTGTCGCGATCGCGTCCCCAGGACACGTTCGGGCAGCTCGCATTCAGCTCGATCGCGTCGACGTGCGGCTCGAGGAGGGCATGGGCCTCGAGGGCGTCGCGCACCGCTTCGTCGGCGATGCTCGCGAACCGGGGACCCGTCCGGGGCGCCGCGGCCAGGTTCGCGGCGGCGACCTCCGCGCCGGGGTTCGGCAGCCCCATCGCGTTGGTCAGGCAGGCTCGGTCGCGGTACCGAACGATCCGCGGCTTGGGGTTCCCCGGGCGCGGCCATCGCGTGAACGTGCCCCCGACGACGTACCCGAAGCCCAGCCGCCCGAGCGCGCCGAGGCGGCGACCGCTCTTGTCGAACCCGGCGGCCAGGCCGACGGGGTTGGCGATCGCGATCCCGGCGAACGAGGTGCGAAGGGCCGGATCGTCGGACACACCGCCGAGCGCCTCCCACGGAAGCCGGAGGCCGAGCAGTCGGTTCGCGAGACGATGCGCGGCCTCGGGCGTGAACGCGAAGAACGCGGGTCGCGCCAGCGTCCGGTACCAGCCCATCGGGGGCCTATGCTACGCGCCATGTCCGACGACCTCCGCGAGCGGCTGCTGGAGGCCTCGGAGCTCCACGGCGACTTCGTCCTGTCCTCCGGAAAACGCTCGACCGTGTACTTCGACAAGTTCCGGTTCCTGACCGAGCCGTCGCTGCTCCGCGAGACGGCGCACGCCGTCGCCGGGCTCATCCCACCGGCCGTGACGCACCTCGCGGCTCCCGAGGGCGCGGCCACGCTGCTCGTCGCCGCGGTCGCCATCGAGACCGGACTGCCCGTCTCGGTGGTTCGCAAGGAGCCGAAGGCCTACGGCACGATGTCCCAGGTCGAGGGCCACGCGCCGCCGGACGCCGAGCTCGCGCTCATCGAGGACGTCTCGACCACCGGGCAGCAGGTGTTGAAGGCCGCCAAGGTGCTCGAGGCCAAGGGGTGCCACATCGGGCTCATCGTGCTCGCGATCGACCGCGGCGGGGCAGCGCATCTGCGCGAGGCGGGGTACCGGGTGGAGTCCGTCGTCGAGGTCCGCCCGAGGGACTAGGCCTGGGTCGCCCGCCAGGACCCGTCGTGCGGCGGCTCGGTCAGTCGGTGAGGGCCCGAGGCATCTCGCAGCGCCACACCTGCAGCCGCCAGAGCAGCCGGCTTCCGCGAGCGTGAAGGTCCAGGATCCCTTCCTTCATCATCTGCGCGACCGCCTTGGACTTCGCGACGACGTCGGGAAGCGGGAACTCGCGTTCGAGCAGCGACTGGAGGTTCGCGGCCCCGAAGATCCGCCGCGCCACCTCGAGGATCCGACCCTCGGCCTGGATGGTGCCGGTCGGAAGGTAAAGGTGGCCGCCCGGGCGCAAGCATCCGCTCTCGCGGACGCTCTCGAGCATCGCCGCCGGAAGCTCTGCGCCCGTCGGCCCGCCGGCCCGCCCGTCGGGGAACCATCCGGAGACGGCGGCGATCTCGTCGGGGATGCCCGAGACGTCGCCGATGATCACGTCGGCCTGGATCCCGCGCGCCGGTTCCAGGAGATCACCGACCCGGAACTCGACGGTCTCGGAGACCTCGAGCCGGTGCGCGTTGCGCCGGGCCACCGCGATGGCGTCGTCGGAGAGATCGACTCCGATCACGCGACCGGCGCCCATCCGCGCGGCCACGAGCGAGAGCACGCCGCTTCCGCAGCCGACGTCGATCACGGTGTCGCCCGGTTGGATCTCGAGCGCCTCCGCGATGGTTCGGCTCGTGTACGTGGGGGCGAAGACGCCGGGGTTCACCTCGATCGTGAACGGACCCGTGCGGCCCTTCCACTCCACCGTGTTCTCATAGGCTCCGGCCCCATCCTGCCCTCATCGTGCGGGTTTGGACGGGGGGTCGTCAACCGATCAGACGGTCGGAGGCTCGAAGCGGGCGTGCTCTCCAGGCACAACCCCGCCCCGCTCGATCGCGGTCGCGAGCGACTCGGCGGCCGCGGCCACCCGCTCCGTGTCGACGCCCCGATGGCCCTTCGGGTAGGCCCCGATCCGGCCGGCGCCGCGGCGGAGCAACCGCACGGCCCCGTGCGCGTTGCCGCGGAGCAGGTGCGTGTACCCCGCGCCGAGCTGCGACAGCCCCTTGAACAGCTCGGCGTCATCGGTCTCGCGGGCCTGCTTCCAGGCCGTCTCCCAGGCCTCGTGCGCGGGAAAGTACCGGCCGGCGTTCAGGTGCTCGCGCCCGAGCCGGTGGTTCTCCTCGAGCGGCAGCGCGTCGAAGTCCTCCAGACGCAGGGTGCTCTCGGCGCCCCAGGGCTGCGGACGACCGAGATGGTCCCGGGGCCGCACGGGCTTGTTGCGCGTCTGCGTCGGCTTTCCGACCTTCCCGCGAGCCTCTTGCGGCATGCGGACATGGTACGTGCGCTCACCGCGGCGACGCGGCACCCTCGGCCGATCGCGATGCTGGCGCCGCTCCGAGGCGGCCGATACCCTGACCGGCATGGATCCGGCCGGGGTTCCCGAGAACCGGGCGGCGCCGCTCGCACCGGCGGAGGCGCGTGGCGGGCGGACCCCGAGCGACTCCGCCGAGCCCGACGCGACGCGCATGCCCCCGTGGATCCCTCGCCTGCTCATCCTGATCGTGCTCGTCTTCTTCGCGGCCTACGGGGCCTTCACGTTGTTCCGCCGCCTGCGCGACCTGCTCGTCTGGCTGATCGTCGCGCTCTTCCTCTCCTTCGCGCTCGAGCCGGCGGTGAACTGGCTCGTCGGCCGGGGATGGAAGCGTGGTCTGGCGACCGCGGCCGTCCTGTTCGGGCTCGCGTTCCTCGGGATGATCACCATCGCGCTGATGGTGCCGCTCGTGATCGACCAGGTGCAGGAGCTCATCGATCGGGTCCCCGACTGGCTCGCGCAGGCGAGCGTGTACACGAAGCGATGGTTCGACATCGAGCTCACCGGGCAGAAGATCCTCGACCAGATCTCGAGCGCGCAGACGGACATCCGGGGAATCGCGGCGAACGTGGCCTCGGTCGGCGCCTTCCTGCTCGGGTTGCTGTTCCAGGTCGCAACGATCGGCCTGTTCACCTTCTACCTGGTCGCCGACGGCCCCCGCTTCCGGCGCGCGGTCTGCTCGCTGCTCCCGCCGCGCCGCCAGCGCGAGATGCTGGCCGCCTGGAACATCGCCATCGACAAGACGGGTGGCTATCTCTACTCGCGGCTGCTGCTCGCGATCATCAACGCGGTCTTCACGTACATCGCCCTGCAGGTGCTGGGGATCCCCTTCGCGCTGCCGCTCGCCATCTGGCAGGGGTTCGTCTCGCAGTTCATCCCGGTCGTCGGGACGTACATCGCGGCCGCGATCCCGCTGGTGGTGGCGCTCCTGGAGGATCCGTGGTCGGCGCTGTTCTTCCTGATCTTCGTGCTCGTCTACCAGCAGATCGAGAACTACCTGCTCTCACCGAGGATCACCGCGCGCACGATGCAGCTGCACCCCGCGGTCGCGTTCGGCGCCGCCCTCGCCGGCGGCTCGATCAACGGGCTGATCGGCGCGTTCATGGCGCTGCCGGCGGCGGCCGTGATTCAGGCCACCGTTTCGACGTACCTCACGCATCACGAGGTCGTGGAGTCCGAGCTCACCCGGGAGGACCTCCCTCCCGAGGACGAGCCCGCCGCCCCCGAGACTGCCGACGTCGACCCGGGGTACCTGTCGCGTCTCGCGACACGGTTGCGCCGCAACGGCGGCTGACGGCCCCGCGCCCGACCACCCCGGTCCCGCTTCGCTCCGCGATAGGCTCGCGATCAATGCCAGAGGACTACGACGTGATCGTTATCGGTGCCGGCGTGATGGGCACGTCGGCGGCCCGATGGCTCGCCAAGCGCAACCGCAGCACCCTCCTGCTCGAGCGGTTCGAGATCGGTCATGCACGAGGCAGCTCCGGTGGGCCCACCCGCGTCTTTCGACTCACGCACGACCATCCGGACTACGTCCGGATGGCGCGCCGGGCCCTCGAGGAGTGGCGCGTGCTCGAGTCCGAGGCCGGCGAGACGCTCCTGATCACGACCGCCGAGCTCGAGCTCGGGGAGGCGGGACGTGCCTCCTCGCGGGCGCTCGAGGCTGCCGGAGAGACGCGGACCTACGTGCCGGCCGAGGCCGTTCGAGAACGCTGGCCAAGCCTTCGAGTGGAGCCGGGAACGGAGGCGTTCGTCCAGGAGGACGGCGGCGTGTGCATGGCAGAGCGCACGGTGCGAGCCCAGGCCCGGGTCGCGGCCGAGGCCGGGGCGGCCGTGCTCGAGCGCGTGCAGGTGGAGCGGATCGTCGCCACGGGAACCGGCGCCGAGGTGCACGCCGGCGGGACGACCTACCGCGCCCCCGTCGCCGTCGTGACCGCCGGACCCTGGGCCGGCGACCTCCTTCGGGCGGCGGACATCGACCTTCCCCTCGTGCCGAGCTTCGAGCAGGTCACCCATTTCGCGCTCGAGGAGCCCTCACCGCTTCCGATCGCCGTCGACTGGGACGTGGGCCGGCCCCACATCCCGTACGTGGTGCCGAATCCAGAGGAGCCCGGGCACTTCAAGGTAGCCCTGCACAAGTCGGGACCGCCCGTCGACGCCGACGCCCGCTCGTTCGCCCCGGACCCCGACCGCGTGAGGCGGGTCACCGAGTACGTCGCCGCGCGGTTCGCCCCCCACCACCCCGACGGCGGCACCGACACGTGCTTGTACACGAACACCCCCGACGAGGACTTCGTGCTCGACCGCCGTGGCCCGATCGTGATCGGCTCGCCGTGCAGCGGCCACGGGTTCAAGTTCGCGCCGCTCGTCGGGCGGATCCTGGCCGACCTCGCCACGGCGCAGCCCGCGCCCCTGCCCATCGAGCGGTTCCTGACCGCGCGGTTCGCACGATGAGCTCGCCGTCGCCGCTGGCCCCCCGGGACCGCGTCACGCGATCGCGCGTGGACCTGCTCTCGTCGTTCGTCCGGCGGATGCGGGGCCGCCAATGGCGGATCGTGCCCCACCCCGGGCCGATCGGCGGCGAGCAGCGGACGGGGGGAAAGTCCGGCGCCCTGCGGGCGGCGATCTTCGGGGTGAACGACGGCCTGGTCTCCAACCTCTCGCTGATCTTCGGCGTGTCGGGGGCGGGCGCCGACAACGACGTCGTGGTCCTGGCCGGTGTGGCCGGGCTCCTGGCCGGTGCCTTCTCGATGGCGGCGGGCGAGTACATCTCGGTCCGCGTGCAGCGCGAGGTGTTCGAGCGGCTGATCCACCTGGAGGCGCACGAGATCGGCTCGGATCCCGAGGCCGAACGTGCGGAGCTCGCCGAGCTCTACGTCCGAAAGGGCCTGCCGCGCGACCTCGCCGACCGCCTCGCGGAAGAGCTGATGAAGGATCCGGAGATGGCGCTCGACACCCACGCTCGCGAGGAGCTCGGGCTGGACCCGGCGGAGGGGCTCGGATCGCCGGTCGCCGCCGCGAGCGCGTCCTTCGCGATGTTCTCCGCCGGCGCCCTCGTCCCACTCCTCCCGTTCCTGTTCGCCTCGGGCGCCGCGGCGGTGGTCGTCTCGGCCATCCTGTCGGGCGGCGCGCTGTTCGGGGTCGGAGCCGCGATGTCCTATCTCACCGGCCGCAACGCGGTGCTCTCCGGCCTTCGGATGCTGGGGATCGGGGCGGCGGCGGCCGGCATCACGTACCTCGTCGGCACGCTCCTGGACGCGAGCGTCGGTCTCTAGATCGCCGCGGCGGCGTCCGAGTCCGCCACCACGAGCTGACGGGCCGCACGCACGCGCCCGGCCGGGATCGACGGGTCCGAGGCCAGGAGCCGCGAGAGCGCTGAGGCCTTGTCCGACCCGGTCACGAGCCACAGCACGAACGGGACGCGGTTCAACAGCGGGTAGGTGAACGTCATCCGCCGCCGGCCGCGATAGACGCCCGTGATCGCCACGTCGCGGTCGCGGACCTCGAGCACGGGATCGCCCGGGACGAGCGAGGCCGTGTGCCCGTCCTCCCCCAACCCGAGGTGGACGACGTCGAAGCCGTCCGGCAACCCGGCCGCATAGCTCGCGGCCGCGGCCTCGAGGTCCTTCTCGGTGACGGGCATCGGCCGGACGCGGCTCCGACCGATGCCGGGCAGGATGGCGAGGAGACCGCTGAGGTTTCGATCGGGGTGCCCGTCCGGCGCCACCCGCTCGTCCACCTGCCAGATCCCGGTTCGCCCCCACGGGACCCCGGCATCGGCGAGCTGCGCGAGCGCGGCGCCCGGGGTCCGGCCGCCGCTGAGGGCGAGCGCGAACGATCCCACGTTCGCCACCGCCGTCCGCGCTGCCCCGAGGATCTCCTCGGCGCCGCGACGCGCGACGGCCTCCGCGTCGGGAAGCACGAGCAGCTCGTGCGGAACGGTCACGGCAGGACCACGGTCAGTGCTCGACCGTCGCGCCGCCGGACTCGGTGAGCTCCTCGAGCGCGGCCCGCAAGGATTCGTAGCGCCGGTCTCCGAGCTCGCGCCTCGCTCGCGCCTCGACGGCCGCCACGGCGCGACGCGCCTCCGCGACGTAACGACGTCCGCGCGCGGTGAGGCGGACGACCTTCGCGCGGGCGTCCTCGAGATCGGGGACGCGCCGGACGTAGCCGCGCGTCTCCAGATCGTCCACGAGCAGCATCATCCCCTGCTTGGTCATGCGCGCCCGCCGGGCCAGATCGGTCAGCCGCGTTCCCGAACGACGGTCGATGTGCATGAAGACGGCCGCGTGTCCGGGGCGCGCGTCGGGGAACCCGCGCTCGTCGAGCCCGGCGACAACCTCCGCGCCGAGCGCGCGAGACGCCTCGAGCAACAAGCGCGGCAGGTCCGGCTCCCCCACGCGGACATCCTGACCGACGAGCAGGACCCCCGTCAATCTAGTTGACCGCATGGAGCGGGTATACCCTCGGCAGTCGTGGAGATCCGCGAGGCCCGTCCGGACGAGTTCGCCGACGCGGGCGAGGTGACGGCCCTCGCCTACCGAGAGTTCGTCGGCCCCGGCGAGCCGGCGTGGGACGAGTACCTGGCCCACATCGCGGACGTCGCCTCGCGCGCGCAAGCCGCGACCATCCTCGTGGCCACGGCCGAGGGCGGGATCCTCGGCAGCGCGACGCTCGAGATGGGTGAGCGGATCGACGACGACGACCCGCCGCTCGCGCCCGACGAGGCGCACATCCGGATGCTCGGCGTGCACCCAGACGCCCGAGGCCGCGGGATCGGGCGGGCGCTCATCGACGCGTGCTTCGATCGGGCGCGCTCCGCGGGCCGGACGCGGATGACGCTGCACACGACCACCCGGATGACCGCCGCGCGGCGGATGTACGAATCGATGGGCTTCGAGCGGCTCCCCGACCGCACGTTCCCCGACGGCTTCGTGCTGCTGACCTACCAGAAGCCGATCTAGCCGCTCGCCGTCCGGACGATCTCCCCCGTCGACAGGATCACGCCGTCCTCGCACTCGGCCTGCACCAGCCCTCCTCGGAACTGCTGCTCGTACAGCCGCGCGTACAGCCCGCCCTGTTCGAGGAGCTCGTCGTGCGTACCGCGCTCGACGATCCGGCCGCGGTCGACGACGAAGATCACGTCGGCGGACAGGATCGTGGAGAGCCGGTGCGCGATCGCGATGGTGGTCCGACCCTTCATGAGCGGCTCGAGCGCGGTCTGCACGAGCCGCTCGGACGTCGTGTCCAGCGAGGAGGTCGCCTCGTCGAGGATCAGGATCCGAGGGTCCTTGAGGATGACCCGGGCGATCGCCAGGCGTTGCTTCTCGCCGCCCGAAAGCTTGTAGCCGCGCTCCCCGACGACGGTGTCGTAACCCTCGGGCAGCTCGGCGATCCGGTCGTGGATGTTCGCGGCTCGCGCCGCCGCCTCGAGCTCCTCCTGCGAGGCGTCCGGCCGGCCGTAGAGCAGGTTCCGCCGGATCGTCGTGTGGAACAGGTACGTCTCCTGCGTCACGACACCGATGGCGTCGCCCAGGGACTCGAGGGCGATCTTGCGGACGTCGATCGCGTCGATCTCGACGTCGCCGCGCTGGACGTCGTACAGGCGGGGAACGAGGTACGTGATCGTGGTCTTGCCGGCGCCCGAGGGCCCGACGAGCGCCGCGAGCTGACCCGGCTCGATCTCGAGCGAGACGTCCTCCAGCGTCCATTCGCGCGGCGTCTCGCCAACGAGCGCGAGGTCCGCGGGCGACACGGGCGTCTCCCCGTTGCCGGGCGGATCCTCGTAGCGGAACCAGACGCCGCGAAGCGCCACCTTCCCGCGAACCTCGGTGGGCGCCAGGCGGACGGCGTCGGGGTCGTCCGCGATCTCGTGGTCCATGTCGAGGTACTCGAAGATGCGGTCGAACAAGGCCAGCGACGAGTGCACCTCGGTCGAGACCTGCAGCATCGAGCCGATCGGGAAGAACAGGCGCGACTGCAGGGTGGTGAACGCCACGATGTCGCCCGCGTTGATGCTTCCCGGGTTCTTCGACAGGACCCACCCGGCGACGAGGTACACGAGCGCCGGCGTGATCGAGAAGAACGTCCCCACGACGGCGAAGAACGAGCGGCCGATCATCGTCTGGCGGACCTGCAGGCCGGTCAGGCGCTCGTTCTCGCCTTGGAACCGGCCGATCTCGTGACGCTGCCGACCGAACGACTTCGAGAGCAGGATTCCCGAGACCGACAGCGTCTCCTCGGTGATCGCCGACATGTCCGCCAGCGTCCTCTGCGTGCTCGATGACACCTCCCGTCGAGCGCGGCCGACCTTCACCGTGAGCCAGAGGAACAGCGGCATCAGGGCGAGAGAGAGCAGGGTCAGCGGCACCGAGAGGATCAGCATCGCGATCAACGTGCTCGCGATCGTCACGATGTTGGCGAGGACGTTGGAGGCCGTGTCGGTCACCACCGTTTGCACGCCCCCGACATCGTTGGCCAGACGGGATTGAATCTCGCCGGTTCGGGTGGTCGTGAAGAACCGCAGGGGCATGAACTGCAGATGGGAATAGAGGGCGTTTCGCAGGTCCTGCATCACCCGGAGGCCGACGACGTTGGCCACGTAGGTCTGCCCGATGCCGATGATGCTCGTCACGATCGGCACGGCGACCATGATCGCGACGTACCGATACAGGAGAGGAAGGTTCGGACACGCGCCTCCACCGCAGTCGTTCGACCCGATGGGGTCGCCGAACAACGCGTTGTTGAAGACCTTGGCGATCAGGAGCGGGTTCACCACGCCGAGGCCCGAGGTGACGACGATCATGAGCGCGACGAGCGCCACCTTCCCGCGGTAGGGGCGGAACGTCGCGACGACGCGCCGGACGGTGTGCTCGGCGATCGGGCGCTGATCGTCCTCGTTGGGGACGCGGAACATCCGGCCGTGACCTCGCATTGGTCCAGCCAGGATACGGCCGACCTCCGATACGACCCGGCGCGGGACTAGGCTCTCCCCATGGGCATGGAGGTCCAGCTGACCCTGCTCGGGCGGGCGGCCCTGGCGGCCCTCCTGGGGTTTGCGATCGGGCTCGAGCGCGAGTCCCGCGGCAAGTCGGCCGGGGAGCGCACCTTCGCGCTCCTTTCCTTCGCGGCGGCGGCGGTCACCGGTCTCGGGGCGCTGCTGCTCGGTCCCGACCCCACGAGTCGCATCGTGCAGGGCACCCTCGCCGGCGTCGGGTTCCTGGGGGCCGGCGTCATCTTCCGTCGCCGCGCAGCCGACGTTCGCGGCCTCACCACGGCGGCGGGGGCGTGGGCGGCCACGGCGATCGGCATCGTCGCGGGGGTGGGCGCCTACCTCGCGGCCGTGCTCGGCACCGTCCTAGTCCTGATCATCCTCGAGATCGACCAGATCCCGTTCCTGCGCCGGCTCCGCGACCGGGCCGAGAGTTCCGGCGGGCCGGAGCATCCCGGCTGATCCCCGCGAGCTCGGCGGCCCGCCGAACCACGGCGTCGAGCATCTCGGGCGTGAGCGTGCCGGTGAAGGTGTTCTGCTGGCTCGGGTGGTAGCAGCCGAGCAGGACGATAGGGACCGACCTCCGCCTCGGCCCCGTGCCCGAACCGCGGCTTGGGCCGACGGCGGTGACCGAGCGCGGCGAGCGCGCGCAGGGTGCCGTCCCACGCGAACGCGCCGAGCCCCACGATCACCCGAAGTCGCCCCAGCGCCTCGAGCTCGCGTTCGAGATACGGCAGGCAGTTATCTCGTTCCTGGATCGTCGGCCGGTTCCCGGGTGGGGCGCAGCGGTTCACGGCGGCCACGTAGCTCCCGCGCAGTCGCAGCCCGTCATGTCGGTCGACGGATCCGGGACGGTTGGACAGCCCGGCCCGAAACAGCGCGCCGTAGAGGAAGTCCCCCGACCGATCCCCCGTGAAGATCCGGCCGGTGCGGTTCCCGCCGTGGGCCGCCGGGGCCAGGCCGACGATCAGGATCCGCGCCTGCGGATCGCCGAAGCCGGGCACCGGGCGCCCCCAGTACTCCTGATCGGCGAACCGCGCCACCTTCTCTCGGGCGACCCGCTCTCGCCACTCGACGAGCCGCGGGCACCGGCGGCAGGCCACGACCTCGGCGGTCACGAGCTCCAGGGCTCGCCGGCTCACGTCCGCAGCTCCCGGAACCGATCGGCGGCGGCGGAGAACGACTCGAGCGGGCGGATCAGGTCACCGATGAGCCCGATCAGCTGCTCGTACCCCTCCGGTCCGGGCGCATGCGTCCGGACCCTGGCGGCGAGTGCCATCGCCTCGCCCAGCCCGTCGCTCGCACGCAGCCAGGCCTCCTCGACCTCGTGAACGCGCCAGGCGTCCATCTCGCGACGCACTTCGCGAAGGCCCTCCTCGAACTCGAGAAGGGCCTCGGCGAGGGGTCGACCGGGCAGGCGCGTGCTCGGGATCGAGGCGGTGAGCGCCGCCTTCGCGCGCTCGAGCGCCGGGATCAGGCCGAGGAATCGCTCGAAGGGTTCGGCCAGGCTCGACGGCAGGCTCCGGCGCCGGAAGACCACGTCACGCCCGTCGCCCGGCCAGGACGGCGAGCGCCATCGCCGGGTCGTTGGACGCGACGGCGTCCACGCCCATGGCCAGGATCCTCCGGAGCTCCTCCGGCTCGTCCACCGTCCAGGTCCCGACGCGGACCCCGGCGGCGTGGGCCTCCTCGACGAAGCCCCGGCCCGCGGGGACGAGCGATCGCGTCCCCGGCAGGACCATCTCGTGTCCCGCCGATGCCGCGTACGCGAGCGCCTCGCGAGGCGGGATGTGCTCGGTCGTGAGGAACCCCGTGGGCGCGGCCGGATCCAACGCCCTCGACGCGGCGATCGACGCCGGGTTGAACGACACCACGAGCACCGGCCCGTCGAACGCCGTTCGCCGAAGCTCGTCGTGCGTCGCCTCGACGACCCGCTCTCGCCCGGACTCGAACCCCGGCTCGCCGGGCAGGTTCTTGATCTCGAGCGCGACGGCGCCCCTCCCGCTCACGAGATCGAGGACCTCGGCCAGCGTCGGAACCCCCTCCGGGGCATCCACCGTCCCGGCGTTCAGCGACGCGATCTCCTTCCCGTCGAGCTCGTGCACGGCGCCGGCTCCGTCCGTCGTCCGGTCGACCGTCGCGTCGTGCATCACGACCGCCACGCCGTCGCGCGAGAGCCGGACGTCGAGCTCGACGATGCGAGCCTCGAGCCGCAGGGCCTCCTCGAACGAGGCCAGGGTGTTCTCGGGGCGCGTGGAGCTCGCGCCCCGGTGCGCCACGATGGCGGGGAAGGCGTCACCGGGGAATCCGTGATCGCTCATCGGCCGGAGGCCTAGACGAGGCTCGCCGGGCACAGAGGGCTGACGGGGCAGGATTCGCAACGCGGCTTGCGCGCGACGCAGATCGCCCGGCCGTGGTCGATGAGCACGTAGGTGAAGTCGAACCAACGCTTCCTCGGGATCCGGAGCATGAGGTCCTGCTCGATCTTGTCGGGATCGGACTCCGCGCTGAAGCCCAGGCGGTTGGCGAGGCGCCTGACGTGCGTGTCGACGGCGATCCCCTCGACCTTGCCGAACGCGTTCCCGAGCACGATGTTCGCGGTCTTGCGAGCCACGCCGCGCAGCGTGATCAGGTCCTCCATCGTGTCCGGGACCGCGCCGCCGTACTCCTCGACGATCCGCTGGCACGCCGCCCGGATCGAGGTCGCCTTCTGGTTGAAGAACCCCGTCGGCTTGATGTCGCGCTTGAGCTCGTCCTCGGGCACCTTCAGGTAGTCCTTCGGGCTGCGGTACTTGCGAAACAGGGTGGCGGTGACCTCGTTCACCTTCTCGTCCGTGCACTGCGCCGACAGGATCGTCGCCACGAGCATCTCGAGCGGATTCGAGAAAGCGAGCGCGACGTGCGCGTCCGGATAGGTCTCGGACAGGACCCGGACGATCTCGGGGGCGCGGGACTCGATGGGGTCGTCTCGCCCCAGGCCACGCCGAGGCACGATCAGCTCTGCCCGTCGAGCGGGAGCGCGAGCTGGAACCCGTCGCCCTCCCGATAGGTCGCCCACTCGCCGCCTCGGAGCACGTGGATGCCCTGCCGGCCGATCACCCTCCACTCGTCGGCATCCCCCACCATCGCCGTCTCCTCGTCCAGGCCGACGAAGACCTGCCCGTCCCGCACCGAGCCCACGATGAACTCGCTCGCCCCGGGCACCCACGTGTCGACGATGTCCCAGTGCGGCCCGAACAACGTCTGCCGCACGAACCCGAGCCCCGGCTTCCACATCCCCTCGAAGTCCTGCGTTTCGCTGTCGTAGGTCGTTTCCGTGAGACAGGCGACGCCGGCGCTGCACCCCGCATAGGGCAAGCCGCTCGAAAGGCCCGCGCAGATCGCGGCCCAAAAGGGCGTGTCCCGCACCACCTGCGCCAGCCGAGCCGGGTTCCCACCGGAGAAGAACACGAGGGAGGCGTCGTCGAGGCGACCGATCACCTCGTCTCGATGCGCGTCGTCGCGGGTGCGCAACGGCAGCACCTCGGCGGCGAGGTCGAGTGACGCGAAGTGTTCGAGACCCTTCGCGCCCCACGCCGAGAACGACGCCTCGCCCTCGTGTGCGGCGGCCGTCGGCACGACGAGCGCCACGCCGTCCGGGTTGCGCGAACGCTCGAGCAACCAGCGCTCCACCGGGGCGGACCAGGGATCGAACTCGCCCGAGCCCAGGAGCGCCATCGCGATGCGGCTCACGTCGCGTCCCGCGGGGCCCGGCCCGGCTCCGGCCGTTCGATCACGCGTGCTCCTCGCCGGGTCGAAACCCCTCGAACGACATCTGCCGCCACCAGACCTCGTCGCCGACGGCCTCGAGGATCGACTCGATCTGGCTCACGTGGGCGTTGATGGCGTTCACCTTCGTCTCGAGGACGTCCGGTGGGAGCTCGTAGTAGATGGTGAGGTCCTCGCGCGGGACCTGCCGCGGGGTGCCGGGCAGGAACACGTTGAAGGGCTCCCAGATCGGGAGGAACTCCTCCGCCCACTCCGGCGTCACGCACGCGTAGTGCACTCGCGAGCCGGGCGTGCCGGCCTCGCGAACGGCCTCGGTCGCCCATCGAGACACGGACTTGTGTGCCTCGTGCCCCGTCATACCCTCGGGCCCGAACGTGAGAACGGTGTCCGGCCGCACCTCGGCGACGAGGTCCCGGACGCGCGCGTATCCGTCGTCCGGCAGCCCCGTCTCCATGTCGATGTCCGGGAGGTCGAGCCAGTGGTGCTCGGTGACGCCGAGGATCTGCATCGAGCGCTCGAGCTCCGCCGTGCGGACCGCTCCCATCGTGTCGGGCGGCCAGCGCTCCTCGTCCATCGAGCCGCCCTCACCTCGGGTGGCG
Organism: uncultured Actinomycetes bacterium; assembly: GCA_963699635.1. GTDB lineage: Bacteria > Actinomycetota > UBA4738 > UBA4738 > HRBIN12 > CALGFI01. The sequence goes on along the minus strand of CAVOUQ010000010.1, from coordinate 443,802 downwards.
GTGACGCAGACGACCCGCGAGCCGCTTCGGACGGCCCGCGCCATCAACCCCGCCGAAAGGTAGGTCTCGTCGTCGGGGTGCGCCCAGACGCCGAGGATCGTGCCGAGCTCATCCATTCCGTCCCCCATCCAGCGCGCGAGACGCTCCGCGGCCCGCGCGGCCTCCGTTTGCGGGCGGAATCATGTCCGTTTCGGCCGCGAACGTCGACCCGTGCCGGGGGAACGGCTCGGGCTCAAAACGCGACTCCCGAAGAAGAACGGCCCCCGTGAGGGGGCCGTTCTTCTTCGTCCCGCGCGAGGGAGGGGGGAGCGCGGGCGTCCTCAGGCTCGCTCCGTTCGCAGGCGCTTGCCCCGGTGGTTGGGGAACGCGGACTCCGCGTGCTGCCAGCATCGATCCGCGGTGTTGTAGACGGACAGCTTGGTCTCGCACCCCGCAAAGGAGCAGATGCGCCCCGGTTCCTCGGCCCTCGAGAGCGGGGGCAGGTGGCCGGGGCGGGTTCCCTTGGTCACGGGCAGGACCTCCTCCCCGGGTATTCGACGGAGGCGGCGCGGAGGTTTGCCACGACTTCCGAGGGACCGGACGGCTCGGTGGACCGAGCCGAGCCCTACGGGGAGGAAGGGTGGTGGGGGTGCGGGGAGGAGACCAGCGCCCGGACCCGCTCGATGAGCTCGGGAGGGATCTCGTTACAGCCGCACTTGGCCCGGAGCATCTCCTTCAGGCGCCGCTGGAACTCGGAATGGCCGTGGCAGGGAGAGCACTCCCCCAGGTGTCGCTCGATCTCCACGCGCTCGACGCCGACGAGCTCCCCATCGAGGTAGAGCTCGATCTGGCGCAGCACGTGCTCGCACTCAGTCGGTGACAAGTCCACGCTCCCGTACCGTGTTCCACAACGCCTTCTGGAGGGCTTTCCTTCCCCGATGCAAACGCGACATCACGGTTCCGATCGGGATCTCGAGGATCTCCGCGATCTCCTTGTAGCTGAAACCCTCGACGTCGGCCAGCAGCACGGCCATGCGGAAGTTCTCCGGCAACTCCTCCAGCGCCCGCTGGACGTCCTCGTCGGGGATCCGCTCGAGCACCTCCGACTCGGCCGACGCCTCGACGCCGGACTCGCCCAGCCGGTCGTACAGATACCAGTCCTCGAGCTCGTCGTCCGCGACCGTGATGGGCTCGCGCTGTTTCTTCCGATACGCGTTGATGAACGTGTTCGTGAGGATCCGGTACATCCACGCGCGCAGATTCGTGCCCTCCTCGAACCCGGCGAACCCGCGGAACGCGCGCAGGTAGGTCTCCTGGATCAGGTCCTCGGCGTCCTGCGGATTGCGCGTGAGCCGGAGGGCCGCCCCGTACAGGTTCGGAATCAGAGGCAGGACGTCGCGCTCGAACCGGGCGCGCAGCGCCGGATCCTCGGGCGGCGCCGCCTGCCTTCGGGCCACGCGCTCCTCCTGGCCACCTTCGGCCGTCCGATCGGGTGCCAACGCCGCACCGCCCTGGGAGGCGGAAACGGAGCACCAAGTATCGCAGCATCTCCTTGCGCCTCCCGCCGCCCTCGGGCACGGGACGTCCCTCCAGCCTGAGTCCGGAGCATGTCGTTTCGCGAAGGCTGATGGGAAGATGGGAAGACCAATGGCGAACGGCAACGATCGGCGCGGCAGGTGGCAGGGCTTCGACCTCGGCGGTGGATCGTCGGGCGAGCCCCGCAAGATGCGCGCGTCGCCGTGGGTCTGGGTGCTGGGGTTCCTCGTCGTCCTCGTGTTGTTCAACTACATCGCGGCTCCGCGCCCGAGCAAGATCCTGTACTCCGAGTTCCTCACGCACGTCGAGGACGGCCAGATCGTCGGCACCGTGGATATCTCCACGACCACCGTGAGCGGGCAGTTCGACGATGGGAGCGGTGACGCCGTCGACTTCACGGCGGACATCCCGCCGACGCTGGTGGGGACGACGCAGCCGACGGACCGGCTCGACGAGAACGGTGTCGCCTATACGGGCGTGACGCCGAACGTGTTCAGCAGCTTCCTCATCGGCTGGGTGGCGCCGCTGCTGTTGTTCGGGTTGCTGTGGTTCTTCCTCGTGCGGCGCATGAGCGGGGCGCAGGCCGGGGCGGCGCTCAACCTGGGGCGCAACAAGGTCAAGATCTACGACCGCAAGGAGATGAAGACGACCTTCGCCGACGTCGCCGGCGTCGACGAGGCCAAGGAGGAGCTCAAGGAGATCGTCGAGTTCCTGCGGAACCCGAAGAAGTACCAGCGCCTGGGGGGTCGGATCCCCAAGGGCGTGCTGCTGCTCGGGCCCCCGGGATGCGGCAAGACGCTCCTCGCGCGAGCCGTCGCCGGCGAGGCCAACGTCCCCTTCTTCTTCATGAGCGGATCCGAGTTCGTCGAGATGTTCGTGGGGCTGGGGGCGGCCAGGATGCGCGAGCTCTTCCAGCAGGCGAAGGAGAAGGCGCCGGCGCTCGTGTTCCTCGACGAGATCGACACGATCGGCAAGGGCCGCGCCGGGGCGCTCGGCGCCGGGTTCGGCGGCCACGACGAGCGAGAGCAGACCCTCAACCAGCTCCTCGTCGAGATGGACGGGTTCGACGCCAGCAAGGGCGTGATCATCATGGCCGCGACGAACCGGCCCGACGTCCTGGACCCGGCGCTCGTGCGGCCGGGGCGGTTCGACCGGCAGGTCGTGGTGGATCAACCCGACCTGAAGGGTCGCGAGGAGATCCTGCGGGTGCACGTCCGGGGCGTCGCCCTGGACCCGGCGGTGGAGCTGCGGATCCTCGCGGCGCGCACGCCGGGATTCACGGGCGCCGACCTCGCGAACGTGGTGAACGAGGCCGCGCTGCTCGCCGCGAGGAAGGAGAAGAACTCGGTCACGATGATCGAGCTCGAAGAGGCCATCGACCGAACCGTGGCGGGCCTCGAGCGCAAGAGCCGCGTGATGTCCGAGAAGGACAAGGAGCGCGTCGCCATGCACGAGATGGGCCACGCGCTCGTCGCGCTCACGGCGCCCACGGCCGACCCCGTCCACCGCGTCTCGATCATCCCGCGCGGTGCGGCCGCGCTGGGCATGACGATGCAGCGGCCGCTGGAGGACCGCTACCTGCTCACCGAGCCCGAGCTGAACGACCGGCTCGCGGTGCTCCTCGGCGGGCGCACGGCCGAGGAGATCCTGTTCGACAACGTCGTCTCGACCGGGGCACAGAACGACCTCGAGCGTGCCACCGAGATCGCGCGCGCGATGGTCACCGAGTACGGGATGAGCCCGAAGATCGGGCCCCTGTCCTTCGGCCACGACGGGTTCCGGGGCGCCGCGGGTCGCCTGTTCTACCCGGGCGCGAGCCCCGAGCTGTCGGCCGACCTCGCCGCGCTCGTCGACGAGGAGATCGCTCGCCTGGTCAACGAGGCCCACGACCGCGCGACGAAGGTCCTGCTGGAGCACCGGCCCTTCCTCGAGCAGATGTCGCAGATCCTGATCGTCACCGAGGTGATCGACGGCCCCGACCTGCACGCCTACTTCGAGGGGACCAAGCCGATCCCCGCGATCGAGGACCTCCGCCAAGACGTGCGCGACAACGGCCGCGCCGCGACCCGCGAGCCGAGCCCCGCCGGCCCCGACATCGTCATCCAGCCGCCGGCCCAGGGCTGAGCGGCGGTCAGGCCTCCGGGGGAGGGTCCACCAGCAGGTCGAACCGGCCCCGGAACCGTTCGAGGAACCGGTGGTAGTTCCGCTTCGAGCGTCGATCCCGCTCCTCGGGGGAGGTCGACGCCCACATCCGATGCTCGTGGCGCGTGACGGGCACGTCCACGACGATCGCGCGAAAGCCGGCGTCGCGAACCCGGAAGCTGCACTCGATGTCGGCGGTGCGATACCACGTGAACCGCTCGTCGAACAGCCCGACGTCGCGGAGGACGTCGCGCCGGAAGGCCATCAGGTACCCCTCGACGGCATCGACCTCCGGTCCCGCGCTCTCGGAGAACTCGCGCAGGTCGGCGGTCGAGATCCCGAAGGGGCCGCAGACGCCGACGCTTGGGTCGGCGAGCGCCGCCTCCAGCGGCCCGAACACGTCGCCGGTCGGCTCGACGGAGCCGTCGACCGCCAGCACGATTCGGCCGCGCGCCCGCTTCAGCCCGGCGTTGATCGCGGCCCCCCACCCGGTCCCCGGCTCGAGCGGCAGGACCTCGACGCCGTCTCCGTAGACGGCCGGGTCGGTCTCGGTCACGTCCGCCACGACGAACCGGACCGTGCGGCCGCCCGCGGCAGCCCGGAAGGCCGTCAGCGCGCGCACCACGTCCTCGGGCCAGCCCTCGACCACCCAGTGAACGCTCAGGTCCGCCGTCGGCGGATCGTCGAGGACGCTCACCACGCCCGCGGGACGCAGCCGTGTGGCCGGAGGAAGGGTCAGGGGCTCGATCGTCGAGCCCGCCGGGCCGTCGAGAACCCGATAGCCGAGCTCGGCGATCCGGTCACGCAGCTCGTCCGCTCGAGCGAAGTCCTTCGCGGCGCGGGCTTCCTGTCGTCGCCCCGCGAGCGCCCGAACCTCCTCGGGCACCTCGGTCACGTGCCGCTACACCGGCTCCTTCGAGACCGTGCGGAGACGACCCGCCACCGCCTCGAGGGTCTTCAGCGCGATCGAGGGGTGCTCCATCAGCAGACCGCGGAACACCCATCCGGTGATCCCGACCAGCTTCACCGCCGTCAGCGCCGTGACCGTCGCCGTTCGCGGGCCGCCGTCGAGGAGCGCCACCTCGCCGAAGAAGTCGCCGGGCCCGAGCTTGGCCTTGCCCTTGCCGCCGATCGTGACGGCGCACTGTCCCTCGAGGATGAGGAACAGGCCGATCCCGCGCTCACCCTCCCTGGCGATCACGGTCCCCTCCCGGTGCGAGACCTCCTTGGCGGCACGGGCGATGATCGCGAGCTCGCGCTTGGAGCATCCGGAGAAGATCGGCACCTTCGCGAGCTTGCTGGGGACGTCGTGTTGGGCCACCTGCGCCTTCCTCCTTCAGCCGGCGAACGGTCCGCCCGATGGGGCACCGTATCCTATCCAGCCACGACGTCGGGGCGCGAGCCGCTCCCCCGGCCTGGGTAGGATGAGGCGATGACCGAGCGCCGGCGGATCACCGCCATCGTGCTGCTCTTCCTGATCGGCTTCGGGCTCGTGGGCCTGGCGAGCGCAGCCGACGCGACCTGGCCGCTCCTGGTCACGCCGTTCCCCTACGCCGCGATCGCCTGGATCGTCGTCCGAACGGACGATGAGAACGCTGAGGAGGAATCCCCGCCTAGCGGCGTTTCGTGAGCTCGGGTGCCCGGCGCCCGACGTCGCGCCCGCTCCTCAGCTCCTCGAGCGCCTCGCCGGGTAGCGGGAACCACCGGATCCGCTCGAAGTCGGGAGTCAGGATCGGGTCCACGAGCTCCATGGTTGGTGCGGACCCGGCCCCCCGGATGATGTGGCGGGCAGCCTCGAGGTAGCGAGGGAGCGTGGTTTCGGGCTCCGTCGCCTCTTTCTTGTCGAGCTCGGTCCGGCCCATGTCATGGAAGAGCTCCGCGAGCGTGAGCGGCGGACGTGATCGGCCGCTCCGGTGATGCCACAGGCCCGAGTCGGCGTCGAACCGATACCACGGGAGCAACTTCCATCCCTCGTTCGCCATCAGATGGATCGCCTCGAGAAGGTACTGGAAGACCGTCTCGCTGATGAAGTAGTTGAAGCTGATTCGGACGAGGGAGAGCTTCGCGCCGATGTGGCCCCGCGCGACCTCCGCATCCATCCGGGCCGACCAGTCGTCGTCGATCGGATACCGGCGATGGACGTAGGGACCGGCGCAGAAGCATCCGCTGCGGGCCTGGATCCCGAAGAGGTCGTTCAGCGCCGCCACGACGAAGTTCGAGTGCAACAAGCCGCGTGGGTGGCGGATGCCGAATGACACGATGGCCAGCCGCTCGATCTTCGGATTGCCGAGGATCTCGATCCGCGGGTTCGCGCCCCAGGACTCGAGCGCCCGTCCGACCAGGTCGCGCTCACGCCGGCGGATCTCGCGAACGCCGACCTCGTCCTTGAGCGCGAACACCAGTCCGGCGCGGATCGACTCCACGATCGCCGGCGTCCCGCCCTCCTCACGGATCTCGGGGTCGCGATGGTACGAATGGCGGCTCGGGCTGACGAACAGGATCGTTCCCCCGCCGGGCACGGTAGGCACGCGATTGCGAAAGAGCGCGCGCTTCGCGACGAGGACCCCTGGGGTGCCGGGGCCGCCGACGAACTTGTGCGGCGACAGGAACACGGCGTCCTTGTAGGCGAGGCGGCCATCCGGAGCGTCCGGATCGGGGTTCATGTCGATCGGCAGATACGGCCCCCCGGCCGCGTAGTCCCAGCAGGAGAGCGCGCCGTGGCGGTGGAGCGTGATCGCGACCGCCTCGACGTCCGTGACGATCCCCGTGACGTTCGACGCGGCCGAGAAGCTGCCGATCTTCAACGGCCGCGCGGCGTAGCGCCGGAGCTCGTCCTCCAGGTGCGCGAGGTCGACGCGGCCGTCCGCGTCCTCGCGGATGGTGACGACGTCCGCGATCGACTCGCGCCAGGGCAGCTCGTTGGAATGGTGCTCGTACGGCCCGACGAACACCACCGGACGCTCCTCCGCCGGAAGTCGCCCGGAGAGACGAAGACGGTCCTCGAGCGCGCTCGGGAGCCGGAGCCCCAGCACCTGCACGAGCTTGTCGATCGCGCCCGTCGAGCCCGACCCGCAGAACAGGACGACGTCCTCGTCGCTTCCGCCGACCGACCGATGGATGGTGCGGCGCGCATCCTCCCGAAGCGCGGTCGTCTGGAGTCCGGTCGCGGAGGCCTCCGTGTGCGTGTTCGCGTACAGCGGAAGCACGCGGTGCCGGATCACGTCCTCGATGAAGGAGAGTGATCGGCCGGAGGCCGTGTAGTCGGCGTAGACGAGGCGGCGAGGGCCGAACGGGCCGTCGATCGTCGCGTCGTCGCCGATCACCGAGTTGCGGATCCGCTCGATCAGGTCCTCGGTGGCCGACGTCTCGGGGCTGCCGGTCATAGCGTCGGAAGCCTACGGAGCGCACCTGGGAAGGCGCGAGCGGGATTCCCCTCGACCGGAGCGGGCGGGCCCCTAGGATCGGCCGTTTCGGGGCCTCAGGCGGCGGTGGGTGGGCCCCTCGGGCGGTCGCCCGCCCGGGCACGGAGAAGGGGCCCCCTCTCGGAGACCCCTTCTGACCCGAATCCTTACCGCTCCACGGTTCGCCCTAGACGGTGCGGCGCACGTTGCGTGCGTGCCGGAAGCCCATGAAGGCGAGCATGCCGAGGAGCAACCCTGCGATCACCATCGCGTACCCCGCAAACACGGCGATCGTCGAGATGGTCCACCAGCCGTACGCGTTCAGCAGAATCGAGCGGAGCGTCTCACCCCTGAACAGCGTGTCGGCCTTGGCTTGAAGCTCTGCCGCCACGTCGGGGTCGAGCCCCTCTTCGCGCGCGGCCGCGCTCGTCTCCGAGTAGGTCGCGCCGCCGTTCACCTCACTGAGGTGCAGGCCGATATAGCGCGAGAAGGCTTCCGCCTCGTTGCCCGTGTCGACCGTCGCGCCGGCAAAGGCGCCGACCACCGCAAGCTCCTCGGGGCTCATCGCCTCGGCCGGGGGGAACGAGATGTTCTGTGGCGTGAGTCGATCCCGAACGTTGTCCTGCCCGAAGTTGCCGCCGTAGATCGCCGATCCACCGAGCACGATCAGGATGACTGCAAGGACGGCCCCCGCCGAACTGACGATCCGGTCCCAAACAGACCTGTCCATCGTCGCGCTCCCCTGTTGGGGGACGCTTACTGCGGGGGCTACTGCCGGGGCTTCGACGCGAACGGAATCCGTTAGCGTTGCCATCGTGCCTCCTCGATCCGAGGGGCGGCCGACGGCCTCTACGCAGACAGTCCCGTGAGTGGTGCGGACCTCCAGTATCTCACTTCTCGGTCCACGGTCGCATCGTACGACACCGACGACGCATTCCCGCCGCGTAGCATTCCCCATCCGTTCTTTCGACGACATCGACCGCCTCGGGGAAGTTGTCTCGGCCGCCTCGACAGACGCCATCGTCTTCGGCAGCCCAGTGGTCCAACGACTCGTCAGCCGTGAGGACGTTCGCTCTCTCGTCGAAATCGACGACGGATGGCTGAGCAGCTAGCGGGACGCCCTTGCGGCCGGGCCTCCTTCCTTCCCTGGGTGGCCCAGGGGGATGACATGGAGAACGACGAGGTCCCCGGGCGCACGATCCGCTCCGGGGACCTCTTGCGTTTCCGCTGCTCGCTGACCTAGTCCGTCTCGTCGCGGGGACAGGATTTGAACCTGTGACCTCTGGGTTATGAGCCCAGCGAGCTACCGGACTGCTCCACCCCGCAGACGGATGATACCGACCCGCCTCTCCCGGCGCCAAGCGGGTCAAGCGACCGTGACCGGCGCACGCATCCCGTAGGCGTAGTGCCCCGGGAGGTGACAGCCGATGATCAGGTCCCCGGCCTCGCCGAAGGTGTACGTGGTGGTCATCGTCGTCCCGGCGGGCACCGTCATCTCCCCCGGCCGCGGCGGGTGGTAGGCCTCGGTGCCGCGCTCGTGAACCAGCTGCACCGTCCGATCGCCCAGCAGGAACTCGTGGTCGATCGGGTCGGCGTTCTCGACGACGAACGTGACCGTCTCACCGACCTCGAACGCGAACGCCGACGGCTCGAAATGCGAGTAGTGGATCCGGACGTGCACGGTGCGCGCAGCGACCACGTTCGCCGCGGCGGGCGCACACGAGGCGAAGGTCCCGGCGAGCAGCGTCACCGCGGCCCATCGCATCGCGAGCCGTCCGACCCGCATCGTCAGACCGCCGGGCGGCCGGCGCGCCGCCGCGAAAGCGCCGAGACCGCGCCGAGCGCCGCCCCGAGGGCAAGCCCGACCCAGAGCGCCTGCGCCCACGGCGAATGCGAGGGAGTCGCGGTCGCCCCGGTCGCGAGGCCGGCCGCGACGGGCGATGGCTGGCCCGCGCCGCTCGCGTCCACCGCGAGGTCGTACGTGAGATCGCCGGCCCGAGCGTCGACGCGCAGGTAGCTGAGCCACATGCCGTCGGTCGGCATCCACTTCATGCCCGCGTCCGACCGCAGATCGGCGATCAGCCCGGTCGAGGCGGGCTCGCTCCGTTCGAGCACCAGGCCCGGGCGAACCTCGCGTTCGCCGAGGAAGGCCGCGACGCCGGGCGTGACCGGGGCCGGCAGCAGCGCGGGCTCACGGTCGGTGAGGAGGTAGACGTCGGCCTCGACGGGAGCCGGCTCGCCGGCGCCCAGCCCGAGGATCCGGAGCGGGACCCACGGGTTCGTCGTCGGGATCACGACGTGGATGGGGGTCCCGTCGCCGGCGCCGAGGCCCTGCTCCGCGGCGCGGCTCGCGTCGAAGCGCACCGCCATGAAGATCGGGCTGCGCTCGGCGTAGAAGTCGAGCACCTCGGGCGCGTCGGGTGGGAGGAAGAAGCCGTGCTCGCGCGCCCAGTTGCCGACGGCCGTCCCGCCGCCCTCCAGGACGACGATGTCGAGCGCGTCGATCTCGGTCCGCAGGATCACGGTCGCCCGGTCCTCCGCCGCCGCCTCCGCACCCGCGAACGCGAGCGCCTGGGGCTGCGGCTGCGTCTCCTGCACGAGTCGTTGCAACGTCCAGTCCCCGCCCCGGATCACCTTCGTCGGGACGCCCGGCAGCGGGATGATCGAGCCGAACTCGCCCTCGCCGCCGGCGAACTGGAACGACGTCACGTAGTGCTCGACGCCCTCGTGGTACGCGGCGAGCGTGGTCGTGCGCACGAGCGTCACGCTGCCGTTGGAGTTCACGAGTCCGCCGCACGCGAGCGCGGAGCCGGTGAACAGCACCAGCGAGGCGAGCGTCGTGGCGGCGATCGGAAGCGTTCGTCGGAGCATCGGTTCCTCCTCCGCTCGAGACCCCGTGCGAGTCGGGGTTCGTGATCGCCCTTCGACGGCCGAACCGACGGTGGGCGTTCCGCAGACGGACGAGATCGCGGAGCGTCAGCCCGAGGGGCTGGGTGAGGCGCTCGCGCTCGACGAGGGCGTCGGGCTCGGCTCCGTGCCCAGGAGCGCCTGCGCCTGCTCGATCGCCGCCTTGGCGGCCTCGATCTCCGACTGGTAGGTGGCGAGATCGCCCGCGGTGAGCGCGGCGTCCGCGGCGGCGAAGTGCGCGGCCGCCTGGTCCAGGAGCGCCGTGACCTGCTCGTCCACGGTGCCCTCGGGGGGCGGTTCGCCGCCATCGGAGGGGGGAACCGCCTCGCCGATCGAGTCGGCGAGCGCGTCGCGAAGGGTGGTGCCGATGCCGATCTCCGAGCCGTTCACGACGACGACGCGCTTCAGCTCGGGAATGGAGTTGGGCTGATTCGATTCGACGAAGACCGGCTGGACGTAGAGCAGGGAGTCCTCGACCGGGACCACGAGGAAGTCGCCGAAGCGGATGGTCGACCCGCCCTGACCGAGCAGCGTTCGCTCGGCGGAGAACCGGGCATCCTGGTTGATCCGGGCGAACACCTGGGTAGGCCCGTCGACGTTCTCACCCGTGGGGAACTCGAAGGTCACGATGTCCCCGTAGTCCCCCTCGGGGTCGGACTTCGCGGCGACCCACGCCACCATGTTCTGCCGGTCCTGGGGCGTGAAGGGCAGGATCAGGACGAACGACTCCTCGGTCTCGCCGGGCAGGCGCATGAGCACGTAGTAGGGACGCATCGCGAACTGGGCGCCCTCGGCGGCCTCGATCGTCGGGTCGACGGGGAGCGCCCAGAAGTCCTGCTTGCCGTAGAACACGTCCGGGTCGGTGACGTGGTAGTTCGTGTACCGCTCCGCCTGCACCTGGAAAAGGCTCTCCGGGTAGCGGAAGTGCGCCTGCAGCTCGGCCGGCGCCGCCTCGGTCACGAACAGATCGGGGAACGCCTTCTCCCAGACCTTGATGATGGGGTCATCGGGGTCGACCACGTAGAACTTCATCGAGCCGTCGTACGCGTCGACCACGACCTTCACCGAGTTGCGGATGTAGTTGGCATTCCCCGTGAGCTGCGGCGCGCCCTCCTGAGTGGGAGGCGAGACCACATCGCCGAGGTTGACGGGTTCGGAGTACGGGTACTGGTCCGTCGTCGTGTAGGCATCCCAGATCCACACGAGTTCGCCCCCGACAACCGCGGCATAGGGATCGGAGTCGAACTCCAGAAAGGGTGCCGCCTTGGGGACGCGCTCGGTGATTTCGCGATAGAGCATGATCTTGCTCTGATTCTCGATGAGGTCGGAGATCAGCAGATTCACGTCGCGGAACCGCCAGGCGAAGAGGGCGCGCTGCAACAGGCCACCGATCGGGATCCCGCCGTCGCCGTCGTAGTGGAACGGGACCAACTCCTGATCGTTGGAGGTGGTGCCCTGGTAGTCGAGCTCGTCGGCCCCCGAGTCGACCACCACGAACGCGGCGTCCCCGGGTGCGCCCTCGCCGTAGTAGACGCGCTGGCCGTTGCCCTCGAGCGGGGGTTCGCCTACCGGAGGGATGTCTCCGAGGGTGAAGACCGGCTGGCCCTCGATCGTCGCGGTGTTCACCTGCGACGCCACGGCCCCGAAGCCGTGCGTGTACACCAGGTGCTGGTTTTGCCACGTCCTCCCGCTCTCGGGGATGGAGCCCTGGCTGACCTCCCGGGCGGAGATCATCACGACGCGTCGATCGCCGTTCAAGAGGTATCGGTCGACGTCGACGTCGTTGAACTCGTAGTACGAACGGAATCGCTGGAGCGACGTGTAGTTGTCCTGCAGGATCTCCGGGCGCCACAGCCGGATGTTCGAGATCGTCGCGTCGTTGTTCGCCATGTCGTCGGCCGTCACGGTGTCGCCGAGCGGGCGCGACAGGCTCTCGACCTGGTCGAGCCCGAACGCCAGCTGGGTCGCCTCGATGTTGTGCTCGATGTACGGGCGCTCGCGTTGGAGTTCCTGTGGCGCGACGCGGAACCGCTGGACGAACCCGGGATAGGCGGCCCCCGCCATGATCGACACGAGCGCGAGGAGGCCGACCGCGATCACCGGAAGCGCCCACCCACGGAGGCGGATGTTCACGAGGAACAGCACGCCGCAGGCGATCGCGATGAACACGAGGATCCGCAGCGCCGGCAGTTGCGCGTTCACGTCGGTGTAGGAAGCGCCCGTGACCACGCCGCGCGACGAGGTCAGCAGGTCGAACTGACCGAGGTAGTACCCCCACGCCTTCGTCAGCATGATCAATCCGAGCAGGACGGACAGGTGCGCCTTGACCTGCGGCGTCACCTTCTCCCCGATGCCCGGCGCGTTGGGGCGGATCCCGCCCCACACGTAATGGGCGAGGGCCGTGATCAACAGGACCCCGACGAGCGCGGAGAACATCCAGCCCTGCACGAACTTCAGCCAGGGCAGCGAGAACACGTAGAAGGCCGCGTCGCGGTGGAACAGCGGCTCGGTCGACCCGAAGGTCACACCCGAGGAGTTGCGCCACAACAGGAACGTTCGCCACTCGGTCGTGACCGCGAGGCCGACGAAGAACGCGATCACCGCCGCGATCAACGGCAGGAGCCACCAGGCGTACGGCTCGAACTGCATGCGGTACCGCTCGACGATCTCTTGCTCGGGCGTGAGGGGCCGGTACCGAGGAGTGATGCGGCGAACGATCCACAGGTTGGCGTACAGCAGGACGAAGAACGCGATCCCGAACAGGAGGCCGAGCAGGACCTTCGTCCAGAAGACGGACCAGAACACTTGAGAGAACCGGACCTCGCGAAACCACAGCACGTCGACGAAGAACCCCGACAGCGCCGTGAACGCGATGACGAGCCCGGCGACGGTCGCGACGACGATCAGCAGCAGCCGGCGACGGCCGGTACCCGCGGACGGGATGCGAGTGACCATGACTCTTTCTCGTTGGTCGGGAGCAGCGGTCAGCCTATCATCGGCTTCGCGAACGCAGCCGGGGTGTCACTCGTTGCCTTGCAAGTACGCGAGCGCCTCCTCGAACGAGTCGACCGGCACCAGCTCGACGCCCCGATCCCCGATCGAGCGCGCCTCCGCCAAGTTGTCCCGGGGCAGGATGAGGACGGTTGCACCCGCGTCCGACGCCGCGGCGACCTTCTCGTCGGGCGCGCCGATCGGGAAGACCGTTCCGTCGATGCCGAGCTCCCCCGTGACGGCGATCGTCCGGCCGTTCGCGAGATCGCCGGGCGTGAGCAGATCGTAGAGGCCGAGCGCCCACGCGAGACCGGCGGACGGCCCCCCGATCGCGCCGCTCGAGATCCGCACGTCGAACGGGAAGCTATCGATCATCGACACGCCCACGATGGCTCGCTCCTGCCCCCCGCAGGGCTCACGGATCAGGGACACGGTCTGGCGCTCGCCGTCCACCGTCACGTCGAACGAGATCCGCGCGCCGATCGGCGCCGAGCGGATCGCGAGACCCGCCTCCTCCACGTCCTCGACCTCGTCACCGTCGATGGTGTGCACGAGGTCGCCGGGAAACAGCTCGCCATCCGCTGCGCACCCCTGGACGACGCTCTCGATCAGGACGCCCTCGCCGTGCTCCCGCGGATAGCCCGTGAGCTGGTCGAGGACCACGTACGCCGCGTCGAGCTTGCTCTGATCCATCTGCGAGGTCGCCCGGCGCTGCTCCTCCGCGACCGTCTCGCCGGGCCGGAACAGGAAGTCGCGCGAGACGACCGACCGGTCGGGGTCGAGCCAGGATTGCACCATCCCCAGGGCGGTGAGCTGCTCGTAGTGGATCGAGGTGAGCACGAAGCGCCCCTCGGATTCGTACCGAGGGCGGCCGTCGAAACGGATCAGCGGGGCGACGGGCCGCGCCGGGCCTGGCCCGATCGAGTAGTAGGGCAGGTAGACCGTTCCCCCGAGGAACAGCACCGCGGCGAGCGCAACGAACGGCCAGGCACGACGGAGCCAGCGCACCGGGCGATAGTACGGGCGGGGATCGATTCCGGCGGAACCGATGGGGGTAGGCTCCCGTCGTCGTGGAGATGGCCTACCTGATCGTGGTCGGGGCGTCGCTGCTCATCGGCGCTGCGGTGTACCTCGCGACGATCCGCGCCGGCGGCGAGGGTCCTGCCGCCGTGGGCTTCGATGGATTGGAGGCGGGGACCGCGAGCGACGGCGCGGTCGAGGGCCCCGGACCCGGCTACACCTACCTCCGCGTCACCACGCGTGGCCCGTCCTGGCGCGATCGACTCCAGGGACTCATTGGGCTCGTGATCCTGCTCTTCGTCGCCACGGCGATGCTCGCGTACGGCATCTACCAGCTCGGCCACGTCCTGAACCTCACGATCGCGCGGTTCTTCGAGAAGTGAGCAGGGCCGCCCCTCCGGCCCGGGGCGGTCATCGGCGCCGGGTCAGCTGGAACGAGCTCCGATAGTCGTCGAGGTGCTCGAGCATCGCGCCCGCTCCCAGGACCACGGTCTCGAGCGGGCGATCGGTGAGGTGAACGGGGACCTCGCACTCCTGGGACAGGAGGAGGTCGAGACCGCGCAACAGGCCGCCGCCGCCGGTCAGGAACATCCCCGCCTCGAGCACGTCGTGGGTGAGCTCGGGCGGAGCCTCCGCGAGGGTCTTGCGCGCCGCGCCCACGATCCGTTGCACGGGATCGGACATCGCCGTGCGGATCTCGTCCTCGGTCACGCGGATCTCTTTCGGCGCCCCCGAGGCCAGCTCCCTGCCGGTCACCAGCGCCGCCCTCCCCTTCGGCCCCGGGAACGCGGATCCGATCGCGATCTTGATCTGCTCCGCCGCCTTCTCCCCGACCGCGACGCCGTACGCAATGCGGATGTGCTCCTGGATCGCCGCGTCGAGGTCGAACCCCCCGACCCGGATCGAGACGCCCGAGACCACGCCGCCCATCGACACCACGGCCATCTCCGTCGTCCCTCCGCCGATGTCGACGATCAGGTTCCCCACCGGTTCCTGGATCGGCAGCCCGGCCCCGATCGCCGCCGCGAGCGGCTCCTCGACCAGGACGACACCGCGGCCGCCGGCAAACCGCACGGCCTCGTCGACGGCGCGACGCTCCACCTCGGAGCTCTCGCTCGCGATACATGCCAGCACTCGAGGCTTCGGGAAGCGCGAGACGCCAACGCGACGAAGGACCACCTCGATCATCCGCTGGGTGATGTCGAACTCGGTCATCACGCCGTGGCGGAGCGGGCGGACCGCGACCACGTTGCCGGAGCGTCCGCCGATCATCTGCCACGCCTCGTCGCCCATCGCCTCGACCTTGCCGGTCGCGGCGTTCATCGCGACGACGGTGGGCTCGTTGAAGACGATGCCGTCTCCCTGCCGGTACACGAGGGTGTTGGCCGTACCGAGGTCGATCGCGAGCTCCCGCCCCACGTCAGCGCGGTCCTGCGATCACGAACCCATGACCCAGCTCGACTCGCCGGAGACCAGGTGCTCCTTCTTCCATATCGGGACGTCCTGCTTGAGGCGCTCGATCGCGTGGCGGCACGCCTCGAAGGCCTCCGCCCGGTGGGCCGCGCTCACGGCGATCGCGACGCTCACGTCTCCGACCCGCAGCTCTCCGAAGCGGTGCAGCAGCGCCACCTTGCGAAGCGGCCACCCGGCGAAGAGCTCCTCGCCGAGCTCGCCGAGCCGCCGGACGGCCAGCTCCTCCCAGGCCTCGTAGGCCAGACCGGTCACACCCCCGTTCTCGGAGTGGTCCCGGACGGTCCCGAGGAAGACGCACGTGCCGCCGGCCCCTGGGTCCCCCACGAACGCGACGGCCTCGTCGGCCCCGATGGGCTCGCCGGTCACGCGAACGAGGAGGTCCTCACGCATGCGGCCCATCGTAACGAGGAGCCCGCCGTAGGATGGCCGCGTGAGCCAGACCCCCGAGGAGAACCCGTTCGGCGTGCCGCTCGGGGACATCTGGAACGACGTGCCGCTGTTTCGGGAGATCCAGCGCGTCCTGCTCTCCTCGAGCGGACCCGTGAACTGGGAGCTCGCGAGGCAGATCGGGATCGCGGCCGCCTCGTGGGGGGCCGACGACCCGATCCCGAGCGCCGAAGACCAGCGCGGGCTCGAGGAGGCCGTCCGCGTCGCCGAGCTCCAGGTCGCCGGCTTCACCGAGCTCGAGCCCCCCGGCGACCTGCCGAGGGTCGAGGCGGTCCGGCGAACCCAGTGGGTTGAGCGGAACCTGCTGGGCCTCCGCGCCGTGCTCGAACCGGCCGCCGCCAAGATCGGCGAGGCCGTCGCGGCCGCGCAGGCCGACGCGATGCCCGAGGGCACGTCGGCAGGCGGGATGACGCAGCTGCTCGGGCAGCTCTCGCCACTGCTGCTGGGCGCACAGGTCGGGACCGTGCTCGGCTCGCTCGGACAGCAGGTCCTGGGTCAGTACGACATCGCGATCCCACGGCCCGAGGGCGCGGGCGCGCTGTTGTTCGTCGTGCCGAACATCGCCGCCTTCGAGAGGGACTGGACTCTCGACCCGACGGAGTTCCGCACGTGGGTGGCGATCCACGAAGTGACCCACCGGTTCGAGTTCGCGAGGCCGTGGGCGCTCGTTCGGTTCCGCCAGCTCATCGAGGACTACACGTCGACCCTTCGCCTCGACGTGGAGGCGCTGCGACGGCGCCTCGAGACGCTCGATCCGGCCAACCCCGACGCGATGCAGGAGATGCTCGGGCCCGGCGAGGGCCTGTTCGGAGCCGTCCTCGACGACGAACAGCGGCTCAAGCTCGGGCGGATCCAGTCGTTCATGAGCGCCGCGGAGGGATACGGGGACCACGTGGCCCACGCGCTCGGCGGCCGGCTCCTGTCCTCCGCCGGGCGCATCGAGGAGGCCATGCGCCGTTACCGGGAGACCGAGCGTGTGGACCCCGTGCTCGAACGCCTCCTCGGCATCGAGGTCAAGCGCGAGCAGTATCGCCTCGGAAGGGCGTTCTGCGACTCCGTGGTCGAGGTCACGGACGAGGCGACCCTGGCCCGCATGTGGTCCGACGGCGCCTCGGTCCCCTCGCTGCCCGAGATCGAGGAGCCGCGCCTGTGGCTCGCTCGCATCGTCTGAACGTGCAGAGCCGACCGGGCCTCGCTCCGGGGGCGCGATCGTTCGCTATCCTTCTGCCCCGATGACCGTCGGCGAGCTCGTGTTCGCGAACGTCGTGGACGATCGCGTGTGGGACGCGCAGGGCGAGCGAGGGCCGGCGGGCGTGTACCTCCTCGGATCTCCGGGTCGAGCGCTCCCCTTCACGATCTACCGGGCCTGGAAGGTCGGGACGGGTCTGGTGACGGAGGAGGTCCAGTTCTACGGCCCCTCGGGCCGGCTCGTGCACCGGTGGGGTCCCGAGGTCCGACGGATGCTCGGGAGCATGGATCTCACGGTCGAGACCGATCGGGTGCGGGACGCGGCCTTCGACGAGACCGGGCCGTACCTGGCCTCGTTCGTCCTGGACGGGGAGATCGTTGGCGAGATCGAGCTCCCCGTCTACGTGCAGGCCGCCCCCGCCAAGCTGCCCAAGGAGGTCGAGGACGGCTTTCGCAAGTCGGATGTGATCTGGGTCGGCGTCGAGGTGAACGGGATCCGTCGGGCGGTCCCGGCCTGGTTCGCCTACAAGAACGGCAAGGTGTACCTGCTCTCCCAGCGCGAGCCCGGGCCCGAGGAGCAGTCGATCCCGGGCCTGCCGAACGCGTCGGACCTGGTGGTGGTCACGCGCCGAAAGGGGCGCGACACCTCGCTCGACGAGCTCCACGCCGCCGTTCGGCTGCTCGACGGGGCCGAGTGGGAGGAGGCGGCGAAGGCGCTCGTCGACCGGCGACGAAGCCGCGTCGGGCCGCCCGCCGACTCGCTCACGCGGTGGCGCGGCACGTGCGACATCGCCGAGCTCACGCCGCTCGTCGGCTAGGACCCTCCTCCTCGAGCGCTCCTCGCTACGCCCTCACACCGCGAGCGCCACGATCCGGTTCAGGGGTGGCACCGCGATGCCCGCCGGCTCCGCGGCGGCGAACGCGGCAACGAGCGCGTCGATGTCCTGCGCCCCGCCGAGCGCGGCGGTCCCCTCGTTGAACACGGTGAACCCGTCCCCGCCCGCGGCGAGGAAGTTGTTCATGGTCACCCGGAACGCATCGGTCGGCGCCACCTCGATCCCGTTGACCCACATCCGGCCGATGCGACCCTCGCACGTGGTCGCCGCGAGGTCTCGCTCGTAGGAGAACGTGTTCGAGATCTGCAGGATCCGTTGCGTGAGCTGGCCACCGCAGCCGACGAACTGCTGCTGCAGCAGGCGGCGGATCATGTCACCGGTCATCGTCTTGGTGACGAGGCTGTTGCCGAACGGCTGGACCGTGAACGCCTCTCCGTACGTGACCTCGCCGATGGCCTCTCCACCCGACGAGACCGCCGAGGCCAGGAGGTCCCCGCGGATCCCTCCGGGGTTCATGAAGGCGAGCTGGGCACCGCCGAGGTTGACCGGCTGCGTCGCGACCAGCTGAGCGTCGGCGATGACGTCCCCGAGGGTTGACTCGCCGAACGACGAACCCGTCCGGGTCAGGTCGCCCTGGATGCGCCCGATCACCTGGTTGGCGAGCGGGGCGGACGCCGTCACGTACTGATTCACGATCGCCTGAACCGCAGGATCCTCCTTCGAGGGATCCGGCTGGCGCACGACGCCGGTCCCCGGCACGTTGAGCGCGTTGTCGATGATCACGTTGTCCGCGCTCGCCTGCACCAGCTGCCCGGTCCGGTCGTCGACCGTGAGTGTGATGTCGGACAGGATCCGCCCGAACGACGACGCGCTCGTGATCAGGCGGGTCACGCCGTCGGTCGTGATCGTGCATCGGTACTCGGCGTGCGTGTGGGCCGACACGATCACCTTGATCGAGGGATCGAGCCGGCTCGCGATGTCGACGATCGGGCTGCCGGCCAGCGCCCCGTTGCATCCGTTCGTGATCGTGTTGGCCGGGTTCTGGAGGCCGCCCTCGTGGATGACGAGCACGGTGGTCTGGACGCCCCTTCGCTGGAGCTGCTGCACGGCGAGGTTGGCGGCGTCCGCCTCGTCCTGGAACGTCAGCCCCGCCACCCCCGTGGGGGTGACGATGGTCGGCGTTGCCTCGAGCACCTCGCCGATGAACCCGATCCTGAACCGCTTCCTCCCGCTGGTGGTCTTGAACTGCTCGATGGCGGTTGCGGGGAAGAGCGTCGCGCCCGTTGCGTCAACGACCACGTTTGCTGAGAGGTACTGGAAATCGGCGCCCGGGAAGACATCGGTGGTCGAGCCGTCGGGCAGGGCGTACGGCGCCCCGGTGCATCCGTCGGCGTGGCACCCGCCGTTCTGGATGCGAAGCAGCTCCGCGCTTCCCTTGTCGAACTCGTGATTGCCCACCGACGCGAGGTCGACGTTCATGAGGTTGCTGGCGAGGGTGATCGGCTCCTCGTGGAACAGCCCGTTGGCGAGCGGGCTGGCCCCGATGTTGTCGCCGGCGAAGAGGGTCACCTGCATGTCGCCGTAGAGGGCCTGACGGTCCTTCACGGCCTTGGCCAGGTATGCGGCGCCACCGGCGAAGTGGCCGTAGAGGGTCTGGGAGCCGGGCTCGAGCGTGCCGTGCAGGTCGTTGAAGGCCAGGAGGTGCACGTCGGTGGTCCGAACCGGGATCCGATCCGTGTAGCTCACCAGGACCTGGTCCGAGAGCGATCTTGCCCCGGAGATGATCGCGCCGCTCGAGGATGCCCGGTCGGGAGCGGCAAGGGGCGCGGCCAGCACCACACAGACCGCCACCACCGCCAGGATCGTCTGGCCTGCCCAGCCCCGCAGCCACGTCCGCTTCATCTTCCCCTCCCCCGATCGAGTGTCCGCCTCCGAAGCCGCCCCATGCTGACACGTTCGGATGAAGGCTGCAGAGCGCGGCCGTGAACACCCCGCGTCGGGAGAACCTCGGCGACCGGACGCGATTCGACCCGGAGGTATGCTCGCCGCCCATGGCACGAGCGGTCGGCGACGACGTCGCAGCGACCCGGAACGGCCCCGGCGACCACGAACCCCGTCGCGTCCGACCGAGAGAGGCCGGCGTCGCCGTCGTCGCCCTGGTCGTCGTGGCGGCCGCCGTCCTGCGTCCGGTCCTCGAGCGCCTCCTCGACCAGCCGGCCATCGCCCACTGGGCGACGATCTTCGTCGCCATCACGGTGCAGGCCATGCCGTTCCTGGTGCTGGGGGTGAGCATCAGCGCGGCCGTCGCCGCGTTCGTCCCGGCCGGGTTCCTCCCCAAGGCTCTTCCACGTCGCGCGGCGTTCGCGGTGCCGGTCGCCGCCGTGGCGGGAGGTGCCCTCCCGGGGTGCGAGTGCGGCTCGGTGCCGATCGCGGGCCGGCTGGTGGCCCGCGGGGCACCGCCGGCCGCCGCG
Organism: uncultured Actinomycetes bacterium; assembly: GCA_963699635.1. Classification (GTDB taxonomy): domain Bacteria; phylum Actinomycetota; class UBA4738; order UBA4738; family HRBIN12; genus CALGFI01. The sequence continues at coordinate 423,411 of CAVOUQ010000010.1, read as the reverse complement.
TTGGCCTTCCTGCTCTCGGCGCCCGCGATCAATCCGGTCGTGATGGTCTCGACTGCCGTCGCGTTCCCCGGTCGGCCGGAGGTCGTCGCCGCCCGATTCCTCGCCAGCCTCGTGGCGGCGATCGTCGTCGGGCTCATCTGGGCCCGCACGGGCCGGGACGAGCTGCTGGACCGGGCCCGGCGACGGCCCACCCCGGACGGGCCGCCAATGTCCGTGTTCGTTGCCACCGCGCAGCACGACCTGCTCCACGCCGGGGGGTTCCTCATCGTGGGGGCGGCGACCGCGGCCACCCTCCAGACCGTGGTACCTCGGAGCATCCTCGACGCCGTGGCCGGCGCCGGCGTGCTGGCCGTCGCGGCGATGGCGGGCCTGGCGATCGTGATGTCCATCTGCTCGGAGGCCGATGCCTTCGTCGCCGCGAGCCTCACCCAGTTCTCCCTGAGCTCCCGCCTGACCTTCATGGTCGTCGGCCCGATGGTCGACGTGAAGCTGATCTCGCTCCAGGCCGGGACGTTCGGGCGCGCCTTCGCGTCCCGGTTCGCGCCGCTCACGCTCGCCGTGGCGGTGGCCTCCAGCGTCGTCTTCGGGTGGTGGCTCCTGTGACGGCCGCGGGTGGAACGATCAGCCTGCTGGTCGGCGTGGTCTTGCTACGGCTCACCCTCACGGGCACCTACCGGCGGTACGTGCGCGTCGGCATGGGGCCGTGGCTCGCGATCGCCGGCGTGGCCGTGATCGTCCTCGGGCTCGTGACCTTGGCGCGAGCGCTCCGTCGCTCACACGTCGCCGACACGAAGGAGGAAACGCACCACGGCCGCAGCGAGCGCGTCGGATGGCTGCTCCTCGCCCCGATCGCCGCCCTCCTGCTCGTTGCGCCCCCCACGCTGGGTAGCTACGGGGTCGACCGGGGCGCCAGGGTCGACATCCGCGCCGGTGCCCCCGTCTTCGAACCGCTCGCTCACGACGCCGGCCCCGTTGCCATGTCGCTGCTCGAGTTCGGCCAGCGCGCTTTCGATCACGAGGGCGACAGCCTCGAGGGGGCGACGGTTCGGCTGACGGGGTTCGTGGTTGGCGCGGAAGAGGGCGGGTTCCGGCTGGCCCGATACCAGATCGCGTGCTGCGCGGCCGACGCCGCCCCGGTGGTGATCCGGATCGTCGGCGTGTCCGGCGACAACCCGGCCCGCGACCAATGGGTGACGGTGACCGGCGCCTTCCAACGCGGAGGCGAGGAGATCCCCATGCTCGCGGCCGTCAGCATCGTCGAGATCCCCGCGCCCGACGATCCGTACGAGTGAGCGCCGGCTACTCAGGCCGGTTCATCGACCGCCCGAGGACCGCCGCGAGCCGCTCGAGCTCTTGACCGAGGTCGAGCATCTGGTCCGGCGTGAGCGCCTGGGGGCCATCGCAGAGCGCGCTCTCCGGATCCGGATGCACGTCGATCATCACGGCGTCCGCGCCGGCCGCGATCGCCGCCCTCGCCATCGGGGCGACGAGGTGCCGTTTGCCCACCGCATGCGACGGGTCGACGATGACGGGCAGATGCGACTCGGTCTGGGCGACGGCCATCCCCGCCAGGTCGAGCGTGTTGCGGGTCGCCGGCTCGAAGGTTCGGATGCCGCGCTCGCACAGAATGATCTCCGAGTTGCCGCGCTGCGCGACGTACTCGGCCGCCTGGAGCCATTCCTCGATCGTCATCGCGAGCCCGCGTTTCAGCATGACCGGTCTTCGGGCAAGACCGACCTCCTTGAGGAGCTCGAAGTTCTGCGCGTTGCGTGTGCCGACGCGGATGCAGTCGGCGACCTCGGCGACGAGCTGCACGTGGGAGACGTCGACGACCTCGACGACGAGCGGCAGCCCCGTCTGGCGACGGCACTCCTGGAGGATCTCGAGGCCGCGCTCGCCCAACCCCTGAAAGGAGTAGGGCGAGGTCCTCGGCTTGTAGACGTCCCCACGCAGGATCGTCGCGCCGGCGGACTTCGCCGCCTTGGTCGAGATCAACGCCTGCTCGTCGCTCTCGACGGCGCAGGGACCCGCGATGATCGTGAAGGTTCGCCGGCCGACCGGCGTGGGCCCGACGTTCACGGTCGTGGGCTCCGGGTGCAGGTCGGCGGCCACCATCTTGTACGGCTTGCCGACGTGGATCACGTGGTCCACGCCGGGCATCTGCTTCCAGTCGAAGTCCTGGAAGCGCTCCGTGTCGCCGACGAGGCCGATGATGGTGTGCACCGTGCCGCGCGAGACGAACGCCTCGCCGCCGGAGGCGCGGACGCGTTCGGCGACGGCCTCGATGTCGGCCTCGGTGGCCTCTCGCTTCATGACGACGACCATGTGGCTCCCTCCGTTCCGGCGGCTGCCGCCTTCCTACCGGCGACCTTTCGGCGGCTTCCCGGAGACGAAGAACCCCGGGCAGCGTGCCCGGGGTCGTCTGGTCCGTCGGCTCAGGCGACTATCCCGGGCTCCGCCCGAAGTAGAAGAACCCGAAGCCGACGTACGCCTGCATGAACCTTCATCGTGCCAGCGAACGCGCCTGCTGGCAACCGGCTACCATCCGCGCGTGTCCGTCACGGTGGTCGATCACGCCCTCGCCGCCCACCTGCTGGCCCAGTTGCGGGATGCGGGGACCACGCCGGCCGTGTTCCGCACGCTCGCCAAGCGGCTCGCGCTCGTGCTGACGGTCGAGGCCATCCGGGACCTACCGACCACGGAGGTCGACGTGGCGACCCCGCTCGAGCCGGCAAGCGGCCGGGTGCTCGGCGACCTCGTCGCCGTTCCGATCCTGCGCGCCGGCCTCGGCATGCTCGAAGCCGTGACCGAGCTGTTCCCCGAGGTTGCCGTCGGCTACATCGGGCTCGAGCGCGACGAGGCCTCGCTCCAGCCCCAGTCCTACTACCGGAAGCTCCCGCCCGTCGAGGGACGACATGTGCTCGTGCTCGACCCGATGCTCGCGACGGGCGGTTCGGGCTCGGCGGCGACCTCGGCCGTGAAGCTCGGGGGGCCGGCGTCGATCCGGTTCGTGTGTGTGGTGTCGGCACCCGAGGGCATCGCGAAGATGCAGGCGGACCACCCCGACGTCCCGATCTTCACAGCAGCTGTGGACCGGCAGCTCAACGAGCACGGGTACATCCTGCCCGGGCTCGGCGACTTCGGGGATCGCCTGTTCGGGACGGAGTGACGGCCGACGGCCGAAGCGCGGCGCACCGGACGCCCGGGGCGGGGCGGGGACGGAGCGAGTAGATTCCCCACGGGGTGCGCGCGGCATCCTCGCGCGCCCCCCAGGACGTACGAAGAGAGGGCAACCTCACGGGACCAATCTCACGGGGCCAACCTCACGGGGAAGGAGGGGGCATGACGAAGTGGATACGGCTGCTCGCCGTGCTGGCCATCCTCGCCATCGTCGCCGCTGGCTGTTCGGACAGCGGGGACGACGGTGGGGAGACCGGCGCGTCGGGAGCCACCAGCGCGTCCGGAGCCACCGCGGCGTCCGGAGCCACCGCGGCGACCGGGGGCGAGCTTCCGGGGGTGGGGATCACCGCATGCGAGGTGACCGACACCGGCGGCATCGACGACAAGAGCTTCAACGCCACGGCGTACGCGGGCGTGACACAGGCCGAGACCGAGCTCGGGATCACGCCGAGCGTGCTCGAGTCGCAGACGCAGGACGACTACGCGCCGAACATCCAGACCTTCCTCGATCAGGGCTGCGACCTGATCGTCACGGTCGGCTTCCTGCTCGGCGACGCGACTCTGGCCGCCGCGCAGGACAACCCTGATCAGAAGTTCGCGATCGTCGACGTCGACTTCTTCGACTTCGACGCCGGCGAGGACATCACGCTCGACAACGCGAAGGAGCTGACGTTCCAGACCGACCAGGCGGCCTTCCTGGCCGGGTACCTGGCCGCCGGCATGTCGAAGTCCGGCAAGATCGGGACCTTCGGGGGCATCAACATCCCGCCGGTCACGATCTTCATGAACGGCTTCGCGGCCGGCATCCTCAAGTACAACCAGGACAACGGGTCGAGCGTCGAAGCTGCTCGGCTGGGACCCGGTCGCGCAGGACGGGACCTTCACCGGCGACTTCGAGAACCAGGACAACGGCCGGCGCGTCACCGAGGACTTCATCTCGGAGGGCGCCGACATCATCCTGCCGGTGGCCGGGCCCGTCGGCCTCGGCGCCGCCGCGGCGGCGCAGGACGCGGGGGACGTCCAGATGATCTGGGTCGACACGGACGGCTGCGTCTCGGCGGCCGAGTACTGTCCGCTGTTCATCACCAGCATCATGAAGAACATGAACATCGCGGTCTTCGACCAGGTTTCGGCGGTCGTGGACGGCACGTTCGAGGGCGGGCTCTACTCGGGGACGCTCGAGAACGGCGGCGTGGGCATCGCGGCGTATCACGAGTTCGACGGCAGCGTTCCGCAGGAGCTGAAGGACCAGATCGAAGCCCTTCAGGCCGGCATCATCGACGGCTCGATCTCGGTCGACCCGGCGGACTACGCCTAGACGCTGACCATCCGGGAATCGGAAGGGGTGCCGGGTTCGCCCGGCACCCCTTCGCTTCTCTATGCTTCGCCGGAGCCGGCATGCACCTCGAGCTGAAGGGCATCACGAAGCGGTTCCCCGGCGTCGTCGCGAACGACGGCATCTCCGTCGACGTCTCGGGCGGCGAGATCCACGCGCTGCTCGGCGAGAACGGGGCCGGGAAGACGACCCTGATGAACATCCTCTACGGCCTGTACCACGCCGACGAGGGCGAGATCCTGATCGACGGGAAGCCGGTGCGGTTCGAGTCGCCCGGAGACGCGATCGCCGCCGGCCTGGGGATGGTGCATCAGCACTTCATGCTGATCCCGGTGTTCACCGTCACCGAGAACATCATCCTCGGAGTGGAGCCGACGGAAGGGCTCGGCGTGCTCAATCGGCGCGAGGCCCGACGGCGCGTCGCGGACATCAGCCAGCGGTACGGCCTCTCCGTCCCGCCGGACGGCGTCATCGAGGAGCTCCCCGTCGGCGTCCAACAGCGAGTCGAGATCCTGAAGGCGCTCTATCGCGAGGCGGAGATCCTCATCCTCGACGAGCCGACGGCCGTCCTCACCCCACAGGAGACCGAGGAGCTGTTCACGGTCATGCGGGGCCTCCGCGAGGCGGGCAAGGGGATCATCTTCATCACGCACAAGCTGAAGGAGGTCCTCGCCGCAGCCGACCGCATTACCGTCGTGCGGCGCGGCAAGGTGGTCGGGAGCGCGGACCCGGAGACGACGACCGACGACGAGCTCGCCGCGATGATGGTGGGTCGCGCCGTGCAGCTCACGGTCGACCGGAGCCCGGCGGAGCCCGGCCGGCCCGTGCTCGAGGTTGCCGGGCTCAGGGTCCTCGACGAGCGCGGCCACGTCGCGGTGGACGGCATCAGCTTCGACGTGCGCGCGGGAGAGATCGTGTGCGTGGCCGGCGTGCAGGGGAACGGACAGACCGAGCTCGCGGAGGCCATCACGGGGCTTCGCCCGCCGTCCGAGGGGACGATCCGGCTCGACGGCCGGGACATCACCAGGGCCGACGCCGATCAGGTGCTCGACGCCGGCGTCGGTCATGTGCCCGAGGACCGGCTTCGCGACGGGCTCGTCATCGACTTCTCCATCGCCGACAACATGGTCCTCGACACCTACGACAAGCCGCCGTTTGCTCGGCGGTTCGTCCGAAACCAGGAGGCCGTCCTGCGCGCGGCCGAGGAGCGCGCGGAAGCGTTCGACGTCCGTACGCCGTCGGTGCTCCAACCCGCCTCCACGCTCTCGGGCGGCAACCAGCAGAAGGTGATCGTGGCGCGCGAGTTCTCGCGCCCGATCAGCTTGCTGATCGCGAGCCAGCCGACGCGCGGGTTGGACGTCGGCTCGATCGAGTACATCCACTCGCGGATCGTGCAGAAGCGGGACGAGGGCACGGCCGTGCTCATCGTGAGCCCGGAGCTCGACGAGGTCCTGGCGCTCGCCGACCGCATCATCGTGATGTATCGGGGGCGCATCGTGGGGGTCGTGCCGGGAGCCGAGGCCACGCGCGAGGGCATCGGGCTCCTGATGGCCGGCGTGCCCGGCGATGCCGGAGAGGCCGCGGCGAGTGCCTGACGAGACGCCGGTTCGCCCGCCCGCCGACGACCCTCCCCCGGGCGCCGAGGCCGCCGTCGCGACCGCCCCAAGACCGGACGCAGGCCCCGACGGCGGAGCCCGCGTGGACGCGGCCAAGCGCGCACGAAGGGTCGAGCGGTACGCCATCCCCGCGCTGGCGGTGCTCCTCGCGCTGGCGATCGGCGCCTTGGTGATCGTGTTCTCCAACCCGGACCTGCTGAGCTCGTGGTCCGGCCTCTTCAACCACCCGGGCGAGACGCTCCGCCTCTCGTGGGACGCCGTCTACCAGGCCTATCGCGCCCTGCTCGAGGGCGCCGTGGGCAGCCCCGCAGAGATCGCCTCGGCGATCAGATCGGGGAACCTCGACGAGATCCAGGCCGCCTTCCGCCCGCTGTCCGAGATGCTCGTGGTGACGACGCCGCTCATCTTCGCCGGCCTGTCGGTCGCGCTCGGGTTCCAGGCCGGCCTGTTCAACATCGGGGCCGAGGGCCAGATCACCGTCGGCGCCATGGTCGCCGCCTTCGTCGGGTTCTCGATGACCGGCTGGCCCGGCCCCGTCATCGTGGTCGCGGTCATCCTCGGCGGCTTCCTCGGCGGGGCGCTCTGGGGCGGCATCCCCGGCGTGTTGAAGGCCAAGACCGGAGCCCACGAGGTCATCACGACCATCATGTTGAACTTCATCGCGTTCCGTCTGCTGGACTACGCGCTGTCGACCAACCTGTATCAGCGCCCCGACCGCGACGACCCGATCAGCAAGCCGGTGCTCGCCGCCTTCCCCCGGATCTTCGGTGGCGATCTCCGAGTGCACTGGGGGTTCATCCTCGCGATCCTGGTCGCGGCCGGCGTGGCCTTCCTGCTGAACCGCACGACGACCGGCTTCGAGTTCCGCGCCGTCGGCCTGAACCCCGACGCGGCGCGCGCCGCCGGGATCAACCCGTCGACGATCTACATGGTGGTGATGGGGCTGTGCGGCGGCCTGGCCGGGCTCGTGGGCGCCAACCAGCTGCTGTCCACCGGCCCGAGCGCGACGCCGGGGTTCTCGTCGGGGTTCGGCTTCGACGCGATCGCGCTGGCGATGCTGGGACGGTCGAAGCCCTCGGGCGTCGTCGCGGCGGCGTTCATGTTCGGGATCCTGCGTGCCGGCTCGCGCTCGATGCAGGCGGCGACGCAGACGCCGGTCGACATCGTGGTGGTGATCCAGGCGCTGGTGATCGTCTTCATCGCGGCGCCCGCCATCGTCAGCGGCATCTTTCACATCAAGACGAAGACGACGTCCGCGTTCGAGCTCACGACGAGGGAGTGGGGCGGATGAGCGCGTCCACCGAGACCGTCGGGACGACCCGGGCCGTCTCCCTCACCCGAGCGCGGGTGACGGGGATCTTCTTCATCGTCGTCGCCGTCGCGATCGCGCTCCTGTTCGGCCTCGGCTCGGCGGGCGGGATCGATTCCCGCTTCGTCCTGAACCCACCGCGGAGCGAGGCGATCTCGATCCCCGACCTCGTCGTGCCGTCGTCCGCGACCGCGTGGTTGATCGCGGCCGTCTGTGGCTTCCTCGGCGGCGTCCAGCTCACCCGCGGCTTCGGCAGGCGAGTCAACCTCGTCCTCGGGATCGTGATGGTCCTGTTCGTGTTCACGTTCCTCACCTGGGCGGCACGCGACAACTCGATGAACCTCGTGGGGATGCTCCAGAGCACCCTGCTTCGATCGGTGCCGATCACGTTCGCCGCGCTCTGCGGCGTGTTGTGCGAGCGATCCGGCATCGTGAACATCGGCATCGAGGGGATGCTCCTCTCCGCGGCGTTCACCGGGTCGATCGTCGCGAGCGCGTCGGGCAGCCTGTGGGTCGGGCTGCTCGGGGGCATGGTGATCGGCGCGTTGCTCGGGTGGGTCTTGGCGGTGCTGTCGATCCGCTACCGCGTCGACCAGATCATCGGCGGGACGTTCATCAACATCTTCGCCCTCGGGATGACGAGCTATCTCTCGTCCCGCGTCTTGCAGCAGTATCAGGAGCTCAACAACCCGGGCCGGTTCCAGCCGATCGACATCCCGTTGCTGTCCGACATCCCGGTGCTCGGACCGGTGCTCTTCAGCAACAACGTGTTCGTCTACATCATGTTCGCGCTGGTGATCCTTCTCTGGGTCGGGCTGTTCAAGACCCGCTGGGGGCTGCGCACGCGAGCCGTCGGCGAGCATCCCAAGGCGGCGGACACCGTCGGGATCCGCGTCCTGCTCACGAGGTATCGCAACGTGATCATGGCCGGTGCCATCGCCGGGATCGGCGGCGCGTACTTCACCCTCGGTTCGGTGGGTCGGTTCGACGAGGGGATGACCGCGGGCAGGGGGTTCATCGGCCTCGCGGCGATGATCTTCGGCAGGTGGAACCCCATCGGCGCCTTCTTCGCCGCGCTCCTGTTCGGCTTCGCCGACTCCTTGCAGACCAAGCTGTCGATCCTGAACGTGCCGATCCCGTCGGAGTTCCTGCTCATGGGGCCCTACCTCGTGACGATCCTGGTGGTGGCGGGCGTCGGCCGGAAGGCCCGGCCACCGGCGGCCGAGAACAAGCCCTACGTGAAGGAATAGGCGGGTTGGCGGCCCGACAGGACCGGATCGCGGACGTACGCGGGCGCGTCGAGCGCTCGCGATTCCACGCCTGGATCGGCATGCATCTCGAGCGGCTCGAGGAGGGGGAATCCGAGCTCGCCCTCGAGGTCGGCCCCGATCACGTCAACCTCATGGGCGTCCTTCACGGCGGCGTGATCTCGAGCCTGGCGGACGCCGCCACCGGCATCGCGATGCTCTCGGCGCTCGAGCAGGGCTGGTCGCACCTCACGACCTCGATCCACCTGACGTTCCTCGCATCCGGAACGCTCGGGGACCGGATCGTGGCCCGGGGGCGGGTCCTCAAGCGTGGTCGGCGCTTCGGCTACGCGGAGGCGGACGTCGAGCGCTCGGACGGGGTGCTGCTCGCTCGCGCGTCGGCGACCTTCCTCATCCGGCCCGAACGCGAGGGCTGAGCCTCAGTACTCGACGTCGATCTCCTGCATCTCGCGGGCGAGCTCGGTGAGCGCGGGCTGGAGCTGCATCAGCAGCATCATCGACCCGTTGATCCGGATCTTCCCCGTCATGAACGCGCTCACCGGGTTGAGCTCGTTGCGGGCAAGGGCGGTGGCGGTCTCGTAGTCCTGCTCGATCGTCGCGTCGGGCTGCTCGGCGTCGCCGGCCCCCATGTCCACCCCGCCGCCGGAGATCTTCATCCAGTAGCGCTTCTGCCCGTCCGAGGTCGCGATCACGTTCTGGATCGTCGCGTCCGCGTCGGCGGCGGCCTTTCGAAACGACTCGCTCTCGTTCAGGCGCTGCTTGAGCTCGGCGGTCCATGCTTCGGAGAGGAACTGGACGGGCACGACGGCCTCCTCGGGTCGGGTCTCGAGCGCCCGAAGTATAGGCGCGACGCCTACTCGAACAGATGCGGGTCGGTGAGGTGCAGGTGGTCGTTCAGGAAGCGGACCCGCCGACGGTCGCCGTCGACGACGACCGAGTTCAGCGACGTGTTCTCGGGGAGGAAGAACATCTCGTGGTCGACGCCCAGGAGCGGCGCCATGTACGCGTTGATCACCCCCCCGTGGCACACGACGACCACGTTGCCACGGGGATGGCGCGCGAGCACGCCCTCGATCGCGGCCCGCACCCGGGCGCGGAACGGCGCGAGCTCCTCGATGCCGGGCGCGTGACGCCAGATCGGCTCCTGGTTCCGCAGTCGATGGAGCATCGCCTCGTCGCTCGCGAGGATCTCCTCGAACGGCCGGCCCTCCCACTCACCGATGAAGGCCTCCATCAGCTCGTCGTCGACGTGCGGTTCGATCCCGGCCGTGGTCGCGAACGGGGCGACGGTCTCGCGGGCACGTCGAAGGGGCGAGCAGGAGACGACGGACGGACGCTCCATCGAGCGCAGCCGTCTCGCAAGCAGCTCGGCCTGCTCGCGCCCCCTCGGGCCGAGCGGCGGATCCCACTGCCTGCCCCTGGGGCCGTCGATGAACTCGTCGGACGCGAAGTCGGACTCGCCGTGGCGCACGAGGTACAGGATCCGCTCGGTCAACGCACGATCCTGCGACGCTTCCGACGCCGGCGGTCGCGCGCGAACGCCTCCACGTCCACCCGTCGCCACACGCGACCGGACGCGAGCAAGGCGATCGGGGCGGGGAACGCGCCCCGGGAGACGTACGTCGCGACGCGTCGCCGATCCCAGCCGAGGAGCTCCGCCGCCTCGCTCACGCCCACGAGGTCGGGAGTCTCCTGCACGAGGAGCGCCACCCCATCCCCCGCAAGGCGCCGGAGCGACGACAGACACCCCTCGCGGGTCTTCGCCCGGATCTCGTCCTTGCCGATCCGTCCCAACCAACCTTCGGCGTCGTGAAGCATCGTCGCGCGGACGTGGCGGCCGGGCACGCGGGCGATGATAGCCGCCACCCTCAAAGGTCCCGACGCCGGCCGCGCGTTCGGTTGAGCTCCACCCGCCAGCAGCCCTCGTGCCAGTGCCGACGCTCGTCGGGAACGTCCTGTGGGACGACGACGAGGTGCCACACGCCCGGGGCGGACCTCGAGCTCGCATCCCGGGCACCGGTACGGCTTCTCGCTCGAGACGCGGCGAACGTCGAAGCCCGGCGCGAGGGCCCACATCGGCGCGTCCGACTGCGGCATCCGGACCGGCTGCGGCGTCTCGTCCGGCGCGCGCCGGTTCTTCCTCGGCATCAACGGCTCCCGGCGACGCGGCGCACGAACGCCGCGGCGGGCTCCGCCAGCCCGGCCCCGACCTCGCGCGGATCGGCGCGGCGCCCTCGGACGTTGAAGGAGTGGTCGCCGCCCTCGACCGGCTCGAGCGTCGCGCGGCCCCCCAGCCCTCGAACGACGTCGCGGATGAGCTCGGGCCTCGCGAACGGATCGAGCGTCCCCTGGAGGAACAGCATCGGGGCCCGGATCCTCGACAGGTGCTCGGACCGGAGTCGATCGGGCTTGCCCGGCGCGTGCAGGGGGTAGCCGAGGAACACGAGTCCGGCCGCGGGCATCCCGTCGGCCACGCACATCGAGGCGATTCGACCTCCGAGCGACTTGCCGCCGACGAGCACCGGCCGTCCGGCCGCCGAGGCGAGCGCCGCCTCGAACGCTGCGAGCCAGGCCTCGCGGAGCACGCGCTCGGGATCGGGCGACCGACGACCTCGCTCGAGATACGGGAAGTTGAACCGGAGCGTCGCGACGTCCCGCTCCCCAATCGCGCGGCAGAAGCCCACGATGAACGGATGGTCCAGGCCGGCCCCGGCCCCGTGCCCGACGACCAGGGTCGCGACCGCGCCCGGCGGAGCGATCGACGCCGCCGAGACGGCCGTGCCGCGGACGTCGATCTCGGATCGTGCCTCCGGCGCGGCCATGCCAGAATCCTCGCAGATGACGGGAACGCTCTACCTGGGAACCTCCGGCTTCTCCTACGACGCGTGGAAGCACGGCGTCTTCTATCCGGAGGGCCTCAAGAACCGCGAGATGCTCTCGTACTACGCGAGCCGGTTCCCCTCGGTCGAGATCAACTACACGTTCCGCAGGCTCCCGACGGAGAAGTCGCTCACGACCTGGAGGGACCAGACCCCCGCGCCGTTCCGGTTCACGCTCAAGGCGAACCAGCGGATCACGCACTGGAAGCGCCTCGCGGATACGGACGAGGACGTTCGCGACTTCCTCGACCGCGCGAAGGTGCTCGGGGATCGGCTCGGCACGGTGCTCTATCAGTGCCCGCCGACGTTGCAGTACGACCGAGCGCTGATCGAGCACTTCGTGGGGTACCTCCCGCCGCAGCCACGGGCGGCGATGGAGTTCCGGCACGCGTCGTGGGTCCAGGCCCGGGAGCTGCTGCTCGACCAGGGCATCGCGTGGTGCGTCGCCGAGACGGACGAGAAGGACCCCGGACCCGACGACCTCTCGTGGGAGCCGTTCGGTTTCCTGCGGCTTCGCAAGACGGAGTACTCGGACGAGGAGCTCGCGTCGTGGGCCGAGCGGATCCGTCCGGCGCTCGAGGCGGGCAACGACGTCTACTGCTACTTCAAGCACGAGGACGACGGCGCGAGCACCGTGATGGCCGACCGGCTGCGCGCGACGCTCAGCTGATGGCCGAGGGCTCGAGCCGAGCGCGGAGCGCACGCCCCAGCTCGTCGATCCGCTCCTCGTCGTCGACCTTGCGTCCGAGCTCGTCCCGGACGTAGAAGGCGTCGACGACCCTCCCGTCGTAGGTGGCCACCTTCGCGAGGTGGACGTCGAGCTGGAGCTCCGCGAGCGTCCGAGTGATGTCGAACAACAGCCCGATTCGGTCCGGCGCCCCGACCTCGATCACCGTGAAGAAGTCGGAGGCGTCGTTGTCGACCGCGACCCGCAACCGGGACATCGGCGCGCGGCGCCGGGTAGTGGCGGCGCTTCTCCTCGACTCGGTATCCCAGCGACAGCCGACCCTCGACCGCCTTTCGGAGCGTGCCGCGGAACTCGCGCCAGCGCCGCTCCGCCACCTCGGTCTCGAAGGCCCCCTCGACCTCGAACACGTCGACCGCGGTGCCGTCCTCGGCCGTGAAGACCTGCGCCGTGAGGATCGACAGCCCGGCGAGCGACAGCGCTCCGGCGATCGAGGAGAGCAACCCCGGGCGATCGGCGGCCACCACCGTCAGGGCGTAGGTGGCGGGTCGACCACCGGGGACCGCGTGGGTGCGAACCTCGAGCGCGCCGACCTGGGGGACGATCAGCGGGTACTGCTGCGCGATCTGCTCGACCGGGAGCCCGAGCAGGTAGCCGCGCGGCATCCGGAGCAAGAAGCGGTCGACCGCGGATGGGTCCTCCGACGCGAGCGCGGCGCGGATCGCGTCGGAGCGCTCGGCGAGTCTCGCGGCGGTGTCGGCACCGACCTCGCCCCGCTCGAGCACGTGCTGGACCTTCGCGACGAGCTCGCGCACGAGGGCGGCGCGCCAGGGGGTCCACGCCAGCGGACCGGTGGCGCCCGCGTCCGCGATCGTGAGTAGGTACAGGGCGGCCAGGCGCTCGGGATCGCCGACCCGGGTGGCGACGTCGTGCACGAGCTCCTGGTCCTCCAGGTCGCGGCGGGTGGCGGTGTCGGCGAGCAGGAGGTGCTCGGCCACCAGGAACCTCGCGAGCTCGCGGGTCGCGGCGGGAAGTCTCATCGCGCGCAGCGACTCCGATGCGATCTCGGCGCCCTGCACGACGTGGCCGGGCGTTCCCGTCTTGCCGATGTCGTGCAGGAGCGCGCCGAGCCGCACGGCATCGGGATCGCGAACGGCGCGGACGGCCTCCGCGACGAGCGCATCGCCGCTGGTGTCGCCGGCGAGCAGCCCCGTCATCGCCTCGAGCGCGCGGAGCAGATGGACATCGACGGAGAACCGGTGGTACGGGTCTCGCTGCGGGCGGCACCGGACGGCCGCCCACGCCGGAAGGTACCGAGCCAGCAGGCCGATCCGGTCCATCAGCTCGAGCGCGCGAACGCCCTCGGCGCCGGCGGCGAGGACCTCGAGGAACTGCTGGCGCACCCCGTCGGTCCACTCGACCGGGTCGGAGATCGGCACGGCGGCGATCCGGTCCAGCGTCGCGGTGGGCATCACGCCGCGCTCGCCCGCCACGCCGGCGAAGACGCGCAGGACGCCCTCCGGTGTCGGATCCACCTCGACGTCCGCGGAGACCCCGCGCAGATACCGGTCCAGCACCGCCCGCGTGACGTGCTCCACCTGTCGCGCGTGCTCGAAGACCGCCCGCATCAGCCCGTCGACGGCGACGAGCCCCGGCTCGTCCGAGAATCCGAGGTCGCGCGCGATCTGCGGCTGCTGCTCGAGGACGATGCGGTCGATCGCGCGGCCGGTCTCCAGGTGCAGGGCGCCCCGGACACGCTCGAGGAACTCGTCGGCGGCGTCGACCGCCCCCCGCTCGGCGGCTCGAACCAGGTCGGCCTCCTCGAGCGACCGGCCGATCGCGGCCTCGAGCCATCGAAGGATCTGCACGTCGCGAAGGCCCCCGCTCCCCTCCTTCAGGTCGGGCTCGAGCAGGCTGGACACGGACCCGTATCGGTCGCGACGGGCCTCCGCGTCGGCGCGGAGCTCCTCGGCGAACGAACGGGGATCGTTGCGGACGGGCGCCGCCAGGCGACTCAGCGCGTCCACCCACGGGACGGCGTCGCCGTCGATCGCCCGCCCGTCCAGCATTGCCGTCCGCGCGTCGAGCCGTTCGGCCGCGAGCGCCTCGCACTGCTCCGGAGTCCGAACCCCGTGTCCGACGCGCAGGCCGGCGTCCCAGAGCGGGTACAGGAGCCGCTCCGCCACCGAGGCCACCCGCTCGTCGTTCGCGCCCTGGTGGACGATCAGCAGATCGACGTCGGAGAACGGCGACAGGCGGCCGCGCCCGTACCCGCCGAGCGCCACGAGGGCGACGCCGGCGGGGGCGTCGGCATGGGCGAAGAGCTCCCGGAGGCATTCGTCGACGAGCCCCGCCCGGCGCGAGGCCGACCATCGGCCGTGGTGACCGCGCGAGTACGCGCGCTCCAGCGCCCGGAGCTCCTCGAGCAGCCGGGCGACGGGCGCGGGTCGGTCGGCCGCATCGGCCATCGGCTCAGAGGGCGTCGGGGCCCATCTCGCCGGTGCGGATCCGCATCACCTGTTCGATCGAGGTGACCCAGATCTTGCCGTCACCGATCTTGCCCGTCCGCGCCGCTTTCGCGATCTCACCGACGACGGTCTCGGCCTGGTCGTCATCGCAGAGGACCTCGACCTTGATCTTGGGGACGAAGTCGACCTGGTACTCGGCGCCTCGATACACCTCCGTATGGCCGCGCTGGCGGCCGAAGCCCTCCACGTCGGACGTCGTGAGGCCGCTGACGCCGATCCCGCGCAGCGCCTCCTTGACCTCGTCGAGGCGGTGCGGCTTCACGATCGCGACGACCAGCTTCAACCCTCGCCTCCGCTCCGACCGGGGCGCCTAGCTTACGTGGCCCCGAGCGGCCTCTCGAACACGTTCCAGGCCCGCCGGACGCCCATCCCCACCGACTCGTAGAGCCGGGTTGCCCCCGTCGGGCTGGCCGAATCGACGTTGAGCGTCACCGAGCCCGCGCCGCGGGCGGCGAGGTCCTCGAAGGATCGCGACAGCAGCGCGCGCGCGATGCCGCGACCCCGCCACGGCCGGCGGACCGCCACCACGTCGATCCAGGCCCCGCCCTGCACGGTCTTCGCGAGGACCGCTCCGACGACCTCCTCGCCGTCCACCGCCAGGCCGACGAGCCCGGGATCGAGGCGGGCCATCTCCTCGACGTGCCGGTCCCAGGAGTTCGGCTCGTAGCCCCAGTGGTCGACGAACGCCTCCTCGATCGCCCGGTACAGCGCCTCGACGTCCGCGTCCGGCCGGTAGGAGCGGATGTGGATGCCCTCCGGGGCCGCGAACTCCTCGACCACGGCGGCGAGATCCCGCTCCATGTGCCAGAAGATCCGGACCCGCTCATACCCACGGCCCACGAGGAGTCGCTCGGCGGCCCCGTCCGTCGCGGGCACCGAGTTGCGGAGCCGCGACGCGACGCCATCGGGCACGACCTCCCGTGCCCGCGCCTCCGTCCAGGCGACCAGCGAGACCCCGATCCCGCGGCCCCGATGCCCCGGGTGCACCCGCCCGAACGCCTCGACCGACAGCTCAGGGTTCATGCCGAAGACGTTGGCGTAGCCGGCGGGCGAGCCGTCGGAGGCGAACGCGAGCACGGTGTCGCGATCCAGCTCCGGCCCCGACTGGCGCCAGTCGTCCGCGAGGTGCTCACGGACGGGATCCTCGACGGCGGAATCGGCGAGATCGCACGCACGGAACAACGCGACGACCGAGTCCAGGTCCTCCCATGTCGCCGGGCGCGAGACGTACCCGGCGGGCAGCCTCAACCGGCGGCGGCCTTCTTGCGTGGCGCGCTGACCTTCTTCGCCGTCGCGGCCTTCGCGGCGGTCTTCTTCGCGACGCCGCGCTTGGCGCTCGAACGCTTCGCGCCCGAAGCCGACGGCGTCTTCTTCTTCGCCGCCTGGACCGAGGCCTTCAGCGCCTCCATCAGGTCGACCACGCGCGCGGGCGCGGCCTCGGTCGGGGCCTCGATCGGCTCGCCGGCGATCTTCTTCTCGACGATGTCCAACAGCGCCTCGCGGTACTCGTCCTTGAAGCCCTCGGGGTTCCAGGGCTCCGTGAGGTTCTCGATCAGCGCCTTGGCCATGTCGACCTCGTTGGCGCGCACCTTCTCCCCCGCGTCGACCGTGTCGAACTCGGCCGCCCGGATCTCGTCCGGCCAGTACATCGTCTCGAGCACGAACACCTTGTCCTTGAACCGCAGGGCGGCCAGGTGCTCCTTGTCCCGGAAGCTCACCTTCGCGATGCCGACCTTGTTCTCCTCGGACAGCGCCTTGCGGAGAAGCGCGTAGGCCTTGGCGCCGGTCTCGTCGGGGACGAGGTAGTAGGACTTCTTGAACAGGATCGGATCGATCTCGCCGAGGTCGACGAACTGCTGGATGTCGATCGCGCGGCTCGATTCCACGGGCACGGCGTCGAGGTCCTCATCGGTGAGGATCACGTAACGATCCTTCTCGACCTCGTAGCCCTTCACGATGTGCTCGAAGTCGACCTCCTCGCCGTCGACCGCGCACACTCGCTTGTAGCGGATCCGGCCCATGTCCTGGTCATGGAGCTGGTTGAACTTCAGGCTCTTCTCCTCGGTCGCCGGGTAGACGGCGACCGGGATCGTCACGAGGCCGAACGAGATGGCCCCCTTCCACATCGATCTCGGCGGCATGGCGGCTCTCCTTTGCGGTCCGATCGGACGTGCGAGCAGGGAAGATGGATTCTAGCCCTCCGGGGCGACACGGCCCGAGCCACCCGCTTCTTCCCTCCCGGCGGCTCGCCGTCGCCTTCCCGCCGCCCCCGCTACGCTGGCCGCATGCCCGCGAGGAAGAGGGGTGGTGGCGGTCCCGCGTTCACCGTCGAGTTCCCCACGGCGCTGCCGGCCGACAAGCGCGGGGACGCCTGGTGGATGGAGGCCGACGGACGCGAGCTCCGTCTGTCGAACCTCGACAAGGTCTTCTGGCCGGAGGAGGGGTACTCCAAGGGCGACCTTGTCGCCTACTACTTCAACGTCGCCGAGCTCATCCTGCCCTACCTGCGCGAGCGCCCGCTGACGATGAAGCGGATGCCGGATGGTATCTCAGGCGACTTCTTCTACGAGAAGACCGCGCCCTCGCACACGCCCGAGTGGATCGAGCGCTGCCCGGTCGAGAGCGAGGACAGCCGCGACGGCGTGATCGGCTACCTGATGGTGAACGACCTGTCGACGCTGCTGTTCGTCGCGAACCTCGGCTGCATCGAGATGCACCCGCTGCACTCGCGGTGCGGGTCGGTCGGGCAGCCCGACTACCTCTTCTTCGATCTCGACCCGATGGGCGCGAGCTTCGAGGACGTGCTCGCGGTCTCGATGCACGTGAAGGCGGCGCTCGACGCCCTCGGCCTCGTCGGATACCCGAAGACCTCGGGCGCGACCGGCGTGCAGATCTACGTTCCCGTCGCACCCGGCTACTCCTATGAGCAGGTGCGCGACTTCGTCGGCACGGTCGGCCGAATGATCGAGCGGGCCGACCGCGAGCGCGTGACGATGGCGTGGAAGATCGAGCGGCGGACCGGCAAGGTCTTCGTCGACCACAACATGAATCGCTCGGGCGCCAACATCTCGGCCGTCTACTCGATGCGCCCGGAGCCCGGGGCCACGGTCTCGACGCCGCTGCTCTGGGACCAGGTCGAGGCCGGCGTGACCCCGCAGGACTTTCGGATCGACAACGTGTGGGAGCGGTTCGCGCGGGTCGGCGACCTGTTCGACGGCGTGCGGACGCAGCCGCAGGACCTCACGAGCGCGCTCGAGGCGATCGGCTTGCCGAGCGCGAAGGCGTTCGGGGCGCCGTCGGGACGGCGGACGTCGGAGGACGTCATCGCCGCGTCGAAGGATCCCCACCTCGCCGAGTACCTGCGCAAGCGCACGTTCGGACCGGAGGGCACGACGGAGCCGCCGCCCGGCGAGGCGGCCGGCGGCGGCAACTCGTTCGTGATCCACAAGCACCGGGCCACGCGGCTGCACTACGACGTGCGGCTGGAGCGCGACGGCGCCCTCCCCTCCTGGGCGGTCCCCCGCGGCCTGCCGGTCCAGCCGAAGGACAAGCGACTCGCGGTGCACGTGGAGGACCACCCGCTCGAGTACGGAAGCTTCGAGGGCACGATCCCCAAGGGCCACTACGGGGCCGGCGAGGTGCGGATCTTCGACGACGGCTGGTACGAGCCGATCGAGTGGACCGAGAAGAAGGTGAGCTTCCGCCTGCACGGGCGCCGCTACCCGGGCCTGGAGTACCACTTCGTGAAGACACGGACCGACTGGCTCGCGCTGCTCGCGTCGGCCCAGGAGGCACCCCTGATCGACGTCCCGCCCTCGATGCAGCCGATGCTCGCCGAGGGCGGCTGGAAGGCGTTCGACGACCCGAAGTGGTGGTTCGAGCCGAAGTTCGACGGGATCCGCTCGACCACGTACCTCGCGACCGACCTCACGCGCCTGGTCACCCGGCGGGGCCGCGACGTCACGTTCCAGTACCCCGAGCTGCACATGGTCCACGAGCTCGTCAACCAGGTGAACGCGGTCGTCGACGCCGAGATCGTGGCCTTCGACGACGACGGGAAGAACTCGTTCGAGGCGCTCCAGCAGCGCATGAACCTGCTGAACGAGCGCGAGATCAAGCGGATCTCCACGAAGATCCCCGTGGCGATGGTCGCGTTCGACCTGCTGTGGCTCGACGGGCGTCCGACGATCGACCTCCCGCTCGAGGAGCGGCGCGAGCTGCTCGAGGCGATCGTCGAGACCGACGAGCGGCTCCAGCTCGTGACGCATGTCGAGGGCGAGGGAAAGAAGTTCGTCGAGGTGGCGCGCGAGCTCGGCCTCGAGGGGGTCGTCGCGAAGCGAACCGGCTCGCGCTATCAGCCGGGCCGGCGCTCGCCCGACTGGCGGAAGATCAAGCTCACCAACACGCAGGACTGCGTGGTCCTCGGCTGGACGCCCGGCCAGGGCGGGCGGGCGGGAACGTTCGGCGCGCTCCTCGTCGGTGCCTACGAGGACGGCAAGCTGCTCTGGATCGGGCAGGTCGGCACCGGGTTCACCCAGCAGACGCTCGAGCGGCTGATGGCCGCGCTCGAGCCGCTCGTCCGGAAGACGCCGGCGGGCGACGACCCCGAGCTCCGCACCGTGAAGGGCGCGACCTTCGTCGAGCCTCAGCTCGTCGCCGAGGTCGAGTACCTCGAGATCACGAAGAGCACGCACAAGATGCGCGCCCCGAGCTTCAAGGGCCTGCGCGACGACAAGCTGCCCGAGGACTGCGTCCTCGAGCGCCCCCGCGGCCGGTGATGCTCAGGCGCCCGGCGGGCGGTACGCGACCGACTGCTTCGTCGCCCGGTCGATCTCCTCGGGCGTGAGCAGCACGACCGTCTTGACCGTCGCCGCCGCCGGCGGCGCCGACCGTCAGGCTGATCGCCGCGGCCGTCGTCGTTGTCCGGGACGTCCGCGATCACGTAGACGTCGTCCTCGCCGAACGCGAAGTAGAAGGCCTCGAGCGTCCCCCCGAGGTCGGCGAGCAGCTTCGCCGATCGGCATCGCGCCGTCCGGAGCCACCCTCCTTGAGCACGCCCTGCACGCCGGCCTGCGTGTAGTTCGCCTCCAGCAGGTACTTGGCCATCCCGCTCCCCTTCCGCTCGAGGAGCGGCCATCGTGCGCCGCCTTACGACGTCTGGCAACTCGGCGGTCTAGAACGGCTCGTAGCCCGCGCGCACGAGCATGGCGCGCACCTCGCGCTCGTCGAGGCCGCGCTGGGTGAGCTCCCGGTACAGACGCACGGCGCCGAGCGAGCGCCCACACCTCGGGCAGAACTGGAAATGGTGCTCGAGCGGCGTCTCGCACCACGGGCACTGGGTGAGCTCGATCCGGTTGTCGGGCTCGAGACCGGTGTCGGCCAGGGCGTCGATGTAGCCCTTGCCGTAGTCCCACTGGATGTACTCGTCCTCGTGGACCTCGAAGGCGGGCTCGTGCATCCGGGCCTCGCCGGTGGCCAGCATGTGCTCGTAGTTCTCCTTGAGCAGGTCCCACTCGTAGAAGTGGTTCTCGCCGCAGTCCGGGCAGGCGATCACGACGCCCTTCACGCCGTGGGACTGGAACACCCGGCGCATGCCGACCAGGTCCTCGAGGTCGGCGCGCACGTCCTGCTCCTCCCCGGGCTCCAGGCCCAGGGGCACGTCCTCCTCGTCGCCGCCGATCGGGTCTTCCATCATTCCTCCGTGAAGGAGAACGTCCGAAACGCCTCCGCGTACTCCACCCCGCCCCGCTCCCCGAGCTCGCGGGCCCGTTCGCGAACCCATTCCTCGACGTCGTCCACGCCCTGGGACTCGTGGGCGCGCAGAGCCTCGAGCTTGAGGTCGATCGTCTTCGTGATGTCGACGTAGGTATCGGGCTCCTCGGCGCCCAGCCAAAGGTTCGGGATCTCGAAGGGCTCGAGGCCCTCCTCGAGCAGCTCGGCGAACTGCGGCCGGCTGGGGGCGTCCGGCATCACGGCGCAGAGCGCCAGCGTGCCGGCCTGCTTGTGGTCCCAGTGGTTGATGTAGCCGTTCCCCGACCACAGGCGCGAGGGGTCGGGGGCAAGGATCACCTCCGGCCTGACGCGGCGGACGACCCGCGTGACGGCCTTGCGCGTCTGGAGGTTCACCTCGAGCTCGCCGTCGCGGAACCCGAGGAAGGACAGGCTCGCGACGCCGAGGATCTCCGCCGCGGCCCGCTGCTCACGCTCGCGGATCGGGATCATCTGCTCGCGCGTGACCCCCGGCTCGTTCGAGCCGGCCGAACCGTCGGTGACCACGCAGTAGTGGACCTCGGTCCCCTCCTTCGCCCACGCCGCGACGGTTCCTCCGCACAGGTACTCGGCGTCGTCGGGGTGGGCGAAAATGACGAGCGCGCTGGAAAACCCCACCGCGAACAGCCTACCGGACGCTCCCGACGGGGTGTCGTCCCCGATGCCGACGTCGCGAGCGTGCCCTCCGATCCTTGCGGGTGACCGGGTCGCGGGGTTCGATACCCGCAGATGAGCGACCCTGCCGAGGCCGACCGGCGGATCCGCGAGCTCGAGCGTGGGTTTCGACGGGCTGGGCTCCCGCTCCTGGCCGAGGACTACACGGCGACCGGGGACGTCTTCACGCGCGCGATCCCGCTCCTCGCGCTGGTGTTCGTGATCGAGCTGCTCGGCGCGGTCAACCTCGAGTGGTCGGCGATCGCGAACGCGCTGGCCCTGCTCGGGGGGATCGCGCTCCTGCTCGGCGCGTTCGGGATCCTGAACGTCGTCCGCGGGCGCCCCTTCGCATCGGTCCCCGCGAAGGTCGGCGTGCCCGAGCTCTCGGCCTTCGTCGTGCTCCCGGTGGTCCTCCCGCTCGTCTTCGGCGGCCAACTCACGAGCGCACTCGTCACGGGGCTCGCGAACCTCGCGCTCCTCGGGGCGATCTGGCTGGTGGTCGGATTCGGCGTCATCTCGATCCTGCGGTGGGCCATCGTGCGGTTCGTCCAGCAGCTCCGGGGGGCGTTGACCCTGCTGGTGCGGGTGCTGCCCCTCCTCCTGTTCTTCTCGCTCGTCACCTTCTTCACCAACGAGTACTGGGCGCTGTTCGGCAACGCGAGTGACGCCACCTTCTACGCGAGCGCGGGATTGTTCGCACTGCTTGCCGTCGCCTTTCTGCTGGTGCGCCTCCCCGGCAACGTTCGCGACCTCGAGCGGGGCAGCGATCTGGAGGTCCCGCTGACGCGGCGTCAGCGGCAGAATGTCGGGCTGGTGATCTTCATCGCGCAGGCGCTCTTGGTGAGCTTCGTCGGCGTGGCGATCTGGCTGTTCTTCATGGTGTTCGGCGGCCTGCTCGTCACGCCGACGATTCGCGCGGATTGGCTCGGCAGCGGTGGGCGCGAGCTCTTCACGATTGCCTTCCTCGGCGAACAGCTCCAGATCACCAAGGAGCTCGTGCGGACGGCGGCCGGGGTGGCGTCGTTCTCGGCGCTGTACTACGCCGTCTCCGCCGCCATCGACTCGACGTATCGGGACGAGTTCGTGGACCAGCTGACCGATCAGCTCCGAACGACCTTCGCGGCGCGGTCCGAGTACCTCAGGCTGCGCGCCGAGCGCGACGCTCGGGAATCATCGGGAGCCCGTTCCGCGGGCGGAGCGTGACCACCGCCTGGGGCGCGACCCGCGCGCCCGAGGCGAGCCGGAGGCGCCACCGCTGCGCGATCGTCACGAGGAGCAGGACGCCCTCCATCCACGCGAACGGCTCGCCGACGCACAGCCTCGGTCCTCCGCCGAACGGCACGTAGGCGAGCCGCGGGCGCTCCGAGGTGGCGTCGGCGGTCCAGCGCTCGGGGCGGAAGGCCTCCGGCTCGGGCCACCAGCGGGCGTCGTGGTGAAGCAGCCAGGGCGAGACCACCACGATCGAGCCGGCCGGGACGTCGACCTCGCCGATCCGGACGTCGCGGATCGCCCGGCGCCCGATGGCCCAGGCCGGAGGGCGCAGCCGGATCGACTCCGAGAGGACCATCTCGGCGTAGCGCAGCCCCGGGAGGTCGCCGACCCGCGGCGACCGCCCCTCGAGCGCGTCGTCGATCTCGGCGTGCAGCCGAGCCTCGACGTCGGGGTGCTGCGACAGCAGCCACCAGGTCCACGTGAGCGCGTTCGCCGTCGTCTCGTGCCCGGCGAGGAACAGCGTGAGCGCCTCGTCGCGGACCTGGGCGTCGCTCATCGCGGCGCCGTCCTCGTCGGCTCGAAGCAGGAGCGAAAGGAGGTCGTCGCCCGTGGCGCCGGCGGCGCGGCGTTCCGCGATCAGGTCGCCGATCACGCGGTTCAGGTCGGCCTCGATCCGCCGGTAGCGGCGCATCGTCGGCGTCGGGAGGCGAACGAGCAGACGGAAGACGGGCGAGTACACGCGGTCGAACATCGACAGGGTCTCGGTGAGCGCCCGCCTGACCGTCGCGCTCGACGCCTCGTCGACGTCGGTCCCGAAGAGCGTCTCGCCCACGACGGCGAGCGTGAGCGAGGCCATCTCCGCGTGCACGTCGAGCTCGGCGCCGTCGCGCCACGCGGCGGCGGCGTCCTCCGCCCGTCGCACCATCGCCTCCGCGTAGCCCGCGATCCTCTCGTGGTGGAAGATCGGCTGGATCAGCCGGCGCTGCCGGAGGTGCTCCTCCCCCTCGCTCGTGAGCAGGGACTCGCCGAGGAGCATCTTCGCCGCCTGGATCGTCGGGCCCTTGTGGAAGGCGCGGTGCTCGGTCACGAGCACCTGCTGGACGAGGTCGGGATGGTTCAGGAGGAACGCGGCTGCCCCGGGCACGCGCAGGCGCACGACGTCCCCCTGCGAGGCGAGCCGCTCGAGCAGGGCGATCGGGTCTCGGCGGAACGCGCGCAGCGCCGCCAGCGGCGACAGGTCCGACGTCGCGATCGCCGGCGTGGCCTCGTCGCGGCTCCGGGAGCGCGAGCTCATGGCTCCTTGTAGATCGCCCAGAACTTCTTCACGGGAGACAGCGCCTTCCACGTCGCCGTCGAGCCCTTCGGCGTGATCAGCACGTCGCCGGGGCCGGCGCGATGCACCGTCCCGTCCTCCTCGATGACCTCGACCTCGCCCTCCACGATGACGGCGATCTCGTGGTACGGCGGCTCCATCGGGCCGGTCTCGGGGACGCGGCGCCAGAGCCCGAAGAGAACCGTCCGTCGCCCGCGCGGAACGACACGACCTCCTCGCCGGGCGGGTTCGGATCGCCCTCCTCGGTCGGGATCGGTTCCCAGGGTAGGGCGTCGTGATCGCTCGCCCGGATCACTCGGATGCGGCGGTCCTCGCTCACGAACATCCTTTCGTCGCCGAGCGATCGAAGGCTACCGAAGGCTACCGAAGGCGAGGCGACGCTCAGGCGCGCGCGGCGAGAAGCCGCTCGAGCGCATCCGCCTGCTGCCGGACGCTGTCCGGGGAGGGGCCGCCCGGGGTCGCGCGGGCCCGGACGGCGCGGTCGGCGTCCAACAGATCCGCGCCGTCCGGGAGACCGAGGTCGTTCCAGTCGTCCGGAGAGAGGGCCGTGAACGAGAGGCCCTCGGTCTCGAGCCGCCGGAGCAGCTCGCCCACACGTCGATGCGCCTCGCGGAACGGCACGCCCACCCGGACGAGCCCCTCCGCGAGGTCGGTCGCGTACAACCCGCCGGCGAGCGTCGAGGAGCGCATCGCCTCGGGATGAAAGGTCATCGTCTCGACGCAGCCGGCGAGGGCGGCGAGCGTCGTCTCCAGCGTGTCGGCGGCGTCGAACGCGGACTCCTTGTCCTCCTGGAGGTCGCGGTGGTACCCGAGCGGCAGCCCGTGGAGCACGGTCGAGAGCGCGACGAGGTCGCCGAGCACCCGGCCCGCCTTCGCTCGCGCGAGCTCCGCGACGTCGGGGTTCCGCTTCTGGGGCATCATGCTCGACCCCGTCGAGTACCCCTCGTCGAGGCTCGCCCACCCGAGCGCCTCGTCGGAGAACCGGGCGACGTCGGCCGCCAGGCGCGAGAGATGGGTCGCGCAGATCGCCGCGTCGGCGAGGAACTCCTGGACGACGTCGCGGTCGCTCACGGCGTCGATCGAGTTCGCGAACCGGTCCTCGAATCCGAGCCGCTCCGCGGTCCGGGTCGCGTCGAGATTCAGCGTGGACGTCGCGAGCGCGCCCGCCCCCAGCGGCGAGACGCTTGCGCGCCCGCGCCAGCCGTGGAACCGGTCGAGGTCGCGGACCAGCCCCCACGCGTGCGCGAGCAGGTGATGCCCGAGCGTTATCGGCTGGGCGAGCCGGCCGTGGGTCGTGCCCGCCATCACCGTTTCCGCGTGCCGCCGAGCGTGGTCCACCAAGGCCCGCACCAGCCGCACCGAGCCCTCCTCGATCCGCCGATGCGCGTCGAGCAGCCACAGGCGCAGGTCCGTCATCACGAGGTCGTTGCGCGACCGTCCCGCGTGCAGTCGCCCGCCCAGCTCGCCGAGCCGCTTCGTCACGCCGCGCTCGATCGCCGAGTGCACGTCCTCGTCCGACGGGTCGGGCTCGAAGGTCCCGGCCGCGATCTCGGCGCCGACCTCGCGCAGGGCCTTCTCGAGTTGCCCGGCCTCGTCCGGATCGAGGAGGCCGGCGTCCTCGAGCGCCCGCACGTGCGCGATCGAGGCCTCGACGTCCTGGGGCGCGAGCCGGAGGTCGAAGCCGAGGCTCCGCCCCATCGCCTCGGCCTCGGGGGCGGGCGGCGTGGAGAATCGACCCGCCCACAGCGGCTCGTGCCGGTCGGTCACGGGGCCGCGCCCCCCTGCTTGGCGGACCAGACCTTGAGCGGCAGGCCCCAGAGCCTCACGAAGCCCTCCGCGTGCCGCTGGTCGAACGCGTCCTGGCTCCCGTAGGTGGCGAGCGACAGGTCGTACAGCGAGGCGTCCGATCGCCGGCCCACGACGGTGCAGGTCCCTGGGGCGAACTCGAGGCGCACCTCGCCGCGGACGGCCGGTTGCGTCGCCTCGACGAACGCGTCGATCGCCTCCCTGAGCGGGCTGAACCACAGACCGTCGTAGACGAGATCGGCCCATCGCTGCTCGACCCCGGGCTTGAAGTGGGCGACCTCGCGCTCGAGCGTGAGGTCCTCGATCGCCCGGTGGGCGGCGATGAGCGCGAGCGCGCCGGGCACCTCGTACAGCTCACGCGACTTGATCCCCACGCGGCGGTTCTCGATCATGTCGACCCGCCCGAACCCGAACCGCCCGCCCAGCTCGTCGACGGTGCGGATCAGCTCGGGGAGGGGCAACGGTGTCCCGTCGAGCGCCACGGGCAGCCCGCGCTCGAACGAGAGGGTGATCCGGTCCGGCTCCGACGGCCGGGCACCGGACGCGGCCGTGCGCTCGAACGCGTCCTCCGGAGGGGCCGCCCAGGGATCCTCGAGCGACCCGCACTCGATGGTCCGGCCCCAGAGGTTCTCGTCGACCGAGTAGGTAGTGGCGACGTTCGCGATCGGGATCCCCCATTCGGCCGCGAGCGCGACGGCCTTCTCGCGCGGGATCCCCGGATCGCGGATCGGCGCGATCACCCGGAGGTCCGGCGCGAGCACGCCGAACGACACCTCGAAGCGCACCTGGTCGTTCCCCTTGCCCGTGCAGCCGTGGGCCAGGGCGTCCGCGCCGACCTCGCGTGCGGCCCGCACGACCTCGTCGGCGATCAACGGACGCGCGAGCCCGGAGACCATCGGGTACTTCCCCTCGTACAGGCCGTTGGCCCGGATCGCCCTCGTCAGGAACTCGGTCGCGAACCGGTCGACGCCGTCGACGACCCGCACGGAGGCGGCGCCCGCGAGCTCCCCGCGCTGGCGGATCTGGTCGAAGTCCTCGCGCTGCCCGACGTCCACCGCGACGGCGTGCACCTCGAGGCCCTGTTCGCAGAGCCATCGGATGGCGACCGACGTGTCGAGGCCTCCCGAGTACGCGAGCACGACGCGCTTCATCTCCCTATCCCTTCCCTTCGGCGATCCGTTGCAGCTCGGTCTCGACGGCGCGGCACGTCGTCCCCGAGCGTGGGACCACCAGGATCGTGTCGTCGCCCGCGACGGTCCCCGCGATCTGTGGAAGCGCCGCGCGGTCCAGCGCCTCGCCGAGCGCGTTCGCGGCCCCGGGGGGCGTACGGATCACGAGCAGCTCACCCGCCCCCGGCGCGAACGAGACGGCGAACTCGTTGAGCGCGCGCCGCAATGAGGTGGCGGGGGGCGCAGCCTCGGCCAGACCGGGCACGACGTACCGCAGGCCGAGCGCATCGTGGACGCGGGCGAGGCCGAGGTCCTCGACGTCGCGGCTGATCGTCGACTGCGTCGCCTCGAGCCCGAGCGCGCGGAGGCGCCCCCGGATCTCCTCCTGGCTCGCGAGCCGCTCCTGCGCGACGAGCGAAAGGATCGCCCGCTGTCGCCTGGCCTTGGTCGCACCCCCGTTGCGGTTCATGCACCGCCCCCGCCGCGATCGAGCGTCAGCATCGTCCCGATGCCTTCGGGCGTGAACAGCTCCAGGACGAGGGCGTGCTCCACGCGGCCGTCGAGGAGGTGCACCCGCGACACACCGGCCTTCAGCGCACGAACGGCGCTCTCCAGCTTGGGGATCATCCCGCCCTCGACGACGCCGTCCCGCGCGAGCAGGTCAAGGACCTCGTGCTCGCCGAGCTCGGACAGCAGGTCGCCTCCGGGCCCGATGACGCCCGGGACGTCGTTGACGTAGACGAGCTTGTGGGCGTCGAGGCCGATCGCGAGCTCGGAGGCCATCACGTCGGCGTTCACGTTGTACGGGTGGCCCTCGGCGTCGGCGGCGATGGAAGCGACGACCGGGACGAAGCCCCTCGACATCAGCGTCCGCAGAACCTCGGTGTTCACCCCGACGATCTCGCCGACGAAGCCGAGATCGGGCTCGACCTGCCGGCGCACCACCGCGAGCCCGCCGTCGACGCCGGACAGTCCCACGGCGGGCACGTCGCCGGCGCCGAGGAGCCCCACGACCTCGGTGTTCACCTTGCCAGCCAGCACCATCGTCGCGACGTCGAGCGTCTCGCGATCGGTGATCCTCACGCCGTCGACGAAGGACGTCTCCAGGCCGAGCCGCTCGGACAGGCGCGTCAATTGCGGCCCGCCTCCGTGGACGATCACGGGCTCGATCCCCGCGTGTTGCAGCAGGGACACGTCCTCGGCGAACGACCGGGCGAGCGGGGCCCGCTCCATCGCCGCCCCGCCCACCTTGATCACGACGACCTTGCCGCGGTGCTCCTGCATGAAGGGAAGGGCCTCGATCAGCGTTCGCGCTTTCGCGACCGTTCGCTCGCGGACCTGCGGCGCAGGAGTCGACGGCGTCACGTCGTGTACTCCGCGTTGATCTTCACGTAGTCGTAGGACAGGTCGACGCCGAGCGCGCGACTCGACCCTTGGCCGTTTCCGAGGGACACGGCGAACACGACGTCGTGCTCCGCGAGCGCAGCCCGCGCGGCCTCGATCCCGGCCTCCAGGTACGACTCGGCGATCTCGCCGCCGGCGATCACCCGGACGTCCCCGATGAACCCGTCCACGAGCTGCGGGAGAAACGGCACGCCCGACGCCCCGATGGCCTGGAGGAGCCGGCCCGGGTTGGGGTCGCCGCCGAACGCCGCGGTCTTCACGAGGAGCGACTCCGCGATCGCCTTGGCCACGACCCGGGCGTCCGCATCGGTCTCGGCGCCCGACACCTCGACGAGCAGCGCGTGGCTCGCGCCCTCGGCGTCGTTCGCGAGCTGGAGCAGCAACGACGCGGCGACCTCGTCGAGGGCCTCCGCCACCTGATCCCAGGTCGGCGTGCCGCCCACCACCAGCTCGCCGCCCGCGGCGCCGCTCGCGAACAGCAGGACGGTGTCGTTCGTGCTCGTGCACCCGTCGACCGTGAGCGACTCGAATCGAGGCTCGAGCACGTCCGTGGCCAGCCGCCCGATGTCCGAGTGCGGGATCGGCGCGTCGGTGGTCACGAAGACGAGCATCGTGGCGAGCCGGAGGTCGGGCGCGATCATGCCGACGCCCTTCGCGCACCCGCCGACCCGGTATGGGCCTCGCTCCGCCGTGGCCTGCTTCGAGACGGTATCGGTTGTGAGGATCGCCTCCGCGAAGGCGGGACCGCCCTCCGAGGACAGGCCCTCGACGAGCGAAGGCAGCGCGGCAAGGTACGCCTCGACGTGCAGCGGCTCCCCGATCACGCCGGTGGAGCACGCGAGCACCGCCGCCGGGTCCAGGCCGAGCGCGCCGGCCACGGCCTCGGTCGTCGTCTCCGCGTCGCGGTGTCCGCGGACCCCGGTTCCCGCGTTCGCCTGCCCGCTGTTCACCACGACGGCCTGAACGAGCCCTCGCGACAGCCGCTGCCTCGACAGGCGTACCGGCGCCGCCGCGAACGCGTTCGTGGTGAACAGCCCTGCGGCGCTGCGGCCCTCGTCCGCCACGAGCAGGCCGAGGTCGGCGCGCCCCGAGGGCTTCATCCCTGCGGTGACGCCCGCCGCTCGAAACCCGCGCGGGAACGTCACGCTCACGGATAGACCCCGATGCCCGGAAGCGCGGTCGCCTCGTCGCACTCGATCATCAGGTTGAGGTTCTGGATCGCCTGGCCGGCCGCGCCCTTGACGAGGTTGTCGAGTGCGCCGATCACGACGGCCGTACGGGTTCGAGGATCGACGGCCGCCTGGAGCTCGAGCGCGTTGGACCCGCGAACGCGCTTCGTGTCGGCCATCGCGCCGGCGGCGAGGACGCGGATGAACGGTTCCGCGGCGTAGGCATCCGAGAGCGCCTCGACGAGCGAGGCGGTGGTCGCGCCGGACGCGACTCGCGCGTACGACGTCGTCAGGACCCCGCGGACGGCGGGGACCAGGTGCGGCACGAACGAGACGTCGACCGCCGTCCCGGCCGCGGCCGAGAGCCACCGCTCCATCTCGGGCGTGTGCTGATGGGCCGGGAAGCGGTACGGACGGACGCTCTCCTCGGTGGCGGCGTGGCTCGCGGCTTCCGCGGCCGCCCGGCCGGCGCCGGACAGACCGGTCTTGCCGTCGACGAGGATCGGCGAGGGCTCGACGAGCCCCGCCTCGAGCAGCGGCGCGAGCCCGAGGACGACCGGGGTCGGGAAGCACCCCGGGTTCGCGACCAGGTGCGCCGAACGGATCTGCCCGCGGAAGCGTTCGGGGAGCCCGTAGACGGCCTTCTCGAGCCATTCCGCGGCGGGGTGAGCGAAGCCGTACCACTCGGGATAGGCGTCGGCGGGCAGACGGAAGTCGCCGCCCAGGTCGATGACGCGGGCGCCCCGCTCGAGCAGGTTCGGCGCGATCCGCGCGCTCTCGCCGTGCGGAAGCGCGAGGAACGCGACGTCGAGCTCGCTCGCCTCCTCGATGGGTTCGATCGGTCTCGCGCCCACCGGGGTCGCCGCCAGATACGGATGGAGCTCGGCGAGCGCCCGGCCGGCGCTCTCGCGCCCGCCGAGGAACGTCAGCTCGGCGTACGGGTGCCCCAGGAGCAGACGGACGAGCTCGCCGCCCGTGTACCCCGAGGCGCCGAGAACACCGACCCGAACGACGGAGCTCGCCACACGTGTATTTATGCAAAGCTTGCATGGAACCGTCAACCCCAGATGCCGAGCCTCGGGGTCAGCGGGCGGCGGAACCCGGTGACCTCGGCGGCTAGGCTGCGCATGTGGAGTTCGACGAAGCCATCGCGGAGCTCGGCTTCCGGCCGGAGACCGACCGCAGCCCGCGCGGCGTCCGCGTCTACCACGCCCACCCGAACCCGTATCTGACCTACACCGTCCAGGCGTTCGACGACGGTTCCGCACTCTTCACGTTCGAGTTCGCGATCGGCGACTACCTCGCGACCAAGGGAATCCAGTTCGGCTCGGATGAGGCGCTGAACCAGTTCGCGTACCCGAGACGAGACATCCGAGGCCAGCAGGACGGTGCGTGGCTCATGTCGGCCGTCGAGCGGGCCGAGGCGCTGCTCGCCGACGTCCGACTGGACCGACCCGAGGGCTAGACCCGGGGGGGATCGGAGGAACCGGCACCACCGCCTACGACGACCCCTCACAGCCGTCGGTGGTGTACGTCACCGCCATGTCGCCTCGGAGCAGGTTGACGGTGCCTCCGGACGCGCTTCGCCACTGCAAGCGGATGAAGTTGGCGTGAGGCGCCGCGACATCGTTGCGCTCCACCCACTCGTACGCAAAGGCGTTCGGACCGGACGTGCCGGGGTCGAAGCGCGTTGGACCGGGGTTGCTCACGAACGTCTGATCGCCCACGTTCGTGCTCAGGACACGGAATCGCACCGGCGCGCCCGAAACCAGCGCGCTGACGTTGACGGTGATGGGGAAGATGGCGACCGGGTGCGCGGCGAATCCGGGAACGGCTTCCCACGTCGTCGATGAGGTCGAAACCGACGAGGTCCGCCAGACCGTGTCGGCGCAGTCGACCGGCGTCCTCCCACCCGCCGTCCCGGCCGTCACCACCCGTGTCCCGGCGACCACGAGTCCGAGGGCAACGAGCGCCACCATCAGCTTCCGCATGACGGGCCTCCTTTTCCCGCGCGGGGTTCGCGCGCGGCCGCAAGCCTATGGTGCGTCGAGCGAATTGGGGGCGAGCAGGAACGTCGCGATCTTTCCCCGTCGACCTCCTCGACCCGACGGTCTAGGGAACCGCCTTCAGGATCCCCTCGGCAAGCTCGGGTTCCGCAGGGGGCGTGCCGGCTCGACCGCGCGCTACGGACCCGCGCGCCTTGCCGAGATGCGAGCGGAGCTCGTCCGCGGCGTTGCCCATCATCGTGGCCGACCTCGCGACCTTGTTCTCGAGCACGCCCTCCATCGCGTCCAGGAGCACCGCGACCTCCTCGAGCGCCGCCCGTGCGTCGTCCGCGTCGCCGAATCGGTGCACGAGGCTGTAGAGGAACAGCAGCACCGGGAGCGCGGTGGAGTACGGCACGATGATCACCCCTCGGGCGAACGCGTCGGCGTGTGCGCGCCTCAGGACCGCGTACGCGGCGTCGGGCACCGCGGCGACGGCCACGGGCGCCGTGAGCGCGGGGTCGAGGTACTGCGCGACCTCGCGCGCGCGGCTCGCCACCTGCCGTTCGACGTCGCGGGCCAGGATCTCCCGCTCCGCCGGATCCTGACTCGCCTCGAGGGCCTCCAGCTCGGCCACCGCGGTCCACTTGGAGTCCACCGGCAGCCGGCGCCCGTCGGGGAGCTCGAGTCCGAACTCGACGACCTTGCCGTTCACCCGAAGGTCCGTCACCAGCATGCCGGGCGGGAGCTGCGCGAGGTGCTCACGGAGCACGTTCTCGCCGGCTCGGCCCTTGGCCGCGCCGCCGGCGAGCACGTTCGAGAGCCGGCGCACCACCTCCCACGATTCGCGGTCGCGCTCGCGACGCTCCTCGTCTCGCACGGCCAGCTGCTCGAGCGCGCCGCGGGCCGCGAGCACGTCCCGTCGAAGCTGCTCCGCGCCGCCGCCCTGGGCGACCGCGCCGTCGGCCAGGCGCCGCAGCTCCGCGGTCTGCACCTCGAGGCGCGCCTCCAGGCGGGTCGTTTCGGGCACCCGCCCGCCCGCCCGGCGTCCCGCGAGCGCGAGCGCGGCGCCAAGCGCCGCCCCGGCCGCAAGCGCGATCGCGACGTATCCGAAGGTCTCCATGCGGCGAGCGTAGGAGGAGGCTCCGACAGGGCCCCTCGTGCGCTCGAAGCGAGGCCGTCAGAGCACCCGTGTCTCGCGGATCTTCTCGAGCGCCTCCCGAGCCCGAACCCGGACCTCCTCGTCCTCGTCGTCCAGGACCTCCGCCAGCGCGCCCACCGCCGAGACCGTGCGGGTCTCCCCGAGCGCGATCACCACGCGCGCCCGCTCCCGCCTCGGACCGTGCCTCAGCGCCTTGGCGAGGCACTCCACCGCGGGAGGGCCCAGGTTGCCGAGCGCCTGGATCGCCGCCCACCGGATCGTGCGGTCCTCCGGATCCTCGGCCTCGGAGGTCGTCCGAAGCACCGAGACGCTTCCGATCAAGCCCAGTGCCACGGCGGCGCGACACCGCACCTCGTCCGAGGGATCCTCCAACATCGACACCAACGGCCCGACACCCCGGAGATCGCCGAGGCGCCCGAGGGCGAATGCCGCCGCGCCGCGCACCTGCGCGAACGGGTCCTGGAGGGAACCGATCAAGGCGCCGATGACCTCGTTTCCGCCATCGGTTCTGCCGAGCCGATCGGCGGCGGCCGCTCGCGCGCTGAAGTCGCTCCTCGGATCCCGCAGTACCTCGATGGCCTGCGGTATGTCCTCCGGGTGACTCCCCGGCGCGGGGTGCACCAGCACATCCACACGCTCTCCGTTCTCGTCCACGCCGACACCCCCTTCTGCTGCGTTCATGGTGCCCGGTCGGCGCACCCGCGGGCGAAGGTCCAACGACCCGCTGTGGATGGGTCGAGCGCGGCCGAGGCAGTCTCCGTTTGGCCGGTAGGATCGACGGCGATGACGTCCCCGGCCCCGATCCCCGTCCTCGCGGTGCGCGGCACCCACCGGGAGATCGGCGCCCGCGTCGGCGAGGCGTGCGCCGAGACGATCCGTCGCGCGGTTTCCTTCGAGGGTGAGCGCATCCCGGAGGGCAGGTCTCGCGCCGAGCAGCTCGCGCTCGCCGAGCGCTACCGAGAGGTGACGGTCGCCGCCTACCCCTGGTACGAGGAGGAGCTCGAGGGCGCGGCTGAGGCCGCGGGCGTCGACCCCGCCGCGCTGTTCGCCTGCGGGATCGAGGAGATCTGGTACGTCCCGTATCCGCGTCGGCTCGACGGGAGATGCACCGACCTGGTCGCCGTGCCGCCATCGACCCGCGAGGGCCACGTGCTCGTCGGCCACAACAACGACATGCCTCGGAGCTACCAGGACGATCTCGTGGCGATCGAATACGCCGTTCCGGGCGAGCCGACCGTGCTCGCGATCGGTGACGGGATCTCCGTGAGCTGCGGTTGGAACGACGCCGGCATCTCCATGACCGGGAACGAGCTGGCGCCGCTCGACGAGCGCGTCGGCATCCCGCGCGAGGTGCAATTTCGGGCGATGCTCCGCCAACCGACGCTCGAGCGCGTGCTCGGCGAGGCGCTCCGTCACGACCGCGCCTCCAGCTACAACCAGGTGCTCGTCACCAGCGAAGGCGACGTGGTGAACGTCGAGGGATCCGCAACCGACGCGGAGCTCGGCACGACCGACGAGCGCGGTCATCTCGTGCACACGAATCACTACGTCTGCCCCTCGATGCTCCGCTACGAGGGCGATCCCGGATACGCCGTGCACTCCGTGAAACGGCGCGCGCGCGCGGCAGAGCTGTTGGGCTCGTCTCCACCCGGGACGATCACGGGCGAGACGCTGATCGGGTTCCTGTCGGACCACGAGGGCGAGCCCGACTGCCTGTGTCGACACCCCGAGCGTGGGCTGGGTGAGTACCCGTATGCCACCACGTTCTGGTGGGTTGCCGACCTCACCGACATGCGAGTGGTGTTCGGTCGGGGCAATCCGTGCGACTCCGTCGCCCAGGAGCACCGCTTCCCTGCGGCGCGGGATCCCGCCGCCTAGCGCCCCGGCGGATCCGGTGATGGACGCGTTCGAGGTCGGCGTGATCGGGGCGGGGATCCACGGCGCCTCGGCCGCCTACCACCTCGCCTCCGCGGGGGCCAGGACCGCGATCTTCGACAGGACGACGGCGGCCGGCGGCCCGACCGGACGTTCGAGCGCGATCTGCCGCGCCTACTACACGAATCCCTTCCTCGCCGAATGCGCGCGCGACAGCATCGCGATGCTCCGTGACTTCGAGGAGCTCACGGGCCGAGATGCCGGCTTCCGGCGGACCGGGCTCCTCTTCCTGCACCCGCCGGAAGATGCCACGGCGATGCGCGCCGCGGTCTCGCGCCTGAACGAGCTCGGCATCGCGACCGACGTCTTGTCACTCGACGAGATCGGCGCGCGGTACCCCTACTTCGACCTGGAGGGCATCGGCATCGCGGCGTT
The DNA here is from genome assembly GCA_963699635.1 of uncultured Actinomycetes bacterium. GTDB lineage: Bacteria > Actinomycetota > UBA4738 > UBA4738 > HRBIN12 > CALGFI01. The sequence continues at coordinate 388,637 of CAVOUQ010000010.1, read as the reverse complement.
CGAACGCGACGCCGGATACGCCGACCCGAGCGCCGCGACCCTGGGGCTGCTGGAGCGGGCCCGTGCGATGGGGGCCGTGGCACGCCTGGGCAGCGCCGTCGTCCGCCTCGAACCGACGCCCGGCGGGGGCGCGACGATCGAGACGGACGACGGCTCGAGCACCTCCTGCGGCCGGGTCCTGATCGCGGCCGGCCCCTGGACGCGGCCGCTGGCGATGCTCGCGGGCGTCGATCTTCCGTTGCGCGTCGAGCGACACATCGTCGCAGTGTTCCGGTGGGGCGACGCCGAACCCGTGCAGGCGCACGGCGACCTCGTGGGCGGGTACTACTTCCGCCCCGAGGGTGAGGAGCTCTATCTCACCGGACCACTCCCCGCCGAGCCCGAGGCCGATCCGGACGACTACTCGGAGGAGATCGCCGACCACGAGACCGCCCGGATGGCCGAGCTCGTCGTGCGCCGCGTGCCCCACCTCGAGGCGTCGGAGGTCGGTCGGGGATGGGCCAGCCTGTACGACGTGAGTCCCGACTGGCAGCCGGTGATCGGCGAGATCGCGCCGCGGATCTTCGTCGACGCAGGGACCAGCGGCCACGGCTTCAAGCTCGCGCCCGCGCTCGGCGCTCATGTGGCGGCGATGATCCTCGACGAGGAGCGGGGCGCGACCCTCGCCGAGTTCGATCCGTTCCGGTTCGAGACCGACCGGACGCTTTCGGCCGGCTATCGCGACGCGCGGATCCTCGGCTAAGCCGAGGCGCTCACCACGGCCTCGCCGCCTCGCAGCACCAGCGCCGGCTTGAGCACCGCCTCGATCTCCTCGAGGGGGTTCGCGTCGTAGAGCACGAGATCGGCGGCGGCGCCCTCGCCCACGCGTCCGATCTCGGGCACCCGGAGCAGGGCCGCGGCGGCCGACGTGGCCGCCCGCATCGCTCGGAGGGGCGTGAGCCCCCACTCGACCATGCGAACGATCTCATGGGGGGTGTTCCCGTGCGGGTTGAACGGCGTGCCGGCGTCGGTACCGCACGCGATCGGGACCCCGGCGCGGACCGAACGCCGGAAGGCGTCGCGAGCGACGTCCGCGAGCTTCGTGGCCTTCTCGACGGCGTAGGCGGGCACCTCGTCCGGATGCTCGACCACGCCGCGGATTGCCGAGATGGTCGGAACGTGGAACGTGCCGCGCTCCTTCATCAGCTGCGCGCCCTCGACCGTGAGCATCGAGCCGTGCTCGATCGAGTCGACCCCCGCCCGCACGGCCCGCACGATGCCCTCGGATCCGATCGCGTGCGCGCCGATCACACGGCCCCAGGAGTGCGCCTCCTCCACGGCGGCCTCGAGCTCTTCCGGCGTGAACGCGGTGAAGTCGTGCGTAATCCCCGGCGTGAGGACGCCCCCCGTCGCGATCACCTTGATCGCCGTGGCGCCGGCGCGGATCTCCTCTCGCACCGCCTTGCGGACCTCGTCCGGGCCGTCGACCTCTCGCGCGATGCCGACGTTGTGCCCGTGCCCTCCCGTGATCGTGAGGGCCCGCCCGGCCGCGAGGATTCGTGGTCCGGGAACCAGGCCGCCCTCGACCGCGCGCGCCACCTGGATCGCGGCGTCGTTTCGGCCTCCGAGATCGCGGACGGTGGTGACCCCCCGTTCGAGCGTTCGCGCGACGTTGCGCACGGCCTTGACCGCCGCCGCGGCGTCCGACGTCATCTCGCGCGCCTCTCGCGCGAAGTCCGCGCTCCCATCGAAGCAGAGGTGGACGTGGCAGTCGATCAGGCCCGGCGTCAGCGTCTTTCCCGTGCCCTCGATCTGCTCGGCGGCGCGCGCGCTCTTGGGTGCGCGGGCGTGGGCACCCGTCCACTCGACATGTCCGTTCGCGACGAGGACGCCAGCTTTGGTATGCAGGGACCGGCCGTCGAAGAGCGTCACGTTCGCGAAATAGGTGGCCATCCCGACGGGCATCCTCTCAGAACCGGCTTGTCGACCATGACCCACAGGGCCGATCGGCACTCCGCGCGTACCCGCGCCGGCGGGACAACCTCGGGTAGGCTTTCCGCCGGCGCGGCCTGGGGCCGCTCACTGGAGAGAGGGGCGCGCTCGGTGCTCGACGTCGCGAAGCAGGCTGCCCAGGCGGCGATGGCCGCGGGTGCGGACTATGCCGACGCCCGGGTGGTGGCCGAGGACTCCGAGTCGATCACCGTCCGCAACCAGGTGATGGAGGGCATCGACCGATCCACCTCTGAGGGGATCGGGATCCGCGTCCTGGTGAACGGCTACTGGGGCTTCGCCGCCACCGCCCGGCTGGACGCCGCCGAGATCTCTCGAACCGCCGGGCTCGCCGTGGAGATCGCCGAGGCCGCCTCCCGCCTGCCCGGGGATCCCGTGCGCTTGACCGACGCGGAGCCGGCCTCCGGATCCTGGCACTCGCCGATGCAGGACGACCCGTTCAACATCCCGCTCGAGGAGAAGGTCGCGCTGCTGATGGAGGCAACCCGTCGTATGCAGGACGTCCCGGGCCTCGACTTCGCCGAGGGCGGGATCGACCTGTTCCGGCGGCGAACCTGGCTCGGCACGAGCGAGGGCACCGCGGTGGAGCAGACCACCGTGCACTCGGGCGCGGGGATCGAGGCCACCGCGCTGGGAGACGGCGAGCTCCAGCGCCGTTCGTTCCCGAACTCCTTCCGAGGCCACATCGCCGCGGCGGGCTGGGAGCACGTCCAGAAGCTCGGCCTGGTGGAGGAGGCCGAACGAACGGCGACCGAGGCGGTCGAGCTTCTGCGCGCAAAGGAGTGCCCGAGCGAGGTCACGACCCTGGTGCTGGACTCCGGCCAGCTCGAGCTCCAGATCCACGAGTCGATCGGTCACCCGGTCGAGCTCGACCGGGTCCTCGGCATGGAGGAGGCGTACGCGGGATCCTCCTTCGTGCGGCCGGAGGATCGCGGGCGGCTTCGCTACGCGAGCGACCTCGTCTCGATCACGGCCGACGCGTCGCTGTCCGGTGGACTGGGCTCGTTCGGCTGGGACGACGAGGGGGTACCGGCACAGCGGACCCCGATCATCGTCGACGGGATATTCCAGGACTTCCTCTCGAGCCGCGAGACCGCGAGCAGGATCGGCGTTCCGAGCTCGGGCGCGATGCGAGCCGACGGCTGGCAGCACCTCCCGCTCATCCGGATGACCAACATCTCGATCGAGCCACGAGAGGGAACGCTCGCCGACATCATCGGCGACACGGCCGACGGCGTGTTCATGTCGACGAACACGTCGTGGTCCATCGACGACCACCGCGTGAACTTCCAGTTCGGGTGCGAGATCGCGTGGCGGATCAAGGACGGCCGCCTGACCGAGATGTACCGGAACCCCAACTACACCGGGATCACGACCGAATTCTGGCAAAGCTGCGACGCCGTCGGCGGACGGGAGGACTGGACGCTGTGGGGCACGCCGAACTGCGGGAAGGGCCAACCGGGCCAGACCGCCAGGGTCGGACACGGCTCGGCGCCGGCGCGCTTTCGCAACGTGCGGCTCGGGGTCCGCGGCTGATGCCCGGCCAGATCGGGGCCGACGAGGTCCGACGGGTGGCGCAGGCGGCACTCGAGCTGCCGGGCGCGGACGCCGTCGAGGTGCTGTTCCTTCACGAGTGGGGCGGTCTCACCCGGTTCGCGTCGAGCTCGATCCACCAGAGCACCTGGCGCGAGGACACCGGCCTTCGCGTCCGCGTGGTTCTCGGCGATCGGATCGGCGTCGCGGCCACGAACGACTTCTCACCGGGGGGCGCCCGAGGGGCGGCGGAGAGCGCGCGGGAGATGGCCGAGGTGGTCGCCCCCGACCCCCACTTCCCCGGCCTCGCCCCCGTCGATCCGGTGCAGGACGCCTCCCGATTCGACGAGGAGACCGCCCGGACGACCCCCGAGCGGCGCGCCGAGGGCGTCGCCCAGCTCGTCGCCCGCTGCGGCGACGGGTTCGCGGCCGCAGGCGCCTTCGAGACGATGGCGAGCGAGGTCGCCGTCGCGAACAGCGAGGGGCAGTTCTGCTGGGCGCCGACGACGCTCGCCTCGCTCACGACCGTGATGACGGGGGGCGAGGGCGGAAGCGGGTTCGCCGAGACGTTCAGCGCCCGGATCGACGACCTCGACGCGGATGCGGTCGGCCGGCGCGCGGCCGACAAGGCGGCCGGCTCCCAGGCTCCTCGCGACCTCGAGCCCGGACGCTTCACCGTCGTGCTCGAGCCCTCCGCCGTCTCCACGCTCGTGGGGTTCCTCGCCTGGATCGGCTTCGGCGGACGCCAGCTGCTCGAGGGTCGGTCATGCCTGTCCGGTCGCGAGGGCGAACAGGTCGCCGCCGACGCGATCACCATCGTCGACGACGCTCGGGAGCCAGGTACCCTCGGCCTTCCCTTCGACTTCGAAGGGGTCCCGCGCGCCACCGTGCGGCTGATCGAGCGCGGCGTCTTCCGACGTGGCGTCTACGACCTGCGAACGGCGAAGCTCGCGGGCACCACGACGACGGGTCATGCCCTCCCGTCGCCCAACCCGGAGGGCCCGTTCCCGCTCAACCTGTCCATGCAGCCGGGCCAGGCAAGCCTGCAGGAGATGATCGCGGCGACGGAGCGCGGCGTGCTCGTCACGCGGTTCCACTACTCCAACGTCGTCCATCCGGTCGAGTCGACCATCACGGGGATGACCCGCGACGGCACGTTCCTGATCGAACGGGGAGAGATCGCGCATCCCGTCAAGAACCTCCGCTTCACCCAGTCGATCCTGGAGGCCCTCAAGGACACGACGATGCTCGGGCAGCAGACCGAGCTCGCGAGCGAGTTCTTCTTCAGCGCGTCCCGGGTCCCGGCGATGAAGATCGAGTCGTTCAACTTCAGCGGTCGATCGGACCACTGACGCCGAAGGCCCTGGCGGGTTTGAACGACGGTGCAATACACTGGCCGTCGCGGGTTCCCCCATCGGAGGTCTTGCCCATGCAGATCAGGGACATCATGCACGCCGACGTGAAGGCGACGTCGGCCGACGACACGTTCGCGCACGTGGCGACCCTGCTCCACGAGAACGCCATCTCGTCGGTCGTCGTGATGGAAGGCGACCGCCTTGCCGGCATCGTCACCGAACGCGACCTGGTGAACCTCGTGGCCGACGGGAAGGACCCGAAGACCACGAAGGTGGGCGACCGCATGACGAAGGACCTGGACACCGTGGACTCCAAGACCGACATCGCCGAGGCCGCCGAGCACATGGCGAGGCTGAAGATCCGACATCTCCCGGTGGTCGACGACGACCGGCTCGTCGGGATCATCTCGATCCGCGACCTCACGAACTGGGCGGTGCAGGAGCTCACGGCGGGTCACGAGCTCCCCGACATCGAGCGCAGCCATACGGCCCTGTCGGCGGCCGCGCAGATCGATCAGGCCGGGCGGGCCTAGTCGGGCTCGGATCCCGCGGCCCGCCGGAAGGCCCGCCGCGGCTGCTCGAGCGACCCGAGCTGGGCGAGGTCGCGAGGGAACAGGAGGGCCACGGTCCAGTCGGCGGCGATCTTCACGCGGCGCGTGAGCGTCGGCATCGCGTAGAGGTGATAGCTCCGATGCGCGAACCACGCGGGGAAGCCCTTCAGCCTGATGCCCCAGATCGCGGCGACGCCCTTGTAGCGGCCGAGCGAGCACACGGCTCCGATGTTCCGATAGACGAGCGGTTCGAGGCGGCCCCCCTCGAGCCAGGCGGTGAGGTTCCGAGCGAGCCGCCGGCCCTGACGCATCCCGTGCTGTGCGGTCGGCGGCATGATGCCCCCGGTGGTTCTGTCCGGTACCGAGGCCGCGTCGCCCGCCGTCCACGCGTCGGCAACCCCCGCCACGCGCAGGTACTCGTCGGCGCGCACGCGACCCGCATCGTCGACCGGGAAGCCGGACGCGCGAGGGAGCGGCGAGGGGGCAACCCCGGCCGTCCACACGAGCGTGCCGGCCGCGAACGACCGCCCATCGGACAGGCGAACCACCTCGTCCTCGTACGACTCGAGCCGCGTCTGGAGCGCGATCTCGATCCCGCGGAGCGCGAGCCGTTCGGCCGCGTACGCGGCGAGGTCCTCGCCGAGCTCCGGCAGGATCTTCGCGGCGGCGTCCACGAGCACCCATCGCATGTCCTCGGGCCGCAGGGACGGCTCGGTTGCGATCGCGTCCCGCGCGAGGTCTTCGAGCTCGCCGAGCGCCTCGACGCCCGCGTACCCGCCGCCGACGAACACGAAGGTGAGCGCGCCGCGGCGCCGCTCCGGGTCCTCGGTCGCCGCGGCGACGTCGAGCTGCGAGAGCACGCGGTTTCGAAGGTAGATGGCTTCCTGCACGGTCTTGAAGCCGACGCCGTTCTCCGCGAGCCCCGGGACGGGGAGCACGCGCGAGGTCGAGCCCGGGGTCAGCACCACGACGTCGTAGGCGAGCGCGCGCCGGCCGCCGTCGGCCTGTCGGACGGTCGCCTCACGCCCGTCGTGATCGATGCGCTCGACCTCGCCGATCACGATCTCGCAGTGGCGCAGCACGGTCCGCAGCGGAACGACCACCGCCCGGGGATCGATCGTCCCCGACGCGACCTCGGGGAGGAATGGCTGGTACTGCATGAAGTTCTCCGGGTTCACGACCGTGATCCGGTGGCCGGCGCGCGCGAGAGGCTTGAGGCCCATCGCCGCGTAGAGCCCGGCGAACCCGGCGCCGACGACGAGGATTCGCTTTCCGGTCACGATCACCTCAGCTCGCCGCGAGCGCGCGGAGCGATGAGTAGCTCTCGGGCGCGCACAGGGACGTGCCGAGCCGGATTGGGTCGTAGCGCGTTCCGTGGCAGTCCGATCCGCCGGTCGCCACGAGCCCGAGCCGCTCGGCCAACGCCCGGTACCTCGTTCGCTGCTCCGGATCGTGATCGGTGTGATCGACCTCGAGACCGGCCATGCCGGCCTGCGCCATCCGCTCGATCAGCCCCACGGGCACCTCGGTCTGGTCCCCCCACATCCCCGGGTGCGCGAGGACGCAGAGGCCGCCGGCGCCGCGGATGAGCGCGAGCGCCTCGAGGGGAGCCAGGGCGTGCTTGGGAACGTGGGCGGGCTTGCCGTCGGCGATCCACGTCTCGAACGCCTCCGCCTCCGAGCCCACGATGCCCGCTTCCACCATCGCCTGGGCGACGTGCGGACGCACGATGTTTCCCCCCTCGGCGATCTCGCGCACGCGCTCGAAGGAGATCGGGAAGCCGAGGTCGCGGAGCTTCTCGACCATCTTCTCGCCCCTGCGGAACCGGTCCTCGCGCAGACGTTGCAGCTCCGCCTGGAGCTCGGCGTTCGTGACGTCCATCCAGTAGCACAGGACGTGGACGCTCGTGCGCTCGTACTCGGCCGAAAACTCGACGCCGGGCACGATCTCGACCCCGACCTGCCGCCCGGTCGCGATCGCCTCCTCGAGGCCGTCCGTCGTGTCGTGGTCCGTGACCGCGATGACGTCGAGCCCCAGGTCGGCCGCGCGGCGCACGAGCTCGCCGGGCGTGAACGTGCCGTCCGAGCGGTTCGTGTGCGTGTGCAGGTCGATGCCGGACACGCCGGTCATGCTCGCAGACGTCCCGGCGGCCGTCAGGCGGGCGCCACGAACGCGCCGGTGATCTCGGCGACCGTCGGCTGTTCCCGCCAACGACATCGCGTTCTCGAACTCGTGACGAAGGATCCGAAGGACGTCGACCACTCCCTCCTCGCCGGCGACCGAGAGCCCCCAGCAGGCGGGCCGGCCGACCAGGACGGCCGAGGCGCCGAGCGCGATCGCCTTGAAGACGTCGGTTCCACGCCGGATCCCGCCGTCCACGAGCACCGGTACCCGGCCCCGGACGGCGTCGACGACCTCGGCGAGGACCGTCAGTCCGGCCGCGACGCCGTCGAGCTGCCTCCCGCCGTGGTTGGACACGACGATGCCGTCGGCGCCCCGGTCGACCGCGATCCTCGCGTCCTCACCGGTCATGACCCCTTTGACCAAGATCGGGAGCGGCGCCTGCTCGCGGATCCAGGCGAGGTCGTCCCAGGAGATGCTCGGGTCGTAGACGAGGTCGTCCTGCGGTAGCCCGATGGGCATCTGGAACCCGCTGCGCTCGTCTCGGTGGCGAAGCCCGCCGACCGGAAAGTCCACCGTGAAGCAGACGGCGCCGTAGCCGGCCTCGTGCACCCGATGAAGGACCTCCGCGGAGATCCCCCGGTCCGTGTAGACGTACAGCTGCCACCACTTGGTGAACGTCGAGGCCGCGGCGATGTCTTCGAGGGCGTCTGCCGCGTTCGAGGAGACGGTCATGATCGTCCCCGCTCGGCCCGCGGCGCGCGCCGTCGCGACGTCGCCCTCTGGATGCGCCATCCGCTGGTACGCCCACGGCGCGATCAGCACGGGGAACGAGACACGCGTGCCGAGGAGCTCGGTCGAGGCGTCGGGTGGGGAGACCCCGATCAACACCCTCGGCCGGATCACCCAGCGCTCGAACGCCCGGCGATTCTCCGCCAGGGTCCACTCGTCTCCCGCGCCACCGGCGTAGAAGTCGTAGACGTCCGGCGGCAGCGCCTCGCGCGCCACCGGCTCGTAGTCGTCGACGGTGAGGAAGCGCCGGTCCTCGAGCACGGCGCCGAGCCTATCGCCCTCAGAGCTGCGACGCCGGCACGGCGTTCGGGGTGACGGTCTCCGAGGAGGCGACGCGGAAGAAGCCCGCGTCGTAGACGATCGTTCGCCGCAGGTACGAGGGAGGACAGCACACCGGCTCCCCGTTCGGATATTGCGCGCCGTACTCCTGCACCTGACCGCCGGAGACGACGAGCACGCCCCGCACCGGCGACTCGGGATGGGCCAGGACCGTGGGGAGGCCGTCCTGTCCGTAGCCCACGATGTCGTACTCGAGCGTCTGGGCATCGTCCGCACCTCGGAATCCGACAACGAGCTCGGACACGCCGTCCCCCGTCAGATCGGTCGCGAGCACGTTGACGTCGCTCCACCGCTCGCCCGTGAGATCCGAGGCCTCGAGCCACTCGACCCACCCACCCGCGTCCGGGACGAACGTGAACACGCGGGCGCGAAGCGTGGTCGCGCCCGTCGAGGTGGACGAGCGCTCGACGACCCAGATCACCCGGCCCCCGGCCACGAGGACCTCGCCGCACTCCCCGATCGTGCCGGCCGAGACGAGGCTCTGACACGGGGCGGCCGCGGGGGCGGTCACCACCGGCCGGTCGCCCTCGAGCAGGACCTGTCCCTGGTTCGTGATCGCCGGCTCCTGACCCTGCGCGGGCGTGACGACGGCCGGCGACCCGGCGACGCTCGGGGCGGCGACGCTCGGCGAGTCGGTTGGCGGGAGCGGTGAGGCGGTCGCCCGGTCCTCCGGCTGGCCGGCGCGCCCGAGGACGAACCCGACGAAGACCCCGACGACGAACACCAGGATGCCGCCGACGATCACGGCGCGGCGGGCATCTCCGAACACGCGTCGACGTTACGGCCGGCCGAGGTCGCGAACAAGGATCTCGCGGCCTCAGCGACCTCGCGCGAAGCGGCGAACGCCGCCGAGATCGCGCGACAACCCTCGGGCCGACTCCTTGACGGCCGCGACGACGTCGATGCGCGCGTGACCGTCCGGAAGCAGCCGCTCGACCGGTCCGGCGACGCCGATGGCGCCTACCGGGTGCCCCTCGTGGTCGAACACCGGCCCGGCGACCTCGGCCTCGCCGATCACGGCCTCCTGATCCTCGATCGCCACCCCGTCGCGACGGATCGATTCGAGAGCGCGACGGAGCGCGCGAGGCTCCACGATCGTGCTCCCGGTAAGCCGTCCGAGCGGCCCATCCAGGAGCTCGCCGAGCGCGGCCTCGTCTCGATACGCGGCGACGACCTTGCCGAGGGCGCTCGCGTGCCAGGGGATGGCCGCGCCCACCTCCAGGATCTGGACGGAGTTGTCCGGCCGGAACACGTGGTGGACGATCAGCATGCTCCACCCGTTCGGCACCCCGACCCGCACCGCCTCGGAGGTCCGGGTCGCGAGGGAATCCGCCCAGAGCAGCGAGCGCGCTCGAAGCTCGTGTCCGTCCAGGAACGCGTTGCCGAGCTGGAGCAGCGCCGGTCCGAGGCGGTACTTCCCGGTCTCGAGGTCCCGCTCGACGAGCGCGTCCTCCTCGAGCGCACGCAGCAGCCCGTACACGGTGGCCTTGGCCAGGCCGAGCCGCTCGGCGAGCTCGGTCACGCCGAGTCGGGGCTGGCCCGAGCCGAGCTCGCGGAGGATCGAGGCGGCGCGGCGCACCGACTGGATCATCCGGGCGCCTCCGTCGCGATGGCTCGCTCCAGCGCCGCGAACAGCATCGCGGTCGAGGTGGCGCCCGGGTCCTGATGCCCGACGCTCCGCGGTCCCAGGTAGGAGGCACGTCCCTTTCTCGCCTGCAGCGGAACGGTCCCGCGCATCCCCTCCTCGGCCGCCACCCGAGCTCGCTCGATCGCCTTCGGCAGGTCCTCGCCGGACCGTAGCCCGCGCTCGAACGCGTCGATCGCCGGCGACAGGGCGTCCACGATCGTCTTGTCGCCGATCTGCGCCGCGCCGAGGCGTTGGATCTCCTCGAGGGCGGCGCGCAGCAGGACGAGCAGCCCTTCGGGATCGAACGTCCGCGAGTCCAGGGCCCGGCCCATCTGACGGAACGCCGAGCCGTACAGGGGACCCGCCGCGCCGCCCACGGACAGGACGAGCGTCGTGCCGACGGTCTCCAGAAGCTCTCCGGGAGGACGATCCGCCTCGCCCTCGATCTTCGCGAGGGCGGCGGTGAAGCCGCGATCCATGTTCAGGCCGTGGTCGGCGTCGCCGATCGCCGCGTCGAGCTGGGTCAGGTAGTCGCGTTGATCGTGGATTGCGGCGGCCGCCTCCTGGATCCACCGCGAGACGAACGCGCCGTCGAGCTCCGGGTTGGTACGCGCCATGCCCCTCCCCTCGGATCGGCCCGCGAGCGCCGGGCCGTTCGACCATAACGAACAATCGCCGCAGATACCAGTCTCGTGCCGGTCAGTCCGTCGATTTGACTTTCTGACCCGAACGGGGTTCTGCTTACACGAGGTGCCCATCGGGGCACGGCGAGGGGGTGATCCGAGACATGTTCCTCGGTGAGGTCGTTGGGACCGCCGTCCTGATCCTGCTCGGCGATGGGGTCGTGGCCGGCGTGCTCCTCAATAAGTCGAAGGCTCAAAACGGCGGGTGGATCGTCATCACGTGGGCGTGGGGACTTGGGGTCTTCATGGGCGTGCTGACGAGTGTCGCCGTCACCGGCGGCGTGGCGCACCTCAACCCCGCCGTCACGATCGGGCTCGCGGCGATCGGCAGTGTGGAATGGAGCGACGTGCCCCAGCTCATCGCCGGCCAGTTCCTCGGCGCCGCGATCGGCGCGACGCTCGTCTGGCTCGCCTACCTGCCGCACTGGGAGCAGACCGAGGACCCGGGCCTGAAGCTCGCGGTGTTCTCGACGGGTCCCGCGATCCGCAACACGGTCACGAACCTGATCACCGAGATCATCGGCACCTTCATGCTGTTGTTCGGGATCCTGGCGATCTCGGGTCTGGGATACAACGATGTCGCGTTGACCGGCTCACTGGCAACCGGCGCGCTGCCGGTTGCGCTGCTGGTCCTCGCGATCGGCCTGTCGCTCGGCGGCCCGACCGGGTACGCGATCAACCCCGCCCGAGACCTCGGGCCGCGGATCATGCACTTCGTGTTGCCCATCGCCGGCAAGGGCGACTCGGATTGGGGCTACTCGTGGATTCCGGTGGTCGGGCCGATCATCGGCGGAGTCATCGGTGCCCTCCTCGCCGACGCGATCTTCTTCCAGTAAGCCGCGTGGAGTGGGGACGGACCGAGTGATGGAAGAGGAGATGAGGCCCTGGTGAAGAAGCTCATCAACAAGGCCGAGGACGTGGTCCGGGAGGCGCTGCAGGGCGTCGAGCAGGCACACCCGGACCTCGTGAAGGTCTTCTACGACCCGTACTACGTGGTTCGGGCCGACGCCCCGGTCCAGGGCAAGGTGGCCCTGGTGTCGGGAGGAGGCTCGGGACACGAGCCCATGCACGGCGGGTTCGTCGGCATGGGCATGCTGGACGCGGCGTGCCCCGGGGAGGTGTTCACGTCGCCGACGCCCGACCAGATGGAGGCGGCGACGAAGGCCACCAACGGCGGCGCCGGGGTGATCCACATCGTCAAGAACTACACGGGCGACGTCATGAACTTCGAGATGGCGGCCGAGCTCTGCCGCTCGGAGGGCATCGAGGTCGAATCCGTGCTGGTCGACGACGACGTGGCGGTCCAGGACAGCCTCTGGACGGCCGGCCGTCGAGGCGTCGGCACGACGGTGCTGATGGAGAAGATCGCCGGGGCCGCGGCGGAGGAGCGCAGGCCGCTCAAGGAGATCGCCGACGTCTGCCGTGAGGTGAACGCGAACGGCCGCAGCATGGGCATGGCGCTCACCTCGTGCACCGTTCCCGCGGCCGGCAAGCCGACCTTCGAGCTCGGCGAGGACGAGATGGAGATCGGTGTCGGCATCCACGGGGAGCCGGGGCGAGAGCGGATGAAGCTCAAGCCGGCCTCGGAGATCGTGGACCTGATGGCGAGCGCCGTCGTCGACGACCTCCCGTTCAAGCAGGGCGACAGCGTGCTGGCCTTCGTCAACGGGATGGGCGGGACCCCGCTGATCGAGCTGTACGTGGTCTACAACGAGCTCGCGAAGTTCCTGAAGGGGCGCGGCATCACGATCGCCCGGAACCTGATCGGCTCCTACATCACGTCGCTCGAGATGGCCGGGTGTTCGATCACGCTGCTGAAGGTGTCCGACGAGTTCATTCGACTCTGGGACGCACCGGTGAAGACGCCGGGCCTCCGCTGGGGCGTCTGAGAATGATCGGGGTGCGGGCCGCCCGTGGCCCGCACCCCCTTGCGTGGGGCGAAGGTGGGTGGAGGTTGAGCGTCTCCTACGAAGAGGTCGTCCGCGTGATCCGGTCGTTCGCCGACGTGATCGCCGAGAACAAAGAGGAGCTGACGGCGCTGGACTCGGCGATCGGCGACGCCGACCACGGCATCAACATGAACCGCGGGATGCAGGCGGCGGTGTCCAAGCTCGACGGGCAGGCGACCGGCGACGTCGGCGCCATGCTCAAGACGGTCGGCATGACGCTCGTCTCGACGGTCGGAGGGGCGGGGGGGCCCTTGTACGGGACGCTGTTCCTCCAGCTGGGCGCGGCCACGGCCGGCAAGGAGGCGCTCGAACCGGAGGACTGGGCGGCGGCGCTCGATGCGGCGGTGGCGGGCGTCCAGGCCCGCGGGAAGGCCGAGCTGCAGGACAAGACGATGATCGACGCGCTCGTGCCGGCGCGCGATGCGTTCCGCGCCGCCCTGAACGAGGGCGCGACGTTCGAGGAGGCCCTGCGACGGGCGACGGACGCGGCCGAGTCCGGCATGAAGGCAACGATCCCGCTCGTCGCCAGGAAGGGACGGGCGAGCTACCTGGGCGAGCGCAGCGCCGGGCACCAGGACCCGGGCGCGACGTCCTCCTGGCTCTTCATCAAGACGGTCGCCGACACCTGGGGCGGCAACTGAGGTTCGAGAAGGAGGGAGGCCACATGGCCGACTACGTAGCAGCCCTGGACCAGGGCACCACCAGCACCCGGTTCATGATCTTCGATCACGCCGGGAAGGTGGTCGGTATCGATCAGAAGGAGCACGAGCAGATCTACCCGAAGCCCGGGTGGGTCGAGCACGACGCGATGGAGATCTGGCAGCGCAGCGAGGAGGTCATCGCGGGCGCCCTGCAGAAGACCAAGCTGAAGGCCAGCGACATCGCGGCCGTCGGCATCACGAACCAGCGTGAGACGACGGTCGTGTGGGAGAAGGCGTCCGGCAAGCCCGTCTACAACGCCATCGTCTGGCAGGACACCCGCACCGACCAGATCTGCAACGACCTCGCCAAGGACGGGGGGCAGGACCGGCTCCGGCCGAAGACCGGCCTTCCGCTCGCCACGTACTTCTCCGGCCCGAAGATCAAGTGGATCCTCGACAACGTCGAGGGCGTCCGCGACCGGGCCGAGCGGGGCGAGGTCCTGTTCGGCAACATCGACACCTGGTGCATCTGGAACCTGACGGGCGGGCCCGACGGCGGCGCGCACGTCACGGACGTCTCGAACGCCAGCCGCACCATGCTCATGAACCTCGAGACCCTCGACTGGGACGACGAGATCCTGGGGACCCTCGGCATCCCGCGGGCGATGCTGCCGGCCGTTCGGCCGTCCAGCGCCGTCTACGGCAACGCCACCGGAACCCTGGCCGGCATCCCGGTCGCCGGAGACCTCGGGGACCAGCAGGCCGCGTTGTTCGGTCAGACCTGCTTCTCCCAGGGCGAGGCGAAGAACACGTACGGCACCGGCTGCTTCATGCTGCTCAACACCGGCACGAAGCCGGTGCCCTCCAAGAGCGGCCTGCTGACGACGCTCGGCTACAAGATCGGCGACCAGCCCGCCGTGTACTGCCTCGAGGGTTCGATCGCCATCACCGGCGCCCTCGTGCAATGGCTCCGCGACAACCTCAACATGATCGAGAAGTCCGAGGACATCGAGGCGCTCGCGAAGACGGTCGAGGACAACGGCGGCGCGTACTTCGTGCCGGCGTTCTCGGGCCTGTTCGCGCCCTACTGGAAGAGCGACGCCCGCGGCGTGATCGCCGGCCTGACCCGCTACGTCACCAAGGGCCACATCGCGCGCGCGGTTCTGGAGGCGACGGCGTGGCAGACCCGCGAGGTGCTGGACGCCATGCACACGGACTCGGGGGTCCAGCTCACGGCGCTCAAGGTCGACGGCGGCATGGTCTACAACGAGCTGTTGATGCAGTTCCAGGCCGATGTCCTGGGCGTCCCGGTGATCCGGCCGACGGTCGCGGAGACGACCGCGCTCGGCGCCGCGTACGCCGCGGGCCTCGCCGTCGGGTTCTGGAAGGAGGTCGAGGACCTTCGGGCCAACTGGGGCAAGGACAAGGAATGGACCCCGAAGATGGACCCGGCCGAGCGTGACAAGGAGTACGGCTTCTGGAAGAAGGCGGTCACGCGGAGCTTCGACTGGGTGGAGTAACCGAACCGACGCTCTCGGGCACGGGCCGGGGGAACCACGTCGACGGGAGGTGCCATGGAGAAGGAGCACCAGCACGGTGACTTCGCCGAGGGTCAGGAGGCCTCGGAGGAGCACGAGCACCACGAGGGCTCGTTTGCCGAAGGCCAAGCCGAGGAGCATCACGGCGGCTCGGAGGGCGGCGACTTCGCCGAGGGTCAGGAGTCCTCGGAGGAGCACGAGCACCGCGAGGGCACCTTCGCCGAGGGCCACGAGGGCGAAGAGGACCACGACGACTGACCTGGATCGGGCGGGGCGCGCGATGCGAGACTCGCGTCGATGAACGCGAACGGACCGCGCACCTCGCCCGCCCACGTCCTGATCGTCGGTGGCGGAGGGACCGGGGGCGCACTCGCGCACGATCTCGCGCTCCGCGGCGTCAAGGTCACGCTCGTCGAGCGCGCCGAGGTGGTTTCGGGCACGACCGGCCGGCACCACGGCCTGCTGCACAGCGGCGCCCGGTACGCCGTGGGCGATCAGGAGTCGGCGGTCGAGTGTATCGAGGAGAACCTGATCCTCCGCCGGATCTGTCCGGGGTCGTTCGAGGAGAACGACGGCCTGTTCGTCGCGGTGACCGACGAGGACATGGAGTACCTCGACCCGCTCCTCAAGGGATGCGCCGACTGCGGTATCCCGACCCAGACCCTGACGCCCAAAGAGACGCTGGCCCTCGAACCGCTCCTGAACCCGGAGCTGCGGGCCGCCGTCCGGATCCCCGACGCCACGATGGACGCGATGCGCATGCCGCTGCGGTTCTTCGCGACCGCCAGGCACAACGGCGCCGAGGTCCACCCGTACATGGAGGTGAACGGCCTCCTCGTGCACGACGGGCTGGTCTCCGGCGCCGCGGTGCACGACCACGTCACCGGCAAGGAGGGCGAGATCAACGCGGACATCGTGGTGAACGCCACGGGGCCGTGGTCCGAGAAGATCGCGGCGATGGCCGGCGTCGACGTCCCCATTCGTCCCTCCCCCGGCGTGCTGCTCGCGCTCCGAGGTCGCCTCTGCAACATGGTGATCAACCGCCTGCACCGATCGGGGGACGGCGACATCGTCGTCCCCCAACGTGGGCTGTCGATCGTCGGCACGAGCTCGTGGACGGTCGATGACCCCGACGACCTCGGCGTCCCCGAGGACCACGTGCAGAAGATGTACGACGAGGGCGCGAAGCTCATCCCCGCCGTGAAACAGGCCGAGTTCCGAGCGGCCTGGTCGGCGGCCAGGCCGCTGATCGGCTCGAAGGACCAGGCGGATACCGGCCGCGAGCTCTCGCGCACGTTCAAGGCCTACGACCACATGGAGACCGACGGCGTCGAGGGGTTCGTCACGCTCACCGGCGGAAAGGGGACGACGCTCCGAGGCATGGCCGAGCTCTGCGCGAACGTGATCTGCGACAAGCTGGGGATCGAGGCCGAGTGCCGCACCCGCGACACCGTCCTGCTCCCTCACACCGCCTATTACGCCGCATAAGGGGAACGACCGTGCAGACGATCGAGGGACCAGCGACCGGATCCGGGGAGACCCGCCGGTTGCACGTGTTCCGGTACAAGCGGGGCGAGAGCGGTCCCCATTTCGACGTGTTCGACGTCCCATTCGTGTCGCGGACCACGTTGTTCGACGCCTTGCGGTGGATCCAGCTCAACCGGGACCCCTCGCTCGCGCTCCGACACTCCTGCCTGCACGCCTCGTGTGGCACCTGCGGCGTCCGGGCCAACGGCCGCGAGGTCCTCATGTGCGTCACCGCCGTCCACGACCTCGGGCGCGAGATCACCGTCGAGCCGCTCGCGAACATCCCCGTCCTCACGGATCTGGTCGTCGACATGGGCGAGTTCTACGCGCGGTTCCCCGACGTCCACCCGCTCCTGCGCGAGAGCGAGTTCAACGCCGGGGCGGACACGCCCGAGGGGATCGCCGACTACGTCCGCTACGAGGACTGCATCGAGTGCGGACTGTGCCTGTCGGCGTGCCCGGTCGTGGCCACGACCCAGAAGTACTTCGGCCCCGCCGCCCTCGCGTCGGCACAGCGCGTCGTCGAGGAACCCCGCGGCGCGGACGCCCCGAGCGTCCTGGACTGGGCCGACGACCCGGACGGCGTCTGGCGGTGTCATGCCGCCTTCGAGTGCACGGAGGCCTGTCCGTCGAACGTGAACCCGGCCGCGCGCATCATGTCACTTCGCGGCACGCTGATCGGTCGACGGCTCCCGGGCCGCAGACCGGGGGCGCGATGAGCCGGACCGCCACACCCGGCGTGCCGGGTCGCGAGGAGAGAGCGGCCCGGGGTCCGGTGCTGCGCAAGGGGATCGGGCCGTCACCGACCGGGTGGTTCGATCCGCGAGGGCGCGCGATCGGCTCGTGGGCCTTCGCGGCGAACCGCATCACCGGGCTCGGCCTGGTCTTCTACCTCTACCTTCACCTCGGCGTGCTCTCGCTCCTCCTCGCGGGCGAGTCCGCGTGGAACGACTTCATCCGGATCGCGACGACCGTCGCGTTTCTCGGGCTCGACGTGCTGCTGCTGTTCGGCATCCTGTTCCACGGACTGAACGGCGTGCGCGTCGCCCTCGTGGGAACGGGCGTCGTGCCGAACCGGCAAAAGGCGCTGTTCTGGGCGGGCACGGTGATCGGCACGCTCGCGCTGCTCGCCGCCGCGCTGCACGTCTTCGGGAGTCGCTGAGATGGCCGTCGTCGAGACTCGCCCACCGCCGACCCGGCATCCACAGATCCCGGGCGGACGATCCTCGCGCGCCTGGTGGTGGACGGTGCTCACGGGCGCGGCCCTGCTGGTCCTCCTGGCCGTTCACATGGTCGCCCACCACTTCGTGGTCGATTCCGTCGGCGGCCTGCGCTCCTACGAGCAGGTCCTCGACTACATCGCGAACCCGGTCATGTTCACGATCGAGTGCTTCTTCCTGCTCACCGTCACGATCCACGCGCTCCTCGGGCTCCGGGGCGTGCTCTTCGACCTCGGGATCGGAACGAAAGCCCGGCGCCGGACCGACCTGTTGCTCTGGATCCTGGGAATCGTCACCGTGGCGTACGGCTTCTTCCTCGTCGGCACCCTGGCCTCGAGAGCCTGAGCCGGACGCCATGGTCGGAATCGTCCTGGTCTCGCACAGCCATCGGATCGCCGAGGGCGCCGCCGAGCTCGCGCGGCAGATGGGCGGAGACGACGTCCGGATCGAGACCGCGGGGGGGCTCGACGGGCCGGATCATCAGATCGGGACGGACGCGGTCCTGGTGCAGCGGGCCATCGAGCGCGCCTGGTCCGAGGACGGCGTGCTCGTCCTGATGGATCTCGGCAGCGCGGTGCTGTCCGCGGAGATGGCGCTCGACCTGCTGCCCGAGGACCTTCGCGGGAAGGTGATGCTCACCGAGGCGCCGTTCGTCGAGGGCGCCGTCGCGGCCGCGGTGACGGCGAGGATCGGCTCGCCGATCGAGCAGGTCGCGGAGGAGGCCCGACGTGGGCTCTCGGCGAAGGCGGCCCATCTCGGCACCGGGGAGCCCGCCCTCGACCGGGCACCGGCGCTCGACGCCGTCGCCGAGGCCACGGCCGAGATCGTCGTCGGCACGGCACACGGGCTCCACGCGCGCCCGGCGGCACAGCTCGTCCGGACCGCCGCTTCGTTTCACGCCGACGTGCGGGTGCGGAACCTGTCCGGCTGGACGCGGCCCCGTCTCCGCTCGCAGCCTGAACGCCGTGGCGACGCTCGGCGTCGGCCGCGGCGACCGCGTCGAGGTCGGCGCCTCCGGGCCGCAGGCTCGCGAGGCCGTCGAGGCGATCCGCGCGCTCGCGGAGCGGAACTTCGACGAGGAGGCCGAGGAGGCTTCACCGCCCGTGCCCGCGGCCGCGTCGCGACTCGACGGCGAACTGGCCGGCCTGCCCGCGTCGCCCGGCGTGGCGATCGGGCCCGCGCGCCGGTTCCGGGCACCCACCCTCGTCGTCCCGGACGCGCCCGGGGCGGGAGCCGAACGAGAGCGTGCCGCCCTCGACGCCGCCCTCGCAGCAACCCGACGAGATGTCGAGGG
Source organism: uncultured Actinomycetes bacterium (assembly GCA_963699635.1). GTDB lineage: Bacteria > Actinomycetota > UBA4738 > UBA4738 > HRBIN12 > CALGFI01. The sequence goes on along the minus strand of CAVOUQ010000010.1, from coordinate 369,478 downwards.
GCAGCGATCCGCGGTGACCGGGCGGGCGGGTCCCTATCGGGCGGCGATCTTCGACGCCCACCTGCTGTTCCTGGAGGACGAGGCGCTGCTCGAGCCCGCACGGGCGGCGATCGACGCCGGCGCGTCGGCGGCGCGCGCATGGGACCAGGCGATCGGCGCCGTCGCGGGCACCTGGGAGACGATCGATGACGAGTACCAGCGGGCTCGGGCCGCCGACCTTCGGAGCGTGGGCACGCAGGTGCTGGCGCACGTGCTCGGGGTGCCGGCGCCACGACCGAAGCTCTCGGAGCCCGGCGTCCTGCTGACCGACGATCTCGCCCCGGCCGACGCCGCGGCGCTCGATCCCGCGACCGCGCTCGGCCTGGCCACCGCCTTCGGCGGACCGACCTCGCACGCGGCGGTGCTCGCGCGCTCGCTCGGGATCCCCGCGGTGGTGGGCGTCGGCGAGGCCCTGCTGGACGTGCCCGAGGGCACGCGGGTCGCGCTCGACGGCGAGGGGGGCGTGGTGGCCGTCGACCCGCCGCCCCCGGTCCTCGAGGGCTTCGAGGCGCGCCGGCGCGATCGGGCCGATTCGGACCGGGCGGCCCGGGCCGCGGCCGGCGAGCCCGCGACGACGCGCGACGGCGTGCTCCTCGAGGTGGGCGCGAACGTCGGGACGTTGGACGACGTCGCCGCGGCGGTCTCGGCGGGGTGCGACGGCATCGGCCTGCTCCGCACCGAGTTCCTGTTCATGGGCCGCGACTCGGCCCCGAGCGAGGACGAGCAGGAGGTCGCCTACCGGGCGGCCGCGCGCATGCTCGGCGGCCGGCCGATGATCGTCCGGACCCTGGATGCCGGCGCCGACAAGCCGCTCCCCTATCTGCGGCAGCCGACCGAGGCCAATCCGTTCCTCGGCGTCCGCGGCCTGCGGCTCGGGCTCGACCGCCCGGACCTGCTCCGACGCAGCTTCGCGCCATCCTGCGCGTCGCGGCCGACCACCCGGTTCGCCTGATGTTCCCGATGGTCGCCACGCTCGAGGAGCTGCGGCGGGGCAAGGAGGCGGTCGTCCGGGCGCGAGACTCGCTCGTCGCGGAGGGCCGGGACGTGCCCGAGCACGTGGACGTCGGCGTCATGATCGAGGTCCCGTCCGCCGCGCTGATCGCTCACCACCTCGCCGAGGAGGCCGACTTCTTCTCGGTTGGGACGAACGACCTCACGCAGTACGTCCTCGCGGCCGAGCGAGGCAACGAACGGGTGGCGGCGTTGTCCGACGCCCTGCACCCCGCGGTGCTCACGCTGATCGCCCGGGCTGCGGAGGCGTCGGCGGCACGCGGGCGTTGGACCGGCGTGTGCGGGGAGATCGCGGGCGACCCGTTCGCCACCCCGCTCCTGCTCGGGCTCGGGGTCCGCGAGCTCTCCATGAGCGCCCCGGCGATCCCCCACGTGAAGCGAGCGATCCGCGAGACGGACCTCGGGTCGGCGCGGGAGCTGGCGGCAGCCTCCCTGGAGCTCGGCTCGGCCGAGGACGTTCGCCGCCTGCTGCGGGGGTGAGGCTCGACGTCGCATCGAACCGCTACGATTCGCCGCAGGATCCCGTGACGACCTCCGCCGACCTCCGCGCCGCCGCCTTCCTCAAGGGCGTGACGTGGCTGCGCATCCTGCTCGTGCCGGTGATCATGGCCCTCGTCCTCGCGGGGCCGGACCACGAGGACGCCTTCGCGGTCGCGGGCGGGCTGTTCGCGATCGCCGCCCTGACCGACCTCGTCGACGGCTTCCTCGCTCGACGGTGGGCTCAGGCGTCGACCTTCGGGAACTTCCTCGACACCACCGCCGACAAGCTGCTGGTGTCGGGCGCGCTGCTCGCGCTCGTCGCGGTCGGCCGCGCGTCGCCGTGGATCGCGTTCATCATCGTCGGCCGCGAGCTCCTGATCATGGGGCTCAAGGGGGCCGTCGCGGCCGGCGGCGAGCTGATGAAGCCGTCGGTCTGGGGCAAGGCGAAGGCGAACGTGCAGTTCCTGGCGATCTTCCTCGCGATCGTCCGCCTCCCCGACGAGATCGGCCCGCTGTTCCTCGACGAGTACGTGATGATCGCGGCAGCGATCATCACGGTGCTTTCCGGAGTCGAGTACCTCGTCCGGTTCAAGAGCGCCATCACGGCCGACCGGTAGCGTGCCCGCGGCTCCCGTCCTCGTCACCGGCGGCACGGGCGTCGTCGGCGGCGCGCTCGTCGATCGCCTCGTGACCGAGGGCCGAACCGTGCTCGCGCTGGCGCGAAGCGACGCCGCCGCGACGGCGCTCGCCGCCGCCGGCGCAACCCCGGTCCGCGGAGACATCCTCGACCCAGAATCGCTGCGGGTCTCCATGCGCGGCTGCGCGAGCGTGTTCCACGTCGCCGGCGTGAACGCGATGTGTCTGCGCGATCCCCGTCCGATGTTCCGAGCCAACGTCGACGGCGCGGCCAACGTGATCCGGGCCGCCGCGGCGGCCGGCGTCGCGCGGGTGGTCCACACCTCCTCCGCCTCCGCGATCGGCGAGGCCCCGGGGACCATCGGCCGCGAGGACTCGCCGCACCGCGGCTCGTACCTCTCGCGCTACGAGCGCTCGAAGCACCTGGCCGAGCGCACGGTGCTCGCGCTCGCGTCCGAGCTCGGCGTCGAGGCCGTCTGCGTGAACCCGTCGTCGGTCCAGGGCCCCGGACGAACGGGCGGCTCCGCCCGGCTGCTGCTCGACCTGGTGAACGGCCGGCTTCCGGCGCTCGTCGAGACGACGATCTCGCTGGTCGACATCGCCGACTGCTCGCGGGGGCACGTCCTCGCCGAGGCCCTGGGCGTCCCCGGCGAGCGCTATCTGTTGAGCGGCGCGTCGCTCACGACCCGCGAGGCCGTCGAGCTCCTTCGCCGGCTCTGGGGCCGACCGAAGCGGGTCCGATGGATCCCGTCCGGCGTCGCGCGGGCGGGCGGGGCCGGCGTCGAGGCGGTCGGGCCGGCTCCTGCGCCGCGACGTCCCCGTCTGCCGCGAGGCCGTCCGCACGCTCCTGCACGGACACCGGTACGACGGCTCGAGGGCGGTCCGGGAGCTCGACCTCGTCTACTCGCCGCTCGAGGAGACGCTTGGACGCACGCTCGCCTGGTACGCGGAGCGTGGGCTGGTCCCCGCGCGCGCGGGGCGCTCGGGCGATCGGCACCCGTAGGATTCGGACAGGCCGGAGGAGGTTCGAACGATGAGCGAGCGACCCGATCGCAACCTCGCGATGGAGCTCGTCCGCGTGACGGAGGCGGCGGCGCTCGCCGCCGGGCGATGGGTGGGCCGCGGGGACAAGATCGCGGCCGACCAGGCGGCCGTGGACGCGATGCGGCTCATGATCGACACCGTCTCGATGGACGGCGTGGTGGTCATCGGCGAGGGCGAGAAGGACGAGGCCCCGATGCTCTACAACGGCGAGACCGTCGGCAACGGCCAGGGCCCGGCGTGCGACGTGGCCGTCGACCCGATCGACGGGACGCGCCTCACGGCGGGCGGCCAGCCGAACGCGCTCGCGGTGATCGCCCTCGCGGCGCGCGGCTCGATGTTCTTCCCCGGCGCCGCCGTCTACATGGAGAAGGTCGCCACCGGACCCGAGGCGGCCGACGCCATCGACGTCACGGCGCCCCCGGAGGAGAACGTTCGCCGCGTCGCGAAGGCCAAGGGCGTCCGTCCGGAGGAGATCGGCGTGGTGATCCTCGACCGGGACCGGCACGCGGAGACCATCGCTCGCGTCCGCGACGTCGGGGCCAGGGTCTTCCTGATCACCGACGGCGACGTCGCCGGTGCCATCGCGGCGCCGCGACCTCGGCGCGGTCCGGCATCGACCTGCTGCTCGGCGTCGGCGGCACGCCGGAGGGCGTCGTCGCCGCCGCCGCCCTGAAGTGTCTCGGCGGCGCGATCCAGGGACGCCTGGCCCCCCGCAACGACGACGAGCGCCGGCGGCTCGTCGAGGCCGGGTTCGACATCGACCGCGTCCTGTCGACCGACGACCTGGTGGCCGGCGACGACGTCTTCTTCGCGGCCACCGGCATCACCGACGGTGCGCTCCTGCAGGGCGTGCGGTACACGGAGGACGGCGCGACCACCTACTCCATGGTGATGCGCGCGCGTTCGGGAACCGTCCGGTACGTGGAGGCGGAGCACCGCTTCGCCAAGCTCGAGCTCTTCTCACCGATCGAGTACCGCCGCTAGCCCGTCGTGGCCTCCGCGAGCTGGTAGACACCCGTCGACACCTTCTCCAGGACGCCCGAGCGCACCCCCTCGGCGAGCGCCGCGAGGAGCTCCTTCCGCACCTCGGGCCGCTCGAACGGGTCGAGGTAGCCGCGGCGCAGCGCGAGGTCCTGGATCCTGGTCCAGTGCAGCGGCTCGCCCTCCTCGCGCAGGACGGCGAGCGCGGCCTGGAGCGGCTCCATCACAGCGCTCCGAGCGCGGGCAGGACCGCCTCGGCGAGGAGATCGAGCATCGACGGGTCGGGCATCGCGAACCACACCGGCGCGGGGCAGACGATCAGCTCGCCCACCCCGATCTCCGCGAACGCGCTCGCCCGCTCGACGACCTGCTCGGGGGTCCCGGCGAGGCACTCGGCGCGGAGCGTGTCCAGCCCGATCGCGCCGCCGACACCGGCCGGGAGTCGCCGCACCATGAGGTCGTAGCGGCGCGCGAGATCGGTCTCGTCCTCCCCCACCACCGTGAACAGGCCGAGCGAGAGGCGGAACGTGGACGGGTCGCGATCCGCGGCCTCACAGGCCTCGCGCGCGGCGCGCGCTCGCTCGCCGTAGGACCCGGGCGTCCACCGCCAGGCGGCGTTCCAGCCGTCGGCGTGCCGTGCGGCCATCCGCAGGAGCCTCGGCCCGCCCTTGCCCCCGAGCAGGATCGGTGGTCGGGGCCGCTGGACGGGCGGGGGGTGGTTGTACGCCTCCCGAAGCTCGAACCGGCGGCCCCGCGAGGGACGCCGGGTCGTCCTCGAAGAGCGCGGCGAGGTAGGCGAGCGTCTCCTCGAGCAGCCCGAACCGCTCCCCCACCTCGTCGAAGTCGATACCGAACGCCTCGTACTCCTCGGCGAACCAGCCCGCGCCCAGGCCGAGCTCGAGCCGGCCGCCCGACAGCCGGTCGATGGTCGTCGCGGACTTCGCGAGCATCGCGGGATGCCGGAACCCCGCCGACAGCACCAGCGTGCCCAGGCGCACCCGCTCGGTCATCGTGGCGAGCGCGGCGAGCGTCGCGAGCGGCTCGAGCGACCCGTACCGCGTGTCGTCCCCGCCGTAGCGTTCCAGGGACGCGAAGAAGTGGTCCGAGACCCACACGGAGTCGAACCCGAGCCGCTCGGCCCGCACGGCCTGCTCGGCGACCTGCGCGAACGCGACCGGGCCGCCGCCCGGCAGCGAGAAGTCGTAGTGGGGAAGCGCGAGGCCGACGCGCATGGTCCCGCAGGCTACAGGTAGCGCAACACGTCGGCGGGCCCGGTGACCTCCATGCCCCCGGGGATCCGGATCCCCGAGGGGAGCTTCAGCCTCGGGTAGACCGACACGTCGTCGGCGAGGTGCACGCCGGGGTAGACCGTCACCTCGTCGCCGAGGGCGACGAAGCGCTCGATCGTCGTCGGGTGGAACGGCTCGGAGCGGACCTCGGTCATCGAACCGACGACGGCCTCCGAGATGCGCGCGGCCGGCCCGATGATGGCGCCGTCGCGGATCTGCGAGCGCTCGATCGACGCGTCTCGGTGCACCTCGATGTCGTCGTCCAGGTTCGACTCGCTGATGCGAACCCCGGGGTGGATCTCGCAGAACCGTCCGATCCGCACCGCCGGTCCGATGTCCACGAGGCCCTCCCGGATCTTCTCCGCGAGCGTCTTGCCGCTCGTCGAGTCCACCATCGCGAGCGACTCGGGTGCGATCCACACCTGCCGGTCCTGGTCGAAGGGCGGGCCGAGCAGTCGATCGACCGACTCGAACTCGCCACGGAGCACCTCGACCATCGTCTCGATGTAGTCCTGGACGTTGCCGAGGTCACCGATCCGCCGGACGGGGAACGCGTAGACGGGCTCGCCGCTCCCCACCAGCCACGGCAGCAGGTCCTTGCCGAAGTCCAGGCGCCCCTCGCGCAACCGACGGATCTCCTCGACGTTCGCGAGCTCCCGGAGCCTGCCGGCGTCGACGAGGTAGAACCCCGCGTTGGTCATCAGCGGCAGCCGGCGGAAATCCTCGTCGGTCTCGGCGTGGAAGTGCTCCCGCAGCTCGGCCAGCGTCGGCTTCTCGACGAACTCGGCGATGCGTCGATCCTCGCCGGCGAGCATCACGCCGTACTTCTCGGCGACCTCGTCGGGCTCGCGCGTCATGGCCGCGATGGTCGCGACGGCGCCGGTCGCGTGGTGCGCCTCGAGCATGGGCGCCAGGTCGAAGTCGATGATCGAGTCCGTCGGGAAGACGAGCGCCGACCCCGAGATATCCCAGTACTCGAGCATCCGCAGCGTCGAGTCGGCGCTACCGGTCGACAGCGAGTCGTACTTCACGGGCGCGTACTTGACGTCGACCCCGAACCCCTCGCCGTACCCGATCATGACCTTGATCTGGTAGCGGTTCTCCTTGCCGTGGGCGATCACGTAGTAGTCCTTGATGCCCTCGCTGGTCAGGATGTGGATCACCCAGCGGATGAGGCGCCGGCCGAGGAACGACATCGCGGCCTTGGAGCGAAGGTAGCCGGGGGCCTTGAGCGTCAGGGGCCGCGCGCGGATCCCCTGCCCGCCCGCCAGGCCGATGCCGACGACCTCACTCACCTCGGCCATCCGCCTGCATGATATCCGGGTTCGCTTCTGACCCGACACCCGGGAGGTGGCCTGTGGAACCGTGGAACCGCGAGCTCGCCGGGCGACTCGAGACGCTCGAGATCGAGAGCGAGGCGCTGAAAGGCAACGCGCTCGGCGACCCGCATGTCCGGCCGGTGTGGGTCTACCTCCCCCCGGGCCACGACGACGACGCCGGGCCGGCCCTCCCGGTCGTCTACGTGATCCAGGGCTTCACCGGGCAGCTCGACATGTGGCGGAACCGTGAGCCGTTTCGCCCGAACTACCTCGAGCTCGTCGACGCGCTGTTCGCGACGGGCGAGGTTCCGCCGGTGCTCGTCGCGTTCGTCGACTGCTGGACCTCGGTGGGCGGGAGCCAGTTCCTGAACTCGCCGGGGACCGGCCGCTATCACGACTACCTATGCGACGAGGTCATCGCCTTCGTCGACGAGCGATTTCGAACCGACGCCAGGCGCGAGGCTCGTGGGATCCAGGGCAAGTCCAGCGGCGGCTACGGCGCGCTCGTCACGCCGATGCTGCGGCCTGAGCTCTTCTCGGCGCTCGCGTGCCACTGTGGCGACTCGCTGTTCGAGGCCTGCTACCTGCTCGACTTCCCGAAGGCGGTGCGGGCGCTCCGGGACGAGTACGAGGGCTCGTACGAGCGCTGGTGGGCCGACACGAAGGGTCGCGTCTTCGGCACGAAGCAGAGCGACTGGGACATCCTCGAGCCGTACGGGTACGCCGCCTGCTACTCCGCCGACGAGGACGGCACGGTGCGTCTGCCGTTCGACGTCGACACGGGACGACTCGACGACGAGGTGTGGGCGCGGTGGCTCGAGAAGGATCCGGTCCGGATGATCCCCGCGGCACGCGGACGCCATGCGGTCGATGCGGGCGATCTGGCTCGACGCCGGTCGCCGCGATGAGTACTTCCTGGACAACGGGATGGTCGCGGTGTCGAAGGAGCTCGAGGCGATCGGCGTCGAGCACACGCTCGAGCTGTTCGACGCCGGGCACCTGTCGATCGGCTATCGGTACCCGACGAGCCTCGCCTTCCTGGCGAGCGCCCTTTCAGCCTGAGGCCCGCTCGTGCCGATGTTCTCTGGGACCATGGATGCGAGCCCGCGAGGAGGACCAGGATGATCGACCCCCAGACCGCCCCGTCCATCCCACCGCCACCGGAGGCCACGCCGGTCCCTCCGGGCACGCAGGGGCACAGGCGCGGACGCGGGCTGACGGTCGGCGCGGTCGCGGTCGTCCTCGCGTTGATCGCGGGGGCCCTGGTGGTCGTCCTCACCGGAGGCGGGGACTCCGCCGAGGCTCAGCCCCTCGCCCTGGCGTTCACGCAGGGCCAATCCGAGACGTACGCGATCCATCAGACGATGGACGGCCAGGTCTCCTCGGACCTCCTGGGCGAGATGCAGCTCGACATGGACGTGACGCAGGTCCTGACATGGCGGGTGACCTCGGTCGACGAGCACGGGGTCGCAACGATCGAGGTGTCCGTCACGGAGATGTCCGGATCGGTGAACGGGATCGACATTCCCGCCGCGGCAAGCGCCACGCCGCCGATCGAGCTCGTCATCGCGCCGGACGGCCGGATCGTCTCGGCCGGCGGCCTGGCGCTCGGCGGCGCCGGACAGACTCAGGGCTTCGGCTTCCCCGGCATGGGACAGCTCACGCCGATCCTGCCGGACGAGGGCGACGCGGTCGCGCCGGGCGACACGTGGGAGAAGGACTTCTCGCAGGACTTCCCCTACGGCGAGGGAACGATCGAGTTCACCGCGACGAGCACCTATGAGCGGAACGAGACGGTGAACGGGCGCGAGGCCGCCGTGATCGTCACCGAGCTGTCCGTGCCGATGGACTTCACGATGGACTTCCAGGAGCTGCTCGACGCGCTCGGCGACGACCTGGGTGCCGCGGGGGCGACCGGCATGGACGCGCTGGCGAACGCCGCGATCTCGTACTCGGGTCAGGGCGACGTCACGCAGACGAGCTTCGTCGACCTGGACGCGAAGGAGCTGCTCCGGACCGAGAGCACGGGCGACTTCGACATCACGATGGCGTTCACCGGGCTGGCAGGATTCGAGGGCTCGATGGCCTTCACCGGGACCTTCACGCAAGAGCTCGAACGACGCTGACCTAGCGCTCGACCGTGCCGCCGAGCACGACCTCGCCGCCGTGGTCGACGACGCGAACGCTCGTGAAACCCGTGAGGTCGACGTGGGCGAACTCGTGGAACACCTCGGCGCCGCCGTCGGCGTCGAGCTCGTCGATCCGGCCGGCCTTCAACATCTCTCCTGCGGCGTTGAACAGCTGGACGCGATAGGGAAGGCGATCCGTCGCCTGCGGATCGAGCCCGTTCACGATCACGATCGTGAAGTCGAGCAGGTCCGGGGACACGAGCTGCAGGACCGCGCCGCCACCCTTTCCCTCGGCGGTCGGCCCCAGGTGGCCGAGGTAGGTGTCGTCGCTCGGAAGGTCCTGCGGAAGCGGAAGGATGATCCCGTCGAGGATCTTCTGGAAGTCGGCGAGCGCGATCACGCGGCTCCGCTCCGCCTCCCGCGCGCGTTGCTCGAACCGATCCGCGCGTCCGGCCATAACCGCCCCCCAGCCGAGGCTCCCCACCGCCACCATCGCGGCCACGATCGACGCGGCCGCCGTTCGCGCCCGGCGCCGCGTCCCCGGGGCGCCCGCGGCGCGGCGAACGCGCTCGACGATCCGCTCCCCGAGGCCCTGCGGGACGGGCGAGGGCGCGAGGGCGAACGCGAAGGTCGCCGCCGCCTGGCCGAGCTCGGCGGACTCCTTACGGCAGCCGGCACACCAGCGGAGGTGGCGTTCGACCTCGTCGCGGTCCCCGGCGGACAGCACTCCAACCGCCAGCTCGGGCAGGAGCTCGCGGACCGCGAGGCAGTTCACGGCCGCTCCTTGTCCTGATTGGCGCGGCGAACCTTGATGAGGGCCGTGCGAAGACGCGTCTTCACGGTGCCGAGCGGGATCCCGTCGTGCTCGGCGATCTCGCGCGCCGTCAGCCCTCCGAAGTACGCGCGGGCGAGCAGTCGCTTCTCGGCATCGGACAGCGACTCGAGCGCGCGCACGGCGGCGTCGCGCTCCATCAGCACCTCGTCCTCGTCCGGCGTCGCCACCTCCGGTACCTCGTCGACGAAGACGAGGTGCGGGCGCGTCACGCCGGTCTCCCGGCGAAGGCGGTCGACGGCCAGGTTGTGCGCGATCGTCATGAGCCACGTCGAGAGCCGGCCCCGGGAGGGATCGAACCGCGCGGCCTTTCGCCACGCCGCGAGGAAGACGTCCTGCGTCAACTCCTCGGCCGCCTCCGCGCTGCCGAGCAGCCGCAGGCCGAGCGTGAAGATCGGCCTCGCGTATCGCGCGTAGAGCTGACGGACGGCGTCTTCGTTCCCGGCAAGAAGTCCCTCCACCAGTTGTTGCTCCTCGCGAGCGAGGAGCGGACCCTCCGGCCGACCGGCCACTCGGTCTCCTCCCGATATACGGGCTCCGGGTTCGCGCGAGCTTTCGCGCGGCGCCGCGCTCCCATGATGGCACGTCCCGCCCGGCTTTCGGCGGGCCCCGCGAGGCCCGTCGATTCGCCGTTCCCGGGCGCCGGTCTGCCGAGCGAGCCCCCTGGTGGGATGATGCGGCCGTGAAGTCGATTCGCCGGCTGCTGGGCGCGACGTGCCTCGCCGTCGGTCTCGGCGCGATGGCCGCGACGCCCGCCGCGGGCCAGCAGCTCGAGGGGAGCATCCTGGAGCTCCGGATCGACGGCGTCGTCGACCCGTTCGTCGCCGATTACGTCCGTGACGGGATCGTCGAGGCGCAGGATCAGGGCGCCGCCGCGGTCTTGCTCACGATCGACACGCCGGGGGGTCTCGACTCCTCGATGCGCGAGATCACTCAGGCGATCCTGAACGCCGACGTCCCGGTGATCGGCTATGTCTCCCCCGAGGGGGCGCGCGCGGCCTCGGCCGGGACGTTCATCCTGCTTTCCACGCACGTGGCCGCGATGGCCCCGGCGACCAATGTCGGCGCCGCACAGCCGGTGGGCCTGTCGGGCGCCGTCGCCTCGGAGAAGGCCGTCAACGACGCGGCGGAGTACATCGTGAGCATCGCCGAGACCCGCGACCGCAACGCCGTGTGGGCGGAGTCCGCCGTGCGAGAGGCCGAGAGCGTCTCGGCCGAGCAGGCCCTCGAGCTCGGGGTGATCGACCTCATCGCGGCCGACGTGCCGTCGCTGCTCGAGCAGGTCGACGGCACGACGGTCGAGCTCGCCGACGGCCAGTCGGTCGTCCTGGACGTCGCGGGGGCGCCGATCGTCGAGCGGAGTCTCGGGGCGTTCGTCGGGTTCCTGCACGCGCTGCTGGACCCGAACCTCGCGTTCATCTTCTTCTGGGCCGGGCTTGCCCTGATCGCGATCGAGTTCTTCGTCCCGGGAGGGATCGCGGGGACGCTCGGCGTCCTCATGTTCGTGGCCTCCCTGGTCGCGCTCGGCATGCTCCCCGTTCAGCTGATCGGCGTGGCCCTCCTTCTCGCGTCGGTCGTGTTCTTCGTGCTCGAGCTCCTGCACCCGGGCGTCGGACTGCCGGCGATCGCGGGGGTGATCTGCGTCCTCCTCGGCGGATGGTTCCTGTTCGACTCCGCGGTGCCCGACGTGCAGGTCTCGCCGCTGGTGATCGTGCCGGTCGCCGCGTTCGCGGCGTTCTTCTTCCTCGTCGTCGTTCGAGCGTCGATGAGGCTGCGGCACAAGGGGGTCATCACCCGAGAGCAGTCGCTCGTCGGGGTCGAGGGCAAGGTCGTGCGCGATCTCGTACCCGTGGGAGTGGTTCAGGTGTCCGCGGAGGAGTGGACGGCCGAGGCCGTCCGCGGCGCGCCGCGGCGGGGCGACCGGGTTCGGGTGGTGGCGATGGAGGGTCTGAAGCTGAAGGTCGAGCCCGCAGAGGAGCCCGCGCCCCTGGCGCCGGCTCCGGCGGAAGGAGGGAAGACGTGATCCCGCTGGCGATCGGCGTGGGCGTGGTGCTCCTGCTGCTCATCATCATCCTGCCCCAGGCGCTCCGCATCGTGCGCGAGTACCAACGCCTGATGGTGTTCCGACTCGGTCGGGCGATCGGCGCGAAGGGCCCCGGCCTCGTCTTCCTGATCCCCTTCATCGACAAGGGTGTGATGGTGGACCTGCGCGAGCTCTACCTGGAGATCCCGCATCAGAGCGCGATCACGGAGGACAACGCCTCGATCTCGATCGACTTCATCGTCTTCTACCGCGTGGTCGACGCCGTGATGTCGGTGATCGAGGTCGGCAACTTCGCCGGCGCCGCGCAGAACATCGCCGCCACCACCCTCCGGTCGGTCGTTGGGGACATGTCGCTGGACGACGTGCTCGCCAAGCGCGAGCAGATGAACGAGATCCTGAGGACCAAGCTCGACGAGGTGACCGAGCGATGGGGCGTGAAGGTCACGAACGTCGAGATCCGCGAGATCATCCCCCCGCCGGCGGTCCAGGACGCGATGACGCGGCAGATGTCGGCCGAGCGCACGCGGCGCGCGGTCGTCACGGAGGCCGACGGAGCCAAGCAGGCGGCGATCACGGTCGCCGAGGGCAACAAGCAGTCCGCGATCTTGAACGCCGAGGGCGACCGCCAGGCGGCGATCCTTCGGGCCGAGGGCTTCTCCCTCGCGCTGACCAAGATCTTCGAGGCGGCCCGCACCGTCGACGCGAACACGATGAGCCTCCAGTACCTGGAGACGCTGAAGCAGATCGGCGCCTCGCCCTCGACGAAGTTCGTGATCCCGATGGAGTTCTCGAACTTGCTGGCGGGGCTGGTCGGCCTGACCGATCGATCCTTCGGCAACGGCCGGGGCGGCGAGCCCGCCCGCCACGCGGAGCCCACCGCCTCCTAGCCCTCCGGACGGAACCCGCCGGGGTCCGACGGTGTAGCTGGGGAGAACGCATACGGGCTCAAGGAGCGAAGCGGTAGCCCTTGGAGGGAACATCGCGGAGCGGGGGACCCTCCGGCACGTGAGGGTGGAGGGCCGTCCACCGGAGGACGCCGAGCTCATCGAGCTCGCCCGAGGCGGCGACGTCCGCGCGTACGGGGAGCTGGTCGAGCGGTATCGGGAGATGGCGTTTCGCACCGCATACCTGATCGCCCGCAACGCCGCGGACGCGGAGGAGGCCGCGCAGGACGCGTTCGTGAAGGCCTACTACGCGCTCGACCGTTTCCGCACGCCCGAGCCCTTCCGTCCGTGGATCCTTCGGATCGTCTCGAACGAGGCGCGGAACGCGAGGCGCTCCTCCGGTCGGCGCGAGCGCCTGGCCATTCGGTCGGCCGAGCGTCGCGGCCCGGGGGATGCGGCCCCATCCTCGGCCGCCGCGGCGATCGCGCACGAGACGCGCGCGACGCTGCTGGATGCGTTGGAGGTGCTGTCGGAGCGTGATCGCATGGTCATCGGCTACCGCTACCTGCTCGACCTGTCGGAGGCCGAGACCGCCGTCGCGCTCGGCGTTCGGCCCGGGACCGTGAAGTCGCGGCTTTCTCGGGCGCTCGCGAGGCTGCGCGAGGCGCTGCCGGAGGGCCTGGAGCTCGGAGACGAGACGGATGGCTGACGCGCGCGTGCCCGACGAGTCCCTCGACCTCGCCCTCCGCGCGATAGGGCGAACGCTCGCCTACCCCCCGACGCCCGCGCTGGCGCCGGCGGTGGCCTGGCGCCTTGAGGCCTCCCGAGCCGCCGGCCGCCGGCCGCCGTTCCCGCGGATCGCGCTCTGGAGCCGGCGCCGCGTCCTCGTGCTCGCGGCGATCGGCCTGCTGGCGGTCCTCGCGCTCGCGTTCGGCGCGCGCTCCGTGCTCGGCGCGGCGGAGGTTCGGGTCCACCCGGGCCTGACGCCGAGCGGGTCGCCCATCGGGCCGAGCGAGCTCGGGATTCCGGCATCGCTGAAGGACGTCTCGACGGCCGTCGGGTTCGAGATCGCCGTACCCGCCGGGCCGGGGCCCGACGAGGCCTACCTCGTGTCGAGGACCGGCCTGGACGACGTCGCGCTGCTGGCGTGGACGGCGAGCTCCCGCTACCCGGCGCTTCCGGACACGCCCTGGGGCCTCGTCTTGATGGAGCTCACCGGCGACGAGGAGTTCCTGGTGAAGGACGTCAACCGGTACGAAGACCTCGACGAACGTCCGCGTCGACGGCCGCCGAGCCTTCTGGATCGACGCTCCGCACGAGCTCACCCTGATCGCCGCGAACGGGCCCGAGACGTTCGCGGTCCGGGGCAACGTCCTCATCTGGACCAGGGGCTCCATCACCTATCGGCTCGAGACCTCGCTCCCGCTGCGGCAGGCGGTCGCACTCGCCGAGACGATCGCCTGAGTTCGGGAACCCTGAACCTCCGGCAGGTGTAGTCCGGTCGACCACGAGATGCGGGAGGGACCCATGGCTCGACGAACGTTCCTCGTTGCCGCCGCGTTGCTGGTCGGCCTGGTCGCCATGCCGGCCGTCTCGGCGCTCGCCGGCGGCGGCTGCCACGAAGGGGTCACGACCGGCACCGGCGACACCGTCGAGATGGCCGATGCCTGCTTCACGCCGACGACGCTCCAGATCGACCCCGGTGACACCGTGACCTTCGTGAACACGGATCCGATGACGCACAACGTCGGCGGAAACCTGTGGGGGAACCTCGAGGGCATGGACCAGGGGGACGTGTTCACCGCGACGTTCGCGCAACCGGGGATCTATCCCTATGCGTGCTCGTACCACCCGGGGATGACCGGTGCGATCGTCGTCGGCAACGGCGCCGGCACGGGCAACGGCGAGGCGGTCACGGTCGCCGCCTACGAGCCGCCGGCCCCCTCGCCGGAGGTTGCGATCGCCGCCGACGCGCCGAGACCCGCCGAAGGCTCGGCGAGGGTCGGCTGGCTGGCGGGAGGCGCGATCGGCCTCGGCGTCGGCCTCGGCGTGGGGTTCGTGGTGCGTCGCCGCCCGAGGAGGTCGGCCGGGCAACCGGGATAGCGAATCAGACGGGCGACATCCCGGCTTGCTGGAGGAGCAGCTGGAAGTCGTGCGGGTTCGTCGAGGCCGCGAGCGCCGCATCGAGCGAAACGCCGCCCTCCTGGACGAGCTTGAGCAGGCTCTGGTCGAAGGTCTGCATGCCGTAGTAGCCGCCCTCGGCGATCACCTCGTGGATCTCCGCAGTCTTGTCCGGGTCGGCGATCCGCTCGGCGACCCGCCCGGTGTTCACGAGGATCTCGTGACAGGGCAGCAGCCCGCCCCGGATCGTCGGCACGAGCCGCTGGCAGATGATGCCCTTCACGGCCCCGGCGAGCGTCAGCCGGATCTGCACCTGCTGGTGAGGCGGGAAGAAGTCGACGACGCGGTTGACGGTCTCGGTCGCGTCGACCGTGTGGAGGGTGGACAGGACCAGGTGACCGGTCTCGGCGGCCTGAAGTGCGGCCCGGACGGTCTCGGTGTCGCGCATCTCACCGATCAGGATCACGTCGGGATCCTGGCGGAGGGCCGCTCGCAGCGCCGAGAGGAAGCTCTCGGTGTCGTTGCCGACCTCGCGCTGGTTGATGGAGGCCACGTCGTCGCGGAACAGGACCTCGATGGGATCCTCGATCGTCACGATGTGGCACTGCCGGATGTGATTGAGGTTCTCGATCATCGCGGAGAGCGTGGTCGTCTTGCCCGAGCCGGTCGGGCCGGTGACCAGGACCAGGCCGCGGTGCTCCTCCGAGAGCACCCTGATGGTGTCCGGGAGGTGCATCTCCTCGAACGACGGACCGCCGAACCGGAGCTTGCGGAAGACGGCCGAGACCGATCCCCGCTGCCGGAACACGTTCACCCGGAACCGGCCGACCCCGGGCAGCGAGTACGCGAAGTCGACCTCGCCGACCGTCTCGAAGCGGCCCCGCCGGTCCGGGGGGACGATCACGGCGGCGATCGCCGCGGTCTCCTCTTCGAGGAGCGGGCGGCGGGCCAGCGGGACCAGCGCGCCGGAACGCCGGATCTTCGGCGGCGTCCCGACCTTCACGTGGAGATCGGACCCCTCGCTGTGCGTCAGGTCCGTGAGCCAGCCGCCGAACTCCTCGATGATCCCCGGGCTCTCGCGGCCGTCGGTGCTCGGCGGCAGCCCCTCGACGTCCTCGGTTTCGATCACCCAGTACCCTCCCCGGCGCGTGTGAGACCAGGCCCACCCCAGACCGGTCGCTCCCCCGTGGTGACTATCGGCCCGCGAAGCATCGTGCCTGAGCCCGACTTCGCATTTCGCGGATCGGGGCGTGGCCCGCGCTCAGGACTCTCGTCCGCGAGCCACCAGGTGGCAGACCGTGCGCTCGGCAAGCGGCTCGAACGACACCAGCGCCAGCGGGGGCTTCAGGGCGCCGAGCATCCCCTCGAGCAGCCCTCGGTGGAGCGAGCAGACGAGGTCTCGATGATCATCGAGAAGGTCTCGGAACGGACAGTCCCGGAGCGAGATCTCGACCGTCGCCTTCCCGGCCCGCCGGAACCTCGGGTCGAACCCCGCCTGGGCCATCGCCTCCTGGAGGACGGCGAGGTTCCGGCCGGCAGGCAGGCGGGTCCCCGGCTTCGGGCCACCCTGGATCGCCAGGTACTGGCCCCATTCCTCCGCAAGCGCGGTCGCGCGCTCTCGTGTCCTGGTGCTCGTGACGAGGCCGGCGAGGATCTCGGCGAGCAGGCGGTAGTCACGGCCCTCGTGACCGTCGCGAACCACCGCAGCGTACAGCGTCTGCGGCCGGCCCACCGTCGTCGAGCCCTTCCTCGCGTCGCGCCGCACGAGCCCCGCCTCCTCGAGCCGACGAAGGTGCGGCCGGAGGGTGTTGGGGTGCAGCGAGAGGCGGGTGGAGAGCTCGCGCACCGAGACGGAGCGACCGGTGAGGCCGAGGTACCGATAGAGCCGAAAGCGCGTGTCGTCGGCGAGTGCCTTGTGGACCTCGAGCGGGCTGGGCTCACGCGCGGGCATCGACGCCTCCACGGTCCCGACGTAGCATGGGAGTAAGCAAGGTTCGCACGGTAGGAATCAGGATAATCCCGGAGGTTCCGCTTGGTCACCGAAGCTCAGGTCCGCGCGGCGCTCCGCGGCGTCAACGATCCCGAGATCGGCAAGCCGATCGAGGACATCGGCATGTTGCAGGGCATCCAGGTCGACGGGGGCCACGTGCGCGTTCACGTCCTCATCACCATCGAGGGCTGCCCGCTGAAGGATCGCATCACGAGCGACGTGACCGCGGCGCTGGCGCCGCTCGAGGGCGTCGAGGACGTGGAGGTCGCGCTCTCCCCGATGAGCGAGGAGCAACGGGCCGAGCTCGTCGGGAAGCTCCGAGGTGGCGGTGCGCCCCAGCAACAGCAGAAGACCTTCTTCACGGGCGGAGACACGGTCGTGATCGCGGTCGCCTCGGGCAAGGGAGGGGTCGGCAAGTCGAGCGTCACGGTGAACCTCGCCTGCGCGCTCGCGGCGGACGGGCACCGGGTCGGGGTGCTCGACGCCGACGTGTGGGGATTCAGCGTGCCGAGGATGATGGGCGTGTCGGGCAAACCGGTCGGGTTCAACGAGATGATCCTGCCGCTCGAGTCCCACGGCGTGAAGGTCATCTCGATGGGCTTCTTCGTCCCCGAGGAGACCCCGGTCATCTGGCGAGGCCCGATGCTGCACAAGGCGATCGAGCAGTTCCTGGGCGACGTCTACTGGGGCGACCTCGACTTCCTGCTCTGCGACCTCCCGCCCGGCACCGGCGACGTCTCGATCAGCCTCGCGTCCTTCCTTCCCGGCGCGTCGATGCTCGTCGTCACCACGCCGCAGGAGGCGGCGCGAAAGGTCGCGGAGCGCGCGGGCAAGATGGCCGAACGCACCAACCTGCGTCCGCTCGGTGTCATCGAGAACATGTCGTGGTTCGTCTGCCCCCACTGCGGCGGGCGCGAGGCGATCTTCGGCGAGGGTGGCGGGCGCGAGGCGGCCGAGACGCTGGGCGTCCCGCTGCTCGCGCAGGTCCCGTTGGTGCCCACGCTGCGGGAAGGGGGCGACGCCGGTCGGCCGATCGTCGTCACGGACCCCGACTCCCCCGCGGGCGAGGCGCTCCGGGCCGCCGCCCGCCAGGTGGCGCGTGCGACGCGGACGAAGGTCGGCAAGCCGCTTCCGCTCATGGCACCGCCCGGTGCCGTCGCCGCGGCGGCCGGCGGCCACCACGGCCACGCCCACTGACCGAGGGCTCAGGCCGCGAGCGCGCTCGCGTCGACCTCGCGATCGTCCGGCGGACGTCCGGCCGGCCGGGCGCGGATCGCCCAGACGATCAGGGTGGTGAGACAGATCAGCGAGACGGTGAGCCCGGTCCACTGGCTCCCCGTGAGACCGAAGATCCGCTTGTCGACGCGGAGGAAGTCCTCGAGCACGCGGGTGGCGCCGTACCAGGCCCCGAACGTGAGCGTGAGGATCCCGAGCCGGCGCGGACTCCTGGACAGCAGGTAGAGCGTCAGGAACAGCAGTGTCGCGAAGAACATGTCGTACAGAGCCGTCTGGTGCACGCCGACCCCGGTGCCGAGGACCTCACCCGTGAACGACGTCAGCGTGGCGTTCTGCCGGGTGATCTCCATGACCTGCCCGCCCTCGAGGGTGGCACGGCAGGTCTCCGCCACACACGTGAACCCCGCGAGATTGCCCCCCTTGTACTGCCAGGCGAGGAGCCAGCTCGTCGGCTTGCCGAGATGGTCCCCGATGATGAGATCGCCGATGCGGCCGAACGCGATGCCGAACGCGAGGCCGATCACGGCGCCGTCCATCACCTGGAAGAACGAGTACCCGTACCGCCGCATCAACGGGATGTTGATCAGGATGGCGCCCGCCATGCCGCCCATGATGGTCAGCCCGCCGCGCCAGAGCGCGAACATCTCGCCGATCGAGTCGAACTCGGAGAAGTGGCCGATCACGAAGAACAGCCGGGCGCCGATGATCGTCCCCACCAGGGACCAGAACACCATCGTGTTGATGTGCTCGATGGTCATGCCGCGCTTCGTCCCCTCGTGGCCAAGGATCCAGGCCCCGAACAGATAGCCGACCGCGATGCCGATCCCGTGCGGGCTGATCGCGAAGTCGCCGAACAGGTGGAACCGGTCGATCACCGGCCAACCGATGGCGCCGAGCAGCGGGCTCACGGGGCGAGTCTATCCATGGCGATCGGCAAGGACCGGACCGGGAGACGCCGTGACGCCGCGAGGAACTCAGCCGGCGACCGCCGCCGCGACGGCCTTGCCGAGCAGCACGCCCCCGAGGACGTCCGATGGGTAATGCACCCCGACGTAGCTGCGCGAGACCCCCACGACGAGCCCGAGCGCGTCCAGGCCCAGGCCCGCGAGGGCACCGGCGCCGAGCTCGCGCCCGGCGACCGTGGTGAACGCGAGCAGGACCGCCGGATGGCTGCTCGGCCAGGAGGTCGCGCGCGGGGGTCCGATCAGCAGGCGCGTCCCGTCCGGGTCCTCCACGTAGGGGCGTGGCCGAAGAAACACCTTCTTGAGGCCCTGCCCCGCAAGCCAGGTGAGGCCTGCCGCCGCCAACCCCGAAGTGGCCGCGTCGCGTCGCCCGGCGACCGCGAGCGTCGCGGCGGCCCCGACCGCGGCCCAGATCGAACCGAGCTCGGTGACGCCCTCGAACACCGCGTCGGCCGACGGCCCCCGATCGCGGTTGAGCGCGCCGAAGGCCTCGCGGTCGAGATCGCGTCCGCGGCCGTTCGAGGTCCACACCCCCACGGCGACCGCCGCGCCGGCGAGACCCGCGGCTCGAAGCAGGCTGCGACCGTTCACGAGAGGCGATGATATGTGAGGATCGGCTGCCCGCTGGGCCCCTGCCAACGGCCGAGGGAGGAGGACGCGATGCGACGGGGCGACGACCTCGGACCGGACGAGTCCCAACGGAACTTCGAGGGGGAGCGGCCTCCAGACCCTCCACGCGCGGGCATCTCGCCGCGCCAAGTGCTCATTGCCGTCCTTGCGATCATCCTCGTCGCCTTCGCGATCGCGAACTTCGAGCGAGTGAACGTGAGTTTCCTGCTCTTCGAGACCCGGGCGCGCGTGGTCACCGTGATCGCGGTCGCCGGGATCCTCGGGTTCGTGATCGGTTACGTCGTCGGCCGTCCGAACCGCGAGCAACGCAAGCGCCTCAGCAGCCTTCGCGACGACTGACGCCCCTCGGTTGGCCCCGGGTCGGTCAGATCGAGAATCGCTCCTCGATGTCGCGCTTCTGCGCGAGCGTCCCGTGGCGAAGTGCCAGGTGGGCGCCACCCAGACGGGCGAGACTGCGCGCCGCGACCTCGCCGAGGGGGCCGCCGCGGAAGCGGTAGTCGATCGCGTGCTCGAGGAGGCTGCGGTCTCCGCTGAGCGGCTCGACCGTCGAGGTCACCGTCGCGTCGAGCAGCCCGGTCAGTCGGAACTTCGCACGTCTCGGCGGGTCCCACTCGAGCACCGCACCGTCGATCGTCGTGCGGAGCGCCATGAACCGCATCTCGGTGGTGTAGCGGGTCCCCTCGCGGAGACCTCCGGCCGGGATCCCGTCGACGCGCACGATGTGACGATCCCAGTGCGGCAGGTTCCGCGGATCCGAGATCACCTCCCAGACCGCCTCCGGGGGTGCCTCGATCACGACGTCGAACTCGGCGAAGGTCACGAGACCTGCACGCTCCCGGACGACCAGCCGCGCCACCACACGAGGCTGCGGGGATGGATGCGCACGACGGCAGCGTCCGCCAGCTCGATACCCGCGAGCCTGGCCACGCGCGACGCCGACCCATCACCGGACGCGAGCCTGCCGGTGATCGCGATCTCGCCTTCTCCGCGGATCATCGCGCCCACCATCTCGCGGGCGCGCCACCACGACGAGCGGTCGACCTGAAGCGCCACGGACGGGGTGGGATCGGTCTCCCCGAGCCCCAACACCTCCGCGGACAGGACCGCGTACAGGCCCGAGCCCTCCACCGCCCACCGCGCCGGAAGCGCGACCGGGCCGTCGCGCGTTTCCACCGCGAGCGCGCCGGTGCCGCTCGTGCCGAGCTCGTCTCGCACATACGCCGGCAACCGCTCCAGAGGCCCTTCGCCCGTGCGCGTCGCTCGAAAGCGCTCGAGGCTCTGGGCGCCGTCCCCCCACGCGCCCCACGCGTTGACCACCCGCCCCGCCTCCAGGATGGCCGAGCGCTCGACCCGGAGCTCCGCGAACACCCGTCCCGGCGGCGCCCATGCGAGCGGCACCCGATGGGCGTCCACGGCGTAGCCGGCGAAGAAGCGGGCGTTCTTGCGGATGAACCGTTCGGCAGCCAGGACGATGATCGCCCCCTCACGCATCGACCGGCCCCAGGTCTCGGGGTCAAGCAGGTCGTAGGTCGTCACGGTTCCGGTGAACATTGCCTCCTGGGCGCCGGCCCGAACCACCCCCGCGACGCGCGGATCGCCCCTCCACGCCCTGGCCTTCGCCGAACCGCGCGAGGTCGTCACCCACATCCGTTCCGCGGCTACCGAGAACACCATGGGAGTCACGTGCGGCCCGAGCGGGGTCGAGGTCGCGACATGACAGAACGACCCCCGGGCCAGGATCTCGCGGAGTTGCGCGGAAACGACCCCGGTCACCGCCCGATCTTCGCGCGCATGCGCGCCCCCGGGAACGCGAGCATCAAACCGGTCCACGCGATGTGGCACGCGAGGCACGCGAGCACCCCGCCCGTCCACCAGGCGAGCGCCACCCACACCGCGCCCCCCACCACCGCGCCGGCAGCGATCGCGAGGTTGGCGCTCGGCAGATTCGCGACGACGAACGCCGCCCAGGCGAGCACCGCCGCGAGCGCCGCCTGACCCGACAGCTCCGACTCCAGATGGCCCTGGAACAGCCCACGCCAGAACAGCTCCTCGCCCGGCACCGACAGCGCCACTGAGAGCACGAGCGCGACCCCGAGCGACAGCGACCCCTGCCGCCGATACATTTCGACGGAATGCCGCTCGAACGTCCTCCAGCGGGAGATGAGCGCCATGAAGACGCGCGTTGCCACGAACAGCACGCCACCGATCGCGAGACCGACCGCGAGCGAGACCCCGGGCGCGACGTCTGGCGACCACGCAGGAGGTCCGACGACGAGCGCGGCAACGCCCATGCAGGCCAGCACCGGCGTCATCGTCGTCCACACGTTGCGACCGCGGGCGACGAGCGACCACGCAACGATCTCGGCGACGAACCCGGCGACCATGACCACGACTTCGATCGTCATGGCAGGAAGCGGACCTTGGCCGCGAACTCCGCCGTCATGGCCGTGATCACGGCGAGATAGAAGAACCCCGTCGCCGCCTGGACGGCCGAGGATCGCGGTCCGCGGAGCGTGAGCCTGATCATCACCGCGATCAGCGCCGTCGTCGCGACCATGCCGAGCGCGATCCACGACGCGAGGCCCGCCGAGGTCAGCAGCGGGTTGAACTCGGGGCTTGGCTCGGTGGGACCGAATCCTCCGAGGATCAGCGCGGCCGCCTCCAGCGCGACGCCGGCCAGCAGCAGGTTCGTCGTCCGATTGATCGGCGTGCGGGTCAGCCCCCGGTCGGTGAGGTACCAGTGGCCCAGGAGCAGCCCGTCCATGACGGCGCCGAGGAACGCGGCGCCCGCCAGCAGCTGAAGGAGCGCGACGAGCCACGGACCCTCGGCGGTGCCCGCCATCGCGACGAGGAGCGCCGCGGACAGCACCACCGCGACGAACCCCAAGATGCGCGCGGGCGCCGGTCGTCGGGCGAGCAACAGGACCACCGCGAGCAGCAGGGCGATCGTGAGCGCCATCGCGAGGCGGAGGCACCAGGCGCCCGCCTGGCTGCCCTCGATCCGCCCGGCGGCGACGGAGGCCCACGTGGCCGCGGAGAGGACGAGCAGGACCGACCCGGTCAGCGTGAAGAAGCCGCGCTTGACCTCTGCCCACAGCGGCGAGACGAACAGGAGGACCAGCCCGCCCGCGACCATCTCCGCGAGGACGAGCGCCGTCACCCCGGCCGGCCCGGTCATCCGTGCCCATCCATGAGCGACAAGCCTACCCGGGCCCACCGCGGCCTCCGACGAAACCGCAGCCGGCCGGTACCCTGGGCCCGATGAACGACTGGCGCGCCTACGACGACGTCGCCGAGACGTACGAGCGCGTCCACGCGCCACGGCTCGCCGAGCCCGCGGCCGATCTCGTGGCGCTCGCCGAGGTATCGGCGGGCGCGCGCGTCCTTGACGTCGGCTCGGGGACCGGGGTCGCAACCGAGGCGGCGATCGCGGTGGGGGCCGACGCCATCGGGGTCGACGAGTCGCTCGGCATGCTCCGGGTGGGACGCGACGCCCGCGCGGGAATCCGGACCGCGGCGGCGGAGGCCATTGACCTCCCCTTTCGCGATGGCGCGTTCGACGCCGTGATCGCGAACTTCGTCATCGCGCACTTCACGAAGTATCAGACGGCGCTCTACGAGATGCGCCGGGTGCTCCGTCCCGGGGGGCGGATGGCGATCACCGCCTGGGCCGACGGGCTGGACGACCTGTCACGCACGTGGCGCGAGCTCGTGGAGTCCGTCGTACCTCGCGAGATCCTCGACCCCGCGATGGCCGAGCGTCTTCCGTGGCACGACCGATTCCGCGACCGCGAGGCGCTGGAGGAGGCGCTGATGGACGCCGGCTTTCGACGGATCCGAACCGAGATCCGGCGGTACCGGTTCGAATACGGCCTGGACGAGTACGTGGAGGGGCTCACGACGTGGGCGACCGGCCGGTTCGTGCGGTCCATGCTCGGCGAGGCCGCGTTCGCGTCGTTCCTCGCACGGGCCAAGGCCGTGTTCGCCGAGCGATTCGCGGATCCCCTGAACGACTTTCGCGAGGTCGCGTTCGCGACCGGCTCCAGGCCCTAGGAGCGGGAGAGGCTCCCGAGCCTCCTCTCTCGAGAACGTCCACGCGCCCCGGCGCGCTTGCAGCAGCGCCAGGCCCGGGCGATACCTTGGGCGTATCCCGGATGGCTGGGGGTGTACGAGGCCGTATCGGGTGCGACCTCGCCACCGAGGTGGAGACGCCCGTGCGCCCCGGCGCGTTCAGCCAAGGTTGAGGATTCGGAACTCCTCGGCGTGCTCGACGCCGATCCGCTCGCCCGCCTGCCGGGCATCGCCCTGCAGGAACTCCTCGAAGAAACGGATGCCTTCGGCGAGTTGGCTCGCGTGCTCGGCCAGTGCGGCGATCTTCGTCTCCAGGTGGCCGGTGATGTCTTCACGATGGTTCGGCTCGAGTGTCCACCCCAGCCAGACCCTCTGGACGTCGTGCGGGTCGAGGCCCTCGTCGAGGTGATCCGAGAAGAAGTGGGGATTTCCCGCCCCGGGAAACGCGGCGTCGAGGGCAATCGCGCCCGCCGTGCGATGGTCTGAGTGGTTGTAGTAGCTCGTAGCACCTTCGGTTGCCTCGAAGAACCACGCGGTCGGGTCGCACGAGACGACGGTGCTCGGCCGCACGCGCCGGATCGCGCGCACCACCTCGGCCCGGATCTCCGCCGTGTTCTCGAGCTCGCCGTCGTGCACGTCGAGGATCGTCGCGCCCGCCAGCCCCAGGACGCGCGCGCCGGCGGCCGTCTCGCCGGCCCGGACCCGCGCCAGCTCCCGCCGGTCGAGCGCGCGATCCTGGGATCCGCGGTCGCCGTTGGTGAGCACGAGCAGGTGGATCTCCCGTCCCGCCGCCGCCCACTTCGCGAGCGTGCCGCCCGCCGCGATCTCCGCATCGTCGGGATGAGCGAACACGGCGAGGACCGGGCCGGTTTCCACGACGGCGCCGAGCTCGGGTGTGGGCGAGCTCACCGCCGACGCGCGTCGGCCTGCGAGAGCACGTACCGGACCAGTGTGCGAACCGGGACGCCCGTCGCGCCCTTTTGCCAGTAGTCGCCGGCGCGCTCGGCGAAGGCGGGTCCGGCGATGTCCATGTGGACCCAGGGCACGTCGCCGACGAACTCGCGCAGGAACATGGCGGCGGTGATCGCGCCGCCATAGCGCTTGCCCACGTTCTTGATATCCGCCACGTCCGAGTCGATCAGCCTGCGGTAGGGCTCGTACATCGGGAGCTCCCAGCCGGGCTCGCCGGCCGCGTCGCCGGCCGCGAGCACGTCGCGGATCAGCGAACGGTCGTTGCCCATCGCCCCCCAGACCTCCTCGCCGAGCGCCACCATGCACGCGCCCGTCAGCGTGGCGGTGTCGATGATCACGCGCGGGCCCTGCTCCGCGAGGTATGCGAGCGCGTCGGCGAGGACGAGCCGGCCCTCGGCGTCGGTGTTCAACACCTCGGAGGTCGTGCCGTTGCGATGGCGGAGCACATCGCCCGGACGGATGGCCGACCCGCTCGGCATGTTCTCCGAGGACGGGATGGCGGCGATCACGTTGACCTTGGGCTTCAACAACGCGATCGCCCGCATCGCACCCAGGATCGACGCGGCGCCGCCCATGTCGCTCTTCATGTGCTCCATCCCGGTGGCGTCCTTGATCGACAGGCCGCCCGAGTCGAACGCGATGCCCTTGCCGGTGAGCGCGATCGGCGCCTCCTTGCCGCCCGCCTCGTACCGGAGCTCGATCAGCCTCGGGGGGTTCATGCTCCCCTGCCCGACGCCCACGATCCCGCCGAACCCGCCGCGCTTCAGCTCCGCCTCACTCCACACCTTGGAGGTGAGGCCGACCCGCTTGGCCATCGCCTGCGCCTCCTTCGCCAGCTGCGCGGGAGACAGGTCGAGCGCGGGCGTGTTCACGAGGTCGCGCGCCCAGGCCTGGGACTCGGCGACCACCTGGCCTCGGTGGATCGCCGCCTTCGCGCCGCGGACGTCGGCGCGAGGGCCGCCGAGGACGACGACCTCCTCGAGGGCTCCGCGCACGCCGTTGGACTTGTAGCGGTCGAAGCGGTACGAGCCGAGCAGGATCCCTTCCACGGTCGCCTGCACGGCGTCCTCGAACGCCCGGCCGGCGATCTGCGGAAGCGTCGTGGCGACGCGGGCGCGCTTCGCGAGCTGCGGGGCGACCCGGCCGATCGCGCGCCGGCAGGCGTCGGGCCCGGCATCGCCGCGCCGCCCGACCCCGACGAGAAGGATCGCCGCGGCCGACCACTCCAGGCCGAGGTTGGGGACCAGGACGCTCTCGCCCCGCTTGCCGGTGTTGCCCGCGGCCCGGTAGAGCCCGAGGAGATCGATCCCTCGAACGTCGCGTACGCCGGGACCGGGCTCGAGCCCTTCGAAGATGGGGAGCACCAGCACCTCGGCCGGGGTCGAGAGCGGAGACTGCTTCGAGAACGTGAAGGTGGGCACGCGAACTCCTTGCGTCGTCGGCCGATCGGGCAGTCTACCGAAGGGGCCTCCGGCGGGCGACGGCCGCTCGCGCGGGTACGCTTCGCCGGGTGCAGGCCCGAGACCTCCGCGAGCTCGTCCACTTCGACGAGGACGGCCCGAGCCACTCGGCCCTGTTCGAGACCGACCGGCTCTGGTCCGAGGTCGTCTGCCTGGACCGAAACCAGGGTTTCGGTCCGCTCACCGACCCCGACTCCGACGCGCTCGTGGTCGTCGTGACGGGGCAGGTCGTGGTGCAGGTCGATCGCGGCCGAAAGCGCCGGGAGCAATGGGAGACCGCGCTCGTCCCCGCGGGGTCCGAGCTCACGATCACGAACGCGACGGGCGAGCCCGCCGTGGTGCTGCTCGTCGCGGCCCCCCCGCCGCCCACGCGGGGCGTCAACGGGGAGTAGCCCGGTCCCGCGAGGGGAGCAGCAGCGCGAGCCCGAACGCGACGGCGAAGCTGGGCAGGCTCGCACCGAGCCGAGAGCCGAACAGCGGATACGGCAGCGAGAGCCACTCCGAGAGCACGCTCCGGACGGCGTCCAGCCAGCCCGCCGGCCCCGTCGGCACGCACCAGTGGTACACCACGAAGCCCGCGATCCACGGAACGAACGCCGGCCAACGCACGCCGGAGGGCGCGAACAGCGCCTCCTCGCCGTAGTGCCCTCGATGCCGGACGAAGTAGTCGGCCGCGAAGACGCCGAACAGCGGCACGAAGACCGACCCGATCAGCAGCAGGAACAACGCGTAGGTCTCCATCGTGAACACCAGCGCGAGGACGAGCCCGGTGACCCCGACGGCGACGACGAGGCGAGGCTGCGGGACCTCGGGCGCAACGTTCTGCGTCGAGACGGCGGCGGAGTAGATGTCGGCGAACGCGTTGTCACTCTCTCCGACGAGCAGCGCGACGAGCACGACGCCGCCGCCGGCGAGGGTAACGATCGAGGTCCCGATCCCGACGGCGTCCGCGCTCGCACCGGCCCCGAGCGCGAGCAGCACGCCGAGCGCGTAGAACCAGACGTTGCCGATCAGGAAGCCCACGTAGGTGCCGGCGACCGCCCGCGAGCCGGGCTTCGCGAAACGGTTGTAGTCCGCGGCGAGCGGAAGCCAGGACACGGGCATCACGACCACGAGATCGACCGCGAGCCAGAACGGTAGCCCGCCCTCCCCCGGCGCTCGCCACATCGAGCCCAGGTCGCCCGCGCCGAGCGCCTCGACGCCGATCCACACCGCGGTGCCGACCAACACGTAGATCCCGAACCGCTCGAGCCACCGCCGGACGACGAGGATCGGGCCCCCGATGGCCAGTCCCGTACAGACGATCGCGACGACCACCACCCAGAGGTTCCGGGCGTCGAGTCCGACGAGCGTGGTCGACGCGACGTTGGCCACCTCGCCCATGGCCCAGAACTCGACGGCGGTCCAGCCGATCAGCTGCACGACGTTGAGCGCCGACGGGAGGAACGAGCCGCGAGCGCCGAGCACGGGACGCAGGAGCACCATCGTGGGAACCCGCTCCCGTTCGCCCGCGAGGCCGACGAGGGCGAGCGGGATGCACCCCAGCCCGCTGCCCACGAGGACGGCCAGGAGCGCGCGGCCGAGCCCGAGCGCCGGGACCAGGAGGGCGCCGGTCACCATCACCAGAAGCCCGACGGACAGGTCGCCCCACAGCACGGCCAGATCGAGGCCGGTGAGGGTTCGGAGCTCGGGAGGGACCGGGCGGATTCCCCAGGTGGGAGCCTCGCGCTCGAGGACCCGCCTCAGCCGCTCGGCGACGCCCGCCACGAACGCTCCCTCCGCCGGCATGACCCGGATCAGGTTCCAAGGGTCGCGAGCCGTCGTGCCCGCCTCTCAGCCCGGATCGCCGGACTCCCCCGCTGCCGACGCGATGCTACCGCCCTCGTCGAGAACGCACGCGCGCAGGTTCACGAGGGCCCCCCGCATCAGGTGCCGCAGGAACGGCCGATACGCCGCGAGCGCCGCCTCGCCGAGGAGCGGGACCCCGAGGGCCAGCTCCTCCGTCCACACCAGCCGCGTGCCCGAGCCCTCTGGCCCGAGCGACCACGTCCCGACCCCGCGCACGAAGCTCCGGTGGGCCAACACGAGGCGACGGGGCGGCTGCCAATACGTCACCTCGAGCTGCTCGGTGAACAGTGACATCCCCAGCACCCGCGTCCTCACCGCGATCCGCACGCCGACGCCCTCCCGGTGCGAGCTCAGGACTCGCACCGAGACCGCGTCCCGCATCCAGCGGGCCTGGTCCTCCCACCGAAGGAGCGCGGCCCACAGGACCTCCCGAGCGACGGGGACGACGGCGGCGGACTCGACCCGCATGCGCTACAGACCCGCGGCCTCCCCGCCCTTGGGCAGGGTCGGCAACGTCTCGTGGATCGAGAGCACCAGCGCGAGGGCGACGAAGACCGGCACGGAGCTGATCGCGAACGCCGCGCCGAAGCCGAGGGTGTCGGCCGTCCACCCGGCGATGAGGGGCCCCAGGACGAACCCCAGGTCGCCGACGAATCGGAAGACCGCGACGGCCGACCCCTTCAGCTCCTCCGGCGTGACGTCCGAGAGCATCGGCGCCGGCGGCACCCCCGCGAACCCGCTCGCGACGCCGAGCGCGGCCATCCCGCCCATGAAGGCCACCGTTCCTCCGGCGAACCCGAACAGGGCGGCGATCCCGCCGAAGGCGGCGAGCGACGGGATCAGGACCGCGCGGCGGCCCCGGTCCGTCGCCTTGCCCGCGGGGAACAGGGAGACGAGCTCCGTCGCCGTCGCGATCGCGAGGCCCAGCCCCACGCCCCCGAGGGTGAGCCCGACCTCCTCGCGCCCGAACAAGGGGATCAGCGTGGAGTAGACGGCCCCGATGATCCAGAGGTAGGCGCCGTTGGTCGCGAGCACGGCGACGAGCGGACGTCTCCACGGCAACCGCCGCAGGCCGCCGGAGCGGACCTCGTCGGCACGGCGTTCCGGATTCCGCATCGTCCGCCAGAACAGCCACGCGGACACGAAGCACGCGATCCCGTACACGTGCAGCGGGCTGGCGATGCCGAACCACCGGGCGACGAGCCCGCCGAGCGGCCCGCCGGCGATGAACCCCACGTTGAACGAGCCGTAGTAGACGCTCATCACCCGTCCCGTGCGCTCCGGCGGGATCGTCCGCAGCAGGTAGGAGAGCAGCCCGGCGAAGAACAGTGCGGAACCGACCCCGCCGGCGGATCGGAACAGGACCAGGAGCCCGAAGGTCGGCGCGAGCCCCGCGGCGATCGACGAGACGCCCACGCCCACCGCCCCCAGCGTGGTCATGGCCCGCTCGCCGTAGCGATCGATGAACCGCCCCACGAAGGGGTCGGATACGAGCCGGGCGAACGAGAACGCCGAGATGAGGAACCCGACCGCGTCGTACCCCACGCCGAAGGAGCGCGCGTAGTTCGGCAGGACCGGCGAGACGATGCCGAAGCCGAGCATGATGACGAAGGTCCCGAGCATCGCGGCCCGGATCTCGGGGAGCCGCAGGACGTCGAGAAACCCCGGCTCCCCCTCGCTCACCCCGGCAGTCTACGGACGAGGTTGCGCGGCACCCCGCCGCCGCCGTTGGATGATTGCGGCGTGCCCGATCTCGCGCGCGGCGCCGTCGCCGCCTCGAACCTCGCCACGCCCGCGGTCGCGGATGGCGAGGGCCCCTTCCTCGCTCGTGGTCGGCACGGGTGGCCGGTCGAGTCCCTCGTCCCGAGCGCGGTCGCGTGGGAAGGGGACCTGATCACGTACGTCGGACCGGCCGACGGTCTCGACGGCGTCGAGCCCGAGTGGTTCGAGGGCTGCACGATCGCACCCGGGTTCGTCGACTGCCACACGCATCTGCCGTTCGCCGGATGGCGAGCCGACGAGTTCGAGGCTCGCCTGGCGGGGGCGACGTATCGAGACCTCCACGGCGAAGGCGGCATCTATCGAAGCGCGTCGCAGCTCGCCGAGGCGTCGGACGAGGAGGTCCTCGCGTTCTGCCGGCCGCTCGTGCAAGAGATGGCCGACCACGGGACGACGGCGCTCGAGCTCAAGACCGGCTACGGCCTGTCGGTGCCCGGCGAGCTTCGGCAGGCGCGCCTCGCGCGGCGGCTCGCCGAGGAGGCGCCCCAGACGTGCTCGGTGACCCTGCTCGCGTGCCACGCGATCCCGCGAGGCATGGACCGCTCGGCGTGGGTCGACGCCGTCTGCCGCGAGCTCATCCCCGCGGCCGCGGCGGAGGGCCTCGCCGATGCCGTCGACGTCTACGTGGAGGACATCGCGTTCTCGCTCGAGGACCTGGGCGCGGTCGCCGAGGCCGCGGTCGCGCACGGACTCCCTCTGCGTTGCCACGCCGACCAGCTGGGGCCCTCGCGAGCGGCCGAAGCGGCGGTCGGGCTCGGCGCTCGGAGCGCGGACCACCTGAACCACGTCTCGGCCGCGGGCATCTCGGCGCTCGGCGACGCGCCCCGGACCGCCGCGGTGCTCCTGCCGACGTCCACGCTGTTCCTTCGCTCGTCGCCCCCGGACGCCCGAGCGCTGCTCGCCGCGGGCGCCGCGATCGCGATCGCCACCGACTTCAACCCCGGAACGTCGCCGACGCTCTCGATGCCCGAGGCCATCGCGGTCGCGTGCTCGCTCTACGGCATGACCCCGCTGGAGGCGCTCGCGGCGGCGACCGTCAACCCGGCGTGGGTTCTCGGGCTCGACGCTTCGCACGGTACCCTTGCGCCCGGCCGGCGGGCCGACCTCGTGATCCTCGACGGGGACGCCTTCCGGCAGGTGCCGTACCGGCCGGGCCACCACCCGGTGCTGCACACCTACGTCGGCGGGAGGAGGGTCGGGGGACGGTGAGGAAGATGCCCGCGCTGATCGCGCTCGTGCTCGTCGTCCTCCTGTTCCCGATCTCCGTTCCCGCGCAGGCGTCCTCGTCGAGCGTCACGCTCGAGGCCTCGGTCACGCGGCTCACGATCGGCGACGCCGTCACGCTCTCGGGCGCGATCACGCCGGCGGCCGGCGGCGAGGCGGTCCAGATCCTCGACGGTCTCGACGCGGTCCTCGCGTCGGCGACGACGAACGCCGCCGGATCGTTCTCGGTCGAGCTGCACCCCGAGGGGACGACGGCGTACCACGCCGCGTGGAGCACGGCCGCGAGCCCGCCCGTGATCGTGGAGGTCCGCGCGACCCTCACCGTGCGGGCGACCGCGGTGCGCCTGTTCGACCGGGTGAGGATTCGCGGGACGGTTTCGCCCGCGAGGGCCGGCGAGAAGGTGGACGTCTGGCTGACCGAAGGAGGCCGCGTCGTGCACGAACGCAGCGTCGCGATGGGCTCCGGCGGCGGCTTCCAGACGGCCTTTCGAGTGATGGAACCCGGGACGTTCCGCGCGCACGCCTCGTTTTCCTCCGCCGATCTTCTACGGGACGCCGGGTCGACCCAGGGCGACGCGACGCCGCTGCCGCGGCTGCAGTCGGGATCTCGCGGCGTGTTCGTGGAGCTGCTCGAGGAGCGTCTGATCGAGCTTCACTATCGGCTCGAAGGCGCGAAGGACGGTGCGTACGACTTCCGAACGGCCGACGCGATCGTCGCGTTCCACAAGGTCCAGGGGATGCCCCGCATCGGCTCCGTGGGGCCGGCGACCTGGCGGGCGCTCGCCGACCCGAAGACGCCGAGGCCGCGAGAGGATTGGAACGAGTTCCACTTCGAGATCGACCAGACCCGCCAGGTGCTCTACACGGTCGAGGACGGCGAGGTCACCAACATCCTGCACGTCTCGACGGGCAAACCCAGCACGCCGACGCGCGACGGCCTGTTCCAGGTGACGCGCAAGATCGCCGGGTTCAGCCCGAACCACCTCTACTACCCGAGCTACTTCGACGGGAACCGGGCGCTTCACGGCTGGACCGAGGTGCCCACGTACGCCGCGAGTCATGGCTGCGTGCGGATTCCGTACTGGAACGCGATCTGGGTCTTCGGTCTCGCCGACTACGGCACGCGGGTGGCCGTCTACCACTGAGCGCTCAGTCGAGCGCGCCCACCGCTCCCTCCGCGGCCTCGAGGAGCTCCCCGCCCCGAACCAGACCCGTGACGGCGGCGATGTCCGGCCCGAGCTCGCGGTCGGCCTCCAGGAACGGGACGCGGGATCGGATCCGCTGGAGGGCGGCGCGCGTCCCCGCCGCCGGCTCGAGCGGGGCCCGAAGGTCCAGGGCCTGGGCCGCGACCAGCGCCTCGAGGGCGACGACGACCTCGGCGTTGCTCACGACGTCGCGGGCGTGGCGCGCCGCCGTCATCCCCATGCTGACGTGGTCCTCCTGGCCGGCGGAGGAGCCGATCGAGTCCACCGACGCGGGGTGCGCGAGCGTCTTGCACTCCGACACGAGCGACGCGGCCGTGTACTGGGCGAGCATGAATCCCGAGTTCAGTCCGCTCTGCTCGACCAGGAACGCCGGCAGTCCGTTGTTCCGCACGGGATCGAGCAGGCGGTAGAGCCGCCGCTCGGCGATGCTCGCGAGCGCGACGACCGCGGCCGCGAGCGCGTCGAGCGCGACGGCGACCGGTTGCCCGTGGAAGTTCCCGCCGGAGAGCACCTCACCCGTGTCCGGCAGCACGATCGGGTTGTCCGACACCGAGTTGGTCTCGACCTCGAGCACCGAGGCGGCGAAACGGAGCGCCTCGCGCGTGGCGCCGTTGACCTGCGGGGCGCACCGCAGCGAGTAGGCGTCCTGAACGAGGTGGGGACTCTCGCGGTGCGAGGAGACGATCCCGCTGCCCCCGAGGAGGCGGCGCAGGTTGGACGCGGACGCGACGACGCCGGGGTGCGGCCGAAGCGCGATCAGGCGTTCGTCGAACACGCGGTCGGAGCCGAGCGCACCCTCGACGCTCATCGCCGCCACGACGTCCGAGGTGCGGCAGAGGCGCCACGCTCGATCCGCCGCCAGCGTGCCGACGGCGAGCATCCCCTGCGTGCCGTTCACCAGCGCGAGCCCCTCCTTGGCCTTGAGACGGATCGGCGCGAGGCCGGCGCGCTCGAGCGCCTCGGAGGCCGGGACCGGCCGGTCGCCCTCGAGCACCTCGCCCCGGCCGATCAACGGGAGCGAGAGGTTCGCGAGCGGCGCGAGGTCGCCCGAGGCTCCGAGCGAACCCTGCTCCGGGACGATCGGAACGAGATCGCGGTTCAGCATCTCGACCATCCGCTCGACGATCTGCACGCGGACGCCCGAGTGCCCGAGCGCGAGCACGTGCGCCCGCAGCAGGAGCATCGCGCGCGCCTCCTCACGGGACAGCGGCCGACCCACCGCGGTGGCGTGCGACCGCACGATCCCCTCCTGCAGGGCGTCGGCCTGCGCCGGCTCGATGCGGACGTTCGCGAGGCTGCCGAATCCGGTGGTGACGCCGTAGACGGTCGCGTTCGACACGACGGCCGCCTCGATGACCTCGCGAGCCGAACGCATCCGGTCGGCCGCCGACGCCGGCAGCTCGACGGTCTCGCCGCGGGCGACGGCGACGACGTCGTGCAGCGAAAGCGGCTCCCCCACGCGGACCGGCACGGCCGAAGGCTACGGTCCGTCCCACCGCCCGGCAAACGGGTACGGTGGCGCGGATGGGCGGTCCGTTCGACGATCTCGATCGTCCCGCGCCAGCGAACCCGGGTCGACCAGCCGCGCGGCCCGGCGGATTCACGGCCCTCGTTCGAGGCGCACGACGCCGCTGCCCCCGGTGCGGCGGCGGCGGCCTCTTCGAGAGCTGGTTCCGGATCCGGGCGCGATGCCCGCGCTGCGGCCTGCGACTCGAACGCGAGGAGGGCGGCTTCCTCGGCGCGATGACCGTCAACTACGTGGCGACGGCCCTCGTGTGGCTCGTGCTGCTGATCGTCTGGCTGGTGCTCGATCTGCCCGACGTCCACGTCGCCCAGCTCACGATCGCCTCCATCGCCCTCGTGGTCGTCGTTCCGCTCCTGTGCTGGCCGTCGTCCAAGGGAATCTGGGCCGCGGTCGACTACCTCGTCTATCGAACGGATCCGAGCTATGCCTCGACGGAGGCCGCCGACCGCGCGAGCGGCAACGGCGGCCGCCCCTAGTGGCTCACTCGAGCCACGGCAGGCGAACCCCCCGCTCCCTCGCGACGGCAAGCGCCTCGTCGTAGCCGGCGTCCGCGTGGCGAACCACACCCATCCCGGGGTCCGAGGTCAGCACCCGCTCGAGCCGGCCAGCAACCTCCTCGGTGCCGTCCGCGACGACGACCATGCCCGCGTGGATCGAGTACCCGATGCCGACGCCCCCGCCGTGATGCACGCTCACCCAGTGCGCGCCGGCGGCGGTGTTCACGAGCGCGTTCAGGATCGGCCAGTCGGCGATCGCGTCCGAGCCGTCCTTCATCGCCTCGGTCTCGCGATACGGGCTGGCGACGCTGCCCGAGTCCAGGTGGTCGCGCCCGATCACGATCGGGGCCGAGACCTCCCCGCTCGCCACCATCTCGTTGAACCGCAGCCCGGCCCTCGCCCGTTCGCCGTAGCCGAGCCAGCAGATCCGCGCGGGGAGCCCCTGGTAGGCGACCCGCTCCCGCGCCATCGAGAGCCACCGCTGAAGCCGCTCGTTCTCGGGGAACAGGTCGGCGACCGCGCGATCGGTCTTGTCGATGTCCTCCGCATCACCCGAGAGCGCCGCCCAGCGGAAGGGGCCCTTGCCCTCGCAGAACATCGGCCGGACGAACGCGGGCACGAACCCCGGGTAGGCGTACGCGCGCTCGAACCCCCCGATCCGCGCCCCCGCCCGGAGGTTGTTCCCGTAGTCGAACACCACGGCGCCGGCGTCCAGGAACCCGACCATCGCCTCGACGTGCCTGGCCATCGAGTCGTGCGCCCGGCGCTGGTACGTCACGGGATCCGACGCCCGGAGCGCGGCCGCCTCGTCCAGCGAGAGCCCGGCCGGCAGGTACCCGCCGAGGGGATCGTGGGCGCTCGTCTGGTCGGTGACCAGATCCGGTCGGAACCCTCGACGGAGCAGCTCCGGCAACACCTCGGCGCAGTTGCCCACGAGCCCGATCGAGACCGCCTCCCCCGCGCCCTTCGCGTCCTCGGCCCACACCACCGCCCGGTCGAGATCGTCGGTCTCGCGGTCGAGGTAGCGGGTCTTGATCCGCCGCTCGATGCGCGACGGGTCGACCTCGACGCAGAGCGCGACCCCATCGTTCATCGTCACGGCGAGCGGCTGCGCCCCGCCCATCCCGCCGAGCCCTCCCGTGAGCGTCACGGTCCCCCTCAACGACCCGCCGAGGCGCTGCTGCGCCGCCTCGGCGAAGGTCTCGAACGTGCCCTGGAGGATCCCCTGGGTCCCGATGTAGATCCACGAGCCGGCCGTCATCTGGCCGTACATGGTGAGGCCGGCGTGCTCGAGCTCGCGGAACGTGTCCCAGTCGGCCCACTTCGGGACCAGCATCGCGTTGCAGATCAGCACCCGAGGAGCCCCGCGATGCGTTCGGAAGATCGCCACGGGTTTGCCCGACTGCACGAGGAGCGTCTCGTCGCCCTCGAGGTCGCGCAGCGCTCGAACGATCGCGTCGAAGGCCTCCCACGATCTCGCGGCGCGGCCGGTCCCGCCGTAGACGACGAGGTCCTGCGGTCGCTCGGCGACGTCGGGGTCGAGGTTGTTCATGAGCATCCGCAGGGCGGCCTCCTGCGGCCAGCCCTTGCACGAGAGCTCGTTGCCTCGAGGAGCCCGGATCTCGCGAACGCTCACGCCGCTCACCTCCGAGCCGATGATAGGCCGCCGGGAGCTCGCCCTCCGAGGAGGGAGGCCTACAGGGCCCTGCGGTCGACCGCCCAGGAGGATCCGACGGTCGTCTTCGTGAACGCCTTCATCTCGGTCGCGATGGCGACCGCCTCGGCGTAGTGACGGAACGTCCGCTTCGACGTCGAGGCGATGCCGATCGAGACGGACAGGAACGGGAACCGCTGCTCCTCGCCGCGCCGGCTCACCAGGACGATGGCACCGCGCCGGCGGTCCTCGGGATCGTATTGGGCCGGGACGGCGCCGTCGAATCGCGAGACGATGAGGTCGGCCAACGCCTCGCCGTCGTCCGCGTCACAGACCACGACGAAGTCGTCGCCGCCGACGTGGCCGACGAAGGCGCCCGGACCCGCCGCCTCGCGGGTGATCTCCTGGATCAACCCGGCGGTGAACTGGATCACCTCGTCGCCGCGCATGAAGCCGTAGTGGTCGTTGAAGGCCTTGAAGTGGTCGAGGTCGATGTACAAGACGGCGAAGCTCACCCCGGAGCGCACCCGACTCTCGATCTCCTCCTCGATCCGCACGTTGCCGGGCAGACCGGTCAGCGGCGACTGCTGCCGCATCTCCTTGGCGCGTCGCAGCACCCCCCGGATCCGCGCGAGGAGCTCCGGCGTGTCGAACGGCTTCACGATGTAGTCGTCCGCGCCGACCGAGAACCCCTCGAGCTTGTCCGCCGACAGGCCTCGGGCGGTGAGCATGATCACGCTGACCGAGGCCGTGCGGCTGTCCTGACGGAGCTGGCGCGTGAGCTCGAAGCCGTCCATGTTCGGCATCATCACGTCGGCCAGGACGAGCTCGGGGCACCGCTCGCGCGCCATCTCGAGCGCCTGCCGCCCGTCGTTCGCCACGCGGACCTCGTACCCGGCGGCCTTCAGCTCGATCTCGAGGAGACGGGCGATGAAGGGGTCGTCGTCGACGACCAGCACCGTGCCGACCCCCGGAAGGGTCCGTCCCTCCACTTCCTCGACCGACACGTGCTCCACCCCCTATCCGGGGAGGAATCGGCAGAAAACCCCGCCTGGTGAAGCGGTTCCGGGGAGGCCGCTCGGGGGCGCCTCGCCCGCCCGAGCACGGCCCCGGCCGGATCGGGCCCGCCCGGGCGACCTCGGCCGCGCGTTCGTGGCACCATGTGAGCCGTTCGGGGGACCGGGCTCGAGGCGGACACACGGAGGGCGGCGCGCATGGAAGTGCTCGACTCGTTCCTGGACGCGGTCGGCGACACGCCCCTGGTGCGGCTCGCCAAGGTGGCCCGCGGAGCCCCCGCGGCCGTCCTCGCCAAGCTCGAGATGCTGAACCCCGGTGGGAGCGTGAAGGACCGGATCGGCCTGCGCATGATCGAGGCCGCCGAGGGCGCCGGGCTCCTGCGGCCGGGAGGCACGATCGTCGAGCCCACCTCCGGCAACACCGGGCACGGCCTCGCGATCGCCGCGGCGATCCGCGGCTACAAGTGCATCTTCGTGATGCCGGACAAGATGAGCCAGGAGAAGATCTCGCTCCTTCGCGCGTATGGGGCCGAGGTCGTGATCACGCCGACGGCGGTGCCGCCGGAGTCCCCCGAGTCCTACTACCGCGTGGCGGACCGCCTCACGGAGGAGATTCCGGGCGCGTTCCAACCGAACCAGTACCGCAACCCGGGCAACCCCGACGCGCACGAGGCCACGACCGGGCCCGAGATCTGGCGACAGACCGACGGGAGGATCACGGCGTTCGTCGCCGGGGTGGGGACGGGCGGCACGATCACCGGCGTTGCGCGATACCTGAAGGCGCAGAACCCGGGCGTCCTGGTCGTCGGCGCCGATCCCGAGGGCTCGATCTACTCCGGCGACGTGCACCCGTACCTCACCGAGGGGATCGGGGAGGACTTCTGGCCCCAGACGTTCGACCCGGCGCTCGTCGACCGCTACGTCCGTGTCCCCGATCGCGAGGCCTTCCGCATGGCCCGCCGGATCACGCGCGAGGAAGGGATCCTGGTGGGCGGCTCCTCCGGCACCGCGGTCGTCGCGGCGGTCGAGGTCGCCCGCGAGCTCGGACCCGACGACGTCGTGGTGGTGATCCTGCCCGACACCGGCCGCAACTACCTGTCCAAGCTCTACTCCGACACCTGGCTCCTCCAGTACGGGCTCACCGACCGCCCGGAGATCGTCCGCGTGGAGGAGGTCCTCCAGGGCAAGCACGGCGAGGTCCCGCCGCTCGTGACGGTGAACGCCCACGACAAGGTGCGGCAGGCGATCGACGTGCTCCAGGAGTACTCGATCTCGCAGGCGCCGGTGGTCCGCGAGGCCTCGCTGGACGTCGCGCAGTTCGTCGGCGGGGTGCTCGAGAACGCGCTGCTCGACCGGATCTTCCGCGACCCGGACGCGCTCCAGGCCGACGTCGCCGAGGTGATGGGTCCGCCGATCACGATGGTCGAGTTCGACGAGCCGATCGAGGTGGCCTTCGAGACGCTCCAACACGGACCGGCGGTCCTCGTCGTCAAGGCCGGTCAGGCGCTCGGCGTCCTGACGAAGAGCGATCTGCTCGAGTTCCTCGCCCATCGGCAGCGCTCCTGAGCGATCCGTGCGCGCCCTCGGGATCGACGTCGGGGTTCGCAAGGGGCTCGACCTCGTCCTGCTCGAGGATCGCGCCGTGCTCGACACCGCTCGCCGGGTGCGGGTGGACGAGCTCGCGCGCCTGGTCGGGGACCTCGGGCCCGACGTGGTCGCGATCGACTCGCCCCCGGCGTGGGCGTCGACCGGTCGCTCCCGCCGGACCGAGCGGGAGCTTCGCTGGTTCGGGATCCAATCCTTCAACACGCCTTCGGACGAGCGGATGGCGGAGCATCCCTTCTACGAGTGGATGACCGTGGGCTTCGCGGCGTTCCGCGCGATCGAGGCCTCCTTCCCGCGCTATCGGGGCGGCTCGGTGAAGGGGACGGCGATCGAGGTCTTCCCTCACGCCAGCGCCGTCGTCCTCGCCGGATGCCTGCCTCCCAAGGGGATCCCCTCGCACGCCTGGCGCCGCCTCGTGCTTCGGGCCCAGGGAGTCGACGCCACCGCGCTGCGGTCGACCGACCAGGTCGACGCCGCCCTCGCGGCCCTGACCGGTTCGTACGCGCTCGAGCGCCGCTTCAGCGCGCCGGGCGACCCGCGGGAGGGGCAGATCGTGGTTCCGGCGGTCGCACTGCCGGGGCACCCGTACCGGCGCGGGCCGACTCCGGTGCGCCGCGACGATCAGTCGGCGCTCCCGGGCATGTCCGCCTGCGCGTGCGGGGTTCCCTCGTGCGAGGCGATGACCGCTCGCGAGTTCGCGCCGGGACACGACGCGAAGCGGAAGTCGGCGCTCTGGGCGCTCGCGCGCTCGGGGCAGGAGGCCGTCGAGGAGCTGGAGCGGCGCGGATGGGCGCTGCCCACCGAGATGCGGAGATGAGACGTTGAGCGAACCTCGGTTCGAGACGCGCGCGATCCACGTCGGGCAGGAGCCGGACGCCGAGTACGGGGCGGTGAGCGTTCCGATCTACCAGACGTCCACGTACGCGCAGCCGGCGGTCGCCAAGCCGAAGGCCTACGACTACGCCCGCGGGGGCAACCCCACGCGCGAGGCGCTCCAGCAGGTTCTCGCGTCGCTCGAGGGCGCGAGGCGCGCCCTGTCGTTCTCGAGCGGGCTCGGCGCGACGACGACGTTGCTGCTCACGCTGAGACCCGGCGATCACGTCGTGCTCGGCGACGACGTGTACGGCGGAACGTATCGCCTCCTCGCCCGCGTGATGAAGGAGTGGGGGCTCACCTTCGACACCGTCGACCTGGCCGACGAGGCGCGGCTCCGCTCGTCGCTGCGCGACGAGACGGCGATCGTGTGGCTCGAGACCCCCACGAACCCGTTCCTGAAGGTGATCGACGTCGAGCGCGTGGCCGCCGTCGCCCACGAGGTGGGCGCGCGCTGCGTCGTCGACAACACCTTCGCGACGCCCTACCTCCAGCGTCCGCTGGAGCTCGGCGCCGACGTC
This sequence comes from uncultured Actinomycetes bacterium, assembly GCA_963699635.1. Classification (GTDB taxonomy): domain Bacteria; phylum Actinomycetota; class UBA4738; order UBA4738; family HRBIN12; genus CALGFI01. Next base: position 329,601 of record CAVOUQ010000010.1, on the reverse strand, counting down.
GTCGTGCACTCGGTGACGAAGTACCTCGGCGGGCACTCGGATCTCGTCGGCGGGGCGATCGCCACGAACGAGGACGACCTCGCCGAACGCCTCGCGTTCCTCCAGAACGCCGTCGGCGCGGTGCCCGGGCCGATGGACTGCTTCCTGGCGCTCCGCGGCGTGAAGACGCTCGCGGTGCGGATGGAGGCGCATTGCACGGGTGCCGAGCGGATCGCCGCGTACCTCGCGGCGCACCCCAAGGTGACGAAGGTGCACTACCCGGGTCTTCGGACCCATCCCGGCCACGACGTCGCGGCGCGGCAGATGCGGCGATTCGGGGGGATGGTGAGCTTCGAGGTGAGCTCGGCCGCGGAGGCGATCCGAATCGTGGAACGCACGAGGATCTTTTGCCTCGCGGAGTCGCTCGGGGCCGTGGAGTCGCTGATCGAGGTCCCGGCTCCGATGACCCACGCGAGCGTCGCGGGCTCGCCCGTGGAGGTGCCGGACACGCTGATCCGGCTCTCGGTCGGGATCGAGCATCCCGAGGACCTCGTGGCGGACCTCGAGCAGGCCCTCGAGGACTGACCCCGGGGCGGCCCCCTCAGACGAGGACGAGCTCGCCTTCCGCCGTCGCGAGCGCGACGGCGTGGATCCCCGGCGGACCCTCGGCCACGCGGATCGGCAGCGGCCGGTCGCCGCACCACGCTCGGAGCCGAGCCTCCTCGCCGCCGAGGTCGACGCGGGCGATCCCGTCCACGCGGAGCCCGTGCCCGGCCCGTGCCCGGCCCGGATGCAGCTCGGCGGGGACGTCCCACTCGAGGAAGAACGGCATCCACGGCTCCCGGCGAGGGTCCTCGAGGCCCGCGCTCCGCCACCGGATCTGCGAGCCATCGGGGCGTTCGCGTCGGCCGGGCACGACCTCGAGTCCGAGACGCGCCGCCGTCTCGTCCAGCTCGTCCGTCGAGACCGCCAGCGTGAACCATGCATCGCCGGCCCTCGCACCCTCGAGGATCGAGCGGCCGAACCCGGATGCCTCGGCCTCCGACGGGTCGACGACCGCGATCAGCTCGATGTAGGCGTCGCCGAGGGGAACGATCCGGTTGGCGGTCCCCCACCCCGGATGGCGTCCGCCGGCCACCGAGTCCAGGCCGAACGCGCGCCGAAACCGCTCGGCGGCCTCGTCGAGGTCCCGCACCGCGTACACGACGTGGTCGATCCGGAACATCCGCGGAGCCTATGCCACCATCGTTTCGCCGCCTCGTGCATACACTCGGCGCGTGATGGCGCGAGCGACCGCGGCCCTTGTCGTCATCGTCATCGTGTTCGGTGGCGCGATGACGGCGCGCGGCCACGATCGCCTCGCCGCTGATCCGTCACCGCCGACCGCCCGGGGCAACCTGGGGATCGGGTCATCGCTCGGCTACGGGGCTCCGTCGGCCACCCCCTCGCGCCCGCGACCGACCGATCCGGTCTCCGTGAGCTCCTCGCCCGCCGCCGACGACGCGGCCAACCCGCTCGGCTCCGGGGCCGGGATCATCGTGCTCGTGGCGATCGGCGGCGGGTTCCTGTGGCTGCGATCCCGAGCGACGCGGCGCTAGGCCTTCGGACGCTTGAGGTAGGCGACGAGCGATTGCCCGCCCATCGGGTTGGTGATCTGCGCGACGGCGACGAGCTCCCAACCGTCCTCGCCGAACGTGTTCAGGATCTCGCCCGGATTGTGCTCGAGCAGCGGCGCGACGAAGTACTCCCACTTCGGCATCCCTAGGCCTCCCCCTGTGGTTCTCGCAATCGATTGGTGGTGCGCTTGATGCAGACGCCCATGACCACGGTGAGGCCGCCCTCTTCGGCGATGCGCCGAGCCTCGTCGTTCACGATGCCGTCCTGAAGCCAGAGCACCCTCGCTCCCCGAGCGACGGCCTGCGCGGCGATCGGGGGCGTCTCCTCGGCCCGGCGAAACACGTTCACGACGTCGATGTCCACGTCGGCGGGGACGTCCGGGAGCGACGGGAAGGCGGGTTCACCGAGGACCTCCGCCTCCCCGGGGTTCACCGGGACGATCCGGTACCCCTTGCCCTGGAGGAACTCGGCCACCTCGTGCGAGTGGCGCCAGGGTTTGCTCGAGAGGCCGACCACCGCGATCGTTCGGGCGTCCCCCAGGATCGATCGAAGCTCGGCGTCGGTGGGCCCGGCGGGGCCGGTCTCGGACGCGCTCACGCGCTCCTCCCGCCCACGAGGTCGAGCAGGCTGTGCAGGATCTTCGCCGTAGCACCCCAGATGGTGTGTGAGCCCATGTCGTACGCGTACCCGCGATACACCCCGCCCTCGCGCGTCCACTCGACCTCGGTCTCGGCGGCCGCGAGCGCGTCGAGCGGGTACTCGAGCACCTCGGCGATCTCGTCTCGGTTGGGCCGCATCGCCGGTCGATCCGCGAGGGTCCCGACGAACGGCACGATCAGGATGCCCGACACGAACGTGTGCACCGGGGGCAGCGCGCCGAGGATCTCGACGTCGGCGGGAACGATGCCGAGCTCTTCCTCGGTCTCGCGCAGCGCGGTGTCGGCCATGGTCGCGTCCTCGTCCTGATGGATCCCGCCCGGAAAGGAGATCTCGCCGGGATGGCGCGGGAGGGCCTCGCTCCGCCTCGTGAAGACCAGGGACGCGCCCCCGATGACCGGCACCAGCACGCCGGCGAGGCGGTCGCCGGGAGGCGGTCGATGCCGCGGATCGGGGTCCAGCGCCGCGCCGAGTCGCTCGAACAGATCGGTCGAGTACATTCCTCGGCCATGGTAGAGGAGGCGGCCCGGGCGGCCGCCGACCGCGCGGCGACCTCCGAGGAGCCGGCCAGGGCGGCCGCCGAAGCCGTCGACGCCGACGAGGTCCTCCGATTCGCTCGAGCCTTGATCCGCGCTCCCAGCGAGAACCCCGGCGGGACCGAGGACCTGGTGGCGGAGGTCGCCGTCGAGCTCCTGGCCGATCTCGACGCGGACCCTCGGACGATCCGGGACGAGGCGGGGCGTCCAAGCGTCGTCGCTCGGACCGGCGACGAGGCTCGGCCGAAGCTCGCGTGGAACGGCCACCTTGACGTGGTCCCGGCCGGGGATCCGTCGAGCTGGAACCATCCGCCGTTCGACGCCGAGCTCGTGGATGGGCGGCTCGTCGGACGGGGCGCCGCCGACATGAAGGGCGCCATCGCGAGCGCGATCGCCGCCGTCGCCGCGATCCGCCGGGCGCGCATCGGGCTCGGCGGCACGCTCGAGCTCCACCTCGCCGCCGACGAAGAGCTGGCGGGCGTCCACGGCACGCGGGTGCTCTGGGAGCGAGGGCTGCTCGATCAGGACGCGTGCATCGTCGGCGAGCCCACCGAGCTCCGCCTCGGGCTCGCCGAGCGCGGCGGCGCCTGGATCACCGCGGTCGCCCACGGCCGGTCGGCGCACGGCTCGACCCCGCACCTCGGGGTGAACGCGATCACGTCGATGGCCCGGCTGCTCCTGCGACTTCACGAGGTCCTGCCGGATCGCGAGCACGCGCTCGTCGGCCGGCCGACCGTCAACGCCGCGATCGTGTCCGGCGGCAACGCCCCGAACGTCGTCCCGGATCGCTGCGAGCTGGACATCGATCGTCGCATCGTCCCGGGCGAGACCTCGCCCGCGGACGTGCTCGAGCCCTTCGAGCGACTGGCGGCCGACATCGCGGCCGAGCATCCGGAGACCGAGCTGGAGTTCCGCATCCGCGAGTGGACCGACGCGGCCGAGGCCGATCGCGACAGCCCGATCGCGCGGATCTGCCGCCAGGCCGTTCGCGCGGAGACGGGCGCCGTTCCCGCCGACCACGGCTTCACCGGGATCACCGACGCGCGCTTCTACCTCAACGAGGCGAGGATCCCCACCGTGATCCTGGGCCCGGGCTCGCTCACGGTCGCCCACACCGCGAACGAATCGGTCGAGCTCGCGGAGCTCGTCACCGCGGCGCGCGCGTACGCGCGAGCCTTCGTCGACTTCCTCGGGGGGTCGTGACGGAGCGATTCGACGTCTTCGTCATCGGCGGCGGCGGAACGGGTTCGGAGGTCGCGTTTGCGCTCGGCCGGGGCTCGGGACTGCGCGTCGCGATCGCCGAGCGCGACCGGCTCGGCGGCGAGTGCAACCACTACGGCTGCGTCCCCACGAAGGTGATGCTGGCAAGCGCCAAGCTCGCCCAGCGCTCCCGGGACGCCGACCGGTTCGGCCTGCGGATCCCGACGGTGGAGGTCGACTTCTCGGCGGTCCAGCGGCGCGCGCGCGAGCTGGTCGAGAGCCAGTCGGGCGAGGGCGGGGCCCCATTCGAGCGGGCCGGGATCACCGTCTACCTGCAGGAGGCGCGTCTGGTCGGCCACCGCAGGATCGAGTTGGCCGACGGGACGCAGATCGCGGCGGAGCGGGTCGTCCTCGCCACGGGCACCGAGGCGAGCGTGCCACCGATCCCCGGCCTCGCCGAGGGCCCCCACTGGACCAATCGCGAGGCGATCTGGAAGCCAGATCGCCCCCCGGACACGCTCGCGGTCATCGGTACCGGGGCGATCGGGATCGAGTTCGCGCAGATCTACGCGCGATTCGGGTCGAGGGTGACGGCGATCGAGGTGCTGCCGCAGATCCTGCCGAACGAGGACGAGGCGGCGGCGACCGCGGCGGCGGCGGCCCTGGGGGCGGAGGGCATCCGGCTGCTCCCGGGAACGACCGTGGAACGGGCGGCGCACGACGGCTCGAGATGGTCCCTGTCGATCGCGGGCGGCCAGACGCTCGAGGCGGACGAGGTCCTGGTCGCGACCGGACGCCGGCCCGTCTTCGACGGCCACGACCTCGCCGCCGCCGGCGTCGAGCTCGACGAGCGCGGACGACCGATCCTCACCGACACGCTCCGCACCACCTCCGAGGGCGTCTGGGCGGCCGGCGACGCGACCGGGGAGCTGTTGTTCACCCATGTCGGGAGCTACGAGGCCGGGCTCGTGGTCGACGACGTCCTGGGGCGGCCTCGTCCCCGCGACTACCGCGTCGTGCCCCGGGTCACCTTCTGCGACCCCGAGGTGGCGAGCGTGGGCCTGACCGAGCGGCAGGCGCGCGAGGGCGGACGGGAGGTCCGAACCGCGGTCGTGCCGATCGAGGACAACGAGCGCTCGCACATCGACGGCCGGACGTTCGGGCTGGTCAAGCTCGTCGCCGACGCGGACACGGGAGAGGTGCTCGGCGGGCACATCGTCGGCGAGGAGGCGGGCGCGATGATCCACGAGGTTGTCGCGGCGATGGCGGGGCGGACGCCGGCCGGCGTCGTCGGGGCCGCGATCCACGCCTACCCGACGCTCTCCGAATCGGTCAAGGGCGCCTTCGAGGAGCTCGCGGGGCGGCTCGGGGAAGGCTGAAGCGGATCCCGGGGTTATCCTTGCGGACATGGAGCGAACGGCCACCGCCATCGAGGTCACGGACGGCGCCGCCCACAAGATCCGCCAGCTCGCCGAGCGGGAGGGTTCCGAGCCGGTCCTGCGCGTTCGGGTCGTCGCGGGCGGGTGCTCCGGCTTCTCCTACGAGCTCTCCTTCGACGCGGCGGCCGAGGGCGACCAGATCATCCCCGCTGCCGAAGGGGTCCGCGTGCTCGTCGACCCGACGAGCGTGCCGATCGTCCAGGGATCGACCCTCGAGTTCAACGGCGCGTTGCTCGGCGGCGGGCTCAGGATGGTGAACCCGCGAGCCACCCACGAGTGCGCCTGCGGCGACTCGTTCTCGATCTGAGTTTCGTCTCGCGGTCCGGCCCGGTCAGACCACCTCAAGGGTCCCGGTCATCGACGTGTGGATCTTGCAGTGGAAGCCGGTCGTCTCCGAGACGTTCACGGTGACCTCGATCGACTCGCCCGCCGGAACCTCCTGGTCGACGCTGCCGTCGTCGAGCGTGAACGTGTGCGTCACGTCGTCGTTGTTCGTGATCGTCAGCGCTGTCTCTCCCGACACCTGGAGCGTCGACGGGTCGAAAGCGAATCCCTGGATCGTGATCGCGGTACCTCCGCCGCCGCCAGTCGTGCCGGTGGTGCCTCCGGTCGTGCCCGTCGTGCTTCCGGTCGTGCCGCTTCCGCCGTCGTCCCCGCCGCAGGCCGCCAGCGCCATCGCGACTACGAACAGCCCCGCAAGCACGGGCATCCATCTCGTTGAACGCACCTCGCCCTCCTCGTCTCGTCGGGATCTCGCGCAGCCTAGCCGAGCGCGACTCCGCCTCGCCCGCGGCCACCGGCAGCCCCCCGTAGTACGGGCGACCAGGACGATCGGCTCGCGCGAGTCCGTCCTCGTGCCCACCGGGCTCGAGCGCAGCGGCGCCTATACTGCCGCTCGCATGGCCTCCACCGCTGACAAGACGCAGTGGCGCGACCTCCACGACGAGGTCGTCATGACCGGGCTCTGCACCGGCTGCACGGCCTGCATCGTGGCGTGTCCCTTCCACGTCCTCGGATACGAGGACGACGTGCCCGTCCAGCTGCAGGAGGACGGACCGGACGTCTGTCTGCACGGCGACCGCGGGTGCGACATCTGCACGCGGGCCTGCCCTCGATTCCGCGAGTGGGAGGGCGAGATCGACCTCCAGCTCTTCGGGCAGACCCGCAAGCCCGAGGAGGTCATCGGCCAGTATCAGGACATCGTCCTGGCCCGAGCCAGCTCGCCCGAGGCGCTGATGCAGGGACAGGACGGCGGCGTCGTGTCGGCCTTGCTGATCTGGGGACTCCGCAGCGGCGAGATCGACGGCGCCCTGACCTCGAAGCTGTCCGAGGATCGACCGTGGGACGCCGAACCGACGGTCGTGACGGACGAGCGCGGCGTGCTCGAGACCGCGGGCTCCCGCTACACGTACTCGGCGAACCCGCTCGCGCTCACGAAGGCGGCCGAGATGGGGCTGTCGAAGCTCGCGCTCGTCGGGATGTCGTGCCAGGCGAGCGTCACGGGGTCGATGGCCGCGCGCCGCGTGAACAAATGGGCGCGCAAGATCGCGTGGACGTTCGGCCTGCTGTGCTCGAAGAGCTTCTCGTACGACGGCCTGATGGTCGAGATCGCGCAGAACCGGCTGGGGCTGCGGCTCGAGGATCTGGTGCGGGTCAACATCAAGGGCAAGCTCCTCTTCTACACGAAGGACGGCGAGGAGATCACCTACTCGTTGAAGCAGGCGCACGAGTTCACGCGCCCCGGCTGTCTGCACTGCCCGGACTTCGCCGCCGAGCACGCCGACATCTCCTTCGGCGGCCTCGGGCAGAGCGACGGGTGGACGCTCACGATCATTCGCACGGACAAGGGCCGCGACGTCTGGGATCGCGCCGCCGCGGACGGCGTCTTCGAGTGGCGACCCGGCTCCGAGGATCCGGCGGCCATCGCGCTGATGAGCAAGCTCGCGGCCAAGTCGCGGGAGCGTTGGCCGACCGGGCAGACATTCGACGCCCCCCGCCGGCTCCCCCTCGCGGACGAGGCGGCGGTCTGAGGTCCCAAATCGCGTGCGCGGGGCTCAACGCCTCCGCGCCGGAACCGATACATCAACGGACGCAGGGAACGCCCGGCGTCTGATCTCGTGCGCTCGGAGGCCGGTCGGATGGACACCGCAGAGGCGCGCGCGGAGGCCGCCCTCCGCCGCGACGCCACCCTCGAGGCGGTCGCGTTCGCCGCCCAGCGGTTCCTCCAGGACCCCGATTGGGAGTCGATCGTGCCTCACCTGCTCCGAAGGCTGGGCGAGGCGGCGGGCGTCTCGAGGGTCTACCTGTTCGAGAACCACCAGGCCGGCGAGCGGATCCGCACGACCCTTCGCGGCCAGTGGCTCGCCTCCGAGTCCTTTCGGCGGATGGAGCCCGGCGCCGAGCTCGGATTCGACGGGTTCGAACGCTGGGTCACGATCCTGGGCCGTGGCGACGTCGTCGCCGGACGGGCGTCCGAGTTCCCGCGTTCGGAGCGCGGTCCGCTCTCCGACCACGGGATCCGGTCGATCCTGCTCGCGCCGCTGTCGGTCGCCGGCGGCTGGTGGGGCTACATGGGGTTCGACGACTGCGAGGAGGACCGCGTCTGGACCCAGGTCGAGATCGACGCCCTCCGCGCGGCGGTGGGCACCCTCGGGGCCGCGATCGAGCGCGAGCGCTCCGATCGCCGCCTCCGGGAGACCGAGGCGCGATACCGCGACCTGGTGGAGAAGGTGGCGGTCATCACCTACATCGACGCCGAGGACGCCACGACCCGCACGTGGCCCACGACCCGCTACGTCAGCCCGCAGATCGAGACGATCCTCGGCTACGCGCCGAGCGAGTGGCTCGAGGACCCCAACCTCTGGCTCTCGGTCCTGCACCCCGAGGACCGCGAGGCCGCCCTCGCCGCGGACGAGATCCACTACCGCACGGGCGAGCCACTGCGTTCGGAGTATCGGGTCGTCGCGAAGGACGGTTCGGCGGTGTGGATCCGCGACCACGCGACGATCCTGGTCGACGCGGACGGCACGCGCATCTCTCAGGGCGTCCTGATCGACATCACCGAGAGCAAGCGGGCCGAGCAGCAGGTTCGGGAGGCGGAGGCGCGATACCGCGACCTGGTGGAGCACATCCCGGCCGTCACCTATCGGGAGTCGCTCGAGGCCGACCCCGAGCTCTTCTACGTGAGCCCACAGATCAGCGTGATCTTCGGATACACGCCGCAGGAGTGGACGTGGACGCCGGGCTTCTGGCGAGACCACATCCACCCCGACGACCGCGATCGCATCATGGCGATCGACCAGGAGACGAACGAGACCGGGGGGCCGTTCACGGTCGAGTACCGATTCCGGCGAGCCGACGGGACCTACGCCTGGATCCAGGACCAGGCCACGCTCGTCGGCCCGGAGCACGGCATGCGCTTCTGGCAGGGCTTCATGCTCGACGTCACCGAGCGCAGGGAGGCCGAGGCCGCCCTCGCCGAGGCGGAGGCCAGATACCGCGGCGTGGTGGAGAACATCCCCGCCGTCACCTACCGCGAATCGGCCACACCGGATCCGGACCTGTTGTACCTCAGCCCGCAGGTCGCGGACGTCTTCGGCTACACGGTGGAGGAGTGGACCGGGACGCCCCACTTCTGGCGCGATCACATGCACCCGGACGACCGCGATCGCGTCCTGGCGCACGACCGGGAGACGGACGAGACCGGCGAGCCCTACGCGATCGAGTACCGGTTCCAAGCGCCAGACGGACGCTACGTCTGGGTCCACGACCAGGCGACCGCTCGTCGGATCCGACGACGGGCAGCAGTTCTGGCAGGGCTTCATGTTCGACGTGACGGAGCGCAAGCGAGGCGGAGGCCGCCCTCGCGGAGGCGGAGGCGCGGTTCCGGACGCTGGTCGAGCAGGTGCCGGTCGTGATCTACACCCAGGCGATCGACCCGCAGGATCCGTCGGTCTCGAACACGGTCTACATCGGACCGCGGACCGAGGAGATGCTCGGCTACACGGTCGAGGAGACGCTGGAGACGGGTGGGCTGTGGCGCGACATCCTGCACCCCGACGACCGCGAGCGCGTGCTCGTCGCCGACGCGGCGGGGAACGAGACCGGCGAGACGTTCGAGATGGAGTACCGGATGATCGCCAAGGACGGACGGGTCGTCTGGGTGCACGACGAGGCCACCGTGGTCCGGGACCGCGAGGGCGCGCCAAGGTTCTGGCAGGGGTTCATGCTCGACATCACGGAGCGCCGTCGGGCCGAGGAGCGACTCGAGGACGCGCTCGAGGTCGAACGCGAAGCGGCGCAACGCCTCCGCTCGCTCGACGAGATGAAGAACACGTTCCTCCAGGCGGTCTCGCACGACCTGCGAACCCCGCTCGCCGCGATCCTCGGGCTCGCGGTCACCCTCGAGCGCGCGGAGATCAACCTCCCGCCGGAGGAGACCCGCGACCTCGCCCGCCGGATCGCCACCAACGCGCGAAAGCTCGACCGGATGGTCACCGACCTGCTCGACCTCGATCGACTCGCCCGAGGCATCGTGGCGCCCAAGCTCCATCCGATCGACGTCGGCGCGCTCGTGACCCGGGTGGTGGAGGACTCGGATCTGATGGCGCTGGGGCGGGTCACGCTCGACGCCTCCGAGGTCGTCGTCAGCGTCGACGCCGCGAAGGTCGAGCGGATCGTCGAGAACCTGCTGGCCAACACCGTTCGCCACACGCCCGCGGGAACGCCGGTCTGGGTCCGCGTCGCGCCCGAGGGCGAGGGCGTGCTCATCGTGGTCGAGGACCAGGGCTCGGGCGTACCCGAGGAGATCCGGGAGACGATCTTCGAGCCGTTTCGCCAGGGTCCCGACGCGCCCGAGCACTCACCCGGCGTCGGGGTCGGCCTGACGCTCGTGCGTCGCTTCGCGGAGCTGCACGGCGGACGAGCCTGGGTCCAGGGGCGCGAAGGTGGAGGGGCGTCCTTTCGGATCTTCCTGCCGGACGGGACGAGGGACTAGCCGACGGACGCCCAGCCGGCGACGACCGGGTGGTCCTTGTCGCTCGGGCCCACCTGGGCCGCGCCACCGGGCGAGCCGACGCCGCTGACGTCGTCGTTGAACCATTCCGCGTTGATCGGCGTGAACTGCTTCCATTCAGCCGGGACGTCGTCCTCGTAGAAGATCGCGGTCACCGGGCACACGGGCTCGCAGGCGCCGCAGTCGACGCACTCGTCCGGGTGGATGTAGAGCATCCGCGGGCCCTCGTAGATGCAGTCGACCGGGCACTCGTCCACGCAGGCCCGATCCTTCACGTCGATGCACGGCTCGCAGATCGTGTAGGTCATCGGTTTACCCCTTTTCAACGGTGCGGACCTTGCAAATCCGGAGTCTACAACGAGCCGGGCCACCGTCGCCTCAGGCCGGGGCCAGCTCGAGAAGCGTCCCCTCGATCGAGGGGGCCGGGTCGCCGGCCGACACGGGGTACACGACGGGCAGGTCGGCGCCCGCCGCCCGGTATGCCCCGAGCCGGTCTGAGGCGGCGTCCCCGACCGCGCAGACCGCCCGCACGAGCGCTTCGGGAACGTCGTTCATCCGGCCTCCGCGGTACGCCTCGGCCGCCGCGCGGGCCGGCCCGCCCAGTCCCACCTCCTCGAACTGCCGCGCGTACGCGGCGTACGAGGCGTACTGGCCCGCCGCGGCCTTCAGCGCCGCGACCGCGGCGCCCTCGTCCCGGCCGACCCAGGAACGCACGTAGACGGCGACCGTCACCTCGGCCGGGTCGCGCCCGCGCGATGCGGCGCCCTCCGCGATCCGTTCGCGGGCGAAGGCGATGCGCTCGGGCGGACACCAGTTCAGGAGCACCCCATCGGCGACCTCGCCGGCGAGGCGCATCGCCTTCGGCCCGAGCGCCGAGATCCAGATCGGCGTCGGCGAGCCGGGGTCGAGCGCCAGTCGGAGCGACTCCCCCGAGCGCTCGACGCCCTCGCCGGCCAGGAGCGCTCGGAGCCCCAGGACGGTCTCGCGCAGCTCGTCGAGGGCGCCCGAACCCACACCGCCGGTCCCCAGACCGAGCACCAGCCGTCCGCCCGAGCGTTCGTGCACGGTCGCCGCGGCCATCGCCAGCAGGAGGAGCGTGCGCGAGCGCATCGGGACGATGCCGGTGCCGAGGCGCAGGTCACGCGTGTCCCCGGCGAGGGCCCCGAGCGTCACGAGCGCGTCGCGCCCGGTGATCTCGGGAAGGAACAGCGCCGCGTAGCCGGCGGTCTCGGCCGCCCGGACGATCGCGAGGAGGTCGTTCCAGGCGAGGGGGTCGCGAAGCGCGAACGCGGTTCCGGTCGGTTGTCGAAGCTCGGTCACCGGCGCCATCCTCGCACGCGATGGAGCCGATCCGTTTCCCGACCGAGGACGGCCTCTCGCTGGAGGGCGAGCTCCGGCTGCCCGACGGGCCGATCCGCGGCACGGCCGTGATCTGTCATGCCCACCCGCGGCACGGTGGGAGCAAGGATCATCCGATCCTGTGGGCGATCCGCAACGAGCTCTCGAACGCGCACCGCGGCTACGGGGTGCTCGCGTTCAACTTCCGCGGGACGATGGGGAGCGACGGGACCTTCGGCGGCGGGCGTTCGGAGGTGCGGGACCTCGCCGCCGCGATCGGCCGGGTCCGAGCCGAGGCCGAGCCCGGGGCCCCGACGCTCGTCTGCGGCTGGTCCTTCGGCGCCAACGTCGCGCTCCGCGAGGCCCTGGACGACGCCCGGGTCACGGCCCTCGCCCTGATCGGCCTTCCGCTCGAGCACGACCTCGAGCTCCCCGCCACGCCCTCGCCCTCCGAGCTTCGGCTCTTCCGGCGACCGGTGCTGCTGCTCGCGGGGGAACAGGACGAGTACTCGCCGCGACCGGCCCTCGAGAGACTCCTGGAGGTGCTCCCGAAGGGCGAGCTCGCCGTGGTGGCCGGGACGGACCACTACCTCTGGCGGCGGGAGCGCGAGGCGGCAGGCATCATCGGGGAGTTCGCGGCCCGCCTCCCCGCCCGGGAGCCCCCGCCGGCCTGAGCGGCCGGAGCCGCGTCGGTCAACCCATCTCGGTCGAGAACGAGACGCCCTCGCGCTCGAGCTCCTCGACGAACGCCTCGGGCTCGAACGCCGTCTCCGGCGGGTGGACGCCCGGCGGGACACGCCCGCTCGCCTGCCACCGAACCGAGACCGTGATCGGGATCGCCGTCCCGAACGCGCCGGCCGACAGGCCCTCCGGCGAGGGGTCGAACCGGGCGAGCTCGCGGACCGTCGCCGCCGAGCCGCCTCGCCGGCCCGCGACCCGGACGTCCAGGAACTCGACGTCGTGCGCCTCGGCGTCGCCGGCGGACAGACGGCCGAGCACCGCAGCGAGCACCTCGCGAGGCACGACGGACCCGCTCGCCGTGTCCACGGGATCGCTGGAGGCGAGCCCGGCCGCCACCAGCAAGGAGAAGCCGTCGTGCACCGCGCGCGGTAACGCGAGGCGCCACCGCACGTCGCGCGCGCCCTCGATCGTGAACGGGAGCGTCGCGGGCTCGGAGTGCAGCGTGTACATGGCCGGCTGCGTCCCGACGGGCTCGGGGAAGCCCCACTCGATCACGCCGCTCCCGGCGGGCACCTCGCGCATCACCCCGTCCTCGAACACCATCGCGGGCTCGGTGAACTCGTCCAGGATCGTCTCGACCGAGTAGGGCACGCCGAACCCGCCGCCGTCCGCCGCCAGGTCGACCGCCCCGTCCACCATGTCGATCGATGCGACCGAGTCGAGTCGATCGGCCCCGCGCTTGGCGAGCACGTTCGTGAGCCCGGGGGCCGAACCGATTCCCATCACGGCCGAGATCCCCGCGGCGCGGAACCGCTCGTGCCACTCCCACTGCCGCCGCGTGACGTGGAACAGCCCCCCGAGGTCGGCGTAGTGGCATCCCGCGGCGAGCGACGCCTCCATCACCTCGAGGTTCAACCGGTACGGCAGGCAGGCGGCGACGGCGCGCACCTCGGTGAGGATCTCGGCGAGCTCGCCCGAACGGGCGTCGAAGCCGCGCCCGACGGCGCCGGCGCGGTCGGCGACCGCTTGGGCGCGCCCCTCGTCGACGTCCAGGACGACGAGATCGACCTCGTCCCGGTGCCGCGACAGCAGGAGCGCCGCCGCGCTCCCCATCGCGCCGGCTCCCAGGACGGCGATCGGCGTGCCCATCTCGATTTGCTCGTCTACAAGCGGAACGTGCGACAGGACCATGATCCGGGGCTCGGTCATCTCCTCCATGGCGAAGCGGAGCCCTTCGCGCCCGAACCCGGAGTCCTTGGATCCCCCGTAGGGCATCTGGTCGGCGCGAAACGCCGAGACGTCGTTCACGATCACCCCGCCGACGTCGATCGTGCGGTGTGCCTCGAACGCCCGATTGATGTCGTTGGTGAAGACGCCGGCCTGCAGGCCGAACCGCGACTCGTTCACGACCGCGAGCGCCTCCTCGAACGTCTGGTACGGGCTGATCGTGACGACCGGCCCGAAGACCTCGTCGCGGCAGACCTTCATCTCGGGGTTCACGTCCGCGATCAGGGTCGGCCGGTAGAACGGGCCGTCGCCCTCCCCCCCGGTCAGCACCGTCGCCCCCTGCGAGACCGCCTCCTTGACCCACGCGTCGATCCGGTCGACCTCCGAGCGCTGGATGACCGGGCCGACGTCGACGGTCGGGTCCATGGGGTCCCCGACCTTCAGGCTCTCGACCTGCTTCACCAGACGGTCCGAGAAGTCCTGGTAGACCTCGGACTGGACCAGCACGCGCTGGACGCTGATGCAGCTCTGCCCGGCCTGGTAGTAGCCGCCGAACGCGACGCGCTGGGCCGCGAGGTCGAGATCGGCGTCGCCGTGAACGATGACGCCAGCGTTGCCCCCGAGCTCGAGCGTCACGCGCTTCTTCGGGTCCAGGCCCTTGAGGTACCAGCCGATCTCCGAGGACCCGGTGAAGCTGATCTTCTTGAAGCGCTCGTCGCGGGCCATGCCGTCGGCGACCTTCGAGGAAACCGGCAGCACCTGGAACATCGCCTTCGGGAGATCGGTCTCCGCGAAGAACTCGGCGAGCCGGAGGGACCCGATCGGGGTGGCCGATGCAGGCTTCACGACGATCGGCGCGCCGACCGCGAGCGCGGGGGCGACCTTGTGGGCGACGAGGTTCAACGGGAAGTTGAACGGCGTGATGCCGAGCACCGGCCCGTAGGGGAACCGGCGCAGCAACCCGACGCGGGAGCCGAGCGCCGCCTCGGTGTCCAGACGCATGAACTCCTCGTCGCCGCGCCGCAGCACCTCGGAGGCCCACCGGAACGTGGACACGGCCCGTGTCGCCTCCACCGTGGCCCACTTGAGCGGCTTGCCGCCCTCCTGGGCGATCAGCTCGGCGTTCTCGGCGATCGTCTCCTTGAGGCGCTGCGAGACGTGGTCGAGCGCGTCCGCCCGCGCGTGCACCGGCAGGCGCTTGGACTCCTCGAACGTCGAGGCGGCGGCCGCGACGGCTTCCTCGACGTCGGCCTCGGTCGGCACGCCGATCTCGGCCACCAGGCTCTCGTCGAAGGGGCTATGGACCTCCAGGGTCCCCTCGCCCGTGCGCCACGCGCCGTTCACGAGGTACGGACGTACGGTCATCCTCATCACTCCCCGGTCGTTCTCGCGTTCGGTCAGTCGAGCGACCACATGACGTGCTTGATCTGCGTGTAGTCCTCCAACGAGTACATCGACATGTCCTTGCCGTACCCGCTCTCCTTGTATCCGCCGTGCGGCATCTCGGCCGTGATCATGAAGTGGGTGTTCACCCAGACGGCGCCGTACTGGAGCCGTCGAGCCACGCGCATCGCCCGGCTCGCGTCCCGCGTCCACACCGAGGAGGCGAGCCCGTAGACGACGTCGTTGGCCCACGCGACGGCCTGGTCTTCGTCGCTGAAGCGCTGAACGGTGACGACGGGGCCGAAGACCTCCTTCTGGACGATCTCGGAGTCCTGCGCGGGCTCGGACACGACCGTCGGCTTGTAGTAGTAGCCGGGGCGGTCCATCTTCTCGCCACCCGTGAGGACCTTCGCGCCGGCCGTCTGCGCCCGGTCGACGAAGCCGGCAACGCTCTCGCGCTGGCCGTCGGAGACCAGAGGACCCACCTCGACCTCCTCGTCGTCGAGGTCGCCGACCTTGATCGACTCGACCACGGGCACCAGCGAGGACAACAGGTCCTCGTAGATGCCGGGGCCCGCCACGACGCGGCAGGAGGCCGTGCAGTCCTGTCCCGTGTTCGTGTATCCGGCGAACTTCAGCGTCTCGACCAGCTTGTCGAGGTCGGCGTCGTCGAACACGACCACCGGCGCCTTGCCGCCGAGCTCGAGGTGCACCCGCTTCACGTTCGACGAGCCGGCGTTCGCCGCGATGATCTTGCCGGTGGCCGTATCCCCGGTGACCGAGACGAGGCGCACGAGCGGGTGCTTCACGAGCTGGTCGCCGATCTCGGACCCGTGCCCGGTGACGACGTTGAACACGCCGGGCGGAAGGATCCCCTGTGACAGCTCCGCGAGCCGGATCGTCGTGCGCGGCGTGATCTCGGCCGGCTTCAAGATCGACGTGTTGCCGGCGGCGAGCGCGGGGCCGATCTTCCAGATCGCCATCATCAGCGGGTAGTTCCACGGGCAGATGCCGACGGTCACGCCGAGCGGCTCGCGACGGATCATGCTCGTGAAGCCCTTCTCGTACTCGCCGGTCGACTTGCCCTCGAGGTGACGCGCCGCCCCCGCGAAGAAGCGGAGGTTGTCGATGATGAAGGGGACGTCCGCCCTCGAGACCGAGATCGGCTTGCCCACGTCCTCGGCTTCGAGCTGCGCGAGGGTCTCGACGTCGCCCTCCATCGCATCGGCGAGCGCGAACATCATGGCCGAGCGCTCCTTCGGAGGCGTGTCGAACCAGACCTCGTCGTAGGCCTTCTGCGCGGCCTCGACGGCGGCGTCCGCGTCCTCTCGGGTCCCGACCTGGATCGTTCCGACGCTCTGCCCGGTCGACGGGTCGATGTCGGGCTCGGTCTCGCCCCGCCCCGAGTCCTTCCACGCCCCGCCGATGTACTGCTGCCAGGTCTTGTCCTCGGTGGCCATCCGTCTTCCCCTTCCCCTCGGGACCCTGGAATGCCGGTCCTCGCCTTCGACGGCCTCAGTATGACCAACCTCATGCTCGCGGAGCCACTCGCCACACCGGCCACGCGGTGGCGGTCGCCTGTACGTCCGGGCCTAGGTCTCCTGCGTGGCGAGCAGCTCCCTGGCGCGGAGCGCGAGCCAGAACTCCATCCGGTCGAAGCTCGAGGCGAGGTCGCGCCCGGTCAGCTCCTCCACCTTGCGCATGCGGTATCGGAGGGTGTGTCGGTGGACGTACAGCTCGCTGGCGGCGGCCTCCCATCGGGCGTTGTGCTGCAGGAACGCCCGTAGCGAGGCCTGGAGCTCGCCGCCGTGGTCGCGGTCGTAGGCGTCCAGCGGCAGAAGGAGCGAGTCCGCGAACGCGCGAAGCGCGTCGGGGTCGGCCATCGTGAGCAGGAGCCGATACGTCCCGAGGTCCTCGAAGCCGGCGGCCTCCCATCCCTCCAGCCGGCAGACCTGGAGCGCGTAGCGCGCCTCGCGGAGGCTTCGGGCGGTCTCGCCCGGAGCCACGGCGGCGCCGGCGCCGATCCGAAGGTCCTCGCTCCCGAACCGCTCGGCCAGGATCGTCCGAAGGGCCCGAACGTCCAGATCCGGGTCCGCGGGCAGGAGGACGTGCACCTGCTGGTCGCCGTTGGACACGAGGTAGGGACCGCCGGATCGAGACAGATGGTCCTCGGCCGCGTACGCGAGGGCGCTCGGATCGCCCGAGGTCTCCAGGGCGAGCACCGCGATGCGGCCGTCTCTGGGGAAGCCGAAGCGCGCGAGCCCCCGTACCGCGTCGGGCACGGAGAGCGTGCCGGCGGCAAGGGCCCCGAAGAAGTCGCCCTGGAGGCGGCGCTCGGCCTCGGCGACCGCTCGCGACTTCGCGAGCTCGATCGCGAACAGCGACAGGGCGTGGCCGGCCACGATCCGATCGACCTGCGACAGCGGCTCACGCGCTCCCACCGCGAGGAAGGCCTCGATCCGGCCCTGGGCCCCGACGGGCTGGATCCAGACGTGCTGATCCTGATCGACCAGCGTGAGGCTGAAGCCGATCCCCTCCGGCCGGGAGGTCCGAAGCTCCTCCCAGACCCGGCCCGCTCGCTGCTTCGCGATCGCCGACGTCGCCGCGAGCGGCATCCCGTGCAGGTCGAGCAGCAGGACCCAGCCTCCGGTGACGCGTGCGAGCGAGGTCGCGATGCCCTCCACCCCGCCCCCCTCCATCACCGCGCGCGTCAACACGTGCTCGGCGTCGACGGCGCGCTGGAGCATGTCGTACTGCTCGGAGAGCAATCGCGTGAACACCACCTCGGTGAGCGCGATGAACGGCACCGGGTACGGGACCTCGAACAGCGGGAACCCCGCCCGCTCCGCCGCGGTGACGAGAGCCCTCGGCACCTTGTCGAAGCCGAAGCCGAGCCCGAACCCGAGTCCGGCAAGCCCGGCGTCGGCCAGCCGCTGGAGATAGCCCCGCTGCCTGGCCGGCGAGCCACCGACCCCGCCGCCGGTGGTGAGCAGGATCTCGCCCCCCTTGAGCCAGGGCGTCGGGTCCTCGAGCTCGGAGATGTGGACCCATCGCACGGGTCGCTCCGCGCCCGTCTCTCCGGCCAGGAGCCGGAGCGCAAGACCCGGGGCCTTCAGGATGTCGCCGACGGTGAGCGCCACGACCGCGATTGTACGAATCGTACAGATACGACGTGCCGGTGCTCCGGCAATGCCCGGCTTGGTCTGGACGGGACGTACAAACCGGCGACCCGGCCTTGGTACGGTGACGGCCTGACAGGCCAACGCCACCGGCAGAGACTCGTCGGAGACCACCCACCGGATCCGAGGAGGACGCGCGGAATGGACATCCCCCAGGAGCGCAAGGTCGTCACCGAGATCCCCGGGCCGCGGTCCCGGGAATGGTTCGAGCGCCGCGCGGCCTCGATCCCCCAGGGCGTCGCGAACATCCACCCGATCGTCACCGCCCGCGCCTCGGGCGCGATCATCGAGGACGTCGACGGCAATCGCCTGATCGACCTGGCGACCGGCATCGCCGTCCTGAACGTCGGCCACACCTCGCCCGAGGTCGTCCGGGCCGCCCAGAGGCAGCTCGAGCTCGACACGCACACGTGCTTTCACGTGACCGCGAACGAGCCGTACATCGAGCTCGCCGAGCGCCTGAACGCGCTCGCGCCGGGCGACTTCGCAAAGAAGACGATGTTCGCGAACTCGGGGGCCGAGGCGGTCGAGAACGCGGTGAAGATCGCGCGCAAGTCGACCGGCCGGGACGCGATCGTCACGTTCGACCACGCGTTCCACGGGCGGACGTTGCTCGCGATGTCCCTCACGGCGAAGGTGATGCCGTACAAGCAGGGCATGGGGCCGTTCGCGCCCGAGATCTACCGCCTGCCCTTCGCCTACCCGTACCGCTGGCCGAGCGGTCCGGAGCACACGACGCGGGAGGCGCTCGCCTACGCGATGGACGAGATGCACAAGCACATCGGCGAGGAGAACATCGCCGCGGTGATCGTGGAGCCGATCCAGGGCGAGGGAGGATTCGTCGTGCCGGCGTCCGGCTTCCTCGCGGGCCTCGCCGCGTTCTGCTCGGAGCACGGCATCCTGTTCATCGCCGACGAGATCCAGAGCGGCATGGCTCGCGCCGGCCGCTGGTTCGCGATCGAGGACGAGGGCGTCGTGCCGGACCTCGTGACGAGCGCGAAGTCGCTCGGCGGCGGCCTGCCGATCAGCGCGGTCACCGGCCGGGCCGACGTCATGGACTCCGTCCACGTCGGAGGGCTCGGCGGCACCTACGGCGGGAACCCGGTCGCCGCCGCCGCGGCCCTGGCGGTCCTGGACCAGATCGAGCGCGAGGGCCTGCTCGAGCGCTCGCGCGAGCTCGGCGAGCGGATGCGCGGTCGGCTGGAGGAGATGCAGGGCCGCCACGACGTGATCGGCGAGGTTCGCGGCCGCGGCCTGATGAACGCGATCGAGCTCGTGTCGGACCGCGCGACGAAGGAGCCGCTCGACGGCGCCACGGGAACCAACATCGTCCGGCGCTGCCTCGAGCACGGCGTCGTGATCTTGAAGGCCGGCACCTACGACAACGTGATCCGCCTGCTGCCGCCGCTCACGATCGACGAGGGCCTGCTGGACGAGGGCATGGACGTCCTGGACGAGGCGATCGGCGCCCTGACCGGCTGATCCCGCACCGTCTCGCTGCTACCTTCGGCCTCGTGGGGGAGCCGAGGGAACGTGGCGGCATCCGCGGAGCGGTGCAACGCATCGCGGTCGATCTCACGCCGCTGCGCGCATCGCGCGACTTCCGCAGGCTGTGGCTTGGGCTCCTGGCCTCGGCGTTCGGGTCGCAGTTCACGATCGTCGCGACGTACATCCAGGTCTTCCGGCTGACCGGCTCGACCGCCGCCGTCGGCCTGATCGGCCTCGTCGGGTTCCTCGGACTGGTCGTCGGCACGCTCGGGGGCAGCACGTTCCTGGACGCGCTCGACCGCCGGAAGGTCCTCATCGCGGCCCAGCTCGGCTACCTGGTGTCGTCGGGGGCGCTGTTCGTCGGCGCCCTGTCCGGCGACCCGCCGATCGGGCTGATCTACGCGGCCGTGGCCGGGATCTCCGCCACGAGCGCCCTCGACGGCCCGACGCGCAACGCCATGACCCCTCGGCTGCTCCAACGGGAGCTGCTCCCGGCGGCCGCGGCGCTCAACCAGCTCACGTGGAACGGGGCGGCGCTGATCGGGCCGGCGTTGGCGGGCCTCGTCGTCGCCGGCCTCGGCTTCGCCTGGGCGTACGCCATCGACCTCGTCTCGATCGGCATGCTGCTGGTTGCCGCCATCTCGGTGCGCCCGATGCCCCCCGAGGCGGGAGAGCGCGTGAGCGTCGGCTGGCCCGCGGTGCGCGAGGGGTTCGCGTTCCTGCGCGGCCAACGGGTGCTTCAGTCGACGTTCGTGATCGACGTGATCGCGATGGTGTTCGGGATGCCCCGGGCGCTGTTCCCGGTGCTCGCCATGACGCAGTTCGACCGGAGCGACGCGGTCATCGGGCTCCTGTTCGCGGCGCCCGCAGTGGGCGCCTTCATCGGCGCAGCGACGACCGGATGGGTCGGCCGCGTCCGCCACCAGGGCCTCGCGGTGATCTGGGCCGTCGTGGTGTGGGGGGCGGGGATCGCCGCGTTCGGGCTCGTGGGCTCACACCTGTGGCTCGGCCTGCTCTTCCTCGCGATCGCCGGCGCCGCCGACGTGATCTCGGCCGTGTTCCGCAGCACGATCCTGCAGCTCACCGTCCCGGAGAAGCTTCGCGGGCGCCTGTTCGGCATCCACATCCTCGTGGTCACGGGAGGACCGAGGCTCGGGGACCTCGAGGCCGGCCTCGTCGCCACCGTCTTTTCCCCGGCGGCCTCCGTGGTGTCCGGGGGATTGCTCTGCATGGCCGGCGCGGGGATGGTCGCGTGGCTCGTGCCGTCGTTTCGCCGCTACCACGCCGGCGACCCGGCCTGACCCCCTCCCGGGTCGCCCTCGCCCGCGGGCTCCCGTTCGACGGCGCGCGCCGTTTGAGCCCTATGCTCCGCGCGTGGTGGCGCCGCGCGCGGAGCTCGGGGAGCTGCGGGTGCTCGAGGGGCCGAACCTGTACTTCCCTCGTCCCGCGATCAAGCTGACGCTCTCGGTCGGAGCGTGGCTCGCGATGCCCGAGGCCCGGTTCGCCGGTGTGCTCGATTCCGCGGGGCCGGGCGGACGCCCGGGGAGACCGGGCTCGGAGCAGCGACGGCGCGCCGTCTCGCGACTCGCGGTGCACGTCACCCGGCGGCTCGCGACGGCGACCGACACGCGGCTCGGCGTGCGCGGCCGGCCGGGTCCGGAGCCGGACGAGGCGATCGTGGCCTTCCCCTGGCGACGCCGCGGGACGGCGGAGGCGGCCGGCCGCGAGGTGGCCCGGCTCATGGGCGAGCTCGGGGGGCGGCGATCGCTCGCGCGGTTGGTCTCGGAGGCGGCCGAGCGGGTGCTCGCGGCCCGGCCCGGGGAGGAGCCGGAGGTCGTGGATCCGGTGATCCCGGTGGTCTCGGTCACCGGCACGAACGGCAAGACGACCACCGTGCGACTGCTCGCCCACCTCGTTCGATCGGCGGCGATGACCGTGGCGTACTCGTCGACCGACGGCGTCTACCGGGGCGCCGGGGAGCTCGTCGAGGAGGGCGACTACTCGGGGTTCGGCGGGGCGCGAAAGGCGCTCGAGCAGGAGCCCGACGTCGCGGTCCTGGAGACGGCGCGGGGCGGCATCCTGCTTCGCGGGATCGGCGTGCTGCACAACGACGTCGCGATCGTGACGAACGTGTCGGCCGATCACCTCGACCTGCTCGGCGTCCGCACGCTGGACCAGCTCGCGGAGGTGAAGGCGACGGTCACGAAGATCACGCGCCCGGCGGGATGGGCCGTGTTGAACGCCGACGATCCCCGGGTGCTCGCGATGCGCCGGGGCGCGACCGGGCGGCCGTGGCTCTGCTCGGTCGACTCGGACCACCCGGCCGTTCGCGAGACCCTGGTCGAGGGCGGCCGCGCCACCGTCCCGCTCGACGGCTGGATGACGATGCTCGAGGGCTCCGCCGCCCGGCCGCTCGTTCCGCTCGTCGACGTCCCGATGACGATCGCCGGCATCTCGAACACCAACGTGATGAACGCGATGCAGGCGGCCTCCGCCGCGTTCGGGATCGGTCTTTCGCAGCGGGCGGTCGTGAAGGGGCTGCGGTCCTTCGTCCTGGACCCGGAGGCAAACCCCGGGCGCGCGAACCTGTTCTCGGTCGACGGCCGGGTGGTCGTGATCGACTACGCGCACAACGAGGCCGGGATGATCGGCCTCATCGAGCTCTGCGTCGGCCTTCGCCGGAATCGACGCGAGATCTGGCTCGCGCTCTGCACGGCGGGCGATCGATCGAACGACATCCTGCATGCCTTCGCCTACCGGGCCGCGCGCGGCGCCGATCACGTCGTGATCGCCGAGCTGCTTCGCTACCTGCGCGGCCGGGACCGCCGAGACATCGTCGAGCGCTTGCGGGCGGGAGCGCTCGACGGCGGCGCCGAGGCGGTCGACGTCTACGCCGACGAGCTGTCGGCGCTTCGGGGCATGCTCCATCGCTCTCGTCGCGGCGACGTCGTCGCCGTCACGGCGCTCGGGATGCGCCTCGAGATCTTCGACTGGCTCCGCGACCACGGCGCCGAGCGCCTGACGCCGGGGAGGGTGAAGCGCCTGGTCGCCTCGGTGGCCGCGTCGCGCTCGCGATAGCCTGGCGTGGATCGAGCAGGACGGGAGGAACGATGGCCGCCACCTCGTTGATGACCCCGCTCGGGAGCGCCGCTCCCGACTTCGCGCTGCCCGACGTCACCACCGGCCAAAGGGTCGGGTTCGCCGACGCCGCCGGGACCGGGGCGGTGCTCGTCATGTTCATCTGCCGCCACTGCCCGTACGTCAAGCACGTGCGACCGGAGCTGGTGCGGATGGCGAACGACTACCGCGGTGCCGGGATCGCGTTCGTCGCGATCAGCTCGAACGACCCGGCGACACACCCCGAGGACGCGCCGGAGAGCCTGGCCGAGGAGGCCCGCGAGGCGGGGTATCCCTTCCCCTATCTGTTCGACGAGACCCAGGAGGTCGCCAAGGCGTACGGCGCGGCGTGCACCCCCGACTTCTTCCTGTACGACGCGGATCGGCGACTCGCCTATCGCGGACAGCTCGACGCCAGCCGCCCCGGGAACGGCATCCCGGTGACGGGCGAGGACCTGCGGACGGCGATCGACGCCGTGCTGGGTGACCGGCCCGTTCCGCAGGATCAGCGCCCAAGCGTCGGATGCAGCATCAAGTGGCGCGAGGGCAACGAGCGGTAGCCTCGCTACCCGGCGGAGGCGCACGCCATGCAGCGCACGGCCCACGGGATCGCGTCGAGCCGCTCGGACGCGATCGGCGCGCCGCACCGGTCGCACACGCCGTAGCTCCCCTCGTCGAGCTTCTCGATCGCGCGCTCGACGTCGCGGCGCTTCGCGTCGAGCTTCTTGGCCGCGTCCACCTGCGTGATCCGTTCGACCGCCTGCGTCGTGCCCTCGCCGACGCGCTTGCCGAACCCGACCGCGGCCATCGGATCGCGCGGCGCCGCGGTGAGCTGATCCAGCTGGCCGACGAGCTCGTCGCGCTCGGCCTCGAGCGCCCGGCGGATCTCCGCACGCTCCAACGGCGCTACCGACCCACCTCGGACTCGGACTCGACTCGGACTCGATGATCTCGATGAGGTCCGGGTCGCCCACCGTCGCGGCCAGGTGGCCGTCGCCGTCCCGGGTTCCGAGCACCGGCGGGGACGCGAGCGATCGACGTCGCTCCAGCTCCTTGTACACCTCGGTCGCGTGGTCGACGCAGAGGACGACGAGGTCCCCGGGCCGGGAACGATCGATCGCCCGGCGCGTCGCCTCCATCTCCTCGAGCACCACCTCGACGTTGCCGGCCCGGGCCCCACCCGCGATCGCCTCGTGGACGCCCTCCTCGATGAGCGCGGCCGTCTGCCCGCGTGGGCGCCCTCGCGTGCTCCGATCCTCGCGGATGATGACGTCGTCGAAGTATCGGGCGGCGACCCGGCCGAGCTGTCGCATGTCCTCGTCGCGCCGATCGCCGGCGGTCGCGACGACCGCGACGCGCAGGTTCGCGCTCCACGAGGTTCCAGCCCCGCGGCCGGCGGCATGCGGCGCCTCGTGCGTCAGCCGCTCGACGAAGTCGCCGAGGGTCTCCAGGCCGGCGGGGTTGTGGGCGTAGTCGATCAGGACCTTCACGCCGTCGAGGTCGAACACGTTCAGCCGGCCGGGTGCCTGGTAGATCGAGGTCGTGAACGTGCGCAGGCCCTGGCGGATGTCGTGCAGGTGGGCGCCGGCCGCGTGCGCCGCCGCCGCGGCCGCCATCGCGTTCTGCACCATCATCCGGGCGCGCCCCTCGAACGTCGCGGGAAGCGTGTGAATCCATGCGATCGGCATCGTGCGCCGACCCTCCCTGATCACCATCATCTCGCCGAGCGGGCCCTTCTCCAGGACGACCGCCTTCCGCCCGCGGCGCACCCACCGGTCGACGAGCTCGTGCTTGTCCTGCATCGAGAACAGGATCACGCTTCCGCTGCACGCCTTGCGCATCTCGAGCACGAGCGGATCGTCCGCGTTCAACACGGCCCATCCCGTCCTCGGCACGGCCTCGACCACCACCTGCTTCACGGCTGCGAGCTGCTCGAGCGTGTCGATGCCCCGCAGGCCCAGGTGATCCCCCGTGAC
Source organism: uncultured Actinomycetes bacterium (assembly GCA_963699635.1). GTDB lineage: Bacteria > Actinomycetota > UBA4738 > UBA4738 > HRBIN12 > CALGFI01. The sequence goes on along the minus strand of CAVOUQ010000010.1, from coordinate 304,770 downwards.
GTTCATCACGACGGCGACGTCGTTGCTCCCGTACCCGAGCCCCTCGCGCAGGATCCCGCCGCGCGCGGTCTCCAGGACGGCGAAGTCCACCCTCGGGTTCTGGAGCACCATCTGGGCGGACTTCGGCCCGCTCGCGTCGGCTCGCTTGACGAGCCGCTCGTCGATGTAGATCCCGTCGGTCGTCGTGAACCCGACCGAGCGCCCCATCCCCTTGAAGATGTGCGCGATCATCCGGACGGTCGTCGTCTTTCCGTTCGACCCGGTCACCGCGACGATGGGGATCCGAGACGGGGTGCCCGGCGGGAACAGCAGGTCCACGACGTCCTTCGCCACGAACTGCGGCTCCCCCTCCGTGGGGTTCGTGTGCATCCGAAAGCCCGGGGACGCGTTGACCTCGACGATCGCGCCGCCCGTCTCCCGCACCGGCCGCGTGATGTCCGGCGTGAGGAAGTCGATCCCGGCGACGTCGAGTCCCACCACGCGCGCGGCCTCCTCGGCGATCTCCACGTTCTCCTCGTGCGCCTCGAAGGTGCGATCGATCGAGATGCCCCCCGTCGACATGTTTCCGGTCGAGACGAGCTTCACGAACGCGCCCTCGGACGGCACGTCGTCCATGGCGTAGCCCTGCCGCTTCACGAGCTCGACCGCGTCCTGATCGACCTTGATCTTCGTGAGGACCTTCTCGTGCCCGATGCCGCGGCGCGGATCCTGGTTGGTGATCTCGACGAGCTCGGCCACGCTGCGCCTTCCGTCCCCGATCACGTGCGCGGGGACGCGCTCGGCGACCGCGACCATCCGCCCGCCGACCACCAGGACCCGGTAGTCGTTCCCGGTCACGAACGACTCGACGACGACCTGTCCCCGCCGCGCCTCCCGCACCGCACGCTTGAACCCGGCCGCGACGTCTCGGTCGCCGCGAAGTTCGAGGCTCACCCCGCGGCCGTGGTTGCCGTCGAGCGGCTTGGTGACGACGGGGAACCCGACGCGCCCGGCCGCCGAGACGGCCTCGTCCTCGGTAAGGACGATCTCGCCGCGCGGCACCGGCAGTCCGGCGGCCGCGAGCAGACGCCGTGTCATGTCCTTGTCGCCGGCGATGTCGACGGCGAGCGAGGAGGTCTTCGACGTCATCGTGGCTCGGATCCGCTGCTGGTACCGGCCCCAGCCGAGCTGCACGAGCGAGGCCTCGTTCAGCCGGATGTACGGGATGTTGCGACTCGCGGCCTCGTCGAGGATGGCCTGCGTCGACGGGCCGAACGCGCGCCGCTCGGCCAACCGGATCAGGCGCTCGAGCTCGACGGCAAAGTCGAACCCCTTCGCGGGCTTGACCAGATGGTTGACGAGCCCGACCGCCAGGGTGCCGGCCTCCAGGCCGACCCGCTCCTCCCAGTAGCCGAAGATCACGTGGTAGCGGCCCGGCTCGCCCGCGCTCCGGGTCTTGCCCCGGTACACCTGGGCGCCCGACTCGCGTTGGAGCTCGATGGCGATGTGCTCGGCGACGTGACCGACCCAGGTGCCCTCGACCAGCCGCTCCCGGAAGCCGCCCCGCTTGCCGAGGGAGCACGAGTGCTCCCCGACGCCCGGGAGCACCGTCAGGAGGCCGTCGACGAAGCCCGGGATGGTGTTGGACGGCCACGCCTCGAGCCTGCCGAGGTCGACCAGCAGTCGGATGCAGGGGTCGTAGCTCCAGTAGTTCGGCCCTCGGAAGACCTGCGTCTCGACGATCTTCAGGTCGGGACGCAGCGGCGGCTTCTTCGAGGCCGGCTCCCGCTTCGCCTTGGTCCGGTCGGCCTTCGAGGCGGTCCGGCCGGTCGTCACTCGGACGCCTCCCGCTCCTCGCCCGGCTCGCCGGCGAGCAGGCGCCGGCCCCGGAGGTCGAACCAGGTCCCCGCGGGCAGCGAGTGCACCACGGCGCCGGACACCATGAACGGCCGATGCCCCTTCACCTGGTGAGCGTCGGTGACGACGTGGGAGCCGTCGACCACGGTGACCGCGCCCCGGCCGATCACCTCGAGGGTGCGATCCGCGTGCACGATCGCGCACGTGTCCTCGTCGAGCCCGATCCCGACGAGCGACGGGGAGTGCGCGACCACCGCGAGCAGGCGACCGAACCGCCCGCGCTCGGAGAAGTGCTGGTCGATCACCACGCCCGTGAGCACGCCAAGGCCGGCCGCCAGCTGCGCCATCCGGTTCTTCGGGCTCTCGCCGGAGCGGCCGAAGGCCATCATGTGCGCCGCCATCGCGCTCGCGCCGGCCGAGGTTCCCGCGACGACGGCGCCCCGATCGTGGGCCAGATGGATGGCGTCGGCCAGGCGCGTCCCGGCGACGACGGAGGACAGGCGGAGCTGGTTCCCGCCCGTCAGGAACACGCCCGTCGCGTCCGCGAGCGCCCGCGCGGCGGCCGGGTCGTCGGCCTGCGCTCGCTCCTCCGGGTGAAGCCTGCTCACCCGGCCGATCCCGAGGCCCTCGAACAACTCGCGATAGCGCCGCTCGGCGAGCTCTCCGAGCGAGGAGGCCGTCGAGATCACGACCACATGTCCTTCGGCGCCCTCCGCGGCCTCGGCGAACCGCGCCAGGATGACCTTGTCGCGCATCTTGTCCTCGGCCCCGCCGATCAGCATGACCGGGCCCGAGCCGGCGAGCGGGCGGAGCGGAGGGACCCGGAGACTCGTCGTTCGAGGTCACGATGCGAAGAAGTGTAGCGACGTCAGTGGGGGCGGAGGCTTCGTTCCGGGTCATCCGGCGATCGGAGGATGAGCCGGTCGTGCGGTTCCACCACGTCGACGGTGCCCTCGAGGCCGTCTTCCACCCAGAGCTCGAACCCCTCGCCGTGGACGAGCCGGTCGCCGTCGTGAGGCTCGTCCGTGAGATCGAACCGCACACTCCCGTCGCCCCGATGCAGCCGGACGGTGGCCTCCGAGTTGAGGCGCCGCGCGGCCGAGTGGGACCGGGCCAAGATGTCCGTCGCCCAGGGGGTGAAGTCGAGCATGGTCCTCATGGTACGAACGAGAGAGCCGGGCGCCGACTGACGCCCGGCTCTCCGCCCCTGGAGCGAGGTCTTGCCCCGTGCTTCGCGGCGAAGGGGGCACCGGATCAGTCGCGGTCGCGACGCGGGCGCTCCCGCGGGCCGGAGCGCGCCATCCAGTCTCGGCCGTCGCGCGAGTCGCGGCCGAACACGACCGCGGCCAGCCAGAGGGCGACGGCGAGCGCCGGGGCCAGGATGAGGCCGAGCACGTCCATGGGCAGCTCCTCTACGCCGTGTCGATGAGCCGGTGCCCGGCGCGCGCCAGGCGGGTCCCGACCACGAGGCGCCAGCGTCGGCGTCGGCGTCCCCGGCCCGCGTGCCGGGGACGCTCCGCGCCGTCGGCCTGCAGGCGCTCGATCCGAGCTCGAGCCAGCTCCTTTGCCATCAAGGGACGAAGCACCATGACCACCTTCCAACTCCCGGCGATGTAACCTTCGACGTACACTACGCCGGTTAGACGTAACCCGTCAACCCGTTTCGTTGGTGTAACATGTCGGCCGAGATGTTCGACATCCGGGCCCATGACACGACCGCTCCCGCTCCAGGCGACCTGGAGGTCCTCCAGCGCTTCATCAACCTGCACGAGCACGCCCCGGGAGTGGACTCGGACCTCCCCCCGTCGCGGGAGATGCTCGAGGACTTCCTCCACGAGCGCGGACTCCTCGACCGGGGACAACGGTTCGCGGAGGCCGATCGTGAGACGTCCCTTCGGCTCCAGCGGGCACTCCACGCGAAGGTGCAGGCGAACCTCGGAGCCGCCATGACCGACGAAGACGTCGCCGTGATCGACGGGCTCGCCCAGCGAGCGGGACTCCACCCGCACTTCGGACACCGGGGGTCCGTGCTCGTGGCCGACGCGCCGGGAATCGACGGGGCGCTCGGACGACTCGTCGCGGTCGCCTTCCTGGCCGATCTCGACGGCTCGTGGGGACGCCTCAAGGCGTGCGCGGGCGAGGGCTGCCGGTCGGTCTTCTACGATCGCTCCAAGAACCACTCCGGCCGGTGGTGCTCGATGTCGAGGTGCGGAAACCGCGCGAAGGTGCGCGCTTGGCGGGAACGACAGCGGGCGGATGACGACGCGTGAGATCCGGCTCGTCGGCGCCGGCGGGGAGCCCGTCGACCTCGTCCGGACGCTGAGCTCCCACGGCTTCGTCGACCTGCCGCCGATGCGGCCCGACCCGGACTATCGGGCCGTCGAGCTCACGGTGCGGCCGGGCCGGGGCCGTCCCCGCCGCGTGCGCATCGGCCCGGCACGCGGAACGCGCACCCCGGTCACGGTGCTCGGCCCGCGCCCCTCGGACGCCCTCGTCGACGATCTGGTCGCGGCGGTGCGCCGCGTGCTCCGACTCGATGCCGATCTCTCCACCTTCTATGAGGCGGCGTCGGCGGACCCGGAGCTGGACTGGGCGACGACGGGTGCGGGTCGGATGGTGCGGAGCCCGAGCGTCTTCGAGGACGTCGTCAAGACGATCTGCACGACGAACTGCGCGTGGTCCGCGACTCGACGGATGGTGCACGCGATCGTCGAGCACCTAGGCGAGCCGGCGCCCGGCTCACCGTCGGAGGGCCCATGGGGCCGTGCCTTCCCCCTGCCCGCCGCGATGGCGGATGCCGGCGAGGCGTTCTTCCGGGACGTCGCGCGCGCCGGCTACCGGAGCTCGTACCTCGTGGCCCTTTCGCGCATGGTCGCCCGCGGGGAGCTCGACCTCGAGTGGTTCGGTCGGGCGAGCGCGACCGAGCTCCCCGACGCGGAGCTCGAGGCGCGACTGCTGGCACTGCCCGGGGTCGGCCCGTACGCCGCGGCCCACGTCATGATGACGCTCGGCCGCTACCACCGCCTGATCCTGGACTCCTGGACCCGGCCGACGTACGCGAAGCTGGTCGGCCGCACGGTCGTGTCCGACGCCGCCATCGAGCGCCGCTTCCGTCGCTACGGCCCGTACGCGGGGCTCGCGTTCTGGCTGCTCATCACCCGTGACTGGGTGGACGAGGCGGGCGCCTGAACGGTTGTCCCGCAGGCACGACGGGCGCATACTTCCCCGGGCGTTCGAGCACGAAGCCCCGACCGGACCCGAGAAGAAGGACCCGATGAGCGAGCCGTTATGGCGTTTCCCCGTCGCGCTCGGCGTCTGCGCGCCTACTGGCGCGCGGAACAGCGGACCCTGCGTCAGGGTCTGGTCGCGCTCGCCCTCAGCACGCTCGCCGGCTTCGTCGCCGGCCTCACGCTCGCACACATCACCGGAACCCTAGAGGACCTCCCCGGCCTCATCGTCCTGATCCCGGCGGCGGTCGGGATGAAGGGCACCATCTTCGGGGCGATCGGGGCTCGGCTCGGGACCGCGAACGTGGCCGGCCTGCTGGAGCCGACGCTGGACCGCGGGGGGGTGCTGTACCGCAACGTCTACGTCGCGGTCGTGACGACGTTCTCGTCGTCGCTGTGGCTGGCCGTGCTGTCGCGGCTGGTCTCCGCGGCGTTCGGGGCGCCCTCCATCTCGATCTGGCAGCTCGCCACGATCTCGATCGTGGGCGGAGCGATCGGCTCGGCACTCATCCTGCTCATCACGCTCGGGCTCTCGGTCCTGTCGTATCGGCGCGGATGGGACCTCGACTCGGTCTCCACGCCGATGGTGACGGCCCTCGGCGACATGACCACCCTGCCGAGCCTGTTCCTCGCGGCGTACCTGGTGCAGGTGGACGCCGTCGGGGTGGTGCTCGCGGCGGTCTCGATCGCCGGCGCCCTGTACGCGACCGTTCGCTCGTACCGGGTGGCGGATCCCGCGATCCGCAGGATCGTCCTCGAGATGACCGCCACGATCCTGCTGACGCCGATCCTCGACGTCCTGGCCGGGACGTTGCTTCGGGCGCGGGAGAACCAGCTCGTCCTCGTCCCCGTGCTGCTCGCGCTGATCCCGCCGTTCGTGTCGCAGGCGGGGGCGCTCGGCGGCATCTTCGCGTCGCGGATCACGTCCAAGCTGCAGATCGGCGTGATCACGGCGCGCGGGCTGCCGGAGATCCCGGCGGTCGTCGACGCCGCGATCGTCTCCGCGCTCTCGGTGGCCGTCTTCGCGTTGATCGGGACGGTGGGGTGGATCCTCGGCGTCGTCACGCAGCTCGAGGGCATGCCGCCCTTCGGGACGCTGCTCGCCGGCACCCTGCTCGCGGGGCTGCTCCTCACCCCGATCACGATCGCCGCGAGCTACTACCTCGCCGTCGTGACGTACCGGTTCCGCCTGGACCCGGACAACCAGGGCGTCCCGATCATCACCAGCGTGATGGACCTGTCGGGCGTAGCCGCGCTTCTGTTCGTCATGACATCATTGGGGGTGCTTTCCCATGGATGACCAGCCGAAGACGGTCAAGGACCTGTTCGTCGAGGCCAAGGACGCCTCGGAGCTGATGGTCGACCTGGCCTACGCGGCCGTCTTCTTCGATGAGGCCAAGCTCGCGCGCGAGGTGGAGCGCCTCGAGGAGCGGATGAACGACCACCTCCGGCGCCTGCGCATGATGGCGATGCTCGCGGCGCGCTCCCCCGAGGATGCCGAGGCGATGGCGGGCGTGCTGTGGATCGCCGACGCCGTCGAGAAGATCGGCGACGCCGCCTCGGACATCGGCCGCGTGGTCGAAGCCAAGCTCGGGATCCCAGACGCGCTTCGACGCGACCTTCGTCACGCCGACGAGATGACCGCCCGCGTCAAGATCCGCGAGGGCTCGGCGGTGGTCGGGCGATCGCTCCGCGACCTCTCGCTCCCCACCGAGACCGGGATGTGGGTGATGGCGATCCGAAGCGGCATCGACTGGCAGTTCGACCCCGGGCCCGAGGACGTGCTCTCCGAGGCCGACGTGCTGTTGGTGCGTGGCCCGGAGGAGGGCGTGAACCTCGTCCGGGAGCTGGCGGGCGCTCCCGCACTGCCCGAGCCGCCCGACGACGACGTCCCGCCGCTTTCCGAGCTCGACCGGGCGGTCGACATCCTCGTGGAGCTGAAGGACCTGTCGGAGGCGGCCGTCGGCCTGGCCTACTCGTCGCTGCTGTTCAACAACCGTTCCCTTGCGGCCGAGGTGGGGGCCCTCGAGGCCCGGAGCGACATCCTGCACGACGAGCTCGAGTCCTGGGTCCTTCGCTCGGCGCCCGAGGCCCGCGACCCCGACGAGCTTCGCGGCCTCCTGCGCCTCGGGAGCGCCAGCGAGTCCATGTGCGACGCCGCGCGCGACATGACGTGGTACGTGGAGCACGGCGAACCGCTGCACCCGGTCGTGCAGCTGGCCCTCGAGGAGACCGAGGAGACGAGCGCCGAGACCGTGGTGGAGGAGGGCGCACGAGCGGACGGGCGCACGCTGAAGGAGCTCCGCCTCGAGACCGAGACCGGCATGTTCGTGCTCGCCGTCCAGCGCGGATCCAGGTGGATCTACCGGCCGCGGGGCCCGTTCCAGATCCGCGCCGGGGATCGGTTGATCGCCGTCGGCCCCGAGGACGGCGCGGACGAGCTGGAGGAGCTGTGCAGGATCGCGGCCCCGGCCCTGGAGGGCTGACGCCGGTCCCACGAATCCGGGCGCCGGGCCGGATCCTTGCACCCTCCCCCGGCCGGACCTAGCCTCCAGTCGTGGACGCCTTCCTCTTCATCCGCACGCGCCCCGGCAGGGCCGAGGACATCGTCAACCAGCTCCAGGCATCCCGCGGCGTGCACCACGCGGTGCTGGTCGTCGGCGACTGGGACATCCTCGCGGCCGTCCACGGCACCGACCTCGTGGCGATCGCCGCCGGCGTGCTGCGGTCCGTGCATCGCATCGACGGCGTGGAACGAACGCTGACCACCCCGGTCGTGCCCGCCGACGCGATGGGACTGGCCGGCGGCGGCCTGGGCGCCACGGCTCCGCTGCGGCGGACCGGAGACGCGTGCTTCGTCCGGATCCGAACCGAGCCGGACGCGACCACCCAGGTCTTCCAGACGCTCGTGGCGATGGACCACGTCGCGGGCGTCGCGTTGGTCGCCGGCGACGTCGACATCCTTGCCGAGATCCCCTACGGCTGGGAGGAGGCGGCGCGCGTCGTCCTCGCGCAGATCCAGCACGTCGCCGGGGTGCGCTCGACGGACACGCTCGTCGCGGTGCCACACATCCCCCCCGACGAGGAGGACCGCGACCAGTTCTCGGCCTGGATCTAGACGCGCACGTCCGAGAAGCGGAGATGCTCCTCGGCGAGGCGCACCTCCTCCACCTCGGTGGCCCCCACCGACGCGAGCCACCCGATCATTCGGTCGACGAGCCACTCCGGCGCGCTCGCCCCTGAGGTGAGGCCGACCACGTCACAGCCCTCGAGCCAGGCCGTGTCGACCTCGGTCTCGTCGTCGACGAGATGGGCGGGGGTGCCGAGCTCGCGGGCGACCTCCGCAAGACGCTTGGAGTTCGACGAGTTGCCCGAGCCGATCACCAGCACGACGTCGGACCGACGGGCGATCTCCTTCACCGCGTCCTGACGATTCTGCGTCGCGTAGCAGATGTCCTCGCGCGGCGGGCCCTGGATCGCGGGAAACCGCTCGCGGAGGACGGCGATGATCGCGTTGGTCTCGTCGACGGACAGCGTCGTCTGGGTGAGGTAGGAGAGGTTCTCCGGATCCTCGACCCGCACGGTCCGGGCGTCGCGGACGTCCTGGACGAGCACGGTCCGCTCCGGCGCCTGGCCGGTGGTCCCCACCACCTCTTCGTGTCCCGCGTGCCCGATCAGGACGATCGTGCGCGCGTCCGCGGCGAACCGTCGGGCCTCGAGGTGGACCTTCGTGACGAGCGGGCACGTGGCGTCGAGCACGGTGAGCCGGCGCCCCTTGGCGTTCGCGTAGACCTCCGGCGCCACCCCGTGGGCCGAGAGGACGACGACCGCGCCCTCGGGCACCTCGGACTCCTCGTCGACGAACACCGCCCCCTTGCCCTCGAGATCGTGGACCACGTGGGCGTTGTGCACGATCTGCTTGCGGACGTAGACCGGCGCGCCGTGCGCCTGGAGGGCGCGCTCGACCGCGTCGACCGCGCGCTCGACCCCGGCGCAGTAGCCGCGCGGGGCCGCGACCAGGACCTTCGTGGGCACGGGGCTATGGTACCGGGGCCCGCCCCGAGCGCCGCCGAGACCGCGGGCTCGGCCACGGTGACCGAGGGTCAGCTTCGTTGCACCGGAACGCTTTGTCGGACGTCGGTGGCGGTTGCTAGGGTCGATACCGACGCGAACGGGCGTTCGGCCCGATCCCCCCTCCTCCACCGCGCCTCTTCCTCCACGCCCGGTGATGGACGGTGCGCGGCCGGAGGCGGGAGGGGGCCGAGCGGCCGTTGCGCGTTCGAAGGTCGACGAGCAACCGACGACGAGGAGGTGATCCAGCACCCACGACCTACCGCGGGACCGGCCGACGCGTGTGCTCGGCCGGCAGAACCCGGCGGCCAGCCGGAGTCACCGCGGGGGTGAGACCCGACGATGATTCGACGAACCCACATCCGCCGCGGGCTGTTCGCGGCGATCACGATGGCGACGACTCCTCCTGACGCAGACCGCCGGAGACGCCGGCGCCACCACCAAGTCGATTCCCTTGCGCGTCTGCGACTTCGACTGGGACCGGGGACCCTGGCACATCAAGCAGCTCATCAAGTGCGCGGCTCAGCGCTGGGACAGCCCCGGCGGGCCGGCGCAGGCGGTCGCGGTCGCGCGCTGCGAGTCCGATCTGCGGCCCGACGCCTACAACACGCGCGGGTACGCGGGCCTGTTCCAGCAGGCCACCCGATACTGGCCCGGTCGCGCCGAACGGTGGGGCCAACCCAATCGATCGGTCTTCAACGGACGCGCGAACATCATCGTGTCGATCCGCATGGCCGCGGCGGCCGGTTCATGGAGGGACTGGGCGGGCTGCGGCTAGCCGTCCCGCCTTCCGCGCCCCGGGCCTCGCGACACGAGGCCCGGGGCGGCCCGGCGGACACACGCCGGCCCTTCACACCACGGGACCACCCGGCCGGGGACCGCCCTTCACCGCGCCTCGGACCTCCTCCATCGAGGACGCGACGACGCTCGCGCCGGGCAGGCCCCGGTCGGCGACCACTCGCAGGTTCGGATACGCATCGAGCGCCTTCGCGACAAGGCCGTCGAACGGCCCGAACGCAACGAGGACGTGCGGGCGTTGCTCGTGCAACTGCGCGAGCGCGTCCCGCTCGGTCGTGGCACCCGGGGTGAGCTCCCAGTCCGCCGAGGCGGCCGCGAGCTTGAGGGCGGTGAGGGACGCCGCATCCTCGGCGACGCACAGCACCTTCAGCGCGCGGCACACGGCTAGAGCCAGTCGCGGCGCTTGAAGACCCGGTACAGGACGTACGCCGACAACCCCATCACCGCGAGCGAGAACGGGTACCCCAGCTTCCAGTCGAGCTCGGGCATGTGCTGGAAGTTCATCCCGTAGATGCCCGCGATCAGCGTCGGGATCAGGATGATCGCGGCCCAGCCCGAGAGCTGCTTGACGACCAGGTTCAGCCGGTTCGATGCCTGCGCGAGCCTCGCCTCCAGCGCCGAGCTGAGGAGCTCGCGGATGTTGTCGACCAGCTCGATGGTGCGGATGACGTGGTCCTGGACGTCCCGGTAGTAGGGGAGCAGCGGTGGCGTCACGATGTCCGGACTCTCCGCCAGCAGGTCGAGCACCTCCCGCATCGGTGCCGCCGCCCGGCGCAGCCGCACCACCTTGCGCTTGAGCCGGAACAGGACCTCCTGGAGTCCCTCCTGCGCCTCATCGCGGAACACCCGCTCCTCGGCGTCGTCGGAAAGATCCTCGAGCCGGTCGACGACGTCGAGGTACTCGTCCACCACCTCGTCCAGGAGCAGGTAGAGGTGGAATCCGATGCCCTCGCGCACGATCCCGGCGTCCCGCGAGGCTCGCTCTACCGCCCGGCGGAACTCGAACAGCGGCTTGCGGCGGATCGTCAGGAGGTAGAACTGCTGGCCGGCGAACAGGTGGAGCTCGGAGTCCACGAGCTCGTCGCCGTCGTCAATCTTCAGCCCGTGCAGCACGACGAAGACGTAGTCGGGGTAGAACTCGACCTTCGGGCGCTGACCCCACCGGCTGCTGTCCTCGATCGACAGCTCGTGGAGCCCAGGGTCTGCTGGAGCAGCGCCAGCTCCTGGTCCGTCGGCTCCACGACGTCGATCCAGAGCCGCTGCTCGCCCGACGCGCGGCAGGCCTCGAACGTCTCTGGGTCGAAGCCCGTCTCCTGCTCGAGCTTCCCGTCCCGGTAGATTCGGCTCGTGATCACGACGGCCGGAGCCTAACGCCCGCTGGCGTGGTGGTGTCGATTGGCGACCGCCTGCGACCATGTGACGGATGGAGCTCGGGCCCTTGCTGCGGTACTGGCGAGCGCAGGACGATCTGTTCGATCGGGTCGAACCCGCGTGGTGGGGCGCCGTGGTCTCGGACCCGAAGTACCGCCGCGTCCAGGAACCCAACTACGCGCGCGTCGAGACGCGCGAGCCGGTCCGGCTGTCGGAGATCGAAGACCTGCTGTTGCCGGCCATGACTCGGACCGGCAGCGGACGCAGCCACGTCGTGATCTTCCACCCCGAAGACCAGACCGAGCTCGTCGTGGAGGCCAGCACCCGAGGTGAGCGGATCGCGTGGGACCTGGTGATGGAGCACCCGGGCGCCGACGCGGACGGCGACCCACGGGTGGAGGAGGCTCGCGAGCTCGACGCGCGCTTCTGGGATGCACATCGGACGTCGATGCGATGGTTCGACATCGTGGAGGACGAGGTCCTCGACCAACTCCAGGCCCTCGAGCGCGAGCGGTTCGTCCCGGCGGGGCGGCGGTGGTTCGTCTCGACCGGAGTGGACGGGATCGAGGCGCTCGCGGCGCTGCTGGTGCTCGAGGGCGTGGGCTACCTCGACCACGTCGTCACCTTCCCCGGCGCGCGGCGTCGCGGGCTCGCGAGCGCGCTGACCCGCCACGCGGTGGCCGAGGCGCGCGCGTCGGGCGCGGAACGGACCTACCTGCTTGCGGAGCCGGACGGCGTCGCCGTCGCGATGTACGAGCACCTGGGGTTCGCCCGCGTCACCCAGCTCGCGAGCTGGATCTCGGACCTGCAGAGCCCCGGACGGGAGCTAGGCGCTCGCCGGCTCCGCCGCCACGGCGTCGATCTCGACCACGCGCCCGAGCGCGCCCTCGAGCAGGGCGGAGGCCTGTCGGGCCTCCGAGACGGCGGCGTCGGCGTTGGCCGCCCCGGCGACGCGCAGCCGGACCACGCCGCCCACGACGCGAACCGACACGTCGAGGCCCTGACCCTCCGGCGCCGCGCGCGATGGCATGCCCGACGCGCAGGATCCCCGTCAGCACCACGCAGTCGCGCCGCATCGCGTCGGGCAGCTCCGCGAACGGCGGATACACCGGGCGCGGGTCCTTGCCCCGCTGGAAGCGGACCATGCTGGCGATCGCCGCGAGCTCGTCCGGGGCGAATCCGCGCAGTCCGGCGTTCTCGACGAGGTAGGCGCCGTGCTTGTGGTACCGCGCCGGCGAGATCGCGTTGCCGATCTCGTGCAGCCATGCGGCGTGCTCGAGCCACTCCCGCTCGAGATCCCCGAGGTCGTGGAGCGACACGAGCCCGTCGAAGATCCGGCCGGAGATCCGCGCCACCAACCCCACGTGGGTCGGGTCCTCGCCCCAGGCCCGAACCAGGCGGTCGACCGAGCGACGGCGGAGCTCGGTCGGCGTCGGCACCGGCGCCGCCGCCAGGCCGAGCGCGTCCAGCACCACGCCCTCGCGAAGCCCCCACTCGGAGTGGACGAGCTCGGTCGCGCCGAGGGTCGAGGCGGCGGTGGTGAGGATCCACCCCCCCGCCGGTAGCAGCTCGGCCCGGCGCTCGTCGATCCCGGGGAGGCGGAGTCGCTCCGTGATGGCGAGGCCGGCCAGCTCTCGGGTCAGCGCTCGCAGCTCGTCGATCGTCACGACAAACTGGTTCAGCGAGGCCGGCGGCGAGGACCATCGCCGGGCGGCGATCAGCCTCGCGAGCGCGCCGGCCGTCCCTCCGCTCGCGACGCACCGCGCGGGCGCCGCATCGAGGACCTCGCCGGCGACGGCGGCGACGGCGTCCTCGACCGCCGCCCGTACCGATTTGCGTTCGGCGCGCGTCGGCGGGTCCTCGCGCACCAGCAGGCCGGTCAGCCTGCCCGCGCCCACCGGAAGGCTGGTGCCCCATCGCAGACCGGCGGAGTCCCCGAGGGCGACCTCGAGGCTTCCGCCGCCGAGGTCGAGCAACAGGGTCGGCCCCTCGCCGATGGCCACGCTCGCCGTCACGCCGGCGAACGTGAGCCGGGCCTCCTCGCGTCCGTCGATGAACCGCACCGGCATCCCGATCCCGTCCTCCAGCAGGCCGGCGAGCTCGTCGCGATCGGGGCTGTCGCGAAGGGCGCTCGTGGCGATCGGCATCACCTCCTCCGCGCCCGCACGGATCGCGATCTCGCGCAGGCGCCCGGCCGTGTCGACGGCGCGCGAGGCGACGTCGGGCGGGATCCGCCCCTCGTCCGCAAGCACCAGGCCGAGGTTCAGCACGACCCGGTCCCGCAGCACCGGCGTGAGCGACCCCTCGCGATCGGCGTCGGCGACGAGGAGCTGGAACGTCGTGCTCCCGAGGTCCAAGACGGCGAACCGCCGGGTCGCCCGCGCGCGCCCTCGGCCACTCGGCCGCCGGCTCATCCCGGCGGAGCGGGAAGGTAGCGCGCCGAGACGACCCGACCGTCCTCCCGGTCGAGCACCCAGACGGACCCCTTGGCCAGGCCCTTGCGCTCGCTGACGTCGGCCCCGTCGGCCTCGACCGCGGCAACGATCGCGGCGATCTCGCGACCGTGACCGCAGAGCACCACCGCCTCGGCCTCGAGCCCACGAACGAACGCGAGGGCGTCCGCGATCTCGGCGCCCTCGGAGATCTCCGGCGCGGTCTCGACCGTGAGCCCGCGGGAGCGTGCGAGCGGTTCCATCGACTGCACGCACCGCACGTACGGGCTGGAGACGATCCGCTCGATCTCCAGCCCCCGGAAGCGCTCGACGAGGCGGAGCGCCTGCCGACGACCGCGACGGGTGAGCGGCCGATCCTGCGTCGGGATCCGTCCACAGCTGACGGCGCCCCGCCTTGGTGTGGCGGACGACGTAAATGGGCGACGGCGTTCGCAGGCCGACCACCGAGCGCAGCAGGGCCCGGTCGTGCGGATACGTCAGGGCGGTGGCCGCGTCGGCCGGGGTCACCCACCGCAGCTCGTCCACCTCCTCGCCCGGCTCGAACGCCCCGCCCTCGGGCGTCATCATCCAGTAGCGGACGACCTTCGGACGGCCGTAGCGATCGGCGTAGGTGACGGCACCGACGTGGGTCCCGAGACGGCACCGCAGGCCGGTCTCCTCTCGGACCTCGCGGAGCGCCGCCGCCTCCTCGGGCTCCCCGTCGTTGAGCTTTCCCTTGGGGAAGCTCCAGTCGTCGTACCGGGGCCGGTGCACGATCGCGATGCGCCGATCCCGGCCGTCGCCGCGGACGACGACCCCTCCGGCAGCGCGGACGACTCCCTCGACGCTCACGCCCAGAAGCGTAGCTTCTTGCGCGAGAGCGCCTTCCAGGCGGCGGGCCACGCCGCGCGCGCCGCTCGCGCGTCCTCGGACTCGATCGACGCGAGCTGTCCCGCCACGAACGCCCGGCCCGGTGAGCCCGTCGCCGCGTCGCGGAGCCACGACGCCGCGACGACGGCGTCCTGGTGCTCGCCGAGGACGTCCTGGAGCGCGACCGCCGCCTCGGCGAACTCCCTCGCGCGTCTGCCGAACACGGGGGCGACGGCCTCCGCCGCGTAGCGGACGCGCTTGGCCCGGATCCTCATCGCGTGCAGCGCCTCGTCGGACTCCTCTTCGATCGCACGGGCGACCGCAGCCTGGAGGTGCTTCCAGGGCGCCTCGAGGGCCGGCCGCAGCGCCGAGCGGGCGGGCGCCGACCCGACGTCCTCGAGCACCGACGGCGCCCGAGCGCCCTCGACCAGTGCATCCAGGACCGCCCCGTACCGTGGCTCACGCATCGCGGCGAGGAGGTGTTCGCGCGCCTCCAGGCGTCGGCGGTCCAGGCTCCCGACGAGCCGCTCGACCGCCGGGCCGTCGTCTGGCGCGAGTCGCGACTCGCGCCCGCGCAGCCGGTCGCGCAGCACCTCGGCGTCGCGGACCGCCCCGAGCTCGCCGCCGAGCCACCGGAGCTCCTCTCGCAGCGGGATCGCCCACGAGGGCTCCAGCACGTCGCGGAAGGTCCGGAGGTCGGAGCGGATCCGGCGAGTCGCGACGCGGGCCCGATGGATCTCCTCGGGGTCCTCGCCGATCTGGACACCGGCGTCGCTCCGGAGCAGCCGCACGACCGAGAACGCGATCGCTCGCCGCACGACGTCGGCGACCACGGCGTCCGGGCCCAGCTCGGGCTCGACGACGTCGGGCGGCTCCAGCGCGCGAGGACCCAGCGCCCGAACCAGCTTCGAGACGTTCTCGACCTCGCCCGCCCCCGCCCCGCGAAGCCTCGCCAGCAGGTCCTCGGCCACCTCCGGTGGGGTCGATGGATCGAGCTCGACCTCGAGCTCGCGGAAACGGGACGCGACCCGGCGCCCGTCCATGACGGACACCTCGTCGTCGGTGACCACGGCGAGCGGTCGGCCGAGCTCGTCGCCGACCTCGACCCCGCTGCGAAGCGTCTGCAAGCGAGCGACCGGGACGAGCTCGCCGCCCCGAACGTACGCCCGAAGCAGATCGACGGCCGCGAGCGGGAGCCGCCCGGGGTCGCCGCCCTCGAAGTCGTGCTCGGCGCGCACGAACAGCGACCCCTCCTCCGTCGCCGGCAGCTTGACCGTCCATCCGTCCCCGTGGGCCTGGCCCCGACGGTGTCGCAGGCTGCACCCCCATCTGGCGATGCGCAGGTCCGCCGTGTCCACGTAGGTGGTGATCAGGCGCTCGGGCTTTCGTTCGCTGGCGAGCAGCCACTCGGAGCCGAGGTCGGGCAGACGGAAGCCGGCGGGGGCCTGAAGCTTGATCTCGCGCTCGAGGCTCACTGCTCGGCGTTCGCCCGCGCGACCGCCATCTCCTGGAGCCGAAGGTGGGCGTTCGAGCCGCGCTCGGTCGGGACCTTGGCCCAGGACCCGTCCGGTCCCAGCGTCCAGGCGAGGGTGTCGTCCTCGAGGAGCACCTGGAGGATCTCGTCGAGGCGCGCCGCCAGGACGGGGTCGCTCACCGGGACGAGGGCCTCGACCCGTCGATCGAGGTTCCGCTGCATCAGGTCGGCCGACCCCATGTAGTGGCGCGTCTCACCGCGGTCGCCGAACCGGAAGATCCGCGAGTGCTCGAGGTATCGGCCGACGAGCGAGCGCACCCGGATGTTGTCGGAGAGTCCCGGCACCTGCGGCCGCAGGCAACAGATCCCGCGCACGATCAGGTCGACGTCGGCGCCGGCCTGCGAGGCCTCGTAGAGCGCGTCGATCATGTCGGGGTCGACCAGGGCGTTCAGCTTCAGCAGGATCCGCCCGCCGGGCCGGGCCTGTCCGCGGATCAGCTCGAGCATCCGCGGGCGCAGGTAGTGCGGGGCCACCAGGAGCTTGCGGTAGTCGCGCTGCCGGCTGTAGCCGGTCAGGAGGTTGAACAGGTCGGTGAGGTCGGCCCCGATGTCCGGGTCGGCGGTGAGCAGGCCGATGTCCTCGTAGATGGCGGCCGTGACCGGGTTGTAGTTGCCGGTGCCGACGTGCGCGTACCGCCTGACGCCCGAGTGCTCTCGACGCACCACGAGCGAGATCTTCGCGTGGGTCTTCAACCCGACGACGCCGTAGACGACGTGCACGCCCGCCTGCTCGAGCTCGCGCGCGTACGTGATGTTCGCCTCCTCGTCGAACCGCGCCTTCAGCTCGACGAGCGCCACGACCTGCTTGCCGAGCTCCGCGGCGCGGATGAGGGACCCGATGATGGGGCTCTCCTGCGTCGAGGTCCGGTACATCGTCTGCTTGATCGCGAGCACGTCCGGGTCGTGCGCCGCCTGCTCGACGAAGGCCTCGATCGAGGACGAGAACGAGTCGTACGGGTGATGGACGAGGACGTCCGCCGGCCCGCAGCACCCGGAACAGATCCGGGCGCGCCGTCGCCGTTGGCCAGCCGCGGCTTCGTGACCGGCACCCAGGGCTCGAACTTCAGCTCCGGCCGATCGAGCTCGAAGAACGACCACGCCGCCGCCGAGGTCGAGCGGGCCCGTGGTCACGTACACCTCGGCCTCCTCGAGATCGAGCTCCCGCCGAAGCAGCGACGAGGACCTCGGACGTCATCGTGTCGTCGACCTCCAGGCGCACGGGGCTCGCGCCACGGCGCCGCCGGCGCAGGACGCTCTGGATCGCCTCGAGCAGGTCCCCCGCCTCGTCCTCCTCGACCTCCACGTCGGCGTCGCGGGTCACGCGAAAGACGTGGCGCGAGACGATCTCCATCCCGGGGAACAGGCGGTCGAGGTGCGCCGCGATCACGGTCTCGAGCGGGACGAATCGCTCGCCGTCGGGGAGCGCGACGAACCGCGGCAGGAGGGGTGGCACCTTCACCCGGGCGAATCGCCGCACGCCGGTCATCGGGTCGCGAACGAGCGCCGCGAGATTCAGCGACAGGTCCGAGATGTACGGGAACGGGTGCGCGGGATCCACGGACAGCGGCGTGAGCACCGGGAAGATGCGCTCGGAGAACTCGTGCTCCAGGAACTCGACGTCGGCGGGAGACAGCCCCTCGAGCGAGCGCACGAGCCGGATCCGCTCCTTCTCGAGGGCCGGGACGAGCTCGGACGCGAACAGCTCCGCGGCCCGGGTGGCGAGCTCCCGCGCCCGCGCGCGGATCCCCTCGAGCTGCTCGGCGGGGGTCCGCCCGTCGGGCGAGGTCTTCGAGACCCCCGCCTCCACCTGCTCCTGCAGCCCGGCCACGCGGATCTGGAAGAACTCGTCGAGGTTGTCCGCGAAGATCGCCACGAACTTCACCCGCTCCAGCAGCGGGAGCGACGAGTCCTCGGCGATCGCCAGGACCCGCTCGTTGAAGTCGAGCCAGGACAGCTCGCGGTTGAGGTAGCGATCCTCGTGCGCGACCAGGGAGGCTGGGGAAGCGTCGGTGTCCAATGGGCTCCTCGGAAGCCGGATCGGCATCATGCCACGCCTGGGTCGGGCAGCCAAGCGTCGCGCGTGGCGGGGCAGCTGGTCCGCTCCGGGCATCTCGGGCAGGCGGAGCGGACCGGAGGCGCCGCTCCGAGGGTTTCGCGGCGATTCGCCGCGAGATTCATGCTGAACGCACGGTGCGTTCCGATTCCAGACACTTCGACCTCTTAGAACTGCCCCCGCACCCCCTGCGACGCCTCGAAGAGGGCGTCGTGTCGTCAGAAGGAGGTTGGGATGCGGAAGGGAATGGTCGTGGTCGCCGCGTTCGCGGCGTTCGCCCTAGGGGTCGTCGGATCGGCCCTCGCGGACCTGGACTTCGGTCAGCAACGGGACCATCTGCTGGCGGCTCGGTCCTTCACGTTGTTCGGTGTCAAGCCGCCGCTCGGGGCCTCGTCGGGCGCGTCGATCGACGCGACGACCGCCGCGGCGGATCCCACGGCGCTCGCGACGTTCTCCGAGAGCCTGAACGTTCGAGTCGTCACGGCCGGCGTCGCAGGGTCGGTCATCGATCAGATGGCCCTGTGGCCGGACGACGCCAAGCCCGAGTGGCTGATCGCGTGCAATGAAGGCGGCACCACAGATCCCGGACTCCAACGGATCAACATCGCTACCGGGGCGGTCGAGACCATCCTCACGGGGACGACCGCGTGCGATGGCGTACGCCGGACGCCGTGGGGAACCTTCCTGTTCTCCGAGGAGGCGGGCGGCGGCGCGGCCGGAGGTCGCGTCTACGAGCTGCTCGATCCGCTCGCGGCGACCGGAGTGGTTCTTGACCGGGCGACGGGTGCCTTCAGCGGCGGCACCGGCGCAGACCTGTTCGCCGTGCGCCCGTTCCTCGGCCGGCTTTCGTTCGAAGGATTCGCGGTCTACGAGAACGGCCCGGTCTATTTCGGCGGCGAGGACCGCCCCAGCGGCGGCCTGGTCGGTGGGTCCATCTTCAAGTTCGTGCCCGCATGCGCCCCAACGGCGACCTGCCCCACCTCGCTTCAGGGCGCCACGCCCGCCGAGGCGCTCGCTGCATCCCCACTCGCCCACGGGACCGTGTACGGGCTCCGGCTCGGACGCCGGTCCGGCAACACCGACTGGGGTCAGGGGACGAACGAGGGGATGGGCATCTGGTTGCAGATGTCGGCCGCCGACTCCGAGCCCGACCTTCGGGCCCTCTCGACGGTCGGTGACCTGCGCCTCAGCGGCTTCTACCGGCCCGAGGACATCGACATCGATCTCGCGGCCCTCGCGGGCGGCCAGGTCCGCTGGTGTGTGAACAACACAGGGAACGAGCTCAACGACCACTTGTGGGGTGAGGCCGTCTGCCTGACGGACGGGACGATCGCCGACGCCGTGGCCAACGGCGGCTCGACCGCGCCGACCGTCGCCCCCGAGATCCAGCTCTTCGTCGAGGGAACCCCGGATTTCGCCATGATGGACAACGTCGCGTATCAGCCCGGGCGCGGGAACTGGGTCATGCACGAGGACGGCGACGGCGCCGCGTTCACCCCGGCTCGCAACAACGACCTGTTCGACTGCCTGCGCGACGGCGCCGACCAGGATCAACAGTCGGACGGCTGCATCAAGATCGGGACGCTGAACGACCTGACCGCCGAATGGACCGGAGGCATCTTCGACGCGTACGGCAAGCGGTTCTTCGTGAGCATCCAGCACAACGTCACCGGGTTCGGCGTCGTGCTGGAGGTGACCGGCTGGCGATAGGTCACCGCCTGCAAACTCAAGGTCAAACGGCCCGGGGCGACGAGCGCCCCGGGCCGTTTGACGATCCGGCGACGCGGGACCCCGTTCAGTCGACGAACTTGTACCCGAGCCCGCGGACGGTCAGCAGGTGGTCCGGGTGGTGAGGGTCCGCCTCGAGCTTGCGCCGCAGCCGCTTGACGTGCACGTCCAGGGTGCGGGTGTCTCCGAAGTAGTCGGTGCCCCAGACCTCCTCGATGAGGAAGTCGCGGGTCAGCAGGCGTCCCTTCCGCCGCAGGAACGCCTCGAGCAGCTCGAACTCCTTGGGCGGCAAGGAGACGGACTCGCCGCGGACCGCCACCTCGTGCCTGGCGACGTCCATCCGGACGGGCCCGCCGCCGAGGACCTCGTCGAAAGGAGTCGGGGAGGTCGGGGGCCGTACCCGCCGGAGGTTCGCGCGGACCCGTGACACGAGCTCGCGCATCGAGAAGGGCTTGGTGACGTAGTCGTCCGCGCCGAGCTCCAGGCCCGCCACCTTGTCGGCCTCGGAGTCCTTGGCGGTGACCATGATGATCGGGACCTCGGACTCGCCCCGGATCATCCGGCAGACGTCGAGGCCCGACACCTCGGGCAGCATCAGGTCGAGGATCACGAGCCCGGGGCGCTCCTCGCGGAACCGCTCCAGCGCGCGACGTCCGTCCGTAGCTACCGTGACCGCATAACCCTCACGCTCGAGGTTGTAGCGGACGGAGTCCGCAAGGGACTCCTCGTCCTCGACGACGAGGATCCGGGCGACGTCACTGGGCTCAGGCGACGCCGCCACCGGGATGGGATGCGTCGGTGAACTCAACGAACTCCCCCGTGAGCAGGAACGAGACCTGTTCGCCGATGTCCACGGCGTTGTCGCCGACGCGCTCGAGCGCCCGGGACGCCAGGTTCATGTGCATCCCCCATTCGAGCGCCGGCGCGTCGCCGGCGAGCTTGGCGACCTCGAAGTGCATGTTCCGGTTCAGCCGGTCGACCGGATCGTCCATCCCCGGGAGCTTGAGGCAGAGCTCCCGGTCGCGCCGCCGCAGGGCGTCCATCGCCGTCCGGACCATCTCGACGACGATGTCGCCCATCTCGGCGATCTGCTGCACGATCGTGGCGTTGCCCGGCAGGTCCTTGGTGATGTGATAGATCTTCGCGACGTTGACCGCCTGGTCGCCGACCCGCTCCAGGTGCAGGCTCGAGTGCATGATCACGGAGACGAGACGGAGGTCGGCCGCGACCGGGGCCTGGAGCGCGAGCAGCGAGATCATCCCCTGGTCCAGGCGCAGGTATAGCTCGTCGATCTCGTCGTCGCCGGCGATGACCTTGTCGGCCAGGCCGTCGTCGTGCTGGATCACCGCGTCGACGGCCCCCCTGACGGACGTCCCGGCGAGCTCGCCGAGCGTGAGCATCTGGAGCTCCATCTTCTCGAGCTCCTCGTGGAAGTGCGGGCGCGCCATCAGCCGAACCGCCCCGTGACGTAGTCCTCGGTTCGTTGGTCGTTCGGGTTCGTGAAGATGGTCTCGGTCCGGTCGTACTCAACGACGGTTCCCGTGCGATGCCCGTCCTCCTTGACCTCGACGGTGAAGAAGGCCGTCCGGTCACTCACGCGAGCGGCCTGCTGCATGTTGTGGGTGACGATCACGATCGTGTACTCGGAGACCAGCTCCTGCATCAGATCCTCGATTCGTTGCGTCGCAATCGGGTCTAGAGCGGAGCACGGCTCGTCCATCAGGATGACGTCGGGTCTCGTCGCGATCGCGCGCGCGATGCAGAGCCGCTGCTGCTGGCCGCCGGACAGGGCGAGCCCCGACTCCTTCAGCTTGTCCTTGACCTCGTCCCAGAGCGCCGCTCGCCGGAGCGACTCCTCGACCAGCTCGTCCATGTTGCCCTTGAACCCGGCGATCTTCGGCCCGAACGCGATGTTCTCGTGGATCGACTTCGGGAAGGGGTTCGGCTTCTGGAACACCATCCCGATCCGCCGCCGAACCTCGACCGGGTCGACCTGGTCGTCGTAGAGGTTCACGCCGTGGTACAGGAGCTCCCCCTCGATCCGCGCACCCTCGATGAGGTCGTTCATCCGGTTCATGCACCGAATGAACGTCGTCTTGCCGCAGCCCGAGGGGCCGATCAGGGCCGTGATCTCGTTCTTGTGGATCGGCAGGGTCACGTTGCGCACGGCTCGAAAGGCCCCGTAGTACACGGAGAGGTCCCGCACGTCGAACACGATCTCGCGCTGGACGTCGGTCTCCTCGCGGCTCTCGCGCACCACGAGGCGAGGCGCCTCGTCTGCACGAGCGCGCTCCGTCCCGGCGTCGGTCAGGTCGACTTGGTCGGTCACGTCCATCGGCTCACCACCTTCGCTCATACCGGTTCCTCAGCAAGATGGCGACGAAGTTCACCGCCAGGATCGCGACCAGCAGCACGATGATCGCCGCCGCGGTGTTCTCCCGCCAGTCCTGCGCCGGGAGCTTCGCCCAGGAATAGATTTGCGTCGGCAGGGCCGTGTAGGGTCCCTGCAGGATCTCGACCGGCGTGCGACCGCTCGGCGTCGAGAGGTACCCGGTGACCGCACCGACGAGGAGCAGGGGCGCCGTCTCGCCGAACGCGCGAGCGAGCGACAGGATCGCGCCGGTGAAGATCCCGGGTGCCGCGTACGGAAGCACGTGGCTCCGAACGACCTCCCACCGCGTCGCGCCCACCCCGTACGCGCCCTCGCGGATGTTCGAGGGGACGGAGCGGAGCGCCTCCATCGTGATCAGGATCACGATGGGCATGACGAGCACGGCCAGGGTCAGGCCGCCGGAGATGTAGCTCTTGCCGGAGGTGTCGGGACCGGTGATCGCTCCGAGCACCTGGACGAAGACGACCAGGCCGAGGATCCCGTAGACGACCGACGGCACGCCGGCGAGGTTGCGGATGTTGGAGATCAGCAGCCGGTTCAGGCGCGTGTCGCGCGAGTACTCCTGGAGGTAGATCGCCGCGGCCATGCCGATCGGAAGGGCGATGGCCGCGACGAAGCCGGTGAGGATCAGCGAGCCCACCAGGCCCTGCCAGACGCCGGTCCTGGAGGGCAGGCTGGACGTGTCGCTCGTCACGAAATCCATGCCTCGGTTGGTGAGCACCGGCCACGCGTCCACCAGGGTCGTCGCAAGCAGGATCACCAGGACGGCGAGCGCGAGCAGCAGGGTCCCGAGCAGCCCGAACCGGAACACGATCCCGGCGACGTCGCGGCGCTTCCCGCGGAGGGCCAGGTCGACGGTGGACCGGACGTCGGCGGGGGCCACCAGGGCCATCAGTACCGACTCCTTACGCGCCGCACGAACCGCTCCGACGCCACGTTGAGCGCGAACGTGATCACGAACAGCAGCAACCCCACGAAGTAGAGGCTGTCGAACGCGAAGCCGGAGCCGCGGACCGCGTCCGACCCGATGGCGAGCGAGGAGATGGCGCCGGTCATCGTCTGGCCCCGGTCGAGCGGGTTGAACGTGAGGAGGGCGCCGCCCGTTGCGCCGGCCGCGATCGCGACGACCATCGTCTCGCCGACGGCTCGCGAGAAGCCGAGGATCAGCGACGCGACGACGCCCGAGACGGCCGCCGGCAGGACCACCTTGGTCGTGACCGTCCTGCGGCGCGCGCCGATCCCGTACGCGCCTTCCCGCAGCGCGCCGGGGACGGCATGCATCGCGTCCTCGGCCACGGAGGCCACCAACGGGATGGTGAGGATCCCCACCGCGATCCCCGCGGCCATGAAGTTGAACGTCCCGGCCGAGGCGAAGATCCTCCGCACGAGCTCCGGGTTGATCCACTGGAGCGCGAAGTAGCCGAGGACCACGCTCGGGATGCTCGCCAGCGTCTCGAGGATCGGCTTCAACGTGCGGCGGGTTCGAGAGGTCGCGTACTCCGACAGGTACGCGGCGGCTCCGAGACCGAGCGGCGTCGCGACGCACATGGCGATCACGGCGATCATCAGCGTGCCGACGAAGACCGTCAGGACGCTGAACTCGTTGGCCCTCGGGAACCAGCCCTCCGCCCACAGCCAGCTGAGGTCGATCGCGAACAGCCATCGCACCGCCTCCTCGGCGAGTGCCAGCACGATCGCGATGCTGATGACGAGGCCAAGCAGGGCCGCGGCCGCGAACAGGACCTTGATGATCAGCTCCCTGCGGTGGCGTCTCCGGCTGCCCCGCATGAGCTCGATCGTGATCGGCTGGCCGGCGGTGCCGGTGATCAGGGCCATGGTTGGCTGGAGCCTACTCCTCCGTATCGTCGCGGCCGAACCGGGGGCCGGGCGCCCGTGCGCCCGGCCCCGACGGGACGCGAGCCGTCAGCTGCCCGACTCAGATTCCCAGGTGGAGCGCACGGTTTCGATCTGGTCGGTCGGCAGGTCCACGTACCCGGCCTGCGAGACCGCCTCGACGATGGCCGTGTCGGTCATGTAGTAGGCGACGAACGCCTTCAGCGCCGCGCTCTCGGCGAGCTTGTTCTTGCTCACGTAGATGTACAGCGTCCGAGAGAGCGGATAGGAGCCGTCGGCGATCGTGTCGCGGCTCGGGGCGATGCACCCGGAGCCCCCGTCGACCTCGATCAGCTTGACCTGGTCGGCGGCGCCCTCCGCGAAGGCAAATCCGACGAACCCGAGCGGAGAGTCCGAGCCCTCCATCGCGGCGATGATGACGTTGTCGTCCGGCGACGCCTGGTAGTCGGTGCGGAGCGAGGCCGCTTGGTCCTCCGGCACCCCCTGCGCAAGCGCGGTGTCCTCGATACCGGCGAGTTCGATGAACGAGTCGTACGTACCGGACTCCTCCCCCGGAGCCGTGATCTCGAGCGGCACGTCCGGGAAGCCACCGTTCCCTCCGACGGTCTTGGCGAGCGAGTCGGCGCCGTTCCAGGTGTCGATGCCGTCGGACTCCGGGCCGAACAGCGCGTAGAGATCACCGTCGTTCAGGCAGGTGACGTCGCCATTGGCCGGGTTGGTCATGACGGTGATGCCGTCCAGGCCGACCGCGAGCTCGATGTACTCGATGCCGTTGGCCGCGCAGGCGTCGGCCTCCTCCTGCTCGATCTGGCGAGAGGCGTCGCTGATGTCGGTCTCGCCGTCGCAGAAGAGCACGAAGCCGTCGCCGGTCCCCGGGCCGTCGACGCTGATCGAGACGTTCGGGCCGACGTCCTCGTTGAACAGCTCGGCCACCAGGCTGGTGATCGGCTGCACCGTCGAGGACCCGGAGATCACGATGGTGCCGGTGAGGTCCTCACCGGTGGCTCCGGTCGCGCCGCTGACCGCAGTTTCGCCCGATGCCCCGGTCGTGCCGCCCCCGTCGTCGTCGTTCGAGCACGCCGCGGCGACGATCGCGAGCGAGGCGAACAGGGCCAGGAAGGCCCACTTCCTCCGCTTCAACATCAAGCCCCCTCCTTCGGATGGCCGTTCCGAGCGGGCACGCTAGTCAGCCGCGGTAAACGCAGGCCGACGCGCATGTGAACGCACGGTGAACGAGCGACGACGCGTGAACGTTGCGTGAAGGGCATCGGGGCCGGCGGGCGGCGAGCCCTCCTAGACTGGCACGGTGGAGTGGGCGTTCCTGCTGGTCGTGGCCGGCCTCGTCGGGTTCGCGCTCGGGGGGTGGGCCTTCACCCGGCGCGAGCGGGCGCGCTCGCGCGCGGCGGAGCTCGCGCGCGTCCGGCACGACGAGGAGGAGGCCGAGCGGGCTCGCGCCGGCGAGGAGGACCGCCGCCGGATGGACCTGGTCCTGTCCTCGCTGCTGGAGGGCGTGGTCCTGTTCGGGCCGGACGAGCAGACGATCTTCGAGAACCCCGCCGCGGGCACGCATCTCGGCGTCGTCCCGCGGTCGATGACGGCGCTGCTTCCCCTCGCGATCCAGGAGGTCGCCCGCCGCGCCGCCGGCCGCGGCCAGGCCAGCACCACGGAGGTCGAGGTCGGCTCGCCGGCTCGCTGGCTGCGCGCCTCGGCGGTGCCGGTTCACGACGACGGCACCGTGCTGCTCGTGATCCGGGACGTCACCGAGGCGAGGCGTCAGGACGCCGTTCGTCGGGACTTCGTGGCCAACGCCTCGCACGAGCTCAAGACGCCGGCCGCCTCGATCCAGGCGGCGGCCGAGACCATTCGGACGGCATCGCACGACGACCCGGCCGTGATCCCGCGGTTCGCCGCGCAGCTGGAGCGCGAGGCGGTCCGGCTCTCGCGGATCGTCGGAGACCTGCTCGACCTGTCGAGGCTCGAGTCGGGCAGCGAGCTCGAGGAGGCCGTCGCGCTCGACGCCGTGTTGCGAGACGAAGGCGAGCGCTTCGAGGACCCCGCCGCCGAGGCCGGGGTCGAGCTCTCGATCAGCGCCGAGGCGGTGCCTCGCGTGCGCGGATCGGCGCGCGATCTCGCCCTCCTGGTCCGCAATCTCGTCGACAACGCGATCCGCTACACGCGCGCCGGTGGTCAGGTCGACGTCGCGATCGGGGCCGAGAACGGCGAGGTGGTGCTGCGCGTGAGCGACACCGGCGTCGGGATCCCCCAGCGCGAGCTGCCGCGCATCTTCGAGCGCTTCTACCGGGTCGACCGCGCCCGTTCGCGCGAGACCGGAGGGACGGGACTCGGCCTGTCGATCGTACGGCACGTCGTCGAGAATCACGGCGGCCGGATCTCGGTGGAGTCCGAGCTCGGACGGGGAACACGGTTCGAGGTGCGCCTGCCCGCCGTGGCAGCCGAACGCGTCCGAGCCGGCTCCGGGTAGGCGCGCGCGGGTAGGGTGGCCGCTCCGATGACGGTACTCCTGCTGATCCGGCATGCCCACACCGACACCGCCGGAAAGCGGCTGACGGGCTGGCAGCGCGGCGTCCACCTGAACGACCGCGGCCGCGCCGAGGCGGCCGAGCTGACCGAGCGCCTGGCCGGGGTCCCGATCCGGGCGATCTACTCGAGCCCCCTGGAGCGCTGCCGCGAGACCGCGACGCCCCTGGCCCGAGAGCTCGGGATCCCGGTCTCCATCCGAAGGTCGCTGATCGAAGTCGACTACGGAGACTGGACGGGGCGATCGATCGCCGGCCTGCGGCGGACGAAGCTGTGGTCCGTCGTGCAGCACGCCCCGTCGCGCCTGCGATTCCCGGGTGGCGAGAGCCTGCTCGAGGTCCAGGCGCGAGCGGTGGCGGAGGTCGAGCGGATCGCGCTCGCGCACCCGAAGGGCGTGGCGGCGATCGTGACGCACGCGGACGTCGTTCGGTTGGTGCTCCTGCACCACGCGGGGATGCATCTGGACCACCTCCAGCGCCTCGTGGTGGATCCGGCCTCGGCGAGCGTGCTCGCCCTCGGCGAGGGCCCGGCGCGGCTGGTGAAGGTGAACGACACGGGCGGGCTCGAGGCGCTGGTTCCCCGGAGGCCGCGGCGTCCGCGGGTGGGAGGATAGGGCGATGGACCTCGAGCGGGTCGACAAGGTGACCACCGGCGCGGTGGGCGAGCCCGGCGAGCGCACGTTCTTCCTCCAGGCCCGCGCCGGCGAGCGCCTGGTCACGATCACGGTCGAGAAGGAACAGGTGGAGCTGCTCTCGTCCTCGATCCTGGAGATCCTCGCGACGGTGGACAAGGAGACCGGCGACGGGCCCGCGGAGGACCAGCTCGATCTCGAGGCCCCCCTCGAGCCGCTCTGGCGCGCCGGCCGGCTGTCGATCGGGTACGCCGAGGATCGCGACCTCATGTTGCTCGAGGTCGAGGAGCTCGTCCCCGAGCCCGAGGAGGAGGCGCCGGAGGTGGCGGTCGAGGAGGCGCCGGACCCCGACCGACTCCGCGTGTGGGCGACGCGCGAGCAGATGCTCGCGCTCTCGCGACAGGGAGCCTCGGTCGCGGCCCGCGGCCGGCCGCGCTGTCAGCTCTGCGGCAACCCGATCGATCCGGAGGGCCACACGTGCCCGGCGATGAACGGGCACCGGTCGCCGACCCGGAGGTGAGCGGCGAGGACGCCGACGTCCTCCGCGTGCTCGAGCGCGGCGAGCTCCAGTCGCTCGGGCTGCTCCCCCGGGCGTCCAACTTCACGTTCCTGTGCCGCGTGCGCGACGGCGGCGACGAGCTCCTGGCCGTCTACAAGCCGCGCCAGGGCGAGGCCCCGCTCTGGGACTTCCCCGACGGGACGCTCTGTCGCCGGGAGGTCGCCGCGTACGTGCTGGCGGACGCGCTCGGCTGGCCGCGGGTCCCGCCGACGGTGCTGCGGGACGGGCCGCAGGGGGTCGGCTCCGTGCAGCGGTTCCTTCCGTTTCACCCGGAGCAGCACTACTTCACGTTGCTCGAGGAGCGTCCCGACGACTTCCGGCGCGTGGCGCTGTTCGACGTCGTGGCGAACAACGCCGACCGAAAGGCCGGGCACTGCCTGCTCGCCGAGGACGGGGAGGTCTTCGTCGTCGACCACGGCGTGTGCTTTTCGACCGAGGACAAGCTCCGCACCGTCATCTGGGACTTCGCGGGCGAGCCGATCCCGCCGCCGATGCTCGAGGGACTCGGTGCGCTGGGACGCGAGTTCGAGCCCGGAGGGCTCGCGGACCGACTGGGGACCCTCCTGTCCCCGCAGGAGGTGGCGGCGATGCAACGCCGGCTCGCCGACCTCGTGGGGGGCGGCCGGTTCCCGGAGCCCGGTCCCGGCCGTCCATACCCATGGCCGATCGTTTGAGCCCGCCGGCCTCACGGACGGCGGCCCTCACGCGTTTGAACGGGCGGATGGATCTGCCACCGTTCCAACGACTGCTCGAGGAGCACCGCGTGGGCGTGTACCGGTTCCTTGTCGCCGCCGTCGGGCCCCAAGAGGCGGAGGACTGCTTCCAGGAGACGTTCCTGGCCGCGCTCCGCGCCTACCCGAGCCTGCGAGACGCCTCGAATCTTCGAGGCTGGCTCTTTGCGATCGCGACGAGCAAGGCGATGGACCATTGGCGGGCGTCGGCGCGCAGGCCCGTGCCGCTCGAGCGGCTGCCCGAGCGCCCGTCGCCCGAGCGAGCCGACGGCGAGCCGGCGCTCTGGCGGGCGGTCGGCGAGCTGCCGCCGATGCAACGGGGGGCCCTCATCCACCGGTACGTGCTCGACCTCACGTACGCCGAGGTCGCGGACGCGCTCGGCTGCTCGGAGGAGGCAGCGCGGGCGAACGCCTACGAGGGGCGGAGGAAGCTCCGCTCGATGCGGGGAGCGATCACATGAAGGACCTGAAGATCCGGTGGACCGATGATCTGGACGCGGCGTCCCGACGCGCCGCCGAGGCCGTCACGGCGCGAGCCCGGCGGGCCGGGCTCGTCGACGTGGGCTATGCCACGGTCGACACGCCCGTGGGGCGGTTGCTCGTGGCGAGCACGCGCGAGGGGCTCGTCCGGCTCGCGTTCCCCGAGGAACGCGAGGAGCACGTGCTCGAGGAGCTCGCCGAGGCGCTCTCGCCCCGCGTCCTGGAGTCGGCGTCGATGACCGACTCGGTGCGTCGCCAGCTCGACGCGTACTTCGAGGGCCGGCTGCGCGGGTTCCGCGCGAAGGTGGACTGGTCGCTCACGTCGCCGGGGTTCTTCCGGCGGGTCCTCGAGGCGACCGCGCGGATTCCGTTCGGCGCCGTGTCGACGTACGGGACGGTCGCGAAGGTTGCGGGGAGCCCTCGGGCCGCGCGGGCCGCGGGGAACGCCTTGCACGACAACCCGATCCCGATCGTCGTGCCGTGCCACCGCGTCGTGCCCTCGAGCGGCGGCGTGGGCAAGTACGGCGGCCAGGAGTGGCGGAAGCAGTTTCTGCTGCGTCTCGAGGGCGCGATCGCTGCCGAGCGCTGAGGGCTGCCAAGATGGCGCGCGTGACGGGGCGCGCGCTGGCCGGCCTGTTGATCGTCGCCGCGACCCTGACGGCCGCGTGCGGCGGCTCGGGCGGCGACGTCGAGCCCTCGCCCTTGCCCTCCGGCTCGCTCGGGCCCGTCACCGGGGACGCGGCCGACGAGGCGATCCTCGGCCTCTGCGAGATCGTCGACTCGACCGACCGAGACTCGGCGCTGTCGACCTTCCTCGACCGCTCGCACCAGACGCTGCACGTGATCGCGGCGGCGACCGAGGTCGTCGACCGGGGGGCGGCGGCCGACCTTCTCGAGACCAAGCAGGTCGTCGAGTCGGACCTCACGAAGCCGGTGCTCCCGGGAGGGTTCGCGGGCGATGTGGAGGCCCTGCTGGGAGCGACCCGAGGCGCGCTCGACGCGATCGGCCTCGACGCCCCTTCGTGTCCGGCCTGACGGAACCGGCCCCCCGCGGGAAGATGGGGCCCGTGCGACGCCCGCTCCTGGTCTCCGTTCTGCTCGCCCTGGTGGTCGGCGCCTGCACCTCCGACGGGGGTCCGACGCCCCGGCCCACATCCAGCCAGCAGGGCGGACAGGTGGCCGTGGGGATGGCGACCTCGGATCAGTACACGGGGGCGCCGCAGCGAGTCTCGGCCGGCCTGATCCTGCCGGATCAGCGGCTCGTCAGCTTCGGCTCCGTGGACGTGCTGTTCAGCTTCGTGGGCACGGCGGAGGAGCCGGTCGAGCCGCAAGCCGGGCCGTCGGCGGTGGCGGTGTACGTGCCGACGCCGGGGACGCCGGACGAGCCGAGCGGCCCGGTGGCGACCCTGCCCTCCGAGGCGCGCGGCGTTTACCAGGCGGAGGACGTGACCTTCGACCGCGCCGGGTTCTGGCAGATCGACGTGACCGCCGACGTCGCGGAGCTCGGCGTGCAGCGAGGCACGGCCACGTTCGAGGTGCGCGACGATCCCGCGTATCCCGCCCCCGGGGAGCCCGCGCTTCCGACCAAGAACCTGACGATCAAGTCAAAGGACGCACCGCTCGGCGCGATCGACTCGCGGGCGACGACCCTGGACCGGATCCCCGATCCGGGGCTGCACACGTGGACGATCGCGCGAGCCCTCGAGGAGGGACGTCCCGCCCTCGTCGTCTTCTCGACGCCCGTCTTCTGCGTCAGCCGGTTCTGCGGGCCGGTCACCGACGTGGTGGAAGAGCTCGCCGCTCGGTACGAGGACCGGGCCGTCTTCATCCACGTCGAGATCTGGCGAGACTACGAGAACCAGGTGATCAATCAGGCGGCGGCCGACTGGCTCCTTCGCGACGGCGACCTCACCGAGCCGTGGGTGTTCCTGATCGGCGCCGACGGAACGATCCTCGACCGCTGGGCGACCCTGTTCCGGGAGGACGAGGTCGCCGCGGAGCTCGAGGCGCTGCCTCGGATGAAGGCGTAACCCCGCCACACGGGGGCTACCATCGCGGCCGTGGGGGGGCGCGGCGGCCACGGGCACTCGCACGGCCAGACGCACGCGGTCGACGAGGCGCTGGAGGGCAGCTCGACCGGGATCCGAACGGTCAAGGTCTCGCTCGTCCTCCTCCTCGCGACGGCGGCCGCCCAGGTCGCGATCGTCGCGATCAGCGGGTCGGTTGCGCTCCTGGCCGACACGGTCCACAACGTCACCGACGCGCTCACGGCGATCCCGCTCTGGATCGCCTTCGTGATCGGACGCCGCCCGCCGACGAAGCGCTACTCGTACGGGTTCGAGCGCGCCGAGGACCTCGCCGGCGTCCTCATCGTGGCCGTGATCGCCGCGTCGGCGGGGTTCGCAGCCTGGGAGGCCATCCACCGGATCGCCGAGCCTGAAGAGATCGATCATCTTCCGTGGGTGATGGCCGCCGCGGTGCTCGGGTTCGCCGGGAACGAGGTGGTCGCGGTGTACCGGACCCGAGCCGGGAGGCGCATCGGCTCGGCGGCGCTGGTGGCCGACGGACACCACGCCCGGACGGACGGCCTGACCTCGCTCGGGGTGCTCGCCGGCGCCATCGGCGTCGCGCTGGGCTTCGAGCGCGCCGACCCGATCGCCGGGCTCGCGATCACCGCCACGATCCTGGTCGTGCTGTGGCAGGCGAGCCGGAGCGTCGTCCGCCGGATCCTGGACGGGACCGACGACACGACCGTGCTCCTGCTCGAGACGGTCGCCGCGACGGTCCCCGGCGTCGAGCACGTCACCTCGGCGAAGGCCCGCTGGACCGGCCATGCCCTGAACGCGGAGCTCGAGATCATGGTCGACCCGGCGATGTCGGTGCAGGAGGCCCACCGGATCGCCGAGGAGGTGGAGCACGAGCTGCTGCACGCGATCGCCCGGTTGCGCGGCGCGACCGTGCACGTGGACCCCCACGACCACGGCCCGCACTACGCGGGGCCCATGGCGCACCACCGCGGGGCCGAGCCACTCCCCCGACCCGCGCCCGAACCGTGACCGGGGGTCGGACGAACCACCCGTAGGATGGGCTCCATGGCCGAAGACCAGATGCCTCCCCCTCCAGCGCCCACCGTCGAGGTCTGCTACCGGCATCCGGGCGAGCAGACCCGGGTCCACTGCACCAGGTGCGACCGCCCCATCTGCCCCGACTGCATGATCCCGGCGCCGGTCGGATTTCAATGCCCCGAGTGCGTCGAGAAAGCTCGCCGCGAGTTCCGTCAGGGACCCGGCCGCCCGCTCCGCGGCGGCGTGAGCGCCACGAAGGCGCTCCTGGTGGCCATCATCGGGATGTTCGTCGTGGAGGTCCTCGTGGGCGGCCCGGGGTCGCTGCTCGGCGGGCCCTCGGAGCGGCAGCTGTTCGATCTCGGGGCCCTGCAGCCGCTCGCGATCGCGAGCGGGCAGTACTGGCGCCTGTTCTCGGCGATGTTCCTGCACGGCGGCCTGCTGCACATCGCGTTCAACGCGTACGCGCTCTATCTGTTCGGCTCGATGATCGAGTCCAACCTCGGCACGACCCGGCTCCTGCTGATCTTCTTCGTGACCGGATTCGTCGCGAGCGCGGCCTCGTACGCGTTCGGGCCCCTCGATTCCATCGCGGTCGGGGCGTCGGGGGCCATCTTCGGGATCTTCGGCGCCTTCATCGCCTACAACTACCGACGCCGCCACCTCGCGATGGCCGCGGCCAACCTCCGGTGGGCGGCGACGCTCCTGGTGTTGAACGCGTTCCTCGCGCTCGGCTTCGGCGCGATCGACTGGCGGGCCCACGTCGGGGGCCTCGTGGCCGGCGTCGTGGCGGGCTTCGCGGCGGAGGGGTGGGGGCCGGCCTCGCAACGACGCGTCATCCTGGTGGCCGGGTTCGCGGCGCTGATCGCCGTCGGGGTCGGCCTGGTGTTCTGGAGGACGTACGAGATCCGCGGCCTCCCGATCTTCGTGCAGATCTTCGGTTGAGCCCCGCCGCGCGCGTTCGACCTCAGCCGATCCCATAGACGCCGCCGCCGCGCGTGCCGACCCAGATCATCCCCTCGAGCACCGACGGCGTGGACTCGATGCAGCTCCCGAGCGACAGCGCCCACAGCTCGGGGGGCTCGCGGAACGGCTTCGAGATGTCGAACGCGTGGAGCGTTCCGCCACAATCGCCTTCGAGCAGCACGTCGTCCACCGGAACCGGCGAGGACCAGGTCGGGCCGGCGAGGTGGATCCGCCAGCGCTCCCGTCCCGTCGCCCGTTCGATCCCGATCAGGTCGCCGTAGTTCGTCGCCGCGTAGAGCATGTCGCCGTAGATCGCCGGCGTCGCCCACAGGCCCCCCGCGCCCTCGGCTCCGCGCTCGGTGACGGGGAACGACCACACGAGCGGATCGTCGGGCCGGGACGGGTCGAGCTTCATCAGCTGCCCGACCTCCTGTGCGCGGGCGTTGTAGCGCTCGAGCTCGCTCGCGACGTAGAGCATGCCCTCCTCATCGATCACGACGCTCGCGTCGGTGTCGTCCCCGGTCCAGAACCGGAACACGCGCCGGATCTTCCGCCCGCCCTCGAGCACGCGGGAGAGGTCCCACCCCTGGACCAGGCCGCCCGAGTTCGCGAAGTAGACGACGCCGTCGAAGAACGCCACCGAGTTCTCGATCGAGACGTCGGAGTCCGGCAGCGCGGCGAGCAGCGGATCGTCGAAGCCGGGCACCGTCGCCACGATCTCGGGATCGACGGTCACCAGCCCCTTCCGGTCGTAGCCGCGGTTGAGCCGGATCACGTAGAACCACGAGTTCTCGCCGCCCTCGAGCAGGTAGTCGTCGATCACGAGCGGCGCGCCGTCCCAGTCGTTGTTCCAGACGGGGTTCGGCACACTGGTCGCCGCGTCCAGCTGCCACAGCACCGTCGGCTCGTCCCGATCCAGCGCGATCACCCGCAGGTAGTTGTCCCGCGAGCCCGCGTAATACAGCGGGTAGCCGTCCGGGTCGCTGCTCGCCGAGCCCTTCGCGAGGTCGCCCGTCTGGAGCTTGGGCCGGATCGGCTCGCCCGTCCTGCCGTCGAGGAAGTGATACGCGGCGTCGTACGCGTTGATCCGAACCTCGATCGAGCCGTCCTTTCCCACGATCACGTTCGGCTGACCGGTCCACCCCGTCCCGCACCACAGCCGTGCCCCGTGCTGGTCCGAAGACGTGGAGCAGAGACTGCCCTCGACCGGATAGCGCCAGAGGATCTCCGGGTCGTTCGGCACGGGCCCCTCCCCGTACCAGCTCCGGGTCGCGTTGCCGCGGAAGGTCGTCATCCCGATGAACCCCGTGTTGATCGGACCGGGCGTGGGGCTGGCGCTCGGACTCGCGCTCGGGCTCGCGCTCGGCGAGGACGACGTGGGCGACGTCGCGCCCGAGGGCGAGGGATCGACCCCATTCGTCCGAGAGGGTTCCGGCGCGGCTCGGTTCGCGTCCTCACGTTCGAACGCGCCGAGCCGCACCGCGCCGACGACGGCCACGGCGAGCGCCAGCGCCGCAACGACCGCCGCAAAGGGGACCCGGGATCGGGCGGCGTGTCGCGCCCCACGACGCCTGAGCATCGCGGGCATCATCCCACGGGGGTGATCGCCCGAGGGACGCGCTACACGGGACCCTTGGATGCCGGGTAGGAGCCGAGGACCTTCAACATCGACGTGTGGAGACGGACCTCGTCCAGCGCCTCCGCGACGTTGGCGTCCTCCGGGGACCCGTCGAGGTCGATGTAGAACACGTACTCGAACGGCGCGCCCCGGCGCGGCCGCGACTCGAGCTTCGTGAGGTTCACCCCGCGATCCGCCAGCGGCTGCAGCGACCGAAAGAGCGATCCGGGCCGGTCGTCCCCCGCCATCACCAGCGAGGTCTTGTTCGCCGGCCCGAGCCCCGCGTCCTTCGTCCCGATCGCGACGAACTTCGTGAAGTTGTCCGGATAGGTCTGGATGTGCTCGGCGAGCACCGTGAGGCCGAGGCGGCTGCCCGCCTCAACGCTCGCGATCGCGGCCTCGTCGGTCCGCCCGCGCTCCCCCACGAGGCGGGCCCCTCCGGCCGTGTCGTGGACCGGGACCGGGTCGATCCGGTGCGAGGTCAGGAACTCCTCGCATTGCGCCAGCGCCTGCCAGTGCGAGTAGGCTCGAGCGATGCCCTCGAGCCGCGCGCCCACCGGCGCGAGGAGCGCGTGATCGACACGGATCACCACCTCGCCGACGACCTGGACGAGGCTCGACCGCAGGAGCAGGTCGTAGGTCTCGTTCACGGAGCCCGCCTGCGAGTTCTCGACCGGCACCACCCCGAAGTCCGCCTCGCCGCTCGTCACGCGGGAGAACGTGAGTCGGATGGTGTCGCACGGCATCGGCTCGGCATCGGGAAACAGCGCGAGCAGCGCCCGTTCGCTGAACGCGCCGGGCTCCCCCTGGTAGGCGACCCTCGTCATTCGGGCAAGGGTAGCAGTGGGACTTGACCGATCTCGCGCGAACGGACCCGGCCGGCGCGCTTGAGGCCCCGCCCACGTGGCGGGGCCTCAAGCGTCAGAAGGAGCCGCCTGGACCAAAGAACTGATCGTAGATCTTGAGCGCGCCGGGACCGAGCACGATGATGAACGTCGCGGGAAGCACCAGGAAGATCATCGGGAACAGGAGCTTGACCGGGATCTTCTGCGCGATCTCCTCCGCCCGCTGACGACGCTTCTGCCGCAGCTCACGGGACTGCGCGCGGAGCACGTTCGCGATCGACACGCCGAAGAGGTCGGCCTGGATCATCGCGAGCGTGAAGCCCCGGAGCTCGGGGACCTGCGTGCGCTCGCCCAGATGGCGGAACGCGTCCGCGCGGCCGACCCCGATCTGGATCTCCTGCGACAGCCGCGCGAGCTCCTCGGAGAGCGGACCCGGCACGTTCTTGGTCACCTGTCCGATCGCGGCGTCGAGCCCGAGGCCGGCCTCCACGCTGATCGTGAGCAGGTCCATGACATCCGAGAGCTGGCGCTGGATCCCCTTCTGCCGCGCGTTGGCCATCGCCCGCAGCTGGGCGCTCGGGATCACGTAGCCGAGCAGCGCGAAGACGGCGATCCCCACGATCTTCATCAGGGGCGGGATCGGGACCATCGTCATGAGCATTCCGCCGAGGACCACGCCGGCGACCCCACCGATGATCTTCAGCGCGACGACCCGCTCCGCGTCCCACGCGGGGGGGTTCCCCGCGAGCACCAACAGCTCGTTGATCCGGGTGTTGAGGTCGAGCGGGGTGAGCCGGACGACCCCGCGTCCGATCCGCTTGGCCCCGGGCATGAAGACGCGGTCGAGGATCGATCCCTGGAGCTCCTGCTGGCGCAGGTCGACCGCCTCGACCGGCCCGAGCTGCGACTGGAGCAGCGAGACCGGGCGGTTCTTCTCCCGCATGAACATGTCGATGATCACGCCGACCATGAAGATCGTCAGGAACGTGCCGACGAGCGCGATTGCGAGCCAGAGACTAGACATCGATCTTGATGATCCTGGTCATGATCCAGATCCCCAATCCCATGAAGATCCCCCCGCCGACCACCAGGATGAGCCCGGGGGTCGTCGTGAAGAGCGGCTTGATGTACTCGGGGTTCACGATCGAGATGTAGAGCAAGAGGAAGAACGGAATGGCCGCGAGGATCCCCACCGAGATCCGCCCCTCCGCCGAGAGCACCGCCACCTGCCGGCGGATGTACGCGCGCTCGCGAACGGTGCTGGCCACGATGTCGAGCACCTCGGCCAGGTTGCCTCCGACCTGTCGCTGGACGTTGATCGCGATCACCGCCCATCTCAGGTCGTCGCTGTCGACCCGCTCGCCCATGGCGATGAGCGCGTCGTCGACGGGGCGGCCCAGCCGGATCTCCGCGACGACCCGCTGAAACTCTCCCGCCGAGGGCTCGCCGATCTCCTTGGACACGGTGTCGAGCGCCTGGAGGAAGGAGTAGCCGGCGCGGAGCGAGCTGGCGAGGATCGACATCGTGTCCGCGAGCTGCTCGACCAAGAGACCTTTCCGCTTCTTCTCCGTTCGCACGAGCCACACGTGGGGGATCAAGCCGGCCATCCCCGCGATCAGGAGCACGAAGATGACGTTCAGCAGGAAGATCGCGCCGACCACCGCGCCCACGAGGGCGCACACGGTGGTGAGCGCCACGAACTCGCCCGAGGCGATCGGCATCCCCGCGCGCTCCAGGCGGTCGTCGAGGCGAGCGCTGAAGCCCGTCGCCGTCGCGAACCGATGGCCGACCTGCGCGATGGCGTCGGGCATGAACTGGGCGGACGACGATTCGGGCTGATCCTCGGCCCGGCCGGCCCGGCGACCCATGCGTTCGGCGAGCTTGCGCTCGCGCCGCGCGCGCGCGCGCGTCCCCATGAGGAAGGTGGTGACGAAGAAGACCGCCGCGAAGCACGACGCCAAGACGATCAGGAGCGCGACGCTCGAACCCCAGAAGGACTCCGCGCCGATCACGCCGCTCGACCCCCCGGGACGGGAGCGAACACGTCGGCCCCGACCGCAATCCCGCGCTCCTGGAGCCGCTCGATGAACCGCGGCCGAAGTCCCGTGGACTTCAGGTTGCCGAGGAACCTTCCCTCGGAGTCGACGCCGGCGCTGTAGTCGAACAGGTACAGGTCCTGGAGCGTGATGACGTCGCCCTCCATGCCCACGATCTCGGTCACGTGGGTGATGCGACGCGAGCCGTCCTTCATCCTGGACTGGTGGACGATCAGCTGAAGCGCCGACGACACCTGCTCGCGGATCGCCCGAACGCCGATGTCCAACCCGGACATCAGGCACATCGTCTCGAGCCGCGCCAGGGCGTCGCGAGGCGAGTTGCTGTGGATCGTGCTGATCGAGCCGTCGTGGCCGGTGTTCATCGCCTGCATCATGTCGAGCGCCTCGCCGCCGCGAACCTCGCCGACGACGATCCGGTCGGGGCGCATGCGCAGGGAGTTGCGGACGAGGTCGCGGATCGAGATCTCGCCCTTGCCCTCGATGTTCGGCGGCCGGTACTCGAGGCGGACCACGTGCGGCTGCTGGAGGCGGAGCTCGGCCGCGTCCTCGATGGTGATGATGCGCTCGTCCTCCGGCAGGAAGGACGACAGCACGTTCAGCGTGGTCGTCTTGCCGGCGCCCGTCCCGCCGGACACCAGGATGTTGATCCGGCCCCGCACGCAGGCCTCGAGCAGCTCGACGGTCTGCCGGGACATCGTGCCGAAGCCGACCAGGTCCTCCGCCTGGTACGGGTCGGCCGAGAACTTGCGGATCGTGAGGGCCGGACCGTCGACCGACAGGGGCGGGATGATCGCGTTCACACGAGAGCCGTCCGGCAGGCGGGCGTCGCAGTAGGGCGAGGACTCGTCGATGCGCCGGCCGATCTTGGCCACGATCTTCTCGATGGTGCGCCGAAGTTGGGCGTCGTCGTGGAACTTCGCGCCGGTCCAGTAGAGGCGGCCGGCGCGCTCCACGTAGATCGAATCCCATCCGTTGGCCATGATCTCCGTGACCTCGGGGTCGCGGACGAACGGCTCGAGCGGGCCAAGGCCGAGGACGCTGTCGCCGATCTGGCGGACGATCAGCAGCTTCTCCTGCGCCGAAAGGCCCGGCTCCTCCTCGTCCAGCAGCTCGCGAAGCCGCTGGTGGACGAGGCCCTCGAGCTCGGTGTCGGACATGGATGCGTCGTACAGGCGCGGCCCGAGCACCTCGACGAGGCGCTCCTGGACGCGCATGCGGATGTCGGCGATGCGGTCCCGCGCCTGCGCCTTCGCGAGTCGATCTGCCAGCGACATGCTTCCTCCTAGCTAGGTCCGGCGGAACAGGCCTCGGCGCCGACGCGGCTCCGAGTCCAGGTCGACCGGCTCGCTCCCGTTCATCTCCGCCAGGTCTCCGGTGAACCGTTCCGCGAGCCGGCGGATGCTCACCGACACCTCGGAGTTCGGCTCCTCGAGGTAGACGGGCCGCCCCTTGTTGAGGGAGGTCGGCACCAGCCGGCTCGAGGGGATCATCGTGTCCACCTCGATCTTCATCACGCGCTCGACGTCTCCCGCGTCGAGCCCGACCTTGCTGTCCGCGCGGTTCAGCACGATGCGGAACCGCTCGCGGGGAAGACCGATCGTGAGCAGCGTCTCGAGCGCCTTGGACAGGTGCTTCACGCCGACCACGTCCAGGCCCGTCACCAGGCAGATCGCGTCGGACAGGTCGAAGCACGCGAGCGCGAGGTCCGTGTAGTCGGCGGAGGCGTCCACGACGACGTAGCCGAAGTTCTGCCGCAGGACCCGCAGGTACTTGCCCACGGCCTCGCCGGCGGGCGGCTGCATCGCCGGGTCGGGCACCGCGCCGAACCCGTACAGGTGCTCGCCGAAGCGGGCCGCGTTCCCCATCACGGTGTCGCGATCGGCGCCCTCTCCGAGGGCGATCAGGTCGCTCACCTGCTTGTTGGGCTCGGATCCGAAGTAGCTGTAGACGTCGCCCATGTCGACGTCCAGGTCGACGACGGCCGTGTCCTTGCCCGAGAGCTCCGCGATCGCGGTCGCCAGGTTCGTCGTCAGGAACGTCTTGCCCGTCCCGCCCTTGGAGGAGAAGACGGAGATGACGACGCCGCGCTGAGCCGGCTTCGACAGCATGTCGCCGCGCATCCCTCGGAGGTTCTCCGCCCAGACGATGGCCCGCTCCACGGCGTCGCGGATCTCCTCGCTGCCGTGGGTCAGGTCCACGACGTCGCGGATGCCCGCGCGCATCGCCGCCGGGAGCAGCCCGTTGCCCGCCCGCTCCCGGACCAGGACGATCGCCGTCATCGGCGCCGACCGGCCGACGAACTCGGCGAGGCCGAGCGCGTCCGGCTCCTTCACCTCGGGCGACAGGACGAGCACGTCGACCGGCTGCTGCCCGGCCTCGACCAGGATCTCCTCGGCCGCGGTGACCGACTGGACCCAGCCGACGTCGTCGGCCTCGACCTCGAGGGCGCGCGCGACCGTGGTGCGGAAGGTCTGCGGCGTGCCGACGGCGAGGACGGACTGCTGCACGTCTATCCCCCGTTCGCGGCGTTCGCGTTCGCGTTCGCGCCCTGCGGCAGGAAGATCTGCGCCATCGTCAGAGGGTCGAGCTGCACGCCGTCCTCGTCCGGAGGCAGCAGCGAGAGGTACGGGATCCCCATCTCGAGAGCGAAGACGAGCTTCTGCGCCTCCTCGGGGGTCAGCGCGAGGATCACCTGCACCTCCGACGAGGCGGAGGCATCCTGCGGCTGCCCGGTCACCGTCTCGGTGTCGGAGACCTCGCGGATCACCCGCAGGACCTCGACCTGAGGGACGAGGACCACGGTCGTGTCGAAATGCGGAATCTCCTGGCCCTGCGTCGTCGGCGCCGCCTGGAACTTCTTGTTCAGCTTGACGATCTCGACGCCGGTGAACGTCGCGTAGATCGAGATGTTGTCGCCGCCCGCGAGCGTGCCCGAGATGGCACGAGGCGCGTCGAGCGCGACCGTCAACGCCTGGTGGCCCTCGGGGATGCTGAGCAGACCGCCCGGCACCTCGCCGCCCTGGACCCGACCGACGGGGATCTGCTCGCCGGCGAAGATGAAGACGCTGTTCCGACGGTCCTGGAGCTGCGAGATCTGGGTGACGGCGTCCGCGATGACGGCGTCGCGCGGCACCTCGAGCGCCCTGAACTGGTCATCGCTGATGAACTGGTTCAGGTCGCTGTTCGCCGGGATGTCGCTCTTGGACACCACGACCGTCACGAGGTCGCCGCCCGACCGGGCGTCCTCCTTGACCCCGCGCGAGTACAGGAACACCCCAACCGTGGCGAGCGTGGCGAGGATGAGCGCCAGCACCACGACGAGTCCTCGAGACCTCATCTGCATCCCCCTGTTCCAGTTTCGGCAGCGCCGGCCCCTCGGACCGCCGCCTCGCCGACCCGTCATCAGACCGAGGTCGACCAAGCTTCGAGCACGCGGCGTGATTTTCCCGATGCCCGCCGACGATTCTTCGTCGGCCCCTCACTCCCCCTCCTTTGTTGAGGAGGAGTGAGCGGCCGACGAGGCCGCTCTGCTGCCTTACGGGACGTTGGCGTCCAGCGTGTCCGAACCAGACTGGAACACGCCACTGATCGAGACACCGAGTGCCGTTGCGGCCACGATGATCGCGAGGGCGATCAGCACCAGCAGGAGGCCGTACTCCGTGGCCACCGCGCCGTCCTCACGAGGGAATCGGGCGCGGAGGTAGGTCAACCCCGCGGAAACGATCGAAAGCATTTCGTTGCACCTCCTTCCAGCATCCGTCGCCGTCGTGCGTTGTGGCTGGCCGTGCGATCCTCAAGGTAGGCGCGCGATAGCCCGCTTGGTATTCCGATTTCCACTGAACGCGGATACGTGCTTCTACGTACGGCTGCGAACGTACGAGCGCGAACGGCACCCGTAGACACGGTGGCTACTCGGCCGATCCGACGAAGACGAGCCCGGACTGCGCGGCGACCCGGATCGCGGCCACGCGGGTCCCGACTCCGAGCTTGCCGTAGATCCGCCCGAGATGCGTCGTGACGGTCCGCTCGCGGACCCCGAGCCTGGCCGCGATCTCTCTCGCCGTGAGGCCCTCGGCCGCCACGCTCAGCACCTCGCGCTCGCGGTCCGTGAGCCGGGTCTCGATCTCGCGGCGATGCTCCAGGCCGTCGGCGATGGGCCCGACCCACTCGTTCGGCGGGCCGGCGAGCACCATCTCGCCGTCGGCGGCCCTGCGGAGCGTCTGCAGGAACTCGACCGGGTCGACGTTCTTGTCGACGTAACCGTCCGCCCCGAGGAACAGCGCGCGAGAGATCGCCATCGCGTCCGACTTCGCCCCGCAGGCGAGCACGGCGAGCGCCGGGAACCGCTCGCGGATCGCGCGGATCAGCCAGAAGGCGTCGTGCTCGCCGTCCAGGTTCATCCCGACCAGGACGACGACCGACGTCCGCCGGATCCTCCCGAGGGCGAGGAGCGCCTCCTCGGCGGTCCCCGACTCCGCCAGGATCTCGAGATCGGGGCGGTCCTCGATGAGCATCGCGAGCCCCGCGCGGACCACGGGCAGGGGGTCGACCAGGATCACGCCGAGGCGCCGCTTCTGCGGCTGGAGCGCGGTCATGCGCTCCGAGCGCTCCGGTTGCTCAGCACCAGCTCTGATCGCCATGGGCGGGTCCGCGACGTACGGGAACCTGCGTACGTCCTCACCTCCCGTGTATCGGCTCTCGGGCACGACACCTGAACCCCCTGGATCGGATCGATCCGGGACCCGGCGGGGCGATCAGCCGAGATCGATCAGCCCGAGCGACGCCGCCCGCGAGAGCGCCTGCACGCGGTTGCGGACACCGAGCTTGCGGTAGAGCTTGGCCAGGTGCGTCTCGACCGTGCGGGGCGACAGGCCGAGGCGGGTCGCCACCTGCTTCACCGTGAGCCCG
The DNA here is from genome assembly GCA_963699635.1 of uncultured Actinomycetes bacterium. GTDB lineage: Bacteria > Actinomycetota > UBA4738 > UBA4738 > HRBIN12 > CALGFI01. The sequence continues at coordinate 262,209 of CAVOUQ010000010.1, read as the reverse complement.
ACGGCGACGTACTCGAGGATCTCGATCTCGCGCTCGGTGAGGTTGGACTGGGCCCCGGACGTCGCGCGGGTCTGCCGGGCCAGCCTCCCGAGCTGGGCGAGCATCGCCCGCTCCTGGTCGCGGGAGAACACCCGCTCCCCGCGGGCGACGCGGCGGAGGGCGTCGGCGATGAATCGCACGCCGACCGTCTTCTGGAGGTACCCCTCGATCCCGATGCGGATGCTCTCGAACAGCGTCTGGTCGTCCGAGGACCCGGTGAGGATCAGGATCCGCACCGGGTTGTCCTCGGCGCGAAGCGCGCGGGCGACGTCGAGGCCCTGCAGACGCCCCGGCAGCGCGAGGTCCAGCACGACCACGTCGGGTCGGTCCGCGCGGCATCGCTCGAGCGCCTCCTCGCCGGTCTCGACCTCGCCGATCACCTCGAGCCCGTACGCGTGCTCGCAGGCGAGCCTGATGACGCCGCGGATCACCGCGTGGTCCTCGACGACCAGCACCCGAAACGGCGACGTGGTCTCGGCGTCGGGGGGCATGAGGGCCGCGGCCTCGCCCATCCGTTCAGTCCGAGCGATCGCCGGTCGGCGCGAGCCCGAATCGCCAGGCGAGCGTGACGGCCTCGATCTTCGAGTGGACGCCGAGCTTCGCGAGGATGCTCTTCACGTGGCTCTGCACGGTGAGGGCGCTGATGCCCAACTGGTCGGCGACCCGGCTGGTCGTCTCGCCGGCCGCCAGCTCGCGAAGGATCTCGGTCTCGCGCGGCGTGAGTCGGCGAAGGAGGAGCTCCCCCTCGGGACGGGCGTGCGCGTTCCGAAGCTGCGCGAGCACGGGCGCGAGATCGCGCTCGGGCATCACGAGCTCGCCGGCCGCCGCCCGGCGCACGACGTCCATCAGCTCGTCGACGGCCCGCGTCTTGGGGACGTAGCCGCACGCCCCGGCGGCGAGCGCATCCGCGATCACCTCGGGGTCCTGCAGCGCGGTGAGCACGACGACCTTGGCCTCGGGCGAGAGCTCCCGGATCCGCCGGGTCGCCTGGATCCCGTCGAGGCCGGGCAGGTCGAGGTCCATCAGCACCACGTCGGGTTGGATCTCGAGCTCGCCCTCCAGCAGGCGGATGGCCTCCTCGGCGTCCCGCGCCGACCCCACGAGCCGGACGTCGGGATGGCGCTCGAGCAGCATCGCGACCGCGTCGGAGAAGACCTCGTGGTCGTCGACGACGAGCACGCGTGTTGGCTCGAGGGGTACGGGCTCCATGGGCTTGGAGGTTGCATCGGTCCCGGGTCGAGGAAACCTGAGCGCCGCGTCCGCGCGCGAGGTCTCGGCGTCGTCGCGCGGGGCGGCCGTAGACTTTGCGAGCCGTGTTGTGTCCGTCCTGCGGAGAGCGAAACCCCGATCGTGCCCGATTCTGTCTGCGCTGCGGCGCTCCGCTCGAGGTTTCGCGCCCCCGGGACGAGGAGCGAAAGGTCGTGACGGTCGTGTTCTGCGACCTGGTCGGCTTCACGGCGCGCTCGGACCGCGCCGACCCCGAGGACGTGAAGGCGACGCTCCGGCCCTACCACGCCGCCATCAAGCGCGTGCTCGAGAACTTCGGCGGCACGCTCGACAAGTTCGTGGGGGACGGCGTCCTCGGCGTGTTCGGCGCCCCGACCGCCCACGAGGACGACCCCGAGCGCGCGATCCGCGCCGCGTTCCGGATCCAGAACGAGATCGGCACCCTGAACGAACGCGGGGCCGGCGCGCCGCTCGCCGTTCGCATCGGGATCGACACCGGCGACGCCGTGGTGGCGATCGGACCGGGACCGCAGGTCGGCGAGCGCGTGACCGGCGACGTGGTGACGTTCGCCGGCCGACTCCAGGCGCGCGCGCCGGTCGACGGCATCGCGGTCGGCGAGGCCACGCGGCGGGCCACCCGAGATCGGTTCTCCTTCGAGCCCCTCGAGCCGGCGACCGACGTGCCGGCCTGGGAGCCGCACGACGTCTCGCGCCTGGTCCGCGAGCGGCCGAACACGCCATTCGTCGGCCGAACCGAGGAGGCCTCGCTTCTGCGGGCCGCGTTCCGGCGCTGCTCGGGCGAGCCATCGGTCCAGCTCGTCACGATCGCGGGCGAGCCGGGCGTGGGCAAGACCCGCCTGATCGCCGAGTTCGCCGAGTTCCTCGACGCCGAGCCCGAGCTGATCCGGTGGCGCGAGGGCCGGTCGCTGCCCTACGGCGACGGCGTCGGCCTGTGGCCGCTCTCGGAGATGGTGAAGGCCGAGGCCGGCATCCTCGAGTCCGACCCTCCGGACGAGACGCGCGACAAGCTCGCGCGCTCGATCGAGGCCGCCGTCGACGACCCCTCCGAGCGGGACTGGCTGCTCGCGCGTCTCGGGCCCCTGGTCGGCGTCGGCGAGATGGCGGCCGCGAGCGACCGGGCCGAGTCCTTCACGGCCTGGCGCCGGTTCCTCGAGGCCCTCGCGGCCCAGCACGCGCTGGTCCTGGTGTTCGAGGACCTGCAGTGGGCGGACCCGGCGCTCCTGGAGTTCGTCGAGCACCTCGTCGACTGGTCCACCGACCTCCCGATGCTGATCGTGTGCGCCTCGCGCCTGGAGCTGTACGACCGGAGGCCGGGATGGGGCGGCGGCAAGCGCAACTCGGCGACGATCTCGCTGCCCCCGCTGTCGGAGGCCGAGACCGCGACGCTGCTGTCGGGGCTGCTCGACCAGGCCGTCCTGCCGGCCGAGACGCAGCGGGTGCTGCTCGAACGGGCGGGCGGCATCCCCCTGTACGCGGAGGAGTTCGTCCGAATGCTCTCCGACCGCGGCATCCTCGAGCGCACGGGGCGAACGCTCCGGCTGGCGGACGACGCCGAGATCCCGGTGCCCGAGTCCGTCCAGTCGATCATCGGCGCGCGGCTGGACACGCTCAGCCCGGAGTCCAAGGCCCTGTTGCAGGACGCGTCGATCCTCGGACGCGGCTTCTGGGCGGGCGCGGTCTCCGCGATCAGCGGCCTGGACGCGGCCGAGGTTCGGGCGCGCCTGCACGAGGTCGCCAGGCTCGAGCTCATCCGCCCGCTCCGTTCCTCCTCCGTCAAGGACGACGACGAGTACGCCTTCTGGCACATCCTGGTTCGCGACGTCGCCTACGCGCAGATGCCGAGGGCGGAGCGAGGGGCGAAGCATCGAGCCGCGGCCGAATGGATCGCCGCCGTCGCCGGCGATCGCGTGGCCGACCAGGCCGAGGTCCTGGCGTACCAGTACGGCGAGGCGCTCGAGCTCGCGCTCGCGTCGGGGAGCCAGGACGCCGACGAGCTCCGGTCGCGCACCGTCCACCACCTGGTGGTGGCGGGCGACCGGGCGGCCCGGGTCGACGCGCGCTCGGCCGAGCGGAACCTCCGGCGGGCGGTCGAGCTCGTGTCGGCGTCGGACCCGCAACGCCCCCGGCTCCTGGTCCGCCTCGCGGAGACCGAGACGACGCTCGGGCGATTCACCGAGGCGAGGAACCGCTTCGACGTGGCGATCGAGGGGCTGCTCGCGGCCAAGGACATGGTGGCCGCCGGCGAGGCGATGGCGCTGAAGATCCGCGCCCTCAACAAGCTCGGCGACCTGAGGGAGACCGGCCGGCTGATCGACGAGTCCGTCGCGATGCTCGAGCGCGAGCCCCCCGGGCCCGAGCTCGCCCGGGCGTACGCGAGGGCCGCCGGCCACCTGCTCACGCAGGGCGACTTCCAGGGGTGCCGGAACTACGCGGAGCGGGCCCTCAAGCTCGCCGAGGAGCTCGGGATGGACGAGGAGGTGGTGCGCGCGCGCCAGAACCTCGGCGCGGCGCGATGCGAGCTCGGGGATCCGGGCGGGCTCGCCGACCTGTGGGCGGCGCTTCGCCTCGGGCTCGAGCTGGGCGCCGGCGTCGAGACCGCGCTGTCGTACGGGAACCTCGCGTACCAGCTCTGGCTGCTGGACGGGCCGGCCATCTCGCTCCAGGTGTGGGACTCGGCGGTCGAGTTCTCGCAGGTCCGTGGGTTCAGCATGGAGGCGTACTGGAGCCGGTGCGGCCAGCTCGAGGTGCTGTTCGATCTCGGCCGATGGGACGACCTCGTGAAGACCGCGCTCGAGATCGAGGCCTGGGATCGCGAGGAGGGAGGGGGTCAGCTCCGGACGTTCGCCGAGTTCTCGCGCGCGATGGTCCTCGCGCGACGCGGCGACATCCGCGCCGCGGTCCTGCTCGAGGAGGAGTTCCTGCCGCGCGTTCGCATCCTCCAGCGGGCCGAGTTCCTCGCGCCGGCGCTCTCGCTCGGCGCCCTGCTCGAGGACATGCGCGGCCACGCCACGATGGCGCTCGACCTCGTCGAGGAGTTCGCGGCCGCGACCGAGGGACACGATTCGTACCGGCGGCAGTTCCTCCCGGACGCGGCGCGGGTGCTGGTGGCGAACGGCCGGCTCGACCGGCTCGAGGCCCTCATCCCCGACGAGGACCGAGCCTTGACCCCCCGCACCGCGAACGCGGTCGCGACGGCCCGGGCCATCGCGGCCGAGGCGCGGGGCGACCACCGGGACGCCGCCGAGCGCTACGCCGCGTGCGCCGCGGCCTGGCTCTCCTACGGCTCGATCCCCGAGCGCGCGCTGGCGCTCGCCGGCGAGGGCCGGTGTCGAAGGGCCATCGGCGATCCGGGCGCCGACGAGCCGCTCCGGTCGGCGCGGGAGGTGTTCGCGGCGCTCGGCGCACTCCCGATGGTTCGCGAGGTCGACGGCCTCCTCGGAGACGCGGCCGCGGCGCGTTCGTGAACCGCCTCGGCCGGCGAGACCAGCCCGTACCTCTTGCAACACGCGAACAACCCGGTCGACTGGTACCCCTGGGGCGAGGAGGCGCTCGGGCGAGCCCGCGAGCTGGACCGCCCGATCCTCCTGTCGATCGGCTACGCGGCCTGCCACTGGTGCCACGTGATGGAGCGCGAGTCGTTCGAGGACCCGGCGACGGCGGCGATCATGAACGAGCACTTCGTCTCGATCAAGGTCGACCGGGAGGAACGGCCGGATCTCGACGCCATCTACATGGACGCCGTGCAGGCGATGACCGGCTCCGGCGGATGGCCGATGACGGCGTTCCTGGTGCCGGACGGCCGGCCCTTCTACGCCGGGACCTACTTCCCCGACGAGGACCGGCACGGCCTGCCCGCGTTCCGAACGGTCCTGGTGGCGATCGCCGAGGCCTGGAACGAGCGCCGGGCCGAGGTCGAGGAGCAGGGCACCAAGATCGTCGCGGCGATCTCGCGGGCCACGCTGCTGGCCGAGTCGCGCGAGCCGCTCACCGACGCCATTGCGCTGCAAGCCGTTCGGGGGCTTGCCGCCGCCTTTGACCGGACGTGGGGCGGCATCGGCGGCGCGCCGAAGTTCCCGCAGCCGATGACGCTGGAGTTCCTGCTCCGACGGCACCTCCGGGGCACCCCCGGCGCGCTCGACATGGTGACCCTGACGCTCGACCGGATGGCGGCCGGCGGGATGTACGACCAGGTCGGCGGCGGCTTCCACCGCTACTCGACCGACCGGCGCTGGCACGTCCCCCACTTCGAGAAGATGCTCTACGACAACGCCCTGCTCGCGCGCCTGTACGTGCGGGCCTGGCTGGTGACGGGGACCGAGCGCTACCGCCGCATCGCCACCGAGACCTGCGACTACCTGCTTCGCGAGATGCGACACGCCGAGGGCGGCTTCTTCTCCTCCCAGGACGCCGACAGCGAGGGCGTCGAGGGCCGGTTCTTCGTCTGGGCGTGGGACGAGCTCGTCTCGGTCGCGGGGGCGGAGGCCGCCGCCGCGCTCGGCGCGAGGCCGGAGGGCAACTGGGAGGGGACGAACGTCCTGTGGCGCCCGGCGGATCAAGACCTCGACGTCGAGACCGCGCGCGCCGAGCTGTTCGAGGTCCGCGAGGCCCGCGTGCGCCCCGCCACCGACGACAAGGTGCTCGCGGCCTGGAACGCGATGGCGATCTCGGCGCTCGCCGAGGCGGGGCGGGCACTGGACCGGCCCGCGTACGTCGAGGCGGCGGCCGGGGCCGCCGAGTTCGTGCTCGAGAAGCTGCGCGCGCCGGACGGCCGGCTCCTGCGGTCCTGGCGCGACGGGCGCGTCGGCCGGCCCGGATATGCCGACGACTACGCGCTCGTGGCCGAGGCCTGTCTCACGCTGTACGAGACCACCTTCGACCTGCGGTGGTTCGCGGCCGCGAGGGCCCTGGCCGACGAGCTGATCCGGCTGTTCCACGACGCCGAGCGAGGCGGGTTCTTCCAGACCGGCTCGGACGCGGAGGCCCTCGTCCTGCGTCCCAAGGAGCTCTCGGACAACGCGGTCCCGAGCGGCAACTCCGCGGCGGCGGACGTCCTGCTGCGGCTCTCACACCTCACGGGCGAGCCCGAGCACGAACGCGCGGGCGCCTCGGCGCTTCGCCTCGTCCGCGACGCGATGGCGGGCGCGCCGAGCGGATTCGGACACGCCCTGTGCGCGCTGGACCGGTACCTCGGCCCGGTCCGCGAGGTCGCGATCGTCGGCGACCCGCGGGCCGCCGCGACCCGGGCGCTCGCCGCCGAGGTCACCACCAAGCGCTTCCTGCCGAACCACGTGCTGGCGGTGGCGGATGCCGACGACGAGTCGTCGCGAGCGGCGGTCGCCCTCCTGCGGGAGCGTCCGCAGCTCGAGGGGAAGCCGACCGCGTACGTCTGCGAGCGGTTCACGTGCCGGCTCCCCGTGACCGCGCCGGACGCGCTCGCGGCGCAACTTGACACCCTCACGCGTTAGTCGTAACTTACCGTAAGTCATGAGTTACCAAGAGGCTACGGCGAGGGTGCTGGACGCGCTCGGAGATCCCACCAGACGGGCGGTCCTCGAGGTCCTGCGCGGGGGCGCGCGGCCGGTCGGCGAGATCGCGAGGCAGCTCCCGGTCAGCCGCCCGGCCGTGTCCCAGCACCTGCGCGTCCTGAAGGAGGCGGGGCTGGTGCGGGATCGGCAGGAGGGAACCCGGCGCCTGTACAGCGTCGACGCCCAGGGGCTCTCGGCGCTCCGCAGCTACCTCGAGAGCTACTGGGACACCGCCCTGGCCGCGTTCAAGGAGGCCGCCGATCGACCCGCCTCGACCACGGAGAAGGAGGGAGGGCGCGCATGAGCGGGATCGAGCCGATCCGAGCCAGCACGTTCGTGAGGACCGACCCCGAGGGGGCGTTCGAGCTGTTCACCGACCGGATGGACACCTGGTGGCCGCTGCAGACGCACTCGCGGGCCGTGAGCGACTTCGAGGGACAGGACGTGAAGGTCGAGCGGGTCGAGTTCCAGGGGCTCGCGGGCGGACGGGTGCTCGAGCACCTCTCGAACGGCCAGGTCCTGCCCTGGGGCGAGGTGATCGTGTGGGAACCGCCGTCGCGATTCGTGCTCGCGTGGAGGCCCAACTTCAGCGCTCGCCCGCCCACCGAGCTCGAGGTCCGATTCACGCCGCAGGGCGGGGGAACGCTGGTGGAGCTCGAGCATCGTGGCTGGGAGCGCCTCGGCGACGATCGCCGAGGAGGCCCGCGCCAGCTACGGCACCGGGTGGATCCTCACGCTCGCCCGGTTCCAGGAGGCGTCGGACAAGGAGGTGGCGTGATGCACGCGCTGATCGGAACGGAGCTGGCGAGGGCCCGCGAGCGGGAGCTGCTCGATCGGGCTGTGCGCGAGCGGCACGCCCGCGGGCTGCGCGCACCCAGGACCCGGAGGCCGATCCCCCGGTAGGCTCGGGCCCTCGTGATCGCACTGAGGGTGCTCCTGTTCCTCGCCGGCGCGGCGGCGGTCCTGTTTGCCGTCCGCTCGGTCATCCGGACGTTCGTGGTGCCTCGGGCGCTGCGGGGCGTCCTCGCCCGCTTCGTGTTCGTCGCGGTCCGACGCGTGTTCCGGCTGCGGGCGAGCGATCGGCACGACTACGCCAAGCGCGATCGCGTGATGGCCTTCTACGCCCCGGTGGCGCTGATGACGCTGCTCGTCGTCTGGGTCGCGATCCTGCTCGCGGGCTTCACGGCGATGTTCTTCGCGCTCGGAGACGTCGCCCTGCTCGAGGCGTTCACGCTCGCCGGCTCGTCGCTGTTCACCCTCGGGTTCGCGGGCCACGACGACCTCCCCTCGATCCTGCTGGCGTTCGTTGCCGCCGGCGTCGGGCTCACCTTCCTCGCGCTGTTCATCACCTATCTGCCGGGCGGCTATGCCGGCTTCCAGCGACGCGAGCGCGGCGTCGCCAAGCTCGAGGTCCGCGCCGGTCAGCCCCCCACCGGCGTCTACCTGATCGACCTCGCCTGGCGCGTCGGACGGCTCGAGAACCTGCGGGACCTCTGGGTCCAATGGGAGGACTGGTTCACCGACGTGGACGAGAGCCACAGCTCGTTCCCGGCGCTCGCCTTCTTCCGCTCGGGGCACCCGGACCAGTCCTGGGTCACGGCCTCCGGCGCGATCCTGGACGGGGCCTCGCTGTTCGACTCGACCGTCGACGTGGCGAGGACGCCCGAGCCGCAGTTCATGATCCGGTCGGGCTACCTGTGCCTGCGACACCTCGCGGAGTTCTTCCAGGTCCCGGTCGACGAGGATCCGAAGCCCGACGACCCCATCTCGATCACCCGGGCCGAGTTCGACGATGCGTACGATCGCCTCCGCGCTGCCGGGGTCCCCCTCCGCGCCGATCGCGACCAATGCTGGCGTGACTTCGCGGGCTGGCGCGTCAACTACGACGCCGCGCTCGTCGGCCTCGCGCGGCTCACGATGGCTCCCCGGGCGCCTTGGTCCTCGGACCGGTACGACGACGTCCATTTCGTGCCCCAGGCGTTTCCTCGCCGCCGTCCGGCCGACCGGTCGCGAGGAGCCTGAGCGGTACACTGCCGCGTCCCCCGAGAGGAAGGCCGTTCATGACCACCGCCACGTTCGTCACGTCCATGGGTTCGTTCACGGTTCGCCTGATGCCCGAGCACGCGCCGAAGACGGTCGCGAACTTCGTCGAGCTCGCGACCGGGGCCAAGGAATGGACCGACCCCCGCAACAAGTCTCGGAGCTCCGATCGCCTCTACGACGGGACGATCTTCCACCGGGTGATCCAGGACTTCATGATCCAGGGCGGCGACCCGACCGGGACCGGACGCGGCGGACCCGGCTACCAGTTCGAGGACGAGGTGCCGCCCGACGGACCTCGCTTCGACCGCTCGGGGCTCCTCGCGATGGCGAACTCGGGGCCCGGCACGAACGGTTGTCAGTTCTTCGTGACCGCAGGCGCGACCGAATGGCTCACCGGCAAGCACACGATCTTCGGCGAGGTCACCGAGGGCTACGAGGTCGTCGACGCGATCTCGAAGGTCCGGACCGGCTCCCAGGACCGTCCCGCCACCGACGTGGTGCTCGAGCGCGTCGACATCTCCGAGGGCTGAGCCGCCTCGGCGGCGATCCACGCCGGTTGACTGTCGCGTAAGACGCAATATACTTCGCGTGATATGAGAACCTCGGCGCCGACGCTTCTCCCCCTGTTCCGCTCGCAGCTTCAGGGCCGTCTGCTCGCGATGCTGTACACAGCGCCGGAACGTGAGCGCGCGATCTCCGAGCTGGCCGGCAGGCTTGGTGCCCACGTGGCGACCGTGCACCGAGAGGTCGACCGCCTGGAACGGGCGGGCATCCTCGCGAGCCATCACGTCGGTCGCACCAAGGTGGTACGGCCGAACCTCGACTCACCCTTCGAGCCCGAGCTCTCTACGCTTGTCTTGAAGGCATTCGGGCCGGTCCCGATCATTTCAGCCCTTCTCGCGCAGGTGCCCGGTATCGAGGAAGCACACGTTTTCGGGTCCTGGGCCGAGCGCTACCGGGGGATCCCGGGTGCGCCCCCTCGTGACATCGATGTTCTCGTGGTCGGTCGGCCGGAGCGCGATGAGGTTTACCGTGCCGCAGCAGAGGCCGAACACGCCACGGGACTCCCCGTCGACATCGTGATCAGGTCGCCGGAGACCTGGAATCGGCAGGATGACGGGCTCGCGCGAACCATTCGATCCAGTCCCCTTGTGACCCTTGATCTCGAGCGGCCGTGACGACCCTGGAGGAGCTCCGTTCCCGTGGCCTACTCCAGGAGGTTCAAGCCGACCGCACCGCAATCGACCGGTTGATGAACGACGCGCGGCGTCACCTGCATACCGCGGCGCTCGCTCTCGAGAGTGGGGATCAGGCGGCCGCGTACCAGATCGCGTATGACGCCGCCCGCAAGGCGCTGACCGCGATGCTGCTGTCTCGTGGGCTCCGTGCACGCGGGGTTGGGGCTCATGCGACGATGCTCGAGGCGACGCGGTCGGCGTTCGAGGGCGCAGACGGTATCGACGCCCTCAAACGATTCGACCGGATCCGTCGGACACGCAACCAGGCTGAGTACTTCGGTCGCGACTTCGACGACGACGAGGTCACCCATGACGTCGGGATCGCGGCATCGGTTGTGGCTCTCGCCGAGCGCGTGCTCGGCGAGCACTAGCCGCTCAGAGCTCGCGCGGGCGCTCGAAGGCGCCCTGGCCTCCTCGGGGAGCCGGAGACGCGTAGCTACCCGGCGTGACGCCGGATGTGTTCGTCCATCCGCCGGAAAGGGTATCCAGGTGCGCGGAGAGCTCCGTACGCAGCGAGCGGATGACTCCCGCCTGCACGTCGATCCTCGCATCGAGCCGGGCGCCGAGCGCGTCGATCCGAGTGTCGATCCTCGCGCCCAAGTAGAAGAATGCGCCGAACGAGCCGAAGACGCTGGCGCCCAGGAGAGCGATCAGCGTCCACGTGGTCGGCTCCATCGGAGGGACGGTAGCACTCGGGTGCGACAACCGTGAGGGTGCATCGATCGGGCTCGTGCGCTCACCGGCATCGGGGTTGCTCTGTGGTAAGACGAGCCATGCCCGTTTGCGTCCGGAGGCCGGACCGACCGCTTCGACGAGGCCGCGCGCCCACCCTCGGGCTCGCCACGCTTCTCGTCGCGCTCGCACTGCTTCCGCTCGCGCCCGATCCGGCGCAAGGGGTCGGCGCGGGGGGACAGTTCGTGCTTCGCTGCGAGTACTCCCACACCCTGATGGACGACCCGATCGTCGCGCCGGGCCAGCCGGGAGCGTCACACTCGCACGACTTCTTCGGCAACCGAACGGTGGACGCCTTCTCGACGGTCGACTCGATGCTCGAGGGGGCGACGACCTGTCGCGTGCCGAGCGATACCGCCGGCTACTGGACGCCCACCGTCTCTCTGGGTTCCGAGCAGATCCAGCCGAGCGTCATGCGGATCTACTACCTCGGCACCGCGGGGAGGGACGTCGAGACGATCCCGGCGGGCCTTCAGATGATCGGCGGGAGCAAGGTCGCGACCGCGCCCGAGGAGAACCCCCACGTGCGGTGGTCGTGCGGCGAGACCAAGGGCGTGAAGACGCCACGCTCGTCGATCCCCTACGACTGCACGTGGTGGGCCAGCCAGTACCCCTTCGTCGACGGCTTGATCGCGATGGTCGACCTGCCGAACTGCTGGGACGGGGTCGGGCTCACGCCCGACAGCGTGACCTACCCGGTGGGCGGCGTGTGTCCTGCGGGGTTCGGGCACGTGCTGCCTCGGATCTCCGAGCGCGTGCACTACGGGATCATGAACCCGACGAACCCCGACGGGTCCGTCGCGCTCACGCTGTCGAGCGGCCCGTACTGGACGTTCCACGCGGACTTCTGGAACACGTGGCAGCAGGAGCGCCTGGATCAATTCGTCTCGGACTGCATCGACGCGCACGTCCACTGCGGCTCGGTCGACGCGTCCGACGAGATCGCCTGGACGAGGCAGTTCGGCACGTCGCGATACGACCTCGCCTACGCCGCCGGCGTGGCCGAGGGGGGCGACGTGTACGTCGCGGGCTTCACCAACTTCGCCCTGGACGGCCAGCGGTACCACCATCACTACGACGCCTTCGTGCGCAAGTACGACGCCGATGGGAACGAGCGGTGGACGCGGCAGTTCGGCAGCTCGGGCGTCGACCAGGCGCTGGCGATCGCGGTCGACGAGGGGGGCGTGACCGTCGCGGGTTCGACCGACGGTCGTCTGCCGAACCAGCCGGCCGCGGGCGGCGTCGACATCTTCGTCGCCCGGTTCGGCCCGAGCGGCCGGCAGCTGTGGGTCCGGCAATTCGGGACGAAGGGGGACGACCGCGCCACGGCCGTCGTGAGCACCGACGAGGGACCGATCGTCGCGGGCTCGACCGGGGGCGCGCTCGCCGCTCGTCAGGGGGGGACCTCGGACGCCTTCCTCGCGCAGCTCGACGCCTCCGGGGATCTCTCGTGGGTTCGTCAGTTCGGCACCCCGGACGCCGACGAGGCGTTGGGGCTGTCCGCGCGCGAGGGCGTGCTCTACGCGGTGGGCTGGACGGCCGGCTCGTATCACGGCGCGTTCCTCGGGGGATCCTCGGACGGGTTCGTGTCCGCCTTCGACCGCCGGGGGGAGCCGCTGTGGAAACAGCAGCTCGGGTCGGCCGGATCCGACCGACTGACCGCGGTCGTGGCCCGGTCCAGCGGCGTGTTCGTCGCCGGCTCCACGGACGGCGTTCTGGAGGATCAGGCGGCGTCCGGAGCGCTCGACGCGTTCGCGGCCAAGATCGACACGGACGGGGGGATCCGGTGGATCCGTCAGTTCGGGTCGCGAGGAGACGATGAGGCGGTCGCGATCGCCGCGGACTCCCAGGGCCTGTACGTGGCGGGCTCGGCCCTTGGCCCCCTGCCCGACGCCGTCGGGCTCGGCGAGTGGGACGGCTTCGTCTGCAAGTACCTGGCCAACGGCACCCAGATGTGGACCCGGCAGCTCGGGACGACGGACTACGACCGCGTCTACGGCCTCAGCCTGGATCCGGCCGGCCTCAACCTGACCGGCACCACGCACGGCGCGTTCGAGGGGTTCGCCAACGCGGGGGACCGCGACGTGTTCCTGCTTCGCGCTGGCGTTCTCGTAGACCCTGAAAACTGACGAACGTCGACTGGGAGTCGCTACGGCACCGCGTGCACCCAAACGACGTCCGAGGCAACCGTCCTCGGGAGTCCGCCCTCGCCTGCCATCCGCTCCCACTCGCCCGCCGTGTACACGAGCACGTCCGCCGGAACCGGGAGCGCACCGGTGTCGTAGGCGAGAGCGCGCCGCTCGAACGGCTCCGAGGTCTCGCCGAGGACCAGGACAATGTCGACGTCGCTTCCGACGCCCCAGTTGCCGCGCGCATAGGAGCCGAAGTAGCCGACCCGGAGGATCCGTTCGTCGGCACGCGCGACCTCCGCAGCCCACGCGCGGACCGCACGATCCACGGCCTCGCGATCAGGCCATCTGAGAACGGACGAAGCCAAGGATCTGACCGGCATGCCTGATCGCCTCTTCGCTCTGGAGGGAACCGTAGTGCTCGAACGGCGCGCCCTCGGCATGGCTGTTCGGATAGCGCGAGGGGATGTAGAAGGTGTCGAGAACCTTCCCCGCCTCCACCAGCTCCCTCGGGACGTCGAGCGGGAGCTCCTCGAGGAGACGGGAGACGACGTGCCCCCACGCCTCCTGGCCCAGGGACAAGTGCAGGGCCTTGACGGCCTTCTCAGCCGCCTGATGGGCAGCGAAACACGCCCACTCGTGCTCCTCGGCCTTCTGTGAATGCTCGGCGTGAAGGAGATCACGCTCGGCCTGGGAGAACCAATCGCGGGCTCTGTTGGCCATGACCGGCCGAGTGTACGGCCCGCGGGCATCGGAATCTCGCCAAGCCGGAAACCGAGGGGGCGGCCGACTCGGCCGCCCCCTCGTGATGCCGTCGATCCGGTGGGCTAGTGCTCGCAGCCGGTCTCGCTGTCGTTGCCCGAGCCGGGGTTGCAGGTGTCGTTGCCCTTGCCGCCCGAGAGCTGATCGTTGCCCGAGCCGCCCTTCAGATGGTCGTTCCCGGCGCCGCCGCCGACGTCGTCGTTGCCGTCGGAGCCGGACACGACGTCGTTGCCCTTGCCGCCCTCGAGGTTGTCGTTCCCGCTGCCTCCCTTGACGGTGTCGTCGCCGCCCGAGCCCTTCGCGGTGTCCTTCCCGTCGCCGCCGTTCAGGGAGTCGTCCTCGCTCCCGCCGTTCAGGGAGTCGTTGCCCCCCTCGCCGGAGAGCGAGTCGGCGCCGTCACCGGCGTTGAGCGTGTCCCCGCCGTCACCGCCGCTCAGGTGGTCGTTGCCGGCGCCGCCGTCGAGCGTCTCCGCCGACGCCCCTCCCACGAGGGTGTCGTCGAACGCCGACCCCGTCACGGCCTCGAGCTCGCTCAGGGTGTCGGTCCCCACACCGGTTGCGGTGCCGGTGCTCAGGTTCACGTTGACGGCGATCGTGGCGGCCGAGTAGTCCGCCCGGTCGGTGCCCGCGCCGCCGATCAACGAGTCGTTGCCGTCCCGGCCGTTCAGCGTGTCGTCCCCGCCGCTGCCGTTGAGGACGTTGTTCGCCGCGCTCCCGAGCAAGACGTCGCCGGCGGTGCCGCCGGTGGCGTTCTCCGTGGTGTTGGAGATCGTGTCGGTCCCCGCCCCCACCGTGTTCTGCGCGGCGGTGATGGCGAGGTCGACCGTGACGGCGCTCGACACGTCCACGTAGCTCACGGCGTCCGCGCCGTTCCCGCCGGTCACGGTGTCGTTGCCGGCGCCGGGCTGCAGGATGTCGTCGCCGTCGTCGCCGGTGAGCACGTCGTCGCCGTCGCTCCCGACGATCGTGTCGTTCCCCGGGCCGCCGGTCAGCGCGTTCGCCCCGGTGGTCCCGGTGAGCGAGTCGTTGCCCGAGCCCCCGGTGAGGTTCTCCGCGGTGTTGATCGTGTCGCTCCCGGCGCCACCGGTGGTCTGCGCGGTCGTCGGCACGAGGCTGACCGTGAGAGCTCCCGCGACGCCCGCGAACGTGACGGTGTCGGTCCCGTTCCCGCCGGACAGCGTGTCATTTCCGGTGTCGGTTCCGCCGTTGAGGATGTCGTTTCCGTCCCCGCCGGTGAGGTTGTCGTTGCCGATGTCGCCGTTCAGCGTGTCGGCGCCGCTCCCGCCGGTCAGGACGTCGTTGCCGGCGCTCCCGTTGAGCGTGAGCGCGGCCGCGAAGCCGCCGCCCAGCCCGCCGCCCCCGCCGCCGGAGACGTTGTCGTCGCCGCCGGCGGCGTTGACGGTGAAGCTCTCGGCGGTGCCGCACCGGTCACGTCGGGCGTCTGCCCGGCGTCGAGGCTGATCCCGTTGGCACCGAACGCGATGGTGTCGGCCACGGTCTGTCCGTTGATGATGAGCGAGTCCGAGCCTCCGCCGAGCGCCAAGCACGATCGACGTCGTGTTCTGGTGCGGGAACGGCACGCTCCCGCTCTGGTTGATGGTGATGCTCTGGTTCGTGTTGCTCGCGCCGCCGTCCTCGTTGATCTGGATCGTGGTGACCCCGGCGGTGTCGAACCCGGTGCAGCTCGGGTCGGCCGGCGTCACATCGATGTCGCGAGGGTCGGCTCCCTGGCTCAGCGTGATGGAGACGGACTCGCCGCTGTCCACGTCGATGGTCATGGTCGCCCCGCCCGAGCACGTCACCGCGAACGCGGGGATGGCCGTCAGGCCGACGATGAATGCCGCGAGAAGCAGTGTGGTCAGACCTGCACCCAGCCGGTGCAACGTCCGGGCGTGTGTCGATGAACTGATGGCGCGCATGCGAACCTCCCCGCTCCAGAAGATGTCCGAAGCAACCCTATCCCGGTGTTGCCTGGAGAATCAAGGACGCGCTTCGGGAACGGAGTGCGCGCCCGGCGCGTCTACCTTGGTTCGGCTTCTCACCGTGCAAAGCCCCAGCGTAGGTCCATCGGAGCGACCGGTCGAAAAGGAACCGGCCCCCTTGCGGGGGCCGGTTCCGTTGCTGCCGTAGGGCTATGGGCCGTGATGGCTAGACGAGCTTTGCCGCCACGCTCTTGAGCTGCACCTTGGCGGGGTTCTTCTGGGTCCCGCAGCTCTTCTGGCTCTCGACGCCCTTGCAGACGTCGTCGCCCTTGCCGCCCTTGCCGATGTCGAAGCCCTTGCCGCCGACGAGCAGGTCGTCTCCGCCTGCGCCGGCCAGGGTGTCGTCACCGTTGCCCGCACGGACGACGTCGTCTCCGGCGCCGCCCTTCAGGTCGTCGTTGCTCGTCGAGCCGGTGATGATGTCGTCGCCGCTTGGCGCCGACGAACCGGAAGTTGATGGAGCCGCCGAAGCCGAGCTCCCCACCGGTGATGTTGTCGTCGAACGCCGAGCCCTTGACGATCTCGATGTCGAGCACCAACGAGTCCGAACCCTCACCCGTCGCGAAGCCCAGGCTGAGGTCCACGTCGACGCCCGCCGGCGAGCTTTGGAAGCTCACCGTGTCGGCGCCGCTGCCTCCGCTGTAGGAGTCGTTGCCGTTGCCGCCGACGCAGGAAGTCGTTGCCACCTGCGCCGGCCAGCGTGTCGTCCCCGTCACCGGAGGTGAGGTTGTTGTTCAGGTCGTTGCCGAGCAGGGCGTCGTTGCCCGTCCCGCCCAGCGCGTTCTCCAGGCTGTCCGGCGGGGCCCCAACGCCCGCGATCGGGAGCGCCGTCCAGCGAGTCGAGGTCGATGGCTCACGCCCGTGGTCGTCAGGCTCGCGTCGACCAGGTCGATGCCCGCGCCACCGTTGAAGGCCGCGGTGCTGCCGTCGAAGATCAGGGTGTCGTCGAACGGCGAACCGATGAACATGTTGATGCCGTCGATGTCGTCGGTGCCCTGACCCGTTGCGGTGTCGTTGGCCGGGTCGATGACCATCGCGGCGCGTCGAGCTCGACCAGTCGATCGTGTCCTGGCCGGCCTGGCCGGTGATGTCGTCATCGCCGTCGCCGGGGATGAACGTCTCGACTGACGCCACCAACGCCGACGAGGCAGTCGTTGCCCGAGCCGGTCTGCTTGATCTCGAAAGTGGCCTGGACGTCCTCTCGTCGCCCACGTCCGCCACGTCGCAGTCGCCGTTCGCGTCGTGACCCGACGTGCCGGTGACGTTGTCGATCACCGTTGACGTCGTGCGGGTCGCGTAGCTGAGCGTGTCGATGCCGGCACCCCCGGTCAGGACCTCAGGGGTGATCGGGACCGGGTTGGTGCAGCACGCACCCGCCGGCGATCCAGTCGTCGTCGGCGTCGCCGCGTCGCGATCAGCAGCACGCTGCTCATCGCAGAGCCGTCGATCGTGTCGTCGCCGTCACCGCCGAAGACCTCGTCGACCTCGGACCCCGAGGAGCGGGCCGCCGCCGCCGTTCAGCGTGAACGTGGTGTCGGTCAGGACGACGGCGGTGTCCGTGTTGTCCGACGCCGAGGATCAAGAAGACGTCGGCTCCGCCCGACCGTGTTGGACCCGAGGTCGACCGCCCACGTGATCGCGGTCGCGAACTCGCCGCCGTCGAAGTTGTCGATGTAGAAGAGCTCGTCGTTGCTCGGCGAGCCGAGCACGACGATCGACACCGTGTTGGTGTTCGAGGCGCTTCCGCACTGGGTGCTGTTCGCGCCGTCCTCGAACCCGGCGCCGTTGTTGTCGAACAGGATCGCGCCAGGAGGCGAATCCAAGTCGAGGTCATCGGCGGCCGTCTCGACCGCCACGCCGGCGCTCTCGTCCGGGTCGATCGTGATGTTGATGGTCTGCGTCGCCGGGTTGTACGTACACCCGGTCACGGCGCTCGCCACTCCCGCTCCGATCACCGCCGCGAACTGGAAGGCGGCCAAGGTCAGGATCGTTACGAAGACCTTGGGCGCCATCCCCCGGCGGGATGTGCCTCTTCCGAAACTCATACCTTCTCCCTTCTGTCCTTCGATCTCCAGACATTGCCCCGCAGGGACGCAAGCGGTCCTGCGGGGGAAGTTGGGCCGGAGCCTAAGCCCGCGAAATGGGCCAGTCAACTGCGGCCGCTCCCCTTTTTTCGCCTCGTGTCATCCCTGCCCGAGGCCCCCCTTTCACACGTCAGTGCACGGGAGGTCGTCTCCCCGCTCCACGCTAGATAACGGCCGGAACCGCCGAAGGTTGCTCCGGCGAGGAGCCTCAGATCCCCAGGTCGGTGAGCGTGTAGGCGCCGGTGTAGATCGTCCCGTCCGCCCACACCCCGATCGTCACGCTGACGGCGCCGCGCCACGGGAGCCCCGCGAACGGGCTCGTGGGGCTGAGGAGGTCGAAGGTTCCCTCGAAGCGATACAGCACGGAGCCGTCCTCGGCCGCCGTGGTCTCCGCCAGGGCCGCGGCCCCCCCATAAAGGAACTCTCCACCCGCCGAGGACAGGTTGAATCGATACTCGAGGCTTCCGCCCTCCGGGCCGACCTGGCCGTTCTGAATCAGGTAGAAGGGCCAGGTGGGGTCGCCGTTGCTGTCTCGCGCACCTCCGGTCACCACCTGGGAGAACGAGAACCCGCCATCCGACTGCTCGATCCGCGACGAGGTCAACGTCGGCGCCGGGCACTCGCAGCTCTCGACGGACTCCACCGAGGACACCAGGTCGAACGACCACGCGGGAGCCGGAGGCACGATCGGCTCCGGCGAGGGCTCGACGCTCGGGTCCGGGGTCGGGCTCGGGGCCGGCTCGGGGCTGGGCACGGCTCCGGTGTCGTCGACGGGCGGCACGACTGGCAGCGGATCCTCCTGATCCGGCCCGCCCTTCGTCCTCCCCGCCTCCGGTCTCGGATCGCGCTCGGCGACCGGGACGACGGGAACCACCGCGGCCGGCGTCGGGGATGCCGACGCGGCCGGGGATGCCGCCGCAGCCCGCTCGACGGGCTGGCGGTCCGCCCGGTGCTTCACGATCGTCGCCGCACCGACGGTGACCCCGCCCGCGAGCAGCAGCGTCATCCCTGCGGCCACGACGCGCTCGCTCATGCTCGAGGCCGCGTTCACGACGGCCGGTGAGCTCGCGGCGGAGCTGACGACCTCCGGGGTCGCCGCCTGCGCGACCTGGGTCGCCTGGCCGCCGACCCGGTCGACGACGCGCTTGAGCCCGTCGGCGGCCCTCGCGAACCAGAGCAGCGGGACGAGGGCCAGCCCCGCGAGCCCACCCTTCTCGGTGATCGCGAGGAGCCAACCCCGGCGGAAGCTGCCCTTGGCGCGGTGGATCAACGCCTTGGCCTGCGACGGCGTGATCTCGAGCGCCTGCGCGATCTCCCGGTGCGACCGTCCCTCGAGCTCGCGAAGGACGAGGGCCGTCCGGTGGGTCTCGGGGAGCCCCGCCATCACGGAGAGGACGAGGTCCCGGTCGACAAGCCGCTCCACCAGCTCCTCGGGGCCGTCGGCAAGGTCCCGGCGCTCGTGGTCCTCGATGGACCCGTCCTCCAGCAGCGGGCGGCGCGCGCGCGTCCGGATCTGGTCCAGCGAGACGTTCGTCGCGATCCGCGCGACCCACGGCTGGAGGGCGTACCGCCCGTTGAAGCGGTGCAGGCCCTGGAAGACGCGGATCATCGTCTCCTGGAAGGCGTCGTCCGCGTCCTGGTGGTTGGGGAGGAATCGCAGGCACACGTGCTTGGCGAGGGGACCGTAGCGGCGGTGGATCTCGACGAACGCCTCGGGCTGGCCGGCCTGGAAGTCCAGGACGAGCATGCGGTCGTCCAGGGACGCGTAGTCCCCGTCGTTGCGTAGGTCGGTAACCCTCGTAACCACAGTTATCCCCAAAACGAAACGTCGGAAAGGGGCCGAGGGTTGCGGCCCACTCGGGGAAGGCTCGGAACCGTCGACATCAGGCACGACTGTAGCATGCGCCCGGTGCCCCTCCGAAGGCCCGTGGACCCGGTCGGACTAGGATGCACGGCCGTGGGGGCCGTCGAGCTGGCGGGAGCTACGGGCGGAGACGACGCGGTGTGACACGCCTTCCGCAGCTCGGCAGGCGTGGCGGCCGTCGTCGGCCTCACGTTCCTGCCGATGATCGCCCTTCCCGGCGAAACCGGCCTTGAAGGGGATGAAGCTCTCGGGTCCCCCCCGCCGAACATCGTCCTCGTCCTCACGGACGACCAACGCTGGGACACGCTCTGGGCGATGCCGACGGTTCGTTCGGAGCTCATCGAGAAGGGGGTCACGTTCACGAACGGATTCGTCGTGAACCCCATCTGCTGCTCGAGCCGAGCGAGCATCCTCACGGGCTCGTACTCGCACTCGACGGACGTCTATCGGGACCGACCGCCGCACGGTGGCTTCTCCACCTTCACGAAGCGGGGCGAGGATCGGTCCACGGTCGCCACCTGGCTTCACGCGGCCGGCTACCGCACCGCCCTCATCGGCAAGTACCTGAACGGCTACGGGCCTCAGCAGGCCGCCTACGTTCCTCCCGGATGGGACCGGTGGGTCGCGTTCGTCAGTCGGAACGGCAACGGCGACTACTTCGACTACGCGCTCTCGATCGACGGCGAACGCCGCAGGTACGGATCCGACGAGGCCGACTACTCGACCGACGCCCTGGCCGACCTCGCGGACTCCTTCATCCGAACGACGAGTCCGGAGGAGCCGCTGTTCCTGTACTTCGCGCCGATCGCACCGCATCGGCCGGCCACGCCGGCTCCCCGGAACCAATCGTCCTTCTCGGATCTGGAGGCGTATCGACCGCCGAGCTTCAACGAGGCCGACGTCTCCGACAAGCCCGGGTACGTGCGAGCGCTGGCGCCGCTCGATGCCTCCCAGCAGGCCGAGACCGATGCGTTCCGGATCGATCAGTACCGCACGCTGCTGGCCGCCGACGACGCGGTGCGAACGATCCTCACGGCCCTCGAGGACGCCGGGCGGCTCTCGAACACGCTCTTCGTGTTCACCTCCGACAACGGCCTGCTCTGGGGGGAGCATCGCTGGGTCCACAAGCTCGTGCCCTATGAGGAGAGCATCCGCGTCCCGATGGTGGTTCGGTACGACGCGATGATCTCGGCCCCACGGGTCGACGATCATCTGGTGACGAACATCGACCTCGCGCCGACGTTCGCCGCGTCCTCCGGCGCCGAGGCCTCCGGAACCGAGGGGCGAAGCCTCCTCCCGCTTCTCGCGTCACCCGAGGCGTCGTGGAGAAGCCGGTTCCTGATCGAGCACCTCCGGTCATCGACGATCCGGGCGCCGACCTACTGCGCGCTGCGCACGCCGAGGTACGCCTACGTCGCCTACGGCACCGGAGAGGAGGAGCTCTACGACCTCGACGTCGACGCGTACGAGATCCAGAACGTCGGTGCCGATCCCGCGTACGCGTCCGTCCTCGCCGGGAAGAGGGCCCGGCTGCGCTCGCTCTGTCGCCCTCCCCCGCCCGGGTACTCGTTCACGTGGGGGCCCTCGGAGCGCGTCGAGACCTGAGCCGATGCCCTGCCGATCGCGTGCCGGGGGACGCCGGATCGGCCGGAGGGGCGAGCCGGATCGCAGGTCCCGGCCTAGGCCGTCGCGCCGTAGAGAGGCGCCGGATGCGGCCGTACGGTCGGGCGGATGCATCCCGCGCTCCTCTCCCGACGTAGCTGCGCGCGCGCGCTCGCCGTGCTGCTCGCCGGCGCGCTCGCGCTGGGAACCGCGCCCGGCGTCGGCGTCGGCGCCGAGCAGGAGCTGAAGGAGGCGCGCCAGGAGCTCCGCGAGACCAGGGCGCGGATCCGCGAGCGCTCCCACAAGCTCCGCGACATCCAGCGCGACCTCAACCGGCTCGCGACCGGGATCTCGCACAACGAGGCGCAGATCAACGAGGCGACCGCGAAGATGGACAAGCTTCGCGTCGGCCTGGCCGTCCTCGAGGTCCGCACGCTGAACCTTCAGAACCAGCTGAACGACCGGAACCGCGAGGCGTTCATCCAGGGCCCGGGCGCGCCGTTCCTGTACCTGCTCACGGCGACCTCCGCGGCCGAGGCGGCGTCGCGCCTGTCGTTCCTCACCGAGATGAACCGGCGCGACGGCGTGCTCGCGTACCGCGTGCAGCAGAACACCGAGCGCCTCGCGCGCGGGCGCGCGGAGCTCCTTCGCCTCCAGCGTTCCCGCGAGCTCGCCCTCCAGCAGCTCGAGGTGCAGCAGGTGGAGATGCGACACAAGCTCCGGCGGTCGCAGCGCCTGTTCGATCTGCTCAAGGATCACAAGGAGGAGGTGCTCGGCGTCATCGCGAAGTACCGGCCGTTCGCCGTGTGTCCCGTGCAGGGGCCCGTGGCGATCGCCGACGACTTCGGGATCTGGGTCCACCACACGAAGAAAGAGGGCGGGGACCACATCCACCAGGGCAACGACATGATGGCCGCGGGGGGCACGCCGATCGTGGCGCCGTTCGACGGCCTCGCGGTCGACGCCAGGAACAAGATCGGCGGACTTGCGGTGAAGGTCTACGGCGAGTACGGGTACGTGTACAACGCGCACCTGTCCGCCTACGGGCAGCTCGGCCAGGTCGAGACCGGCGACGTGATCGGCTACGTGGGGGCGACGGGCAACACGGGCGCCAACCACGACCACTTCGAGTGGCACCCGAACAACGGGCCGGCCGTCGACCCGCACGAGTTCCTGCTCAAGGTCTGCTAGCGCGGCTCGGCGCGTTCCCCCTGGCCCGACGCCGCGGAGGTGATCCCCGCGATCTGGGCGATCACCTCGTGCAGGACGACCGACAGCTCGGCGACGTCGCCCCGGACCCGGCCGAGCGCCTCGGGGATCGTGGCCCGGAGCCGCTCGATCTCGACGGGAATCGTGAGGCGGACCTTCTCGACCTCGTCGGGGATCTGCGCGCGGATCCGTTCGAACTCCTCCGCGTTGGCCTCGCGGACACGGTCGATCTGGTCGGGGAGGATCTTCGCGAGCTCGGTCGGGATGCTCGAGCGGATCTGCTCGAACCCGACCGGGATCGAGGCGCGGATGCGATCGAGCTCCTGCCGGTGCTCCTCCCGGATCCGTTCCATCTCCGCCGGGATCGCGTCGCGGACCTGCTGGAATCCCGCCGGGATCACCTCGCGAACCCGGGCCATCTCCTGCGGGATCGCGGCCCTGACGGCCTCGAAGCCTTCGGGGATCGCGGCCCGGATCCGCTCGACCGCGGACTCGAGCAGCGTCGCGAGCTCGGCGCTCTGGAGCGTGACCTGCTCGGCCAGGCGCCGGTCGGACTCATCGGCCCGGCGCGAGAGCTCCTCGGACAGGCCGAGCAGAAGCGCGTCGAACCGTTGCTCGAGCGTCCCGATCGCGGCCGCGGCCGCCGGGCCCACGCCCTCGAACCCGCCGAGGAACAGCAGGCCACGGAGCTCGCTCATCGTGCGCGAGATGGCCAGGAGCTCGTCCTGGAGCCGGTCCGATCGCAGGCCGAGGCTCTGGAAGCGCTCCTCGGTCAGGCTCATGACGCCGCGGATGGCCTGCGCGTAGGACGCGGGCGTCGGCGACTTCTCGAGCGCGCCGGTCGTCTCCTGCACCGCCTGCGCGCGGATGATCGCCTCGGCGGTGGCGAACGCCCGCTTCTGGGCGGCCCGGGCCATGGCCTCGTCGCGCCACCAGCGACGGAAGCTCTTGAACATGCCGGTCCGCGGCGCCACCTCCGTCGGCTCGACGGGAGCGATTGCCGCCGGCGGGCCGGCGTCGAGCGGCCGGCCGGACAGGTCGAGCAGGTCCTCGACGACGGGCCGGAGCACCGGGTCGTAGACGGGCTCGGGCGCGAGCCGATACGCGCGCTCCGGCTCGTACGTCAGCACGCGGGGGGCCGCCGCCGGCGCCTCACCCGGTCCCTGCACCTCGAGCGGCACGTCGAGCTCGGACTCGAAGGTGAACAGGGGCTCGCCGTCCTCGAACGAAGGCTCGAGGGCGACCATCGACGCGGCCGCCGCGCGGCCGCGTCGATGCCGGCCTCCTCCGTGGAGCCGACGAGCGCCGGCGCGCTCCGGTTGCTCGTCGTCGTCGGGCTGGTGGGTGCCTCGGTCATCCACCGACATGTCGATCGCCTCCCGGCATAGACCGCCTCGGTTCCCCGGCGCACGCGAGAGGCTCCCCGCGGGCGTGGGGTCGAGAACCGTAGGGCAGCAGGGAGGCCGATTCAACGACCTGCGCGAGAAAGACGGCCGGGGTGAACGGGCGGGTTCTCGGGTAGGTTTTCCGGGGTTGCTCAGCCACCCACGACCGAGGAGGACGGCATGCCCATCCGAACCGCCGACGCCGAGTGGACCGGGACCCTCCAGGAGGGCTCGGGCCACATGCGACTCGGAGGCGGTGCCTTCGACGGCGCCTACTCCTTCTCCTCGCGCTTCGAGGAGGGCGAGGGCACCAACCCCGAGGAGCTCATCGCGGCGGCGCACGCCGGGTGCTACTCGATGGCCCTGTCCGGGAGCCTCGGCAAGGCCGGCTTCACGCCCGAGCGCGTGACGACCACCGCGAACGTGCACCTGGAGAAGGGCGACGCCGGGTTCTCGGTGACCAAGATCGAGCTCGTCGCGAGGGCCAGGGTGGCCGGGATCGACGACGCCACCTTCCAGGTGATCGCCGAGCAGACCAAGGAGACCTGCCCCGTGTCCCGCGCGCTCGCCGCCGTTCCCGAGGTGACCGTCCTGGCCGCGCTCGATCTCGAGTGAGGCGGCGGCATCCCCTGCGGGGGCGCGTTCGTACCATCCACAGACCCGCCGACCCAGGAGGTTCAGCGCCGTGAGACGAACCCTCGCCCGAGTCGCGATCGCATCGCTCGTCACGCTCTGCCTCGCCGCCCCGGCCGCGACGGCGGGGCCGCTCCGCACCCCGAGCGGCTCCTCGACCGTGGTCAAGATCAAGATGAAGGACGCCGGAACCAATCGGTTCACGCCGGCCTCCGTGACCATCTCCCGCGGCACGAAGGTCAAGTGGAAGAACGCGGGCAGCCTGACCCACACGACCACCGCGAACGGGGGAGACTGGGACGAGCGGCTGGATCCGGGCGAGACGTTCGTTCGGAAGTTCCGCCGCGCCGGCACCTTCACGTTCCATTGCACCATCCACCCGAGCATGACCGGCACGGTCACCGTCACGTAGACACCCCGTCCGGGGGAAGCGCGGGTGGCTCAAGTGAGGGAGCCCGCCGTGCCGATACCTTCTCCCATGAGGGGGAGCACGGACGTCCGGGAGCCCGCGGCCGGGGCACGTCCGTTCTCTCGCCGTTCGTTCCTGCGAACCTCCGCGGTGGGCGCCGCGGCGATCGGGTCGGGCGCGATCCCCACGCTCCTGTTGGTCCCTCCGGCCTCGGCCGCCCCCAGCTTCGTCTCGAAGGACCAGGACCTGCACGTCCTCCGGCGAGCGACCTGGGGCGCGAGCAAGACGTCCCACGCCCGCATCCGCCAGATCGGCGTGAACCGGTGGCTCGATGAGCAACTCGATCCCGACTCGCTCAACGACGCGTACTGCGAGGACCTGATCGCCGAACGGTTCCCGCGCCTGGACTGGACCATCCGCAAGGCGCACGACACGCTCGAGTTCGGCTGGGACCTGATGTTCGACGTCGGCGTCTCCACCATCGCTCGCGCCTGCTGGAGCGAGCGTCAGCTCCTCGAGGTGATGGTCGACGTCTGGTCCAACCACCTCAACGTGACGAACCCGAGCGACACGGTGTGGGACTCGCGCCACGACTACGACCGCAACGTGATCCGCAAGCACGCGCTCGGCAAGTTCTCGGACATGCTCCGCGCCTCGGCGATCCACCCCGCGATGATGACCTACCTCAACAACGCGGAGTCGACGAAGGACAACCCGAACGAGAACTACGGGCGCGAGCTTCTCGAGCTCCACTCGGTCGGCGTCGAGGGCGGCTACGACGAGGACGACATGCGGAACTCGACCCTCGTGATGACCGGGTTCGGATACGACTGGGAGACCGGCGAGTTCGAGTACCACGACTGGGCCCACTACACCGGCAGGGTCCAGATCATGAAGTGGTCGTCGAAGAACCACTCGGCCGCGGGCGGATACAAGGTCGGGCTCGACTACGTCGACTACCTCGCGCACCACCCGTCGACCGCCGTGCACATCGCGACCAAGCTCGCCCGGCGATTCGTCACCGACGACCCCAAGCCGAGCTTCCTGGACTCCCTCGCCGAGACGTACCTGGACCACGACACCGCGATCATCCCCGTGCTGCGCAAGCTGTTCGACTCGAAGGACTTCCGCGACTCGATCGGCCAGAAGATCCGGCGGCCGATGCAGGATGTGACCTCGACGATCCGCGCCCTCGGGATCGAGGCGGACAACAGCGGCAACGACGGCATGTACGGGCTCTACTGGATGCTGTCCGAGCTCGGCGACCTGCCGATGGCCTGGTCTCAACCGAACGGGTACGCCGACTACACGGACGCGTGGCGCTCGGCGGGCGGGTGCGTCGGCCGCTGGAACATGCACATGTCGCTCGCCGCGCATTGGTGGCCGGACAAGCTCGTCCTGCCGCCGCTTCGAAGGCTGCTGCCCAACAAGCTCCCCTCCACCCACGGGAAGTTGATCGACGCGCTGGGCAAGCGGCTCACGTTCAAGGCGCTCTCCGATCAGCACAAGGACGCCGTCCTCGGGTTCATCGGGCGCAAGGCGAGCGATCCGCTGTCCGAGAGCGACGAGGCGGTCGACTGGCGCCTTCCCTATCTGGTCGCGCTGATCCTGGACTCCCCTTACCACGAGGTCCGATGACCATGGACGAGACGACCACGAGCCGCGCGCCGACGAAGGCGTGCGGCTGTCCCGAGTTCGAGGGCCTGTCCCGGCGCTCGTTCCTGAAGCTCGCCGCGGCGGCGGGCGCCGTCGCGGGGCTCGTCACCGAGGGGCTCGCGACCCGGCTCGCCTTCGCCGCGGCGCCGTACGGCGGGGACGTGCTCGTGGTGCTCTCGCTGCGCGGGGGCTTCGACGGCCTCCAGGCGATCGTCCCGGCCGGCGACCCGAACTACCCGCTGTGGCGGCCGAACGTCGGCATCCCGACCGGCGCGCTGATCCAGCTCGACGCGATGTTCGGGATGCACCCCGCGATGGCGCCGCTGAAGCCGCTCTACGACGCGGGCACCCTCGGCGTGCTGCACGCGGTCGGCATGGACGAGCCCAACCGCTCGCACTTCTCGGCGATGGAGGAGATGGAGCGCGCCGCCCCCGGCACGTCGATCCGGACCGGCTGGATCGACCGGATGCTCGGCCTGCGGGACCCGGGGACGCCGTTCCAGGGAACCCAGATCGGGGACGGCCGTCCGGCGCACGCGTTCTCGGGCCCGGCGCCCGAGCTCGCGATGTACTCGGTGGACTCCTTCGGCCTGGACGCGGCCTGGGACGAGGAGCAGCGCCTCCTGTGGGAGGCGGCCCTCCGGGGCGTCCACCAGGGGGCACCGGACGCGCTCTCGGCGCCGGCCGAGGTGGCGCTCGGCGCGATGGCCACCACCGCCGAGCTTCGCGAGGTCGGCTACGTGCCCGACCCCGCGGCGAACTATCCGGATTCGGACCTCGCCCGTGCGCTGAAGGACGTCGCACGGCTGATCAAGGCCGACGTGGGGCTCCAGGTCGCCGCCGTGGACTACGGCGACTGGGACATGCACGCGGGCATGGGCGGCGTCGACAACGGCTGGATGCACGACCACCTCACCGAGCTCTCGGGCTCGCTCGCGGCGTTCGCCACCGACCTCGGCGGGCGGATCGCCGACGTCACGCTCGTCACGCTCACCGAGTTCGGCCGGCGGGTCGAGGAGAACGGCTCGGGCGGCACCGACCACGGGTTCGGCCAGGTGGTGCTGGCCCTCGGTGGCGGCGTTCGCGGCGGCCAGGTGCTCGGGAGCTGGCCGGGCCTCGCGCCCGACGCCCTCGTCGACGGCGACATGAACGGGACGACCGACTACCGGCTGTTCCTGGCCGAGGCCCTCGAGAAGCGCTGCGGCGCCGGATCGGTCGGAGGCGTGTTTCCCGGTCTCGGGTCGGAGCGCCCCGGCATGTTCAACCAGCGCGGGTGAGCGCCGTCACCTAAGCTCCCGGTCGCCATGGCGGCGGACCGACTCACGTTCGTGTTCATGCCCGAGAGCGCGTACGGGCCGACGAACAACTGCGTCGGCATCGGCAAGATCCTCGAGCGCCGCGGGCACCGCGTGGTGTTCGCGGCCGAGGCGTCGTGGAAGGGCCGGCTGGAGCCGCTCGGCTTCGAGGAGGACCTCGTCGACCTCGCCCCCGCTCCGGAGGGCGATCAGGACGCCGGGCAGTTCTGGACGGACTTCATCATCGAGACGGCGCCCGAGTTCCACAAACCCACGATCGAACAGCTCGAGACGTTCATCGCGCCCGTGTTCCGCTCGCTCGTCGACGGCGCGAGGTACTGCGAGCCGCAGCTGAAGGAGATCCTCGACCGCGCGAACCCGGACGTGATCGTCGAGGACAACGTGAGCGTCTTCCCCGCGCTCCTCACCCACGGCGCCCCGTGGGTCCGGATCATGAGCTGCAACCCGCTCGAGATGAAGGACCCGGCGCTGGCGCCGACGTTCAGCGGGCACCCGGCCGAGGACCGCTCGCAGTGGGAACCGTTCCGGGCGGAGTACGAGCGGACGCATCGCTCCCTATGGCTCGAGACGAACGAGTGGGTCCTCGAGCAGGGCGCGCCGCCGCTGGCCGATCTGGAGTTCATCCACGAATCGCCGGATTTGAACCTGTCCGTGTACCCGGAGACGGCCGACTACGCGCGATCGCGCCCGCTGGGGCCGACGTGGCACCGGCTCGACTCGAGCGTTCGGGAGACCGAGGAGCCGTTCGACGTGCCGCGATCGTTGCGGGACGGGGACGGGGCGCTCGTCTATCTCTCGCTCGGCTCGCTGGGCTCCGCCGACGTCGAGCTCATGCGCCGGCTCGTCGACGTCCTTTCTCGGACGCCGCATCGCTACATCGTGTCGAAGGGGCCGCGCGCCGACGAGCTCGAGCTGCCCGACAACATGTGGGGCGAGGCCCGAGTGCCGCAGACCTCGATCGTCCCCCTCGTCGACCTCGTGATCACGCACGGGGGCAACAACACGACGACCGAGGCGTTCCACTTCGGCAAGCCGATGATCGTGCTTCCGTTGTTCTGGGATCAGTACGACAACGCCCAGCGGGTGGACGAGCTCGGCTATGGCGTGCGTTTGGACACGTACGCGTTCGAGGACCGCGAGCTCCAGGACGCGGTCGAGCGACTGCTCGCCGACGTCGACCTGCGCGAGCGGATGGCGACCGAGGGCTCGACGATCCGCCGCCGCGACGGGAAGACGCTGGCCGCCGATCTCATCGAGACGCTGGCGCGCGAGCGCGGCTCGGCGCGCTAGGCCGGCGCGCCCTCTCGGCGCCGCCCATCTCCGAGATCGCGACCACCACGAGGTCAACCCGATACGCGGATATCGTATGCGGCGCGCGCGACGGGCCGACGCCGTCAGACCGGCGCGTCGAGCGAGGCCAGCCGGCGGCGCGCGTCGTCGGCGCCGACGACGTTGCCCTTTGCCCCGTACAGCTCGAGCGCCCGCCCGAACCCGTCGCGGCGTCCGCCTTCTCGTCCGGCTGCGCGGAGCACCTCGCCGAGGTCGACGAACGTGTCGGCCCGCATGTTGAGGTCGTCGGTCTCCTCGGCGAGCGCCGCGGCCTCGCGCACGAGCGACTCGGCCTCGGACGAGCCAGCCTCGCGCGCCGCGAAGGATGCGCGCCCCGCGCGCTCCGCCACAGCACCTGCGTGGCGACGTCGTCGCTGCGCCCCAGGTCCTCGCTCAGCTTCGTCAGGACCTCGGCGTCGTCGAGCCTGCTCCTGCGCCACCAGCGCGTGGGCGAGCTCCGCGGCGATCGTCGCCTGGAAACCTCGTTCCCCCAGCTCCACGGTCGGCGTCGTAGCCCGGCTCGGTAGCTCGCGCTCGGCGTCCACGAAGTCCCCGGCGAGCGTCTCGATCGACCCGAGCGTCTCCGCCATGAACGTCGCTCGGAGCCGCAGGCCGAGCTCCTCCAGCGTCGACCGCGCGCGCGCGCCGAGTGATCGCGCCTCGTCGAACTCGCCTTCCATCGCCCGGACCGACGCAAGCGCTCGAAGCGCGCGCGCCTCCAACGTCCCGACGCCGTTGCCCGCCAGAACCTCCTCGCAGCGCCGCCCCGCTTCCGACGCCGGTTCCGTCCCGTAGACCCCGGATCCGATGTACTGCCCGAGAACCTCGTTCTCCTCCCAGACGGCGCCGGCGCGGCGGGCGTGTTCGATCGCCCGCTCGAAGGACTCGTCGGCGGCCGCGTATCGGGCCTGGGTCCATTGGACGTCGCCGAGGAAGCGATGCGCCCGCGAAAGCCCGAGGTCGTCGCCCGTTCCTTCGAACACCCGGCTCAGGTCCTCGACCTGGGTGAGGACCTCCTCGGACCTTCGCTTCGGATCGGTCGACTCCAGCAAGAGCAGTCCCACGATCGCCGCGTGCGCCCGCAGGCCGAGGTCGTCCGCGCGTTCGGCGAGCTCGGCCGCCTCGTCGACCACCGCGTCCGCCCTCGCGAGATCGCCGGCCTCGCTCAGAGCCTCGCCGAGATCGGGCAGGATCTCCCGCCGCTCCGGGTGGTCGTCCGGGAAGAAGGCCGCGGCTCGCGAGAGCAGATCGGCCGCCGCCGCCATGTCCCCGCGCGCGGACGCCCGGCGGCCGGCCACCGCGAGGCGCCTGGCGCCTCCCACCGCCAGCTCCTCGACCCGCTCCTCGGTCCTGCCGAGCTCGGCCCGATACCGGTACGCCTGCTCGAGGTGGTAGCCGATCATCTCCTCGACCTCCGTCACGCGTTCGCCCGCAGCCCGCTCCACCCAGCCGGCGAACCGTTCGTGCAGGTCGGCGCGGATCTCCTTCGGCGTTCCCGTGTACGCCGCGTCCTGGATCAGGATGTGGTGGAACCGGAACGCGTCCTCGCCCGAGAAGCTCGAGAGCTCCGGCCGGATCAGGTCCTTGCGGACGAGCGTCTGGAGGTGGCCTCCCACGTGGGGTCGGACCTCCGCCGGGGCGAGCTCCTCGACCGATCCCCACCAGAACACCTTGCCCACCACCGACGCGCAGCGAATCACCGCGAGCTCCCCGGCGGAGAGCCGGTCCAGCCGGGCGCCGAGGAGAGCCTGGATCGACGCCGGGACCGCGATGTCCGAGAGGTCGCCGGCGACGATCCATCCCCCGTTCCCCCGTTGCAGCAGACCGTCGTCCTCGAGCATGCGCAGCATCTCCTCGACGAACAGCGGGTTGCCGCCCGCCGAGTCGGTGATGCGCTCGATCGCCGGCCCGTGCAGGCGCATCCCGCCGAGGAGGCCGGCGACGAGCTCCGCGCTCTCGTCGTCTCGGAGCGGCGCGAGGTGCAACGAGCTCGCGTTGTCGGTTCCGGTTCCCCACGAGGGACGTTCGTCGGTCAGGTCCGGCCTCGCCAGACAGAGCAGCAAGAGCGCGACCTCCCGACACCATCCGGCCAGGTATTCGAGGAGGTCGAGGAACGTCGGCTCGGCCCACTGGATGTCGTCGAAGACGACGACGAGCGGCCGGCTGCGTCCGAGCCACTCCAGCAATCGCCGGATCGCCCAGAACGTCTCCTGGAGGCCCGTCGTCGCGGCGGTGAAGCCCGTCACGGCCGCGACGCGGTCGGCGATGAGCGCCCCGTCCTCGGCACCCTCGAGCGCGTCCTCGATCTTCGACCTCGCCTCCTCCTGCGAGTCGTCGTTCGTGATCGCGCACGCCTGTCGGACGAGCTCGGCGACCGGCCAGAAGGTGATGCCGTCGCCGTAGGAGGGGCATCGGGCGCGAAGGACCATCGCGCGATCCTCGCACGCCGGCCTCGAACTCCCGGGCCAGCCGCGACTTCCCCACGCCAGCGGACCCCAGGATCGTGAGCAGCTCGCAGGCTCCGCGCCTCGGCGGCGCGATCGAACGCCGATCGGATCATGGCGAGCTCGTCGCCCCGCCCGACGAGCGGCGGGTCCGGCCGGCCGCCCACCGATGCCGGTCCCGCCTCGACGGCGACGAGCCGATACGCGGTGACCGGCGTGCGAAGGCCCTTCAGCTCGAGGCCTGCGGTCGTCTCGGCCTCGACCGAGTCGCGCACCAGCGCGTGGGTCTCGGGCCCGAGCAGGATCTCGCCGGGCGGCGCCGACTGCTCCAGGCGAGCCGCGAGGATCACGGCGTCGCCGACCACGAGCGCCTGGCCCGCGGCGGGGTCCCCGACCACGACCTCGCCGGTGTTCACGCCGATCCTCGTCCGGAGCTCGACGCCCCATCGGGTGCCGAGGTCGACGTTCAGCGCGGCGACCGCCTCCTGCATACCGGCCGCCGCACGGACCGCTCGGAGCGCGTCGTCCTCGTGCAGCAGCGGGACTGCCGAACACCGCCATCACCGCGTCGCCGATGAACTTCTCGACGGTCCCGCCGTGGCGCTCGAGCACCGTCCGCATCTCGCGGAAGAACCGCGTCATCACCTCGCGCATCGACTCGGGATCGAGCCGTTCGGCGAGCGGGGTCGAGTCGGCGACGTCGCAGAAGACGACCGTCACGGTCTTCCGAGCCCCGTGCGGCGCCGGCCCTTCGGCGGGCAGCGGGCTCGCGCAGGACATGCAGAACCGAGCGCGCGCGGGGTTGCTCTGACCGCAGGCCAAGCACACCGGCATGCCGTCGAGTCTAGGTCACGCGTCGAGCCCGGCTTGCCCTCCGGGGCAACTCGCGCCTAGGCTTGCCGAGCCCGGACGCGCTCGAGGAGGGAGGCCCACCGTGCCAGCCGAGGAGCGACTTCCCGTTCATCAGCGACGTCAAAGAGTTCGAGCCCGCGCAGCTCGCCGACTGGTACCTCTCGTCCGTCGAGACCGTGTTCGAGGACCAGGACGCTTGGAACCCGGACTCGAATCAGATCGGCGAGCTCACCCTCCAGCTAAAGAACACGGCCGACCCCGACCGGGTTCTCCTGAAGGCGCAGATCGACCTCGACAACGGCGAGTCGGTCACCCTGGACGGCAGAGGTCAGCTCGACGACGGAACCCTCACCCGCGGTCGGTTGATCGAGGTCGTGGGAACCGGCAGGTTCAGCACAGGTCGCCATCGGATCGTCTGGCTCAGGGTTCGCAACCCGAAGCGCTGGGGTTTCGACGACGTCCCGTAACCGCGAGAGGGGGGACATCCGTGGGTGACGTGACCCGGCCGCTCTACGACTACGACGTGATCAGCGAGGACTGGGGCGAAGTCCCGAAGTCCCTCGCCGAGGCGGCCGACGGTGAGAGCATCCTTCGTCGCGAGCGACTGTTCAAGGCCGGCGACGACGCGGGGTTCGAGCACGACGACGAGCAGATCGGCGTGCTGTATCTCGAGGAGCGACGTTCAGTCGAAACCGGCGAGGTGGTCTGCCGAGCGGTCTTCCGCTTCGAAGACGAGGACTCGCTGACGGCGTCCGGCGCCCTCCCCGAGACCACCGGCGAGGCCGGCGCGTCGGTCGGGAGCGGCCGCCTCGGAATCGTTGGAGGGTCCGGGAAATTCAAGCGCGCGCGGGGTCAAGCCACCGTCCAGGTCATGAACCCGAAACGCTGGAGTGCCGACGACCTGCTAGGGGGGCCCTGAAGCGGCGGCGAGGATCGTCCGGACGGTGGCGATCGTGTCGGCGTCCTCGGGGCCCTTGTCGGGGCGGTAGCCCTTGACCCGCGCGAAGCGGAGCGCGAGCCCGCCCGGGTAGCGCGGGCTCGCCTGCACGCCGTCGAACGCCACCTCGACGACGAGCTCGGGCCGGACGTAGACACGGTGAAGTCGTCGCGGCCGGTCTCGAGCGCGAGGAGGCGCTCGGTCTGCCAGCCGAGCATCTCGTCGGTCATCCCCTTGAAGGTCTTGCCGAGCATCACGAAGCCGCCGGACTCGGGATCGCGGGCGCCGAGGTGCAGGTTGCTCAGCCAGCCGCGGCGGCGTCCGTGCCCCCACTCGACGGCGAGGACCACGAGGTCGAGCGTGTGGGCGCGCTTGACCTTGAGCCAGCTCGCGCCGCGCCGGCCGGCCTCGTAGGGGGCGTCGAGCGCCTTCGACCATCACGCCCTCGTGGCCGCGGCGAGCGCATCCTCGAGGAATCGCCTCCGCCTCGGCGCCGCCGCCGCGATCGCTCTCGGGACCCTGAGATCCTCCGGGAGGCGCGCGTCGAGCGCCGCGAACCGCTCGGCGCGCCGGCCGGTCGATCAGGTCGTCGCCGTCCAGGTGGAGACCGTCGAAGAAGAACGGGCGAGAGCGGCGTCGAGCGGCGCAGGCCCTCCACGTCCAGCCGGCGCCGAAGCGACTCATCGTCGTCCTGGAAGGCGTGCGGCCTGCCGTCCGGCCGCGAGCGCGATCGCCTCGCCGTCCAGGATCGCCGCGTCGACCCGAGGCGCCGCGACCGCCTCGACGACCTCGGGCACCCGGTCGGTGACGTCGGCGAGGTTGCGCGTGAACGCGCGCACCTCGTCGCCGAGCCGGTGCACCTGGAGCCGGGCGCCGTCGAGCTTCCACTCGACCGCGGCCGGGCTGACGCGTTCGAGCGCCGTCGCGACGTCGTCGGCGGTCTGCGCGAGCATCGGCTGGACTGGCCGAAGGACGGTGAGGCGGAATCGCGCGAGCCCGCTCGCTCCCTCGGCGCAGGGCGGCGATCGCGACCGTCCCGAGGTCGCCCGCGAGCATGAGCGCGCGTCGCACCTCGGAGGCGGGGACGCCGGCGGCCCTGCGCCACCGCCTCGACCATGAGGCCCTCGAGCGCGCCCTGACGAAGCTCGCCCGACAGGAGGCCGAACAGGAATCGGCGCTCGGGCTCCGTCGCGCGGGCGAAGAGGCCGGCGAGCTCGTCGCGGCGCGCGGCCTGGCTCCCCTTGCCGGTCGCCGCACCGATCCGTTCGAGGGCGGCGTCGACCTCCGAGCAGCTCGAGCGTCGGGCCGACCGGCGCGGGCGAGGGCAGATCGCGGAGCGCCGCCCAGCCGACGCCGATCGTTCCCTGCGGCAGCCTGCCGGAGAGGTAGGCGACGGCCACGGGCACCTCGTCCGGGCGGAGCCGACGCAGGACGTCGACGAGGAGGTCGATCTTCGCGCGCCGCCCCGAGGTGTCGGCGAGCGCGGCCGACGTCCGGGCGACCTCCTCGAGCAGCATGGATCTCGAATCGTACGAGAGGGACGTCGCTCACCTGACGCGTGAGCGACACGATCCGATGGCGGATGATGCGCGAAACGGACCCGGAGGTTGGAACGGATGCCGAGCGATGCTCGCGGCCGGCTCTCGCGCGACCCGTTCGACTACCACGCGACGAAGGACGGGCGCGTCATCGTCCGGCGGGGAAGCGCGGTGGTCACGACGGTCGCCGGGTCGGCGGCGGCGCGTCTGCTCCGAGCGATCGAGGCCGCCGAGGACGACCGGGCCGTGCAGCAGCTCCTCGCGAGAGCGACCGGGAGCTACCGCAGGGGAAACGAGCGGCAACCGTGAGTGCCCGGGGTGGGATTCGAACCCACACGCCCTTTCGAGCCGGTGCTTTTAAGGCACCTCCGTCTCCCCGTTCCGGCACCCGGGCTCCTGGATTCTAGGCGCCGGATATCGGCAGGAGGCAGGTCAGCCGCCCGAGGGACTCTCGGAGATCGTCACCTTCTCGACGTACACGGCCTGCGCGGGCTGCTGCCCATCGATTCCGCCGGCGGGGTCCTGGACCTCGAGGTCCTGGATCGTCTGCGCCACGTCGAGCCCCTCGATCACGCGCCCGAAGATCGTGTACGCGGGGTTCGCGTCGAGGTTGTGTCCGTCGTCGCCGGTGATCAGGAAGAACTGGCTCCCGCCGCTGTTCGGCGCGCCGGAGTTGGCCATCGCGAGGACCCCCGGCCCGTAGCTCTCCTCCCCCGTGAGCTCGTCGGGGATGGAGTAGCCGGGGCCGCCGGTTCCGGTGCCGGTCGGGTCCCCGCCCTGGAGGACGTCGATGGAGTCGTCGATCCGGTGGATCCGCGTGGCGTCGAAGAACCCCTGCTCGGCGAGGAACACGAAGCTGTTCACGGTCGCCGGCGCCTGGTCGGACAGGAGCTCGATGACGATGTCGCCGCACGAGGTCTCGAACGTCGCCGTGTACGTGCGCCCCTTCTTCAGCACGTCCGCCGGGGCGTTGAACTGCGGCTTGGGTTTCAGCGCGCCCTTCGGGGTCTGACCGCCACACGCGACCTCCTCGGGCCCCGGCTCCGGGTTCGCGGTGCCGGTCTGCGACCCGGGCTCCCCGCTGGGGGTCGGGCTCGGGCCCGTCGCGCCCGCGTCGCGCCCGTCGCGCCGGTGGGGGCGGTCGGGCCGGTGCTGCCCGTCGCCGCCACAGGCTCGTCGCCGGTGAAGGCATTGAACAGGAACGCGCCGCCGGCGACGGCGACGACCAGCGCGACGACGATCGTTCCGAGCTGACGGTTGCGCTGGTGGCGGCGCCTCTCCGCCTGGCGCTGACGCGCGCTCCTGGCGAGCTGGCGGTTGCGGGTGCGCTTCGACACGGCGACAGAGGTTACAGGCTCGCGAGCGTTTCGAGGGCGAGCCCGTCGAGGATGTCGGTCTCGGACACGAGCGCCTCCTCGAACCCGAACCGCCGCATCACGGCCTCCAGGATCACGGCCCCCGCGACGATCACCTCGCCCCGGCCCGGCGCCATCACCGGGAGCGCCGCGCGCTCGGGCGTGGTCATCGCCGCGAGGTCGCCGAGCACCCGGGCCGCCTCGGCGAGCGTCAGTCGCGACCGATGAACGGCCTCCGGGTCGTAGAAGGGCAGGCCGAGCGCGACGGCCTGCACGGTCGTGGAGGTGCCCGCGACGGCGACGAACGTTCGCGCGTCGCCGACCGGAACGGCCCGCGAGACCTCGTCGAGTCGCTCGAGCACGAACGCACGCATCGCCTCGAGCTCCTCGCTCCTCGGCGGGTCGTGCCGGACGAAGCGCTCGGTCAGCCGCACGCTCCCCATCTGGACCGAGATCGCCGAGGTCGGCCGTTCGGTCCCGACGACGAGCTCGGTCGAGCCGCCGCCGATGTCGAGGACGCCGAACGGGCCGGGAGCCTCGAGCCCGCGCGTCGCCCCGAGAAACGAGAGCCGGGCCTCCTCATCGCCGCTGATGACCTCGAGCGGCGAGCCCGCCTGCTCGAGGACGGCCCGCTCGAGCTCCTCACGGTTCGACGCGTCGCGCACGGCGGCGGTCGCCGCGAAGCGGATCCGCGGGGCGTGCAATGCGCGGCTACGGCGCCCGTACGTCGCGAGCACCGCCACCGTCCGCTCGAGTGCGTCGGGCGCGAGGCGCCCCGTGCGATCGACGCCCTGCCCGAGCCGCGTGATGACCATGTCGCGCGCGAGCTCGCGAAGTCCGCCGCGACCATCGGACTCGACGACCAGCAGCCGGATGGAGTTCGTGCCCTGATCGATCACCGCGAACCGGTCCGGGCGCTCCTCGTGGATCGGCTCGACGCGCCCGGCCGTCCATGCGCCCACGGGGTCGACGCCGCCGGCGAGATGGTTCGCGTAGTGCGCGTGCAGGCACTTCACGCCGGTACGCGTGCCGCCGACGCCGCCGTACGCCTCGGCGCCCGGGAACCCGCGGGCGCGCTCGCGCGCGTACGTCTCGTGCGAGAGCGCGACCGCCGCGGCGAACGCCTGGTCGGAGTCGACGCGCGCGTTGAGCGACGCGATCGCGCCCTCGGACTCGACCCGCGAGACCGCCTTGTTGGCGGCCGGACACGTCAGCCAGAACAGCGTCGGGAACGGATCGCCGTCGGCGTCCACGGGCGCGTTCCGGATGACGAGCGGATGGCCGTCGGGGCATCGCGCGACGACCGTGAACGGCGTGGTGGGATCGCGCCCGATCTGCTCGCGAACCGTGACGAGATCGCTGCCTCGAAGCTCGCCCACCCGGGGCCTCGAGCGCTACTTGCGCTTGTGCTCGACGGAGCGCTTGAAGTCGACCTGGCGCTCCTCGCTCTGCCGCATGAACTTCTTGAGCCTCTGTTCGAAGTCCGGGTCCGAGCCGCGCCGCGGCCGAGGGGGTGCCGGGTCCTGGAGCGCCTTGATCGAAAGGTCGATCTTGCCGTCCTCCTTGATGGCGATGACCTTCGCCTGGACGACGTCGTTCTCGCGCAGGTGCTCGTGGACGTCCTTGACGTAGTTCCGGTCGATCTCGGAGATATGGACGAGCCCGACCTTCCCGCCCTCCAGGGTGAGGAAGGCCCCGTACGGGGTGATCCGCGAGACGGTCCCGTCGATGACCGCCCCGACCTCGAGCTCTGCCAGCGTCTCCTCCTCGTGGTTCCGTTTCGGCGCATCCACCGAAGGACGGTCAGTGTCCCATCGCCCCGTTTGGACCGTCAAGGAGCGGTCGGGCAAGGTCCGCACGGCCTCACGCCGTCCACGCCCACGTGCGCACCACCTCATCGAGCACCGCGGCGGTCGCCGGGTCGGCCGCGTCGAGATAGAAGTGGTACAGCGTGCCGTCGCGCACCAGGAACCAGAGCTGCTGATAGCGCGTTCCCTCTCCGGCGACGGTACCGGCGAGCTCCATCCCGATCGCCGTGGAGCCCCCGACGCAGGCGGTGAGCTCCGTCGCCGTCAACTCGATGCCGGACAGCGTCGAGTACAGGCTCTCGTGGATCGCATACACGTCCTCGGTCGAGGACGTGGCACCTTCGAACCAGAACACGCCGAGGTTGTCGCCGGTTGCGGGGTCGCGAACGACATCCGCCGGGGCGGGCTCGGATCCGGTCAGGCCGAGCTCGGTCAGCGTTTCGGGGGAAAGGAGCTCGCCGGAGGTCGCGCCGATGTCGCCGCTCACGTCCTCCCACTCGGCCGGG
Organism: uncultured Actinomycetes bacterium; assembly: GCA_963699635.1. Classification (GTDB taxonomy): domain Bacteria; phylum Actinomycetota; class UBA4738; order UBA4738; family HRBIN12; genus CALGFI01. The sequence continues at coordinate 223,584 of CAVOUQ010000010.1, read as the reverse complement.
AACGAGATCGTGAAATCACCGCTCAGCGCGTCGTGGCTCTGCCAGCCCGAGGACGTGGGAGATTCCGGCGCGCAGTCGGTGGACCCCGTCGGGGCCGTCGCTCCGGTCGCCCCGGTACCGGCCGTGGCGCCATCCACGCCGGTCGTCCCTGTGGCGTCGACCGCGCCCGTCGTCCCCGTCTCGCCCGTCGCCGTCGTGGGTTCGGAGGCCGATTCCGAGGCCGCGCCTCCACAGGAGCCCATCAGGAGGAGTGCGGCCGCCAGCAGCGCCCACGATCGACGCCGGCTCATCGTCCCATCTTGTCCCGGCACCTCCGAAATCGTAGTCGCGCCGGACGGCGAGCGGAATCCCTCAGCAGTCGGCCCGTTCGGGATCCGAGCCCGGGACCACGAGCGCGATCTCGCCGGGGCCGACCATCCCCAGGCACTCGCGAGCGAGTCGCTCGAGCTCCGCGGGGTCGTTGAGCCGGGCGATCTCGCCGCGCAGCTCCGCGTTCTCGTTCTCGAGCTCGCTCGTGCGCCGCTCGAGGTCGGCCATGGTGGCGCGCTGGGCGAGCAGCGCTCGGGCCGGCACGAGCGCGAGCAGGACGAGCAGCGCGAGCGCGATGAGGAGCCCGGCCGCGCGGCCGGTGAGCCTCGGGCCCTCGCGCGAGAGCGCACGACTCGCCGCCTGGCTCACCCGGACCTCCGCCGGAGCGCGCTCGCGCCCGGATACGCCGCGATGTCGCCGAGCTCCTCCTCGATCCGGAGCAGCCGGTTGTACTTCGCGGTGCGCTCGGCCCGGGTCGGCGCGCCGGCCTTGATCATGCCGGCGTTCGTCGCGACCACGAGGTCGGCGATCGTCGTGTCCTCGGTCTCGCCCGATCGGTGGCTCACCATCGCGCCGTAGCCGCTGCGATTCGCGAGCGCGATCGCGTCGAGCGTCTCGGTGAGCGAGCCGATCTGGTTCACCTTCACCAGGATCGCGGTGCCGACGCCCTCGGCGATCCCGCGCGAAAGGCGCTCGGGGTTCGTGACGAAGAGGTCGTCGCCGACGACCTGCGTTCGCGACCCGAGCTCGCGCGTGAGCAGCGCCCAGCCCTCCCAATCGTCCTCGGCGAGCGGGTCCTCGAGCGAGACGACCGGGAAGCCGTCGACGATCCCGCGCCAGAACTCGACCATGTCCGTCGAGGAGCGCTCCTTGCCCTCGAGGTGATAGGCGCCGTCGCGGTAGATCTCCGAGCACGCCGGGTCCATCGCGAGGGCGACCTCGTCGCCGACCTCGAGGCCCACCTTCTCGATCGCCTCGGTGAGCAGGCCGAGGGCCTCGTGCGCCGACGCGATCTCGGGCGCGAACCCCCCCTCGTCGCCGACGCCCGTCGACAGGTGGCGGGCCTTCAGGATCGTCCTCAGCGACTGGTAGATCTCCGAGCACCAGCGCACGGCCTCGGAGAAGGAGGCCGCCCCGACCGGCGCGAGCATGAACTCCTGGAGCTCGAGCTCGTTGTCCGCGTGGGCGCCGCCGTTGATCACGTTCATGAACGGAACCGGCAGCACGTGCGCGTTCGGCCCGCCGAGGTACCGGTAGAGCGGCAGGCCGAGCGACTGCGCGCCCGCGTGCGCCACGGCGAGCGAGACGCCGAGGATCGCGTTCGCGCCGAGCTTGGACTTGTCCGCCGTGCCGTCGAGGTCGAGCAGCATCGCGTCGATCGCGCGCTGGTCGAGCGCCTCCTCCCCCGCGAGCGCCGGCGCGATCACCTCGGTCACGTTCGCGACGGCATCGAGGACGCCCTTGCCGCCGAAGCGCGAGAGGTCGCCGTCTCGGAGCTCGAGGGCCTCGTGCTCGCCGGTCGACGCGCCCGAGGGGACCGCGGCGCGCCCGAACGCGCCGTCATCGAGCAGCACGTCGACCTCGACCGTGGGGTTTCCGCGCGAGTCGAGGATCTCGCGCGCCTGGAGGGCTTCGACGGCGGGCATGGCCCGCCGATTCTAGAGCGCTCGGACCCTTCGAACCCGACTTCGGCCCGCTACACCCGCTCGTCGCGGTGGTCGCGGTAGGCGCGCGGGATCCCGTTCGCGAGCTCGATCCGCACCCCGTCGTCGGAGGTGATCACGACGCGATCCCGGCCCCGCTCCTTCGCGTCGTAGAGCGCGCGGTCGGCTCGGGCCACGAGCCCGAGCGAGCTCTCCTGCCCGTCCCACGCCGCCACCCCGACCGAGCAGCCCGCGGAGGCCGGGACCGCGGCGCGCAGGTGCTCGGCGATCGTCGCGGCCATGTCGAGGGCGCAGCCCGGCAGCAGGACGGCGAACTCGTCGCCGCCGATCCGCGCGAGGACGTCGGTCGCGCGCAGGATCCCTCGCCAGCCGGCGGCGGCCTCCTTCAACAGACGATCACCGGCCTGGTGGCCGTGACGGTCGTTGAACTCCTTGAAGTGGTCGACGTCGAGAAGCGCGATCGACAGCGGCATGCCGGCTCGGGCGGCCCGGACGAGCGCCAGCGACAGCTCCTCGTCCCAGGCCCGGCGGTTCGCGGCCCCGGTGAGCGAATCGGTGCCGGCCACGACCTGGAGCCGCGTCGCCTGGTGTCGGAGCTGGCCGAGGAAGCGGTGGATCACGAGCGCCACGGCGCTGCCGCCGAGCAGCATGGCGAGGGCCTGCACCCACGCCTGGTCCGGGGCGCCGTGGCCGAGCAGCGGCACGACCAGCACGGCCGCGGCCGCGAGCACCATGCCTCCGAGCTCGAGCCGGGTCCCGTAGACCGCGACGCAGAAGACCGGGAGCAGGGCGAGCTGAGCGTAGGCGGAGTCCGCCCCGCCGGTCGCCTCGCGGGCCAGGAAGGCGACCGCAAGGAACACGATCGGCACCACGGTGTGGAGCGCATGGGGCAGGCGGTCCCAGGGCAGGATCAGGGTGGCGATCACCGTCGCCGCGGTGGCGATCGAGGCCTGGACGAGGAGTCCCGTCGACCCGCCGTCGACCTCGCGAAGGGCCATCGAGAGGAAGCCGAGCAGCACGGCGCCCACGAGCGACGCGACCTGCCGGAACAGGGCCTCGCGGCTCAGGGGATCCTGTCGTGCGGACGAGCCCCTCACGAGCTGCACCGATCATCCTTCCTTCGGGACCCCTCACCGACCGATCGGATCACCGGGGCCTGCTCAAGAGGGTTATCGGCGTGTGGCCCGTTCCGGCTCAAGTCCACCGACGGACGGTTTTTCGAGCGGGCGCCGCGACCGACACGGCGAATCCCTCCGGGGGAGGCCGAACGCCCGAGACCCGTGCAAAGGGCTACCCTGCCGGCGTGCAGGACCCCGACGCCGATCCCGAGCCCTGCTGCTTCGACGACTGGGTCGACCACTGGGCGGCGCGGTCGCGGAAGAAGCGGACCGTCGCGGGCGTGACGGCGCCGCTGCTCGTCGCGCTCCGCGAGGCCGGCCTGAAGGACCGCACCGTGCTCGACCTCGGCTGCGGGATCGGCGACCTGTCGATCGAGACGGTGCGAGCCGGCGCAGCGAGCGCGCTCGGCTACGACCTGTCGGCCAAGGCGGTCGAGGCGGCGCGGCGCCTGGCGGAGGAGCGGGGCGTCGGCGACCTCACGACGTTCGAGGTCGGCGACGGCGCGAAGGCCGACCTGCCGAACGTGGACGTCGTCGTGCTGAACCGCGTCTTCTGCTGCTACCCGGACGTGGAGAACCTGCTCGAGCGCTCGCTCGCGGCTGCCGGCTCCGTGTACGCGTTCACGATCCCTCGCTCGACGGGCCTGGCCGGCCGGATCGCGCGCATGCAGACCGGAGTCGCGAACTGGTGGTACCGAATGCGCTCGTCCAAGTTCGGCGGCTTCCGCGTCTACGTGCACGACATCGGTCGCATCGACGCCCGAGTCCGCGCCGAGGGGTTCGAGCCGCTGCGGCGCGAGCACCGGAGGGTCGCGTGGGACCTCGCGGTCTACGCGCGCTCCTAGCCCGGAACGAGCAGGAACGACCAGAACCGCGAGACCGGATCGAAGCCGAGCCTCGCGTACAGGTCCTTCGGCCAGTCCGCGTCCTCCGCGACCAGGAACACGACGTCGCAGCCATCCCCGCGTGCCGAGCGCGCCGCGGCGAGCACGACCGCGCTCCCCAGGCCGCGCCCGCGGAACTCCTCGAGCGTGGTCACGCTCTCGATCTGCGCGACCCCGTCGATCGCATACAGTTCGCAGACGCTCGCCGGGCGCCCCTCGACGTCGGCGACGAAGAACCGGGCGCCGGCCACGCGCTCGAGCACCGCGCGGAACCCGACGATCTGCGCGGCGGCCTCCTCGCTCTCGACGTCAATCCGCCTCCCGAACGACTCCGCGATCACCGACCGCGCGCCCGCGAAGTCGGTCTCGCGAACCTCCACCAGCGGCCGGGGGTCCGGCTCACGCGTCTGGGCCATGATCACGAGGCGCTCGGCCGCCCAGCCGAGCTCGAGGAACGCCGCCGCCAGCCGCCGGCCCTGGGCGTCGTCGTCGACGTAGATCTTGCGGTGTCCGACGCCGAGCTCGCCGAGCACCCGGTCGGCGTCGGACGCGAGCGCGTCGGCCTCGACCCCTTCGAGCGGCCGGTCGGCCCGCACGTAGTTCGAGTCGTACCGAAGCGGAAAGTCCGGATTCAGGAACGCCGTGCCGAACGCGGTCGGCTCGGTTCGCGCTGCGCAGCGGCACTCGAGCTCGCCCTCGAACGCGCGGACACGCTCCGCGATGGTGTTGCCAGGCACGTCCGCGAGTGTATGCATGGGGACGTCGATCGGCGCGCAGGCAGCGAGAGTCCGTACCGCAGATGTACGGGGCTCAATGCACGAAAGATACGCTCCGAAAGCGCTTCCTCGGATGGGTATCGAGATGCATACTCCAGGCGTTCACCAGTGACGGAGGAACGCCGAATGCTCGATGGTGAGGACGGCACGGACCGGGCGGGGAGGCTCAACCGCCGCGAGCTGATTCGCCGCGGCGCGATCGTCGGGGGGACCCTCCTCTGGGCCACTCCGGCAATCCAGAGCCTCGCCCCGAACGCCTATGCCCAACAGCGGGCCGGCTCGTTTCGGGCGTGCTGCCAGTGCTCCGGCAAGCATGGGGGGGCCGGCTCGTGCTCGATGGACGCGATCACCTACGTCGAGTGCGGCGAGCGATGCGGCGGCCGCTCCCGGGTGGCGTACTACGGAATCGGCAACTTCTCCTGTGTCGACGGCAGCTGTGTGGAGACGACCCCCGAAGGCGGGCGGTCGGCCTCCGCCCGGTCGCGGGCCTCGAATCACTAGCGTCGCTTCCGGCGCTCACCGAGCCCGTCGAAACAGCTCGCGGATCTCGTCCTCGGACATCGTCTCGAGGTCGAGGCCGCGCTCGCGGACCAGCCGGCTGAAGCGCTCGTAGCGCGACGCGAACCCACGGATCGTCCGCCGGAGCGCGCCCTCCGCGTCGACGCCGAGCTTGCGGGCGACGGAGACGGTGGCGAACAGCACGTCGCCGATCTCCTGCTCGGCGTTGTCGGCGTCGGTGTGCGCCTGGAGCTCGGCGACCTCCTCGTTCAGGGCCTCGAGCGCCGAGTCCACCGAGCGCCACTCGAACCCCCATCCCCCGGCCCGGCGCTGGACCTTCGCGGCGCGCGCGAGCGCCGGGAGCGTCTCGGGGATGTCGTCCTCGAGCGCCTTGGGCCCCTTCTCCTCCTCCTTGATCCGCTCCCAGTTGACGAGCACCTCGTCGGCGCCGGAGACCTCGAGGTCGCCGAACACGTGCGGGTGGCGGCGGATCAGCTTGCGCACGATGCCCTCGGCGACGTCGTCGACGTCCCACGCGCCGTCGTCGGCCGCCATCTGCGCGTGGAACACGACCTGGAGCAGCACGTCCCCGAGCTCCTCGCGGAGGAGGTCACCATCGCCGGCGTCGATCGCCTCGAGCGCCTCGTGCGTCTCCTCAAGGAGGTGACGGGCGAGCGAGCGGTGATCCTGCTCCCGATCCCACGGGCAGCCGCCCGGCCCTCGGAGCCGGGCCATCACGCGGACGAGGTCGAGGAGTCGCTCGCCGTTCCGAGAGGACGGCACGGGGCCGCCAGGGACGTGCTCGAGCGGGTCCTCGGTCACGGCGCCGTGTTGCCGGTCGGCCCCGAGGCGCCCGTGGCGGCGGGTACGTCCTCGGTGCTGCGCACCGGCACCACCTGGCCCCCGTCGTCGAGCCGCCCGTACCGCGGGTTCACCTCGATGTCGGTGGCGTCGTACCGCTCCATCAGCCACGCCGAGAAGACCTGCGGGGCCTGCTGCGCCACGAGCTGGTCGTGGACCTGGTCGAACGTCGCGACGTCGCGCCGCACGAGCTCGATCACGTGGAAGCCGAACGACGTCTCGACGACGCCCGAGATCTCTCCGGGCTCGAGCGCGAGCGCCGCGTCGACGAACGTCGGGTCGAACTGCTGGCGGAACTGCGCCTCCGAGAAGGAGCCGAGGCTGCCGCCATTCGAGGCCGAGCCCGTGTCGGTCGAGCGCGTGCGCGCGAGCCTCGCGAAGTTCTCCGGGGTCGCCTCGGCGGCGACCTCCTCGGCCTCCTCGCGCGTCGGCAGGAGGATGTGGGAGACCTCCACGGTCGTGAGCTGCTGCTCCGCGTCTTCGTAGGCGGCCTGGAGCGCCGCGTCGTCCAGCCGCTCGGCGACGACCGCGTCCTGGACGACGTTGAACAACAGGAGGCGCTGGGCCAGCAGCCGGAGCCCCTCGCGAGTCACTCCGGCCTCCGCGAGCTGGGCTTCGAGCGCCTCGGTGCCGCCGACGCCCTGTTCGACCTGCGCGATCGCGTCCCGGACGACCGCGTCGTCGACGCTGAGGTCGTGCGACAGCGCGTACGCCTTCACGACCTCCTCCTGGATCTCGTTCGTGAGCGTGAACCGGGCGCATGCGGACTCCTGGCTCTCGCCCTCGATCGGCGTGCCGCACGGCGCGCCGTTCAGTCCCGAGAGAAACGTGAACGCGACCACGTCCAGCTGGAGCTGCTCGTTCGAGATCTCCACGTCCCCGACGCTGGCCGCCGGCGACCCGGTCGCGTCGGCACATGCCGACAGGGCGAGCGCGAAGAGGGCGAGCGCGACGAGCGCGACGGAACGAGGGTGCGGGCGAATCACCCGGGCATCCTAGCAACGACCTCTTCCATGCCGGCCGAGAGCCTCAGCCGCTCCTCGACCCAGCCGGGCAGCTCGGCGCCGGCGACGCGCTCGGGCTCGAGGTTGAGCGTCCGAGTCGTGCCGTGGTAGGTCGCGCGGGCCACGCGCTCGCCGAGGTCGACCTCCAGGACGGACTCGAGCGCGAGCGGTCGGATCCGCACCTGTTGCTTGTAGGTCGCGACCTCCTCGATGGCCGAGGCGCCGGCACAAGAGGCGCAGCGACGCGACGGCGAAGAGCGTCGCCACCTCCTCCGGCAGCCGGCCGTAGCGGTCGACGGTCTCGGCCTCGACCTCCGCGAGGCGGTCGTGGTCCCCGGCCCCCCCGATGCGGCGATACAGGTCGAGCCGGAGCGCCTCCTGCGCCACCCAGCCCGGCGGGACGAACGCTTTCACCGGCAGGTCGATCCGGATCTCCTTCTCCTCGGGCAGCGCCTCGCCCTTCATCTCGGCGACCGACTCCTGGAGCAGCCGCGCGTACGTGTCGAACCCGACCGCCGCGATGTGGCCGTGCTGCTCGGCGCCGAGGACGTTGCCCGCGCCGCGGATCTCGAGATCCCGCAGCGCGATCTGGAACCCGCTGCCGAGCGCCTGATTGCGGCTGATGGTCGCGAGGCGCTCGTGCGCCTCCTCGGTGAGCTCGCGCTGGGGCGGGAAGAAGAAGTAGGAGAAGGCGCGCTCGCTCGACCGCCCGACGCGTCCGCGCAGCTGGTACATCTGGGCGAGCCCGAGCAGGTGGGCCGAGTCGACCACGAGGGTGTTCGCGTTCGGAACGTCGAGCCCGGACTCGATGATCACGGTGCAGACGAGCACGTCGGCGTCGCGGTCCCAGAAGCGCATCATCTGTCGCTCCAGCACGTCCTCGTCCATCTTTCCGTGCGCGATGACGATCCGCGCCTCGGGGACCTGGTCCTGGACCCATGCGGCCTGGCGGTCGATCGTCGCGACGCGGTTGTGGACCCAGAACACCTGGCCCTCGCGCAGGAGCTCGCGGCGGACCGCACCGATCGCCAGGCCCTCGTCGTACTGGCCGACGAACGTCAGCACCGGCTGGCGGTCCTCGGGCGGCGTGTCGACCGTCGACATGTCGCGGATGCCGGTGAGCGCCATCTCGAGCGTCCGAGGGATCGGCGTCGCGGTCATCGTCAGCACGTCGACCTGCGCGCGGAGCTTCTTCAGCCGCTCCTTGTGCGCCACGCCGAACCGCTGCTCCTCGTCGACGACCAGGAGGCCGAGGTCCTTGAAGGCGATGTCCCGGCTGAGGAGCCGGTGCGTCCCGATCACGACGTCGATCGCCCCGCGCTTCAGATCCTCCACGGTCCGGTCCTGCTCGGCCTTCGACACGAAGCGCGAGAGCATCGCCACCTTCACCGGGAACGGCGCGAATCGCTCGGAGAACGTGATGAAGTGCTGCTCGGCGAGCAGCGTCGTCGGGACCAGGACGGCGACCTGCATCCCGTCCATCACGGCCTTGAACGCGGCCCGCACGGCGATCTCGGTCTTGCCGAACCCGACGTCGCCGCAGATCAGGCGGTCCATCGGCTTGGGCCGCTCCATGTCGGCCTTGACCTCCTCGATCGCCGTGACCTGGTCGCCGGTCTCGGCGTGGGGGAACGCGTCCTCGAGCTCGCCCTGCCACGGGGTGTCGGTGCCGAACGCGTGGCCCTCCACGGACATCCGAACCGAGTAGAGGCGGACGAGCTCGCCCGCCATGTCCTTCACGGCCCGCTTCACGCGCCCGGTCGTGCGCGCCCAGTCGCTCGAGCCGAGGCGCGAGAGCCTCGGCACGTCGCCGCCGATGTAACGCGCGACCATCCCGACGGAGTCGGTGGGAACGCTGAGCCGGTCTCCCTGGGCGTACTCGAGCACCATGTAGTCGCGCTCGGCGCCGGCGATCGCGCGCCGCTGGATGCCGGCGTACCGAGCCACCCCGTGGATGCGGTGGACGGCGTAGTCGCCGAGCCCGAGCTCCTCGGCGATCGCGTCCTGGCGGCGGCTCGTGAGACGCGGCGCCGTCCGCGTGTGACGCCGCGAGCCGAACAGGTCCTCCTCGGTCGCGACGGCGAGCCTGCCGACGGCGAACACGAACCCGTTCGCGAGCGGCGCCTCGACGGCCTGGATGGCGGACCCGCCCACGATCTCCTTCGCGCGTTCGAGCGACCCGTGGCCCCCTGCGGTGACCACGACCCGGTATCCGTGCGCGCTCAGCTCCCCGGCCCGCAGCGCAAGCTCGGCCGGGTTGCCTCGCGCCGACCCCCACGACGCGAGGCCGAGGTCGATCCCCTCGGTGAACTCCGACAGATGCAGCCGCGCCGCGGTCCCGAGCGCCTCCTCGAGCGGACGCATCGCGGCCGGTCCCTCGTCGGGCCATCGCATCGCCTCGGCGAGCGCCGCCCCCTCCTCGAACGCCTGTCGCGCGCGATCGGCGGTCCGGCGTGCCTGCGCCAGGACGACCCACGAGCCGGGAGGGAGCAGCTCGGCCGGCGTCGGGAGCTCGTCGAACAGGAAGGGCGCGAACGACTCCATCCCCTCGACGTGCAGACCGTCGGCGATCCGCTGGAGCCCGTCGCGAAAGCGGTCGAGGTGCCGGGGGGCGAGCGCGGCGGCGCGCTCGCGCACCTCGTCGTCGGGGATGAGCTCGCGAACCGGGGGCACCAGGACGCGCTTCACGTTCCCGGACGACAGCTGCGAGGACGCGGAGAACTCTCGCAGCGATTCGACCTCGTCGCCCCAGTACTCGAGGCGGACGGGCCGGCGCGCCGAGCCGGGGAAGACGTCGAGGACGCCCCCGCGGACGGCGAACTCGCCGCGGTGCTCGACGACGTCGGTACGCGAGTAACCGAGGGCGACGAGCCGCTCGGCCAGCTCGTCGGGCGGGAGCTCGAGGCCGGAGACGAGCTCGACCGGCGCGATCCGGCCGAGCGTCGGCACGAGGCCCTGCATCGCGGCCAGCCCGGTCGTGACGAGCACGAACGCGCCGCCCGCCTCGCGCAGGCGATGGACCGCGTCGGCCCGCCGGGCGGCGACCTCGGTCGACGGGCCGATCCCCTCGTACGGGAGGGCCTCCCACGGCGGGAGGTAGGCGGCGCCGTCGGGACCGAGCCAGGCCTGCGCGCCGCGGGCCAGCGGCTCCGCCTCGTGCGGGCCGGCGGCGACGACCAGGACGGGTGCATCGAGCGCGCGGGCGAGCGCCGACACCACGAAGTCTTCGCCCGCGTCGGCGCGCGCGAGGACCGGCCGGGCGCGCTCGGTGAGGACGCGTTCGAACGCGTCCGAGCGGATCAGCGCATCGAGCAGGTCCGAGAGCATCGTTTCGCGCCTCCGGGCAGCACGAACAGGCCTCGTCGCGGCGCGACGGGGCCTGGCGCAGGCACTCTACCGAGGCGCGTCAAGGCATCGACGCACTACGACCGCGGCCCGGATCGGTTGAACCGGTCCTGCGTCGCCTCCAGGCCCTCGCGCACGATCGAGAGCACCGCGTCGGCTCCGTCGTCGACGAGGAGCGCGACGTCGGCCTCCTCGCGCTTGCCGAAGTCCTCGAGCACCCAGTCGGCGGCGTCCTTCGAGCCGGGCGGCCGGCCGACGCCGAGCCGCACCCGGTGGAACTCCGTCGTCCGGAGCGCCGCCGCGAGCGACTTCAGGCCGTTGTGACCCGCGGTCGAGCCGCCGAACTTCACGCGCAGCGCCCCGAACGGGAGATCGATCTCGTCGTGCACCGCGATCACGTGGTCGGGATCGACGCGGTGCTTGCGCGCGAGCGAGGCGAACGCCGGCCCGTTCTCGTTCATGAACGCGTGAGCCTTCGCGAGCAGGACGCGCTCGGCCGCCTCCTTCACCTCGCAGACGTCGGCCGGAACGAACCGGGCCTTGCGGAACCGCTCCGCCGCGCGCGAGGCGAGCTCGTCGACCACGACGTAGCCGAGGTTGTGACGGTTCTTCGCGTATCGCGGGCCCGGGTTGCCGAGCCCGGCGACGAGCCAGGTCATGGCGAGGGCGGGCTAGCCCTCGGAAGGCTCGGCCGCGCCCTCGGTCCCCTCGGCCGGCGCGCCCTCGCCCTCGGCGGCCTCGCCCTCGACGCCCTCGGCCGCCTCCTCCTCGAGCTCCACGTCGCGGGCCTGCGGCTGCTGGACCGCGACGACCGAATCCTCGGGGTTCGTGAGGATCGTCGCGCCCTTGGGCGGGACGAGGTCGCTCACCCGGAGCCCGGAGCCGATCTCGAGCTCGGAGACGTCCGCCTCGATGGCCTCGGGGACGTCGGTCGGCAGGCACTCGACCTGGACCTCCCAGAGGTGGTGCTCCAGGACGCCGCCGGCCTTCACCCCGACCGAGTCGCCCACCACGCGGATCGGCACAGAGATCGTGATCTTCTGGTCGCGGCGAACGGCGACGAAGTCGACGTGCACGTAGCGCCCCTTGATGACGTCGCGCTGGATCTCGCGCGCCAGGGCGAGGTGGTCGGCGCCGTCCACGACCAGGTCGACGAGCACGTTCGTTCCGGCGCCCGTGTGGAACAGGTGCAGGAGCTCGCGCGAGTCGACGGAGAGCGAGATGGGATCCATCCCGTGCCCGTAGAGCACCGCCGGAACGCGGCCGGCCGCCCGGAGCTTGCGGGCGACGCCCTTCCCGGTCCCTTCGCGCTTCTCGCCGACGAGCTTCTGTTCCATGGCCTCGACTCTCTCCTCCGGCCGGGCATCGTACCAACACGCTGCGACGATGGACCGGCCGGCCCGATCGAACGATCCATGGCGAGCCCCCGTCGTGCTTCGCTCCCCCCGTTCGTCTAGGAAGCAGGGATGACGGAGACTCGGACCGTGGAGGCTGGCACCGATGGCGCCGCACGGGCGGACGGCGGGCGATTGGAGGAGCTGTACGTGCGCCACGCGCGTTCGATGCCAATCTCCGCCGGACCATCGGGCGAACTCGTCGCCTTCGGCGCGGACGGGAACGAGCTCGGCCGCGAGCTCATCTCGAACGCGGGACCCCCTGCATCGCCGTGAACGTCGACGAGGGCGGCGCCTGACTACTGGTTCTCGCCGTGGAAGATCTCGGAGACGCTGCTGTCCTCGAACACGGCGCGAAGCGCGTCCGCGATGAGCGGCGCGATCGAGAGCACCTTCAGCTTGCCGATGTGCTTCTCCTCGGAGATCGGCACGGTGTTGGTGACGACGACCTGCTGGATCGGCGCCTCCTCGAGGTACTGCACGGCCTTGCCCGAGAGCACCCCGTGGGTCGCCGCGGCGAAGATCGGCCCGGCGCCGTGCTGGGCGAGGGCGGTCGCGCCCTTGGCGACCGTCCCGCCGGTGTCGATCATGTCGTCGACGAGGATGCAGGGCCGCCCCTGGACCTCGCCGACCACGGCCATCTCCTCGATCTTGTGCGCCTCGCGACGTGACCGCCGCTTGTACAGGAAGGCCAGGTCCGCGTGCAGGTACTCGCGCAGGCGTTCGGCGGTCTTGATGCGGCCGGCGTCCGGCGCGACCACGACCACGTCCTCGTCGTGCAGGCCGTGCTCGTCCCGGAGGTAGTTCGTGAGCACCGGCAGCGCCGTCAGGTGGTCGAACGGGAAGTCGAAGTACCCCTGGATCTGGCCCGCGTGCAGGTCCACGGAGACCACCCGGTTCGCCCCGGCGACCGTGAGCAGGTCGGCGACGAGCTTCGCGCTGATCGGCTCGCGGGCGAGACCCTTCTTGTCCTGTCGCGAGTAGCCGTAGTACGGCACGACGGCCGTGATCCGCTTCGCGCTCGCGCGCTTCATGGCGTCGAGCATCACGAGCTGCTCCATGATCGACTCGTTCACCGGGTCGGCGTGGGTCTGGAGGATGAAGACGTCGGCGCCTCGGACGCTCTCCTCGGAACGGAAGTAGATCTCGCCGGAGGCAAAGCGCGACATCTTCGCGGGCGAGAGCGGCACGCCGAGGTTGTCGGCGATCTCCTGGGCGAGCGCCACGTGCGTCGTCCCGGAGAACAGCAACAGCTTCTTCTTGGTGACGATCTCCACGTCAGCGCGCCCCCTTGCCCTTCGCGGTACCCCGCGCCCTGGCCTCGTCGTCCTTTCGCTTGCGATATCCCTTCACGATGCGCTGCTCCGAACGCTCCAGCGCCAACGCTCCCGGCGGGACATCCCTCGTGATCACCGATCCGGCTCCGGTCACGGCGCCGTCCCCGATCCGAACCGGCGCCACGAGCATCGTATCCGAACCGATCCGGACCCCGTTCCCGATCACGGTCCGATGCTTGCCGTACCCGTCGTAGTTCACCGTCACGGTCGCCGCTCCCACGTTGGTGTTCGTGCCGATCGTCGCGTCGCCCACGTACGAGAGGTGGGGAACCTTGGAGCCGCGACCGATCCTCGAGGCCTTGATCTCGACGAACGCGCCTGCCCTCGCGTCCTCGGCCAGGTCGGTCCCCGGTCGGACGTGGGCGTACGGTCCCACCGCGGCCCCCCGGCGGATCCGCGATCCGCTCACGACCGAGAACTGCACGATCGCCCCGTCGTCCAGGCGCGAGTCCACGATCCGGGTCGACGGCCCGATCTCGCAACCCGACCCGATCCGCGTGGCACCCTCGAGGAACGTGAGCGGATGGATCACCGAGTCGCGCCCGATCCGGACGTCGGCGTCGACGTAGGTGGTCTCCGGGTCAAGGATCGTGACCCCGTTCGCCATGTGCCCCGCGTTGATCCGCTCACGCATCACGCGGGTGAGCTCGGCGAGCCCGGCGCGCGAGTTGGCCCCCAGGACGCCGCCCATGTCGGCGTGCAACACCGACACGGGCTCGCCCTTGTCGATCAGGACGTGGAAGACGTCGTTCAGGTAGTACTCGCGTTGACGGTTCTCTCGTCCGACGAGCGGCAGGGCTCGGAACAGGTCGGCGCGGCGGAACGCGATCCAGTTCGTGCCGACCTCGCGGATCGCGAGCATCTCGGGTCCCGCGTCGCTGCCCTCGACGAGGGACACCAGCCGGTGGCCCTCGCGGACGACTCGGGAGTAGGTGCCGGGCCGATCGAGCTCGGTCGTGATCAGCGTTGCCGCGGCCTTCGTCCGTCGGTGGAGGCGGAGCAGCGCTCGAACGTCGTCGGTCGTCACCGGATCGAAGTCTCCGTTCGCGACGAGCACCTCGCCCACCTTGCCGATCGCCTTCTCGGCCACGAGCACCGCGTGCCCGGTCCCGAGGGCCTCGCCCTGCTCGACGAAGACCGGCTCGGGGGCGATGCCCCACGACCGCACGGCGTCGCGGACCTCGTCGGCGCCGTGGTGGACGACGATCACGATGCGCGAGGGGCGGGCGGCTCTCACGCCCTGGAGCGTCCACCAGAGCACCGGGCGCCCGCAGACGGGATGCAGGACCTTCGGGGTCGAGGATTTCAGACGCTTACCCTTGCCGGCCGCGAGCACGACCGCGGCGAGCGAGCGGGACGGGGTCGGCCTGGCCACGGGTTCCTCTCGGTCGGCGGCGTCCCCTTTGTACCCGCGCCCGGCGACGCGTGGCAAGACGGTCCTTAGGCCAGGAGCTCCGCGACGTCCGGGCGAGCGAGGAAGGCCTCGCGGAGGCGGCCCGACGCGTTCGCGGCGAAGTCCCGGGCGACCAGGATGGCATCACCGCGACAGGCGGTGGCCTCGTCGGCGCGGCCGAGCGCCTCGAGCGCCTTCCACGCGACCCGCGACGCTCGCCACTCGATCCGGCGCTCGCGCACCCCTCGCGCGAGGTCGAGCGCCCTCGTCGCCGCATCGAGCGCGGACTCGGCGTCCCCTTCCAGCAGATCGGCGAGCGCACGGGCGTACGGCGCCCACGCCCCCCAGAACGTCGACATCGGAAGGACGCGCTCCTCGAGGCGTTCGGCGATCGAGCGCAGGCCGTCGGCCTCCCCAGCCCATTCGCGAGCGCGCAGCTCGACGACGCCGGCCCACGCGACGCCGAGCGCGCCGGGGAACGCGCGAGCCTGGGCGAACCGGCGTCCGGCCGCCTCGACGTCGCCGAGCGCGAGCTCGGCCCACCCCGCGAACGCCAGCACGACCTCGCGCTGGAAGTCGCTGCCGAGGGTGTCGGACAGCTCGAGGGTCGCCCGCGCGTTCGCGACGAGGGCCTCCATGTCGCCGACCTCTGTCACGACGTCGTTCAGGCCGTTGCACCCGACGATCTCGCCTCTCGGCAACCCCAGCTCGCGGAAGATCGCTCGCCCCTGCTCGACGTCGCGCAACGCGTCGTCGAGCCGGCCCGCACACAGGAACAGCTGGGAGCGGTTCTGGAGGGCGAAGGCCTCGTCGCGAGGATTGCCGATCTCACGCGAGGTCTCGATCGAGGAGCCGACCGCCGTCATCGCCTCGTCCCACCGCCCGAGGAACCCGAGCGCCCACGCGACCATGTACGCGTTGTGCGCCACCATCGAGCGCTGCCCGAGCTGGCGGAGCATCCGATCCGCCGTCTGCCCGTGCTCCAGCCCGGTCTCGATCGGCCACACGAAGAAGTAGGTCTCGCAGAGCCCGTG
Source organism: uncultured Actinomycetes bacterium (assembly GCA_963699635.1). Taxonomy (GTDB): domain Bacteria; phylum Actinomycetota; class UBA4738; order UBA4738; family HRBIN12; genus CALGFI01. The sequence goes on along the minus strand of CAVOUQ010000010.1, from coordinate 207,967 downwards.
GTGGGCGAGCGCCTGTCCCTCGAGGTCACCGCTCGCCTCCGCGATCTCGAGGGCCTGCCCGTGAAGGGGCAGCGCCTCGGCGAACTCCCCACGCCCGAACCGGAACGTCCCGGCCGTGTACAGGAGCCGCGCCTCGACGTCCGCGAGCCCGGCGGCGCGCGCCCGCTCGAGGGCGTCGGGGAGGAGCTCCTGCCCTTCGTCGTACCGATCGAGGAGCCACAGGACGTGCGCCTGGGCGGCCAGCGATCGGGCCTCGAGCTCGAGCTCGGAGACCTCGAGCGCCGAGGCGTGCGCGTCCTGGTACGCCCGCAGAGCTTCGGGGAAGCGCCCGATCAGCTCGAGGGCGCCGCCCCGCGCGAACGCGATCCGCCCCCGCAGTCCGGCATCGTCCTTGTGGGCCGCGCCGAACGCGCGGTCGTACCACTCGATCGCCTGCTCCGCGGCGAACACGCGGAGGTGGCGGTTGCCGGCGAGCAGCGCGTAGCGGCCGGTGCGCTCGGCATCGCCGGCGAGCTCGAAGTGATAGGCGAGGATCTCGGCGAACTCCTCGTCGCGGCCGCGCGTCACCTCCTCGACCCACGGGCCGACGAGCGCGTGCGCGTCGACGCGGCGCGCGCGCGGGATGCCCGCGTAGGCGACGTCGCGCGTGAGGATGTGGTTGAAGATCAGCTCCCGCTCGCCCTCGATCGTCGAGCCCTCCCGCTCCACCACGAGGCCCTTCTCGATCAGGCCGTCGAGCGCCCCGCCGACGTCGCCGCCGCCCAGCCGCTCGACCGCGCCGCGCCAGAACACCCGGCCGACGACCGAGGCGTCCTGCGCGAGACGCTTCTCGGGCGCCGGGAGCAGGTCCAGGCGCGAGGCGATCACGCCCTGCACCGTGTCGGGCAGCGCGCTCGGGAGCTCGCGAACCAGACCCCACCGGCCGTCGCGCCGCGCGAGCGTCCCGTCCTCGATCATCATCCGGAGCAGCTCCGCGGCGAAGAACGGGTTGCCCTCCGAGCGGTGCAGGATCGGGCCGACCACCTCGGCCGGGGCGTCGCCGTCGAGCAGGTGCCCGATGAGCGCGGCGCCGTCGCCCGCGGACAGCGGCGTGAGCGAGATCGTCGTCGCGTTCGACAGGCCCCCGCCCCAGGCCGGCCGGCGCTCGTAGAGGTCCGGCCGCGCCATGCACAGCACGAGCGCGGGCCCGCTCGCGCGAGCGACGACCGTCTCGATCAGCTCGAGCAGGCTCGGGTCTGCCCAGTGGATGTCCTCGAGGAGCGCGATCACCGGGCCCTCCGTCGCCATCGACTCCAGGTAGCGCTGCCACGCCCGGACGATCACTCGTCGCGCCGCGTCGGCGTCCGTTCCGGCGAGCGGGTCCGACGCGACGTCGACGCCGATCGAGGAGAGCAGCACGCCCGTGACCCCGAGGCCCTCCTCGCCGGGGAACCGCGGGTCCAACCGCACGCGGGCCTTCTCGAGGATCGCCTCCGACGGGTCACTGTCCAAGATGCCGGCGTCGGCCTTCAGGATCTCGGCAAGCGGCCAGTACGTCAGCCCGTCGCCGTAGGGCAGACATCGGCCGCGGACCACGCGTCCCCCTTCACCGACGAGCGACCGAGCCGCCTCCTGCGAGAGACGGCTCTTCCCGATCCCCGGAGGCCCGACGATCGTCACGAGATTGGGACGTCGCTCGCGCAGCGTCCGTTCGAACAGCAGCCGGAGGAGCTCCGTCTCGTGCTCGCGCCCGACGAACGGGGTCTCGAGAGACGACGGCGCCGACCGCGAGGCGGGAGCCTCGGCGTCGATGCGCCACACCCCGAGCGGGCGGTCGATGCCCTTGACCGTCACCTCGCCGAGGTCGGAGAAGGAGAACGCGTTCCGCGTGTCGCGATACGTGCGCTCGCCGACGACCACCGCGCCGGGATCGGCGAGCGCCTGGAAGCGCGCCGCGATGTTCACCGCCTCCCCCGTGACGATGCCCTCCTCGTGTCCGTGCGCGATGACCTCACCGGTGTTCACGCCGATCCGCATCGCGAGGTCTCCGCCCGCCCGCTCCGCGAGCTCGTCGTTCAGGAGCTCCAGGCGGCGGTGCATCGCGAGCGCGCATCGCACGGCGCGCTCGGGATCGTCCTCGTGCGCGACCGGGGCGCCGAACACGGCCACGACGGCGTCGCCGATGAACTTCTCGACGGTCCCCCCGAAGCGGTCGACCTCCTGGGCCATCGCGTCGAAATACGGCCGAAGCACCCCGCGCAGGTCCTCGGGATCCAGCCGCGACGCCATCTCGGTCGATGCCGTGAGGTCCGCGAACACCATCGTGACGACCTTGCGCTCCTCGTCGGGCGCGCCGATCGCCGGCCCCGCCTCGAGCGGGGAGCCGCATCCGCCGCAGAAGCGATTCCCCGCCGGATTCTCGGCGCCGCAGCTGTGGCACCGCGCGGCCAGCGACGCCCCGCAGGACCCGCAGAAGCGATTCGCCGCCGGGTTCGCGGCGCCGCAGCTCGGACACGCGATGTCGGACAGGCGAGCCCCCTCCTCGGCGCAGCTCCGGGGGGAGGAGTCGAACCTCCATCGAGGGCTCCAAAGGCCCGCGTCTTGCCGTTAGACGACCCCGGATCGTCCTTCCTCGGGAGGCTTCGCTCCGCGAACCCTCCCGAGGGCTACCGCTTCGCTGCTTGAGCCCGATCGATTATCTCCGTTCGGGCTCCCGCGGGAGCTCGGCCGGATCCGGGGGCCCGGAGGCGACGATCGCCCCGCCCAACGCCCCCGCGATCCCGCGCGCGTGCTCCCGATCGCGAGCGAGTCCGACGACCGAGGACCCGCTCCCGCTCATCACCGCGCCGAGTGCGCCGGCATCGACGAGCCCGGCCTTCGCCGCCCCGATCTCGGCGTGCCGGCGGCTCACCGACGGCTCGAGGTCGTTGAACAGGAGCGGCCCGAGCCGTTCGGGGTCACCCGCGGTCGCGGCGTGAAGGAGCGGCTCCGGATCCGGCCCGCGCGAGCCGCCGTCCTCGTCCCACCATCGGTAGGCATCGGGCGAGCGGACGCCGAACCCCGGCGAGACCACGACCCACCACAGCGTGGCGACCTCCGTGGGCGCGAGGAGCTCGCCCCGGCCGGACATCAGGACCGGACCGCCGGCGAGCATCGCGGGCACGTCGGATCCGATGCGTTCGGCCACGTCGGCGAGCGTCGCGAGATCCAGGCCGCACCCCCAGAGCTCGTTCAGCGCCAGCAGCGCGGCGGCCGCGTCTGCGCTCCCGCCGCCCAGTCCCGCGGCGATCGGAATCCGCTTCTCGATCTCGATGCGCGCGCCGCCGGCGTCCGGGCAGGCGTCGGCGAGCGCCAGCGCCGCGACGAGCGCGAGGTTCAGGCCGCCCGCCGGCATCGTGACGCCGAGCGCGGCCGCGTCCGTGGTCTGGACGTGCAGCCGATCGTCACGTCGCACCGTCACGCGATCGGCGAGCGAGATGGGCACGACGAGGCTCTCGAGGTCGTGATAGCCGTCCTCTCGCGCGGCGAGCACGCGAAGGAACACGTTGATCTTCGCGGGCGCGTCCCGGCGGATCGCGGTCACGGTCACGGCCGCCATCCCTCGGACCGCAGCGCCGCCGTCACGCGCGCGAAGTCCTCCAGGCCGAGCTCCTCGGCGCGCGCGGCCGGGACGATGTCGGTCGCACGGAGGATCCGGATCGCGTCGTTCCGCTCGAGGCCGAGCCGTCGCAGCGCGTTCGCCATCGTCTTGCGACGTTCCGCGAAGCCCTCCTCCACGACCCGGAACAGGTCGACCGGGTCCACGGCGACCGGCGGCGGATGCGGGAGGAGTCGGACGAGCACCGAGTCGACGTTGGGCCGCGGCCAGAACACCCCGGCCGGAACGCGGCGCACGAGCTCGGCCCGCGCCCGATAGGCGACGCGCACGCTCACGGTCCCGTACGCCTCGTCGCGCGGCGACGCGACGAACCGCTCGCCGACCTCCTTCTGCACCATGACGACGTACCGCGTCACCTGCGGCACGCGCTCCAGCAGCTCGACCATCAGCGGGACCGAGATGTTGTAGGGCAGGTTCGACACCATCGCCCACGAATCGTCGCCGAGGAGCCGGTCCCAGTCGGCCCGCATCGCGTCCGCCTGCTCGACCCGGACCTTGGGATGACCGGCCATCACCTCGCGAAGCGCCGAGACGATCCGCCGGTCGAGCTCCATCGCGAGGACCTCGCACCCCGCCTCGGCGAGCGCGAGGGTGATCGAGCCGAAGCCGGCGCCCACCTCGAGCACGCGATCGTCGCGCTCGACGCCGGCGTCGGCCACGATCGCCCGCGCGAGGTTCGGATCCGCGATGAAGTTCTGGCCGAGCGACTTGGTCGGGCGGATCCCGTGACGGTCCGCGAGATCCCGAAGCGCCGACCGCCCGAGGGACGCCTTACCAGCTGAGGCGGACCTGGCAGACCCCTTGGCTGAGGGGGGCGATGAGGGCGAAGGCCTGATCGCTGAGGTCGATGACCCGCCCCCCGAACGGTCCTCGATCGTTGATCACCACCCGGACGCTCTTGCCGCTGGCGAGGTTCGTGACGGTGACCACCGTACCGAAGGGCAGCCATGGATGCGCGGCGGTGAGGCCGCTGCCCGGGGCGAACGAGTACCAGCTCGCCTCGCCGACCTGCGTCCCGCTCGCCGGGTCCTGGCGGCCGACGAGCCGCTTGGCCGCCACCGCCTCCCGCAGCACCTGGCGCGCGAGCAGGTCGCGGGACACGACCTCGCCGTTGCGGACCTTCAGTCGGTAGCGCTCGAACATGAGCCCGTCCAGCCCTTCGCGGATCACCTGGATCTCGCCGGGTCCGAGCTCGTCCGTGTACTCGGTGAACGTGGTTCGCGGGATGGGGACCTGAAGCTCTCGGATCTGGAAGTCGATCGACACGAACTCGACGGTGCCGTTCGCGCGTGAGGGGGGCGCTGGGTGATGGAAGAACGCGGTCGTTACGGTCGGGTTCGATCCCCATGGCCGAGAGGAGTTCGCCGGCGGTGGAAGCGTTGGTCCACACGACGTGGTCCTTCCCCATCACCACGACGTGCGCCGCCTCCACCGCCAGCTGCCCGACCGGCGCTCCCGCGGAGAACCAGTCCTCGGTGCTCCGGGCCGACAGCATCGCCGTCGGCCCCGGCACCCCTTCCATCACCCAGACCCCCACATCCGCGGGCGTCCGAACCATCGACGCCTCGTGGAAACCGAGCTCCACGAAGACCGTCATCCCGTCGGCGATCGGCGTCGCCTGCGCCGGCACGACCAGGTCGCCCGACCCGATCGCGATCCCCTCCGAGTCGAGCAGCTCCCCGACGCTCGAGCTCACCGTGCGCACGGCCTCCGGCCGCCCCTCGACCACGAGCGTGACGCTCTTCTGGATCGCGAGATAGCCACCCGCGACCGCGAGCACCGAGGCAGCGAGCATCACGTTCCCGATCGCCTTGCGGACCCGGAGCCTCCGGACCCGTGACGGGCGAACCCGCATACGCCTTCCTCCTGACGGAAGAAGGCTCCGGGGGGAAGCGGCAGGGCCGGACCGAAGCCTCCAAACGCACGAGGTCGCAACCTACCAAACCCTCAACCCTCACTGCAAACTTGATTCCGAACGGCCGTTCGAGGGGTCCGGGAGGCGCGGAAAGGCGGTTCTCGCGTTCGCAGCGGTGGCGGCTCGCACGTTTTCCACCGGTTGTCCACGAAGCCGTGCGATGGCCTCGATCACGTCCACGACGTTCGCCGGTTCGTTGTCGCGACCGCGGATCCGCTGCGGTGCGAGGTAGGGGCTGTCGGTCTCGACGAGGATCCGGTCGAGGGGGATCGATGCCGCCGCCTCGCGGATGTGGTCGTTCTTGGGGTACGTGATGTTGCCGGCGAACGAGAGGAACCAACCGCGTGACACGCACTCGCCCGCGATTTCCACATCACCCGTGAAGCAGTGCAGGACCACCTCCCCCGAACCCTCATCGAGGAGTCGAAGGATCGGCTCCCACGCCTCGCGAACGTGGACGACGAGCGGGCAGGCCGGCATCGCGAGCGAGCGCGACATGAGCCCGGAAGGTCCGCTCCTGGTCCTGCCGCGGCGAGTGCATCCGATAGAAGTCGAGACCGCACTCCCCCACGGCGACGACGCGCGGGTTCGAGAGCAGCTCCTCGATCTCCGAACCCGCTCGAGCGTCGAACCGGGACGCGTCGTGAGGGTGCATCCCCGCGGTCGCGAACACGCCGGGGAGCGCGTCGGCGAGCTCGAGAGAGCGCCGGCTCGACTCGGCGTCGATCCCGGGGCACACGACGGTGCCGACGCCGGCTGCCCGGGCGCGGCGGAGGACCTCGGAGGGGTCCCGCTCGAGCAGGAACAGGTGGCAGTGAGAATCCACGACGGGGCTCTGGACCGCCAGTTCAGGCTTCGGCTCGTTCATCCGGTCGTCGTCTCAGCCTTCCTCGACCTGGAGTCGAAACGCGCACCTGCCCGTGACGCGCGGGCCGGTGGAGCCGACCGGACTCCGTCCACCCGAAGTCGAGGGCAGGGGTCCCACGTGAAACGCGTTCGCGAGAACCTTCACTCAGGACTCGAGGCGCGGGAAGAGCGCCTCCCCTTTGAAGGTCGTCGTTCCCGGCGCGAGCAGCCCCCATCGACCCGCCATTGGCAGCCTCTGAGCCTCCAGCGGTTCGCCGATCCCCAGCTGCTCCCAAAGCCTTTTGGCGGCGGCCGGCATGATCGGGAAGATCAGGATCGCCAGCACCCGCAGCGTCTCGGCGGCCGCGTACAGGACGCCCGCGAGCTCGGCCCGGCGGGCCTCGTCCTTGGCGAGCTTCCACGGCTGCTTCTCGACGAGGTAGCCGTTCGCGCGCCCGACCACGTCCCACGCCGCCGCGAGCGCCTGCGAGAGCGCGAGCGACGACAGGTGCTCGTCGTAGCGGCCCACCGCATCCCCGACGACCGCGGGGAGATCGGACGCTTCGCTCCCGACCCCGGGTTCGGGAACGGCGCCGTCGAAGGAGGATCCGAGCATCGCGAGCACCCGGCTCGCGAGGTTCCCGAGCCCGTTCGCGAGGTCGGCGTTGTGACGGTCGACCATCGACTCCCACGAGAAGCTCCCGTCCTGGCCGAACTGGATCTCCCGCATGAAGTAGTAGCGGTAGGAGTCGACCCCGAAGTGGTCGATCAGCTCGAACGGGTGGATCCCGGTGGCGTTGGTCTTCGACATCTTCTTGCCGCCGACCGTGAGGAACCCGTGGGCCCACACCTGCGTCGGCGGTTCCACGCCTCCGGCCATCAACATCGCCGGCCAGTAGACGGCATGGAAGCGAAGGATGTCCTTGCCGATCAGGTGGACGTCGGCGGGCCAGACGGCGGCGAAGCGCTCCGGATCGGTCCCGTAGCCGGCGGCCGTGATGTAGTTGGTGAGCGCGTCGAACCAGACGTAGCAGACGTGGCCGGGGTCCCACGGCAAGGGGATCCCCCACCGGAAGTTCGTGCGGCTGATCGAGAAGTCCTGGAGCCCGCCGCGGATCAGGCTCAGGACCTCATTTCGACGGGTCTCGGGCTCGACGGCCGAGGGGTCGCTTCTCGTAGCGCTCCAGGAGCCGGTCCGCGTAGGCCGAGAGGCGGAAGAAGTAGTTCTCCTCGGTCACGTGCTCGACGGGACGCTCGTGGATCGGGCACAGCTCGCCCTCGAGGAGGTCGTCCTCGGTGTAGTAGGCCTCGCACGACACGCAGTACAGACCCTCGTAGGTCCCGAGGTAGATGTCGTCTCGGCCGTTGCCGTGGACGGCCTCCAGGAGCTGAACGACCGCCTGCTCGTGTCGGGCCTCCGTGGTCCGGATGTAGTCGTCGTTGGCGATGTCGAGCCGCGACCAGACCTCCTTCCATCGAGGCTCCATCTCGTCGACCCAGGTCTGCGGATCCATCCCGGCGGCCTCGGCCGCCCGCTGGAGCTTGAGGCCGTGCTCGTCGGTCCCGGTCAGGTGGAAGACGCGCTCGCCGCGGAGCCGGTGGTACCGGGCGACGAAGTCCGTCGCGACGGCGTTGTAGGCGTGCCCGATGTGCGGGACGTCGTTCGGGTAGTAGATCGGCGTCGTGATGTAGAAGACGTCCCTGCCCATGGTCGGGCCATCCTAGCCGAGGGGTCGGTTCAGGCCGGCCGGACGAGGGCCTCGTAGATCGCGTTCGAGCTCGCGCCGTGGCGTCGCGCGACGGTGCTCGCGGCCTCGCGCTTTCGCATCCCGCCCTCGACCAGGTGCCGGGCCTCGCGGACCAGCGCCGGCAGCTCGGTCTCCGGTTCCCGGAACCCCTCGAGGACCACCACGATCTCGCCCTTGGGCTCGGAGTCCCCCAGCCTCGCGAGGACCTCGGCGACGCGGCCGCGCACGACCTCCTCGTGGAGCTTGGTCAGCTCCCGGGCCAGGGCCATCCGCCGGTCGCCGAGCTCGACGAGCACGTCCCGGAGCAGCGTCGCGACGCGCAGCGGCGACTCGAACAGGACGACCGTCCGAGGATCGTGCGCGAGCGCCCGAAGCCGGTCGCGGCGCTCCCCCGCCCGTTTCGGGAGGAACCCCTCGAACACGAATCGATCGACCGCGAGCCCCGAAACGACGAGGGCGGAGGTCACCGCCGAGGGCCCCGGCACGACGCGGACCTCGATGCCCTCGTCCGCACAGGCCCGAACGAGCCGGAACCCCGGATCGGAGATCGTCGGCATGCCGGCGTCGGTGACGAGGGCGACGTCGCTCCCCTCCTGGAGCCGCGCGATGAGCTCGGACGTCCGCTCGCGCTCGTTCCCCTCGAAGATCGAGACCATCCGGCGCTTGATGCCGAAGTGCGACAGCAGCCGGCCGGTCCTCCGCGTGTCCTCCGCCGCAAGGACGTCGACGGTTCGCAGGGTCTCACGAGCGCGATCGGTGAGGTCGCCGAGGTTCCCGATCGGTGTCCCGACGAGGTAGAGCCGTCCGCTCACGGACCCGATGCTCGCACGGTTCGCCTCGCGCGGGCACGTCCGAACGACCGGGGCCGCTACAGTGGGCGCGATGGACGCCCCGGGACACAAGGATTACTCCGGGACGCCGCTGCCGAAGAAGCTCGGCGTGCGCGAGGGCTCCCGTGTGCTCGTTGTCGGTGCGCCACAAGGGTTTGCGCTGGAGCCGCTGCCGGCAGAGGTCGAGATGGCAGCTCGCGCCCGAGGACCGATCGACGTCGTGGTGCTCTTCGCGACCCGGCGCTCGGAGCTCACGAAGCGATTCGCGACGCTGGCGCGGGCATTGGATCCCGCCGGCCGGCTCTGGGTCGCGTGGCCGAGGAAGGCCTCGGCGGTCGACACGGACCTGACGTTCGAGATCGTCCAAGACCTCGGACTCGACGCCGGGCTCGTCGACAACAAGTCGGCGTCGATCGACGACGTGTTCCAGGGCCTCCAGTTCGTCGTGCGCGTGAAGGACCGGCCCGGCCGGTAGCCGGGGCGCGCGGCGGCTCCCCGCCGATCGGGCACCCCTGCCGTACCATCGCCCCGATGTCCCCCCTGCTCGCCAAGCTCAACCGGCCCATCGTGGCGATCCTGGCCGTTGGTGCGATCGCCGGGGGCCTGCGATTCACGCATCTCGGCTACCCGCAGGAGCGGATCTTCGACGAGTTCTACTACTCGAAGACCGCGTGCATCTTCCTGGGCTACTCCAACGAACGGTGCGCCATCGAGAGCGACGACGAGAAGTTCTGGCGCGAGGATCGCAACGATACGGGCGCCTGGGTCCACCCGCCGCTCGGGAAGTGGATGATCGCCGTCGGGGAGCTCGCCTTCGGCACCGAGTCGTTCGGCTGGCGCGTCTCGGGGGCGGTCGTCGGGACGGCAACCGTCGTGCTCCTGGCCGTGATCGTGCAGCTGCTGTTCGCGAGCCCGATCTGGACCTTCACGGGGGGCCTGTTGCTGGCCGTCGAGAACCTGAACTTCGTCCAGTCGCGGACCGCGATGCTCGACATCTTCGTCACGTTCTGGATCGTGCTCGGGTTCGCGTTCCTCCTGCTCGACCGCCGCTGGATCGAACGCCGGACCCCCGAGCCGCCCGAGGACGCCGAGCCGGCGGCGATGAGCCCTGAGGTCCTCGGCGCCTCCGAGCCGGAGGGGGCCGAGGGCTCGGCCGTGGTCACCCTGGCCACCCTGGTCGCCGCGCCGCCGAGGGACGACGCGATGCGGGCCGCGCGGATCCCCGCCCCACTGTGGCGGCCGTGGCGCTTCGCGGCCGGGGCGGCCCTGGGAGCGGGGTTCGCGACCAAGTGGTCCGCCCTCACCGCGATCGGGGTGGCCGTCGCCCTGTCCTTCATCTGGGAGGTGACGAGACGGAGGCGCTTCGGCGTCGCGCGGCCGATCCTGGACGCCCTTCCGGCCGAGGGGTTCGGCCTCGTCCTGTCGTTCCTCGTCGTGCCGGCGCTCGTCTACGTCGCCTCGTACGTGGGCTGGTTCGTGCATTTCGGCTGGAACCTCGGCGAGTGGGCACGCCTCCAGCAGTCGATGTACGAGTATCACCGCAACCTCAAGACGATCGACGAGGCAACCGGGAAGCCGGTGCACCCGTACCTGTCCGAGGCGTGGAAGTGGATCCTGCTGTATCGGCCGGTCCTGTACTACGCCGACTACGGCGAGGGCATCCGGCGTGTGATCTACGCGAACGGGAACCCCGCCATCTTCTGGGGGAGCCTCCTCGCGATCCCCTACGTCGCGTACGCGTGGGCGAGCGAGCGCGACTGGCGCGCGGGCTTCGTCGTCGTCTGCGTCGCCGGGCTGTACCTGCCATGGTTCCTGGTTCCGCGCCCACAGTTCCTGTTCTACGCGACGCCGATCACGCCCTTCCTGGTCCTCGCTTGCGTGTATTCGATCCGGAGCCTCTCGGAGGTGCGATTCGAGGCCCTTCGATCCACGGGGCATCGGCCTCGCTCGGTCCGCCCCTATCTGCCCGTCGCGATCGCGTTCGTCGTGGTCGCGGTCGGACTGTTCGTCTGGTTCTGGCCGACGCTCACGGGCGGGCCCCTGTCGGACGCGGACTGGGCACGCCGGGCGTGGTTCCCGAGCTGGACATGAGCCGCCGATAGGATTCCGCCCCGTGGCCCGAACCGAAGACGTCTTCGTCCCGATGCCCGACGGCGTGCGCCTGGCGGCCACGTTGTTCCTTCCGGACGGCGACGGCTCGTGGCCCACGCTGCTCGAGGCGCTCCCGTACCGCAAGGACGACCTCACGGCCTCCTATCACGAGGAGTACCACCGCTTCGCCGACGAGTTCGGCTATCTCGTGTGCCGGCTCGACGTGCGAGGGACCGGCTCCTCGGAGGGGATCCCGGTCGACGAGTACACGGCGCAGGAGCACGAGGACATCGCGAACGTGATCGCGTGGCTCTGCTCGCTCGAGGGATCGAACGGCAACGTGGGCATGTACGGGACGTCGTGGTCGGGGTTCAACTCGCTCCAGGTCGCGATGCTGAGGCCGCCGGCGTTGAAGGCCGTGTGCTCGATCTTCGCGTCCGACGACCGCTACGCCGACGACGTTCACTACTTCGGCGGCGCGCTCAAGCAGCTCGATCTCGTCGACTGGCCGACGTACATGGAGGCCGGGAACCTGCTGCCGCCCGTCCCGCGGATCTTCGGCGAGGGCTGGCGCGAGCTCTGGCGCGAGCGCGTCGAGGGCTACACGCCGTGGATCCTCAACTGGCTCGAGCACCAGACCTACGACGACTACTGGAAGCACGGATCGCTGCGCGAGGACTACGGCGCGATCGAGGCCGCGACGATGCTCGTGACCGGCTGGGCCGACGGCTACACGAACGTCGCGCTCCGGGGGTTCGCCCGGCTCGCGTGCCCCAAGCGGCTGGTGGCGGGCCCGTGGGCGCACGCATCGACCGAGACCTCCCGGCCCGGCCCGAACGTCGACCTGGTGCCCGAGATGGCCCGGTGGTGGGACCGGTGGCTGAAGGGCGTCGACAACGGCGTCGACCGCGACCCGCCGATCGTGGTCTTCGTCCGACGGCCGACGCCCCCGGACGCGGAGCTCTCCGAGTACCGCGGCGAGTGGCGGTTCGAGCCGGGCTGGCCCCTCGAGCGGAGCCGTGAATCGACGTTCGCGCTCGGGGACGCCGCGGGGTCCGGCGCGGGCGGGGTCGCCGATCAGCTCCGGATCCGGGGCGACGTCGGTTGGACGGCGTGGATCAGCTGTGCGGGCGGCCTCCCGTGGGGGCAACCACAGGATCAGCGGCCCGACGAGGCCTTCAGCCTCGTGTACGACTGGGAGCCGCTCGAGGCCGAGCTCGAGGTTCTCGGGCATCCTCGGGCGGTCGTCCACGTCGCGAGCTCCGCCCCCGTCGCGTATCTGTCGGCCAAGCTTTGCGACGTTCACCCCGACGGCACCTCGCAGCTCGTCACGCGCGGACTCCTGAACCTCGCGCACCGCGAGTCCCGCGAGCGGCCGTCACCGCTCGAGCCCGGACGCACCTACGAGGTGACCCTGGAGCTCGAGGTCACCTCGTGGGTGTTCGAGCCGGGACACCGCGTGCGCCTGGACCTCGCCGGCGCGGACTGGCCCAACGCGTGGGCGCCGCCGTATCCGGGGACCCTCACCGTCGAACGCGCCCGGCTCGGCCCTGCTCCTACCGACCCTGGAAGGCCCGTCGCCGGTCGAACGCCGCCCCGAGCTCCCGCCGGCGAGGAGCCCTCGGGCCGAGATGGAATCGGGACGCGGCGACGAGCTCGAGGAGGTGACGTGGCGGATCGAACACGACGTGCTTGGACGCGAGACGCGCGCCGTCGTTCGCTACGGCGGGCCGACCGAGCCCACCGACATCGCCCCCGCGATCGTGCAGTGGTACGGCGGCACGGTCGGCGTCTCGACCGAGGATCCCGGCCGCGCCTTCGTCGACGCGAGCGCGACCTACGAGCTCCGCTTCCCCGAGGCGCGCGTGCAGACCGCGTCGCGACTGCGCATCGACAGCGACGCGGACGCATACCGGGTACGCCTGGATCTCGACGTGAGCGAGGACGACCGGCGGCGATGGTCGCGCCGATGGGAGCGCCGGGTCCCTCGGAACCGGCAGTAGCTAGGAGGCCCCTGCGGCGACACGGCTCTCGGCGGTGAGCGGGGCGATGACGACGGGATCGTTGCCGAACAGGTCGCTCGTGGTCATCTTGATCGAGACGTCCCGCCGGCCGGCCGAGAAGACGATCTCGTTGCGTTCGACGACGGCGGGGTCCACGTACAGCGGCGTGAGCAGCAACATCGACAACGGAGGCAGCGCGCCGAGCTCGTAGTCGGGGAACTGGCGCTCGAGCTCTCGCTCGGTGGCCAGCCGAGCCTTCGGGTCGCCCAGCGCCTCGGGGAGAAGCTCGAGCGAGAGGCGACGCGACGCCGGGATCACCAGCACCGCGAGACCGTCCTTCGAGATCGCGACGACGGTCTTCACGACGAGCTCGACCGGGACGTGGGACGCGCGGGCATTGCCCTGCGTGACGGGGGTTCGAGGGTGCGGGATCACGGTGAACACCTGACCGCGACCCTGGAGATACTCGAGCACGGAAGCCATTCGGCGGATCCTCCCGACCAGCGTGGCCAAGTGTAGCCCCGGCGACCGATCTCTCCGCATCGACCGAAAGACCTACTTCTGGGCCGAAGGGCGGAGGCCGGTACGAAGCGCGAGCGAGCAGCGAACGCCACGAGCCGGACCGTGGACCGCGTGGAACGGTCGCCCGTCGCGGACGCCCGCCAGACCCGGACCCCGCATGAGCGTGAGACTCGCGGCTCCCGCCCGCCAGCTCTCGACGAGATCGCCCTCGCGCGCCGCGCGGACCTCGAACCGCGCGGACCCCGTCACCGTGAAGACCGCGACGAGCCGCCGGTACCACCTCCCGTCCCGGTGGGGGGTGATGCCGACCGACCCCGGCCGGTACACGCCGACGCCCGCCTCGTTCGGCGTCCACGTCGCGAGCCCGCGGATGCGGTGGCCGTCCCGACGCACGAGCTCGCCGAACGCGACGGCCAGCTCGGCCACCGCCGCGAAGCCGTCGAACGGCGCCTCGACGTCGAAGCCATCGATGTCCATCCGCACCCCGGCGCGGCCGAACGAGCCCGCCATGTGACGGAGCGGACCGGCCTGGATCTCGCGCCAGAGCGCGTTCCGGAAGCGCTCGTGAAGCACGCCGTCGAGATGCGCGTGGCCCTGGGCCGCCGTGCGCCGGAGCGCGGCGCGGAGATCGACCCCGACCGCGAGGACCTCCGTCACGAGAACCCGGGGAGATGGTCTCGAAAGAGGATGAAGCCGATCCCGGCTCCGACGTCGAGCAGGAAGTGCGCGATGACGATCGGCCACGCGCGCCGGGTCCGGACGAAGACCAGGCCGAACAGGATGCCCATCGCGAGGTTGCCGAGAAACCCGCCCCACCCCTGGTACAGGTGGTACGTCCCCCGCAGGAGCGCGCTCGACCCGATGGCCGCGACCGCGGTGAGCCCGATCTGTCGAAGGCGCGTGACGAGGTACGCGACCGCGACGACCTCCTCCAGGAGCGCGGCCTCGGCCGCGGTCAACAGCAGGAGCGGGACCGTCCACCAGTGGCCGAGCGGCGGGACCGGCACGACGAATCGGTTCACGCCGAGCTCGACCGCGGCGAGATAGATGCCGATGCCGCCGATCGCGACGACGACGAACAGCAGGAACCCCCGCAGAAGGTCCTGGCGCGGCCGGTCCCACACGAGGCCGATCCCGGCGAGGCCATCGCCGTCGCGACGCACGAGGTAGGTCACGAGCCACACGGGGGCGAGCCCGAACCCGACGATGAACACCTGGCGCGCGAGCTGAGGGCTCTGGCTGACGGACACGACCGTGACGCCGCGAAGCGGTGCCTCGAGCATGCTCAGCACGGCGAAGACCGCGCTCGCGAGGAGCGAGAGCGACAGGACGACGAAGACCTCCTCGACCAGCGTCCGCCGAGGCAGGGGCGGCCGGAGTCGCTCGTCGGTGCGCATGGCGGAAGCCTACGGCCGGCCCGTACGATTCGTGGCCGATGGGGACGGGCTTCAGCTTCGAGGTCGTGAGCGCGGACGACTACGACGCGCTCCGGCCCGACTACGCGGACGGAGGCGGCGGCGTGGGTCGCGGAGCGAGGCGGCCTCGGCGCCGGATCGCTCGTCGTGGACCTCGCCGCGGGGACGGGCCAGCTCTGCCGGCGGTTCGCGCCCCTGGGCGTCGATCTCGTGGCCGTGGAGCCTGCCCACAACATGCGGACCGTGATCGAGAAGCGTCTGCCGACGGTACGGGCGCTCGAGGGATCCGCCGAGCTCATCCCGATGGGCAGACGGCGAGGCGGACGCGGTGGTCGTCGGCAACGCGTTCCACCACTTCGACGCCGAGCGCGCCTTTCTCGGAGATCCGACGGGTGCTGCGACCCGGAGGCGTCCTCGCCTTGTTCTGGGCCCGATCGGGCGTGGGCGAATACGAACGTTACCCAGGATTCGCGAGATCGACGAGGTGGCCGAACGTGTTCACGTGGTCGTCGCCGATCGCGAGCGCCTACCGGGGCTGGTACGACCCACCGCGAAGCCGTCGCCGGCTTCACGCCGTTCGAACGTCGTTCGTTCCCGACGGTGCACGAGCTCCCGTCGGAACGGCTCGCCGATCTGTTCGCGACCTCGAGCGACATCGCCGTCCTGCCGTCGGCGGAGCGAGCGGCGCTCACCGACCGGATCCGCGACGCTCGCTCGGCGATCTGCCCGAGATCCTCGAGCTGCCGGCGCGAAGCGTGGTCGATCTGTGCCTGCGCGAGACCGAACGGGAGCGCTGATGGCGAAGAAGGACGTCGCGGATCTGGTGATCGTCGGCGCGGGGACCGTCGGCGGATGGGCCTCGTGGTTCGCGCGGCGAAACGGCGCCAAGCGGGTCGTCGTCCTCGAGCGAGGGCTCGCGGGGCAGGGCGCGAGCGGCCGGGCCGCCGGCGTCGTGCGCGCTCAGGGCGGCACGCCGCAGACCGTTGCCCTCGGACGGTGGTCCATCGCCTTCTACCGGCGCCAGCACGAGCTCCTCGGCACCGACTCAGGGTTCCGGGAGCTCGGTTACCTGATCCTCGCCGTCACCAAACGGGACGAGCGCGAAGGGATCGAGCGCGTCGCGATGCAGCGATCGGCCGGGCTGGAGTCCGTGTGGGTGAGCGCGCAGGAGGCCGTCGCCCTGAATCCGACGCTCTCGGCCGAGGGGCATCGCGGAGGCTCGTACGTGCAGACCGACGGCTGCATCGACGCCCAGCGCAACGTCCGCGCGTACTCCCTCGCCATGCAGCTCGCGAAGGTCGACCTTCGCGAGCGCACGGCGTTCGTGGGCCTCCGGCTCTCGAAGGGACGCGTGGTCGGGCGTCGAGAGCACCGGCGGAACGATCGCCGCCGAACGCGTGATCCTGACGGGAGGACCGACGCTCCGCGCGGTCGGCCGGCTCGTCGGCGCCAGGATCCCCGCGGGCGGCGCGCGGCACCAGGTGGTGGTGAGCGAGCCGCACAAGGCGTTCGCGGTCGACCGGCTGCCGATGGTGTTCGACCTATCCGCGGGCCTGTACTGGCGGCTCGAGGAGGGCGGCCTGCTCTGGGGAATGAGCAACCCGACCGAGGCCCCCGGCCCGGCCAGGGCGATCGACTGGCCCTACCTTCGGAAGATGCAGCGGCGGCTGAACCGGTTGGTCCCGGCCACCCGCGGGCTGGGGATCCGGACGGTCTGGGCGGCGACGATCGACTACACGCCGGATCACCTCCCGATCCTCGGCCCGGCCATCGCGAACGGGGGCGACGTGCTCGAGGGGACGACCGTCGCCTCGCCGGGCGGGCACGGGATGATGTGGGGACCCGCGGTCGCCAAGGCCGCCGCCGATCTCGCCACCAAGGGAAGGACGAAGGTCGTCGACGTCGGGGACCTCGGTCTCGATCGCTTCGACGCCCGGGGCCGTTCGCGCGTCTACGACCCGATGGCCCTTCCGTTCCCGGTCGACCTCTCGGAGGAGGGGCCGGTCACCAACCCCCGGAGCACTGCGCCGGCGCCTGTGCGTCCGCGCGGCCGAACGTGACCACGTCCGCCTGAGCCGCGGCACACAGGAAGGCCCCGTCCTTCGTCGCGGTCACCATCACGACCGTCATCGGGCCGACCCCCCGAACGCTGACGACGCCCACCGCGGCCGGGCCGCTCGTGTAGGTCGTGGAGGGGTCGTACTGCCCGGCGACCGCCGCATCGAACCCCTGGTAGGTCCCGTTCTCCGCGAAGTAGACCTGGGTCGAGGTGATCGCGCTGTTGAGGGTGGCCTGCGCCTGGATGTCGTTCGCCTTGCCGATCGGGTCGAGCGGCGCCTGCCCGTCCGACGTGCCGGTCCCCGGTTCGTCGGAGGCCCCGGTCAGGGTGGCGGCGTGCTTGGTCGCCTGGCGTCCGAAGAACACCATCGGGACCGTCCACGCGATGGCCGCGACGAGCGCCATCACGATGACGACCCGCAGGCCGAGCTCTCCTCGTTCGCGATCGCCGGACACGACACCCGCACCTCCGGAGGCCTCGGAGGCCTCACCGGGTGGTATCGGACGAGTCCGAAACGACCTGTAGCGGGGGCTCAAGCAGCGAAGCGGTAGCCCCTCGGCCCCGGCTTCGCCGAGCGAAGACGGGGCCGGATCAGGCTAGAACTGGAGGACGGGGCAGGTCAGGGTGCGCGTGACGCCCTCGACCGACTGGATCGGCATGACGATCGCCTTGGCCAGCTCGTCGAGGTCGGCCGCCTCACCCCGTGCGATCACGTCGTAGGGACCCGTGACGCCGTCCACCTGGTTGATGCCGCTGATTCCCGAGATCTCCCGCGTGACGTGACTCGCCCTGCCGACCTCGGTCTGGATCAGGATGTACGCGCTGACCACGTCAAGCCCCTCCTCATGCGTCGTCCTCATGCGTTCGTGCCGAGGGAGCTATCGTACGCGAGCGCTCCGTCCGGCGCGAACCCTGGTCACCGCACCGGCTCGACGTCTCGGGGTTCGGGGTTCGCGACCACGGGGTCCGAGAGTGCGATCCACGCGACGCCGGCCCCGACCAGGGCGAGGAACGAGGCGCCGACGTACAGCGCGCCCGTGCCGAGGCGCTCGAACGCCCACCCGCCGATCCCCGCTCCCAGGATCGGCGCAAGGCCGAAGCTGGCCGTGACCCACATCGACTGACCCGTCGAGTACAGCGACGAGGGCAGCATCTTGCCGATGACGACCACGCCGGTCGTGAACAGGAGTCCGAACGCGGCGCCCTCGAGCACCGTGAGCAGCGAGACGATCGTGGGATTGTCGATCAGGCCCCAGAGGAGGAAGCCGAGCGCGTAGACGCAACAGCCCAACACGAACACCCGCCGCAATCCCCACGCGCGCCCGAGACCCGACGACGCGCGCATCACCGGAACCTCCACGAGCCCCCCGAGCGCCGCACCGATGCCGACGAGGAGCGGTCCCCCGCCGCCCTGCTCGATCTTCAACGCGATGAAGTTCCACGCCGCGTTGAAGCCGGTCCACACCAACAGGAGGGAGAGCATGAACTGCCAGAACCTCGGCGCCTCGCGGAACACCGCACCGACGGCGCCGAGCCGGCCGTGCCGCTCGAGGTGGCCCGGCCGGTCGTGGCGCAGGGCGAACGCCCATCCGAAGACGGCGAGGCTGCCCGCCGCGTAGACCGGCATCGTCCACGCCGGGCTCGTCTGCTCGAGCAAGAACCCGATCAGCAGGCAGGAGACGGCGTAGCTCAGACTCTCCCACCCGCGGATGCGCCCGTACTCGCTCATCCGCTCCTGCCCCAGGTGTTCGAGCGCGATCGCGTCCAGGTTGGGGCCCGTCGTCGTGCTGAAGACCGCGAACACGAACGCCAGCACGAGGATCGTGGCGTCGTCCTCGGCGAAGAACAGCCCGAGCGCGGCCGCGGACGCGCCCAGGGCCCCGATCTGAAGCGTGGTCCGCCGGCCCAACGACGTGTCCGCCACGTGCCCCCAGACCGGTCCCGTGCACATGCGCGCCAACGCCATCGCCGCGATCACGACCCCGATCCGTTGGGGCGTGAGTCCCCGATCCGACAGGAACAGCGCGAGGAACGGGAAGAACGCCGCGATCGTGATCCCGAAGAAGATGAAGAGCACCTGGACGGCGACGGCCGGCCGGATCTCGGGGCGGAAGGCGAGCACGCCGAGACGGTAGCAGCGGGGGCTGCCCGGCTCGCCCTCAGCGCTTGGTCGTCTCGACGGTCAGATCGTCCCTGGTCATTCGTCCCCCTCCGACGGTCGACGGACCATCGTCCGGTCGCGCACCCGCGGCTGTCAAGGAACGACTCGTCCGGGCTCGACCAACCTCCGCCGCATGACGATCACGGACAGCGGCGAGCCCTCGCGGAGCGAGTAGCGCTCTCCCGTGTCTTCGAACCCATTCCGCGCGTAGAAGGCGCGAGCACCGGCGTTGGTCTCCGTGACGCCGAGCTCGACGGCCGCGGCACCGCACTCGGCCGACCAGTCCATGACGGCCTGGACGAGCCCGGTGCCGAGCGCCCGGCGCCGCGAGGCCGGCTCGACCCACATCGCGTACAGATGGACGTGGTCGCGGCCGTGCTCGCGGGAGCCGACGGCCAATCCGAGCCGCGTGTCACCCTCCAGCGCAAGGAAGAGACGGTTCTCGCTCCCCTCCCACCCGTTGATCCACTCGAGCCATTCCGACCGGCCGTACTCGCGCTCGCGCTCGATCGTGGAGCCGAACGCGTCCGGGGAGCTCTCGAGCGCCCGCAGCCGGAGATCGCGGACCTCGGGCCATTCGTCCGGGCGCGCGGCGCGGATCTCGGCGCTCACGAAGGCCCGAGGTGTGCGCGCGCCGCGAGCTGCGCCGCGCGCAGCGGGTCCAGGCGTCCGGCGCCCGGCACCTCCGCGTTGGCCGCCGCCGCGCCGAGCGCGAGCGCGATCGCGTCGGTCAACGGATCGCCTCGCTCCAAGGCCGTCACCAGGCCGCCGAGGAACGCGTCGCCGCTGCCGACCGGGTAGGGGCCCTTGGCGTACAGGCGACCGTGGAGCGTCGCCCCGTCGGGGCGCGCGATCAGGGCCCCGTCCGCGCCGCACGTCACGATGCCGATGCCCTCGTCCCCGAGGCGCTTGCGAAGCGCCTCGGCCGCCGTCCGCGCGTCCGCCAGCGACGCGATCTCGGTGCCGAGGAGCCAGGCAGCCTCCTCGTCGTTCACCTTCACGACGTCCGGGCGCGCGTCGATCCCGTCGGCGAGCGCGCGTTCGCGCGCGTCGAGCGCGGCACGCACCCCCGCCTCGCGAGCCATCGAGATCAGCCTCGCGTAGCCGTCGTCCGGCGCGCCCGGCGGAAGGTTGCCGCTCATCGTCATCCACGCCCGGCCGGGTAGCGCCGAGCGCACGACCTCCTCGAGCCGGTCCCAGCCGTCGGGGCCGATGTCGTCCCCGCGCTCGTAGAACTCGGTGAGCCCACCGGTCTCGCGATCGGCGACCGAGAGCGACGCGCGCGTCTCGCCGTCGATCCACGCGAAGGTTCCCGGAACACCCTCCGCCGCAAGGGCCTCCGAGAGCCATCGGCCCGCGTACCCACCCAGGATCCCGGTCGCATGCACGTCGGCGCCGAGCGAGTGCGCCGCGCGCGCGACGTTGAGACCCTTGCCGCCGGGCACCTGGACGAACCCGTCGGGCCGATGGATCTCACCCGGCGTGACGCGCTCGACCTCGAAGAGCTTGTCGATCGACGGGTTGGCGGCGACGCAGAGGATCACGATGGTCCGAGGACCGAATCAGCCGGTCGCGTCCGGTCGCTCCCGGCGGCGTTCGGCCAGGTGATCGGCCACGCCGATGGCGGTGAAGGGCAGCGCGGGAGCGACCACCAGGACCAGCGCACCGGTCATCCGCAGCATGAGGAAGACGTACGCCGAGGCCGCAAGCACCCCGAGCGCCCGAGGCTTCCACGCTCCGACCGCGTCCGAGCGCAGGGCGGCGATCCCTCCGGCGCCGACGCCGGCGATCAGCCCGGTGACGGCATCGGCGGCGAGCGCCGAGACGGGGATGCCCACCAGGATCGCGAGCCCCATCGCGCGCGCGGCCGCTCCGGGAGCCCGCGGGTGCTCGGACAAGAAGGCGAGGACGATGAACACGAACGGGAGCAGCGCGAACCCGAGGGCGAACAACGCACCGGCGTTCGGGGCGTCCGCCTCGTCCGACGACGCCGCGACGATCCCGGCGAGCAGGGACCAGTACGCCGGGACGAAGAGCAGCGTGGCGATCAGGATCGCGCGCCACTTGCGACGGGGGGTGAGCGGCGTCACGCCCGCGACCGGGGATCGCCGCGTCCGCTGCATCGACGCCTCAGCCCTTCACGGATCCCGCGGTGAGCCCGCGCACGAAGTACCGCTGCAGGGAGAAGAACACGGCGAGCGGGAGCGCCATCGAGACGAACGCCGCGGCCGTGAGCAGGTGCCAGTTCTCCCCCCGCGACCCCACCAGCTCGCGGAGCGCCACGGTGAGCACGCGCACCTCCTTCGTCCCTCCCAGGAACACCAGCGCGACCAGCAGGTCGTTCCAGACCCACAGGAACTGGAAGATCGCGAACGCGGCGAGGGCGGGCACGGACAGCGGGACGATGAGCCGCCAGAAGATCGTGAAGTGGTCGGCGCCGTCGATCTTCGCCGACTCGATGATCGAGGAGGGCAGGGAGCCGATGTAGTTCCGGAGCAGGTAGATCGCCAGGGGCAGCCCGAAGCCGGTGTGGGCGAGCCAGACCCCGAGGAACGTCCCGTTGAGATCCAGGTCGGGGAAGATCTGGACCCCGCCCAGGGACGCCCCGCCGGTGTACAGGCGCAGGATCGGGATGAGCGCCATCTGCAACGGCACCACGAGCAGCCCCACCACGACGACGAAGAGGACGTTTCGGCCGCGGAAGTCCATCCAGGCGAACGCGTAGGCCGCGAACGCCGCGATCGTGATGGGGATGACGGTCGCGGGGACGGTCACGGCGATGCTGTTGAGGAAGGCGTTCCCGAACCCGCCGGCGTCCAGCACCTCGCGGTAGTTCTGCGTCGTCCACTGGGCGAGGTCGAACGGGTGCGCCAGCACCGTCCACCAGCCCGAGGTCTCGACGGCGTTCTCGGCCCGGAACGAGCTGATCAAGACCCCGATCGTGGGGACCAGCCAGATGATCACCACGACCAGGATGGTGATCTTCACGAACCAGCCGCCCTTCTTGCCTCCCGGCGGGTCGTCGTTGCGGAGGGGCCCGGCCGTGGCGACGGGCGGGGCGGCGGCGCTCATCGGGTGGCCTCCTGCTCACGGAACCGGCGGACGTTCCAGACCATCACCGGGATGATCGCGATGAACAGGACGACGGCGATGGCCGCCCCGCGGCCGTCGTTGTCCTGGATGAAGAACCACCGGATCATGCGCTCGGCGATGACCTCCGTGCCGTTGTTCCCGCCCGTCATCACGAAGACGATGTCGAAGACCTTCAGCGTGTTGATGACCATGGTGGTGGCCACGACCACGATGGTCGGCCAGATCGTGGGGACCATGATCCGGCGGAACACCTGGAGCTCGGAGGCGCCGTCGATCCGCGCGGCCTCGACGATCTCATCCGGGATGGCCTTGATGGCCGCGGACAGGATCACCATGGCGAACCCGGTTTGGAGCCAGATCATGATGACCATCATGTAGAGGTTGTTCCACGGCTCCACCTGGAGCCAGGGAGTCGGCTCCTTCCCCAGCCCGATCATGACCCCGTTCAGCAGGCCGATGTTGCTGCCGAACCCCGTCGGGCGGAAGCTGTAGACGAACTCCCAGACGATCGCGGCGCCGACGAACGAGATCGCCAGCGGGAGGAAGATCATCGACTTCGCCGCCGCCTCGCCCCGGCGAAGCCGATCCGCCATCGTGGCGAAGACCAGCCCGACCCCGACGCAGACGAGCGGCACCACGAGGATCCACGCGAACGTGTTGCGGATCGAGCGGAGCATCGCCTCGTCCGTGAACACGAACTTGAAGTTGTCCAGCCCGACGAAGCTCTGCGAGTCCGCGTCCTTCAGGCTGATCAGGATCGTGTTGATCACGGGGTAGACGAGGAACACGCTGAGGATGACCAGCGCGGGACCGACGAACACGTAGGGGCGCACGCCCTCGGCGTAGCGCTCGGGCAGCAGGTCGACCAGCCGGTTCATCGCCCAGTACAGGAAGAAGATGCCGCCGACCCCCACCACGATGGCGACGGCGACGACCAGCAGGCGATTCGCGTCGCTGTTTCGCAGGAAGTCGAACGTCACCCAGAGGAGGAAGAACGCGCCGATGGGGATCGCCAGCGCCGTGACCAGCCGCAGGAGCGAGATCCAGATGGTCCCCCCGCCGCCGGACGGAGGCTCGAGGACGACATCGCCCGTCGTCGGACTATCGGCCGGTGGACTCACCCCGCCCCGCGCCCCCTCTCGCAGTTCGGGGGGGAGCGGCCGCATCGCGGCCGCCCCCCCTCTCACACGTCATCCGTGCCCCGGGTGAGCTCGCCCTACCCGGTCTGTGGCCAGCTCGCCTCGATGTCATCGAGCACGCTCTGCAACGAGTCGGGCCCGTCTTGCAGGTAGGTCACCATGCCGGTCCAAAAGCTCCCGGCTCCGACCTCGGTCGGCATCAGGTCAGAGGCATCAAAGCGCCCCGTCCCGGAGCTGAGCGCGTCGGTCAGCACGACGGAGGCATCGGCCAAGATGCCGTTGGCGTAGCAGTCCGGCCCCACGTTCACGTTCGGGGAGATCCGGGAGGTGGCCGTTGATCCGCCGATGGCGCACTGGACGTCGGTGCCGCTGAACCGGGTCAAGAAGTCGGTGATCTCCGGCGCGTTTCGGAAGGCCACCGCGAGCTCCCCGGCAAACAGCGTCCCCTCCTGGTCGATCGGGGGGAACGGGAACCAGTCATAGTCCACGCCGGCCTCGGTGCCCTCTGGGAAGAAGGCGTTGATGAAGCTGGCCTGGCGGTGCAGCCAGCACCCCGGCGGGTCTTCGAACATGGGCAGCGGCGCGTCCCCGAAGGCGATCGCCGGCGTCTGGTCGGCGCCGCCGAGCACGTAGCCCTCGGTGAACATGACCTGGCCGAAGACCTCGGCCGCATGGGCCACCGCGGGGTCGTTGAACGGGATCTCGTGCGTCACCCAGGAGTCGTAGACCTCCGGACCGGCGGTGCGGAGCATGATGTCTTCCATCCAGTCCGTGGCCGGCCACCCGGTCGCCCCACCGGACTCAAAGCCCACGCACCAGGGCGTGCTGCCGTCCGCAACGATCTTGTCCGACAGGGCCATCAGCTCGTCAAAGGTCGTCGGGACGGTGTAGCCGGCGGCGTCGAAGTCGTCCTTGGGGTACCAGACCATGGACTTCAGGTTGATGTTGGTCGGGATCCCGTAGTGCTTGCCGTCGAACGCGCCAAGGGACATGAAGTAGTCGCCGAAGGTGGCGTTCATCTGGTCGATGTCAAAGCCCATGTCCTCCAGCGAGACGGCGGCGCCGGACTCCGCGTGGTCGATCACCGATCCGGGCTGGGGGAGCAAGATCACGTCCAAGGTCCCACCCTCGGCGCGGATCTGCACCTGCTCCTCGAAGTCCGCAGACGCCTCGATCTCGACCTGGTAGTCCACCTCCGGCGTGATGGTCTCATCGACGATGGCCTGCAGGGCCTCGGCCTCTGCCGGCTCCAGCGCGGCAAGGACGTTCACCGTTCCGGTGTTCTCGCCCCCGCCCGAAGCGCCCGAGCTGCCTCCTCCGTCTCCTCCGTCGTCGTTGCTGCATGCAGCCGCGACCATCAGGAGGATCACGGGAAGGACGATCAACCGCAGTATGCGCATGCGTGCTTCCCCTCCTCTCGCCCCCGGGCCTATTTCACCCATACGTTCTTCGTACGTGCAACTCGGCTGCTCTGGGTTGCGAACCGAGGCACTATGCGGCCCCGAACCCGCCGCCGCGCATCGCCTCCGCGTACCAGCCCGCGCTCTCCTTCGGGGTCCGGCGCTGCGAGTCGAAGTCGACGTAGACCAGGCCGAACCGCTTGCTGTACCCCTCCGCCCACTCGAAGTTGTCCAGGAGCGACCACACGAAATACCCGCCCAGCGGGACCCCGGCCTCGATCGCCGCGTGCGCGGCGACCAGGTGATCGTGAAGGAACGAGATCCGATTCGCGTCGTGGACGACCCCGTCCTCGCTCACTCGGTCCTCGAATGCCGCTCCGTTCTCGGTGACCAGGACGCGAGCAGGTGCGTACTCCCGATGGAGTCCGACCAACAGCTCCGTGAGGCCCTCGGGCTCGACGGACCACCCCATCGCGGTGATCGGCACGCCCGGCGGTCGAACCGCCCAGGCCCCGAGGGCTCCGGGGAGCTCGACGGCGTCCGCCCGGCCGCGGGCGTCGGCCGTCACCGTGTGCGGCCGGTAGTAGTTCACCCCGAGGAAGTCCAGAGGCCGCGCGATCGCCTCGAGGTCGCCCTCGCGTACGAACGCCAGGTCGCTCTCGCCCCGGTAGCGCTCGAGGAGTTCGGCCGGGTATCCACGGCCGTGGAGCGGGTCGAGGAAGAGCGCGTTCGTGTGCAGGTCCACGAGTCGCGCCGCTCGCGCGTCGTCCGGGTCGTCGGAGGCCGGATGGACCGGCTGGAGGTTCAGGGTGATGCCGACCTCCCCGTCGCCGCCCATCGCGTCCTGGGCCAGGCCGTGGGCGAGCAGCAGATGATGGGTTGCCGCCAGCGCCACCGCGTCGTCCCGTCGCCCGGGCGCGTGGGCACCGGTGCCGTACCCGAGCCAGGCCGAGACCCAGGGCTCGTTCAGCGTGATCCACATCGGCACCTCTCCCGCGAGGGAATCGTGGACGGCTGCCGCGTACTCCGCGAACCGGGATGCGGTGTCGCGATTCCCCCACCCGCCGAGGTCCTCGAGCGCCTGCGGGAGGTCCCAGTGGTACAGCGTGGCGACCGGCACGATGCCACGCCGGTTGAGCGCGTCCACGAGATGGTGGTAGTAGTCCATTCCCCGCTCGTTCACGGGACCGCGGCCCTGCGGCTGGATCCGCGGCCAGGCGACCGAGAACCGGTACGCTCCGACGCCGAGCTCCGCCATGAGCGCGACGTCCTCTTCGAACCGGTGGTACTGGTCGCACGCGACGTCGCCCGTATCCCCGTCGCGCGTCCTGCCCGGCGTGTGGCTGAACGTGTCCCAGATGGACGTCCCTCGCCCGTCCTCGTGGACCGCGCCCTCGACCTGATACGCGGCGGTGGCGACGCCCCAGAGGAATCCCTCGGGGAAGGAGCCGTTGGGCGACGGGCGTCCGCTCAGGCGACGTCCCCGTAGATCCCGAGCCCGGTCCCCGGGTCGAAGAAGTGGAGCCGGCTCACGTCCACGACGAGCTCGATGGGCTCGCCCTCGCGGGCCCCGGTCCGCGGGCTCAACCGGGCGAGGAACGTCGTCTCGCCGGTCCGGGCCCCGTGCTCCACGGCCTCGAGGGCCTCCCGGCCGACGTCGTGGGCGAGCTCGCGCACGTCGTCGGTCATGACGGCCGGCGCCTGGACCTTGACGTGTGCGACGACGTCGGCGCCGAGGGCCTCGCGCAGGATCACCTCCGACCGCATCCGGCGATCCGCCGGGGCGTCGGTGACGAGCGCCGCGTCCTCCATGTCCTCGGGACGCAGCCCCACGATGACCTGCTTGCCCTCGTACGCCTTGAGGCCCGGGCGAGAGGCGAGGACCTGTTCGGGGATGCCCAGCCGTATGCCGCCGAACTCCACCGACGCCGACCCGTCCGAGACGGAAAGGGTCGCCTCGATCAGGTTCATCGCGGGCGAGCCGATGAAGCCGGCCACGAACAGGTTGTTCGGGTGGTCGTACAGGAACTGCGGCGTGTCGACCTGCTGGAGGATGCCCTTGCGGATCACCGCGACCCGGTCCCCCATCGTCATCGCCTCGACCTGGTCGTGGGTGACGTAGAGCGTGGTCACCCGGAGCTCGTGCTGGATCCGCGCGATCTCCGAGCGCATCTGCACGCGGAGCTTGGCGTCGAGGTTGGAGAGCGGCTCGTCCATGAGGAACGCCTTGGGCTCGCGCACGATGGCGCGGCCCATCGCGACGCGCTGTCGCTGTCCGCCGGACAGCGCCTTGGGCTTTCGCTCGAGGAACTCGTCAAGGCCGAGGATCCCCGAGGCGACGCGCACGCGGCGGTCGATCTCCTCCTTGGGCAGCTTGCGGAGCTTCAAGCCGAAGGCCATGTTGTCGTAGACGCTCATGTGGGGATACAGGGCGTAGTTCTGGAAGACCATCGCGATGTCCCGCTCCTTCGGCGGAACGGTGTTGACCACGCGGTCCCCGATCCGGATCGTGCCCCCCGAGATGCTCTCGAGACCGGCGACCATGCGCAGCGCGGTCGTCTTCCCGCATCCCGACGGCCCGACCAGCACGATGAACTCGCCGTCCGCGATTTCCAGGTTCAGCTCGGAGACGGCGGTCACGCCCTCTCCGTACACCTTGGAGACGTCGTCCATCACGATCCCGGCCATGGCGTTCCTCCCTCGGCGGTCCTCGCCATTCAACCGTAGGAGCCCTCGAAAGGTCGAATCGGCGGCGAGGCACGCCGGTACCATGAGCGCATGGCCCCTCGGATCGAGCTCCTCGAGGGCGATCTCACCCGGCAACGCGTCGACGCGATCGTGAACGCCGCCAACTCCACGCTCCTGGGAGGCGGCGGCGTCGACGGGGCCATCCACCGAGCGGGCGGACCGGCGATCCTCGCCGAGTGCCGGGAGATTCGGCGCACCTCCCTCCCCGAGGGCCTGCCGACCGGCCGGGCGGTCGCGACGACCGGTGGACGTCTCCCCGTCCGGTGGGTCATCCACACCGTCGGGCCGGTCTACGACTCCTCCGAGGACCGATCGCACCTCCTCGCGTCGTGCCACACGGAATCGCTGGCGGTCGCCGACGAGCTCGGCGCACGGACGCTCGCCTTCCCGGCGATCTCGACGGGCGTGTACGGCTATCCGCTCGAGGAGGCCGCGCCCGTCGCGATCCGCTCCGTCCAAGCCGCGTCGACCCGGGTGCAGGAGATTCGGTTCGTCCTGTTCGGGCGCGCCGCGCTCGAGGCCTTCGAACGCGCCCTGGCCGGCTGAGGCGGACGATCCGCACGTCGCTGATAGGATTTGCACCTGCAATGAGCGAGACCACGACCGACCTGACGACCTCCCGCGGACTTGCCGACCACCTCGACGAGGTGCAGGTGGTGGACTGCCGCGAGCCGTATGAGTGGGTGGCCGGACGGATCGAGGGGTCGATCCACCTGCCGCTCAACTCGATCCTTGCGGGCGCCACAGGAGAGCTCGACGCGAGCAGGATCACGGTCGTCGTGTGCCGTTCCGGGAGCCGGAGTGAGCTCGCCACGCTGATGCTCCAGGCCCGAGGCTTCGAGGCCCACAATCTCGCCCGCGGCCTCGAGGAGTGGGAGGCCGAGGGCCTGCCGCTCTCCACGCCCGACGGCGTGCCCGGTCGGGTCGTCTAGGACGCGGGCTTCGCCCACCGCCGCGTCGCGCTAGCCTGAGCCGCAGCCATGGCCGACGTCGAGGCCGCCCGCCGCGCGCTCGAGGAAGCCCTCGGTCCCTCCGAGGTCCTGTCCGACCCGCTCGCCCTCCGCCTGTACGCTCGCGACGCATCGCTGGTCGAGGGGGGCTGCGCCCTCGTCGCGTTCCCTCACACGGTCGACGACATCGTGGCGTGTATGGGGATCGCCGGCGATCCACGGGTTGCCGATCGTGCCTCGCGGCTCGGGGACCGGCCTCGCCGGTGGTTCGACGCCGATCGGCGACGCGCTCGTCGTCGTCACCTCGAAGATGACCCGGATCCTGGAGGTCCGGCCCGAGGATCGGCTCGCCTGGGTGGAACCCGGCCTGCCGAACCTCGACCTCGCGAACGCTCTGCGGCCGTACGGCATGACCTACGCGCCCGACCCCTCGTCGCAGCAGACGTCCTCGATCGGCGGCAACGTCAACACGAACGCCGGCGGGCCCCACTGCCTGGCCTACGGCGTGACGTCCAACCACGTGCTCGCGCTCGACGTCGTGCTGCCGGACGGCTCGGTCGAGCGCCTCGGCTCGGAGGGACCGGAAACCGCGGGCTACGACCTCCGCGCGGCGATGGTCGGGAGCGAGGGGACGCTCGGGATCGTCGCGGCCGTGTGCGTCCGGCTCACGCCGCTGCCCCCGGAGATCCGCACCATGCTCCTGGACTTCGCCGCCGTATCGGATTGCGCCGCTACGGTCTCGGGCATCATTGCCAGCGGCGTCGTGCCGGCGGCGGTCGAGATGATGGATCACGGGATCGTCGTCGCGGCGGAGAGCTTCGCGCACGCGGGCTACCCGACCGATGCGGCCGCGATCCTGATCGTCGAGGTCGACGGCACGCCGGGCGCCGTCGCCGCCCAGGCCCGGGCGGTGGAGTCCGCAGCGCGCGCGAACCGCGTGCGCTCGATCCGCGTCGCCGCCGACGACGCCGAGCGCGCGCTGATCTGGAAGGGGCGCAAGTCCGCGTTCGGCGCGGTCGCGCAGATCGCCCCGCACTATCACCTCCACGACTGCGTCGTGCCGCGTTCCCGGCTCGTCGAGGTGCTCGACGGCGTCTACGCGATCGCCGAACGGCACGCGCTCATCGTGACGAACGTCTTCCACGCAGGAGACGGCAACCTGCATCCGCTCCTGTCGTTCGACCGGCGCGTCCCCGGAACGCTCGAGCGCGTCCTGAGGGCCAGCGAGGAGATCGTCCGCCTGTGCGTCGAGGTCGGCGGGGCGCTCTCGGGCGAGCACGGCATCGGGCTCGAGAAGCGCGACTTCATGCCGCTCGTGTTCACGGCCGAGGATCTCGGCGCGCAGGCCTGCCTGCGGTCGGCCTTCGACCCCGATGGCCGGATGAACCCGCACAAGGTCCTGCCCGAGGGCGCCCGCTGCGGCGACTTCGCGATGGCGCGCGGGTCCGACGCCGCCGCGGCGGCGGCGGATCTTCCGGAGGGCGCGTGGATCTGATCCACCCGCGGACGAAGCCGGACGTCGTCGATGCGATCCACGACGCGAACGTCGCGGGCCTGCGGCTGATCGTCGTCGGGGGCCGGCGCCACGCCGACAAGGGCAATCCGTCGGAGGTCGACGCCGAGCTCTGGACGACCCAGCTCGACCGGATCGTGGACTACGAGCCGGCCGAGATGGTCGCGGTCGTCGAGGCCGGGACGCGCGTCGGTGCCCTGAGGTCGCGACTCGCGGAGGGCGGGCAGGAGTGGCCCGCGGACGCGCCGGACGACGCGACGGTGGGCGGCGTGCTCGCGAGCGGCGCGTCGAGCTCGCGGCGGCTGAAGGTCGGCGCGCTGCGCGACACGGTGCTCGAGGCCGAGGTCGTGACCGGCGACGGGCGATTCGTCCGAAGCGGCGCGCGAACGGTGAAGAACGTGACCGGCTACGACCTGCACAAGCTCATGGTGGGCTCCCTGGGGACGCTCGGGATCGTCGTGCAGGTGGCGCTCAAGCTCCGCCCGCTGCCCGAAGCTCGCCGGACGGTCCGATTCGAAGGCGGGCTGGAGCTGGCGACCGCGCTCCTCGGCGCGGTGCCGGCGGCCGCCGCCGTCCTCGCGACGCCCGGAGGCGTCGAGCTCCGTTTGGAGGGATGGGCCGAGGAGGTCGACGAGCAGGCGCACGCCGCGGCAGCGCTCCTCGAGCCGATCGATTCGGTCGAGGACGCTCCGTTCCCCCGGGCTCGTCCGTGGGAATCCTCCAACGTCGTCGTCGAGGTCGCCGTGCCGCCCTCGAGACTGGCCGACGTCGTCCGGGGCTCGGCGTGGGGCGCGCTCGCCGGCGTCGGGATCGCGTGGGTCGGCCTCG
This sequence comes from uncultured Actinomycetes bacterium, assembly GCA_963699635.1. Classification (GTDB taxonomy): domain Bacteria; phylum Actinomycetota; class UBA4738; order UBA4738; family HRBIN12; genus CALGFI01. The sequence goes on along the minus strand of CAVOUQ010000010.1, from coordinate 177,069 downwards.
ATGACGCCGAAGGCGCGCTGGCGGCGCTGCGGAACCGCGCGCGAGCCGTCGGCGGCATCGCACCGGTCGTCAGGGGACCCGGCGGGCTCGGGGACGATCCGATCCCCGCGCTCGAGGTTCATCGACGGCTGAAGGAGGCGTTCGACCCGAACGGGGTGCTCGCGCCCGGTCGCGGCTGGGCCGGGATCTAGCGTCGCGCGAGCGAGCGCAGGCGCTGGGCGGCGGCCTCGAGCGTCTCGAGCTTCTTGCAGAACGCGAACCGCACGAGGCGGCGCCCCAGGTCCGCGTGCGAGTAGAAGGACGAGCCCGGGACGACGGCGACGCCGACCCGCTCGACCATGTGACGGGCCGTCTCGACGTCGCTGCCCAGGCCGAGATGGGAGACGTCGGCCATCACGTAGTAGGCACCCTGGGGCGGGATCGCGTCGAACCCGGCCTCCTCGAGCGTCTTCAGCATGACCGCGCGCCGTTCGACGTACTCGTGCCGCGTCCGCTCGTAGTACGAGTCCGGGAGCGCGAGCGCGTCGACGCCCGCCAGTTGCATCGGCGTGGCCGCGGCGACCGTCATGAAGTCGTGAACCGGACGGATCCCGGCCATGAGCTCCCGGGACGCGACCGCCCATCCGACGCGCCAGCCCGTGACCGCATACGTCTTCGAGAGCGCGCTGATCGTGATCGTCCGGTCCTCCATCCCCGGGAGGGTCGCGATCGGGACGTGCCGAGCCCCGTCGTACGTGATGTGCTCGTAGATCTCGTCGGTGATCGCGACCGCGTCGAACCGCTCGCAGAGCTCCGCGATCGCCTCGAGCTCCGGGCGCGAGAACACCTTGCCGGTCGGGTTGTGCGGCGAATTCACGACGATCGCGCGCGTGCGGTCGGTGAACGCCGCACGGAGCTCGGCCTCGTCGAAGGACCAGTCGGGCGGCCGCAGGGCGACGTGCCGTCGCGTGACGCCGGTGAGGATCGCGTCGGGGTGGTAGCTCTCGTAGAACGGCTCGAACAGGACGACCTCGTCGCCGGGATCGAGCGTCCCGAGCATCGACGCCATCATCGCCTCCGTCGACCCGCAGGTCACGCAGACCTCGGTCTCGGGATCCAGGTGCATCCCGTACCAGCGCTCGTAGGCCTGGGCGATCGCGGCGCGGAACGCCGGCATGCCCCACGTGATCGAGTACTGGTTGTGATCCTCGGCGATCGCGCGACGAGCCGCCTCCTTCACCTCGTCGGGCGCGGGGAAGTCGGGGAACCCCTGGCCGAGGTTGATCGCGCCGTGCAGGTTGGCGAGCCGGGTCATCTCGCGGATCGCGGACTCGGCGAACGAAGCGGCCTTCGAGGAGATCCGGAGATCGGTCACGGTCGCGCGATGATAGCCGCGGTTGCCGACCTCGGCGTCACCGGGATCTGTAGACGCGCTTGCGGTGCTGAGCGCGGTGGACGAGGACGGCCTGCGTCTCCTCGTCGATCTCGTACATGACGCGAAACTCTCCTCGTCGCGCCGAGTACAGGCCCTCCAACTCGCCGCGCAGCGGCTTGCCCGCCCGCTTCGGCGTCTCGGCGATCGTTCCGAGGATGGTCTCGACGACCGCGGCTCGTACCTTCTGGGGCAACCGGTCGAGGTGCCGGAGGCCCTCCGGCGTGATCTCGACCTCGTACGTCACTCCACGTAGTCTCGGAGCGGAAGCCGCTTGCCCTCCGCGGCCTCGCGCCGCGACCTTAGGATCGATTCCATGAGCCCGCGATCCTGAAGGATCTCGACCGTCTCCTCGAGCGACTCGAGGTCCTCGGGCGAGAGGAGGACGGCGGCCGGGCGCCCGTTTCTGGTCACCACGAAGCGCTCGTGCTCCCGCACGGCCCGATCCACGAGCTCCGACAGGTGGGCCTTGGCCTCGGTGAAGGGGATCGTCTCGGCCATAAGTGGTCAGAATTCTAACCAATGGCCTCCAGCCCTCGTCAACCGGCCGCCCGAGGCAGAAAGCAGAAACAGGACTCGTGGTGTGCGAGATCGGGAACGAAACCTGTGCGGAAACGGTACTCGGGCTCCACCGCTTGCAGCCCGAGCGTGGCTCCCGTGAGAGGATCGGAGTCGTGCTCGTCGATCGCCCGGAGGGTGCTCCCCCGCCCCCGCTCGGCGCGGAGTTGCCGGAGGGCGCCCGGTTCGTCGGCCCGCTCCCCGGCGCCGAACCCTCGTGGCCCTTCCCAGAGGAGGCGCCGGCCGAGGCGGACCTGTCGAGCTGCGTCGCGTGCGGGCTCTGTCTCCCTCACTGCCCGACGTACCGGCTGACCGGGGAGGAGTCGGCCTCGCCGCGCGGGCGCATCGCCGCGATGCGCGCGGTTGACGAGGGCCGGGCCGAGGTCGACGCCACCTTCTCTCGGTTCATGGACCTCTGCCTGTCCTGCAGGGCGTGCGAGGACGTGTGCCCGAGCCACGTGCCGTTCGGCCGGATGATGGAGCACGCCCGTGTGCAGACCGAGCCGCAGCGGTCCCGCCGCGCGCGGGCCGTCCGGCGGCTCGGCCTCGACGTCGTGCTGCCGCGGAGGAAACTGATCTGGCTCGCGGCGGCGTTCCAGCCGCTCGGGCTCCTGTTCGTGCCGAGGCGCGTGCGCGCGCTCGTCCCGAAACGCTCGGAGCTCTTCCGGCGCCTCCCCCGCGCGACCCAGCCGACCGGAGCGTCGACGGGGACGGTCGCGCTGCTCTCCGGCTGCGTCCAGGACCGCTGGTTTCGAGAGGTCAACCGGGCGACGATCCGCGTTCTCGCGCACAACGGGTGGCGCGTCGAGGTGCCCCGGGCCCAGACCTGTTGCGGCGCGCTCGCCGCGCACTACGGACACCTCGACACGGCGCGACGGCTGGCCGAACGGAACCTGCGGGCGTTCGCGAACGCCGATGTCGTGATCGTGAACGCGGCCGGCTGCGGCGCGCACCTGAAGGAGGTCGGCCACCTGCTCGGCACCGCGGAGGCCCGGACGTTCTCGGCGAAGGTGCGCGACGTGATGGAGTTCCTCGCCGACCACGGCGTCGAGCCGCCCTCGTCCGGCGCGGGGCTCGACCGCGTCGCCTACCACGACGCCTGCCACGCGCTCCGGGCGCAGAAGATCCGCGAGCAGCCGCGGGCGGCGCTGCGGACGATCCCCGGCCTCGAGGTCGTCGACGTCCCGAGCGCCGACGTCTGCTGCGGCGCCGCCGGCCTCTACAACGTGCTGGAGCCCGAGCTGTCCTCGGCGCTGCGACGGGGCAAGGCCGAGGCGATCGTCGAGACCGGCGCGCCCCTCGTCGCGAGCGCCAACCCCGGCTGCACGATGCAGCTTGCGGCGGGGCTCCGGGAGCTCGGCTCGCGCATCGACGTCGCGCACCCTGTCGAGATCCTCGACCGGGCGTATCGGGCGGCCGCCGGCCCGGACTAGGCGCCGAGGGCGGAACGCAGGCCGGCCGTGTCGTCGGCCACGAACACGAGCCGCGACCCGGTCGCCACGTAGCAGGCCACGAGGTTCACGCCGGCGTTCGCCGCCGCCCGCGCGAGCTCGCCCAGCCTGCCCGGCCGGTCCTCGCCCGAAACGTCGAGGACGACCGCCTCGCGCTCGGCGTCGACCGAGAAGCCGGCACCCTTCAGCGCCGCGCTCGCTCCCGCGGCGTCCCGGACCAGCAGGTGGATGTGCCCCGTGCCGCCGCCGCCGAGACCCGCGAGGCCCTCCACGTTCACGCCGGCCGCGCCGAGGGCCTCCGCCGCGCGCGCGAGCCCACCCGGCTCGTCGGTGACCAGGATGGAAAGATCCGTGGACATCGCAACCCCCCTTCCCCGTGCAGGGTCCTATCCCGGCCGGCCGAGGGCGTCAAGCCGTAGCATCCGCGGATGCGCGTCGCCGAGCGGTGGTTCGCACACGAGGTTCTCGACGACGGCGTCGTGCGCATCACCGAGCCGCACGTCGACCCGTTCCTGCGCGCGAACCTGTTCCTCGTGCGGGGCCGGGACCGGGACGTGCTCGTCGACAGCGGGAACGGGATCGCGCCGCTTCGCCCGGAGCTCGCGGACCTGTTCGAGCGCCCGGTCGTCGCGGTCGCCACGCACCGACACTTCGATCACGTCGGCGGGCTGCACGAGTTCGAGGAGGTCGTCGCGCACCGCGACGACGCCGCGGCGATCGCGGCCGCCGACGGCTTCGCGAGCCTTCGGATCGAGGACTACCCGCCTGAGGAACTCTCCGGGTACGATCCGCCGCCGTCGCTGCTCACGGCGCTGCCGCGCGAGGGCTTCGACCTCGGCGCGTACCGCGTCCGGCCGGTCGCGCCGACCCGGATCGTCGAGGAAGGCGACGTGGTTGATCTCGGCGACCGGACGCTCGTCGTGCTCCACCTGCCCGGGCACACCCCGGGCGAGATCGGCCTGTGGGAGGAGGAGACCGCCACGCTGTTCTCGGGCGACTGCGTGTACGAGAGCGGGATCCTCCTCGATGAGCTGCCGGAGTCCAACATCGCCGACTACGTCCGAAGCATGGAGCGCCTCCGCGAGCTGCCCGTGCGGATCGTCCACGGCGGCCACGACGACTCGTTCGGCCGAGAACGCCTGCTCGAGCTGATCGACGCGTACGTCGAGCGCAGCGGCTCGACCTAGAGGTGTGACCGGAGTCCCCAGAGCTCCGGGAAGAACCGCTTGTGGAGCGTCGAGCGCAGATACTCGACGCCTGCAGAGCCGCCGGTCCCCGGCTTCGCGCCGATCTCGCGCTCGACCATCAGCACGTGGTGGTAGCGCCAGGTCGCGAACGCCTCGTCGTGGTCGAGCAGTCCCTCGGAGACGGCGAACAGCGCGGCATGCTGCGGGTCGCGTGCGATCGTCAGGAGGCTCCGCATCCTGGCCTCCTCGTCGTCCCCGGGCATCGCGAGACCGTTGGCCTCGAGCAGGGCGACGAAGCCGTCCCACACCGTCGGCTCGTCGAGGCGGCTCGCGAGCTGTGCGAGCTCGTCGGGCGTCGCCGCGAGGTCGCGCAGGTATCGCCGATCCTTGAGCCCGGAGACGAACTCGAGCTCGCGGAACTGCACGGACTGGAACCCCGAGGCCGGCGTGAGGAGCGATCGGAACTCGAGGAAGTCCTGCGGGCTCATCGTCCGGAGCACCTCGATGTGTTCGATCAGGACGCGCTCGATCGCGGCGACCCGAGTGAGGTAGTGGCGCGCCCGCTCCGCGTCGCCCTCGATCATCCGGTCGCGGACGGACTCGAGCTCGAAGATCAGCTGCTTGAACCACAGCTCGTAGGCCTGGTGCACCACGATGAACAGGAGCTCGTCGTGCACGGGTGGGTCGGATCTCAGGCGTTGGAGCGAGACCAGCTCGGGGACGGCGAGGTAGCCGCCGTAGGTGAGGAGCCCTTCCTCGGCCGGCTCGGTGAGTCGACCCATCCGCCGGACCCGCCCGGCGCCCTCCTCCGGCTCGCTCACGGGGGCATGCTAGTCGGCGAGCGCGCGTGAGAGCTCCTCGAGGCTCTCGAGGTTGTGGCCGGGAAGGAACACGTCGACCGACGGAAGCGCCGCGGCCATGCCGCGCGCGAGCGGCTCGTAGCGCGGGCTCCCCTTCAGCGGATTGACCCACACGATCCGGTGTACGAGCCGGCGAAGCCGGGCCATCTGATCCCGCATGAGTTCGGGCTCGCCGCGCTCGAGCCCGTCGGAGCAGATCACCGCGATGGCGCCGCGAACCGCCGTGCGCTGGCTCCACTCGTCGAGCAACGACTTCAGCGACTCGCCGATCCGTGTCCCGCCCTCCCAGTCCGCGACGAGCCGGCTCACCTCTCGCATCGCGCGATCGGGGTCCTTCGTGCGGAGGGTCCGGGTCACGCGCGTGAGCCGGGTGCCGAAGCAGAACACCTCGACCCGCCGGCCCGCCGCCATCGCGGCGAACGCGAACTGCAGGAGCGCCCGCGAGTAGGGCGCCATCGAGCCGCTGATGTCCAGGATCAGCACGAGCGGCCGCGCGCGCGTCCGGCGGGCCCGCCAGGCGCGATGGAACGGCTCGCCCTGCGTTCGCAGCGAGCGACGCAGGGTCCGCCGCACGTCGAATCGGGGCCCGGCCGCGGCCGGCCGGTACCGGCGCGTGTGTCGCGTCGGCACGTGGACGGCGAGGCGGCGGATCAACAGCGCGACGCGACGGCGTTCCTCCTCGGACAGGTCCGCGAACGACTTCTCGCGCAGGACCTCGACCGCGCTCGCCACGATGCGGATCGCCGCCTCGCCCTCGGGCTCCTCGTCCCCCTCGAGCGCGTGCCACTCCTTGGCGACGATGCGGTCCTCCTCGACCACCAGGCCCTCGAGCGACTCGCCGTCGCGGCGCGCGCGCCCGGCGGGATCGCCCGGGGCGGGCACGTCGAGCTCGAGCCGGATCCCCTGGTGGAACCACTCGTCGAACGCGGCGTCGAACGCCTCCGCGTCCTCGGGCCGCGAGATCAACGCGGCGCGCCCCGCCCAGTACAGGTCGGTCCGGTCGAGCGCGCCGAGCGCCGCCGCGGACCGACAGAACGTCACGATCCGACCGGTCCCGACGGGCAGGCCGCGCCGGCGGAGCTCGCGGCCGAAGCCGATCAGGCGCCCGAGGGCCTGCGCCTCAGGACTCGCCGCCATCGGCGACCTTCAGCCCCGACGGCTCGTCGCCGTCGGCGACGACCTCGGCCAGGCGCGGGACGGCGAGCTCCTGGTCGTCGTGGTCCTTCAGGACGCTGCCGAGCGTCGCGGCGGCGGTCTCCTCGTCGAGGCGCTCGACGCCGAGGAACGCGACCGCGTTCGCCCAGTCGATCGTCTCCGCGACGCCGGGGCGCTTGGCGATGTCGAACCCGCGGAGCCGCATGACCGCGGCGGCGACGTCGCGCGCGAGCGCCTCGGGGACCTCGGGCGCGCGGACGCGGATGATCTCGATCTCTCGGTCCAGGCTCGGATGGTCGATCCAGTGGTACAGGCACCGTCGCTTGAGCGCGTCGTGGAGCTCGCGGGTCCGGTTGGAGGTCACGACGACGGCGGGGGGCTCCTCGGCGGCGATCCGACCGATCTCGGGAATCGTGACCGCGAACTCGGACAGGATCTCGAGCAGGAACGCCTCGAACTCGTCGTCGGCACGGTCGAGCTCGTCGACGAGGAGCACCGACCTGGACCCGGCGCGGATCGCCGCGAGCAGCGGGCGCTCGACCAGGAACTCGGGGCCAAACAGGTCCTGGACGTGCGACTCCGACGTCACGTCCTGCATCGCGCGGACCGCGATCAGCTGCTTCGAGTAGTTCCACTCGTAGAGGGCCTGGCTCGCGTCGATGCCCTCGTAGCACTGGAGCCGGATGAGGTCGCGGCCCAGAAGCGACGCGAGCACCTTGGCCACCTCGGTCTTGCCGACGCCGGCCTCGCCCTCGAGCAGCAGCGGCCGGTCGAGGGAGACCGCGAGGTAGATCGCCGTCGCGAGCCCGCGATCGGCGAGGTACCGCTCGCCGCCGAGCGCGCCCCGGAGCTCCTCGACCGAGCCGAACGACAGACCGCCCACGACGTGCAGAGTAGCGGCCCGGATGGCTATCCGGCCGCGCTGCCCCCGGGGACGATCGTCGGCGGCACCGGGACCACGATGCCCTCGGCGTCCAGACGCCGCGCGATCCGCTCGCGGAGCGCGCGTTCGGTGTCCCACCGCTTGGACGGTCGCGTGTCCGCGACGACCCGTACCACGAGCCCGTGGTCGCCCATGCGCTCGACGCCCAGGACGCTCGGGCCCTCACGGATCCAGTCGGCGAGCGTGGCATCGGCTCGGACGTCCTCGAACAGGTCGTCCAGGACCGCGCGGACGCGCTCGATGTCCTCGCTGTAGCCGAAGCGAACGTCCACGATCGCCCGCGCCCATCCGCGCGACCGGTTGCTGACGATCTGGATGTTCCCGTTCGGCACGATGTGGAGCGTGCCGTCGAAGGCCCGCAGGGTGGCGACCCGAAGCGTGAGCACCTCGACCCTTCCGCTGACGGGGCCGGCGGTGGTGTGGAGCTCGAGGGTGTCGCCGACCCCGAATTGGTTCTCGAGCAGGATGAAGAAGCCGGAGAGCGTGTCCCTCACGATCGACTGGGCGCCGAATCCCAGGGCAATCCCGGCGATGCCGGCGCTCGCGAACAGGGGCCCGAGCGGGACGCCGAGCTTCTCGAGCGCGATCAGGATCGCGACAGACCAGACCACGACGATGCCGGTCGTCGAGAGCGCCGTCGTCAGCGTCCCGATCCGCTGGAGGTTGAGCTCCTGGGTCACGCTGGGGGTGCCCTCGAGCTTCTTCCGGAACCGCCGAACGAGGATCTCGAGGACGATCGTCAGGACGATCGCGACGCTGAACGTGATGAGGATGGCGAGGCCCCAGTCCTCGAACCAGGTCCCCGTGTCTCTGGCCTGCGCGAGCATGCCCTCCATCTAGGCAGACGCGGCGGCGGGCGTCAAAGACGTTCGCGCTACCTCGACATCGCCTCCTCGAGCGCGCGGCGAACGAGCACCTTGGCCAGCTCCTGGCGGTACTCGGCGCTCGCGAACGCGTCGCTCGGGGGGCTGGTGCCCTCGGCTGCGCGCTCGGCGGCGGCGGCGGGGTCCGAGCCGCCGGCGAGGGCCTCCTCAACGCCGGCCGCACGGACCGGTCGATCGCCCATGTTCGTGAGCGCGACGGCCGGTCCGGCCCCGTTGCCCGCGAGCGCGGCCACCCCGACGAGGGCCCAGTCCTGCGCCCGGCGGTTGAACTTCAGATAGCTCCACCCGTGGCCGGCGGTCTTCGGAACCCGGATCTCCGTCAGGACCTCGTTCGTCGCGAGGTCGGGCTCGAACAGGCCGCGGAAGAAGCTCTCCGAGGGCACGCGTCGCGTCGACCCCTCGGGCCCCCGCACCACGATCTCGGCGCCGAGCGCGACGAGCACGGCCGGCATGTCTCCCGCGGGGTCGGCGTGCGCCACCGAGCCGCCGATCGTCCCGACGTGTCGGACCTGCGGGTCGCCGATCTGGCCCGCCGCGTAGGCGACGATGGGACACAGCTCCTGCAGCGCCTCGCTGTTCGCGACGTCGTGGTGCCGTGTGAGGGCGCCGATCGCGACGTGATCGCCGTCCTCCTTCACGTACTTCAGATCCTGGATCCGGCCGATGTCGACGAGCATCGACGGCCGAGCCAGGCGCAGCCGCATGAGCGGAAGCAGCGAGTGCCCGCCGGCGATGATCTTCGAGTCCGGGTTGTCCGACAGCACCTGGATGGCGTGGTCGACGAAATCGACGCGCTGGTACTCGAAGGGCGCCGGGATCATGCCGCACCTCCCTTCGCCGCCTGGATGGCCCTCCAGACGCGCTCCGGCGACGCGGGGCGCTCGATGTCGGTCACCCCGAGGTGTGAGAGGGCGTCGACGACGGCGTTGATCACGGCGGGGGGCGAGGCGATGGTCCCCGTCTCGCCCACGCCCTTGACCCCGAGCTCGTTCGTCGTCGACGGCGTCTCGTGGCGGCCCACGATCATGTTCGGGGCCTCGGAGGCGGCCGGAATCAGGTAGTTCGCCATCGAGCTCGTCATGAGCGAGCCGTTCTCGTCGTAGATCGCCTCCTCGGAGAGCGCCTCGGCGATCCCCTGAACGACCCCGCCCATGACCTGCCCCTCGACGATCTGCGGGTTGATGATCGTGCCCACGTCGTCGACCGCTACGTACTTCACGACCCGGACGTCTCCGGTCTCCGTGTCGACCTCGGCGACGCAGATGTGCGCCCCGAACGGGAAGACCAGGTTCTCCGGGTCGAAGAAGGCGGACGCCTCGAGGCCCGGTTCGAGTCCCTCAGGGAGGTTGTGGGCCGTCCACGACGAGAACGCGAGCGCCGGGATGGTCCTCGACACTCCCGGTGCGCCCCGGACGGAGAACTGCCCGTCCGAGAACTCCAGGTCCTCGACGGCCACCTCCAGCTCGTGGGCCGCGATCTTCCGCGCCTTCTCGATGATCTTCTGCGCCGCGCGGTGGACGGCCGGCATGCCGACCGCGTTGCCGCGGCTGCCGTACGTGTCCCAACCGTTCGGCGAGATGTCCGTGTCGCCGAACAGGACCTCGATGTCGTCGAACGGGACGCCCAGCTCGTCGGCGACGAGCTGGGCGATCGTCGTCTGGCCACCCTGGCCGTGCGGCGTCGTCCCGGTGACCACGACGACCTTGCCGGTCGGGTGGCAGCGAATGGTGGCGGCCTCCCAGCCACCGCCCGCGTACTTCAGGACGTTCCCGATGATCTTCGAGGGCCCCCATCCGCAGTTCTCGAGGTACGTCGAGAAGCCGATGCCGAGCTGCTTGCGCTCGCCCTGCTCCCGGCGGGCTTGCTGCTCCTTGCGGAGGTCCTCGTACCCGACGAGCTCCAGGGCCGTGTCGAGCGTGGCCGGATAGTTGCCGGAGTCGAGCGTCAGGCCGCCGATGGACGGCGTCGGCTCGTCGAACGGCGGCAGGAAGTTCATCCGCCGAATCTCGACCGGGTCCTTGCCCACGCGGCGCGCGAGCGCGTCGACGACGTGCTCGATCGCGTACGCCGACTCGGGACGGCCCGCGCCGCGGTACGCGTCGACCGGGGTGGTGTTCGTGAAGACGCCGACGAACTCGGTCTGGTAGGCCTCGCCGCCGTAGCAGCCGCAGAACAGGAAGGCGCCGAGCACGGGCGTGCCCGGCGCGATGATCCGGAGGTAGGCCCCCATGTTCGCGAGGATCCGCGCCCGGTAGCCGAGGATCTTCCCGCTCTCGTCGGCGGCGATCTCCATGTCCTGGATCTGGTCGCGGCCGTGATGGGTCGCGAGGTAGCCCTCGGTCCTGGTCTCGGTCCACTTGATGGTGCGCCCGAGCCGCCGGGCCACCTCGAGCGCCAGGGCCTCCTCCGGGTAGACCTGGAGCTTGGAACCGAACCCACCGCCCACCCGGGGGGCGATCACCCGCAACTTGGACTCGGAGATCCCGGTCGCCAGGGCCATCCCCGTCCGAAGCACGTGCGGGATCTGGGTCGACGACCACATCGTGAACTGCCCCGTAGAGGGCGTCGGCTGCACGACGATCGATCTCGGCTCCATGGCGTTCGCGATCAGCCGGCGGATGACGTTCCGCTGCTTCACCACGACCGGGGCCTCGGCGAACACCTTGTCGACGTCGCCGTTCGTGAGCTTCCACGTGTAGCACCGATTCGTCCCGAACTCGTCGTGGACCGTCGGCGCGCGGTCGGCGAGCGCGGCCTCCATGTCGACGACGGCCGGTAGCGGGTCGTACTCCACCTGCACGGCCTCGGCGGCGTCGGCCGCGAGGCCTCGGGACTCGGCAACCACCACCGCCACACCGTCGCCCTGGTACCGGGCCTTGTCCTTCGCGAGCGGCCAGTGTGGCGGGTTGTTGAGGTCGTCCGTCACCGGCCAGGCCATGAGGAGCGGCCCCGCCCACTCGAAGTCCTGCCCGGAGAACGCGGCCACCACGCCCTTCATGGCCAGGGCCTTCGACAGGTCGACCTTCGTGATGCGGGCGTGCGCGAACGGGCTTCGCACGACCGCCATCCACAGCATCCCCGGAAGTGCGATGTCGTCGGTGTATCCCGCCTGCCCGGTGAGGAACTCCGCGTCTTCCTTCCGGAGGACCGGCTGCCCGACGTAGCGCTCGGCTGTCTTCGCCATCTGATTCCGCCTCCTCAGGCGTTCGCCCCGGCGCGCATCGTGGCCGAGGCGTCGAGGATGGACTTGACGATGTTCTGGTAGCCGGTGCAGCGGCACAGGTTGCCCTCGAGCGCCTCTCGTACCTGCTCCTCGGTGGGATCGGGGTTCTCCTTCAGGTAGCTGGCCGCCGCCATGACCATGCCGGGCGTGCAGTAGCCGCACTGGAGTCCGTGGTTGCGATGAAAGGCCTCCTGGATCGGGTGGAGCTGGCCGTCGGAGGCCATGGCCTCGATCGTGGTGACCTCCCGGCCGTCGGCCTGCGCGGCGAGCAGCGTGCACGACTTCACCGACTCCCCGTCCAGGAGCACCGTGCACGCGCCGCAGGAGGAGGTGTCGCACCCGACGTTCGTCCCCGTGAGCCCGAGGGTCTCCCGGATGAAGTAGACGAGGAGCGTGCGCGGTTCGACGTCCGCCTCGCGCGCGATCCCGTTGACGGTGACCGAGACGTGCGTCACGGATCCCCCTTTCCGTCGAAACGGGTCAAGGATCAAACGATGGTAGTGCGGTTGCCGGGAAAACGCGCGAATCGCGCCGCGCGCTACGGCTCGGGCCAGGCACCCGGTGCCGCCTGACTCGCCTCCTCGGCGGAGCAGTCGGTCCCCGTACCGTAGAGGGTCTCGCCGGTTGCCTCGACGCGAACCCAGAAGCAGTCGCCCGTGTCGGCCCGGGCGGCGCCGGTCCACGCGACCTCCGTCGCGAGGACGCTCACGATCTCCGAGTCGTTGGAGCTCGTGTCCGGGTCGATGAACAGGAGGTCGGAGACGTCGGCTTCGGCCCCCATCCGGAGCGCCGTCGCCCCCTGGAGCGATCCCTCCGCCTCCGCGACACGCTGGGCGGCGGATGCGGCGGTCCGCAGGTTCTGCTGCACGAAGGCGACCGCCCCCGATCTCGCCACCGGCCGGAAGGCGATCACCAGCACCACGAGGGCGATCCCACCGGCGCCCATCGCCAGGAGAACCTTCCAGAACCCCCGGTTGGACGCCATCGGCCCGACATTACCGCCGAGTCCCAGATGCGTCCTACCGCACTTGACCCATCCCAGGACGCTGTGTGATGTTCCATCCGCGACTGCGTCTCGCGCGTAGTCGTCATTGAAACCCGTGTCCCACATGTCCAACCACCACGCGCTCGCGGGCGGCTCGACCGCCAAGCGATGCCGCCTGTGCCGTCTTGCCGCACGTCGCGGCCTCGGATCCACGACGGGAGGTTCCGCATGCTTCCTGCACGGTTCGAGTACCACCGACCAAGCTCGCTCGAGGACGCCCTCGGCCTGCTGAGCTCGCTGGAGGACGCCAAGGTCCTCGCCGGCGGCCAGAGCCTCATCCCCGTGATGAAGCTCCGCTTCGCGGCGCCCGCGCACCTCGTCGACATCAACCACATCCCCGGGCTGGACGGGCTCGAGGCGACGAACGGGTCGTTGCGCATCGGCGCCCTCGTCCGGCACAACCAGATGGCGGGCTCCGACGTCATCGCCGCGCGCCACCCGCTGCTGGCCTCGACGGCGCCACAGATCGCCGACCCGCTCGTGCGAAACCTGGGGACCGTGGGCGGCTCGCTCGCGCATGCCGATCCGGCGGGCGACTGGGGCTCGGCCATGCTCGCGGCCGGCGCGAGCGTCGCGCTCACCAGCGCCCGGGGCGAGCGCGAGGTGGCGGTCTCGGACTTCCTCGTCGACATCTTCACGACCGCGATGGAGGCCGACGAGATCCTCACGGAGGTCCGGGTCCCGCTCCCGAGCGGCTCGCTCGGGGGGGCGTACCTGAAGCTCGAGCGCAAGATCGGCGACTTCGCGACGGTCGGCGTCGCGGTGCAGGTGGAGCTCGAGGGCGGGACGATCCGTCGGGCCGGCATCGGCCTGACCGGCGTCGGCTCGAAGAACCTCCGGGCGGCCGAGGCCGAACAGGCCCTCGCCGGCGCCGAGCCGAACGAGGACGCCTACGCCAACGCCGGGCGCCTCGCCGCGGCCGTGGCCGACCCCGTCAGCGACGTCCGCGGCTCGGCCGAGTACAAGCGACACATGGTCGAGGTGTACGTCCGCCGCGGGCTCTCCCGCGCGGTCGAGACGGCCCGAGCGGCCTGACTGGAGTAAGGAGACGACGATGCAGATCACGGTCACGGTCAACGGCGCCGCGCAGAGCGCGGACGTCGAGGCGCGAAGGCTCCTCGTCCACTTCATCCGCGAGGACCTGGAGCTGACGGGCACCCACATCGGGTGCGACACGACGAGCTGCGGGGCGTGCACGGTCCTGCTCGACGGCACGCCGGTGAAGTCGTGCACGCTCTTCGCCGTGCAGGCGGACGGGCGCGAGGTCGGCACGGTCGAGGGCCTGCTGAACGCCGGGGCGCTCGACCCCATCCAGGCCGCCTTCAAGGAGGAACACGGCCTCCAGTGCGGGTTCTGCACGCCGGGGATGATGCTCACCGGTAAGGCGCTGCTCGAACGCAATGCGTCGCCGACCGACGACGAGGTCAGGTGGGCGATCTCGGGCAACCTCTGCCGCTGCACCGGCTACATGAACATCGTGAAGGCGATCCAGACCGCCGGCCGAACGATGGCCGCGAGCTGAGAGAGGGGCACCCATGGCGACCGACGCCGAAGAGATCCGCGGGATCGGGCACAGCGTCAAGCGCAAGGAAGACGACCGGCTGATCCGAGGCAAGGGCACCTTCATCGACGACTTCAAGCTGCCCGGGATGCTGCACATGGCCATCCTGCGGAGCCCGTTCGCGCACGCGACCCTCAAGGGGATCGACACGTCGCGGGCAAGCGCCCTTCCGGGCGTGATCGCCGTCGTGACCGGCGAGCTGATGGCGCAGCACAACCTGGCCTGGATGCCGACGCTCTCCGGGGACACGGAGGCCGTCCTCGTCACCGACAAGGTGCGGTTCCAGGGACAGGAGGTCGCGGCCGTCATCGCGACCGACCCGTACATCGCCAAGGACGCCCTGGAGCTGATCGACGTCGACTACGAGCCGCTCGAGCCGATCGTCACGCCCCAGCGCGCGCTCGAGGCCGACGCGCCGGTGATCCGCACCGACAAGGAGGGCCAGACCACCAACCACATCTACGACTGGGAGAGCGGTGACAAGGAGGCGACCGACGCCGCCTTCGGCGGGGCCGAGGTCGTCGTGAGCCTCGATACCTTCTACCCGCGATCGCACCCCGCCCCGGTCGAGACCTGCGGGTGCATCGCCGACATCAACCCCGCGACCGGCCAGGCGACGATCTACATGACCTCGCAGGCGCCCCACGCGATCCGGACCGTCTTCGCCCTTGTCGCCGGCCTGCCCGAGGAGAACATCCGGATCATCTCGCCCGACCTCGGGGGCGGCTTCGGCAACAAGGTGCCCGTCTACCCCGGCTACGTGGTCGCGACCGCCGCCTCGCTGCTGCTCGGCCATCCGGTGAAGTGGATCGAGGAGCGGACCGAGAACCTCATCTCGACCGGGTTCGCGCGCGACTACCACATGCACGGCGAGATGGCGCTCTCGCGCGACGGCACGATGAAGGGCCTGCGGGTCTCGCTGCTCGCCGACGAGGGCGCGTTCTTCGCCGACGCGCAGCCCTCGAAGTTCAAGGTCGGCCTGTTCCACATCGTGACGGGCTCTTACGACATGCCCGCGGCGCACGTCTCGGCGACCGGCGCGTACACGAACAAGGCGCCCGGCGGGGTGGCGTACCGATGCTCCTTCCGCGTGACCGAGGCCTCCTACATGATCGAGCGCCTCGTCCAGAACGCGGCGTACGAGCTCGGCATGGACCCCGCCGACATCCGGAAGAAGAACTTCATCCGCAAGGACCAGTTCCCGTACACGAGCGTGACCGGGTTCGAGTACGACTCGGGCGACTACCACGGCGCGATGGACCTCGCGCTCGAGACCGTCGGCTACGACGCGCTCCGCAAGGAGCAGGCCGAGGCGCGAGCCCAGGGCCGC
This sequence comes from uncultured Actinomycetes bacterium, assembly GCA_963699635.1. GTDB lineage: Bacteria > Actinomycetota > UBA4738 > UBA4738 > HRBIN12 > CALGFI01. Next base: position 161,461 of record CAVOUQ010000010.1, on the reverse strand, counting down.
CTGCTCGGGATCGGGCTCGCCAGCTTCACCGAGGTCGTCGGGGCCGGCCCGAGCCACACCTACGACATCATCGGCCTGAAGATGAACGACGGCGCCGAGCTGCGGGTGCACCCGACCGGCAAGGCGATCCTGAAGATCAGCTCCAAGACGCAGGGGCAGGGCCACGAGACGACGTTCGCCCAGATCGTGGCCGGGGAGATCGGGATCCAGCCCGAGGACATCAAGGTCATGCACGGCGACACGGACAACACGCCCTACGGGCTCGGCACCTACGCGTCGCGCTCGACGCCGACCGTGGGGGCGGCGACGGCCCTCGTGGCCCGGAAGATCCGGGACAAGGCGAAGAAGCTCGCCGCGCACCTGCTCGAGGTCTCCGAGGACGACATCGAGTACGAGAAGGGGAAGTTCTTCGTGAAGGGCGCCCCCGACCAGGTGAAGACGATCCAGGACTGCGCGTTCGCCGCCTACACGAACTTCCCCGCCGGCATGGAGGCCGGCCTGGAGGGCGTGACCTACTACGACCCGCCGAACCTGACGTTCCCGTTCGGGACGTACGCGGTCGTCGTCGAGGTCGACGCGGAGACCGGCGAGTGGAAGGTCGACCGGATGGTGGCCGTGGACGACTGCGGCGTGCGGATCAACCCGATGATCGTCGAGGGACAGATCCACGGCGGCCTGTGCGAGGGGTTCGCCATCGCCAAGATGGAGCAGATCACGTTCGACGAGGACGGCAACTGCATCGGCTCCAACTTCACCGACTACCTGCTGCCAACGGCATGGGAGACGCCCAAGTTCGAGCTCGGGACGACGGTGACGCCGTCGCCGCACCACCCGATCGGCGCGAAGGGCGTGGGCGAGTCGGCGACGGTTGGCTCGCCGGCCGCGTTCGTGAACGCGGTGATCGACGCGCTGTGGCATCTCGGCGTCCGGAACATCGACATGCCGCTCACGTCGGGGAAGGTCTGGGAGGCGATCCAGGCGGCGAAAGGCCACCGCTTGAGACCGAACGTCCTCGCGCTCGCGAACGACCTGTCGGCGCGCGGCGAGGCGTTCGTGCTCGCGACCGTCGTGTGGCGGCGGGCGCCGTCCTCCGGCAAGGAGGGCTCGACGGCGCTGATCACGCCCGACCGCCGGGTGCGGGGATGGCTCGGCGGGGCGTGCGCGGAGCCCACCGTGATCCGTGAGGCGCTCCGGGCGCTCGAGGAGGGCTCGCCCCGCCTCCTGTTCCTCGGGCCGCCCGAGGAACTCGCGGCGAGGGGCCGCGAGGGCGTCGTGACGGTGCCGATCGCGTGTCAGAGCGAGGGAGCCCTGGAGGTCTACGTGGAACCGGTCCTGCCGCAGCCGCAGCTCGTCGTGATCGGACGCTCCCCCGCCGTGGCGACGCTCGCCACGATGGCCGGCGCGCTCGGCTGGCGCACGGTCGTCGTCGACGAGGGCGGGTCGGCCGGGGACTACCCGGACGCCGGGCGAGTGCTGACGACGCTGGACCTGGAGGCCGCGGACGTCGGGGAACGCTCCTTCGTCGTCGTCGCCACCCAGGGCCACTACGACGAGGACGCGCTCGAGCGAGCGCTCGCGACCTCGGCCGGGTACGTCGGGCTCGTCGCCTCGCGCAAGCGCGCCGAGGCGGTGCTCGGCTACCTGCGGGATCGAGGGGTCTCCGACGACGTCCTCGCGCGCGTGCACGCGCCCGCGGGCATCGACCTCGGAAGGATCGCGCACGAGGAGATCGCCGTCGCGATCCTCGCCGAGCTCGTCCGGGAGCGGGCGGCTGGCCACCTCGAAGCCGCGCCCCCGGCCGAGCTCCCCAGCCACGAGGAGATCGATCCCGTCTGCGGGATGACGGTCGACGTGGCCTCGGCGCGCTATCGGTCGGTCCACGAAGGAACGACCTACTACTTCTGCTCGGCGGGGTGCCTCCAGCGCTTCGAGGAGGAGCCGACGACGTACGCGGGTCAGACGGCGCTGCAGTAGCGAACCCTCGGGAGTGCCGACGGCAGGAGGAGTAGGGCGCTGGCTGCGGCGCCCTACTCCCCTGGCCTCCTACCGAGGATCGATTCGAATCGGACTCCACCATCTGGAGGATCTCGGCTCGGTCCTGCGCCGACGCCCCGGGGGCGTACGCAGCTTCGAGCACGAGCCGAACGCCGTCGACGTCCAGGATCCACAGCAGGCTGTGGTCACCGGGCTCGTGGCTCCTGTAGTCCGACTCACCGGGGGCGAAGGTCCAGCTTCGGATCTGGCCCTGGTCGCAGTCGGCGAAATCGGCGGGTGTCGTGAGCTCCATCTGCTTCCCGGCGTACCCGTCGAGGGTCACGTCGGTCGGCGTCGTCGCGTGACCCGGCTGGTTTGCCATGGCGGCGACGAGATCATCCACCCGCGGCCCCACCGGTGGGTCGAGGAGCGTGCCGCTCCAATGGCACGGATCGGTGAAGACGTTGTTCACGACCCCAGAGTTCAGGTTCGTGTTGGGTCCGCTGACCATCCATCCAAAGAGGCCCTCGTAACCGCTCGGAACCCTGATGGTGATGCGGTACGCCGCGTCGAAGTCGGGATCGACCGCGCTGAGGACATACGTCCCGGGCTCCAGAGCGCCTTCGGGCAGCGATGGGATGGGCGTCGGGGTCGGAACCGGCGTCGGAGTGGATCCGGTTGCCGGCTGGGAGTCGTCGCTCGGCAGGGCGTTGATCCCGATCACGACCCCCACGATCACGATCGCGGCAACCAGGGCGAACACGGCGGTCTTCTTCCTCCGGACGCTCCGGCGCTGGTCTCGATGCTGCCGTTCGAGCGCCCCCGGGTCCGGCTGAACCTTCTGCGTGGCCATTCGGAACACCTCCTGCACTTCAGGCATCCCGCGCTCCTTCCAGGGCTCGGAGGGCCCGGCGACCCTTGCTTGCCAGGGCCCGTACCGTGGACGGACGCACGCGCAGGATGCGCGCCGCCTGCTCGGCCGGATACCCGAGCAGGTCCACGAGCAGGAGGGCGGCCCGCTGACGCGGGGTGACCTCGAGCAGGAGCCGTCGCACGTCCGCGCGCATCTCCGCGTCGAGGAACGCATCCCGCCGCTCCGGGACCGGGATCACCTTCCGGACCGCCATCGCCGCTCGGCGCCGGCGCATCCGGAACCCGTTCAGGGCGACGCGGAACAGGTAGCCGGTCGGATCGTCGATCTGGCCGATCTCGCCCCACCGCTCCCAGAGGCGCAGGAACGCGTCCTGCATCAGCTCCTCCGCGTCGTGGCGGTTCCCGGTCACGAAGTAGAGGGCCTTGTAGAGGCGCTCGTGCTCCTCCTCGAAGAACGTGTCGAAGCGGGCCCATGCCTCGACGCGTTCCGAGGGGAACGGCACGACCTCACCCTCTGCTCGCATGGTCCATGGATGCACGAGGACCCCCAAACGCTGCCCCGATGCTGTCAGGGTTTCCCCTTCGAGGGCGAGCACGAGGACCCTGGCCGTCGCGTCAGGGCGTACCATCGGTCGCGATGAGCGAGCTGACCGACGTCCTGTCGGCGATCGAGTCGCTGTCGGCCCGAGGGGAGAAGCTCGCGCTCGCCACGATCGTCGCCGTGCGCGGCTCGACCTATCGCCGCCCGGGCGCGCGCCTGCTCGTTCCGGAGGAGGGCGAGCTGGTCGGGAACATCTCGGGCGGCTGCCTCGAGAACGACGTGGCCGACGTCGCGAAGATCGTGATGCGCGAGGGGATGGCCCGGATCGTCTCGTTCGACCTCACGGCCGACGACGACGCGGTCTGGGGCTGGGGTCTCGGCTGCAACGGCGCGTTCGAGCTGTTCGTCGAGCCGGCCGACAAGGCGGCCGAGGTCGCGGGCGCGCTCCGGATCGCGCTCGAGGAGGAGCGGCCGATCTGCATGGTCACGATCCTGGACTCGAGCGCGGACGGCGTGTCTCAGGGCGATCGAGTCCTCGTCCGGCCCGACGGAACCCTCGAGCGCTCGTTCGGCGACCCGGCGCTGGACGCTGGGGCGCGCGAGGCGGGCCTCGAGCTCATCGCCCGCGAGCGGAGCGAGATCCGCGAGCTCGCCGACGGGGTGCGGGCGTTCGTCGAGGTACTCGAGCCGCCGCTCCGGCTCCTCGTCTGCGGCGCCGGGCACGACGCGGCGCCGCTCGTGAAGCAGGCGGCGGCGCTCGGCTGGAGCCCGGTGGTGGTCGACGACCGCCGCGAGTTCCTGAATCGCGAGCGTTTCCCCGAGGCGGCGGACTTCGTCCTCGTCGAGCGCCCGGACAAGATGGCCGAGGTCGCCCCCGTCGACGAGCGGACCTTCGTCGTCGTGATGACCCACAACTTCCTGCGAGACAAGGAGTACGTTCGCTCGCTCCTGTCCTCGCCCGCCCGGTTCATCGCGATGCTCGGCCCCGGCGTCCGCACGCAGCGCCTGCTGGACGAGCTCCGCGAGGAGGGCGTCGAGATCGACGATAAGGACCTCGAGCGGTTCCGCGGCCCGGCCGGCCTCGACCTCGGCGCCGAGGGCCCCGAGGAGATCGCCGCCGCGATCTGCGCCGAGATCGTCGCGGTCAAGCGCGAGCGTGGCGCGGGCTTCCTTCGGGATCGTCCCGGTCCGATCCACGACCGTCACTCCCCGGCACGACCAGCGGGCGAGCGGTAGGCTCCGCGAAACCGCCCGCGCCCGAGGGAGATCCGCGTGCAGATCGAGAACGAGTTCACCGTCCCCGCGCCCATCGAGCAGGTCTGGTCGTACCTGCTGGACGTCGAGCGCATCGCGCCGTGCATGCCCGGCGCCGAGCTCACCGAGACGGTCGACGACCACACGTGGAAGGGCAAGGTGCTCATGAAGCTTGGCCCCGTCTCGCTCTCCTTCGCGGGCACGGTCGCGATGACGGAGCGAGACGAGGACGCGCATCGCGCCGTGCTGAGCGCCAAGGGCATGGAGCAGAAGGGCAAGGGGGCGGCGAACGCGAGCGTGACCAGCTGGCTCGAGCCCGGAGATGGGCACACCACGGTGAAGATGATCGCGAACATCCAGCTCACCGGCGCCGTCGCACAGCTCTCGCGCGGGCTGCTGCCCGAGGTGAGCAAGAAGCTGACGGCCCAGTTCGCGGAGTGCCTCGAGGCCACCTTGCGCGCCGAGAGCGTGAGCCCGGTGGGAGCGGCACCGGCCGCGGCCGGAGCGCCGGCGGCCGAACCGCCCGCCGCGGCCCCGGTGAAGGCCAAACCCATCTCGGGTCTCTCGCTGGGCCTCTCGGCCATGTGGGCGGCGATCAAGGGCTTCTTCGCGCGTTTGTTCGGCAAGCGCAAGGCGTGATCAGCGCGATCGTCCTCGCCGCCGGGGCCGGCACGCGCTTCGGCGGGACGAAGCAGATCGCGGAGATCCGCGGCAAGCCGCTCGCCCAGCACGCGATCGACGCGGCCACCGAAGCGGGCGTCGACGAGGTCATCCTGGTCCTCGGCCACGACGCCGAGCGCGTCCGGACCGCCGTGCGCCTGCCCGGCATCGGCAGGTGGGTTGTGAACCCTGCCCACTCGAGCGGGATGGCGTCCTCGCTCGCCGTCGGGCTCGAGCACGCCGACCCCTCCAGCGAGGCCGCGGTCGTGCTGCTCGGCGATCAGCCGGGCGTCACATCCCAACACGTACGGGCACTGCTCGACGCGTTCGGCGCGCGCCGACGGCCGATCGTCCGGCTGGCGTTTCGCACCGGGCCGGGACCGGCCCTCATCGCGCGCGAGCTCTGGCCCGACGTGTCGAGCCTCGAGGGCGACGTCGGGGCCCGCGCGTTGATCGCGATGCGACCCGAGCTCGTCGAGGAGGTCGACGTCGGCGGAGACGCCCCCATCGACGTCGACGCGCCCGAGGACCTCGGGCGCGCCTGACCGATCGGAAAGGCGAAGCGCCCCGGCCCTTCGGCCGGGGCGCTTCCTGATCTACAGCTAGGTCGGGAGGGGCTAGCCGTAGAAGATGACCGTCACCCAGAGGTTCCCGTCTGACTGCACGACCCCGATCGCCGTGTGGTCGTACACGTCACACAGGATGTTGTCCCGGTGAGGCTTCGACCCCATGAAGGCGGCTTGCACGTCGTCGAGGGACGAGGCGACACCCACGTTCTCGCCCCCCATCGACCAGTTGAGCCCCTTCAGCTTGTCCGCGAGGTCCTTCGTGTGGAACAGCTCGCCCTCCTCCGCCATCCGGCGTGAGTGCCGGAGGGCATATCTCGAGAGCGTCCGGTTCAGCGCCAGGGCGTCGCGATCGTTGTCCTCGCGTGCCTGGTTCGTGAGCCGGAGCATCTGTGCACGATCGCTCGCGGTCTCGCCGGCTCGGGCGTGGTCGGTCGCGACCCCCGAGAGCAGGAGGGAGGAACACAGGAGGAGCACGGCCGCGATCCGCGTCCGGCTCCGGTTGCGCACCTGCGTCATCCCCGACTCCCGCGTTCAGGGTCCCGGCAGGCCGGGCTCCGAGTGGAGGCCCGGTCCTTCGGCAGCTCGGCCGCCCGCGCTCCTTGTGAGCGGTAGGGCCCGGAGCTTTGCGTCCCGCCGTTGCCGGCGGTTTGCCGTTTCGGGACCAACCCTTCGAGGGTGGTTATCGGCAGAAATACCCCCGGAACTGAACGCGAAACCCCGGAAACGCCTAGGCAGGATGGCCCGTCGTGACTAGCAGATCGGGTTCAGGCGGCGGTGGCGCAGGGCGGGCAGGGCCTCCCGCACCCGGCCGACCTCCGAGAGGTCGAGCTCGACGAGCGTGACCCCGACGCCGTCCGGTGCGCGGGCGATCACTCGCCCCCACGGGTCGGCCACCAGGCTGTTCCCGAAGTTCCGGCGCTCGCGGCCCGGCGGACCCCAGGTCCCCCATTGGGCGGCCGCGACCACGAACGCCTGATCCTCGATCGCGCGGGCACGGAGCAGGACGTCCCAGTGGTCCTTCCCGGTCTCGTGGCGAAACGCCGCGGGCGCGAACACGATCGTGGCCCCGAGCACCACGAGCTCCCGGTACAGCTCCGGGAATCGCAGGTCGTAACAGATCGACAGGCCCAGGCGGCCGAACTCGGTGTCGGCCGTGACGACCTGGTCGCCGGCCGTGAACAGGTGGGACTCCCGGCTCGGGACGGCGCCCGGCGGGTCCGCGTCGAACAGGTGGATCTTGCGGTAGGTCGCGACCAGCTCTCCGTCGCGGTCGAAGAGCACGCTCGTGTTGAACACGCGCTCCCCGTCGAGCTCGAGGACGCTTCCGCCATGTACCCACATCCGGTGGGCATCGGCGAACTCGGCGAGGCGGGCGACGCGCGGGCCGTCGAGCGGCTCCGCGGCCGCCCGCATCTGCGGCGCGGAGCCCTGGCGGGGCCAGACCTCCGGGAGCGCGGCCAGGTCCGCTCCGGCGGCCGCGGCCTCCTCGAGCAGCCCGAACACCTGGGCCTCGTTCGCCGCGACGTCCTCGCCGCAGTTCGCCTGGCAGAGCGCGACTCGCACGCGGGCGATGCTACGCCGACGGCGCCTCCTGCTGGAGGTCGAGCTCGGTCTCGATCTCGATCCGGACCTTCTTGGCGACGAGCCAGCCACCCATCTCGACCGCCACGTTCCAGGTGATGTCCCAGTCCTCGCGGTCGATCTCGGTCGAGGCCGAGAACGCCGCCTTCGGCGGTGAGTCCGGCATCGGGCCCGGACCGGTTCCCACGAACTCCGAATCGAGCACGACCTGGCGCGTGACGTCCTTGATCGTGAGGTCGCCGACGATCTCGAAGGTGGTGCCCCCCGTCGGGCGGATCTCGGTGCTCTTGAAGGTGAGCTTGGGGTACTTCTCGACCTCCAGGAAGTCGGCGCTGCGCAGGTGGTCGTCGCGCATGACCGTCCTCGTCTCGATGCTCGCCGCGTCGATCTCCACCTCCACGGACGAGTCCTCGGGGCGCTCCGCGATCACGACCTTCCCGTCGTACTCGTTGAAGCGGCCCCGGATCTTCGTCAGCATGTGGCGGGCCACGAACTCAACCGTCGTGTGGTTCTTGTCGAACGCCCACGTCCCGGCGGGCGGCAGCTGGACCCCGGTCTCCGTCTCCGACATCGTGTCCTCCTTCTCGCTCGGATCCCTCTTCCCAATGGGACTACTCCCCCTCCGGGAGTAACGACGGTTCGAGAGGCTTTCGTATTCCGGCGGGCGGGCGCTCCATCGTCCGTTCCGGATCCGGCAGCCCGAAGCCGAACTTCTCGTAAAGGCCATGCGCGTCGCTGGTCTTGAGATACCAGGCGAGATCGGCGTGCGGACCCCGGTCGACGGCCTCGCGAACGAGCTCGACCCCGAGCCCGCGTCCGCGGTGCTCGGGCAGGACGTAGACGTCGAACAGGAACGCGAACTTCTCGGCGTCGGACTCGATCCGGCAGAATCCGACCTGCGCGGCGCCGTGATAGAGCCCGACCACGCGCGCGGCGTCGGCGATCAGGCGCGCCATCGTCCCGTGTGGCCTTCCCGTCGCCCAGTACGACGTCGTGATCACCTCGTGGACGGCGTCGACGTCGATCCGGCTCCGGTCGTCGTCGAGCTCGTACCCGCCCTGGAGCTCGCGCTTCATCCGGCGGCTACGCGATCGCGGCGTCGGCGATCGCGAGGGCCTCGTCGATGATCCCGAAGCCCTCGGCGAGCTGCTCCTCGGTGATGCAGAGCGGCGGGTTGGTCATGATGCCGTTCCATCGCACCATCGTGAACAGGCCCCGCTCGTCCAGGAGCTTGCCGACCGCCTTCATCTCGTCGCTGGCGCCGTTGAAGGGCGCCAGGGGCTCCATCGAGTCGCGGCTGCGCACCAGCTCGACGATGCCGAACAGCCCGATGTTGCGCACCGGCCCGACGCTCGGGTGCTTGTCGCGGAGCTCCTGATGATGGCGCGCCATTACCTCGCCCATCTTCCGGGAGTGCTCGATCAAGCCGTCCTCCTCGTACACGCGGATCGTCGCGAGCGCCGCGGCGAGCCCGAGCGGGTGCGAGTTGTACGTGAGGCCGCCCCAGTAGACGTGCTCGTCGAAGTACCGATAGACGTCCGGGCGAAGGCCGACCGCCCCCAACGGGACCGCGCTCGAGGTGAGCCCCTTGGCCATCGTGATGATGTCGGGGACCACGCCCCAGTGGTTCACCGCGAACCACTCCCCGGTCCGTCCGAATCCCGACATGATCTCGTCGGCGATCAGCAGGATGCCGTGGCGGTCGCAGAGTTCGCGCACGCCCTGGAGGTACCCCTCGGGCGGGATCAGGATGCCGTTCGTGCCCGTGACGGGCTCCAGGATGAACGCGGCGATCGTCGACGGCCCCTCGAGCATGATCGTCTCCTCGAGGTAGGCGAGCGCGGTCTCGGCGTCGTCGCTCCCACGTCTGGTCCCGTGGTATGGATCCAGGACGTGCACGACGCCCGGCATGCCCGGCTCGTTGCCCCATCGCCGCGGGTCGCCGGTGAGCGTGACCGTCGCGTAGGTCGCGCCGTGGTACGAGCGGTAGCGCGCGAGGATCTTGTGCCGGCCGGTGACCGCCTTCGCGATGCGGATCGCGTTCTCGTTGGCCTCGGCGCCTCCGAGCGTGAAGAAGACCTTGTCGAGGTCGCCCGGCATGAGCTCGGCGAGCTTGCGCCCGAGCTTGGCCCGGACCTCGGTGGCCATGAACGGGCTGATGTACGGCAGGACCCTCGCCTGCTCCGCGATCGCCTCGGCGACGCGCGGGTCGGCGTGCCCGATGTTCACCCCCATGAGCTGGCTGTTGAAGTCCAGGTACCGCTTGCCCTCGACCGTGAAGAACTCCGAGCCGCGCGCCGAGGCGACCGCGATCGGCCTCGTGCTCCCCTGCTGCTGCCAGTCGTACAGCGTGTGTCGGAGACAGAGATCGACGATCTCGTCGGCGGTGAGCTCGCTCATCGGTTCCCCTTCCCTGCCGAGGGCGGCAGTCTAGCCCCGAGCGCCGGGGCGAGCCCGACCGGCGGGCGGCTCGCTACTATCCGCGGTGAGATCCCGAGAAGGAGCGAGGCGCCATGGACCGGATCGGCCACTACGTCGGCGGCAAGCACGTCCCGGGCGAATCGGGGCGTCGAGGGCCCGTGTACGACCCCGCGACGGGCGAGCAGACGCACGAGGTCGACTTCGCCGACGTCGCCGAGGTCGACGCCGCGGTCCAGGCCGCCCGCGAGGCCTTCCCGATGTGGCGCGCCACCTCCCTGTCCAAGCGCGCCGAGATCATGTTCCGGATCCGCGAGCTCCTGGACGCGCGCAAGGCCGAGGTCGCGAAGGTCCTCACGTCCCAGCACGGCAAGGTGCTCTCGGACGCGATGGGCGAGGTCCAGCGCGGTCTCGAGAACGTCGAGTACGCGACCGGCATCCCGAACCTGCTGAAGGGCGAGTTCTCCGAGCAGGTCTCGACCGGGATCGACGTCTACTCGATCCGTCAGCCGCTCGGCGTCGTCGCGGGCATCACCCCGTTCAACTTCCCGGCGATGGTGCCCATCTGGATGTGCGCGAACGCGATGGCCTGCGGCAACACGTTCGTCCTGAAGCCCTCGGAAAAGGACCCGGGCGCCGCGCTCGCGCTCGCCGACCTGTTCGCCGACGCCGGCCTGCCCGACGGGGTGTTCAACGTCGTCGAGGGCGACAAGGTCGCCGTCGACGCGATCCTCGAGCACCCCGACATCGAGGCGGTCAGCTTCGTGGGCTCCACCCCGATCGCCCGGTACATCTACACGACGGGCACGGCGAACGGGAAACGCGTGCAGGCGCTCGGCGGCGCGAAGAACCACATGATCGTGCTGCCCGACGCCGACGTGGACATGGTGGCCGACGCCGCCGTCTCGGCCGGGTACGGCTCGGCCGGCGAGCGGTGCATGGCCATCTCCGTCCTGCTGAGCGTCGGCAAGGTCACCGACTCGGTCGTCGACGCGATCGCCGACCGCCTCCCGAAGGTGAAGGTGGGACCGGGACTCGACCCCGAATCCGAGATGGGCCCGCTCATCACGCGCGAGCACCGCGACCGGGTCGCCTCGTACCTGGACAGCGGGCCGGCGCAGGGCGCTCGCGCCATCGCCGACGGCCGCGAGCATCCGCTCTACAAGGACAGCCCGGGGTTCTTCCTGGGCGCCTCGCTCCTAGACGACGTCACGCCCGGCATGGACGCGTACCGGGACGAGATCTTCGGACCGGTCCTGTCGGTCGTTCGCGCCCAGACGTACGAGGAAGCCGTGCGCCTGGTGAACGACAACCCGTGGGGCAACGGTGTCGCCATCTTCACGCGAGACGGCGGGGCGGCCCGGCAGTTCATCTTCGACGCTCCGGCCGGGATGGTCGGCGTCAACGTCCCGATCCCCGTGCCGGTCGCCTATTACTCGTTCGGCGGGTGGAAGTCGTCCCTGTTCGGCGACCACCACATGTACGGGCCCGAGGGCGTGCAGTTCTACACCCGAGGCAAGGTCGTGACGCAGCGCTGGCCCGACCCCACGACGAGCACCGTGGATCTCGGCTTCCCGCGCACCCGATAGCTCAGATCCGATCGGCGAACGCGACCACGCCCGCGGGAGGCCGCAGGCAGTGGTCCAGGTGCATCGACTGGTTGTAGGACCCGACATTGAGGACGGCGACGACGTCGCCCTCGGCGAGGAGGGGAAGCTCGGCATCCTCGGCCCAATGGTCCGGGCCCTCGTTGATGTTGCCGGCGATCGTGTAGGTGCGCGTCGGTCCCTCGCCGGCTGCGCAGCGGACGATCGGGAACGTCGAGCCGTAGATGAACCGCTCCGGCGCGACGTTGTACCCCGCGTCGACGCCGGCGAACCAGGTTCCGTCGCGCTCCTCGACGGTGACGACCTCGGCGAGCAGCACGCCCATCTCCTTGCACAGGTAGTCGCCGGGCTCGAGCGAGAGCGCGACGCCGAGCGGTCTCAGGTGCCGAACCACCATCGCCGCGAGCGCGTCCGCCTCCAGCGGCTCGTCGCCGGCGACCTGGGGCACGCCGAGCCCACCGCCCAGGTTCACCTCAGCGAGCGGGTGCCCGGCGTCGAGGACTCGCTGCGCCATGGCCGCGACGCGCTCGACGGCGACCTCGAAGCGCGGGAGATCCTCGGTGAGGAACCCGTCTCCGGTGTGGACGTGCACCGTGTCCAGCCGAAGGTCGTGCTTCGTCGCGATCTCGAGCGCCTCGTCGAGCTGCTCGGGAAAGACGCCGAACTTCGTCGGCCTCGTACCTGCGTACAGCGACTCGTGAGGCGCCGTTCCGGCCTCCGCGCTCCGCGTGGCTCCCGCCCGCGGATTGACGCGCAGCCCGACGTTCGAGCCCGGCGCGCGCCGGCCCCATCGCTCGAGCTGAGACAGGAGGTCGACATTCACGTGGACGCCGGTGTCGAGCAGGACGTCCAGGTCGCGCTCGGAGACGTTCGTCCCGGTGAAGCTGATCTCCGCGGCGCTCCATCCGTGGGCGAGGGCGTGGCGCACCTCCCCGGGCGAGCAGGCGTCGATCCCCACGGAACCGAGGGCACGAACGAACGCCATCACGTGGGGATCTCGCTGCGCCTTGATCGCCAGACGCAGCAGGAAACGAGCGCCGGCCCGCTCGAACGACGCCTCGAGCGTCCGAGCCTGCTCCTGGATCCGAACGAGGTCGTAGGCGAACACGGGCGTCCCGTGTTCGCGGGCGATCTTGTCGGCGTCGCGTCCGGCCACGTGGAGCCGCCCACCGCGCACCTCGAGCCCCGGCCGTGACCACCACGGAACGCCCATGTCGGAGGCCGATGCTAGCGTCCGGGCGATGCCGAAGGCCGTCACCCGCTGCGAGTGGGCGCCTCTCAACGACGCCCGTTACCTCGCCTACCACGACCAGGAGTGGGGCGTGCCGTCGCACGACGACCGTCACCTCTTCGAGATGCTCGTGCTCGAGGGCGCCCAGGCCGGCCTCTCGTGGTCGACGATCCTCAACAAGCGCGAGGGATATCGCAAGGCGTTCGCGAACTTCGAAGCCGCGAAGGTCGCACGCTTCTCCCCGGCGAAGGTCGAGCGGCTGCTGCTGGACCCAGGAATCGTCCGGAACCGGCTGAAGGTCGAGTCCGCGGTCGCGAACGCGAGGGCGGTGCTCGACGTGCGTCGCGAGCTCGGCTCGCTCGACGCGTACCTGTGGTCGTTCGTCGACGGCCGCCCGATCGTCGGGCGGCGAAAGCGCCTGTCCGACATCCCGTCCGAGACCGCCGAGTCCAAGGCGATGAGCAAGGACCTGAAGCGGCGCGGCTTCCGGTTCGTGGGGCCGACGGTCTGCTACGCGTTCATGCAGGCCTGCGGGCTCGTCAACGACCACGTGGCGTCGTGCTTCCGCTACGCGGTCTCGAATGCTCCCTAGCCACCGCTCAGCTCACGGCCGAGTCGAGGAGCCGTGCCCCGGCGGGTGCGCCTGGTGACGGACCGGCCAGGTAGCGAATGCCGTCGGGGTGGAACCAACCGACCTCGCCCTCGGCCTCGCGCCGGACGGACCAGCCGAGCTCGTGGACGAGGCGGTGGTGGAACGAGCAGATCAGGAGCAGATTGCTCAGGTCCGTGCGCCCGCCGTGGCGCCACCACACGATGTGATGGGCCTCCGTGAACCTGCGTGCGCCGCACCCGGGGAAGGTGCACTCGCGGTCGCGATAGCGAACCTGGCGCACCATCGCCGCCGAGGGCTCCCTGCTCATGCGGCCGAAGTCGAGCACGTTGCCGCGCACGTCCTCGATCACCGTCTGCACCCGGGCGTTGCAGAGCAGGCGCCGTGCCGTCTCCGGGTGGATCACCGGACCGTCCTCAACCTCACATCCCCCGGTGCCATCCGCGAGACCCCGCGCCTGCGCGTGGACGACAACCGTAGCCAGATCGGGATCGGGGTCATCGGCGATCCGCGCCGAGCACAGCGCGACGAGCGCGTCGGCCCGGCGCGCGGGGGCGAACACCTCGTCCTGCTCGTCGGGCATGTGCGGGATGGTCCGGCTCAGCCGCTGGAGCGCCCTGGCCACGATCGCACCCTGCGCCGCGGGGAGCTCGGCCTCGAGTCCGAACCGGCGGCCCTCGTCGAAGAACCACCAGGTGAGGGAGCGTTCGCGCTCGGCATCGAGCACCTCCTCGCGCGAGGCTCGAGCCTCCAGGTCGCCACGGTGGCGGACCGCGGCGCACGAAGCCCTCTTCGCCCACGCGATGAGGCGAACCTCCGTCTCGGGGGTCACGAACCGGGCGAGCTCGACAACCTTGTCGATGCCGAGCTCGCCTCGCGCCAGGGCATCGGCTAGCACCGGCAGACCACGGAGCGCGAGTGCGGCACCGATCCACCGTCGTGCCTTCCACTGGGAGACGCCGTAGCGCATCGAGAGCCAGTGGGCCGCATCGCGCGCGCCGAAGTCGCGCCACGCCTCCGATCGGTCCACCTCGGCAATCAGGCGCAGCAGCTCGCGGTGCTCGCCGCCGAGGCGCGCATGCGCCGCGTCGAGCTCGCGGATCAACGCGGGGTTTTCCGGAGAAACGAACATGTGTTCGAGGCTAGCCTGCCCTGCCACCCCCGTCTGTGAGCTTGGTCACAGCGGACCCGAATCAACCGAACAGGTTTCGAACCGCGAGGAGCGTGTTCTCGATCGGCTTCTCGGCGATGCGTCGCATGAACCAGGGGTACCAGTAGCTGCCGTAGGAGATCAGCGTTCGCACGGCGAACCCTTCGCGCGCGAGCCGGACCTGATCGGCGGCGCGGATCCCGAACAGCATCGCCACCTCGAACGCGTCTCGGCCGATGTCCCGGACCTTGGCGTCGGACTCGATCCGCGCGATCAGGTCGACGTCGTGCGTCCCCAGCACCAGCCGTCCGTGCTCACCGCGCGCCTCGAGCAGCCGGAGCGCGAGGACCCGATAGGACTCGTCGACGATGCCCTTCTCTCCGACCAGGACCTCCTCGGGCTCTTTGTAGGCGCCCTTCACGAGCCGGATCGACGGGTCGAGCGGCAGGAGCGACTCGACGTCGCCCGCGGTCCGTCGCAGGTAGGCCTGGAGACAGATTCCCGTGTTCGGGCGAGCCGAGCGAAGCTCGCGATACAGCTCGACGGTCGGCTCGACGTACCGGTGGGACTCCATGTCCAGCCACAGCCGGCTCCCGAGCTCGGCCGCCCGCTCGGCCAGTCGGGCGAGGTTCTTCGCGGCGAGCCGGCGGTCCACGTCGAGCCCGAGGTGGCTCGGCTTCACCGAGATCTCGGTGTCGAGCCCTCGGCCGGCGATCGCGGTGAAGGCGTCGAGGTAGTCGGCGAGGACCTGCTCGGCCTCGGCCCGGGTCGTGACGTTCTCGCCCAGGGCGGTGATCGTCGTCGGCAGGCCGTCGACGGCGAGCCGGGAGGCGGCCGCGAGGGCGTCGTCCAGCCGCTCGCCGGGCATGAACCGGGCGACGCTTTGGCGGATGAACCGGTAGCGCGGCAGGTGTTCGCGGAGCCACCGGTTGTCCGCCGCCCACAAGATCACACTGCGTGCGGCGCTCATCGACGTGGCAGCCTACGTGGTGGACGGCAACGGTGGCAGGGTCTACGCCTTCGGGCGATCGACACCGAGCAGGCTTGGCGTGCGAAAGGAAGGCTACTAGTGGCCCGCCTGTCGAGCCGTTGATTCCCGACGACGGGCGTCGCTAGGATTCGCGGGAGAAGGACGAGTCTCGGGGAGTATCACGGTGTCGCAGCCGATCGAACACTCGAGCCCGCTGACGATCCGACGGAGCGCACTCGCCCTGTCCGTCCTTGTGCTCGTCCTCCCGCTGACACGGCTCACGGAACCGCGCGCCGGGGAGCGCCCGGAAGCGGATCTCGACTGGATCGCACAGTTCGCGACCCGCGCGAACGAAGAGGCTACGGCGCTTGCAATCGAAGGCTCCGGAATCTACGTGACGGGCTACACATCGGCGGCGTTTCCGGGGGAGACCCGCCACCATCGCCCGGACGCCTTCATCCAGCGCTACGACTTCAGCGGCACCCCGATCTGGACCGACCAGTTTGGCACCGATGTCTACGACTACGCCTTTGGCGTCGATGCATCTCCGTCTGGCGTGTACGTGGTGGGGAGCTCAAACGGCACGCTCCCAGGCGCTACGGCGCACCGGGAATTCGACGCTTTCGTCCGCGCGTACGACTTCGAAGGCAACGTCCTATGGACAAGGGAGTTCGGTGGGCGTACGGACGACTACGCCTACGGCGTCGCAGTCGACGACTCGAAGGCACGTCCTTGGACAAGGGAGTTCGGTGGGCGTACGGACGACTACGCCTACGGCGTCGCAGTCGACGACTCGGGCGTCTTCGTCGTCGGATACACGCACGGCACGTTGACTGGCGAACTGAGCCGGGGTCGCGTCGATGCCTCTCGTACGGAAGTACCGGATCGACGGTCAACTGGCGTGGACGCGGCAGTTCGGGACATCAGGCCGGGATGAGGCACTCTCGGTGGCTGCCGGTCCGTCGGGCGTGTATGTGTCCGGTTCTGTGAGCGCGCGGCGCCCGCAGGGATCGAGTTCGACCGGAGAACTCGATGCCTTCGTGAGGAAGTACACACACTACTGGCCGCGAGTCGTCCTTCCGGACGCGGCAGTTCGGCTCAGCCTTCACCGTCACGCGGAAGGCTGCTTCGGCCTCGCGCTCGCGACTGCGAACGCCGTCTACGTCGGGAGTGCAGGCGTTTCGGCTCGCCTTCGCCATGTGAGCGGCGGCGGAGTCCGGCATCACGTTCGCCCGCGTGGCCTCATCCTGGATGAAGGCTCGACCGTACGCGAGGGTGCCCCACAGCTCGATGTCGCGGCGCTCGGCTTCCATGTCCGCCGGCGTGCGGCCCCAGGGATAGTCGGGAGCCCAGGCGAACCGCGGATTGGGTTCGAACCACACCATCGAGTGCACTCGCTCCGGCTGCGTCGCTGCGAGGAGGGCGTTCGGAGCGCCGGACTCGAAGACGCCCACGAGGACGGGCCGCTCCGACCCCACGGCATCTAGCACCACCAGCAGGTCGGAGACCCTCGTCTCAAGGTTGGGGAGTTCCACGTTCCAGCTCGAAGGCCGAGCCGCGCCGATCTGGGCAGCACCGGAGAAGGACGCGTTCGCCGTACCAGCCCTGAAGATCGGATCGTCGGTCGATTCGAAGTGGACGCGACAGTTCCGCGACAGAAGGTCGACGGACGTCGCCGAAGCTGTAGGCGATTAGACGCCGTCCGTCGTGACCGCGTAGTGGGTATCGGGGACCTCCATGACGCATCCTGAACTGCAGCGGCTGCGGGCCGCAAACCGCGCCAGGCGCCCTCACCGTGCGCCAAGGCGTTGGCGATACAACGGGTTGAACCCGAACTTCTCGGCGCGCTCAGGGGTCCTTTGAGATGCGTGCCGACCGCGCCACGATGCCCGCCGCCAGGACGGCTGCGAACATCGTCGCCGGCGCGGCAAGTTCGAGTGAGGAACCGATCCCGAAGCCGGTCCCAACGACGGCCGTGACGATCCCTGCGGTCCCGACCACCGACTTCCGCCACTGGTCGAAGGACGGAGTCGCCGCGCCGTCAGCTCGGAACGACGACTCACGATGAGCAGCGGTATCAGCAAGGCCGGCTTCAGGAGGTTCCCGATTCAGAGCAACTTCCCGGGCTCCCGGATGTCTTCCTTCAGATGTCGTACGTGAACAACGGTCGCACCGATCGCCCACGATGGCGACCGCGATCACCGTCGCCTCTCGAAAGCCGTCCCTGCGCGCACGCGGCGATAAAACCCAAGACCCCGAGTGCGAGATTGGCGAACCCCATCTCCTGCTGGAACGGACTGCCTTTCGGCCAATCGATCGACTCCGCGACGGCGTCGGGCGTGAAGACGTGACCGAAGAAACCGCTGAGCCCGCTGGCGCCCACTCCGAGCATGAACAGATAGATCAGGTACACCTCTATCTTCCAGAGACGATCCTTCGCGCTGGTGTCGAGCCGCACATGAAGCGCGGCGAGCAGCACCGGGAGCACGGAGAACGCGAACAGCGCACGCAACGAGTCCTCGGGCCGGATATCTTCGACACTGCAGTTCGGCAGCTCACGCGCCGACGCGGCGGCCGGCATAGGAGCGGGCGACGGCGTCGTGTTCATCACGGGCGACACGCACGGAACCCTGCCCGGGGCGACGCGTCGTGGGCAAGGAGGATGCGTTCCTCGCACGAGTCAGCCCGTCCTCGTCACGCTATCCACGTCCCTAGCCCGAGCGATCCACCCGCCGACCTCCGAGAAGATGCCTGGGGCTTCGGCGGCGTCGGCTCGCTTGCGGGACGCTCGGCGGTGCGGAAGGCACGCGTCAGGGCCACCAGGCTCACGAGGTGAGGATGATCGCAAGCGCCCCCGCCGTGAGAAGGCAGTTCGCTCCTTCCAGTCTGAGCGACACCGCCGTTCGAAAGCATCTGGTCGAAGCCGAGCGCTGGGCTTCACGGTCGAGCGGGTTCGGGTTCCCTCACTCTGGTCCGCACTCGATACGTCGCAGTCGGCGCGTCCCTTGGATGCGGCGGCGCACGGTGGCTGGCTGCACGCCGAGGAGCTCGTCGGCGTCGTCGGAGCGTACCCGAGGAGATCCGTCAGCACGCCCGCGGATCTCTGGCGCGCCGAGGCGATCCGCACGGACGACGACACTCTTGGTGGCCGGTTGCTCGCCCGCGGTGCTCGACGCATGCCACGGAACGAAGCAGTGCCGGGAGGCCGTGGGGACGCTCGCGATCGATCCCTCGTTGGAGGTGCGCGTTCGAGGCGTGGAAGGCCGGGGCCTACGACTACGCGCCCGACGGGCAGCGTCGGCGTCCGCGCGCGCTGGGGCGCGAGAGGCGGCCATCATCCAGACCTCACCATCTCGATCCGCGGACAACATTCCTTAGCGTCACCGTGGAGACGCTTCACCCTCGCGATCTTGACGAGGCCTTGACGCAGCGACTCGACGAACTCGCACGTGCTTCTGCCGCTTCCAGGCCGCCTGGGGGTGCATTGGCGCGAGCCTCCCGCCAGGTGGGGAGGTTGCCACCTGCGGATTTGACTCGTGGAGGTGAGGGGATTTGAACCCCTGACCCCTGCCGTGCGAAGGCAGTGCTCTACCAGTCTGAGCTACACCCCCGGAACGCCGGCCAGCCTAGCAGAGCGGTCCTGCATGACCGCCCTGAGTCCTTCGTTGAGATCCCTCAGGGACTCGGCGCCTCGCCGCCACCCAGCACGTCGCGGGCATGGCGCTCGAGCGCGTCGTGCAGGTCCTGCGAGACGCGCGCGACGGACAGGTCCCCGCGCGTCTTCTCGATCAGGCTCCTCGCCACGTCGGTGCTCCGCCGAAGGTTGCCCGTGATCGCGTCCGGGTAGTCGATCGTCACCAGCACGGCGTAGAGGTCGTCCATCGCCGACAGGATCGCGTCCGCGTCGTCGACGCGTCGATGCCGCAGCAGGTCGAGCGCGTGGCGCCGCCCCTCGCCGATCGCCTCGGCGACCCCGTTCAGGTACGGGGCGTCCTCCACGCCGAGCTCCTCCGGGGTCGGGACGTGATCGGCGCCGGCGACGACGGCCTCGGTGATCCGCGCCTCCGCGTACTCCTTCTGCGCGTCCTGGAGATATCCGGCGAACCGGATCTCGGGCTGCTCGAGCACCGCCTCGACCGCCGCGTCGATCGAGGCCTTGGCCTCGTCCATCAGACGGTGCGCGAGATCGAGCTCGCCGCGGTGGATCGCGCGGATCGCATTGGCGCAGGAGCGGATCGCGGCGCGGGAGGCCGGAAGCGCGCTCTCGCGCGCGGCCATGCGGGCGTCGAACCGGAGGCGGATCCGCTCGGAGGTCTGGTCGAGGTCCACGCGCCGGCTAGACGCGGGCGACGCCGACCTGCCCCGCGGGCCTGACCACGATGTTCACGAGGTCGTCGGCGCCGAACGCGGAGAGCCCGTTGAACGCCGCCCGCGGGGTTCGGCTCGCGGCGTCGGCCGCGTAGCGGTGTCGTGCGGGACGCGACGGCCCGGCCGTCGCGGCGTCGCGCGTCCGGGCGGGCGATCCGGCCTCGGCGTTCCTCGCCTTCATGGCGACGAGCAGCCAGACGTAGACCCCGAGGAGCCCGAGCAGCACGCCGGTCCCGTACCACATGGCGCGGAGCGGCGGAACGAGCCCGATCAGGAACGTGAGCCCGATGCTCTCGAGCATGAAGACGAAGACCCGGCGTCGGCGCAGGAGGGCGCGTTCCTTCGCCCGCTCCTTCCGACCGACGAACGCCATCCCCTTGCGGGGCGTGACGATCCAGCGGCCGTGCGCGTTGCCCTCGGTGTCCGCCAAGATCTCCATGTGCCGTTCGAAGTCCTCCACGCTCCGATCCGGGGAGCGTCTCCATCTGGGAACGAGGAACGCGGCCCACATCATGGCCAAGACCGCGAACAACAGCCAACCCATGCGCCCAGCCCCCCGTGATCGGAACCCCGGTCCGCCACAAAACTGTTGGGCTGGGGCAGCAACCTAGCAGCCCCCATGTATGGCTACAAATACCAACGGGCAAGTTCCTCGGACTCCCAGCATCGCAGGTCACGGGCCGGATGACCCTCTTGGGAGTGCGTCGCGAACGTCAGTCGGCGTCGGCGACGTAGTGCCCGGACTTGCCCCCGCGCTTCTCGAGCAGCCGCAGCCCGTCGATCCGAGCGGCGCGATCGTAGGCCTTTGCCGTGTCGTAGAGGGACAGGGCCGCCACGGCCGCGGCCGTGAGCGCCTCCATCTCCACTCCGGTGCGATCCCTCGCGCGCACCGTGGAGCGCACGCGGATTCGGCCGGTCTCGGAGTCCGGTGACACGACCACCTCGGCACCCGTCACCGCGATCGGGTGACAGAAGGGCAGGAGGTCCGGCGTCCGCTTGACGCCCATGACGCCCGCGATCCTCGCGGCCTCCAGCGGGTTGCCCTTGGGCGTGCCGGCGACGAGCTGCGCGCACGCCTGCGGCGTCATCGAGACGACGCACTCGGCCACGGCCTCGCGGTCGGTGACCTCCTTCGCGCCGACCTCGACGATCCGCGCCGCGTCCCCCTCCATCACTCCTCCATCGAGCGAAAGAGCATCACGCGGACCTCGCTCCCGGCATCGGCCGTCTCGACGCCCTGCGGGATGATCGCGAGGCCGTTCGCCCGAGCCACGGTGGAGATGAGGTTCGAGCCGCGTCCGCCGGTGGGCGAGGCCACCACCCCTTCCGACGTTCGCCGCACGCGCACGCGCGCGAACTGGGTCTTCCCGCGCGGGCCGGACACGGCCTCCTCCAGGCGCGCGCCGATCTCGGGACGGAACAGGTTGCGCCGGCCCATCATCCTCATCAGCGCCGGCCGGATGAAGACCTCGAAGCTCACGAACACGCTGACGGGGTTCCCCGGCAGGCCGAAGTACGGCTTGCCCTCGATGTGCCCGAACCCCTGAGGCATTCCCGGCTGCATCGCGACCTTGTAGAAGTCGAGCTCGCCCCGGCGGAAGAAGGCCGCCTTGACGACGTCGCGCTCCCCCACGGAGACCCCTCCGGACGAGACGAACGCGTCGGCCTGGACGAGGTGAGACAGGACGATCTCCTTCAGCGCCTCGACGTCGTCGCGCACGATCCCGGCGAGCATCGGAACGGCTCCGGCCTCGCGGACCGCGGCGAACAGCGTGGAGGCGTTCGCGTCGCGGATCTGGCCGAACTCGGGCGTCTGCGACGGCGGGATCAGCTCGTCCCCGGTCGAGAGCACGACCACCCTCGCCCGGGGACGGACGAGCGGGTGGGAGACGCCCGCGGTGGCGAGCAGGCCGAGCTCGGGCGCCTGGAGCCGGCGCCCGGCGGCAACCAGCGTCTCGCCGGATTTCACGTCCTCGCCGGCCGGACGGACGTGTCGCCCCTCGGGCGGGCCGGCGAGCACGCGCACGGACTCGCCGACGACCTCGCAGTTCTCGATCGGAACGATCGTGTCGGCCCCGGCCGGGATGGGCGCGCCGGTGGCGATCCGCATCGCCTCGCCGCCGCCGACCGTGCCCTCGGGTCGCCGACCGATCAGCGCCCGCCCGGCGATCCGGAGCTCGACCGGCGACATGGGAGTGGCGCTCGCGACCTCCGAGGAGCGCACGGCGAACCCGTCCATCGCGGAGCTCGCGAAGGCGGGGATGTCCGAGTCGGCGACGACGTCGCGCGCGAGGACGCAGCCGTACGCCTCGGTGAGCGGGAGGTCGAGCGGTTGAAGCGGCGCGATCTGACCCAGGAGGCGCTCGCGGGCCTCCTCGACCGGAACGAGCCCCTCGCCGCTCTCGTGATCGTGCACGTGGTGCGCCTCGGCCATGCCGCCCAGTCTATCGACGACGACGGAGATGGCCGCCCGCAGAGGCCGTTACAGGAGCTTCTTGCGCTCGACGAGCTCGACGATCCAGCGCCGAAGGTCCTTGCCGATGTCGTCGCGGTCGATGGCGAGCTCGATCGTCGCCTTCACGTAGTCGAGCTTGTTGCCGACGTCGAACCGGCCGCCCTCGAACACATGGGCGTACACCGCCTGTTCCTGCGCGAGGACGTTGATCGCGTCGGTCAGCTGGAGCTCGCCGCCCACGCCGGGCTCGAGATGCCGCAGCGCCTCGAAGATCTCCGGCGTGAGCACGTACCGCCCGATCACCGCCAGGTTCGAGGGCGCGAGCTCGGGGTCGGGCTTCTCCACGATCGAGAGCACGCGGGCGAGCCGATCCTCCTCCACGAACTCGGGCTCGATGCAGCCGTAGAGACCGATCTCGTCGCGCGAGACCCGCATCGCGGCGAGCACGCTTCGGCCGTAGCGATCGTGGATCCGGAGCATCTCGGACAGCAACGGGTGCGACTCGGCCATGATGTCGTCGCCGAGCAGCACCGCGAACGGCTCGTCGCCGACGTGCTCCTCCGCGACCGAGACCGCGTGTCCGAGCCCCAGGGGATCCCGCTGGCGGATGTAGTGGATCGTCGCCATGTCGGTGATCTCGCGAACCTGCTTCAGCTCGTCGAACTTGCCCTTGGACTCCAGGAAGTGCTCGAGCTCGATCGATCGATCGAAGTGGTCCTCGATCGACCGCTTGCCGCGCCCGGTGATGATGAGGATGTCCGTCAGCCCCGCCCGGACGGCCTCCTCGACGACGTATTGGATCGCCGGCTTGTCCAGGAGCGGGAGCATCTCCTTGGGCTGCGCCTTCGTCGCCGGCAGGAACCGCGTGCCGAGCCCGGCCGCAGGGATCACGGCCTTCCGCACCTTGGAAACCTTCGGCATGGGGGACGGAGCATACCCTCGCCGTCGCGCGGCCGAGCATCCCCCCGGTGGCCGACAGCACCTCGGCTACACTTTCGGAACATGCCGACGTACGAGTACGAGTGCACGGCCTGCGGACAGCACATCGAGGTCTTCCAGCGCTTCACCGAGGACACGCTCACGACGTGCGGTGCGTGCGGCGGCCCGCTGCGCAAGGTCTTCCACCCGGCGGGGATCGTCTTCAAGGGGTCGGGGTTCTACGCCACGGACAATCGCTCGAGCTCGAAGTCCGACTCGAAGTCCGACTCGAAGAAGGAGCCGAAGAAAGAGCCGAAGAAGGAGGGCGACAAGGGCTCGTCGTCGTCCCCGTCCGACGGCGGGTCGAAGAGCTCCACCTCCAAGGAGTCGTCGACCTCGTGACGAGGGCCGAGATCGGGGTCTTCGGCGGGTCGGGCTTCACCTCGTTCCTGGACGAGACCGAGACGGTCGACGTCGACACCCCCTATGGAAAGCCGTCGGCGCCCCCGGTGATCGGGGAGGTCGGCGGCCGGCGCGTGGCGTTCATCCCGCGCCACGGCCCGAAGCACGAGTATCCGCCACACAAGATCCCCTACCTCGCGAACGCGTGGGCGATGAAGGAGCTCGGCGTCACCCGGGTGATCGGCCCGAACGCGTGCGGCTCGCTCCAGCGGCACGTGAAGCCCGGCGACTTCGTGATCTGCGATCAGCTGGTCGACCGGACGCGCCTGCGCCCGCACACGTTCTACGACGGACCCGTGACGACGCACATCACGTTCGCCGATCCGTATTGCCCGACGATCCGCGGCGTCGCGATCGAGCGCGGAGGGGCGATGGGGATCCCGATCCACGATCACGGCACGGTGGTCGTCGTCGAGGGACCGAGGTTCTCGACGCGCGCCGAGTCCGCCTGGTTCGCGTCGGCCGGTTGGGAGGTCATCAACATGACCCAGTACCCGGAGGCGCTCCTCGCGCGGGAGCTCGAGCTCTGCTATGCGAACATCTCGCTCATCACCGACTACGACGTCGGCGTCGAGGGCACCCCTCCGGTGACCAACGACGAGGTGATCCGCGTGTTCAACGAGAACAACGACCGGCTGCGAGAGCTGCTGTTCGCGATCATCCCCGCGATCCCCGAGGCGCGCGATTGCGTCTGCGCCACGGCGCTTCGGGGCGCGAGCTTCGAGGCCTGACATGGCTCGCGAGCCGGTCCTGGTCACGATCGAGCTCCGGTTCACGGCGGAGGACGATCCGCAGCAGCTCGCGGACCGGGTGCGCGAGTCGATCGCGATGATCGTCGGACGCGACCGGCTCGAGGACTACCGCGTCCGGATCCTCCCGCTCTCGCCGCCCAAGAAGCCCCGCGCCGTGTGATCTCGTTCACGGCGCGCCGGCGGGGTCGGCGCTAGCCTCACCCGCGTGTTCGCGCGCGGCGTGTTCGCACGCAAGTGGTCCCGGCGGTCGAAGGTGTTCGCCGTGCTCGCCGTCGTCTCCGGCGCCTCGGCGTACCTGCTCGTCGACGGGTACGCGGCCCGGCTCGAGGCGTTGCGTCCGGTCGCCGGTGAGCCCGTCCCCGTCGTGATCGCGGCGATCGCGCTCGAGCGCGGCACCGTGCTCTCGGAGGACGCTCTTGCGATCGACCTCGTGCCCGCGGCGTTCGCGCCGCCCGGGCGGATCGACTCGACCGAGGAGCTCTCCGGGCCGCACGCTCGTGTCCGACGTCGCCGAGGGGGAGGCGATCACCGCAACGCGCGTCGACGTCGCGGGCGGCCCGGTGGCCTCGCTCGTTCCGAGCGGCCTGCGGGCCTTTCCCATCCAGGTGGGCTCGTCGGCCGCCTCGGTGCGTCCGGGCGACCGCGTGGACGTCATCGCGACCTTCGGCGGGCCCCGGCCGTACACGGACACGGTGGCGAGCGGCCTCGAGGTCATCGCGATCCTGGAGCCCGAGCCGGGGACGTTCCAGGCGGCCGGGGCCGGCGGGCCCTCGCTCGTGCTGCTCGTCGGCCCCGAGATCGCCGAGGAGCTCGCCTACGCAACCGCGTTCGCCGACCTCGCGGTCGCGGTCGCGCCCGCGTCGGGGGACTGACGGCGGCAGGCTCGCTGGGATCGCCCGCTAGGATTGCGCCCGTCCGCGTCCCAAGGAGCCCACCTGAGCATCCTGCAGGCGATCGTGCTCGGCATCACGCAGGGCGTCACGGAGTTCGCGCCCGTCTCCAGCTCCGGCCATCTGATCCTCGTGCCGTGGCTCTTCGAATGGCCGATCCTGAACGACCCGAACCTGAACAAGACGTTCGACGTGGCGCTCCACATGGGAACGCTCCTTGGCGCGCTCGTCTACTTCCGCCACGACCTGGTCCGGTATCTGGCCGCATGGATCCGCTCGATCCGCGCCCGCGGGATCCGCGACATGGACGAACGGCTCGCCTGGGCGCTCGTCGTCGGCACCATCCCCGGGGTGGTCCTCGGCGTCCTGCTCGAGGGCGTGATCCAGGACCGGCTCGGGCAGCCCTGGCTGATCGCGCTGATGCTCGCCGTGTTCGGCGTGGTGCTCTACGTGGTCGACCGCATCGCCTCGACCCGCCGACACCTGGACGATCTGTCGGTGCGCGACGGCTGGTGGCTCGGCGTCGCGCAGTCGATCGCGCTCCAGCCGGGCGTCTCGCGCTCGGGCGTCACGATGACGGCGGCGCGCCTGATGAGCTTCGATCGGCCGACCGCCGCCCGCTTCTCGTTCCTGCTCTCGATTCCGATCATCGCGGGCGCCGGGCTCTACAAGGGCCTGGACGTTCTGCGCGACGGCATCCCGGCGGGCATGAAGGGACCGTTCGTCGCCGGGGTGATCGCCTCGGCGATCTCCGGGTTCCTCGTCATCGCGTTCCTGCTCTCGTACCTGCGGACGCGCGACTTCGCGATCTTCATGTGGTTCCGGCTGGCGGTGGCCGCGCTCTGCTTCGCCCTCATCGCGAGCGGGGCTCGCCCGGCGACGATCTAGGCTCGAGGGCCGTTCCGCCCCGGGCCTAGACGCCGGCGACGGTCATCTCGCCGATCAGGATCGAGGGCGTCCCCACCGACGAGAAGAACCGCAGATCGGCTCCGACCGCCGTGACCCCGCGCAGCATGTCGGGGACCGTGCTCGCGATGGTCATCTCCCGAACCGGCTCGGCGAGCGCGCCCCCGGTGATGCGCAGGCCGGTCGCCCCGACCGAGAACTCCCCGCTGATCGGGTTCGCGCCCGAGTGCACGCCGGAGACGTCCTGGATGAGGATCCCGCCCTCGGCCTCGCGAAGCAGGTCGTCGAAGGATCCCGTGCCGGGCTCGACGAAGAAGTTGGAGGTGCCCACGCCGGGCGTCGAACGGTAGCCGGCCCGGCTCGCGTTGCCGGTCGAGCTCGTCCCGCCGCGTCGCGCGGTGAACGTGTTGTGGAGGAACCCGTTCAGCCGCCCACCGGTGATCAGCTCGGTCCTGCCCGTCGGCACGCCCTCGTCGTCGAAGGGCGAGGCCGCCGGGCCGCGGAGCAGCCGGCCGTCGTCGACGAGGGTGAAGGCCTCGGCGCCGACCCGCTCCCCGACGAGGTCGGCGAACAGCGACCGTCCCTTCTGGACCGCGTCGGCCGAGAGCGCTCCGGCCAGGACCCCCAGGAACGAGGACGCCGCGAACGGATCGAGGAGCACGGGGACCCGCTCGGTTGCCGGCTTGCTCGCCCCGAGCATCCGCGCCGCGCGCTCCACCGCCTCGCGGGCGACGCCGCCCGGATCCAGATCGGCGACGCGGTGCGCGACCTCGAAGGAGAACCCGGTCTGCGTGTCGCCGTCGCGCTCGGCGAGCGTGACGGCCACGCACCAGCAGCCGGTCCGCTCGAACTCCGCCGACACGCCGGAGGTCGACGCGATCCGGACGCGCCCGACGGCGTCGCCGAACGAGCAGGCCTCCACCTTGGAGACGCGCGGGTCCGACGTCGTGGCGACTCGCTCCAGGTCCAGCGCGAGCGCGACCTTCTCCTCCGGCGGCATGGCGGCCTGCTCCTCGAAGTACAGGCCGTCGATCGGCTCGTAGGCGCCGGCTCCCGGGAGGACGTTGTGCTCGTCTTCGGTCGCGAGCGCGGCGTTCTCGCGGGCGCGCTCGACGGTCAGCCGGGCCTCTTCGAGCGAGGGATCGGCGGCGTACGCGAACCCGAGCCGCCCGTCGACGATGACGCGGACGCCGAGCCCGCGACTCTCGGCCGAGGTGAGCCCCTCCACCTCGCCGCGGCGGGCCTCGACCTCCGTTCGTCGCGACTCCTCCGCATAGGCCTCGACCCCCTCGCCGCCCTTCGCGGCCTCGATCGCCGCGACGACCAGGTCGTCCAGGTCAGGCACCCGTGCCTCCGATCGTGATCCGGGAGATCCGGACGGTCGGCGAACCGCTGCCGACCGGCACCCCCTGGCCGTCCTTGCCGCAGACGCCGGGCCAGATGTCGAAGTCGTCCGCGATCCCGTCGACGTTCGACATCACCTCGATCGCGCGGCCGATGAGGTTCGCGCCGCGGACGGGCGTCGTGACCTTGCCTCCCTCGATGAGGAAGGCCTCGGAACAGCCGAACACGAAGTCACCGGTGGCCGGGTTGGTCTGCCCGCCGGCGAGCGCGGTGACGAACACGCCGCGATCCGTGGAAGCGATCAGCTCGTCCGGACGCGCGGCCCCATTGAGGATGTAGGTGTTGGTCATCCTCGGGATCGGGGGGTGCGCGTAGGACTGCCGCCGGCCGTTGCCGCTCGAGGCGACGCCGTCCTTCTCCGCGCGCATCCGGTCGTAGAGCCAGCCCCGCAGGACGCCGTTCTCGAACAGGACCGTTCGCTGCGCGGGAGCGCCCTCGTCGTCGAACGAGAACGAGCCCCACGCGTTCGGCACCGTCGCGTCGTCGACGCCGTTCAAGATGTCGGCGGCGAGCCGCTCGCCCAACCGTCCCCGGTACACGCTCGCCTCCTTGTCGACGATGTCGGCCTCGAGCGGATGGCCGACCGCCTCGTGGAACAGCACCCCGCCCATGCCGGGCGCGAGGACGGCGGTCATCTCGCCGGCGGGCGCCGGGCTCGAGTCGAGCATCGTCACGGCGCGCTTCGCGGCGACGGTCGCGGTCGCGGCGGGCGGGTTCGCGTCCAGGAGCTCGAGCCCGGCGAGCCCGCGCGGGCCCGTGATGCCCCGTCTGGATGATGCCGTCGCGGGCCGCGACCACGCTCACGACGAGCCGCACGCGCGGCCGGGTCTCCTCGACCCAGCGGCCGTCGGAGGTCGCGATCAGGACCCGCTGCACCGAATCCGAGTACACCGCCGTCACCTGGCGGACCTCCGGGCTGAACGCGCGGGCCGCGTCGTCGGCCTCGCGGACCCACCCCACCTTCGCGGCCGAGCTCGCCGAGGCGGCGTCGCGCAACGCCTCGTGCACGACCGGGGGCTCGAGCGTTCGGAGGTCGACCACGTCGCCCGGCTCCTCCCCGGACACCGAAGCCGCCGCCGCCTCGGCGGCCTGCAGCAGGGAGGCGCGATCGAGCCGGTTGGAGTAGGCGTACCCGAACGACGTCCCGTGCCCGACGCGGACGCCCGCGCCGCGGTCGACGCCGGTGGTGAGCTCCTCGATCCTGCCGTCGTCGAGTCGGACGGAGATCCCGATCCGCTCCTCGACGAACAGCTCCGCGAACGCGCCGCCCCGAAGCCGGGCGGCGCGCAGGACCTCCATCGCGAGATCGCGGTCGAGCATTCGGGCGATGCTAGCAGCGGGTGCGAACGAGCCCGGCGGGGTGGTCCGGGCCCCGTTCGGGCACGAACCCCGTGGTAGGTTCGGCCGTCCGGGAGGATTCCCCTGTCGAACATGGTTCGGATCTCGCTCGCCCTTCTGGCGATCGCCGTGCTGGCGGTCGCGTGCTCGAAGGACGAGGAGCAGCCGATCGCCTCACCGTCGTCCGTCTTCCCCTCGGAAACGGGCAGCACCACCGGCGCGAGCGGTGGCACCGGGGCCTCGGGCACCACCGGGGCCCTGCCGACCACCTCGCCCGGCTCGGCGACCGGCCTCGTGCACGGCGGGACCGTGAGGCTCCATGCCACGGGCGATATCGAGATCGAGCGGACGCTCGATCAGATGGTCAGCACCGTGTACGAGCCCCCACCGGGAGGCGCCCTCGTCCTCGTGTGGACGGCGGGCGGGAGCAACGCCACCACGTTCGGCATCGGGGGGTCGAGCTTCACCGGCACGATGCCGACGTCGTCGGCCCTCGTGCTCTCGCTCGTGATCCAGACGTCGGCCGGGGTCGGGGCCTTCCAGTCCCGCAACGGGGAGTGTTCGATCACGATCGACGTCGCGACCGAAGACGAGCTCGCCGGCGGCTTCGTGTGCTCCGACCTCGCCGGCTCGTCGGGCGAGGTCGTGAACGCGTCGGGGTCGTTCCAGGCCGAGGCGATAGGCCGCTGGCACGCCCGGCCGCGACTCGGAGCGAGTGGCCGCTTCTCCTCGCGCTCGTGGCCGGGCTCCTGGCGTGGTTCCTCTGGCCGTTCCTGGCCCACGGTCTCCGGTTCCCGCTGGGCCCCGACGCGCCGGTGTACCTGTGGTGGACGAGGCTCGCCGGCCAGGAAGGGTTGTCCGCGGTCGGCCATCGTGCCGGCGCGCCCGCGGTCGCGCTCGTGATGGAGGGTGCGCTCGGGCGTTCGGTCGTCGAGGTCGTCGCGGCCCTGGAGGTCGCCCTCGCGGTCGCGGTCGGCCTCTCGTCCGGGGCCCTGCTCCGAGGCCGGACCACGCGCACGGGTTGGATGCTCGCCGGCGTCCTCTCCGGCACCTTCGCCGTCCACCTGGCGGCCGGATACCTGGCGAACCTGCTCCAGGTCGTGCTCTTTCTGGCCGCGGCGGTCGCCCTCGCCGCGGGGACACGCCGCGGCGCCTGGGTCGCCGCCGGCGCGCTCGGGGCCGGGGGACTCGCCCATCCCCCGTTCTTCCTCCTCGGTGCGGCGATCCTCGTCCTCGCCGCCGCGATGGCGTGGGGGCGGGATCGTGCCGAGGCGGTGCGGATCGGCGCGAGCGTGCTGGGTGCGGGCGCGCTCGTCGGCGCCGGGCTCCTCGCGCTGCTCGCCGGCCCGCCACCGCCGGGGGTGGACACGTCGCGAGACGCGTTCCTGCGCCGAGCCGACCTGTCCTCTCGGCTGCGAGGCCTCTACCGCGATCGGTTCATCCACCGGTGGACCCGGTACGTGCAATGGGCCTCGATCCCGCTCGCGGTCCTCGGGCTCGGCGAGACCGAGGGCTTCCTCGGGAGGTTCCTTCGCGCCTGGGGCAATCGCGACGGTGGCCGGCGTCGCGGTCGGGTTGGCGACCGGCTGGTTCCCGCCGGACCGGTTCATCACGTTCGGCTTCGTCGTGCCGATCCTCGCCGCGCTCGGGCTCGTCCGGCTGATGCGGTGGCTCGCGCCGCGCCGCGCGCTGGCGATCGCGGCAGCGCTCGGGCTCACCGTCGCGATGCTCGCGGGGGCGTTCATCTCGTGGAACCGGCAGGAGTCGTTCCTGTCGCAGGACGAGGTGCGCGCCGCCACGATCGCGAACGACGCCGTGTCCGGCCTCGACGCGGGCGTCCCGCTCGCGTTCCTCGTGAACGAGCCCGACGCGAGCGTGTCGTTCCTCGCGACGCGGGCGGGCAACGTGCTCCGAGCGTCCCTCCCACCGGATCGGATCCGCGACGTGGTCGTCGTGATCCCGCCCCGGCCGGACGGGGTGGCCGACGAGGAGCGCCGAGCCCTCGAGCGCATCACGGCCGAGGACCTTCTCCGGGCCGAGCGGACCTCGGGACGCCCCGCGGCCGTCTTCGTCCTCACGCCGTTCGACCGCGTCGACCGACCGCCGGGCGCGCTGGTCGTCGACCCGGCCACCCCGCGAACGGACCTCACGGCGATCGACCCGCTCGAGCCCTCGTCGGGGTGGGCGATCGCGCTCTCGAGCGTCCTCGTCCTTGCGTTTCTCGCGGTGGTCGGCTACGGGTGGGCACGCGTCGCCGTCCCGGACGCGCTCACGTCCTCCGCGATCGCCCCCGCCCTCGGGGCGGGGGCGATCGTGCTCGCCGCCGTGGCGCTCGAGCGGCTCGGCGTTCGGATCGACGGCGCCGCGGGCGCGTGGGTCGTCTCAGCCCTCGCCGGCGGCTGCGGCTACGTCGTCTGGGGCGTCCTCCAGCGGCTCGCCCGTCCGCGTCCGGCGCCAGAGGTCGAGGAGTAGCCACCCGAGCAGCCCGATCACGATGGGCGTCAGGACGTAGTGGCCGAACAGGACGTTCGCGTCGTAGGCGGTCGGAAAGGCAGCCGGCTCGGAGGTCCACTGGGAGAGGGTCAGGGCGAGGCCGGTCCCGATCAGCACCGTGCGCGGCACGCGCGGCAGCAGCCACGCGAGGGGCAGCGTCCAGGTCACGTACCAGGGCAGGAGGACCGGACCGAGGAGCATCAGGCAGAGCAGGGCCCATCCCCACGCGCCGCCGTGCAGCCAGGGGGAGACCGGGGCGCGCCGGACGAGCTCGCGTGCCAGGAGGAACAGCGCGCCGACGAGCATCGCGGCGAACGCGACCCTCGGGACGAACCCGAGGGTGTCCGCCGAGAGGGCGTCGAACAGGCGACGGAAGAACCGCGACGGCGCGAGCCACCCCTCGTGCGTCGAGAGCTCGAGCATCCCGAGCGACGGGTCCGACGTGTTCAGGAACGGCGCGGCGGCGAGCAGCGCGAGCGCGCCGACGACGGCGAGTTGGCTCGCGAGGACCCGCCCGCGCTCGCCCCTGGGTCGGGACACCGTCACCGCGATCACGAAGAGCAGGAGCGGCACCGCGGCCGTCGCCTTGATCAGGGTTCCGAGCGCGAGCGCCGCCGTCCCGAGCAGCTCCCGGCCCGAGAACGCGAACGCGACGGCGACCGCGATCGAGAGCGCGACCAGCAGGTCGTTATGACCGCTCGCCACGCTCTGGAACAGGACGAGCGGGTTGACTCCGAGGATGGCCAGCGCGAAGGCCTCGCGGTCCGGCCGGACCCGTCGCACGAGGCGAGCGACGACCACGAGGGTCGCCAGGCTCGCGGCGATCGCGATCGCCCGGAAGGCGACGATGAAGGCGGCGACGTCGTCGACCGTGCGAGCGACGAGCGAGGAGACCTGCACCCACAGCGGCCCGTACACCGACGGCGTGTCGAACCACTTCGGACCGATGAGGCCGGCGAGCGCGTCGTGCGGGAAGTCGGCGGGCGTGGCGACGTACGGGTTCGCCGAATAGACGGCCGCGATCCGCCCGTAGGACGCGTAGGAGTAGACGTCCCGCGAGAAGAGCAGCGGCAGGAACAGCAGCGCGAGGTGGTAGGCGACGGCGAGCCACAGGACGACCCCCGGCGCGATGGTCCCGCGCCAGCACTCCCGGAGCACCAGGATGAACGATGCGGCCGCGAACGCGATCGCTGCCAGGCCGACGAGCGCGAGCGCGTTGCCGTGCACCGCGTCGAGCCCGACGAGCTCGGCGAGCCACCGAAACGGCCCACCCCCCTGTCCGGCGGCCGGGAGGACGGGCGTGAACGGCGAGCCCGGCGCCGCCGCCACGACCGCGACGAACAAGAAGGAAGCGGCCGAGGCGCCGAGCGCGAACGCGGGGGTTCGCGAGGCCGCGCGCACCGTCCCGCTACAACCCCGGGCCGGACAGGCGCACGTCGCCGTCGACGGTCCGCACGAACACCTGCCAGTCGTAGTACGCGTAGTAGGACTCGGGGAACCGCATCATCGTCTTCGCGTACTGCCACACGGCGGTCACGTACGCGTTCACCGGGTTGTAGGCGTGGAGCGCGGCCTTGTCGTCCTTCGGCGCCCCCGAGTGGTGCAGGTAGTTCGCCGCCCCGAGGACGGCGTCGTGTGGGTCGTGGATGTCGCCGCCGAGCCCGTAGGCGTCCCACGTGGCCGGCAAGAACTGCATGGGACCCTGCGCGCCGGCCGAGCTGCGCGAGCGGATGCGTCCCATCCGCGTCTCGACGAGCATGACCGCCGCGAGCACCTCCCACTCGACGCCGAAGCGCTCCTCGCCCTCGAGGAAGTAGCCGAGCAGGACGTCGGCGGGCTCGGGCGGGCGGATCCGGAAGTCCGGGACCTCGCTCACCGGAGAGAAGTGCTCGTAGAAGGCGCGGCCGGCGCGCACGTTCGCGCCGCCTTCGACGGCGGTTCGGTGGGAGACGCGATCCAGGACGCGGCCGGCGAGCTTCGGGTGCGCCGCCAGCACGCGATAGACCCGTTGCTCGTAGAGGGTGAGCAGAACGGTGTCCTCCGGTGGCGGCCACGTCCCCGGGTCGCCCTCGGCGACCCATGCGTCGATCGCCTCGCGATTCGTCCCGAACGTCTCCTCGAGGACGCGGGCGAGCTCGGCGCCTCGCAGCGGGACCTTCTGCTCGGGGTCGGGGAGGCCGTGTTCTACGCCCGGAGTGGGCGACGGCGTGGCCCCCGTCGCGCCGGTCGGGCCACTCGTCCCGGTCGTGCGCGGCACCGCCTCCGAGGAGACGCACGCCGACGCGAGCGCGGCGAGCAGCGCCAGCGCGAGGACCCGACGCGCCATCACACCGTCGCCCCCTCGTACGGCGACTCGAGGAGCTCGCGCACGGCGCCGTCGGCGTCGAAGTACAGGAATCGATCCATCTGCCGCATGAACCAGCGGTCGTGGGTGACCGCGATCACCGTCCCCCGGTAGCGGCGCACCGCCTCCTCGAGCGCATCGGCCGACGCGACGTCGAGGTTGTCCGTCGGCTCGTCGAGCAGCAGCATCGTCGGCGAGTCGATCTCCATCAGCAGGAGCTGGAACCGCGCCTGCTGGCCGCCCGACAGGAGCTCGAACGGGTTCGGGCCGGCCCGGTCGAGCTCGTACCGGCGGAGCGCCGCCATCGACTCCGTCATCGTGAGGCCCTTGCCCCGCAACACCTCGATGATCGGCCGATCGGCGACATCGGGTCGTTCGTGCAGCTGGGCGAAGAGCGCGGGCTGGACGCGAGCTCCGAGCTTCCACTCCCCGGCGTGCGCGACGTCGTCGCCCACGAGCAGCCGCAGGAAGTGGGTCTTCCCGCTCCCGTTCGGCCCGATCACGCCGAGTCGCTCGCCGTACCAGACCTCGGCGTCGAACGGCCTCACGATCCCGGCGATGCCGAGCCCGCGGATCCGGAGCGCCACCTTCCCGGTCCTGCCTCCCTCGATCCGCATCCGAACGTTCTGGATCTCCGGCTTGGCCGGCGGCGCGTTCCGCTCCTCGAACCGCTCCAGCCGGTGCTCCGCGTTCCGGGCCCTCGAGGCCCATCCGTCGTTGTAGGCGGCCTTCCGCTTCATCTCCTTGACCATGTCCGCGAGGCGCCGGCGTTCCTCGGCGTATCGACGATGGTCCTCGTCCAGGCGGTCGACGCGGGCGTCGCGCGCGTCGGCGTAGGCCGAGAACGGTCCGATGTGCGTCCACGCGGCCTTGCCCTCGAGCGTCACGATCCGGCCGCAGGTTCGGTCGAGCACGGTCCGGTCGTGGCTGACCATCAGGATCGCCTTCGACGAGGCGCGCACGGTGTCCTCGAGCCAGCGCTTGCCCTCGATGTCGAGCGTGTTGTCGGGCTCGTCCAACAGGATCACGTCGAAGGGCGACCGGAAGATCACCTCGAGCGCCAGGCGCTTGCGCTCGCCGCCCGAGAGCGTCTCGATGCGTCGATCCGCGCACTCGGGGTAGCCCTGTCCGAAGGCGGCGTCCGTACATCGGTCGAACACCACCTCGGTCTCGTAGCCGCCGGCGTCGCCCCAGTGCGTGAGCGCCTCCGCGTAGCGCAGCTGCCCCTCCTCACCCGGGTGGTCGCGCATCCAGCGCTCCGCCTTCGCGACGCGCGCGGCCGCCTCCGAGACGCGCGACTCGGCGTAGGCGAGCAGGAACTCGCGCACCGTCGTGGGCTTGGCGTCCGAGCCGATGAACTGCCGCATCAGGCCGACGCGGCCGTCGACGCGCACGACCCCCGACGCCGCCGGTTCCAACCCGACGATCACCCGCAACAACGTGGACTTGCCGATCCCGTTCGCGCCGACGAGCCCCGCGTGCTCGGACTCCGGCACGCGAAAGCTCACGCCCTGAAAGAGCGTCCACCCGCCGGGAAGCGCGTAGGAGACATCGGTGAGCTCGAGAAAGCCCATGGGGAGACCACCGTAGCAGCCGGGTCCACGCGACCCGTGTCTTACCCGGCCGGGATGGGCTCGCGCTCCGCGAGCTCCGCGTGGAGCTGGCCGCACGCGGCCTCGATCCCCCGGCCGCGGGTGTCGCGGACGGTGACCGTCACGCCGGCGTCCTCGAGCACCCGCACGAACCCGGCGATCCGCCGTGCCGGGCTCGGGCGCGAGGGCCAGCCCGGCGTCGGGTTCAGCGGGATGAGGTTCACGTGGGCGTGGAGCCGGAGCGCGATCGGCGCGAGCCGCTCGGCCTGCTCGTCCGCGTCGTTGGTCCGATCGATCATCGCCCACTCGATCGAGGGGCGCCGGTGCGTGAGCTCGTACCACGCCACGACGGCGTCCTCGAGCTCGCCGAGCGGCCACAGGCGATTGACCGGCACGAGCTCGTTCCGCAGCTCGTCGGTCGCGGCGTGCAGGCTCACGGCCAGCCCGACCTGCGGGAACCGTTCGCCGAGCCGCCGGATCCCCGGCACCAGGCCGACGGTCGAGACCGTGATGTGCCGGTCGCCGAGGCCCATCGTCTCCGGATCGGTGAGCCGCTCGAGCGCGCCGAACGTGTGTCGCTCGTTCGCGAGCGGCTCGCCCATCCCCATGAACACGACGTTGGTCAGACGGCGCGCCGTCGAGCTCGGCAGCCGGGCGGCCTCGCGCCGACCCCAGACGACCTGCGCCGCGATCTCACCGGCCGTGAGGTTGTTCTTCAGGCCCATCTGCCCGGTGGCGCAGAAGCCGCATCCCAGGGCACAGCCGGATTGCGTCGAGACACACACGGTGGCTCGGTCGCGATAGCCCATCAGCACGGTCTCGATCACGTGCTGGCCGCCGAGACGGAGCAGGGCCTTGCGGGTGGCACCCCGGTCGGCGGTGCGCTCGGTGAGGATCTCGACGCCGAGCGGGAGTTCGGCGGCGAGCCGTTCGCGGAGCGCCGGCGACACGTCGGACATCTGCTCGTACGTCGCGGCGCGTTTCCAGAGTTGGGACCACACCTGCGTCGCTCGGAACGCCGGCTCGTCCCACGCGACCAACCGGTCGGTGAGCTGCTCTCGGGTCAAGTCGTAGACGGTCGGCACGGCTCCAGCGTAGACCGGCCCCGGAACAGCCGGAACAACGGGGCGGGACGACTCTGCTAGTGGTTGCATGCATCCCACGCGCGCGTCGCCTCGTGCGCGGATGGATCGGAGCGAGCGATGCAGACGTTCGAGACCTTGAGCCTGCGAGGCCAGCTCGGCCGCCTCCGTCGACTGGCGGAGGATGCCCTGGCGGAGTACCGAATCCAGCGTGCGCGGCTGGTGCCGCTCGCGCACTCGGAGAACACCACCTTCCGGGTCGAGACACCGAGCGCGGAACGCTACGTGCTCCGCATCCACCGTACGACCGGCAGCCCCTTCCATCCCCCCAGGAGCATGGCGGAGGTGCGGTCGGAGGCGATCTGGATCTCCGCGGTGCGCCGCGATACGGGTCTGGCGGTGCCTGAACCGGTGCCGACCGTCGACGGGTCGATGCTCACGGTCGTCGCGTCCGAGAGCGTGCCTGCGCCGAGGGTCTGCGTTCTGTTCCGCTGGGGCCCGGGTAGGTTCCTCGACGCCGGCCTGACGCCGTCGCACCTGGAGCGGGTCGGCGGGTTCATCGCGCGGCTGCACGACCACGCGCTTGGCTTCGTGCCACCGGCGGGCTTCGCGCGCTGGCGGATCGGGGATCTCTCCGGCGAGGTGACAGCGTACGTGGCCCGCGTCGTGGGTGAGCAGTGCGGATCGGAGGCGGTCTCGATCGTGGAGGTCGTGACGGACATGGTGCAGCAGGCGCGGCGAGAGCTTGGCACCGGGCCGGAGGTGTTCGGGCTCATCCACGCGGATCTCCACCAGGAGAACTACCTCTTCCATCGGGGGCAGGTGCGGGCGATCGACTTCGACGACTGTGGGTGGGGGCACTTCGTCTACGACCTCGCCGTCACGTTGAGCGAGCTTCGGGGGAGACCCGACTACGCCGCCCTTCGCGCGGGGTTGCTGCGCGGATACCGGGCCGTCCGGCCGCTGCCCGTCGAGCACGAGCGATACCTGGAGGTCTTCCATGGACTGCGGCTGCTGCAACTGACGCTCTGGTTCCTGGAGCAGCGCGACCACCCGGAGTTCTCCGACTGGGAAACAGAGGTGCGCGAAGGGCTGGCGGATCTGGGGACGCTCGCGGGTCGCCTGGCTTCGTCCCCCTGAAGGCCGGCCTCGGCGGTCTACCAGTAGCGCGCGGTCGCCATCGCGAACGCCGCGGTCGCCACCAGGGCCAGGCTCATCCGCGCGAAGCGCCTGAGGCGCCGCTGCACGAGCTGGAGCTCCCCGACGAGCTCGGCCGACGGATCGTCCCCCGCCTGCGCGATCCGGGCGCCGAGGGCGAGCATGCGCGCGACGTTCGGCCGGGTGCCGAGGAGCCCGATCAGGAACGCGCCGAGCGCCGCGACCGAGCCGATCGTGATCCAGAGCCCGAACGACGAGTCGATCCAGTCGCCGAAGCCACCGAAGAGCTGCCAGTCGTGCCAGTAGAGGAAGGCCCCGCCGAGGATCGTCGTCGCCGCCAACGCGAGGATCGCGTGCACGAGCCGTCGCTTCCCGAGCAGCTCGCGCATGAACGGGGCGCCGGCGGGCCCGATCGCGGCGGCGCTCGGCTGCACGAACAGCACCAGAAGGAACAGCGATCCGCCCCACGCGATGGCGGCCATCACGTGCAGGATCCGGAACGCGATCAGATAGACGCTGCTCCCGAGCACTCGAGCCCCTCTCCCCTCCGGATGCTTCCCCGAGCGCCGGCCGGCGTCAACGCCGTAGGCTGCTGCCCGTGGCGGCCGCCCCATTCGACGCGATCCTGACCGAGCGCGGCGTGGTCGTGCTCGACGGCGGGCTCGGCACCGAGCTCGACCGCCGCGGTCTGGACCTGCACGACCCCCTCTGGTCGGCGAGGGCGCTCGTCGAGTCCCCGGACCTGATCCGCGACGTGCACGCCGCGTACTTCGACGCCGGCGCGGACGTCGCGACCTCGTCGAGCTATCAGGCGAGCTTCGAGGGATTCGCCGCGCGAGGACTCGGACGCGAGGCGACGGCGGCCCTCTTCCGGCGGAGCGTGGAGCTCGCGCGCGAGGCCGCATCGGCAGCGACGGGCCGCCGCCTGGTCGCGGCCTCCGTCGGGCCGTACGGCGCCTTCCTCGGCAACGGCGCCGAGTACACGGGGGACTACGACCGCGACGAAGCGGGGCTCGTCGAGTTCCACGTGCCGCGCCTGGAGGCGCTCGCCGAGGCCGCTCCCGACCTGTTCGCGGTGGAGACCATCCCCTCGATCGTCGAAGCCGGCGCGCTCGTCCGCGCCCTCGAGCGGGTTCCGGAGGTCCCCGCCTGGATGAGCTTCAGCTGCCGCGACGGAGCCCGCCTGTGCGACGGCACGCCGTTCGAGCGCGCGATCGAGGCGGCGACCTCGTCGCCCTCGGTGGTCGCCGTCGGCGTGAACTGCACCTCCCCCCTCCACGTGGCCTCGCTCGTCGAGATCGCGGCGGCGAACACCGAGCTCCCCGTCGTCTGCTATCCCAACCGCGGCGCGTTCTGGGATCCCGTGCGCAAGGTCTGGGTCGACCCGCCGCGTCAGGACGCGAGGCCCGTCATGCGCCCGCTCGATTGGCGCGATGCCGGCGCTCGCCTGGTCGGCGGGTGCTGCGGGACGACGCCCGCCGACATCGCCTCGATGGCCTCGGCGCTCGTCGCCGCCTGATCCATATACTGGTCGTCTTCGACTCCCGCGTCCGGCGTTGGGAACGCGTCGCGCCGCGCTCGTGACCGACGGAGGCACGCAGTGGACCTCGCCATCGAGGACGGATCGGCCGGCTCGTGGACCGTCGTCCGCGTGGCCGGCGAGCTCGACCTGCACACCTCGCCGCAGCTGCGTGACCACGTGCTGGCGATGCTCGGCGTCTCGCCCGTGCGGCTCGCCCTCGACCTCTCGGAGGTCGACTTCATGGACTCGAGCAGCTTGGGGATGCTCATCACGTGCCTGAAGCGCGTCCGCGAACGCGACGGTCGTATGGTGCTGGTGGGCGTGTCCGGCTCGCCGATGAAGGTGCTGACGCTCACCGGCCTCGACAAGGTCTTCGAGCTGGTGCCGTCGACCGCGGATCTACCCGCGGGCTGAGGCTCGCCCGAACGTCCCCCGCGAACCCTGCCGATCGACCTCATAGTGGCCGGCGGCGCTCCGTAGCCTCCGTTTCGTGAAACCGCGTCGTGTCGTTCGCCTGACGCTGCTGTCCCTGGTCGGGATCCTCGTCGCGATCCAGTTCATCCCCTACGGCCGCGACCACACCAATCCTCCGGTCACCGGCGAGCCGGCGTGGGACAGCCCGCAGACCCGCGAGCTCGCCGTCGGCTCGTGCTTCGACTGCCACAGCAACCAGACCGAATGGCCCTGGTACACCAGCGTCGCGCCCTTCTCCTGGCTCACGCAGAGCGACGTGGACAGCGGTCGGAGGGTCCTGAACTTCTCCGAGTGGGACCGGCCACAGGGCAACCTCGACGAGGTCGGCGAGGTGATCTCCGAGGGCGAGATGCCGCCCTGGTACTACACCATCTTGCATCACGCCGCTCGCCTGCTCGATCAGGAGAAGCAACGGTTGATCGACGGGCTCCGCGCGACCTTCGCCGCATCGCCCCCCGGAGCGGGCGGCGGCTAGCCGGCACGCCGCACCGCGAATCCTCCCCGGCCGAGATCCCCCGCGCGGACTAGATGGCTCGCCGGTATAGGCGCACCGCGGTCGGCGCCGCGATCGCGATGATGACGGCGATCCACGCGAGCGACTGGAGAACCCAGGTGGCCGTCGGCCCCCCGATCATCAGCGCGCGGACGGCCGACGCGGTCACCGACACGGGCTGATGCTCGGCGAAGCCCTGGAGCCAGCTGGGCATCGTCGAGACCGGCACGAACGCCGACGAGCAGAAGACGAGGGGTGCGACGATCGGAAACGCCGCCGCCTGCGCCGTCTCCGGGTCCTTGACCGCGAGGCCGACGGCGGCGAAGACCCACGACATCGAGTACGCGAACGCCAGGACCAAACCGAGGCCGGCCAGGAACCCGAGCCCGTCGGTCTGGACGCGGAACCCGACGAGGAAGCCCTCGACGCTCACGAGCGTGAGGACGAACACGTTGCGGACGAGGTCGGCGGAGGTCCTCCCGGCCAGGACCGCCGAGCGCGCCATCGGCAACGAGTGGAACCGCTCGAGCAACCCGCTCTTGTGGTCGGTGGCCAGGCCGATCGCGGTGGCCATGGCGCCGAACACCGTCAGCTGCACGAAGATGCCCGGCATGAGGTAGTCGATGTACGGGAGTGGGCCCGTGTCGATGGCCCCGCCGAACACGAACGTGAACAGCAACACGAAGATCAAGGGCTGGACCGTGGAGAACACGAGCAGCTGCGGGATGCGCACGAACATCAGGACGCCCCGCCACGTCATCGCGCGCGCGTCGAACCAGGCTCCGGTGAGCCGGGCGAACCCGCGTCGTTCGACGGGCACCGGGATGGCGATCGCGGCCTGGCTCATCGGACACCTCCAACGGAAACGGTCGTCTCGTCGGGTTCGCCCACGGGCTCGGCATGCCGTCCCGTCAGGCGGAGGAACACGTCGTCGAGGCTCGGGTCGCGGACCGTGAGCGTGGCCGGATACAGGTCCTGGTCGTCGAGAGCCCGCAGCACGCCCATGAGCGCCCGCGGCCCGTCCGTCGATGGCAGCCGGATCGTGGTCCCCTCGCGCTCCGGCGCGCCGAGAACGGACAGGACTCCCGCGGCCCGCGAGGCGTCGTCCTCCCCGCTCATCCCGAACTCGATCACCGTGCTCCCGAGCCTGGCCTTCAGCTCGGCGGGCGTGCCCTCGGCGATCACCCGGCCGACGTCGACGACGGCCACCCGATGGGCCAGGCGGTCGGCCTCCTCCAGGTACTGGGTCGTCAGCAGCACGGTGGTGCCCTCGGCCACGAGCTCGCGGATCGTGTGCCAGAGCGCGTTGCGGCTGGGCAGGTCGAGCCCGGTCGTGGGCTCGTCGAGGAACAGGACCGGCGGGCGAGCGACGAGCGACGCCGCGACGTCCAGCCGGCGACGCATCCCTCCCGAGTACGTCCTGATGGGTCGGTTCGCGGCGGGGACCAGATCGAACTCCTCGAGCAGCTCGTCGGCCCGGGGGCCGATGAGCGGACGGGGCACCTGTGCGAGCCGCCCCACCAGTCGGAGGTTCTCTCGCCCGGTCAGGTTGGGGTCCACCGTCGCGAACTGGCCGGCGAGGCCGATCCGAAGGCGGACCCACTCGGCGTCGCGCACGACGTCGCGGCCGAGCACCATCGCCCGGCCCTCGTCGGGCTCCAGGATCGTGGTGAGGACCCGAATGGCCGTCGTCTTCCCGGCGCCGTTCGGCCCCAGGAGTCCGAAGACCGTGCCCGGCGCGACCTTGAAGTCGACGCCGGCGAGCGCCTCGACGGACCCGAACCGCTTCTTCAGACCTTCGACCTCGATGGCTGCCTCGCGCATGCTCACGTTCGTCTCCTTCCGCTCGAGAGACGATGGCACAGATGATTGAACTACGTCAAGTATCTAGCGGATTCAATAGTAGAGAGTTATGGACTTTCGATGGACGGTCCGGTACGCTGAGGATATGGCGACGCGGGCGGCGGGTAGGACGGTGGGGAAGGCAACGCTCGCCGCGGAGGCGTGGCGAGCGTTGGCCCGGTTCTTCTTCGACACCGCCCGGCACCGGCAGGTCGTGCTCCGAGAGCACGGGTTGACGCCCAACGACGCCAAGGCGCTGTTCTTGCTCGACCGCGAGCGGGGGCGGCCGATGAGCGAGCTCGCCGACGAGTGGATCTGCGACGCATCCAACGCAACCTGGATCGTCGATCGTCTCGAGGAGCGGGGCCTCGCCGAGCGACGGACCATTCCGACGGACCGGCGGGTCAAGCTCGTGGTGTTGACGAGTCTCGGTCAGCAAACTCGCGAACGCGTGCTCACGAAGATGTACGAGCCCCCACCCGAGCTCCTCGAGCTCTCCCGGGACGACCTGGTTGCGCTCCGCGACGCCGTCGCGAAGCTGCCCGTGACGTCGGATGTCCCGGACCGGCTCGCGAGTCGATCCGGCTAACCGCCGCGACCGACGACGAACCAGACGCCGTGGACCGGCTCGTCACCCATGTTCCACAGACGGTGCGGCACCGTCGAGTCGAAGGCGATCGAGTCGCCGGGGCCGAGCTCGTGCTGCTCGAAGCCGAGCTTCACGCCGAGGGTGCCCGAGACGACGAACCCGTACTCGCGGCCGGCATGTCGCATCATCCGCTCGTCCGGCGCCGAGGAGCCCCCGACGTCGTAGATCACGTGCATGAAGTCCACGTCCTCGTGCTCATGGCTCGTCAGACGCTCCCAGGTGACCCCGGAGTCGAGCTCGATCACGTGCCGTTCCGAGGGGCGAACGACCGGGCCGGATCCCACCTCGGTCGCCGACGACCCCGCCCCGACGGCAGCGGCGACGGCCATGTGCTCGTGACGGTGCACCTTGAAGACGTCGTCGAGGGAGACGCCGAGCTCGGTGACGATGGCGTAGAGCGTGCTGACCGAGGGCTTGGATTGACCCGACTCCACCTGGGAGATCAAGCTCGCGGAGACCCCGAGCCTGCGGGCCAGCTCGCGTTGGCTGATCCTGGCTCGCTCGCGCTCCTCGCGGAGCCGGGCACCGATGTCTCCGAGCTCACCGACCACGTCGTCGCCTTACGGAGGCCAAGGATCGATGCTCACATTGCTGCACCATCAGATGCCCGGGAGCTTGAAGCCCGATTTCGCGACGACGTAGTCCCTGGACTCGGTGGCCATTCGTCTCACCGCCGGCCAGTCGACGTGGAGCAATTCGCCATGACGTTTCATCACTCGACCCCCGATCAAGACGGTGTCGACATTTCCGGTGTCCATCCCCGCCACGACCGCGGTTGCCGCGTCGTTGAGCGGAGTGACGTTGATC
The DNA here is from genome assembly GCA_963699635.1 of uncultured Actinomycetes bacterium. Classification (GTDB taxonomy): domain Bacteria; phylum Actinomycetota; class UBA4738; order UBA4738; family HRBIN12; genus CALGFI01. The sequence continues at coordinate 118,074 of CAVOUQ010000010.1, read as the reverse complement.
CGATCGGTGCGCAGCATGATGAGGTCTGCCTGCTTGCCGGGCGTCAGGGTTCCCACCTTCGAGTCGAGTCCGTTCGCCCTGGCCCCCTCGATCGTGGCGAAGGTCAAGACCTCCATCGTTGGGAGCGGCGACTTTCCCTGAGCGGTTGCCGATGCGCGCTGCAGCGCCAGCACCGTGCGCATCTGGTTGAACATGTCGCCAGGCACGTTGGTCTCGACATCCACGCTCAGGCTCGGACGGAGGCCCCGGTCGAGGAACTTCTGGATCGGGGGCATCCCGTGGCCCATCATCATCTCCACGGGTGAGGCCAGCGAAACGGTGCCTCCCGTGTCGACGATCATCTGGATCTCGACGTCGTTCAGCGTGGTGCAGTGGATGTAGGTCGTGTCCGGGCCGAGGAGGCCTGCCTCCCCCATCTCTTGGACCTTTCCGTCCTGGCCGTAGGTCCCCACGCCCACATGGGTCGTGATCCGCGCTCCGGTCTCTCGGGCCAGCTTCCAGTGGTCGCGGGACACCTCGAAGTCGGTGAATTCGGGACCCGGGGCGGCGAGGGCGAGCGTGAGCAGCTGATCCGTCGTGGAGAAGTGCTCGGTCGCCGCCCGGACGAACCAGCTGGGCTGACGCTCCTCCCACTTGCCCCACCACGGGAACCCGTAGGCGAACACCGCCCGCAGGCCGGAGTCCCGGAGCGCCTGGATCACCGCGTCGGTGTGGGCCGGTGAGCCCTGGATGTGCGACCAGTCGAGGAGGGTGGTGATCCCGGCGTCGATGGCACCCAGGGCCGAGATCAGGTTGCCGATGTAGGCGTCCTCCGGTCGGAACGCGGGTGCCAGCTTGTGCAACACGAACGAGATGTAGCTTGACCGCCCCTCCAGCGGAACGTCGGTTCCGATGTTGCGCAGGAGGCCCTCCCAGATGTGCCGGTGGCTGTCGACGAAGCCCGGCATGACGATCATGCCCGTGGCGTCGATCACCTCGACCTCCCCGTTCGCCAGACCGGGGCCGACGGCGACGATCTTGTCCCCTTCGATGAGCACGTCTCCCGGGGTGAAGTCGCCGAGCTCGGGGTCGAGGCTGAGCACGGTCCCGCCCTGGATGAGCTTCATGCCCGACGGCACCACGCTGAAGTCGGTCCCGGCTGGGTAGAGGGCGGGAAGCTGGGCCGTCTTCGGCGGGCGGCTCCCGATCATCAAGCGCCTGGCCCGCTTGTAGTTCCTCTTCACCAGCTCCTTGATATCGCCGAGCTGGAAGAGGGCGATCCCGATCAGGACCAGGACGCCGATGATCATCGGTCCATCGTTGGGTGACAGACCGAGGTAGGGCAGGACGGTGATGATGAGCGCGAGGAGGATCGCTGCCACCGTGCCACCGATGAACGTGGCCCGGCCACCTGCGAGGGACGCGCCTCCCAGGACGGCGGCGGTGATGCTGTTCAGCGCGAAGGTGGAGCCGATCTGTGCGTTGCCGATCGAGGATCGGGCCATGACGAAGAACGAGGCCACAGCCGCCAGCACCGCCGACAGGAGGAGGGCCCGAACCCGGAGCCAGTTGGTTCCGACCCCGCCGCGTTTCGCCGACCGCTCGTCGAAACCCACCGCCCTCAGCTCGAGACCTGACCCGGAGGCATGAAGCCATACATCTGCCAGAACCGCCCCGGCGACGATGACGATGAATGCCACGGGGATCGGTCCGACACTCGTCGTGAGCACCGACACCAGGTCGGGGCTGATGACCCCCTGCGCCGTCGGTCGCATGGTCAGTGAGATCCCGTCCAGGATGCTCAACGTGGCCAGGGTGGCGATGATCGAGGGGATCTTGAGTCCTCGGATCAGGCCGGCGTTGACGAGGCCGAGGGCGACGCCGCAGAGGAGGATGACACCGATCCCGATCAGGATCTGGGAGACGGAGGCCTCGGCGCCGATCAGGAACGAGGCGATGACCACCCCGAGGCCGATCATGCCTCCGACGGAGAGATCGAGATACCCGACGAGGATTGCATGGGTCTGAGCCATGGCGGCGACGATCAGGGGGAGCGCCAGGATGAGGATCTGTGAGACGTTGGTGGCGTTGACGAAGCCGGGGAACCGCGAGTTGGTGTACCACAGCAACGTTGCGACCAGCAGGATCTGCAGCGCCACCGGCATCCACAGGCGGAACCTGACGATCTTGCGCCACTTGTTCTTGTCGCGAGCGTCGCGGATGACCTTCCGGACGGCGCGTCGCGCAGCGTCGACGCGCTCGCTCATGGCCCCCCGTTCGGCGAGGGCGTCTTCGGCATCGCGACTCCGAGGGGCGACCGCCCTGCCTTGGACAGACCGGGCCCTCGTACCATCGCCTCGACGATGCGCAATTCGTCGAGCTCGTCGCCGGGGATCTCCTCGATGATCTGGCCGCGGGACATGACGAGCACCCGATCGCACAACCCGGAGAGCTCGATGGGGTCGCTCGACTTGACGAGCATCGCCGTCCCGCTGTTGGTGCGGGTGCGCAGGGCCTTGTAGATGTCGAAGCGGGAACCGACGTCGACGCCCTGCGTCGGCTCGTAGGCGAGGATCACCGACGGCTCCTTGAGGAAGCTGCGGGAAACCGAGACCTTCTGTTGGTTGCCCCCGGAGAGGAACTCGACCGGTTGCTCGAGGGACGGTGTCCGGATCTCCAGCCGTTCGACGAGGTCGGCGACGGCGCGCCGCTCCGCCCGCCTCCTCAGGAGGCCGAGCACGGAGAACCGGCGCAACGATTGAATCGTGGTATTCACCTTGACGCCGAGCACGGGCATCAGCGCCTCGTGCTTGCGATCACCGGGCAGCAGCATGACCCCGGCTCCAACTGCCTCATGGGTCGAGATCAGCGACAGCTCCTTGCCGTCGCAGACGACCCGTCCCGCCTTCGGCGGCTGGCGCCCCGCCAGACAGTCGAAGAGCTGGGGCTGGCCGTTGCCCTCCGCGCCGGCGATCCCCACGATCTCGCCGCTCTCCAGCGTGAAGCTGACCGGCCCGAACGACTGCCCTTGGAGGCCGTCGACCACGAGCACCTCGCGAGGCTCACCCACCTCGGGGGCGGTCGGCGGAAATGCGGTCTCGAAGGGGCGGCCGACGATCAACTCGACGAGCTCCGCCTCGGTCGTGGCCTTCGCGTCGAACGTGCCCTGGTTCCTGCCATCGCGAAGGACCGTGATGCGGTCGGCGATCTCCAGAACCTCCGGCAGACGATGACTCACATAGACCACACCGACGCCACGGCTCTTGCAGGCGACGACGGTCCGGTGCAGTGCTTCCACCTCGTCCGGTCCCAGGGCCGTGGTCGGCTCATCGAGCAGCAGCACCTTCGGGTCGGTGACGAGCGCCTTGGCCACCTCGAAGAGCTGGCGGTCGGCCAGGGTGAGGAGACCTGCCGGGGCGTCTGGGAACAACTCGAGGTCGAGATCGAACTCGGCCAACCGCTTCCTCGCCCACTTCTTCCTCCGCCAGAAGGCCGGCCGCTGGTCCGGCGGGGCCGCCAGGTAGAGGTTGTTCTTCACGGGTTCGGGCAGGATCAGCGAGGTGTCCTGGTAGGCCATCGCCAGGCCCAGCTTCCTGGCCAGTGCCGGGGAATCCCGGCGAAGGGGTTCGCCCCCGATCTGGACCGTGCCCAGATCGGGGTCGACGAACCCACTGGCGATCCCGAGGAGCGTCGACTTCCCTGACCCGTTCTCGCCGACGACGGCGTGGACCTCACCGGCACGGCAGTCGAAGCTGACATCGGTCAGCGCTCGAACCGCCCCGAACTGCCGGGAGACGCCGCGCAGCTCGAGGACCGGGCCGCCGGGGGCCGACGCTCCTCCAGGATCGCCCTCTCTCATTACTGGCTGAACATCAGCTGCAGGACCGAATCCGGCACCAGCGAGGTTCCAGAAACGGCTGGGGCGACACGGTCGGGATTGCAGTCCGCAGCCGTCACCTGCCGCATCACATGCGGCACGACGACCTCAGGAGGGATCTCGGCTCCCTGGAGCGACATCATCGCCGCCGTGACGCCGACCCGTGACTGGAAGTTGCCACCCGCCGAGTACCAGATGTTGTAGGTGGGCTCGTTTCGCTCCGCCCAGTCGCAGAACAGGTCCTGCTCGTCGGTGCGCAACGCGACGGTGAGGTTCTTCACCGGTATGCCCAGGTCCTTATACGTCTGCAGGCCGATGTACATTCCGTCGGCGTACTCGTACGCCCAGCCCTTGATTTCGGGGTTGGTCGTCAGCAACCCCTGATAGACAGCGGGGATCGCCGGGGGGTACCAACTGGTGTCACCGGTCGTGCTGTTCTCGTTGGCCGGCGGATTGACCAGCTCGACCCCACCGGCGAGGGACGAGATGGCGCACCGTTGCCAGCCGAGGGAAAGGGCGTTGCCCGGGGTCCCGCCGAGGATCGCCACCTCGCCGGTGCCCACGCCGTCGTTCAGGACCTTCGCGAAGCTGTTGCCGAGCTCACACAGGTCCTCGCCGACCACGGTCAGGTAGTCCTCACCCGGAACGAGGGCCCCTTCCTGATCGGGAAGACCGACCCAGCCCGCCGAGAACGAGACGTACGGGATTCCCGCATCATCGGCCTCCTTGATGGCATCGGCGATGGCCACACCCATGTCGGGATAGCCGACGATGAAGTCGACCTGTCGCTGGATCAGGAACCGGATGTCGTTGGCGTGGACGGCGGGATCGGGGTTGAAGTCGGCCTCCGTGGAGACGATGGTCCCGATCTCGGGGTAGGTGAGTGCCTGCAGGATGGCTTCCATGTGGCTCACGGCACGCCACACGTTCACCGTGTCTCCGCCGCCGTCGGCATAGCCCATCACCAGCTCGCCACCGGTCCCGGTGTCACACTCTTGATTGCTCCAACACTCCATCGCCTTGTCGATGGTGGCTTGGTCGAGATCTTGAGTGGCCCGCGCGATGGAAGCCAGAATGATGTTCCAGCTCGCCTCATCCGATGGCTCCACGGGGCCCAGGGCCTTATCGACCAATACCGGGTCGGCATCGGTGGTCTCCCCGAACTCCGCGAGCGGGTCACCGGTCTCGGTGGCTCCTGTCGGGCTCGTCGCGCCGCCGGCGTCGGTCGTGCCGGTCGCGGTCGTCTCGTCGTCACCTCCGTCACTGCTGCATGCCGCTGCCACCAATGCGAGCAGGGCGACGAGGGCGACGATCTTGAAGATCCGTTGCATGTTCCTCCTCCCTATGAGTCGTTGGCCTGCGCTATCTCGGATTGGTGGTATCCGTCACACACGGCCTCCTTCCTCAACGTGTCCGTCGCTGGAACCGTGGATGGCCTGCGTCTGCGAGCGATCCGGTCGTCTCCGCTCCCGAAGCACCTGCTCGACGACGCGGATGATCCGATCGCCCGAAACCAACATGCCTCCGATGATGACCAGACCGAACACCACGAACTGGAGCGAAGTGGGCAGCCCCATCGTTCGCAGCGTCTGGTTCAGACCAGTGAGGAAGAGGGCGGCCACGAACGTGGACAACGGACTGGCCAGACCTCCGGTCAGGGAGGCGCCACCGATCACCACCGCCGCGATCGGGCCCAGGAGATACTGCGTGCCGACGGCGACTCCCGGGGTGCGGAGAAGCCCCGCCAGTGCCACTCCGGCGACGGCGTAGAAGACCGCGGCCACCACGTAGACCAAGATCTGGTTCAGGTTCACCCGGACGCCCACGACGTGGGAGGCCACCGGGTTGGCGCCCACCGCCTGGAATCTGCGACCGACCGCCGTGTAGCGAAGGCCGACGATCAGGACGATGGTGAGCCCGACGCCGATCCAGAAGATGGGGCTGACACCGAGGATGCGGTTCGAGGTCCAATCGGACAACCCGGTCGGCACCGGGCTCTGGACCGGAAACGTGCTTCCGTAGCGATTCACCACACCGACCACGATCAGACCCACCGCCAGGGTGATGATGAGTGCGTTCAGCTTGAGCCCGCCGATCAGGATGCCGTTCACGAGTCCGACAACCGCGGCGGCGGCGAGCGCGATGGCGATGGCCACCCAGATGTTCTCGTTCGACCCGTCCCCGACGCCGACGGTGATCACCGCTGCCAGGCTCATGGTCCCGGGGACACTGAGGTCGATCCCGCCGGTCATGATCACCAACATCTGGCCGAGGGCGGCGATCCCCAGCACTGCCCCGTAGGGAGCGATGGCGCGCAAGGCGACACCACTCAGCGTCGCCGGAGCCCAGATGGACGCCACGATGACGAGGAGGAGCAGTGCGATGTACACCGGCATGTACCGAGAGCCGACGACGAACGCCGTGAGCGCCGCGGATGGGGCTTTCGTCGTCGTCACCACGCACCCCCCGGTGCGGTGCCGACGGCGAGCCCGGCGGCGGCGGCGACCCGGTGTTGGGCCGTCGTCGCCAGGTTGCGGGCCCGCTCCACGTTTGCCTCGAGGGCACCGCTGCGCATCAGGGGTCTGCCGGTGACGAAGACCCAGTCGACGTTCGAGGTGTCCATACCCCACACCACCGCGCCGATCGGGTCGTTGATCGGGAAGACGTTGGGGCGGTCGGTCCGAAGCACGATGATGTCGGCTTGCCTGCCCGGCTCGAGGGATCCGGTCACGCCACCCAATCCCGCCACCCGGGCCCCTTCGACGGTGGCGGATCGGATCACGTCACGCGTGCTCATCAGGCGAGGAACACCGGCCTTGCCGGCCAACTTGCGATCGAAGACCGTGGCGTGTTGCAACGAGATCATCGCCCGCATCTGGGCGAACAGGTCACCCGGGCTCACCCGCTCGTCACCCACGCCCAGACCCGGCCGAATGCCGCGGTCGATCAGCTCCTGGATCGGAGGGGATCCGACACCGCCCGCCATCTCGCTCGAGGGCGCCAGCGAAACCGAGGCCCCCGACGCCGCGATGGCGTCGAGATCTGCGGCGTCGAGCTCGGAGCAGTGGACGACCGTCACGTCGGCACCCAGCAGCCCCCGCTCGGCCAAGCGGGAGATCGCGCCGCGCCCCGACGTCTCCGAACCGGTGTGTGCGTGGATGGACAAGCTCAGCTCCCGGGCCAGCGCCCAGTCTGCGGCGACGCGATCGAGATCGGTTGGCGCGAGCTCACCGGAGCCGAGGGCGATGGTGGTCGACGGTCCGGCCGCGTCGGTGAGACGGTTGACGACCTGTCGAGTCGTGGCTCCACCAGGCTCATGTCCCAGCGCCTGAGAGCGAGCGGCGTGGACGAACACGGTTCGAAGCCCAGCGTCGGCATGAGCCTGGAGTGCGGCCTCCGCGAAACCGTCGCCGAATCGGACGTCCGACCAGTCGACGACCGTGGTGATTCCCGCCTCCACCGCGCCCAACAGGCCGATCAGGGTGGCGGCATAGACATCGTCGGGCTGATAGCGGTCACCGACGTCCGCTGCCGACAGCGGTGCCTCTCCGCTCGAGGCTCGTTCACCAAGGTTCCGGAGCAAGGACTTCCAGGCGTGACGGTGGGTATCCACGAAGCCGGGCATGACGATGGTGTCGGTGGCGTCCACCACCTCGGCATCACGGGCACGGAGCCCGGTGCCCACCTCGGCCACCCTGCCATCGTCGATGAGGAGGTCGGCTTGGGTGAAGTTGGGGGTCTTCGCTCCGAGGGTGAGGACACATCCTCCGCGCAGCAGGATCCTGGTCCTCACGTGTCACTCCGGCGCTTCACCGACTCGGACACCGTCCCGCATCGACGGTCGGCCGAGGCCGCTACCGGAACCCCCAGAGGCGCCATCACGCGCTCCCCCATCGGACCCATGCCGATCACTGCCACTGTTGAGCGAGTGCCCCCCACCGTTCGGCGACACTACACATCTTGCGCCAGCTTCGCCAGGCGCGTATCCAGCGTGAACGCGCCCGGCCATGCACGGCTCGGACCTTCCGGCGTATCATGCGGCCTTCACGATCCGTCCAGTGCTGCTATCCAGGTTCGCGGGCGGCACAGCTCGAGGAGGGATGAGGATGACCGACGAGTTCCCGGTGGCGACGTCGCCGGCTCCGGGCCTGCACGGGGTCGACTGGGAGAACCGCGTCGACTTCGACCGCCTCCGCGAATACCGGCTCTCGAGGGTTCGCCAGCAGCTCGAGGCGACCGACCTCGGGGGCGTGCTGCTCTTCGAGACCAGCAACATCCGCTACGCGACGAGCACCCACATCGGGTACTGGGCGTTCAACAAGGGTGAGCGGTACGCGCTCGTCACGCGCACCGGCCCGCCGCGGATCTGGGACTTCGGCTCGGCGGCCAAGGCGCACCGGCTCCAGCTCCCGCAGCTCTACGACGAGAAGAACTCGGTCGGTGGCAACACCGGCCTTCAGGGAGCGATCTCGCCCATCGTCGGCCTCCAGCGACGCGCGGCCGAGGAGATCCGCTCGGTGATGAAGGAGGACGGCGTCGGCGACATGCCGCTCGGGGTCGACCTCGCCGAGACGTCGGTCTTTCTCGAGCTTCAGCGCGCCGGGATCGACGTGCGCGACGGGCAGCAGGTGATGATGCTCGCCCGCGAGATCAAGAGCCCCGACGAGCTCATGTTGCTCACCCAGGCCTGTGCGATGGTTGACGGGGTCTACCACGACATCTTCGAGGCCCTCAAGCCCGGCGTTCGCGAGAGTGACATCGTCGGGCTCGCGCACGCCCGCCTCTTCGAGATGGGCTCGGAGTTCGTCGAGGCCATCAACTCGATCGCCGGCGAGCGGTGCAGCCCACACCCCCATGTGTTCTCGGACCGGCTGATTCGCCCCGGCGACCAGGCGTACTTCGACATCATCCACGTGAACAACGGCTACCGGACCTGCTACTACCGGACGTTCGTCGTCGGCCGCGCGACGCAGGCCCAGCGCGACGCGTTCAAGCGTTCGCGGGAGTGGATGGATGCCGCGATCGACCTCGTGAAGCCCGGGATCTCGACCGATCAGCTCGCCGCGGTCTGGCCGAAGGCCGAGGAGTTCGGGTTCAAGGACGAGATGGACGCCTTCGGGCTCCAGTTCGGTCACGGCGTCGGCGTCGGCCTGCACGAGCGTCCGATCATCAGCCGCCTGAACTCATTCGACGACCCGATCGAGATCAAAGAGGGGATGCTCTTCGCGCTGGAGACCTACTGTCCCGCGTCCGACGGGCGCTCGGCGGCTCGGATCGAAGAAGAGGTGATCGTCACCGCCGCGGGACCCAAGGTCATCACGCTGTTTCCATGCGAAGAGCTCATGGTCGCGAACGAGTACTGACCGACCGGCGGTGGGGGCGACGGAGCGCGTGAGCGAAGCGGTGCGCGAGACGACGGACGAGGCCACCCGCCTCGACATGTACCGGATGATGGTCGAGGCCCGCCTGTTCGAGCGGCGCGTGCACGACCTGTTCCTCCAGGGCCTGGTCAAGGGCACGTCGCATCTCGCGCTCGGGCAAGAGGCGATTGCCGCGGGCTTCGCCGCGGTGCTCCGCCACGACGATCTCGTCTACTGCACGTATCGCGGACACGTCCACACGCTCCTTCGCGGAGCCCCGATGACCGCCCTCATGGCCGAGCTCCTCGGGCGCGCCACCGGCATCTGCGGTGGCAAGGGCGGCTCGATGCACCTCACGGACGTCTCGCACGGCGCGATGGGCTCGTACGCGATCGTTGGAGCGCACATGCCGATCGCGGCCGGTGCCGCGTGGGCGGCTCAGGAGCGGGGCACGGACCAGGTGGTCGTGTGCTTCTTCGGCGACGGGACGACCAACATCGGGGCCTTCCACGAGGCCCTGAACCTCGCCGTGATCTGGAACCTGCCCGTGGTGTTCGTCTGCGAGAACAACCTGTACATGGAGTACACGCCGATCGCGTCGGTGACGGCCGTACCGAACCCGGCCGCGGATCGCGCCGCCGCGTACGGACTCGAGGCCATCCTCGTGGACGGAAACGACGCCGACGAGATGCACGAGATCGCCCGCCGCTGCGTCGATCGAGCCCGACGGGGCGACGGACCGTCCCTGGTCGAGGCGAAGACGTACCGGCATACGGGGCACTCGCGAGCCGACCCCGGCAAGTACCGGCCCGACGAGGAGGTCGAGGTCTGGCTCGCGCGGGACCCGATCCCGCAGCTCCAGGAGCGTCTGCTGGCTTCCGGGGTGGCGCAGTCGGTGTTCGATGAGATCGAGCGCGCCGCGGAGGAGCTCGTCGAGCGGGCGACCGAGGAGGCGAAGGCGGCGGCGCTGCCCGACCCGTCGATCCTCGAGACGCAGCTGTGGGCCGACGGAGGCTCGGCGTGGCGGAGCTGACGTACCGGGAGGCCGTCGCCCGAGCGATCGCGCAGGAGATGGAGCGCGACCCGACCGTGTACTTCATCGGCGAGGACGTCGCGGCGGCCGGCGGCGTGTTCAAGACGACCGAGGGCCTGCTCGAGCGCTTCGGCCCGCGACGCGTCCGCGACACGCCGATCTCCGAGCAGGCGATCATCGGGGCGGCGATGGGCGCCGCGATGAACGGCCTCCGCCCGATCGCCGAGCTCATGTTCAGCGACTTCTTCGCGGTCTGCTGGGACCTGATCGCGAACCAGATCGCGAAGACCCGGTACATGACGAACGGACAGGTGAGCCTCCCGCTGGTGATCCGCACCGCCAACGGCGGCGGCGTGCGGTTCGGCGCCCAACATTCGCAGAGCGTCGAGGGATGGGCGATGGCGATCCCGGGACTCAAGGTCGTGGTGCCGTCGACGCCGGCCGACATGATCGGGCTGTTCGCGGCCGCGGTTCGCGACCCGGACCCGGTGATCGTGATCGAGCCGAAGGTCCTGTACTCGAGCAAGGGAGACGTCCCCGATGGCGAGGTCGTCGACCGGCTGGGATCGGCCAAGGTGCTCCGCGCGGGGGCCGACGTCACGGTCTGCGCGCTCGGCGCGATGGTTCCGAGGTCGCTCGAGGCCGCCGAGCGACTCGCCGCGGAGGGAGTCGACGCCGAGGTGATCGACGTGCGTTCGCTGGTCCCGCTCGACGCGACCACGATCCTGGAGTCCGTGGCCCGGACCGGCCGTTTCGTCACCGTCGAGGAGAGCCCCCGCCTCTGCGGCTGGGGCGCCGAGGTCGCGTCGATCGTCGCCGAGGAACGATTCTTCGAGCTCGACGGCCCGATCGTTCGGATCACCACCCCGCACATCCCACTTCCGGCCACGGACGTGCTCGAGGACCTCGCGATCCCCTCGGCGGACGTGATCGCGGAACGGGTGCGGGCGACCATGGGCTAGTCGGACGAGGCTGGCGCGTCTTCGCGACGATGTGGGCAATGTGATTGGAGGAGCGGAATGGCTGATCGGATTCTCCTGAAAGGCGGCCACGTCATCACGGTCGACCCGAAGCTCGGGGACCTCCCCGGGGGCGACGTCCTCATCGAGGGCGGCACGATCGCCCAGGTCGGCAAGGACCTGAGCGCCGACGCGGAGGTCATCGACGCGACCGGGAACATCGTGATCCCGGGGTTCGTCGACTCCCACCGCCACACGTGGGAGACCGCGATCCGCAACTGCGCGCCGGACGCCACGCTCGACGACTACTTCGTCGAGGTGCTGGACAGCTTCGCGCCCCTGTACCGGCCCGAGGACGTCTACGCGAGCAACCTCGCCGGCGCGCTCGAGTGCATCAACGCGGGCATCACGACGCTGCTGGATTGGTCCCACATCAACAACACCCCGGACCACCCCGACGCCGGTGTGCGCGGGCTCCAGGACGCGGGCATCCGAGCCGTGTACGCCTACGGAAGCGCAAACACGTCGCTCGTCGACTACTGGTTCGGCAGCACGATCGCGATCCCGCGGGACGACGTCGCTCGGATCCGGAGCACCTACTTCTCCTCGGACGGCGGGCTCCTCACGATGGCGCTGGCGACGCGCGGCCCCGGCTTCTGCAAGGACGAGGTCGTCCGCGAGGAGTGGGGCACGGCGAGAGACCTCGGCATCCCGATCACCCTCCACATCGCGATGGGCAAGCTGGCCGGCAAGTGGGCCATGGTGAAGCAGCTCGAGGCGCTCGGCCTGCTCGGTGCGGACACCACCTACATCCACTCCTGCTACTTCAGCGACGAGGAGTGGGAGCTCGTGGCGAAGAGCAAGGGCACGATCTCGATCGCGCCGCAGGTCGAGATGCAGATGGGCCACGGCTGGCCGCCGGTGGCGAAGGCGCGGTCGTACGGCCTCCGGCCGAGCCTGTCGATCGACGTGGTGACCACCGTGCCGGGCGACATGTTCACCGAGATGCGGTGCGCGTTCGCGGCCGAGCGCTGGAGAAGCAACGACTCGGTCTGGGAGAGCGAGGAGCCGCTGCCCGAGAACGCCCTCACGGCCCGCGACCTGCTCACCATGGCGACCCTCGACGGGGCACACGTCGTCGGGCTCGAGGATCGGACCGGGTCGCTCACGCCGGGCAAGCAGGCCGACGTCGTCGTCATCGACGGCCACGGGCCCGGGATCGCGCCGGTGGTCGACCCCGTCGGGGCCGTGGTGCTCTCGGCCGACACCGCGAACGTCGACACGGTGATCGTCGGCGGGAAGGTTCAGAAGCGCGGCGGGAAGCTCGTCGCCGACTGGGAGAGCGCGCGGAAAGCGGTGCAGGCCTCGAGCGAGTACCTGCAGGAGGCCCTGGCGAAGAAGCAGGCCGCCGCCGCGAAGGCCGACGGGTGAGCCCGGCACACCTGGTGGGACGGGGGGGCGACGCCGAGTACATCGTCCCTCCCGGGTACGAGGCCCACACGACGGGGTTCCTTCGCTGGCCGGTCGTCGGCGAGCCGATCGGGGCCGTGAACACCGGATTCGGGCTCGGCGAAATGGAGCCGGGGGGATCGATCGACCCGCACGTCCACTCCTACGAGGAGAGCCTCTTCGTCCTCGAAGGGGAGGTCGTCCTGAGCACGACGGAGGCGGCTGCCCTCCTGCGGCCGGGCGACTACGGACTCATCTCCGTCGGGGTCGCCCACACCCTGCGCAACGAGGGCGATGAACCGGCTCGGTGGGCCGCTCTGGCGGCACCGACGCCGCGCCGCGCCTACGGTGGGGACACGTTCTTCGTGCCCGCGTTTCCCGAGCGCGACGCGGTCCCGATCGACGTGCGGGATCCTCGCACGAGGTCGTTCGGACATATCGGACCCGAGCACATGGATCCGGCCAAGCAGAGCCAGGAGCTGCTCGAGGTCTCGGCGAGCATGCGGACGGCGCTGCTCGTCTACAGCGGGATCACGGTGAAGATGATGGTCGACCGCGACCTCGGGGCCCAGCTTTCGACGATGTTCATGGTGCAGTACGAAACGATTGGACTTGTCGGCGGACACGATCATCCATTCGAGGAGACGTATCTGATCCTGGAGGGGGCGGTCGACGCGACGTTCGACGGCGAGCCCTACCGACTCGAGGTCGGCGACGTCGCGTGGGCGGGGGCGGGCAGCATGCACTCGTTCGCGAACCCCGGGCCGGGGGTCGTCCGCTGGCTTGAGACGCAGGCACCGCAGCCTCCGGCCCGCCACTCGTATCGCTTCGCGCGCGATTGGGCCTACCTGCGCGAAGCCATGACCTGACGTCGAGGCCAAAGGGAGGCGTACATGGACGGACGAGCCGTCGTCGTGATCGGGGCGACCCACGGGCTGGGCAACGGCATCGCGCGGCACTACGCGGAGAGAGGCCGGCAGGTGGTGATCACCGGGCGCGACGCCGCCGGGGCTGCGGCAGCGGCCGCGGGGCTCGGTCCGTCGGTCGCGGGCACGGCCCTCGACCTCGCGGAGCCGCACGCGATCGCCGCGGCGCTCGCGGACGTGGGCGAGGTGGACCGGCTCGTCATCGCGGGGATCGACCGCGACCAGAACCGCGTGCGCGAGTACGACGTCGACCTCGCGATCCGCCTCGTCACGATGAAGCTCGTGGGTTACATGGAGGTCGTCCACGCCCTCGCGTCGCGCCTGACCGAGGAAGCGTCGGTGCTGCTCTTCGGAGGGCTCGCCAAGGAGCGCCCGTATCCAGGCTCGACCACCGTGACGAGCGTGAACGCCGGGGTCACCGGCATGATCCGAACGCTCGTGACCGAGCTCGCGCCGATTCGAGTGAACGCGATCCACCCCGGGATCGTGGCCGACAGCCCGTACTGGGCGCCGAAAACCGAGGGCGTCGAGGCGGCGAGGGCGCGGACTCCGACCGGCCGGAGCGTCCTCATGGCGGACGTGACCGACGCCGCGGTGTTCTTGCTCGAGAACCCGTCGATGAACGGAGCGGATTTGCCGGTCGACGGCGGGTGGTCGCTCCCGTGAGCGCGGTGCCATCCGGCGGCGGACCCACCGTGGCGGTGCTCGGGGCGGGCCGCATGGGCGGCGCCATGGTCGGGACCCTTCGCCGCGCGGGGTTCGACGTGATCATCTGGAACCGAGATCGATCCAAGGCCGAGGCGGTCGCCGGGGCGGCCACCGCCCGGGTCGCGGGCTCGGCCCCCGAGGCCGTCGGCGCCGCGGACGTGGTCATCAGCAGTCTCGCGGACGACGTTGCCGTCGAGCAGGTCTACGCGAGCGTTCGAGGAGATCTCGGGCGGGACGCCGTCGTCCTGGAGATGAGCACGATCGCCCCGGCCACGATCCGAACGATCGCGCCCTGGGTGATGGCGACGGGTGCGGCGTTCCTCGACGCGCCGGTATCGGGGAGCGTGTCGACCGTCGAGAAGGGCGAGCTGACGATCATGGTCGGCGGCGATGCAGGCACCCTCGAACGCGCGCGCCCGGTGCTCGACGCGCTCGCGAAGCGGATCGTCCACGTCGGCGAGCTCGGAGCCGGCGCGACGATGAAGCTCGCGGTCAACGCGCTCATCCACGCCCTCGCCGTCGCGCTGTCCGAGTCGCTCGTCCTCGCCGAGCGCGCGGGCATCGAGCGCTCCACCGCGTACGAGGTCTTCGCCGGCGGCGCGGCCGCGGCGCCCTTCGTCCTGTACAAGCGCGACGCCTTCGAACGTCCCGACGAGACGCCGGTCGCGTTCGCGCTCGACCTGGTCGCCAAGGATCTCGAGCTGATCCTGGCCCTCGCCGCCGAGGTCGGCGCCCGGATGCCGCAGGCGGCCGCCAACCGGGCGGAGGTGCGGGCGGCCATCGACGCCGGCTTCGGACGCCGCGACATCAGCACGATCGCGGAACACCTTCGGCGCGGCGGCGGCTAGCGCCACCGATCACGACTCGCGCCGCAGCATCTCCATCAGCGTCACGAACGGGTTGGTGTTCTGCATCACGTAGAAGTGGACGGACGGCACGCCGCGGTCCAACAGCTCGCGCGTCTGCTCGAACGCCCACCGGATCCCGACGTCCAGGACCGAGTCCGGCGGCGCGCCCATGACCTCCTCGACGAGCCGCTCCGGCACGGTGGCGCCGAAGTGCTTGGGGATGAGCCGGAGCTGCTCGGCGCGCGTGACGATCTTGAGCCCCGGGACGATCGGGATCGTCACCCCGCGATCGCGGCAAGACTTGAGGAATCGGAAGTACGCCTCGTTGTCGTAGAAGATCTGCGTCACGGCATAGTGCGCGCCCGCGCGTTGCTTCTCCAGGAGCACGCCGATGTCCCACTCGAGGTTCGGCGCCTCCACGTGCTTCTCGGGATAGGCCGCGACCCCGATGCAGAAGTCGGTCGGCGTCGACTCGAGCAGCTCCTCGAGGTATCGCCCGCGATTCATGGCGCTCACCTGCCCGACCAGGTCGAGCCCGCTCTCGTTCGCCGTCCGTCCCTCGACGGGTGGCCGCGGCTCGCCGTCGCCCCGGATCACGAGGACGTTCTCGATGCCCAGGTAGTGGAGCTCGATCAGGGCGTCCTCGGTCTCTTCGCGCGTGAAGCCGTTCGCGAGCACGTGCGGCACGGGATCGACGTGGAACCGATGCTTGATCGCGGCGCACAGGCCGAACGTGCCCGGCGCCTTTCGCGTCACCCGCCGGCGCCACGTCCCGTCCGGAAGCTCGTCCCAGACGGCCTCCGCCGCGTGACTCGTGATGTCGATGAACGGAGGGTCGAACGGCATGATCGAGCCCACGGCCTCGTAGATCCGCCGGACGTCTCCCCCGCGCCGCGGCGGGATGATCTCGACGCTCACGAGCGGGCGCGTGGCGTTGGCGAGGTGCTCGACGACCTTCATCCCGCTCCCCTCGGCTGCGGTTCGAGTGTACGGGTGTGTGGCTCGGTTGGTGGACGCACCCCCGCCACCGCACCCCACGACTCGGGAAACCCGAAAAGGCGTTGTGGAGAATCCGCGAGACCCTGGTCGCTGTGGGACGACTGCCCGATCAAGATGCGCCCCTGATCGACCGATACCTCATCGATGAGGCGTAGGCCGGTCCCGGCGGGCGGCGAGGTCGCCCTGCTCGAGAGCCTCGCTCAGGAGCAGGACCCGGTCGCCCGAGCGCTGCTCGAGCGGCTCCCGCTCGCGACCTACGTGGCCGCACCGGACGGGCGGCTGCGGTTCGCCAGCGCTCCCTTCCGACGGCTGCTCGGTCTGCCGGCGACCGCCACCAGCGAGGATGCGGGATCGCTCCTCGACCTGATCCATCCGGAGGACCGCCAGCGCGTGTGGGCGGAGGACGAGGCGAGGAGGCGGGATCCGACCCCGTTCCGGACGGAGTACCGCCTGCGGAGCGCCGACGGCGAGTACGTGTGGGTGCAGGACGAGGCCGTCCACGTGACCGACCCCGCCGGGGCGCTCGTCCGCGACGGGTTCCTGCTCGACATCACCGACCGCGTGCGGACCCAGGAGAGCCTTCGGGTCAGCGAGGAGCGCTTCCGGACGCTGCTGTCGAACATCCAGGGGGCCATGTATCGCCGCGGGGTCGCCTCGGACCGGGACGTGGAGTTCATCAGCGACAACATCCAGGCGATCTCCGGCTTCCCCGCATCCGACTTCATCGGAAGCCACGTCCGCACGTTCGCGTCGATCATCCACCCCGAGGACCGGCAGGCGGTCGCAGACGGCGTGGACGAGGCCAACTCCCGAGGGGAACCCTTCGTCCTGGAGTACCGCATCGTCTGCGCCGACGGCGGGGTCCGCTGGGTGTACGAGAAGGGCCAGGGAGTCTTCGGCCCGGGCGGCGAGCCGCTCTGGCTGGACGGGGCGATCTTCGACATCACCGAGCGCAAGGTGCTCCAGGAGCAGCTCGCCAAGCAGGCCTTCTACGACTCGCTGACGGGCCTCGCCAATCGCGCGCTCTTCTACGATCGTGCCGAGCACGCGCTCGCCCGGGTCGCCCGGTATCGGACCCGGCTGGCCGTGCTGCTCCTGGACCTCGATCGGTTCAAGCTCATCAACGACAGCCTCGGACATCAGGCCGGAGATCAGGTGTTGGTCGCCGTGGGCAAGCGGATCCTGTCCTCCAGCCGGGCGAGCGACACCGTGGCCAGGCTCGGCGGCGACGAGTTTGCCCTGCTCCTCGAGGACGACGTGGACGAGGAAGCCGCGCTCCACGTCGCCGAGCGTCTCCGCAAGCTCCTGCGCGAGCCGTTCCTGTGCCAGGGGCGCGAGCTCGTCATCGGCGGGAGCATCGGCGTCGCCTTCAGCGAGACCGGCGCGGCCTCCACCGACGACCTGCTTCGCGACGCCGACGCCGCCATGTACTGCGCGAAGGCTCACGGAGGCGATCGCATCGAGCTGTTCGAACCCTCGATGCACACCCTGGCCGTTCGACAGCTCGAGCTCCACACGGACCTCCAGCGAGGGTTGGACAGGTCCGAGTTCGTCCTTCACTACCAACCGATCGTCGATCTGCGTGCCGAGCGCCTGACGGGGGTCGAGGCCCTGGTCCGCTGGCAGCACCCCGAGCGAGGGCTCCTCCCTCCCGCCGAGTTCATCTCCGCGGCCGAGATGACGGGGCTCATCGTTCCGCTCGGGCGCTGGGTCCTGCGCGAGGCCTGTCGCCAGCTACGATCCTGGCGCGACGCCTACCCGGATCGCGAGCTCTCGATGAGCGTCAACATCTCCCCGCGGCAGCTTCTCGAGCCGAATCTCGTGGACGAGGTTCGCGCCGTCCTGCACGAGACGGAGCTCGAACCGGCGAGCCTGACCCTCGAGATCACCGAGGGGGCGCTGCTCCAGGGCATCGAGGAGACGAGTCAGAAGCTGACCGGCTTGAAGGCGCTCGGCGTCAAGGTCGCCATCGACGACTTCGGGACGGGATCCTCCTCCCTCGGCTACCTCCGGGAGTTCCGGGTCGACGTGCTCAAGATCGATCGGGTCTTCGTTCGCGGGATGACCGAGAGTCCCGAGGACGGTCAGGTCCTGGTGCAGGCGATCCTGGATCTGGCAAGAGCGCTGCACCTGGACGTCGTCGCCGAGGGGATCGAGATCCCCGAACAGCTCGCAGGCCTACGGGCCTCGGGATGCGCCTCGGGACAGGGGTTCTACTTCGCGAAGCCGGTGGCCGCCGCCGAGCTCGCGCTCATGCTCGAGGGGGCAGACGAGCAGGCCGTGGGGGCTCGGCAGTCGACGAGCGTGCCCTCGCTCTAGCATCGCCCCGTGCATCGTGGGGCGAGGGCGGCGATCGAGAACCCGCGCGTGCTGCTGGGAAAGATGCTTCGGATTGCACCGCGGATGCCGGACGGGTCGCTGCCGGCAGACGGGGCGGGGTCCGCGATCCCCAAGGACAATCCGTTCGTCGGTCGCGTCCGCCCGGAGATCTGGGCGTACGGCCCTTCGAAACCTGGCACTACTCCTTCGAACTGGAGACCGGCGATCTCTGGATCGGCGACGTCGGTTGGGCCTCACTCGAGGAGGGCGGACCTCCAGCCGGCCGCCTCCGGCGGCGGGCTGAATTACGGATGGAACCACTTCGAGGTGGCGTCCTACTCAACGGCGACGCGCCTCCAGACGCCGTCCCACCGGCCTACGAGTTACAGCCAGTTCCCCGAAGACGGTTGCGCTATCACGTGCGGATACGTCTACCGGGCCGAGGCCATCCCGGAGCTCGACAGCTGGGTACGTGTTCGCCGACTTCTGCCTGGGCGACGTCACCGCCCTTCGATTCGTCGACGGCGAGCCGGCCGTAACGCTGTACGCGCTCTCGCTTGCGGGCGGCTTCTATCGCTTGGTTGCCTAGGCCAGCGTTCCGACCTGGGCTTGGCCGAACCATCGCGCCGCTAAGCTAATGTATTCGCGCCTCGGCGCTCGGCCCTCGGCCCTCGTAGCTCAGGGGATAGAGCAGCGGTTTCCTAAACCGCGTGTCGCAGGTTCGAGTCCTGCCGGGGGCACCAACCTGTCGTGTTTCGGGTGATGCTCGACGTTCCGGGGTCACCTGATGCTTGACGGAGTTCCGGCTGATCCTTGACATCGTGTTCGGCTGATCCTTGACGGTGGCTTCGGCTGATGCTTGACACCGCCCATCTCGATCAGGAGGTGAGCCGTGCTGGTGGAGCTCAGCGTCATGGAGCAGCGGTACCAGGCAGTGCTCGCGGTGATCCAGGACGGCTGGAAGGTCACGGAGGTCGCCGAGCGCCTCGGCGTATCCCGTCAGGCCGTCCACGCCTGGATCGCCCGCTACGAGGCAGGCGGCCTGCCCGCGCTCGCCGACCGCTCCCACCGCCCGGTCTCCTGCCCGCATCAGATCGATCCGGGGACCGAGGCGGAGATCTGCGAGCTCCGGCGGCAGCATCCCGGTTGGGGACCTCGGCGGATCGAGCACCAGCTCGCCCGGGCGGGGATCGATCCGGTTCCGTCTCGCTCTGCCATCTACCGATGCCTGAGGCGCCATCACCTGATCGAGCTGCGACGTCGCCGCAAGCGTCGAGAGGAGTTCCGCCGGTGGGAGCGGGAGCGTCCCATGCAGCTATGGCAGATGGACGTGATGGGCGGGGTGGTGCTCGCCGACGGCACGGAGCTGAAGGTCGTCACCGGCGTGGACGACCACAGCCGGTTCTGCGTCGCCGCCGGCCTGGTCAAGCGGGCGATCTCCAAGGCGGTCTGCGCCGTGCTCAGTTCGTCGCTTGCCACCTACGGGATCCCCGATGAGATCTTGACCGACAACGGCAAGGTGTTCACCGGACGGTTCGGGCCCCAGCCGGTCGAGGTCTTGTTCGACCGGATCTGCCGGGAGAACGGGATCTCCCACCGCCACACCGCGCCTCGGTCCCCGACCACCACCGGCAAGATCGAGCGGTTCCACCAGAGCCTGCGCAAGGAGTTCCTGGCCGGCAGGACGTTTGCCTCGCTGGAGGCCGCCCAGACCGAGCTGGATGCCTGGGTCGCCGACTACAACACCGCCAGACCGCACCAGGCGCTCGAGATGGCCACCCCGGCTGAGCGCTTCCGCCTGGCGCCGATCTCCACCGACGCGACCTCGATCCCGGTCGATGCGGCCGAGGACCACCCCGGTCAGTGGGTCCTTCGCCGTGTCGCCTCCAACGGGATCGTCTCGGTGGACAACCAGATGTTCTCCGTCGGCAACGCCTTCAAGGCCGAGCTTGTCGACGTGTTCGTGGACGAGACGACGATCCAGGTCTGGAGCAAGAACCACCTCATCAAGACGGTCGCTCGCTCAAGGAGCGGACGCGTTCGCAAGGTCCGAGCCGACGGCCTCCACGTCAAGCATCAACCGGATACGAAGCGTCAAGCGTCAACCGGAACTTGACAGGGGCGCTACCTCTGAGCAGCAACAACGTCTGGAACTGACGGACATCGTGTACACATCGGGCTCCCCGGATTGAGGGGAGGAGGTGGTGCCGCTCGTGGCCGCCGGCCTGGAGATCGGTCTCCTCGGTTCGCTCGCATCGGCAGCGCAACATGTCTGAGCGCCCGACCGCTCCCGGGTTCCGTCGCCGAGCGGCGGCCTTCGCGGCGATCGCCCTCGTCGTCCTCGTGGTGGCGATCACGGCATGGCGGATCGTCGACGACCTCCGACGGCTGGTGCTCCAGGCGCCCCTGTTGATCGTGGCGGTCGGCGCAGCGTGGTACGGCGTGACCCGGACGGGCGATCGCCGCCGGGTCGGCATCGCGGTGTCCGTCGGTGCCATCGTTGGGTTCCTCGCGTTCGCGTTCGTCGAGGGATGGGTCGCGTTCGGCCTCGCGCTGGCCCGCATCGTGATGCTGTCGGCTGCGTGGTGGCTCGGTCGGTACGCGCTCGAGCATGACAGCGCGACGATGCGCGCGTCCCCGCCCGCCGGGGGGCCGGTAGCACCGACGAGCAGGCCGATCCTGATCGTGAACCCACGTTCGGGGGACGGGAAGGCGGAGCGCACGGGCCTCGTGGCCGCGTGCGAGGACCGCGGCATCCGGGTCGTGATGCTCGAACCGGGATCGGATCTGCGCTCCCTCGCCGAGGCGGCGATCGACCTCGGCGCCGACGCCATCGGGATGGCGGGCGGCGACGGCTCGCAGGCGGTCGTCGCGAGCGTCGCAGCGGAACGGGACATCCCGATGATCGTCGTGCCCGCCGGCACGCGGAACCACCTTGCCCTCGACCTCGGCCTGGATCGACACGACGTCATCGGCGGGCTCGACGCGTTCGGCGAGGCCGTCGAACGGCTGATCGACCTCGCGGAGGTGAACGGACGGGTGTTCGTGAACAACGTGTCGCTCGGGCTGTACGCCGAGATCGTCCGGTCGCCGGCGTATCGCGACGCGAAGGCCGAGACGGCGCTCTCGGCGATCCCGTCGATGCTCGGTCCGGGCGCGGAGCCGTTCCCGCTCTCGTTCACCGACGGCGTCGGCAGACCTCACGATGCCGCGCACGTGATCCAGATCTCGAACGATCCGTACGGCGACACGATCGACGGACGCACGACGCGCCCCCGGTTGGACGCGGGCGTCCTCGGTCTGACGTCGCTCGAAGTGCGCGGGGACAAGGCCGCCAGATCGTTCATCGCCGCGGCGGCTGCCGGTCATCCCGAGCGCTTCGCCGGCTACGCATCGTGGGTCGCGCCGACGTTCGAGGTCGGCGCGCCGGCACCCGTGGCCGCGGGTCTGGACGGCGAGTCCGTCATCCTCGAGGTCCCACTCGTCTTCCGGACGCGGCCGCGGGCGCTGCGCGTGCGTCTCCCGATGCACGCGATCGGTGCCTCGCCGGCCGGCCGGTCGCTTGGGGCGCGGGACGCCGTGCGGGGCGTGTGCAGAGTGGCGGTCGGCCGGCCGGCTCATCGTATGGAGGAGATGAGGACATGATCATCGAGGAGCTCAAGCGGTGGGCGGACGGGGCCATGCTGCGCGACGCCGAACGCATCGATCTCGCGATCTACCGCGCCATCGCCGCGACGCCGTCGCCAGCGCTCGACGACGCGATGCGCAGCCTGTCCGACGCAGCCAACTACTCGAGGATGTGGCTCGCGGCCGCCACCGCGATGGCGCTCCTGGGGGGAAGACGCGGACGGCGCGCCGCGATCGCAGGCGTCGGCGCGATCGCCGTGAGCTCGTTCACCGTCAACGTCCCCCTGAAGTACCTGCTCCATCGAGCCCGCCCCGACCGGAGCGGCGCCGGTGTGCCGATCGCACGGCACGTGCCGATGCCTCGGACGAACTCGTTCCCCTCAGGTCACGCGGCATCGGGGTTCGCCTTCGCGGCGGCCGTCGCGGGGAGCCTCCCGGGCCTCGCAGCACCGCTCCGCCTCGTGGCGTCGATCGTCGGCTACTCGCGGGTCCACACCGGCGTTCACTATCCGGGCGACGTGGTCGTCGGCGCCCTCCTCGGGACGACGATCGGGGAGACGGTTGCGTTCCTGGATCGGCACCGAGAGAGGAAGCGGCCCCGCGCCTCCGCGGATCGAGTCTCAAGATCGTCGGAGTGAAGGATCCTGAGTCGCGGGGTTCCTCGCGACGCCGTTATTGGGTGGCGGCTCGTGCGGCTGTTCCGGTCCGGCGGGGCGCGCCGCTGGCGGGCGCTCCCGCTCGCGATCCTGGCCGGCGACAAGCCGTCCTACGTCGCAGCGCCATACCTGCCGCTCGCCGGGGACGGGCGCGGGCGAACCTTGGTCGCGGTTGCGCGGACGTGCATCTCTCAGCAACGAGGGTTCGGCGGCCTGCCCATCGGTCCGCGCGGCGGTCGAGCGATGGATCGCGTCGGTCAGCTCGAGGATCTGCCGCGAGAGCCACAACAGCTCCTCGTTCTACTTCTCCTCCCGCTGCACCGACTCCCACGCCGCGCTCGCGAGCACGGCGCGCTTCTCGTCGGTCCGGTTCTGACTGATCAACACGAACGTCGACGGGAAGATCGCCTCGAGCGAGACCACCAACATCAACGTCGGCCATGGACGCGCGATGTGTGCGTACACGAAGCCCATCGAGCCCGTATGCGCCGTGATCGTGTCGGCGATGCGGTTCTGGACGCTCCCTGCTCGCTCCTCCGCTGCCACAGGAGCGCGAGGTGTGCGGGCGCCTGAGCCTCTCGGCCTGACACGTGCTCACCCGTTTCCCCTTTCTCGTCGTGGACCCGTCGTGGATCCGTTCCCATCCCGATCCGTGCCCGCTGCGGCCGCCATCCGGTTCGCTCGTCTTGCGATCCCCGCGGGCTCACTGCATGGATCGGGCAGGACCGGTCAAGCGGGAAGACCGGCCGCCGCCGCCTTCCCCGCGTGGCGGATCCCGAACCCCAGCATGATCTGCGAGAAACCCTTGAACAGCGCAAAGAACCAACCCAGAAACGGGAAGATGGACCCGGAGAAGAACCCCCGAGGAGGTCATCGGCAAGGAGAAGATGTGGTCGCGCAAGCGATGATGCGTCGCCACATCTCGGGGACCGGACAAACTAGGATCGGCCACGATGCGTCCTTCTCGCATCCGTTGAGCGACCAGGACGACGACCGGTCGAGAGGAGACGCTCGCGCACGGCTCTCCGCCGGGTGACATGGGTCCCGGACAGGACCCTTCCCCTGGCGATTGGAGTGGCCTTGCGGGTAGGCTCCGATACGGGCACCACGTGGCCTGCCAGTCCGACACCATGGAGCGGGCCGTGAGGGATCGGGAAACGGCCACAGATCGAGGCCGCTTCGTCGAGGGTCGAGGTCGGCTTCGGGGCCGTGACGCCGAGATCGACGAGATCCGGCGTCTGTTGGACGATGTCCGCGCCGGCCGTCGGGCCGGCGTCATGACCTTGGTCGGACATCCCGGTTCTCGGCACGTCGCCGCTCCTCGAGCAAGCTGCCGCCCGCGCCGAAGACATGCAGGTATTGCGGTGCATCGGCGCACCCGCGGAGGTGACGTTGGCGTTCGCCGGCCTCCTGCAGATGATGCGCCTGCTCCTCGGCCTGATCGGCCGCTTGCCCGGGCCGCAGGCGGCGGCAATCCGCGGCGTGCTCGGCCTGTCGGAAGATCGAGTCGGGGACCGGTTCCTCATCTCGGTCGCCGTCCGCAACCTCCTCAGCGAGGCCGCCGAAGAGGTGCCGCTCGTGTGCATCATCGACGAGGTCGGGTTCCTCGACCACGAGTCGGTCGACACGCTCGCCTCCACTTGATGCGACGTCGCAGCTCGGGCGAGGAAGCCTGCCGGGCGTTCGCGGATGCCGTTTCCCGTGGAGACCTGGAGGCCGCCGAGGACATGGCGACCCTGGCCTTCGCTCGGAATGTCCGTGGTGGAAGCGCAGAACGAGTCCACCGGGGTGCGCGGGGTCGGCATCGGGGCCGCGGGTGCGTGGCCGAGATGACGTGGATCGGGTCTCGCGATGACCACCCATGACAGTCGCGGTCGTGAGTTCGACGCCCGCCTCGGCCGGGCGAACGAGCAGATCGGCCGGCTCCGCGAGGCCACCGACCGATCCGGGAACGTCGTGCACTTCCGCATGGCGCGCTATCTCGAGTCGCTCCACGAGCTCGTGGTCGATCTGAACGAACGGTCGAAGCGGATGCCGCCGGCGGATACCTACGAGCGGCGCAAGTTTGAGCGGGATCTCGGCTCCTTGGAGGACCAAATCGCGGGGACGTTCGCCGAGTTCGCCTCGGCGACGGCGGAAGAGCAAGGGGACGCCCGCCAGGAGATGCGAGCCGACATCCGGCTGCTCGAGGTGGAGGCGGAGGCCGCCAAGAGCGGGTGGCGACGCATGTTTCGCCGGGGGCGGTTTGGCGGTACAGACGATCCCCGACATGAAGCCCGAGCAGTCCCCGCCGCTGTTCGCAGACGGCACGAGGCCGAGCTTGTAGGGCTGTCCGACGCATGCATCGGCGTAGGCCTTGGCGCTCATGGCCTGCGCGTCGGTCAGCACCAGGTGGAACTGGTGATTGAACAATGGGTTGGTGGCTCCGCGTGCGGCTGATCCTTTGCGGATGACCTCAGGCGTCGATTCGTAGTTGACTCCACCCAGCGTGCAGGCGATGTGTCCGAACCGCGCGCCCAATTCGGCCGCGGTGCTCATGCCCATCTGGAGAAGCTTGGCCAAGGTCAGCTCACTTCCTCAGGGTCCACCGAGACCTGATCTTCGGGCGCTCTGCCCGCGTTCGCGGTGGTGATCTCGGCGACCTGCTTCTCGATCTCGGCAGTCTCCTCATAGGTGAGGGTCTCGTCGGTTGGCGCTTCCCCCCCGGGTTCGACGCCCTCCTCGACATCTTCCCCGTCGAATGTCGATACTTCCTCGTCTGATTCGTCCCCCGGCACGGCTCCCTCATCTTGCGGTGTGCCGTCGCCCGGGCCGTTTGATCTCCCCATCGCCATCCCTCCCTGTTGCGCCGCGCTGCTGCGGCGGAAGGCTGTTCCTCGCTGACACTAGTCCCGATGCCCGAATCCGGGCAAGGTGATCGCCCACCGGACGGGTCGTCACGTGTCGGGTCCGGCCGGCCGCGTGGGCTGCCCGGGGAGCTCGCGGCCCTCGCGCTCGGGGCTACGGCGTTCTTCGTGGGACGGACCGGGGGACCACTCTGCGATCCCGCCAGCCCCATGCAGTGGCACGCCGTCTGGCACGTCGTCGCCGCCGCCGCGATGGTCCTCTACGCGCTGGGCCGGAACGCACCAGGCGATCGGCTCCGTGGTTAGTCCCTCTCCTCTCCCTGGTGTCGGGGTCATCGGGTGGCCTTGAGTGCGACCTTCAGGCACAACCAGTCCGCGCACGTGCCGGGGGCTTCACATCTCGTGGAGCGTTCCGTCAAGGCTACCCTTGGTAGAACGCCGCCCCGGGGATATGCTGCGTGCGTGCCTCGACCTCGAAGGGACGTCACGACAATCGAGAAGCGGCACCTGTACTCGCTCGAGGGGCGCATCGCGCGGCTTGAAACCGAGCTAAAGGCCACGCGCAACGAGTGGGCCGAACTGGTCGCAGAGGCAGGCCAAGCGGCCGTGGCGCGAGAGTTAGGCGTGTCCCGCCAAGCAATTGCAGAACGCCTGCGACGGATCCGAGCCAGCCGTGAGGGGCAGAGCGCTCGTGGGTGAAGGGCGCAAGGGGGTCCTTGCTTTTTTCCCGCTGCCGGGTGTATCGTGCACTGAGGCACTGGGGCGGCGCGAGCCGGTACAGCCACCAGCGGTCAGAGCCCACCTACGGGCATAACGCGAGCCGGTACAGCCACCAGCGGTCAGAGCCCACCTACGGGCATAACGCGAGCACCAAAGAGCTGCCGCCAGCCCCGGAACCGGCGAGCCCCCGATAGGGGAGCGTGACATGGTTTGGCCGGTCGCAAGGCCGGCCGAAGAGGTCGAGGTGTTTGCATGGCGACCTCTGAGAGGGCGGCCCCGAAGGACCGCCCTCCCCTTCTTCTCGAGGGCGGGGATCAAAGTAGGTGGGCGAGGCCCTCGCCCGTATCGTCACGCGCCTTGGGACGCGAAGACGTCGCCCGGCATCACGAGCTCGTTCGAAGGAGATGGACGTATCACAGCAAACAGTCTGGCGGAGCCGGACTCGAGATGCCGGCAAGACATCACTGCTATCCCAAAAGGAGCATCGGCGGGCGCCCTCGCTGGGTAGGCCTCCGGTGGGTCCGTTAGGGCCAGCTGACGCAGCGAAGTTCAACTGGCTCTGACCCTCGGCGGCTCGGCCGCGAGGTTGGCGTAGCCCTCGGCTAGATGGAGGACGACTTGGGCGTCCGCGTCCTTCTCGACGCTCGGAGCGAGCTTGCCGATCCTCTCGGCGGTCTCCTGACGAGCCTTCGCCGCCTTCTGTGCCGCGTTGACCTGCACGTCGGTCTTCTCCACCATGCTGCTCACCTCCCAGGCGATACTAGGCGTAAGACTTGGCGACCCACGCTCCGAGGATCTTCGAGGACTCGCACCTCCCGCGTTCCACCTCGCCCATCCCCGCTGAGCCTGTCCACCCCGCGCGGCGAAGGACTAAGCTCGGACCAACGGGTATCGAGGTGGTATTGGCAATGTCCGTCGTAACTGACCGGCTGACGCAGCTGGGCGTGCCCTACGAGGTCATCTCGCACGAGCAGGCCTACACCTCCATCGACGAGGCGCTGGCCCTGGGCATCTCGGCCGATGAGGTCGTCAAGACCGTCGTGCTGGACACCGCGTCCGGTCATGCGCTCGCGGTGATCCCGGGATCGCGTCGCCTCGACATCAGCGCGGCCGAGACGGCGCTCGGCACGAAACACGTCCGGCTGGCCACCGAGGAGGAGATCGAGAAGGACTTCCCGGGCTACGAGCTCGGCGCGTTCCCGCCCCTCGGATCGCTCCACGGCGCGCCGACCTACGTCGACCCAGAGGTCATGCAGCGCGACACGGTCGTGTTCGCCGCAGGAACGCAGACCGAGTCGGTGAAGGTCCGGACCGAGGATCTGTTCCGGAACGAGCCCGTGACGACGGCGCCGCTCAAGCGGCTCTCCGCGGACGACGACGGTCTCCCGAATAGGTCAGAGCGATGATCACCGCGTACGTGCTCATCCAGACCCAAGTGGGCAGATCAGCGGAGGTGGGTGCGGGGGTCGCACGAACAGAGGGCGTGATCTCCGCCGACGTCGTGACGGGTCCCTACGACGTTATCGCGATGGCGGAGACCGCGAGCATGGACGACCTCGGCAAGCTCGTAGCGGCGAGGATCCAGGCGGTCGATGGCGTCACCCGCACCCTCACCTGTCCAGTCATCAAGTTCTGAGAAATGGCACGGGTGTCTGCGTGGTGGGCGAGACGAGGATTAGGCCATGGCTCTCTTCAGGTGGACGAAGGTCGCTCCGCCGCTCGAGAACGAGGTCCGGCTCGAGGCCGTCCCTGGTTCCCGCGAGCTCAGGGGGCGGGACGAGTGGCAGCTTCGACACCTCCTGGACGCGGCGCCGGGGGATTTCGGCGTGACGCTGGATCTCACGGAGCTTGACGGCATCACGGAGGATGGGTGTCAGGCGCTGAGGAATTTCGGCACGGCTATCGCCCTGCAGCGCCGCAAGTTCAGGATCCTGTATCCGCTCGGCGGCGAGGTCGCCGAAGCGCTGAGGGACACGGGGACCCTCGACGATCCTCAGATCGAGTTCGGCGAGGGCGGGACCGCGTAGCTCGGCGGGACCGCATTAGCGCTCCCTGCGACGAGAGTAACAATGGTGGTCGTGGCGGCCGTGACTCCACAAAACCGGGGAACATCATAGCCTCCGGTGAACCCGGAACGGTTCAGTCCCGTATGGGTTCCCTATGTGCACCTGCTGCGTGTGGAACGACCGCTGACCGTCAGGAAGGGAGTTCGGTCATGAAGGTGAGCGTCGAGGACATCCCGACCGTCCCGGTCAACCAGAAAGGCATCCTGATCCGCATTCGAGATGACAGCGGCAAGAACGTCGGAAGCTCTGGATCGGGAATCAGAGCGTTCGCTGGGCTCGGGGAAACACTCCCGACATAGCAGTAGGTCCGCCCGCGTCGGACATACGGACTCGATCTTGCTCGACTTGACGCCTCGAGAACCCTAGGCCTAGCGTGCCTGCATGAGGAGGTTCCTCGCGTCCGTGGTGGTGGGCTACTTGATCCTCGCCTTGGTCCTTCGAGCGAAGGAAGCCTCCGGGCTCCTCATGCGCGAGTGTATCCCGACTGCTGGTGCCGAAAACCCGGCCTGAGCCTGTTCCGCTGGGTTTTCCCGCGGTTTCATCACAACCCGGGGATCGAGGCATGGAAGAAGCAGCAGCTCGACCCCTCCACGTGACGGTCCGCTACTTCGACGGTTGTCCGCACTGGCGCACCGCCCACGACCGGCTCCGCGATGCTCTTCGTGCGGAAGGGATGGCGTACGTCGAGCCCGTTCTCGAACTGGTCGAGACGGCCGAGGACGCGGAGCGCCTCCAGTTCATCGGCTCGCCGACGATCCTCGTGAACGGCCGGGACCCGTCGCCGGAGCCGAGGCTCCATACGGGCTGTCCTGTCGGGTCTTCCAGACGCCCGAGGGTCTCGCGGGCTCACCCATGCTGGAGCAGCTACGCGAGGCGCTTCACTCGATCTAGCCGCTACGGACGACGGTGAACGAAGGAGTGGCCCCGCGAGGGGACCACTCCTTGAAACCCGGCGTCGTCGTCGGACTCAGTCGTGATGCTTCACGGCCGCCGACGTGTCTGCCACGCAGATGTCGTCGCCGCCGTTCAGCGTCAACTTCTTGACGGAGGCGCGGTACTTGCCGGACTTGTCGTCCAAGGCCTCCTCGTACTTGCCATCCGACGTGGTCTGATCCGACCCGACGGTCTTCCAGTCGCCGTTCTTCAGGCGCTGGATCTGGACGGTGATGTGGGACCGACAGGCGTTGAACCCATCGCCGACGTTGACCTTGCCGCTCGCGGTCAGATGTCCCTTGAGCTTGAGACTCACGGTACGTTGGTGCTTCGTAACCGTCGTAACCGTGAAGTCGGTGGCGCTGGTCGCCGTCCCGCCCGGGGTCGTCACCTCGATCTTGCCGGTCGTCGCACCCGAAGGAACGGTCGCGGTCACCGATGTAGAGGTACTCGTCGTGAATGTCGCCGTGACGCCGTTGAACTTGACCGAGGTCACGCCGGTGAGGTTCGTACCGGTGATCGTGACGCTCGTCCCGACGTCACCGCTCGTGGGCGTGAAGGACGTGATGGTGGGTCCTCCGACCACCGTGAAGTCGGATGCGCTATTCGCCGGGCCACCACCTGAGGTCGTCACGTGGAGCGGACCAGTGGTGGTACCGACCGGCACGGTCGCGGTGATCTGCGTGGCCGAGTTGACGACGTAGGTCGTCGCGGCCGTCGTGTTGAACATCACCGACGTCGTGCACCCGAAGTTCGTGCCGGTGATGACGACGCTCGATCCAACGCTCCCGGTTGTCGGCGCGAAGGACGTGATCGTCGGCACCCCCGCGGCTGCGGGGATGAAGTTCGTCGTGCTCGCGGTGTCTGCGGCCGGAGTCTCGACGGTGATCGGACCCGCCGTGGCACCGGCAGGCACCGTCGCGGTGACCTGGGCGTCCGAGATGAAGACCTCGCCGATTGACGACGTGCCGTTGAATAGGACGTCGGTCATCCCGGTGAAGCCGCTACCGTTGATGGTGACCACCGCTGGCGACACACCGCACGTCGGGGTGAAGGACGTGATCGTTGATGCCGACGCGGGCAATGGCGTCACGAGCACCGCCGTTACGCCGAGCGCGAGGGCCAACGCGGTCGCGCTAGCTGATACCTTGATTTGCTGGAACCTCAAAGCGGTCCCCCCTTCTGGCGTCGGAGAGCGATGACGGAGCGCCACATGCCCATCCCGACTGCCGTTCGTCGATGTCTCCCATGGCGACCTGCCCAGAGACCCTACCCCGATGGGCAAGGAATCAACCCCGGGAAGCTTACGAGGGTCGCATCCACCGCCCCAGGATCGCCCTCCTCGGGGATTGGAAGAAGGAGCAGCCCCCTCCAGGGATCGCCCGGGAGGTTGCACTCAAGGACGTGACGCTGTTTCCGCGAGCGCGCCCGAGCACGCCTCTGACCAGCGCCAGGACAGCGGATAACTCTGTCTGTTTCGCTCGGCTCCGACCTGCGTATCCTCCGGTCGAGCACAGGTGCACCGATCAGGTGTGTGGTTCCGCCTGATCCGCGACACTCCCGACATGTCGGTGGAGCTGAGTGTCGCGGAGCAGAGGTATCAAGTGTGTCGTGCAACAATCCGCCGATGCCCGAAACCGGCGCCGTCGACGAGGACGTCCTTCGTAGCGCATGCACGCGCTTCCTGTCCTGGCACGGCGCGCGTCGGCCCGCCGACCTTCTCGCCGAGCTGTCCGACGATATCGACCCCGACCGGTACGGCGACGGCGGCGTGGTCACGGAGCTGGAGGCGGAGGTGTCGTCGCTTCTCGGGAAGCCGGCCGCGGTGTTCCTGCCCAGCGGCACCATGGCCCAGCAGGTGACGCTGCGGGTGCACGCGGACGCGCGAGGACGGAGGGTCGTGCTGTTCCATCCCGCGTGCCACATCGACACTCACGAGGGCGGCGGATACCAGCGGCTGCATCACCTCGTCGGCCGGCGAGTCGGAGACGAGCTCCGGCTGGTCACGATCGAGGATCTTCGCGCCGTCGCCGAGCAGCCCGCCGCCTTGCTCCTCGAGCTTCCACAGCGGGACCTGGGTGGACAGCTTCCCGCCTGGGAGGAGCTCGTCGAGCAGGTCGAGTGGGCCCACGAGCGCGGCGCGGCGGCACACATGGACGGCGCTCGACTCTGGGGGTGCGAGCCCTTCTACGGGCGAAGCCTCGCCCAGATCGCCGATCTGTTCGACACCGTCTACGTCTCGCTCTACAAGCAGCTCGGGGGTATCACCGGCTGCTGCCTTGCCGGCCCGGAGGACATCGTGGCCGAGGTGAGCGAGTGGCGCAGGCGCCACGGCGGCACGCTCTATGCCCTGTGGCCCTATGCAGCGTCCGGGCTCGCGGGACTGCGCAAGCGGCTGCCGCGGATGCCCGCGTATCAGGAGCACGCGCTGGCCATCGCATCAGCGGTCAGAGAGCTTCCGGGGGTCGAAGTCGTGCCCGACCCGCCGCACACCCCGATGATGCACCTGCTCCTGCCGACCGGAGCCGACGAGCTTCGCGCGGCCGCGCTCAGGATGGCCGAGCACGAGCGGATCTGGACCTGGTCGCGTCCCATGCCGACGGGCTCGCCCCACGTCCAGCGAGTCGAACTCGAGGTTGGCGACGCCACCCTCGAGTTCACCCCGGAGGAGTTCCGCGACGTGGTTCAACGCCTCCTGCCCGATTGAGGCACGCGCAGGTCAGTCCACGAAGCGCTCCGGGAGACAGACCGTTCGAGGGTTGTCTTCGATAGGGTGGATGGGTCGACCGGGAGGTTCCTCAGCACCGATGGAGCAGCGCAGACTCGGGCGCCTCGGCCACATGAGCAGCGTGCTGATCTACGGCGGGGCCGCACTCTCCGAGGTCACGCAGGACGTCGCCGATCGATCGATCCAGCTCGCTCTGGATTCGGGCATCAACCACTTCGACACGGCGGCGGACTACGGCGGCTCCGAGCTGCGACTCGGGGCGTGGATGCCGAGGATCCGCGATCGCATCTTCCTGGCGACCAAGACGGGCGACCCAACGGCAACCGAGGCGTACGACAGCATCCGCCGCTCGCTCGAGCGGCTGCAGGTGGCGAGGGTGGACCTGGTTCAGCTTCACTCGGTCGGGGCCTTCGACGATCTCGACCGGCGGACGGCGTCCGGCGGGGCGCTGGAGGGCGCGATCCGCGCTCGCGAGGAAGGGCTCGTCGCGGCGATCGGCATCACCGGGCACGGGATGAAGGCACCCGCGGTGCATCTGGAGGCGCTGCGACGATTCCGGTTCGACACGGTCCTCACCCCGTACAACTACCGCCTCACTCGCTATCCGGAGTTCCTGCACGACTTCGAAGCGCTCGTCGAGGAGGTCCGCGCGCAGGATGCCGGGCTCATGTTGATCAAGGCCGTTGCCCGCAACCTCTGGAGGGCTGGAGAGGAGCACCGGTTCGCCACGTGGTACGAGCCCCTCGAGGAGCAGTCGGCGATCGATGCGGCGATGGCCTTCACCCTGGGTCGACGGGAGGCGACGGGGATCTGCACCGCGGGCGACGTGCGGCTCATCCCGATGCAGATCGAGGCGGAGGGACGCGCGGCCTCCATCCCGATCGAGGAGGCCGCCGCCGCCCTCGAGCGGGTGCCCGACCTCGAACCCCCGTTCCTACGCCTCGAGGGGCGGGTCGCGCCAGAGTGGCTCGAACCCTTGCTGGGCCCGGCCCGTTCGCATCCGGAGGGATCCGCAAGCCCCGCTCAGTAGCCGCACCTCGACTGCACGTCGATCGTCACCGGTACCTGTTGCGTCGTTCTCCCGTCGCTCGCCCACAACGACGCGGTGTACGTGCCGATCGGGGGAGTCGCCGACAGCACCACGTGCACGTACGCGAGCGAGTACACGCCGGTGCTCGAGCCGGGGGCGATCGGGGCGTAGCTGGTGTCGTACGAGCCGCCCGCGGGCAGACCGCTGGCACCCACGTTGATGCTCGTGCTCCACCGGCCGCTGATCCACACGCCGAAGTAGGTGTCGTGGACGTTCGGACTGAAGCAGCTCCGCTGCTGGTAGTCCACGAGTTGCCACGCACTCACACCCGGACGGCCCCTGAGCGGCGAGAGCGCAGCCGCCGAGCCGGCGCCGGAGAGCAAGGTCGTCATCCCGACCACCACGGCAAGACACGCGATTCCGATCACTCGCCGAGCTCGTCCACGCACCATGATGACCTCCGTCGGCCGGGCCCACGCCACGCAACCGGTGAGAATACGCCGCCCGGACGCAGGAGGATTGCGTTCGTGAAGGGCGATCGCGCCGGTGTTGCCGCGCTCTATGTGGCGGCGTACGTGTCGATCGCGTCGAGGTATCGGTTCCGGTCATCCTCCCCCAGCCAGCCGATCGCGAACGCGTTCTTGGCGAGCTGGACGATCTCGCCCCGCGTCAGATCCGCCGCTTGCTGCAGGGCGATCAGGTTCTCGTTCATGTATCCGGGGAAGTAGGCGGGGTCGTCGGAGTTGACCGTCACGAGCACGCCTCGGTCGAGCAGGCGTCGGAACTCGGCTGCCTTCAGGCCGTCCGTGACGTAACTGTTGGAGATGGGGCAGACGGTCAGACCGAGCCCCCCGCGGTTGATCGCCTCGATCAACGCGTCCTCCTCGGCGGCGTTGACGCCGTGATCGATCCGTTCCACCCCGATGTCGTCGACGCATTGCCAGATGTGCTCGACCGAGTTCTCCTGATCCACGTCGCAGTGCATCGTGAGGTGATAGCCCTCGTCTCGTGCTCGGCCGAAGACGTCCTTGAACTTGATCGGGGGGTTGTGCCGTTCGTCCGAGTCCAGGCCGACGCCGATGATCCGGTCCTTGTACGCGAAGGACGACTCGAGGGTGTCGGCGGCGGATTCCGCGTCCATGTCCCGCAGGAAGCACATGATGAGCTGGCTCCGCAGACCGAGGGAAGCCTCCGCATCCCGCTGAGCGCGGAGGAGCCCCTCCATGACCGTGTCGAACGGGACCCCACGCGTCGTATGAGCCTGAGGATCGAAGAAGACCTCGCTGTAGACCACGTTCTGGGATCGGGCCTTCCGGAAATAGGCCATCGTCAGGTCGTAGAAGTCGGGTTCCTCGAGGAGCACGCCCATACCCTCGTAGTACATGGCGAGGAACGAGGACAGATCGTCGAAATCGTAGCCGGCCCGCATCTCCTCGACGGAGCCGTACGGCAGTTGGAGGCCGTTGCGGGCGGCCAGGTCGAACTTGAGCTCGGGCTCCAACGTTCCCTCGATGTGCACGTGCAGCTCGGCCTTTGGGATCCCCTCGATGAAAGACGACAGCTCGCTCATCCTCGGTCTCCTCTCGCATCCCCACCCCAGGACCCGCTCGAATCGTTGCATGCTGACGACGCTTGTCCATTGCTCATTGGCATTGATAATGTCCGGACTACACCTGTTCTTACATCCGCGTGCGAACGCGAGCGCGCTCTTGGGGAGGTTGGGAATCGTGGCAGAGAAGCTGACGTGCGATCTGAGGCATGACCGGCAGGTTCGGGCGGCCTTGAAGCTCGAGATCAAGTCCACGCGGGCAGGCAGACCGGGTCATCCGATGATCCGCGTGGCTGCCGTCTGCGTGGCCCACGCCCGAGAGCTTCGAAGGCTCGGACTGGAGCTCATCGAGGTCTAGGCCCGGTTCGTGCGTGTTTAGAGGGGCGCGGCGAAGGTCTGCCGCTGTCCAGTCCTCCAACTGCCCTGGGCGTAGTGCTCGTCGGACCAGGTGTCGTCCCCCACGAGATGTCCGGTTCCGGGACCGGCGCCGGGAGAGAGCCTTCGGACCACAGTCGCACGTCGGCGGTGGCATCTGTCTGATCGCCGAGCTCCTGCCAGTAGTCGGGGAACGGTTGGGCGAGAGC
This sequence comes from uncultured Actinomycetes bacterium, assembly GCA_963699635.1. Lineage (GTDB taxonomy): Bacteria > Actinomycetota > UBA4738 > UBA4738 > HRBIN12 > CALGFI01. The sequence continues at coordinate 82,878 of CAVOUQ010000010.1, read as the reverse complement.
GGACCGCCCGGCACCGCCGCACTCGGCATCGCGCCTCGAGTGACGTTCGTTACCCACTCACCGTGATGCCCGTGCTTGCGCGCTCGCGATGGAGCCAACTAGGATTCGCGATGCTCGAATGGAGGGCCGGTCGCATGAAGGTGCGTCGCTCCCTTACCGCCCGCGTGGTCGTTCTGATCGTCGTGCTCGGCGTCTTCGCGCCGCCGGCTTTCGGGGTCGCTCGCCGCGGCGACCGTCCGTCCCTCGCCGAGGCGCATCGCTCCCTGCCGGACGGGGTGAGAGACCTCGGGACGGCCACGGGATGCGTCGCGCCGAACGACTGGTACCCGGCGGACTGGCCCGAGGACTCCACCGCCAAGGGCTTTCGCGCCTGGGTCTGCGCAGGGTCTCCGGACGCGGCGGAGGAGACCCAGAACCAGGTCCTGGCGATCGGAGCGTCGCTGTGGGGGCCCATGACCGTCGCCGAACCGTCCGGAATGGGGCTGCCGATCTCCGACGGGTCCCTCGACGACAACGGCAAGATCGACGTGTACGTGCTGGGGGCGGGTCAGTGTCGCGAGCGAGGCGGAAACTGCTACGCGATCGACGAGGCGACGGAGTCCGCCGCCGCGATCTCCTCTTCCCCGTGCTCCGCCTCGGGAAGCGGAGTCGAGCGGTGCAGCGGCTACCTCACGCTCGCGCTCGGACGGCTCGAGGACCCCGCCTTCACGGCGGACTTCGCGCACGAGTTCTTCCATGTGCTCCAGTTCGCGCACAACGCGAGCCTGGGCGATCATTGGTACGCCGAGGCGAGCGCATCCTGGGCCGAGTGGCACTACGCGCGGACGAGCGCAAAGGCGGACCTTTACGATCTGTTCCGGCAGTTCCAGACGAGCGACCGGTCGCTGATCTCGTTCGATCCGTCGCGAAAGGACGCGCCGCAGAGTCCGCACCAGTACCAGTCGTGGGTGTGGCCCCTGTTCCAGGAGGGGCACGAGGCGTCCGGAGCGCCGAACGTCTTCCAGACCTGGGCGGCGGCCGAGTCGGCATCGAGCGCGGCGGCGATGGACGCCGTGGTCAACGACAGTCTGCCGTTCAAGTCCTTCTATCGCGACTTCGCCGTCCGCAACGTCCAGCCACCGCTGTACCGGCCGCCCGGCTCGACGGGCCTCGAGCCGAACACCTGGCGATCGGCAGCAGATCGCGCCGATTTCCCCAGGACGCCGCACGGTCTCAACGCCTCCGGGATCACCCTGCAGCAGGGCAACGCCTTCAAGGTGAAGACCAGGTACCGCGCGACGGTTCCGGCGCTCGCTGCACAGACCGACGAGTTCGTGCTGTCGGATCCCAAGGCTCGTCAGATCACCATCGACATCGCCTCGCTCGACAACGTGAGCTCGGCCGACCTCGACGTGATCGGCCGGCAGAGTCCCTCCGGATCGGGTGATCCCTGGTCCCGGATCGCGTCCACCGAGCACGAGCTCACGCTCTGCCGAGACGAGCCGACCGAGGACTTCGATCGCATCTACGTCGTGATCTCGAACCACGCGTTCGATCGAGACGGCGACTTCGCCGACTCGAAGGCCGCCGTGAAGGGCTCGTACGCGGTCACCACCAAGCGATCGTGCGACCTGGTTCCGACGACGTTCTCCGGGACCGCGACGGCCGTGCGCGTGAGCCAATATGTCATCGATGACGTGCTACTCGGTGTGACCACGACGACGATCGAGATGAGCGGCACCTTCACGTTCGACAGGAAGGTGTACAGCGGCTACGAATTCACGTACGACTTCGACGGCGACGTCACGTACCGCATGTCGGGGTACGACGTGTTCTGCGAGGAGATGCGGATCGATCCGACCCTCGTTCCCGGTCACGGCGTAATCCATGTGGACCCGAAGAAGGACCACCTCGAATACTCGCCGTGGGGCGGGATCGTCCCGACATACGATGACGCCGGACGCATCATCGGGCCGGAGGTCGAGTACGTGGAGGTCTGCGACGGCGAGACGAACACCAGAACCACAGGGGTGGACACCTGGGAGTGGCTCAGACCGCCCTACGGGCATCTCAAGTCGCACGGTCTGGAGCTGAAGGGTTCGTGGATCTACGAGGACTACGATGGCGACCCGGACGGGGAGATGACCTTCACGTGGGACTTCGTCGGGGAATGCCCCTGCCCGCCCACCGGGACCGGATAGGAGTCCTCAGCGGGGCAGCGGCCTCCGGGTCCTCGGGGTCCGGGCGCCCGCTACCCCAGCCCGTCCGATGGATGGCGAACCCGAGGCATCCCGCTGGATTCTGGAGATCAAAGGCGAGCAACAGCGTATGGGTGCCCGCGGTCACCCGCACGGTCAACCCGCCATCGGAAACGCGTCCTCGCATAGGTCACACCCTCCCCTGCGGAGCATCTCCTCGAGCGAGAGCTCACCGACCTTCACGAAGACCGCAACGTCGGATGGAACGAGACGCGTCGGCTACCGGTGACCACCATTCGAGGCCGGACCCGACCGTGCCCGGGCGGGGAGAGCCACCCGACCCCTCACTCGGGTCACGACCCGATGTCAACCGAGATCCCGCAGCTGGCCAAGGCCAACAGCGACCGAGGACCGTAGACCTGCCAGAAACCGCTCGGAGGTGGTCGTCTCTGAAGACGCGAATCACGGCACGCGTTTGGGACCCGCGTTCATGGGTACGAACGCATGCGACCCGAGCGAGGAATCACGATCGCCGGAAGGGGTGGTGTGCATGAGCACGTTTCGAAAGGTCGCCGGCGCCGCGCTGCTCGCGGGCCTGGTCGCCGTCACCGCCGTCGTTCCCGCCGTGGCGGGGCACGGGCACCATCAGAACAAGCCCGTGAAGTTCACGACGCTCGCGGCGACCCTGAGCGGAGCGAGCGAGATCCCCGGCCCGGGCGACTCGGACGGCGCCGGGGTGGCGGAGCTCAACGTCGCGGCTCGAAACGGCGTGCTCTGCTTCTCGATCGCGGTCGAGGGCATCACGCTCCCGGCGACCCTGGCCCACGTCCACGTCGGCGCGGTCGGCGTGGCCGGAGACATCGTCGTGACGCTCGAACCGCCCGTCGGATTCGGGAGCGGGGCTACGGGCGTCTCTTCCGGATGCCTGACCAAGCTGGACAGCTCGCTGCTGAAGGACATCGCGAAGAACCCGAGCGAGTTCTACGTGAACGTCCACAACGGCGACTTCCCCGGCGGCGCACTTCGCGGACAGCTCGCGACGGCGTAGGGATCGCAGACGAGGCGAAGGGGTCGCTCGCCTTCGGCGAGCGACCCCTTCGTGAACGTTCTTCCGATCTAACGCGTGGGCAGGACGTGGCCAGAGGTCTCGCGATCCGCGAGCAGGCGACGGGCCTCCGTCAGCTCGGCCTCCGTCCGACGAAGGCGCTCGACCAGCTCGGCGCGCTCCTGCTGGGCCTTCTCGAGCGCCGTCTCGACCTCGCGCCGCGCCTCGACCTCGTCCTGGAAGCCAGGACGCATGTAGGCGGGGACGTCTGCGGCTCGGTCCACCGAGGAGGCGGCGCGCACCCGTTCCTTCCGTCCCAGGATCGCTCCCACCTCCACCGCCGACTCCTGTCGGCGGCCGGGCCGGCGCTCGAGCGCCGCGAGGAACGCGAAGAAGATCGCCGTCACGATGTACAGCACCACACAGACCGCCGCAACGGTGCCGCCTCGGACGGTCCACACGTACCAGGGGTCCCGCGCCTCCTCGACGATCGAGGTGTGTGACCGACCGAGCTCGACGGCGACGACGACCGGCGGCTGACCGATCTGAAGCGCCGTGAGCGTCCGGAATCGATCGCCGTCGACCGTGCCCTGCGACGTCCCGGCGAGCGCCGCGTGGATGTCGTCGCGCATCTGCGGGTCCCGGCGTCCGACGAGGGCCGGCTCGTCGGCGAACAGGATCGTGCCGTCGGCCCCCCACAACCTCACGCCGTTGATCGGCCCCGCGAGCACGCTCTGTTGCATCGACGCGAGGAGCTCGTCGTACCGGGTGCCGCGGATGGGACCTTCCGCATCGGCCGGGATCAGCATCGGCTGGATCATGTCGACCGCGAGCTTGTGATCGTCCCGGGTCGCGTCGCGCTCGAGCTGACCTTGGTTGTACCAAGTGACGCCGTACGCGGCGGCGGCGCCGAGGAGGCAGAAGATCGCGATGGTCGCCCATAGGGCGCGAAGCCGTCGACCAAGGCTCTCGGACGTCGATGCTCGCTCTGCCATGTCCTCTGCCTTATCGGTACCGATCGGCCCCGGGATGAGCGGCCGTTCCGCGGTCCACCGACCGGCCTACGGCGGGCCGCCGCAGGGGCGGCGCGGAGCTATGCGACCGGCCGCAGACCTCGGGGGCTCGGGGAACCCGCCCACGAGTTCGGAGAAACCGACGAGCCGCGGGAAACCCGCAAGGAGATCGCGGCGAGGTCCGACTACCGCTCCACGACGGCCGTGAGCTCGCAGACCTCGACCGGGTCGTCCTTTCCCTTCAGGACCAGGGCGCTCCGGGCTTCGACGCGAACCGAGTCGGCGAGCCGCTCTCGCATGGCGCCGCTCATCAACACGTGGCCGGGCCGGGCGGCCGATTGCAGGCGCGCGGCGACGTTGGTCGTGTCGCCGATCGCCGAGAAGCTCCTTTGGTCTCCCGCTCCGACGTTGCCGATCACCGCGCTGCCGGTGTGGAGGCCGAAACGGAACCGCGGCCAGTCGGGGTGGGCGAGGGCGACCGACTCCGCGGCCTGCCGCATTCCCAGCGCCGCGCGGGCGGCGCGGATGGGGTGGTCCGGTTGATCGTTCAGGGCGTTGAACACCACCATGATGGCGTCCCCGGCGAACCGCTCGATCAACCCACCCTCCCGTCCGACGACCACGGGCACGACCGCCTCCCAGTAGGCGTTCAGCATCCCGATGACCTCTTCCGCCCCCCGGTCCTGGGAGAACGACGTGAACTCGGCGAGGTCGGCGAACAGCACGGAGATGACCGCCTCCCGCCCCCCCAGCCGGGCGAGCGACGGATCCTGCTGAAGCCGGTCGGCGAGGCGAGGCCCGACGTAGCGCCGGAGCAGCGAGTCCACCCGTGCGAGCTCTCGCGCCGAGCGCTCGAGCAACGAGACCTCCTCCGCGGTGAAGCCGTCCGCGCGGAGTCGCTCGACCACGGGTGCGAGCGGCGCGTCCGAGCGGATCGCGACGACGAGGTCGGCGAGGGCGTCGGAGTGCCGGCGGTCGATCCGCTCGAGCGTCCGCTCCAGGTACAGGCCGCCGAAGGCGCCCGTCAGCGAGCGGGTCCGTCGGTACTCGAGCCGCGCCGCAACCAGGATCGAGCCGAACGCGATCCCCATCAGGATGTGCCACTCCCACCAGGTCAGGTGCCAACTCCGACCGAACGCGACGGCCGTCATCGCCTCGGCCAGGAGCACGAAGGCCACGGCGGTCGCGAGCGGCAGGACTCGTCCCCGTCGTCGGTACAGCCCCAGATACCGGCTCGCGGCGAACGCGTACGCGACGATCGCCACCGGCGCGACGAATCGCAGCTGCCGGGGCACCTCGACGTCCGGTGGCTGGCTCAGGACCCGGACCTCGGCGAACGAGGCGACCGCCCAGCCGAGGATCAGCGCGCCGAGGATCACGCGCATCCAGCGCATCGCGCCCCGCGAGATCGCGCCCCTTCCGTCGCCCACCAGTGCCGACGCGGCGGCGAACGCCGAGGCGAGGAGCAGGCCGACCGGCGTCGCGATGGTGAACCCCTGGTTCGGTCCCTCCAGGAGCACCCCGGGCGTAGCCAGAGCGTGCAACGCGAGGAACCCCGCGCTCGCCAGGAGGGCGAGCGACACGAGAAACAGGCGGGCGTCGTCCCGATCGGTCGCGGCCTCGCTCGTGAGCACGCCGAGGACCACGTTGACGCCGGCCACCCCGAGCACGAGCCAGAAATGCGAGGGGTGGTGCTCCCAGTGGACGTCGAGCTCGGGGACCGCGAGCAGCAGCACGAGCCCCGCGATCGGCAACAGGAGCAGCCCGACGAGAGCCGGCGTGCGAACGCGCATGCCCCTCCTCACTCGTGACCGGGCCGTGGCGGGGAGGCGCCATCGTAGTCGCGACGCGGGAGGAGGTCGTGCCGATCGTGCGTGAGGCCGCGCTAGCTCTCGTGGACCTCCGCGCGGGGCGAGCTCGGCCGGCCGCGGCGCTCGGAGATCGAGTGGCAGTCGCTCGCCGAGCGCAGCAGCTCGTCGAGGTTGGAAAGGGTCATCTCGGCCGCGAGTCCCGAGTCCTTCATCACGTCGAGGAAGGACTCCACGCAGAAGGGGTCGAACAGGACCCCCGCCGCGGCGGCCACGTGCGAGATCGCCCGGTCGAAGGCCCAGGCCGGCCGGTAGGCGCGCTCGGAGGTGAGCGCGTCCCAGACGTCGGCCACCGCCACGATCCGGCCGGAGAGCGGGATCTCCTCGCCCACCAGTCGATCGGGGTACCCACTGCCGTCGTAGCGTTCGTGGTGCGAGCGGATCGCCGCGAGGGAATCGCGCAGCGACCGAGCCCGGCTCGCGAGCTCCCACCCGACGGTGGGATGCCGTTCGATCCACACCCACTCTTCCGAGGTGAGCTGGCCCGGTTTGTTCAGCACGTGGTCCGGCACGCCGATCTTCCCGACGTCGTGCAGGGCGGCACCCTGGTGGAGCGCTCGCAGCGCCTCGGGCTGGAGGCCGATCCGCAGGCCGATCCGCGTGGCGAGCTCGGCCACGCGCTCGGAGTGACCCGACGTGTAGGGGTCCTTCGCCTCGACCGCGCCGATCAGCGCGTCGAGGACCTCGGGGTGACCGCGGGAGACCTGCTCGAGCGGGTCGCGGGCCGAGATGCCGGCGACCACGCCGGAGAGAGAGCGCGAGCGCCGGAAGACCGTGGCGACGGCCCAGCAGCACGCCGCGAACCCGGCCAGCAGGTAGAGGTGGTAGTCCCACCACGACAGGTGCCAGAACACACCGAACGCGAGGGAGATGATCCCGGACATCGCCAGCCAGCTGGCGAAGACCAGCGAGAGCTCGACCCGGTCGCGACCGAGCCGCCAGCGGCGCCAGTGGACCGCCCCGGTGACCAGCAACACGAAGACGCTCACGCCCTGGATCAGCGATTGGATCTGCTGCTCGCCGGGCACGGGCGCCGTCCCCCAGATCGCCGTCGGGTTCGCCGCGATGATCGTGCAGACGACCCCGATCCCGACGATCGGAACGAGCAGCGAAGGAAGCGGCGCCCGGGCGACCACTCGGGCGATCGGGCCGCGCTGCCAGGCCGCGGCGCCGAGGCAGAAAGCGAACCCCGCCAGCGCGAGGGTCCCGAGGCGCCCGACCCACATGTTCATCGGCCGGCCGAGGATGCCGGGGGTGGTGAGGCCGTGCGCGAGCATCATGAACCCGACGCAGACGCACCCGAGCGCGAGCAGGATGGGCGCCGGCCGACCGTCGGCGCCGGCCGCGATTGCGGTCGCGATGGCCACGAGCAGGGCCATGCCGGCGATCGTGCTCACGACGAGCAGGTGGAACCGCACGGACTCGAACACGGGATCGAGCGCGGGCGCGGATCGGGCCGCCATCAGGAGGAGCGCGGGGCCGACGAGCAGTCCGAGCAGCAGCGCGGTACCCCTCCGGCCCAGGGCGCCGGATCTCGCGAAGCGTCGCTGTGCGTGCGTGGGCACGAATCGTCCTCCGTCCTGCGACCGACCGCCGATCGGCCTGCTTCACCTCGGCCGGCGACCCCCATCAGGCATCGACGGGTTCCCTACTGCCCTTGAGCGGGAGGGTTGCGCCCCGCGCCCGCGCACGCCAGGCTCCCCCACGACCATGGGACGGAGCTGGCGCACCGAGATCAAGGTCCGCTGGGGGGAGGCGGACCCGATGGGCATCGCGTTCTACCCGAGGTACTTCACCTGGTTCGACCACGCGACGCACGAGCTGTTCGCCTCGTCGGGTCGGACCCTCCTGACGATGCTGCGGGAGGAGGGCCTCTCCGTCCCCATCGCCGAGTGCGGGGCGAAGTTCCGCGCGCCAGTGTTCGCCGACGACGAGCTCATGGTGGTCTCCACCGCGGCGGAGGTCCGGTCGCGGTTCTTTCGGATCGAGCACGTGGTCGAGCGCGCCGGCGAGGAGGTCGGCACCGGGTTCGAGGTTCGGGTCGTCGCCCGGCTCGGCGAGAACGGCAGGCTCGAGGTCGCGCGCGTGCCCGAGGGTCTCCGCGCGTGGCTCGAGGGCGTCGATCCCCCGCCGAAGGCTCAGTAGTCCGAGCGCAGGGCGAACAGCACGGACACGGTCGCGGCGATCGCGAACACGGCGGCGATCGCGACGAACAGCGCCCCGTAGTCGGAGACCCCGAGCTCGGTCGAGATCTGCGTCTGGATGGCGTCGTACACGTCGATCAACCCGCTCGCCGTGTCGGCCGTGAACGCGGAGCCGCCGGTCGCGTCGGCGATCTGCTGGAGGAGCGCGACGTTGGCCCCGCCCCCCTCGGTCGCCAGGGCCTGCCCGAGCACGACCGTGTGCACCTTCACCTGGTCCTCGGCGGCGCGATCGGCCGCGTCGATCGGCGGGACGACGCTGCCCGTGTCGCGGCCGTCCGACAGGAGCACGATCGCCCCCGGCGTCTGCCCGTTCTGGTCCCACTCGGCCTCGAGGGCGTCCACGGAGGCCGCGAGGCCGTCCCCGATCACGGTGCCCTCGCCGCGCGGGAGGGCGTTCAGGGCCTCGAGGAGGTCCGCCCGCGTCGACGTGGGAGGGACGAGCACGATCGCCTCGTTCGCGAACGTGACGAGCCCCACCTTCAGATCGGGTGGGAGCTTCTCCAGGAAGACCTCGGCGGCGGCCTTGGCCGCCTCCAGCCGGCTGGGGTCGACGTCGGTCCGGCCCATCGACTCGGACACGTCCATCGTGAGGATGACCGTCCCGGTCGAGTCCGCCTCGCGGAACACCCGGAACTGCGTGAACGCGAGGCCGAGGAAGACGAGCGCGCCCACCATCAGGATGACCGGGAGCCGCTTGCGCCACGGGGAACGCCGTCGATAGCGCACGGGCGAGCGCTTGCGCCCCTCCGCCGGCTCCCGGCGGCCGAGCAGCGCCCAGGCGATGACCCCCACGACCAGGATGAGGACCCCGAGCGCGAGGAACGAATCGAGCACCCACACACGCTAGCGCACGATCGGGGCGGGTTCGGAGAAGGCCACGGCGATCGCCCGGTCGGCTAGTCCCCGATCGCGATGGGCTCCTCGCCCACCCGCCCGGCGGAGCCGTCGGATTCCGGAGCGAGATCTGCGACGGTCATTCCTCGGTGGTACAGGGGCGAGACGAGCGCGAGCAGCGGCGTGGCCATCAGCGTCGTGACCAGCGCCATGAGGACGCCCATCGTGAACAGGGTCGTGTCGATGACGCCGAGCTCGAGCCCGACCGTGAGGATGACGAGCTCGGTCAGGCCGCGGGTGTTCATCAGGATGCCGATCGCCGCGGCGTCCTGCCAGGACTCGCCCATGAACCGCGCGGCGACCATCGCGCCCCCCCACTTGCCCGCGATGGCGGTCGCGATGAACAGCAGCGTGATCCCCCACAGGTAGAGCCCGTCGAGGAGATCGATGCGCGTGGCCAACCCGACCACGACGAAGAAGACCGGGAGCAGCAACGTCACCACCGCCGGCTCGAGCCGCTCGTGGACCTCGCGCCGCACCCGGGTCGTCCGCGGCATCGCGGTACCCGCCATGAAGGCCCCGAAGATCGCGTGGATGCCGATCTCCTCGGTGATCCAGGCCGCCGCCAGCGCCAGACAGATCGTGAGCCACAACGGCACGGTGTCCATGCGCCGCAGGAGCGGCGCCACGACCTTCATCATCGCCACAAGGAACGCAAACGAGAGGGCGATCGTGATGGCCGCGTCCGCGAACCCCGAGGACTCGACCACCGCGACCACCACCGCCAGCACGCACCAGGCCGTCACGTCGTCCACCGCCGCGCAGGTGATCGTGAGGACCCCGATCCGGGTGTGGGACAACCCCGTCTCCTGCAGCACGCGCGCGAGCACGGGGAAGGCGGTGATCGACATCGCGGCGCCGAGGAACAGGATGAAGCCCAGCCGGTTCGCGTCGCCCCCGAATCGCGGGTACAGCCACAGCGCCAGCAGGCCCCCCAGCACCATCGGAGTCACGATCGACGCCTGGCTGATCACCACCGCCTTCCGGCCGTGCCCTCGCAGCTTCCCGAGGTCCAGCTCCAGCCCGATCAGGAACATGAACAGCACCAGCCCGACCTGGGCGAGCACCCGAAGCGCGCCGATGATCTCGGGCGGGAACAGATAGGCGAGCGCCTCGGGCCAGAGCACGCCCAGCAGGCTCGCCCCGAGGCAGATGCCGGCGAGGATCTCGCCGTGCACCCTCGGCTGGCCGATCTTGGAGATGGCCCAGCCCGCCAGGCGCGAGGCGCCGATCACGACGACAAGCGCCAGGAGGATGCGAACGTTGATCTCGGCCGCCGACATCGCCGTCGAAGCCCCTCCTCCTACCCGCGCCAAGGGATTCGCGAATGCTATGACGTATATCGCATGGCGTCGAGTCGGGCTTTCCCCTACCGTCCCTTCAGGCTCGGGCGAACGTCGCGTGACGCCGATGGCCTCGTCCGTCGTGAGCGAACAGGAGCGTCCGGGATCTTCGGCCGACTTGCCTCCGCTTTCGGGCCCGCGATAGGGTGAAGGCGTTCAATAGGCAAGAACCTTTCCTATTTCGCTGGAGGCGCGCCGATGAACCGGCGAGGCGGGTTTGCGATCGGCACGCTCTGCCTGATGCTCGTCGTGGCGGCGTGCGGCGGCGTCGCCGCGGAACCGTCGGGCGGGACGGGCTCGGCGTTTGTTCGCGTCGACCAGGTGGGGTATCCGGGCGACGGGCCGAAGCGGGCCTACCTGCTCGCGTCGGCGCCCGAGACCGGCGCGGCCTTCAGCGTGACGGCGGCCGACGGCACCGTCGTCGCCTCCGGCCCGGTCGGGGAGCGACTCGGCCACTGGAGCGGCCGGTTCCCCGACGTCTACGCCGTGGACTTCGACGAGGTGACCGCCCCCGGCACGTACACGATCGAGGTGGACGGCCCCGTCGCCGCCGCGTCTCCCCCGTTCGCGATCGGCGAGCCCGCCGACCTGTTCGCGCCGCTCCTGTCGAACGCGCTCGCGTTCTATCGCGCCCAGCGCGACGGGCCCGACACGATCGCGGGCGCCCTCGGTCGGGCGCCATCCCACCTGCACGACCGGCGCGCGAAGGTGTTCCGCGAGCTCCGCTTCACGAGCGACCTGGTCCCCAAGGACCCGGTTCCGGTTCCCGGCGCTCCCCGCGTCGACGTCTCGGGAGGATGGTTCGACGCCGGCGACTACATCAAGGGCGTGCAGACCGAGAGCTACGCGGCCGCGCTCCTGCTGATCGCCCGCCGGGATCACGCCGGCCTGCTCGGCCCCGGGTCGGCGGCGGACCTGACCGACGAGCTCGCGTTCGAGCTCGACTGGCTGCTCCGCATGTGGGACGACGAGACCCGGACGCTCTACTACCAGGTCATGCTCGGCGACGGGAACGATCGCTACGCCGGCGACCACGATCTCTGGCGACTGCCCGAGGTCGACGACTCGTACGGCGGAAGCGATCCCTACTACCGATTCATCCGGCACCGGCCCGTCTTCCGCGCGGGACGGCCGGGATCGCCGGTGAGCCCGAACCTCGCCGGGCGGCTCGCCGCCGCGTTCGGGCTGTGCTCGCAGGTCTTCCGCGCTGCGGACGTCGAGCTCGCCGACCGGTGCCTCGCTGGCCGGGCAACACGTCTTCGATCTCGCGGACACGGACCCGAGCGACCCGCTGCTCACGTTCTCCCCGTTCGACTTCTACCCGGAGACCGAGTGGCGATCCGACCTCGAGCTCGGCGCGACCGAGCTCTCCCTCGCGACGGCGAGCGCGCCGCCACTGCTCGCCCTGCCACACCCGGACGCCGGGTTCTACCTGGAGCGGGCGGCGCACTGGGCGAAGGGATACATCGAGGGGCCCGAGCTCGGCGACACGCTGAACCTCTACGACGTGAGCGCGATCGCGCACGCCGAGCTCGCCGACGCGATCGAGGGCGCCGGGAGCCCGTCCGCGCTCGAGATCGACCGCGACGCCCTGATCGCCGACCTCCGGCGCCAGCTCGAGGGGGCGCTCGAGCGGTCGGCCGAGGACCCGTTCGGGTTCGGCTATCCCTACGCCGCCTACGACGGGACCTCACACGCACAGGGGCTCGCGATCACGGCGATGCGCTACGAGCAGCTTTCGGGGGACGACACCTTCTCGGCCTTCGGCCGCCACCAGCTCGACGCGATCCTCGGCGCGAACGCCTGGGGCACCTCGTTCATCGTCGGCGCCGGCTCGACGTTCCCGAGCTGCATCCACCACCAGATCGCGAACCTGTCCGGCGCGCTCGACGGCACGGCGCCCGTGCTGCTCGGCGCCGCGGTCAACGGGACCAACTCCACCGACCAGTTCGCCTACCTCGGGCTGTTCGACGAGACGCGCCGGTGCCCGCCGGGCGGCGGAGACGCGTTCGGGGAGTTCGACGGCCAGGGCGCGCGGTACTGGGATAACGTGCGGTCGTGGCCAACGGTCGAGCCCGCGATCGACTTCGTCGCGACCACGCCGCTCGCGTTCGCGCTCCTGATCGCCACGGCGTAGGCGCGCGAGGCCCGCTCGCCGCGCTGGTTGTCGCGGCGGTCCTGCTCACGTCGCCCGCGTCCGCGGCCCCCCGCGTGCAGGAGCGGGACCTGCTCGGCCGGTCCTACGAGGGGCGCCCGATCCGCGTGTTCCACCAGGGGAACCCGGAAGCAGTTCGGGTCCTCGTCGTCGGGTGCATCCACGGCGACGAGTGCGCCGGGATCGCGATCGCGGACCGGCTCCTGGCCGCCGGGCCACGCCACTTCGTCGACCTGTGGGTGGCGAAGAACCTGAACCCCGACGGACGGGCGGCGGGGACGAGGCAGAACTCGCGCGGCGTGGACCTGAACCGGAACTTCCCGTTCCGCTGGAGGCCGGGCCCGCACGGCCGCTACTACCCGGGCCGGCGCCCGTTGTCCGAGCGGGAGTCGCGGATCGCCACCCACCTGATCAACCGGATCGAGCCCGACATCACGATCTGGTTCCATCAGCCGCTCGCGCTCGTCGACCGCTCGGGCGGCGACGTGGCGATCCAGCGCCGGTACGCGCGCCTGGTCGACCTGCCGCTCGTCCAGCTCGGGCGCCTCCACGGCACCGCGACGTCGTGGCAGAACCACACGGACCACCGGAGCACCGCGTTCGTCGTCGAGCTGCCGCCGGGGCCGCTCGCGCCGCGCGAGGCACGGATCTTCGCGAAGGCGGTGTTCGAGCTGGTCCGGGGAACACGGGCGAGGGCTGAGGCGCCCGCCCTTTCGGCCGGAAGCGAACGCGCCCGGTCGCGCTAGGCTGGAGAGGAACGAGTCGGGAGGTCAGGCATGACGGACAACGCCAGGCAAGCCTGGAACGAGGTCGGCGAGCGGTTCTCCACCTGGGGACACCACGTGGCCGAGCGCTACAAGGAGATGGGCACCGTCGCCGGCGAGACCGCGCAGGAGAGCCAGCGCAAGCTCGAGGAGAGCGCGCGGGAGATCTCGGAGCAGCTGAACCGGGCGTTCACCGCGCTCGGGGACACGCTCCGCGACGAGCGCGCGAAGACCGAGCTGAAGGACGCGGTTCGGGCGTTCGGGGACGCGCTCTCGGCGACCGTGACCGAGACGGGCGAGGCCATCCGCCGCCGCGTCGGTTCGAGCGGCTCGGAAGACGACGCGAGCGACACCGCCGCCTAAGGCGGGTCGGAGGCGCCGATACCGCTCGGGCGTCAAGACCTTGACGCACGCGAGGGGTGTGCGCCCGCTCGGGCGTCAAGACCTTGACGAGAAGGGCCGACCCGCTCCCGCTACGCCTGGTCGGGCGGACCCGGCGGTGGTGGAGGCGGAGGCGGCGCGGCGTCACCGGGCGGCGGCGGGGCCGCCTGGGCGCTCGGAGGCGCCAGGCCCTCGGCGACGGCCGGCGGAGACTCGGCGCCACCCATCGCCGTCTCGGCGCCGGGCGCGTCGACGGCGGGCTGCTTGTGACGCCGGGACATGACGACGCCGACGACGACCGCGATGAGCACGACCACGGCGCCGATGATCAGCCACAGCATCATGCTCGAGCCGCTCCCCCCCTCGACCGCGCTCGCGGTCGCCCGGAGCTCGAGGCTCTCGCCGATCTTCGGCACCCACGTCACCGTGTTGCCGTCGACCTGCCCGTTCGACTCGGTGACCTCGCCGGGGAACGTGATGCGGATCTGGAGCTCGGCCCCCTCCAGGAACGTGCTGGGGTCGAACCCGGAGACCCCGGTCGCGCCGGACAGACCCGAGGACAGGTCCAGCGTTCCGGACACGTGGAAGACGTCGCCCTCGCGCGTGATCTGTAGCTCGTCCTCGGTATCGCCGGAGAACTCCGCGAGCGGCACCGAGTCGAAGGTGAACTCCTTGCCCGCGAACTCGTCGTCGTCGTAGTCCGAGATCGTGACGCCCGGCGCGTCCGAGGGCAGCGGCGCCTCGCCGAGAAGATCGTCCACCGACCCCCCGGCGAGCTCGAGGATCTGCTTCTGTATCGCGAAGATCACGGTGCCGCTGACCGTGTTGTCGGCGGACACCTCGAGGTTCATGTCGAGCTTCAGGCACGCGCTCATCAAGACGGCGAGCAGCCCGAGAGCCGCGATCCTGCCGACGATCCGCATTCTGGCGAGCATCCCACTCCCCCTTTGTGTGTCGACGAGCCTATACCCGGGTCTGCCGCCGATCGGGGAACCCGTCACCCGGCGGAGAGTGCGTCCACGATCTCCTCTTCGAGGTAGGAGAGGTAGGCGTACAGCGCGAAGGAGGACTCGCGCTCGGCGTCACCGGCGAAGTCCGTCGGCTGGCTCTCCTCCGTGATGGCGAGCCGGACGCCGAGGATCAGCCGAAGGTCGTTGATCGACCCGAGCCACGCGGAGAGCTCCTCCTCGCTCACGCGATCGGTACCGATCGTCCGCTCCATCGTCTCGATCGCGGTCAGCCGCTGCGCCGCGAGATCTTCTCGCACGAACCCGTCGAACTCGGCGGCCGCCTCCGGGTCGTCCAGATACGCCTCCGGATGGAGCCGTCGCAGCGCGGGGTCCTCCTGCGGGTCCCCCTCGGAGAGGAGGGCGCGCAGCTGGGGCGGCAGCGTGCGGAGGATGTCGAGCTCGGCGCGGGGGATTCGCAGCTCGAACGTTCCGCGGCGCGAACGCCGAACGCGACGCCCCACGGCGTCATCGATCCTTCTGCAAGGTCGCCCACAGGCCGTGCGCGTGCAACCGGGCGACGTCGGCCTCGCAGCGTTCGCGCGTGCCATTGTTGACGACCGCCTTGCCCTTGTGGTGCACGTCGAGCATCAGCTTCGTGGCCTTCTCGCGCGGATACCCGAACAGCTTCTGGAAGACGTACACGACGTAGGACATCAGGTTGACCGGGTCGTTCCACACGATCACGATCCACGGGACGTCGGGGGTGACGTCCTCCTCATACGCGGGACGATCGACCTCGACGGGTGCGGTCTGCGCCATCGGGAACCAGGGTACGAGGCGGGCGCTCGAAGCGGCCGACGATCGCGACGATCGCCGCCAGGATCAGGCCCGGAACGACGATCCAGATCGGCCGTTCCAGCCACCACCGGGCGGTGCTGTCCTGCTCGTGCCCGAACCCGAGCGGCCAGAGCGCCAGGATCGCCAGCAGGTAGGCCGTCATGTGCCACAGGAACAGCGTCATGATGATGGCGTTCGCGAAGATCGTCGCCTTCCAGACGCCGACCCGCTCGAGCCACCTGGTCGCGACCGGTCGCAGCAGCATCACCGCCCCGATCGACCACACGCCGCCGA
Organism: uncultured Actinomycetes bacterium; assembly: GCA_963699635.1. Lineage (GTDB taxonomy): Bacteria > Actinomycetota > UBA4738 > UBA4738 > HRBIN12 > CALGFI01. Next base: position 66,953 of record CAVOUQ010000010.1, on the reverse strand, counting down.
GCAGGAAGCAGATCGTCGGCGGGTAGGCGTTCGAGATCGCCTCCACGTCGGTGCCGAGCAGGCTCTTCGGATACTGGCCGAGGCCCGGGAACCACTCGAAGCGGGCGTCGCCGAAGACCTGGAACGCCCAGGGCGTGGTCAAGAGCACGAGGCCGGCCAACCCGCCGAGCACCATCGCCCACTGCACGCGCCGCGAGCCGAAACGACCCTCCGCGTAGAAGAAGCCCAGCTGATGGGGGAACAGCAGCACCGGCAGCACGTTCAGGTAGCGAAAGCCGTGAAGCCCGATCCCGAAGCCCACGACGTCCACGATCACGACGCTCGCGGCCATCGCGATCGGCACCCCGAGCCCGAACCGCCGATGCAACCCGATGAGCCATGGGGCGGCGATCACGACGAACAGGTAGAAGCCGAGGAACCACAGCGGCCCGAACGGAACGGTCTGGGCCGGCGGCAACATGCCGCGAAGCAGGCGCGTGTCGCCCCACAGCGGGGGGCCGGCCGCCCGGCCCACGTCCAACAGGTGCAGGCCGATCTGCACCGCGGCCCACAGCCCGAGGAACAGGAGCGACGGCCGGAGCAGTCGGGCGAGCCGGCCGCGCACGAACTGTCCGTTGGTTTCGCCCCGGCGCCGGGTGGCGTCGTACGCCGTGAGGTTCGAGAAGCCGCCGACGAAGAAGAAGATCGGCATCACCTGGAACAGCCACGTCCCGAGCCACAGCCCGCTGGTGACGCCGACCGCGCTGGTCAGGGAGATCAGGCCGTTCTCGACGTGGATGATCCCGATGAACCAGTGGCCGAACACCACCGCGCAGATGGAGACGGCGCGCAGGAAGTCGACGTATCGGTCGCGCGTGCTCGGCGTCGCGGCCGCGAGGGCGTCGAGGTCGGGCATCCTCCGCGTCAGTCGTCGACGCGGATCACGAGGACGCACACGTCGTCGGGCGCCTCGCCGCTCGGGTCCGCGACCGCGTCCCCGAGCCGATCGACGGTCTCCTGCGCGGAGCCGTCGGGACCGCTGGCCGCCAACCGCCGAAGCCCTCCCTCGTCCAGCGGGGTCGGGTGGCGCGAGTCGACCAGCCCGTCGGTGAAGAAGACGACGCGATCTCCCGGCTCCAGCTCGACGACGCGGTCCTCCACCTGCACGTCCTCGAAGACGCCGAGCAGCGAGCCCGGCGCGCCGACCGTCGCGACGCCGCCGTCCTTGCGTACCACGAGGGGCGAGGGGTGGCCGCCGCACGCGACCGTCAGCCGGACCCCCGCGGAGCCGCCTCGTTCGATCCGGCCGAGCGCGACCGTGCAGAAGCGCTCGCCGTCCTCGCGCAGCATGACCCCGTTCAGGTCCTCGAGCACGCGGCTGGGCGATGGCTCTCGCAACGCCGAGGCGCGAAGCGTGTGCCGGGCCATGCCGGTGAGCGCGGCCGCCTCGATCCCCTTGCCGCAGACGTCGCCGACCACGACGCCCCAGGCGTCCTCGCCCGCCTCGAACACGTCGTAGAAGTCGCCGCCGACCTCGGTCTGCATCACGCCCGCCGGCTGGTAGAAGGCGGCCACCTGGAGGCCGGGGATCTCCGGGAGCCGACGCGGCAGGAGCGTGCGCTGGAGCGTCCTCGCGATGTGACTCCGCTCCTCGTACAGGCGCGAGTTGTCGATCGCGAGCGCCGCGCGGCGCGCGAGCTCCTGCGCGAGCTCGAGATCGTCCTCGCCGAAGACCCGGTCGGACTCCGCCGAGGCAAAGGTGATCGCGCCGAGCGCGCGCCCCCGCGCCACCAGCGGGACGATCATCGTCGAGCGCCAGCCCAGCTCGGAGGCGATCGCCCGCCGCTCGGGGTCCGGGATGTCCTGCTCGAGCATCTCCGGCGTCACCTCGGGCACGATCTCGGCGACGCCGCTCGAGATCACCGCCGAGACGTCGCCGGGGTCGTCGACGCGCATCGGGTACCGGCGGCGATACTCGCGCGCGAGCTCCAACCGTTTCGGATCGGCGTGGGTGACCGCGACGGCCGCGATCGTGCCGTCGGGCTCGACGAGGTCCACGCTGCACCAGTCGGCGAGCCGCGGGACGACCAGGCGAGCGATCTTGGTGAGCGTGCGCCGGGAGTCAAGGGACGCCGAGAGCAGCACGCTCGCGTCCGCGAGGAACGCCACCCGGTCGTGCGCCCGTTCGACCGCCTCGCGGACCGCGCGCTCGCTCTCGAACAGCCGCGCCTGGAGCTCCTCCGCCCGACGGCGAGGCGTGATGTCGCGGATGTAGCCGGTGAACAGGATCTCGGCCGGGTCCGGCAGCTGCACGCGCGTGACCGTGAGCTCGACGGGGAACTCGCTGCCGTCGGCGCGCATGGCCGTGAGCTCCAGCCGCCGGCCCAGGATCCTGCCGCGCCCCGTCCGGCGGAAGCGCTGGAGCGCCTCGCGGTGGCGCTCCCGCAGCGACGCCGGGATCACGAGCTCGGCCAGCTCGCGCCCGATCGCGGACTCGCGGTCGTGCCCGAACATGTCCGCCGCCGCGGTGTTCATCTCGACGATGTCGCCGTGCTCGTCCATCGTCACGATCGCCTCGAGCGCGGACTCGAGCACCGCGCTCTTTCGGGCCTCGCTCTCGACGAGCTCGGTCTCCGTCGCCCGGCGCTCGAGGTATTGGCCGATCTGCGCGCCCGGCGGCGGACATGAGCTCGAAGACGTCCTCGTCCGGCTCGCGGATGCGGCGGCTGAAGAACTCCATCACGCCGAGCACCTCGTCCCCCAGCGTGATCGGGAACCCGAACGCCGCGTGCAGCCCCTCCTCCAGCGCGAACGGTGCCCGCGGGAAGTTGTCGTCGAGGGCGACGTCGGGGATCCACACGGGTCGCCCCGTCGACCAGACGCGCCCGGGCAACTCGAGCCCGCGATCCAGCAGGAACTCGCGGCTCTTGCGCAGGAAGTGCGCGCCGATCGTCCGGGTCGCGACCCACCCCCCGACGTACCGAAGGACGTCGTCGTCCTCGTCGACGCGCCACAGGGCGCCGACCTCCCAACCGAGCGCCTCCGCGATCGCCTCGACCAGGCGCGGCGTCGCCTCCTCGACCGAAGCCGAGGACGAGAGCACCCGGGCGACCGCGTACTGCACCGCGAGGCTGCGCTCGACCTCCTTACGCTCGGTGATGTCGGCGCAGACTCCCGCCATCCCCTGCGGGCGACCGTCCTCGTCCCGAAGGACGCGGCCGCGAATCGTCAACCATCGCACCGCCCCGTCCGTCGGCCGAATGATCCGGTAGTCGAGCGTGTACTCGCGCTCGTCGTGCACGGCGCGCTCGATCGAGCGGAGCACACGGGCGCGGTCCTCCGCATGCATGTCGTCCTGGAAGTGCTCGAAGGTTCCCCCGAACGTTCCCGGCTCGAGCCCGTGGATGCGTTCGAGGCTCTCGGACCATCGCATCGTCCCGGCCTGCATGTCCCAGTCCCAGGTGCCCATCCTGCCGGCGTCCAGCGCGATGCGGAGCCGCTCCTCGCTCTCGGCGAGGGCCGTCTGCGCCCGCTTGCGCTCGCTGATGTCGAGGGACACCGCGATCATCCCGATCAGCTCGCCGGCCTGGTCTCGGACCGGCGCCGTGGCCAGCCGGACCCAGATCCGCCCGCCCGCCTTCCGAGAAGCGAGCCACTCGCCGTCCCATCGCTCACCCTCCCGGAGGCGCCGCATCATCGTCGCGGACGCCACCGGATCGGCGTCGGCGACCAGCAGCTCCGTGATGGGACGTCCCATGGCTTCCGAGGCGTCGAACCCGAAGAGCCGGCTCGCGTGCCGGTTCCATCGCGTGATGACGCCCTCGACGTCGGCCGCGATCACCGCCGCCTGCTCGACGTCGAGCAGCATCGGGTCGAAGGAGGAGGACCAGGCGGAGGCGGGCACCGTCGACGGCGCGTCGGCCGCGCCGCGGTCGATCTCGAACCACACCGTGGTGGGACCGCCCTCCTCGATCCCCCACCGGTCGGCGACGCTGTCGACCAGGACGAGGCCCCAGCCGCCGATCTCCCGGCGCGCCGGGGAAGGCAGGACGAAGCCGGCCCCGTCGTCGATCACCTCCACGCGGACGACGGCGTCGCGGACGAGCACGCGGAGGCAGACGTCCGCGTACGGACCCCGCGGGCCGTACCTCACCGCGTTCGTGACGAGCTCGCTCGTCAGGAGCTTGGCGTTGTCGAGGGCGGTGGCGTCGAGGTAGGGGCCGAGCAGCTCGTCGAGCGAACGGCGCGCGTCGCCCGCGGCGCTCGGCTCGGAGGGGAACCGCCGCTCGGCGACGGTCCCGAGCGCCGTCCGCATCGGGGCGGTCGGCTTGGACGTCTGCTGCTGAGTCATTCGCGCTCTCCAGGGCGCCTCCGCGGAAGGGTAATGCGAAACGCCCGGCCGGCGACCGCCGTTCCTCCCTCGGTTCGATGGCGACAACGTTCCCGGAGGCGTCGACCGTCAAACGGGCGCGAGTCGGCCATGGGATTGGGGTCAGCCGTGCGGCAACGAGAAACGGATGGCGCGACGGCCGTCCTCGGAGACGACGGCGGCGTCGGAGAAGAGCGAGCGGATCAGCTCGATCCGGCCGGTGGCTCCGATGCCGTCGAGGACGATCTCCACGGGCTCCTCGCCGACCCCGGGAGCATCGACCGAGAAAGAGATCGTCCGGCCGTTCTCCTCGGCCCGGACCAGGATGGGCTCCCCGGCCGCGAGCGCGTCCACGCAGGCCTCGGAGATCGCGACCTTCAGGTCCTCGACCGTCTCGCCGGCCACCGCGAAGTGACGCGCGACGGCGGCGGCGAACGAGCGCGCGGTCCCCAGATGCTCGGGCCGCGAGGGTAGCGTCAGCGCGAACGCATCGCGGTTCACGCCCCGACGGCCTCGGCGACCGAGGCGTGGATCGCGAAGACGCGATCGAGGCCGGTCACCGTGAAGACCTTGAGGACGGATTCCGCGGAGCAGATGAGCGCCATCCTGCCGCCGGCCTGGCGCATGCCCTTCAGGGCGACGACGAGCGCGCTGAGCCCGCTCGAATCCATGAATCCGACGTGCTCGAGGCTCACCACGAGCCGGCGGGTGCCACCACGGATCAGCTGTTCGATCCGCGCCCCGAGCCCCGGCGCCGTCGACAGGTCGATCTCGCCGTCGACGTCCAGGACGGTCCACTCGCCTTCGTCGCGTGTGTCGAGTCGGAGTTCGACGGTCGGGCCCCCTCGAAGCCGTCGGGCGGAAGCGCCGCCTAGTATAGGCCGCGCGTGAGCGCGACCTCCGACGACTCGGTCCGGATCACGGTGCCCGCTCGGGCGGAGTACCTGCACGTCGTGCGCACGGTCGTCGGCAGCGTCGCGGCCCGCCACGACCTCACGATCGACGCCATCGAGGACCTTCGGATCGCGGTCGACGAGGCCTGCGCCCAGCTCCTGGCCGCCCGCGGCACGGCGGTCACGGTCGAGATCGCCCCCCGCGGAGACGGGGTGGAGACCCTCTGCACCACCGACGCCGACGTGGCGATCTGGCCGCCCGACGGGATCCAGCAGTCGTTGGCCGCTCAGGTGCTCCACGGGCTCGCCGACTCGGTCGCCTGGGAGCGAACGGCCGGCGGCCCCTCGGTTCGGGTCGGAAAGCGCGCCGTCGGGGCCGCGGGGGCGTGAGGTCCCCCTCGGATCTGGCCGAGGCGGAGCTGTTCGCCCAGCTGCCCGACGAGGCCGCCCGCGAGACCCTACTCCTGCGCCACCGCCCCCTCGCGACGAGCCTGGCGAGGAGGTTCCAGGGACGCGGCGAGAGCCTCGAGGACCTGGAGCAGGTGGCGACGCTGGCGCTGCTGAAGGCGATCGATCGGATGGACACCGAGCGCGAGGTGAAGTTCTCCACGTTCGCGACGATCACCATCGTCGGCGAGCTGAAGCGTCACCTCCGAGACAAGGGTTGGGCCGTTCGCGTCCCGAGACCGATCCAGGAGCTCGCCGTCCGGGCGAACCGGCTCGTCGCGGAGCTCACGCAGGAGCTCGGCCGCTCGCCGACCGTTCGCGAGATCGCCGTCCGGGCCGCCGCCTCGGACGAGGACACGCTGGAGGCCCTCGACGCGGCGCGGGCCTATTCGGCGGACTCGCTCGACGCCCCGAGCGGCGGTGAGGAGGGGTTCACTCGCAAGGACCGACTCGCCGCCCCCGACGACGGGCTCGACCGCCTCGACTCGTGGCAGAGCATCGCCCCGATGATCCGACGGCTGCCCGAACGCGAGCGGACGATCCTGTACCTGCGGTTCTTCCAGGAGAAGACGCAGAGCGAGATCGCTCGCGAGCTCGGCATCAGCCAGATGCACGTCTCCCGTCTGCTCTCGCGAACGCTGTCGACCCTACGCGAGGGCACCGGATCCTGAGATGGAGCGCCCCTTCGCGCTCGCGCCGGATGCGACCGAGGGACTCGTCGCGCTCGTGACCGGGGGCGGGACCGGGATCGGCGCGGCCACGGCGCGCGAGCTCTCGCGAACCGGCGCGAGGGTCGCGATCTGCGGCCGACGCCCGGAGCCGCTCGCGTCGGTCCGGGCCGAGCTCGAGGGCGCCGGGGCCGAGGTCCTCGCGATCCCGAACCTGGACGTCCGCGAGCCCGAGCAGGTCGCCGCGCTCGTCGACGAGGTGCTGGGTCGCTTCCGGCGGATCGACGTCCTGGTGAACAACGCCGGCGGGCAGTTCGCCGCGCCCGCCGAGCAGATCTCGTCCAAGGGCTGGCGCGCCGTGCATCGCCTGAACGTCGACGCCGTGTGGGACCTGACCCGGGCGGTCGCCGAGCGCTCGATGATCCCCAACCGCGAGGGCCTCGTCGTGTTCATCGGGTTCAGCCCCCGGCGCGGGATGCCGTTCATGATCCACTCGTCCTCGGCGCGCGCGGCGCTCGAGAACCTCGCGGGCGGCCTTGCGATCGAGTGGAGCCGATACGGGATCCGCGCGGTATGCGTCGCGTGCGGGGCGATCGACACCGAGGGGTTCCGCGGCTACGGCGAGGCCTGGATCGAGGAGGCGACGCGCAGCGTGCCGCTCGGCCGGCTCGGCACGCCGGAGGAGGTGGCGAGCACGATCGCGTTCCTGGCCTCGCCCGGCGGCCGGTACATCACCGGGACGACGATCGTCGTGGACGGCGGCGTCGACGCCTGGGGCTTCGGGACACCGCCGCCCCGCGCGTGACGTTCTCGCGACGTTCACGCGGCGTTTGCCGCCCGGGCCCGCCGGGTATGGCTCGTCGAGGTACAACGGGATCGAGCGGTGCGAGGCGCGTCGCCGCCGAAGCCCCGGCCACCAGGGCCCGGCGCCGGGGCAGCGCCGCCGAGATCGGGGGCCGTCCCGGCCGCTCGCGCCCACGCGGGCGCCCGGGGCACGGCCCCTCCTCAGTAGACGATCACCGAGCGGGTCTCCTCGCCGGACTCGAACCGCGCCAGCGCTTCCCCGATCTCCTCGAGCGCGATCGTGCGCGCGATCATCGACTCCAGCCGCAGCTCGCCCCGGCCGAGCAGGTCCGCGAGCATCGGGAAGTCGCGGTCCGGCACGACGGATCCGTACCACGACCCCGTGAGCGTCTTCTCCTTGGTGGTGACCTCGAGCGCGGGAAGAGTCACGCGCACGTCCGGGGCCGCCATCCCGACGAGCACCGTCGTTCCGCCCGCCGCGGTGATCCTCGTCGCGAGCGCGATCGTCTCTGGGCGGCCCAGGCACTCGAACGCGGCGTCGGCTCCCCCGCCCACCGCGTCCCGCACGCGATCCTCGACGTCCTCGCCTGAGCGCACGGCGTCCGTCGCGCCCAGCTCCCTCGCGAGATCGAGCTTGGCCGGGATCACGTCGACGGCCACGATCGCCGAGGCGCCGGCGATCCGGGCGCCCTGGATCGCGCTCAACCCCACGGCACCGCATCCCACGACGACGACCGAGTCGCCCGGCCCGACGCCGGCCGTGTTCCGCACGGCGCCGACGCCCGTCATCACGGCGCATCCGAGGAGCGCCACCTGCTCCAGTGGCAGCGAGGGATCGACCCGGATGGCGGTGTTCGCGGGGACCACGGCGCGCTCGGCGAACGACGAGGGCACGTTGTGATGGATCCGGAGATCGCCGGCGTGAAAGCGCGTCGTCCCGTCGGCCAGGAACCCGGCGTCGAACGCGTCGAGCCGCTCGCACAGCGCGGGGCGGCCGGCGGCGCACCGGCGGCAAGCACCGCAGTACGGGAGCCACGAGCAGACGACGTGGTCGCCGGGCGTGAGCCCCTCGACGCCCTCTCCGACCTCCTCGACGACCGCCGATCCCTCGTGCCCGAGCACGATCGGCACGACGTGCCGATGGACACCGCGCACGGCGTGCCAGTCCGAGCGGCACACGCCGGAGGCCGCCATCGCGATCAGGACCTCGCCGGCCTTCGGCGGGTCGAGCTCGACCTCCTGGACGACGGGCGGTTCGCCGAAGACCGAGTGAACCGCGGCACGCACGCGCCGAGTATCGCCCAGGTCGCTACCGGCGGAGCGGGCGCACCCTTCTGAGGAGCCGAGGGTCCGGCCGGCCCTCGGCCACGGCCTCCCACCCGACGAGGTCGGGTCGTCGGCCGAACAGCGCGACGACCTCTCCCTCTCGCGCCGGCCCGGGCAGGAGCCCGCCGTCGACCCGCCACCCTCTCGCCCCCCCGGTTGCGAGCGCGGCCGAGGGAGCGAGCAGGCCGGCGGCCCCCGAGTCTCGGAGACGTCGGGCCTCGCGCCGGCACGCCGCGTACGAGTCTCGGCCGCCGCGAAGCGTCCGCGCAGAGAGATCCGGCCTGGGCAGATCCGGCGCTTCGATCTCGACGGCCCACAGGGAGCGGCGCACGTGCAGGACATCCTCCGGATCGGAGATCTCCTCGTGCCGGAGCAGCTCCGCCCACGCGCCCTCCGGGGTGTCGGCGAAGGTCTGGACCGGCCCCTCGCCGTCGCCGTGCCACCGTCCGGGCGGCTGCCGGTCGGACTCCCAGAGGAAGGGGAAGCGCGGATCGGTGTGTCGGAAGACGAGCACGTCAGGTCGTCGAGCCGCCGACCAGCGAGCGGGCGAGCGAGCGGACGGCCCTTGGTCCCTCGTCGTCGGGATCCCAGGAACCCGCGAGCACGTCGGTGGGCCTTCGCCCCGCGAGGGCTTGCCGCGGACGCTCGAACCAGCGCCGAACGCCCACCTCGTTGTACGCGCCGAGAAGGTCGGCGACGACCTTGGCGACGAAATGCAGGCGCGCTGCGACGTCGTCGGGAGTCGGCCGGCTCCCGGACGCGTACCGCCGGACGCTGGAGAGCGAGACGTCGAGAAGGATCGCGAGACGCTCGGGCTCGAGCATCTCGGCCAGGGCCGGCCACTCCGAGCGGGGCGACGGCGACTCCTCGAGCGCGTCGACGAGGGACCGCAGGGCCTCGAGCACCTGCGCCCGAGAGGGGCGGGCCCGCGCGAGCGTTGCGGCGGCGGTGGTCCCGATCCCCGCCTCGCCGACGAGCCCGGCTACGCGCCGCATCGCCGGTAGCCCGAGCTCCCGGACCGACTCGTCGGCCGGGAGCAGCCCCATCGCCTCGGCGAGCTTCAGCGCCTCGACGCCGAACACGACCAGCTCCGGGTCGTCGAGCGGATCAAGAACGGACTCGATCTGGATCTGGGCCATATCCCGAAGTATATCCATCCGAGCCAGAGTATCGCCCGGCGCCGACACGAGCCGCCGCCCGTCCCGGCGGACACGGGCATTTCCGATCGCTAGGCTGAGGTCATGAGCAGCAAGCCGAAGGCCGCCGTGGACAAGCTCGGCGGCCTCGTCACCGATCTCGCGCACAAGGCCCCCGCCGCCGGGAAGGCGGTCGCGGGCAAGGCACCGGAGATCGCGAAGACCATCCGGAAGAAGGCGCCGGAGGTCGCGAAGAACGTCGCCAAGAAGACTCCGCCCGCGGTCGGCAAGGCCGTGCGCGCGGCGAGCGATCAGGTGGCCAAACGGGCACCGCAGATCGGACGGGCGATCGCGGAGGGCGCGCCGAAGGTGGCCAACAAGGTCGCCTCGGTGGCCAAGCGTGGGTCCAAGACCACCGCCAAGAAGACCACCGCCAAGAAGACCACGACGAAGAAGCCGGCCGCGAAGAAGTCCCCAGCGAAGAAGTCCCCCGCGAAGCGGAAGACCACGACGAAGAAGCCGGCCGCCAAGAGGTCGGCGTCGACGCGCTCGAGCTCCGGCTCCGGGTCGACCTCGACGACGTAGCGATCGCCCGAGGGAAGATCGCAGCGTGTCGCCGCGCTGGGTCCTCCACATGGACCTCGACCAGTTCATCGCGGCCGTCGAGATCCTTCGACGGCCCGAGCTCGAGGGCCGCCCGGTCGTCGTCGGCGGCGACGGCGATCCCACGAAGCGAGGCGTGGTCTCGACCGCGAACTACGTTGCGCGCGAGTTCGGCGTCCGCTCGGGGATGCCGCTCCGCACGGCGTACAAGCGCTGTCCGGAGGCCGTCTTCCTCCCCGTGGACGCCGAGACGTATCTCGCGGCCTCGCGCGAGGTGATGGACACGCTCCGGACCTTCCCCGCCGTCGTGCAGGTCGCCGGGTGGGACGAGGCCTTCCTTGCCGTCGAGGCCGAGGATCCCGAGGCACTGGCGCGGCAGATCCAGGCCCGCGTGCTCGAGCGCACCCGCCTGTGGTGCTCGATCGGCGTCGGCGACAACAAGCTCCGGGCCAAGCTCGCGACGGGGTTCGCGAAGCCGCGCGGCGTCTCCCGCCTCACCGCGGAGAGCTGGTTCGAGGTGATGGGCGCGCGCCCGACGGGTGAGCTCTGGGGGATCGGCAAGAAGACCTCGGCCAAGCTCGACGAGCTCGGGATCGCGACCGTCGGGGACCTCGCGCGGGCCGACGACGACGTGCTCGCGCGTCGGTTCGGCCCGAACACCGGCCCCTGGCTCCGAGCGCTCGCGGCGGGGGACGACGACGGCCCGGTGACCGACGAGCCGTACGTCGCGAGGGGCCACGGTCGGGAGCACACCTACCAGCGGGACCTGACGGACGCGGACGAGGTCCGCCTCCGGGTGGCCGAGATCTCGCGCGAGCTCATGGAGGACGTTCGCCGGGAGGGACGACCCGCCGCGCGCGTGGTCGTGAAGGTTCGGTTCGCGCCCTTCTTCACGAGCACCCACGGGGTCGCGCTCCCCGAGCCCTCGAGCGACGCCGCGGCGATCGAGGCCGCCGCGCTCCGCGCGCTCGAGCGGTTCGAGCTCGACCGCCCGGTCCGGCTCCTCGGGGTTCGCGTGGAGTTCGCCTCCTAGAGGCGCTCGATCGCGAGGACCTTGTAGACGGGGATGGACTCGGGATCGCCCGTGCACGAGACCCGTACGTCCTCGGTCGAGCGCTCCATCGCCATCCGCACCTCGAATCGGCCGGCGGCGGTCCGGAACCGCGCCGAGAAGCCGTCGCCGGCGGGCGCGCCGTCCTCGAGCGCGACGTCGTCGATGCGGTCGAGGTGCTCGCGCTCGCGGAGCGCGTGCTCGGCGGCCTGCACCGCGGAGGGCCGGCACGTCCGCCCGCGCAGGTGCCCGAGGTCGAGGCGGCCCGACTGGTACGCCCGGGCCACGGACGGCCCGTCGTTCGGCTCGACGCGCCCGAAGCTGAGGCCGTGCGGGAAGGCGAGGAGGTTGCCGGCGAAGCGATGGCCGCCGTGGTGAGTGCTCTGCCAGGTCTCGCGGGGGAACGCGCTCGCCATCGCCTCGGCGAGCGGGCGCCCCCGCTCGGAGCAGCACGGGTCGCGCCGCCCGTTGGTGCACACCAGGAACAACGCGCCCACGTGGCGCGCCCCGCGGCCGAGGCGCTCACCGCGGCCGAGGCGCTCGAGGTCGATGGCGGTCGCGTTCTCGAACCGCGCGAGCTCGATCCGCTCGATCCACGGTTCGTCCGGGCCCGAGTGGATCGCGAAGCAGGTCGTGGACCCGGCGGCCTGATCGAGGCGGCGGATCAGCTGGACCCGCACGTCCGCGGCCTCCGCCCGCGCGCGGAGCTGCTCGCCGACGCCGCCGGGCAGGGGCGTGTCGCCGAGCGCGTCGCGGCCCCAGGGACCGGGGTGCTCGAGCAGGAGCCAGTTGCTCGCGGTCGTGGCGGTGCCCGCGAGGGGCTCGGCCCGAGCCCGGCTCGCGTCCGCGCATCGAAAGGGCTCGACCACGAGCTCAGCGTACGGCGCGCCGGCCCCCTACACTCCGCGCGATGCCGAGACCGCTCCGCGTCGGGGTCCAGCTTCCCGAGGTCGAACGCGACGTGCGCTGGCCCGAGCTCGTCGCGATGGCGCGCGCCGCCGAGGAGGTCGGGTTCGACTCGATCTGGCTCGGCGACCACCTGCTCTATCGCCTCGACGGCCGCCCCGAGCGCGGGCCATGGGACGCGTGGACGATGCTCGCCGGCCTCGCCGCCGCGACCGAGCGCGTGCGCCTCGGCCCGCTGGTCGCCTGCCTCGGGTTCCATCCGCCCGGCCTGCTCGCGCGGGCTGCCGCGGCCGTCGACGAGATCTCGGGCGGGCGCCTGGTGCTCGGCGTCGGCGCGGGCTGGAACCGCGCCGAGTTCGAGGCGTTCGGGCTCCCCTTCGACCATCGCGTGGACCGGTTCGAGGAGGCTTTCACCATCGTGCGGCGCCTGCTCTCGGGCGAGCGCGTCACGCTCGACGGGCGCCACTCGCGGGTCGAGGACGCGGTGCTGCTCCCGGCGCCCGCGCGGCGCCCGACGACGATGATCGGCAGCAACGGCGACCGCATGCTCGCGATCGCGCTGCCGCACGTCGACGGGTGGAACACCTGGTACGACGGAACCGGGAACTCGTCGGAGGGCTTCGCGCGCGCGAGCGCGAAGGTCACGGCCGCCGCCGAGCGCGCCGGGCGCAACCCCGCCGAGATCGACCGAAGCGCCTGCGCGTTCGTCGTGCTCGACCGCGACGCCCCCGACGCCCGAGCGATCTCGAAGGACCATCCGCCCGTCGAGGGCCCGCCCGACCGGATCGCCGCGCACCTTCGCGAGCTCGCCGACGCCGGCGCCGACGAGGCGATCCTCGTCGTCCATCCGATCACCGAGCGCTCCATCCGCGACCTCGCCGAGACGCTCGCGTTGCTGGGCGGGTAGCCGGCGCCGGTGCGAATCCTGCTCTGGCACGGCTGGCTGCTCGAAGGCTCGGGCTCCAACGTCTATACCGCGCGGGTCGCCGAGACGTTTCGGCGGGACGGACACGACGTCGCGCTCGTCTGCCAGCAGGCGCGCGCCGAGCGCTATCGCTGGATCGACGCGACCGGGACCGTCGACGCGAACGGCGTCTCCGAGCTCGTCCCCAACCCCGACGCCGAGCCGGCGCGCGGCCGATGCGTGCTGCTGCGGCCGAGGATCGGCAGGCTCCTGCCCGTCTTCGTCGTGGACGAGTACGCGGGCTTCGACGTGAAGCGGTTCGTCGATCTCACGGACGAGGAGCTCGGCGGCTACCTCGACGCGAACGTCTCGGCCCTCCGAGCGGTCGCGCGCTGGCACGACAGCGCGGTCGCGATCGCCGGACACGCGATCCCGGGATCGGTCATCGCCAAGCGCGCGCTCGGCCCCGGCCGCTACGTCGCGAAGATCCACGGCAGCGACCTCGAGTACGCGATCCGGCTCGACGGGCGATACCTCGCGCTCGCCCGCGAGGGCCTCTCGGCGGCCCGCGCGATCACCGGATCGGGCGAGGACGTGCTTCGCCGGGCCGTCGAGCTCGTGCCCGGCATCGAAGCACTCGTCCGGAAGGTCTCGCCCGGCGTCGACATCGACGCGTTCCGTCCGCGCCCGCGCGAGGAGGCGCTGCTCGAGACCGCCGAGGCGCTCGAGACGGACCCGGAGACCGCGCGCGGGCGGCCGGCGCGGCTCGACGAGGACGTGGCGAACGCGCTCGCGCGCCGAGACGCGGCGGCGCTCGACGCGCTCGCGGCCGCCTACGACCAGGAGGTCCCCGACCCCGACGCCGCGGCGCGGCTCCGGGCGCTCGCTCACGGCGGGGACGGCGCCCCGCCCATCGCCGGCTTCTTCGGGAAGCTGATCCCACAGAAGGGCGCCGAGAGCCTGCTCCTCGGGGCGTCCGCCTCGGCCGCCCGCCCGCGGGTGCTCGTCGTCGGGTTCGGCACGCATCGCGAGTGGCTCCAGGCGCTCGCCCTCGCGCTCTCGACGCGGGACGCCGGCGCGCTCGAATGGCTCGGCGAGCGGGCCGGCCTCGACGCGCCCATTCTCGGCGACCCCCCGTCCGCGGTCACGTTCACGGGGCGCCTGGATCACCGGTACGCGCCCGGCGTCCTCGCCGCGATGGACGTCCTGGTCGTGCCGTCGATCCTGGACGAGGCGTTCGGGATGGTGGCCGCGGAGGGCGCCGCGGCTGGCGCGTTCCCGCTGGTGGCCCGCCACTCGGGCCTGGCCGAGATCGCCGGCGCCCTCGAGTCCGAGGTCGGCAGGCCCGGGCTGTTCTCGTTCGAGCCCGGCCCCGAGGCCGTGCCGAACCTGACCCGGAGCCTGGACCGCCTCCTCGCTCTCCCCCAGGCCGAACGCGAGGAGCTTCGGGGGGCCGTGGCGCGCGTCGTCGCACGCGAGTGGTCGTGGCGCCGAACCGCCGAACGCCTGCTCGAGGCCGCAGGCGCGGCGTAGGACCTACGACTCGGCGACGGCCGGGCTCGCCGCCGCGCGGGACGCGGGCTCCCCCGCTTGTGCTCCGGACGCATCCTCCGCCGGGCCCACTGCATTTTCGCCCCGGGGATACCGATACTCGAACGGAGGTGAAACCTTCCCCCGCGCCTTCATGGCTCAACCGGGCCGCGATCGTATCGGCCGGTCTCGTCACCGTTGGCGCGATCCTGCTGTTCGTCGCGATCACGGCCTACAAGGACGTCACCCTCATCCGCGACGGCGGGCTCCTGCTGCTCGCCGTCGCGGGCATCGCGCTGATCGTCGTGATCCCGGTTCGCTCGGCGCAGCTGAACCGCCAGCAGGACGCGCTGCGCGAGCACGAGGAGCGGTTCCGTCTCCTGGTGGAGCAATCCCCGGCCGTCGTCTACATCGACGCGCTCGACGACACGGCGTCGACCCTCTACAAGAGCCCACGGATCGAGGACCTCACCGGCTACTCGGTCGCGGAGTGGATGGCCGACCCGGAGCTGTGGGTGAAGCTCATGCATCCCGAGGACCGCGAGCGCGCGCTCGAGATGCAGGCCCGGCACAACGAGAGCGGCGAGCCGTTCCTCATGGAGTACCGCATGATCACCCGCGACGGTCGGACCGTGTGGATCCGCGACGAGGCCCTGATGGTGAAGCGCGCGGACGGCACGTTCCTGCACTCGCAGGGCCTGATGCAGGACATCACGGCCGAGAAGGAGACCCAGGAGCGGATCGAGTTCCTCGCCTACCACGACGGCCTGACCGGCCTCGCGAACCGCGCGATGTTCACGCAGCTCGCGCAGCTCGCCCTCGCCCGCGCGAATCGTGGTGACCTGTCGATCGCGGTGCTCACCATCGACCTCGACGCGTTCAAGCTCGTGAACGACTCGCTCGGCATCGAGGGCGGGGACCGTCTGCTTCGCGAGGTGGCCGAGCGTCTCGCGAGCACCGTGCGCGAGACCGACACGCTCGCCCGGCGCGGCGGGGACGAGTTCCTCGTGCTGTTGGGTGACCTGGAGCGGGGCGAGATCGGCGAGATGCAGGCGCCGCTGCTGTTCGCGGAGTCGGTCGCCGGACGGATCCGCGAGGCGCTCAGCCACCCGTTCGACCTGGACGGCACCGAGGTGTTCGTCTCGGCGAGCATCGGGATCAGCCTGTTCCCCGACGACGCGAGCGACGTGCAGGCGCTGTTCGTGCACTCGGAGTCAGCCATGCTGACGAGCAAACGCGCCGGCCCCGGGAACTTCGCGGTCTCCGACGTCGCCTCGTTCGACTCGGCGACCAAGTTCGCCTTCGTGCAGCGGCTCCGCCGCGCCGTCGAGCGCAAGGAGTGGCAGCTGCACTACCAGCCGGTCGTCGAGCTCGCGACCGGGGCGATCAAGGGCGTCGAGGCGCTGGTCCGCTGGCGCACGGAGGACGACGAGCTGATCCCCCCAAACGAGTTCATCCCGCTCGCCGAGGAGCTCGGCCTGATCGAAGCCATCGGCGACTGGGTCGTCGACGAGATCGTCCGCCAGGACCAGCAGTGGCGGCGCGAGGGCCTCGCCCTCGAGATGGGCTTCAACCTGTCGCCGAGGCAGTTCTGGCAGCCGGACCTCGCCGAACGCATCCTCGCCCGCCTCGCGGAGCGGCGCATGGACCCGCACAAGGTCGTCCTGGAGGTCACCGAGACCTCCGCGATGCGCGATCCCGATCGGGCGCAATCCATCCTGACGGACCTGCACGCGCACGGGCTCCGGCTCGCGCTCGACGACTTCGGGACGGGCTACTCGAGCCTGTGGCGGCTTCGGAACCTGCCGGTCGACGTGCTGAAGATCGATCGCTCCTTCGTTTCGCGCGTCGACGCCGACCCGCAGGCCGCGAAGATCGTCGCCGCGTTCATCCAGCTCGGCCAGGGCCTCGGGATGACCACGCTCGCCGAGGGCATCGAGACCGAGGGCGAGTGGCGGTTCCTCGCCGAGCAGGGCTGCGAGCTCGGCCAGGGCTTCTACTTCAGCCGGCCGGTGCCGGCGGACGTCATCTCGGAGCGGTTCCGCACCGGCGAACTCGTCCTGGTCTCCGCCTAGCGCTACGCTCGGCTCGCGATGACCGAGCCTCCGGCACAGCGGCACCTGGTCCTGATCCTGGCCCGCAGCTTCGCGTCGCGACTGGCGACCGCGGTGTTCCTCGTCGACGAGCAGGGCCGCGTCATCTACTTCAACGAGGCCGCGGAGGGCCTGCTCGGACAGCGCTTCATCGAGGGTCACGGCATGAGCCTCGAAGAGACCCGGGAGCGGTTCAGGCCGAGCGACGACGACGGGCAACCCGCTCGACATCCTCGAGACGCCGCTCGGCGTCGCCGATCACGCGCCACGAGTCCGCCCACGGACGGCTCGTGATGCACGGCGCCGACGGGGTCGGCGCGCACGATCGAGGCAACGGCGTTCCCGCTGCTCGCCCACGCGGGCGACTTCGTCGGCGCGATCGCGTTCTTCTGGGAGCGCCCCTAGCGTGCGGATCCGCATCTGGGGAAGCCGGGGCACGATCGCCGCGCCCGGCTCGGACACCTCCCGCTACGGGGGAAACACCTCGTGCGTCGAGGTGCGGCCCGACCGCGGCGGCGTCCTGGTCCTGGACGCCGGGACCGGCGCGCGCGCGCTCGGCCTGGCGCTCGTGGAGGAGGCGCCGCCGCGGATCGACCTGTTGATCACGCACCTGCACCTGGACCACGTCGAGGGCCTCGGCGTCTTCGAGCCGATCTGGCGCGAGGAGACCGAGCTGCACATCTGGGGCCCGGCGTCGCCGCTCGTCTCGCTCGAGGAACGGATCGCCACCTACTTCTCGCCGCCCCTGTTCCCGGTCCACCTCTCGGAGGTGCCGGCGAACTGCACGTTCCACGACGCACCGGAGGGCGAGTGGCGGATCGACGGCGCCACGCTGCGCTCCCAGCCGATCCTGCACCCCGGAGCGACGGTCGGCTTCCGGATCGAGGCCGACGGCTCGGCGCTCACCTACCTCACCGACCACGAGCCCGCGCTCGGGGTCGACCTCGAGGCCGCGAGCCCGGAGTGGATCTCGGGGTACGCGCTCGCCTTCGGCGCCGACGTGCTGTTCCACGACTGCCAGTACACGCCGCAGGAGTACGAGCGCCGGATCGGGTTCGGCCACTCGAGCACCGAGCACGCGGCGACGTTCGCGAGGCGCACCGGCGTCGAGCGGCTCGTGTTGTTCCACCACGACCCGATGCACGGCGACGACCAGCTCGAGGAGATGCGCGAGCGCGTGCTCGAGCGCTGGCGGGTCGATCCCGGGCGGTGCACGATCGCCGCCGAGGGCGCGACGATCGAGGTGTGAGGGCGGCCGATCAGGCCTCGTACTTGAACGAGATGTTCACCCGGGCCCGGTAGAGCGCGACGTGACCGTCGTCGATCGTGAGGTCGAACTTCACGACCTCGCCGACCCGGAGGTCCCGGAGCGTCTGTGCCGCCGTCTCGACCGCGTTCTTGGCGGCCGCCTCCCACGACTCGGGGCTGGTGCCGATGACCTCGGTGACCCGGTAGATGCTGTCGCTCATGTCCCGTCTCCTCCTCGAATCGGACTCGCGCCATTCTGCCCCGGCCGCTGCCTGCGCGCACACCCGGCCGATGGTGCCCCCGATAGACTCGGGCCGATGACCGGCCCGGACCGGACGATCTTCTACGACCGGCATGTCGCGCTCGGCGCCAAGCTCACCGAGTTCGGCGGCTGGGACATGCCGCTCCAGTACCCGACCGGCACGATCGCGGAGCACCTCGCGGTCCGCCGTCGCGCCGGACTGTTCGACGTCTCGCACATGGGCCGGTTCACGATTCGGGGACCCGACGCACTCTCCTTCCTTCAGCACGTCCTCACGAACAACGCCGAGGCCTTGGACGGCCGCCCGACGCACGCGCAGTACACGCTGATCGCGAACGATTCCGGCGGCGCGGTCGACGACGCCTATCTCTACCGCTTCACGGCGGACGAGTACCTCCTGGTCGTGAACGCGTCCAATCGGGAGAAGGACTGGGCGCACCTGGCCGAACGACTCCCGAGCCACGGCGTCGAGATGACCGACGTGACGCGCGAGGTCGTGATGCTGGCGCTCCAGGGGCCGGCCTCGCGTCACCTGCTCGCGAGCGTCCTCACCGGCGGCGGCCTCCCGGAGCCGATGCGGAACGCGGTGAGCCTGGCCGAGATCGCGGGCGCCGCGGCGAAGGTCGGCCGGACCGGCTACACGGGCGAGCCGATCGGTTTCGAGCTGTTCGTCGGCGCCGAGGACGGCCCGGGACTCTGGGACAGGTTGGTCGAGCTCGGCGCGGTGCCGTCGGGCCTCGGCGCGCGAGACACCCTGCGCCTGGAGGCCGGCCTGCCCCTGTACGGCGACGAGCTCGGCGCGGACCCGGAGGACGCCGGTGCCGAGATCCCGCTCCTCGCGGTCCCGCTCACGCGGTTCGGCGTGAGCTTCGCCGAGGCCAAGGGCGACTTCGTCGGGCGCGCGGCGCTGCAGCGGCAGTCCGAGGCGGCCTCGAGGATCCTGCGGCAGGACTTCGGCGACCATGGCGCGCTCCCACGGATGATCAGAACGGTCGCCGTGACCGGCCGGGGCATCGCCCGGGCGCACGCCCGGGTCTTCGAGGGAGCCGACGAGGTCGGCGTCGTCACGAGCGGCACCGCGGTGCCGTACTGGGTCTTCGACGGGCAGGACGAGACGGCCGAGCCCACGGATGAGCACCGCACGCGGGCGATCTGCCTCGCGTACCTCGACAGCGACGTCCTCGAAGGAGCGGAGCTCACGATCGACGTGCGCGGCAAGCCGGTCGAGGCCCGGGTCGTTCGGCACCACCTGCGCTCGGAGGCGCCGCCCTACGCGCGCCCGATCGTGGTCACGCTCGAGGAGCCGACCCCGCGGGTGCCCACGCTCTCGGCCGGGGACAAGGTCCGCCGGCTGCTGAAGGCAAGCGCCGAGAACCACGAGTGGCGCCAGCGCGCGTGCGTGAACCTGATCCCCTCGGAGATGACGCCCTCGCCGATGGTCCGGCTGCTTCAGGGCCTGGATCCGGCGTTTCGCTACGCGGAGCATCGCGCGCTCGAGGCCTTCGGCGGCGCGGAGGTCTTCTACTACCAGGGCACCGCGTTCATCGCGGACGTCGAGCGACTGGTCGAGCAGGAGCTTCGCGCGTTCCTGGGCGCCCGACAGGTCGAGGCGCGGCCGATCAGCGGTCAGATGGCGAACACCGCCGTGTTCAGCGCGATGGTCGACTACGTGAATCGGCACGATCGCCGGCGCGAGCCGCGGCGCATCGCACGCGTGATGAACAACCACATCGGCCGGGGCGGGCACCTGTCGGCGCAGCCGATGGGCGCGCTGAAGGACTTCGTCGCGCGCGACCCCCGCACCGAGCGGCCGGCGGTGGTCGGCTTCCCGATGCTGGCCGACAACCCGTACCGGATGGACGTCTCGGCCGCGCTCGAGCTGATCGAGGAGTTCCGGCCCGAGCTCATCGTCTTCGGCAAGAGCATGGTCCTGCACACCGAGCCGGTCGCCGAGGTGCGCGCGTTCCTGGACGAGCGCGAGATCCGCTCCGTCGTGATGTACGACATGGCGCACGTGCTCGGCCTCGTCGGCCCGCACTTCCAGCGCCCGTTCGAGGAGGGGGCCGACCTGGTGACCGGGTCGACGCACAAGACGTTCTTCGGGACCCAGCGCGGGATCGTGGCCGGCGGCATGCGACAGGACGAGGAACGCTTCGCGCTCTGGGAGTCCGTGCGTTCGCGCACCTTCCCCGGCTCGGTCTCCAACCACCACCTCGGGACACTGCTCGGGCTGCTGATGGCGTCCTACGAGATGAACGCGTTCAAGGACGAGTACCAGCCGAGGGTGATCTCGAGCGCCAAGGCGTTCGCTCGCGCCCTCGCCGAGTGCGGCCTGCACGTCGAGGGCGACCCCTCGATCGGGTACACGCAGACGCACCAGGTGCTGGTGCGGGTCGGCTACGGGCGCGGGGCGGAGATCGCGCGCCGGCTCGAGGCGAACAACGTGATCTGCAACTACCAGGCGCTCCCGGACGACGAGGGCTTCACGGCGGCGAGCGGCCTGCGGATGGGCGTCGCCGAGATGGTCCGGTTCAAGATGACCGAGGAGGACCTCCGCGACGTCGCCGCGCTCATCGCGGACGTCGTCACGAACGACGCAGACGTCGCGGAGAAGGTCTCGGCGCTTCGTGGCCGGTTCACCGAGCTCGGGTTCTGCTTCGGGGCCGAGGAGTACGCGGACCTGCTCGAGCCGCTCAGGCGGGCAGGTTCTTGATCTCGGAGACGGTGAGGCGGCGAGTCTTGGGGGCGAGCCGGAGCCCGATCATCCCGAGGGGGGCCTGGCACCAGACGCCGTCCTTCAGGACCTCGACGCTGAGCATCCCGTCCCCGGACTCTCCGATCCGGAGCGTCTTGCCCAACTCCGTCCGGTAGAAGTCCTTCATCCGCCCAGGATACCGCTCATCCCTCGAGGCGCAGCGACTCACCGACACACTCGGGGCGGTGGACGCGCCTCCTCGAGTGAGGCGTCGAGCGGAGCGCCACGGGCCCATGCCGTAGACTGGGAGGTCGTCGGGCGCGAAGGAGGAAGCCTATGAGCGACCGACCGCGCCGGCACGACGAGATCCGTGGGGCCATCGTCCTGCTGACGGGGTGGTCACCGGGACGCGAGGACGAGGTGGCCGAGGCCCTCGGCCGCATCTCGTCGGAGCGGGTGGACCTCGATCACCTCGAGCTCCCCTTCGTGGCCCTCAAGAAGACCTCGGTCGACAAGGCCGAGGCCGCGCGCGAGATCCTCGCGGCCGCCGGCGGGTTCGTCGAGCTCGAGGACGCCTGGGTCACGCGAGACGCCCCTCGAGCGGTTGCCTCGCGGCCGGAATGCCCGTTCTGCGGCTCGGCCAAGACCCAGCCATACACCCATGCGGGGCCGGCCGCCCGCAAGTCCATGCAGTGCACGACCTGCGGGAAGAGGTTCCGGGTCGCCGCCGGCTCCCCGGCGGGCTAGCCGCCCCTTCAACCCCCGGCAGGCTTCGTCCGATACACTGACTCGACCGCAAGATCGGGCCGTTTCGCTCCGCACCATGACGGCCGGACCCGCGCTCGCGGGGGCCCCAGAGTCCCGGCTCCTGTCGTGTCGGCAATCGCGCGACGTGCCGCGAGCAGCCCCTTAGCGACAGGCCTCTGGCCGGAAAGAACCGGGAACCGATGGCGAGCACGCACCACCCTCCCGCGCAGGAGATCCTGAAGCTGCTCGAGCCGGCCATGATCCGTGGCCTCGAGCGTCACCTCTCCGCCGCCACCGAATGGTTCCCACACGAGTACGTGCCGTACGAGGTCGGTCGCAACTACCAGGACGAGCCGTGGGAGCTCGCCGACAGCGACCTCGACACCGTCTCGCGCGTCGCGCTGGAGGTCAACCTGCTGACCGAGGACAACCTCCCCTACTACCACCTCGCGCTGTGGGACACGTTCGGGCGCGACGGCGTCTGGGGCGAGTGGTCGCGGCGATGGACCGCCGAGGAGGGCCGGCACGCGATCGTGCTGCGCGACTTCCTCACGGTCACCCGCGGCGTCGACCCCGTCGCCCTGGAACGCGGACGCATGGACCAGGTCGCGCGAGGCTGGTACCCGGGCGACGGCGGGGGCTTCCCCGAACCGCTGGACGGCATCGCCTACACCACCCTCCAGGAGCTCGCGACGCGGATCGCGCATCGCAACACGGGCGCGTTCACCCGAGACAAGCTGATCGAGCGGCTCACGGCCCGCGTCGCGACGGATGAGAACCTGCACTACGTCTTCTACCGGGAGCTGGGGGCCGCGGCGCTCGAGATCGACCCCTCGCGGATGCTGCTCGCGATCCACCGCCAGGTGACCGGGTTCCAGATGCCCGGCCTGGAGATCCCGGAGTTCAAGGCGAAGGCGCTCGAGATGGCCAAGGCGGGGATCTACGACCTGCGGATCCACCACGACGAGGTCGTCCTGCCGGTCCTGTTCACACACTGGAAGATCGACAAGCTGACGGGCCTGTCCGACGAGGCCGAGCGGGCGCGCGACGGCATCTCGAACTACCTGCAGATGCTCGACGCGATGGCCGCGCACTACGAGGAGCGGCGGGCCGCCCGCGAGTCGGCTAACGGGGCGACAGCTCGCGCGGTGGACGCTCGGCGTCGCGCGACGTCCAGCGCCACAGCAGGACGAGGCTCGCCAGCGTCGCGACGAACCCGAGGGCGGAGGCGATCAGGAAGAGGCCCTCGTAGGCGTCGGACGTGTCGCTCACGATCTGGGTCCCGATCGCGAGGGTCACCACTCCCACCCCCGCCCCGACCACCAGCGCCAGGCCCGCCGCGATCCGCTCGCCCGAGGGCAGGCGCATCCCGAGCCCGCCCGTGGCGATCGCCGCGAGACCGATGAGCACGAACGCGAGCGTCATCGTCAGGTCCACGGCCCCGATCGTGGCTCTTCGTGTCGGGCGGCACAAGGACGCTCTCGCAATCGCAACGAAACCGGCCGAGCTTCGTCGCAAACAGGACACACTCGGAGCCGTCCCGCATCATGGAGGGCCCATGGACACGGCGGAACAAGACCGGCTCGACGCGCGAGGCCTCTTCGGGCGCGGCGCCCGGCTGATCGTCTCGTACGTCCGGATGCACCCCAGGCCGTTCGCGATCTCGGTCGCGGGCGCGTTCCTGTTCGCGGTCTCCATCCGTCGCCGCCACGGTCGCGCTCGGCCGGGTCACCGACCAGGTCCTGCGTCCCGCCTTCTCCGCCGAGGGCGTGGCGCCGTCCGCCGTCTGGCTCGGCGTCGGCGCGGTGACGGGGCTCGCGAGCCTGCGGGCTGGCTCGGCAACGTGCGAGTGTGAGCGAGCGACTACCAGATCGTCCGAACCGGATACCGGCGGATCCGCTCGTCGCCGCTGACCAGATCGAGGTCCTCGACGAGCGCCTGCGCGACGAGCATGCGATCGAACGGGTCACGGTGGATGGCCGGAAGCTCCGGTAGGGCGGCGACATGCCGCTGGTGCACCGGGAGGAGCTCGTAGCTGAACTCGGCGATGTGGTCGGCGAAGTGCTCGGCCGGCGGCGCCGGAAGCGCGAGCTTGCCCGCGAGCGCCTTCAGGGTGAGCTCCCAGGTGGTTGCGACGCTCACCAGGACCTTGGTGCGCACGTCCGCGATCAGATCGCGAACTGCCCCGGGGAGCCGGTCATCCTCCGTCGCCGCCCACAAGAAGGCGTGCGAGTCCAAGAGAACCCTCACGCGAGGGGGAAGCCGGGAAAGACCTCCCAAGGAAGCGGCTCGTCGAAGTCCTCGGACATCCGGATCTGCCCCTTGTACCGCCCGATCGGACGCCGGCGGGTCACCGGCTCGAGCGGAACGAGCCGCGCGATCGGCTTGCCGGCCCTCGCGATCACGATCTCCTCGCCCGCCTCCACGCGCTCGAGCAGGCGAGAGAGGTGCGTCTTCGCCTCGTGCACGTTGACGGCCGCGAGGTGTGCGATCTCCTCGGCGGTAGCCACGGTCAGCAGGTTAGTCCATCTTTGATGAACTAAGTCAACGACTGTCAGAGAGGAAGGAATCGACCGTCTGTGGCGTTGAGCGGCCTGAACGCCGACAAAGGGAGATCACGATGCCCTGGAACGATCGGAACGCGGCCATCATCGAGGAGTTCCGCGCGAACGCCGGCAAGGTGGGCGGCCCCTTCGAGCGGGTCCCGCTGCTCCTCCTGCACACGACGGGCGCCAAGACCGGGCTCGCCCGCATCAACCCCCTGGCCTACCTGCCCGACGGCGACCGGTTCGTGGTCATCGCGTCCAAGGGCGGCGCGCCCTCGAACCCGGACTGGTTTCGCAACCTCGTCGCCGACCCGAACGTCACGGTCGAGGTCGACACGCGAACGATCCCAGCGCGGGCGGTCGTGGTCACCGGGCCCGAGCGCGACGAACTCTACGCTCGGCAGGCCGAGCGGCTTCCCGCATTCGCCGACTACGAGCGGAGGACGAAACGCACGATCCCGGTCATCGTCCTCGAGCCCGTGGGCTAGCGCGAACCTCCACAGGCGCAGGCGCCGCCGCAGCCGCATCCCCCGGCCGATGGCGCGCCGGTCGGTCCCTTGCCCGCGACGAACGAGAACTGCCGTCGCACCCGGTCGCCCCCGCACGAGGGACACGCGAGCGCCGTGTCGACCGAGGAGCTCATGGGGCGTCGGTCCTCGAACCGGTGCTCGCACGCGAGGCAGAGGTATTCGTAGGTCGCCATGGGTCGAAGGATACCGGCGCCGACCGACATGCATACCGACCACGGTGGCTCAGCCGCGGTTCACGCGCATCCACAGGTACTCGTCGACGAGCTTGGGAGGCGAGGAGCCGGGCCGCCCGAGCGCCGAGGGCAGCTCGTCCACCGGAACCCCGAGCCGATCAGCGAGTCCGCGAAGCGTATGGGCGACCCGCTCGAGGTACGAGCCGTACCCGGGACCGCCCGCGCCGCGAAGGCCGAGGGCGACGCCGATCGGCTCGTCCCACGGAGGGAACGCGAGCGGTCGGATCGCGAACAACGTCTTTGCGGCGGCCGTCTCCCCGAACGAGACGCTCGCTCGGCCGGCGGGCATCGATCGCCAGGCGGCGGGAGCTGCCGCGAGCGCTCCGAACGCCGCGGCGGCCGACCCGAGCTCGCGATGCGACAGTGCCACAAGTGACCGACTCGGCTTCGGCAGGGACGCGCCGTGCCTGTCCCACCACACGCCGAGGGACCTCGAGGATCGTCGGGTATCGGCGACGCGTAGGTGGCGGCACCCCCAGGAGCGGAGCCAGGTGAGCAGGGCCGTTCGGTGTGCACCCACGGCGAGGTCGACCTTCCCGCCGGTGGCGTCGCGGAGCCGTGAGGTGCTCGCGTCGTCGCCGGTGAGATCGGCGAATTCGCGGAGAATGGCGGCGATCCGCTCGGGCGGCATCAGGTCCCGGAGCTCGCGGAGGGGATCCTCGGTCAAGCGGGCTTCTCGACCTGATCGTCCCGATTCGCGATGGGGTCTCAGGGCGGTTGCCCACGCCCCGAATCCTTCCCCTCCGAGTGGCCGAGCCGCAAACCTCGCTCGGCATCGACCCAGCCGGAGCGTTCGCGTCCCGACAGGTAGGGTCGAGGGATGCCGACCGGTCAGGAAGCGTCGTTCACCTGTTCCTTCTGCGCGAAGCATCGCGAGGAGGTCAGGAAGCTCATCGCGGGCGGCGGCGGTGCCTCCACCGTCTACATCTGCGACGAGTGCATCGACCTTTGCAACGAGATCATCGAGGAAGAGATCGCGGAAGCGGGCGGACCCAATTGGTGGTCGTGGCGAAAGATCCGGACCAACCCCTAGAGGTCGTCGCGACCGGGAAGGCTACAAGCAGTCCGTCGAGGTGTCGCCCGCGTCCGCGAGACACTCGTCCTTGCCGTGGCCGCCGTCCGAGACGTCGCCGGGCGCGCCGTCCCGCGCGTCGAGCGTGTCCTTGCCGTTGCCGCCGGTCAGCACGTCCAGGCCGAGGCCCCCCACGATCTCGTCCTTGCCGTTGCGGCCCATCATCGTGTCGTTGCCCTCGCCGCCGGTCAGCACGTCCTTCCCGTTGCCGCCGACGATCACGTCGTTGCCGCCCGCGCCGTCGATCGTGTCCTTGCCGTTGCCGCCGCAGATGACGTCGTCCCCGGCGGTGCCGACCAGTGTGTCCGATTGGTTGGTGCCCGAGATCGTGCAGAGGTCCAGGACCGACCCGACCGTCGAGGTGGCTGTCGCCGCGTTGTCGGTCGGATCCGGATCCGCTGTCGACGAGGTCACACTCGCGGTGTTGGTGATCGTGGTGCCCGCCGCCACCCCGGGATCCACGCGCACCGTCATCGTGAACGCGGCGCCGGCCGCGGCGGCGACCGAGGGATTCGTACAGGACACTCCTCCGACGCCGCCGACCGCGGGCGTGGTGCACGTCCAGCCCGCGGGAAAGACGAGCGAGACGAACGTCGTGTTCGCGGGCGTGGAGTCTGACAGAGTCACGGCGCTCGCGGCCTCGGGCCCGGCGTTCGACACGCCGAGGGCGTAGGTCAGGTTGGCCCCGGCCACCACCGGCTCGGGGGAATCGGACTTGGTGACCGAGAGATCGGCTCCCGTGCCCGCGAGCGCGGGCGCGGCGGCCGCCAACACCAGGCCCGGGCCGACGAGCGCCATGACGATCCGATGAACGAACGACGATGTCCTCACGATGCCACTCCCTTCGCTTCTCCCGCTCCTCAAGGAAATCGCTCGGGAATGGCAAAGCGTTACGTTCGTGTTCGCGGATCGGCCGATCGGCCTACCGAAGATCTCGGACCGATCGCCGGCGGCTATGCGCTCGTTTGCTCGTGCGGTCGTTCGAGCTTCGGCGATCCGACGACCCAGCCGCGAACGCCGCTCAGCAGGACGAGCGTTCCGACCGGCAACGAGCGCTCGAACCCGAGGCGCTGCCCGTCGAGCTGATAGTCGGCTCGAAGGTGCGTCCCGTCCGACAGCACGGCCTCGATCTCGTCCGGGGCGTAGTAGGGCGGTTCGAAGTACACGTTGCGCTCCTCCGAGCTACCCATCCGTTCCTCCTCCATCGGCTCGGGATGCCGGGACCACGCGCTGGCGCCGGAGGGTCCGCCGCGCGGCCGCCTTGCCGGCCTCCCCGCTCTCGCCGAGGAGACCGCCCGAGACCTTCTCGTGATACTCGCAGAGCTCAGCGCCGCCCGAGGTCTCCTGCGCGCATCCCGAGGCCCAAGCGCACACCGTCATGGACATAGCGTAGGCCTATTCGTCGTCCGCGCGACGGAGCTTCTTCGTCTGGGCACGCCGCTTCTTGTCGGCCAGCCGGCGTTCCACGGCCGCTCGGCGAGGACGCGTGGGTCGCCGCTTGGGCGGCGGGGGCGCAACGGCCTCGGCGAGGATGCCCGCGAGGCGCTCGAGGGCGGCCTCCCTGTTGCGGAGCTGCGACCGCTCCTCCGAGGCGGTGACCGAGAGCACGCCGTCCGTGAGCCGGCCGGCGAGCCGATCCAGCGCTCGCGCTCGTTGCACCGGGCCGAGCGCCGTCGTCGTCGTGAGGTCGAGGCGGAGCTCGACGCGCGAGTCGGCGGTGTTCACCGACTGGCCGCCGGGCCCCGACGACCGGCTGAACCGCCACTTCAGCTCCCGCTCGGGGACGACCACCGAGCGCGTTACGCGGAGGGGACCGGCCATCGGGTCAGGCGGTCTCGGACGTGGGCGGGCGGATGAGCTGCCAGGTGCGGCCGATGCGGTCGAAGCCGAGCCGCGCATACACGTCCTTCGGCCAGTCGTCCTCGTCGGCGACGATGAACACCCCCGTCGCGCCGGCGGCGCGGGCGGCCGCCACCGCGGCGAGCACCACCGCGCGCGCGACGCCCCGGCCCCGGAACTCCTCGAGCGTGTCGACGAACTCGACCTGGGCGTCTGCGCCGTCCACGTAGAGCTCGCAGTTACCGGCGAGCGTCCCCTCGAGCCGCGCGACGAAGAAGCGGGCACCGAGCACGCGCTCGTTCTTCCCGTGCTGCTCGGTGAACCGGCGCGCGGTCTCCTCGGAGGTCATTTTCGTGTCTCGCCGGTAGATCTCGCGGAGCAGCGGCTTCACCTCGGCGAACGGAAGTTCCTCGGCCGGCAGACCGGGCGCGCGGTCGGGCTCCCGCCGATGCACCATCAGGACGTTGCGCTCCACGGTGAAGCCGCGTTGGACGAACGTCGGGGCGAACCGCTCGCCGGCGAGATCATCTCGGACGATGACCTCGCGATGGGCGTACCCCGCCCCGCCGAGGATCCCGTCGGCCGCCGCGATCAGCGATTCGGCTCCTGCGCCCTCGAGCGGCCGGTCCACGAGGAGGAAGTTGGAGTTCCAGCGCTCCCGGTACTCCTCGTCGAGGTATGCCACCCCGTGCTCGAACGGCTCGATGCGCGTGCTGAGTCGTTCGAGGAGGCGCCGCTCGAGCGCGAAGAAACGGGCGAGGTCGTCCATCGCGTCAGGGTAGCGTCAGGGGAGGAACACTCGGCCTATCCTTCGATCGGAAGGAGACGCTGTGGCCGATCACAACACGGGGATCATCGAGGAGTTCCGGGCCAACGGCGGCAAGGTCGGCGGGTTCTTCGAGGGCGCGTCGATGCTCCTGCTTCACACGATCGGCGCGAAGAGCGGCCAGCCGCGCGTGAACCCCCTCGTCTACCTCCCGGACGGCGACCGCTTCGTGGTGTGCGCCACCAAGGGCGGCGCCCCGACGAGCCCGGACTGGTACTACAACCTCTTGGCGAACCCGGAGGTCTCGATCGAGGTCGGCGTCGAGACGATTCCGGTCCGGGCCTCCGAGGTCCAGGACGACGCCGAGCGCGAGGCGCTCTACGCCCGCCAGGTCGAGCGACGCCCGGGCTTCGCCGAGTACCCGAAGAAGACGACGCGCCGGATCCCGATCATGGCTCTCGAGCGGTTCGCCTGAGCGGCGGTCGATACCGGAGGATCTCGTTCGTCGTGAGGAGTGAGCCGTCCAGAACGGCGATCGCGGAAGGGAGAAGGCCATGCCGAGCTTCACGATCCAGATCGATGCGCCGCCGGAGAAGGTCTTCGACGAGCTGTCCCATGTGGAACGCCACCCGACCTGGGCCAACGCGAAGTCGAAGATGACGATGCAGCAGACCGGCGGAGCCGGCCCGGGCCCCTCGTCGACCTACCGCTCGGGCGGCGTGTTCACCGGCAAGAACGTCTCGGCCGACATCA
Source organism: uncultured Actinomycetes bacterium (assembly GCA_963699635.1). Taxonomy (GTDB): domain Bacteria; phylum Actinomycetota; class UBA4738; order UBA4738; family HRBIN12; genus CALGFI01. The sequence continues at coordinate 37,553 of CAVOUQ010000010.1, read as the reverse complement.
CGGTGAAGGCGTTCGATCCTCCGCGCCGGCTCACGATCCGCTCGATCCAGCACCAGGACGGCAAGAAGGACGTCTGGTACGAGAACGACTTCACGCTCGCGCCGCAGGGAAGCGGCACCACCGTGACGAAGCACCTCACGGGTGGCCTGAGCCCCGTCGTCTTCTTCCTCGCGTCGTTCGCGATCAAGAAGGACGCGATGGCCTCGCTCCGGAACCTGAAGCAGCTGGTCGAGTCGCAGCGCTAGGACCGCCGCCGGGCCGTTCGTCCCCTCGCCGACGGACCTTCGGACCGGGGTTGTGCTCGGAGGGACGGGTCGAAGGTCCCGAGCGCGGGTCCCATCGGCCCGTCCGAACCGTGACGAACGACTCGGATCGGGCGCGGGCGAATTGCCGATCCTACGCAGCAACACGGCGCGGACGGGCCGCCCGTACGAGCAAAGGAGAGGGATCATGAAGAAGGCCTTCCCGATCGGCCTCATGATCGTCGGACTCGTGTTCCTCGTGGGCGGCGTCTACACCGTCACGCGGGGCTTCGACGCCAAGGACCAGGTCCGCGAGGAGCTCGTCGCCCAGAACATCGTCACTCCCGACGACGCATCCATCCCCGGCGTGCAGGTGAACGACGCGGCCACCGCCCGGGTGATGGCCGACATCATCGACGTCCACGCCCGCGAGGCGACCGGCGGACGGAGCTACGCCGAGCTCGGCCGCTACATGACGCCCGACGGCGGGGACACCAGCGACGAGAGCCTCGCCCTGCTGGACGACAACGGCAACCCGGTCCCGAACCCGCTCCGCGACGTCGCCGCACAGGCGGCCGCGCACCGCACCGGCCTGTTCACCTCGATCATGGCCTTCAACGTGGCCGACCTGGTGATCGGGCTCGGCGTGATGATCGCCGTGCTGGGCATCGCGATCGGCGGCCTCGGCGTCGCTCTCGGCGCGCTGGCGATCCCGGTCCTCGGCCGCAAGCTGCACGTCGAGCCGATCGTGGCCGCCGAGGTAACGAGCTCCGCGCACCCTCCAGTTCGTGGAGCGAGCGCCCCCGGCGATCGGGCCGGGGGCGCTCTTGTGTCCGCGGTGGCTAGACTCGTGCCCGATGGAGCCACGCGTCCCCGAGCCTCCCGGCAGCCCCAGGCTGATTCGCCCACGAGGGGTGGGCGAGATCCTCGGCGACGCGTTCGCGCTGTACCGCCGTCACTGGCAGAACCTGATCGTGATCGTGGCGGTGATCGTAATCCCGCTGTCGTTCGTGCAGGTGGCGCTCGGCGAGCTCTGGATCCGCGAGGGCCTCACGCACGAGGAGCTCCGAAACGGCGTCCGGGTCGTCGATGGGGCGTTCGTCGCCGGCGCGCTCGCCTCGCTCGTGATCGCGGCCACCTCGATCCTGATGTGGACGGTCCTCACGGGCGCCATCACGCGCGCGGCGGCCGGGACCTTCCTCGGCCGCGATCTCGAGATCGGCGAGAGCTACCGGTACGGGTTCTCTCGCTTCTGGTCGATCGTGCTGATCGGCGTGCTCTCGGCGCTCGCGATCGTCGGCGGCTTCATCCTGCTGATCGTCCCCGGGTTCATCGTGCTGACGCACCTCACGTGCGCGATCCCCGCGATGGTGATCGAGGATCAGCGCGGGCGCGCGGCGCTCCGCCGTTCCTGGAACCTGGTTCGCGGACGCGGGTGGCCGGTCTTCGGGACGATCATCGTCGCCGGCCTGATCTCGGGCATCGTGAACGGCCTGCTGACGGCCCCGTTCGGAGACAACTGGGCGGCCCGCAGCATCGCCGCGTCGATCGCGTCCGTGCTCACGATGCCCTACATGGCCCTGGTCGGGGTGTTCATCTACCTGGACATGCGGGTCCGCAAGGAGCAGTACGCGGCGGCCGACCTGGAGCGCGACCTCGCCTCGACCGCGACCTGAGCCACCGTCGGCGGGCGCGGGGCGAATGCCCCGGCGGCGGCCGATACCCATTTGGGTATCGCTGCCCGCCCGAGGTCCGGGATCGAGGAGGAGACCCGCCCTCGAGCGCAGGGACTGACGACCTACCGGGGGCCCGACTCGTCGAGCTCGTCACGGAGGGCGGACAGCCACTCGAGGGCGATGCGGTCCTTCGGCCTTCCCGCGGCCCGCTTCATCCGGATCAGGTCGTCGAGCGCCGCGACCCGGATCGTGATCCCGTCGATCGCCTCGTCGGTGGCCCTCGCGTCGAGGTCGGCGAACCCCTTCGTCCCGGCAGGCGTCCCCAGACAATCCAGCGGGCAGACCGAAGTGCTGAACGTGAAATGGTCGCCCGCGCGGAGCGTCCGGGCGTCGAGCTGGAACGGCACGTCCGGTGGCGCACCGCGAAGCCGAGCATCCAGTCCTCGAAGGGCGCCGGCAAGCCGTTCGAGGTCCGCGTCCTCGCGCGCGTAGCAGATGTCGAGATCCCCGGTGATCACCGGGGATCCGCGCAGCGCGCCCGCGTACCCGCCGATGAGAACGAATCGGACCTCGTGCTGCAGGAGCATCCGCAGGGCCGACAGCGGGTCGAACGCGGGCTCGTTCATCCGGATCCGTCTCGGACGAACGGGCGGGTGTTCTTCCACTCGCGCACGGCCAGGCGGGCGCGCTGGGCGACCGACAGACGGAGGCGCTCGCGGATCAGCGTTCGGTCGAGCCCGGTTCCCGGTCGCTCGACGAGCTCGAGGTCCCGGCCGCAGGAGCGGAGCAGGCGATCCAGCGTCTCCGTTCTCGGCGAGACGTGCCCATGCTCGGTGCGGGAGATCGCCGCCTGCGGCACGCCGGAACGCCTGGCTAGCTCGCGCTGGGAGATTCCCGCCGCGAGCCGAGCCTCGAGCACGACCGAGCCGGCATCCACGACCCCTATGATATCGAAAACGACATCATCGCCCCTAGGCGCCGGTCACCTCGTACAGGTGCCAGTCGTCCGGGATGCCCTTGAGGGCGTGCGAGCCCCGACTCTCGAACGCGATCCCGCTCCCGGCGACGAGGTCCTTCACCGTGCTCGAGACCAGCACCTCCCCCGCCTCCGCCGCCGCCATGACCCTGGCGCCGATGTGGACGGCGATCCCGCGGACCTTGTCCTCGACGAGCTCGCACTCGCCCGTGTGCAGGCCGGCCCGGATCTCGATGCCGAGGCCGCGAAGCTCGTCCCGGATCGCCGCGGCGCAGCGAATCCCGCGGGCGGGGCCGTCGAACGTCGCGAGGAACCCGTCGCCCGCGGTGTCGACCTCGTTCCCGCGGTGTCGCTGGAGCTCGCGGCGTACGACGGCGTGATGCGACGACAGGAGCTCCGCCCAGGCCGCGTCGCCGAGCTCGGCCGCCCGCTCGGTCGAGCCGACGATGTCGGTGAACAGGACCGTCGCGAGGATGCGATTGGAGGGGATCGCTGGCGTCTCGCCGGTCACGAAGGCCTGGATCTCGGCGACGAGCGGCTCGTGGTCGGGGACCATGATCGAGTGGGAGTCGCCGGGGAACTCGACGAAGCGAGCACCCGGGATGTGTGCCGCCATGTCGCGGGCGGCCTCGACGTGCGCCACCGGATCCCCGGTCCGGTTCATGACCAGCGTCGGGACGCGGATGCTCGGCAGGATGTCGCGCACGTCGACGTCGAGGTTCATGCGCTCGAGCGCGGCGGCCGCGGACGGGCTCGCGCCGGCTCGGAAGTAGCGGAGAAGGAACTGCAGCTCGCGCGTGCGATCGGCGGGGAAGCCGGCGCCCGGCCCGGTGATGTACTCCATCGTGACGCCGTGTTCCCCGAGCCGGGCGATCATCGCCTCGGACTCGGCTCGCGTCTGGCCCCAGGGGTAGTCCTCGGTTTGGGTCCATCGCGCCTGCCCGCCGTAGCTGAGGAGCCCGCGGGTCCGCTCCGGGTAGGTCGCCGCGAACAGGCAGGCCATGTTCGCACCCTCGGAGACGCCGAAGATGAACGCCCGCTCGCTGCCGGCCGCGTCCATCACCGCGCGGATGTCGTCGGTCCGCTCCTCGAGCGTGGCCACGTTCGAGGGCCGGTCCGACAGGCCGGTGCCGCGCTTGTCGAACCGGATGAGCCTCGAGAACGTGCCGAGCCGCTCGACGAACGGCAGCAGCGGCCGATCCGGATCCCAGTCGAGGTCGAGGTGGGAAATGGTCCCCGGCGCCCACACCAGATCGATCGGGCCGCCGCCGGTCACCTGGTAGGCGACGCTCACGTCGCCGCTCCTCGCGTAGCGGGTCTCAGGGATCACGCGGTGAGTCTCCTGCCGGGCCCGATCCACCCGCAAGCCGTGGGCCTGGAACCGCGGCGCAGAGAGATTCCCGAGGCGGGGCTCTCGCGCCTTCCGCCGGTTCTGTCGCACAATGTGCGCACGAGAGGAAGGAGGTGGTCCTACTTGCATGAACCGCAGGAGACCCTCGAGGTGACTGGCTGCTGAGCCATCCCTCGCGGGCCGGGGCCACCACCCCGCCCGTTCGCCGGGAGACCGGCAGAATCCAACCAGCTCACCGACCTCGCGAGTTCCGGCTGGTCTACCGGACGTAGCCTCGTCAGAGGCCGAAGCGCTCGTGAGGGCGAGCGGTACGAATCGGGCCGGGCCCACGTCGGGCCCGGCCCGATCGCTTCGAGCTCACGAGGGCCACTCGGGCTTCTTCGGCTCCTTGCTCATCAGATCGTCCAGCGAGGGCTTGCGCTTGCCCTCGACCTCGACCAGCTTCTCCTCCAGGCTGGCCGACCCGACATCGCCCGCCGCCTCGAGCATCTCCTCGAGCGACTTGCCGGCGCTCCCCTTCAGCCGAATCCGGAGCGCGGCGAGCACCGAGGCGTGCTGTTCGGACAACCCCTGGGCGACCTTGATCTCGGTCAGGGCCGACTCCGCCAGGGCGAGGAGCTCCTCGTCGTCCACGACGCCAGTCTGCCACGACGCGGGGCCTCGCTTCGCACGGATGTGACGCTCGAGCCCGGTAGGCTCCCCCGAGTGAACGGGTACTCGGACGAGGGCGTCGCTGAGCGGGCCGGGGTCGAGCCTTCCTACCTCGTTCGACTGGTCGATCTCGGGATCGTGGCCCCGGCGGAGCCGGACCGTTTCTCACCGGGCGACGTGCGCCGCGTCATGCTGGCCAGATCGCTCGAGGACGCCGGCATCCCGCTCGACGCGGTCGGCGCCGCCATGCGGCGCGGCGCCCTGTCGCTCGACTTCCTCGACGCGCCGAGCTACGAGCGGTTCGCCGCCCTCGCCGCCGAGACGTTTCGGCAGGTCGGCGAGCGGACCGGGATCCCGCTCGAGCTGCTGATGGTCATCCGGGAGGCGATCGGCATGGCGCAACCGTCGCCCGATGACCGGCTTCGCGAGGACGAGATGGCGATCGTGCCGTTCATCGAGCTCCAGATCGCGGAGGGATTCCGGCCGGCCGCCATCGAGCGGCTGCTCCGCGTCGAGGGCGACAGCACCCGCCGGATCACCGAGCAGGAGGGCGCCTGGTGGATCTCCGAGGTGATCGAGCCGGCGATCGCGACGGGCAGGGGCCCGGAGGAGCTGTCGAACGCCGACCTCGCCGACCGGATCGCCCCGCTCGCGGAGCAGACCGTGCTCGCGATGTATCACGCGCAGCAGGCGCGCGCCTGGACCGCCAACATCATCGAGGGCTTCGAGCTCCTGATGGAGCAGGCCGGGATCCACAGCCGCCTCGAGCGGCTCCCGGCGATCTGCTTCCTCGACATCACCGGCTACACGCGGCTGACCCAGGAACACGGCGACGATGCGGCCGCGGACCTGGCCACGACGGTCGCGCGGCTCGTGCAGCGCAGCTCGGTGCAGCACGGCGGCAAGCCCATCAAGTGGCTCGGCGACGGCGTGATGTTCTACTTCGGCGACCCCGGCCCCGGCGTGCGTGCCGCCCTCGAGATGGTGGACGGGCTGGCGGCCGCCGGCCTGCCCCCGGCCCACGTCGGCCTGCACGCGGGGCCGGTCCTGTACCAGGAGGGCGACTACTTCGGCCAGACCGTGAACCTCAGTGCGCGCATCGCCGACTATGCGCGGCCCGGCGAGGTGCTGGTCAGCCAGGCGGTCGCCGACGCCTCGCGGGAGAACGGGATCGCGTTCGGCGACGTCGGTCCGGTGGAGCTCAAGGGCGTATCCGGAACGGTGCACCTGCTCCGGGCCCACCTCGCCTGACGGTCGACTCCCCCTACGGGATCAGCTCGTCGAGGATCGCCTGAACCAACGGGTTGGAGTGCGTCGGCTTCGTGCAGAAGCGATCCCGCAGCGTCGGCACCGCCTCGTCTCTCGCTCGCGGCTTCATGCCGGCGGGATCGAAGTCCCCGTACTTGTACACCCACAGGAGATACATCATGCCCGAGGCGTACCCGCTTCCCCCCTCGAACACCTGGTCCATCCCGCCCGGGGTCCCGGGCTGACCGGTCCAGCTCTGCGCGCACGACGTGTGCGATGGGTCGGTCGGCTCGTTGTGGCGGTTCTCGTGCACGAGGAGCTGGAGCGCGAAGACGTACGGGTACGGCGTCCATCCCGGGCCGCCCGGCGGCTGCGTCCACATGCTGAACCCTCGGGCGAGCGATTGCCGGCCGCCGCCCGCGCTGCTCACGCCCCGGTCGAGCCGGCAGTAGAGCTCGCGCGAGAACAGGCGGATGTGATCGTGTAGGGATCGCCCACCCGTGAACGGGAGCGGCTGCGAGAACCGGCAATGACGAAGCAGCTCCACCTTTGCCATGGCCGCGAGCTTGGAGGGCCGCGTCGAGGTCGTGTCGAACGGATCCAGCTCGTACGCCCCCCACTGCTCGTCGGGCATCGCGCCATCCACCCAGTGGAACGTGAAGTTGTCCCGAAGGCGGTCGATCTCGGCGTCTGCGGGACGCGAGTCGTAGAGCGCACCCAGGTCGGCGAAGATCCGGACCTGCCTCGTGTCCTGCATCCCGTAGCCATCCACCTGGAGCGTGTGGGTGCCGACCGACAGGCCCTGCGTGACGATCGTGGGTCCGCCGCCGAGCGCGCCGTCCAGATCCGACGACCACTGCAGCGCGCTCCCGTCCGGGTAGGTGAACCCCGCGGCGGCGGTGCCGAGCGTCGCCGAGGCCTGCAGGTACGCGGTCTCGCCCACCACGAATCGCTCGTTCCGAAGCGGTGAGTGGATCCAGATGGCCTGGCCGGGGATCTCGGGCGACGTCGCGAGCGCGGCGCCGTCGAACCCGACGCCGACGCCGAAGCGCTGGCGGACGGCCCCGCTCAGCGAGATCGTGTACAGCGTGGAGAACCTCGCGGGGTCGGTGCTGATCGCGTAGAAGAGGCGGCGCCCCGGGTGGTAGGCGAGCCCACCGCGAAAGCCGTACCCGAGCCCGAACAGCCGGTTGACGGCGCCGCTGAGCGAGATCTGGACGATCCAGCAGAACCCGTTCGTGTCCTGGCTCACCCCGTAGAACCGATCCGTCCTCGGGTCGTGGGCCAGGCCGCCGATGAACCCGTATCCGAGCCCGAACAGCTCCTGCACCGACCCGGCGAGCGTGATCTTGTACAGGCGCGACCATCCCGAGGCCTCGGTCGCGACCGCGTAGAGGTTCGCGTCCGCGAGCCGGTGGGCGAGCCCGCCGGTGAAGCCGTTGCCGATCCCGAACAGCGCCTGCACGGACCCGTCGAGCCCGACGCGATACAGCGTGCAGAACCCGGCCGGGTCGGCGGCGATCGCGAGGTACGCGCCCTGGGCGTGGTCGTAGGTCAGCCCGCCGGCGAACCGATTGCCGAGGCCGAACAGCGTCGAGGTCGAGCCCGCGAGCTCGATCCCCTCGATCGAGGAGAAGCCGCCGCGGTTGGTCGAGATCCCGTAGAGATCGGGCACGGTCGATCCCTTCGCCCTGTCGAGCGGATGCTCTCACCCCCCGGCGCTCCCGGCGCTCCGCAATCCTTCGTAGGACCATGTGGACGCAGGCCGAACGACTCCGCGCACCCCGACGCCCCCGGGGAAGATGGTCTCGAGAAGTGATCTGAGGGGGTGGGCCGCGATGCGGCAACCACACAGAGGGCCACTCGTCATCGCGGGGGCCGCGGCCTCCTTGCTCCTGATCCTGCTTCAGCCGATGTCCGCCGCGGCGACTGGCTCGATCACCTGGGAGCGAAGCGTTGCCCGAGTCCTTTCCTCGGTCGTCGCCGACGACGCCGGCAACGTGTACGCGACCGGCTTCCGGGTCGATCGAACCACGCGCCGGGAAGACTCCTCCATGGTGCTCTACAAGTTCGGCGCCGCGGGGCATCAGCTGTGGAAGCGCACCTGGAACCCCTCGCACGCGTGGGCCGAGGGTCTCGACCTCGCGATCGGCGACGACGGTTCCGTGTACCTGTCCGGCGTGATGAACGCGGACGGCTTCGAGGGGAACCAGTGGTTCATCCGGAAGTACTCGCCCGCCGGCGCGCTGCTGTGGAGACGCCAGACGCCGAACTGGCGGAACCCCAGCCTCGTGGGTCACGCGGGGTCGATCTCGGGCATCGCCGTCGACGCCGGCATGGTCGTCGTGTCCGGCTACGACTTCGGCTGCTGCGGAGACGTCGACCGCGACGGCTGGGTACGCACGTACGACCTCGACGGCAACCTGCAATGGACGAGCCCCTTCGAGGCGAGCCGGCCGGCCGGAACGAACGACGCCGCGAACGCGATCGCGATCAGCGCCATCGGGCGCGTGTACGTCGTCGGATGGGTCGCGACCGGCGCCGAGACCGACGTCGACCGGGCGGATCACGAGACCGCGGTCCAGAAGCTCGGTCCCTCGGGCGGCGTCGTGTGGACCCACGTGTTCTTCGACCACCACCGGAAGGATCGCGACGGCGCGACGGGCGTGTCCGTGCGGGGTGACCGCCTGATGGTCACGGCCGAGGCCGGTGGCAACTGGCGGGGCCGGCCGTCGCACGCATGGCTCGCGAGCCTGACGTTCGCCGGCGGCGTGCGGTGGACGCGGTCGTGGGGGAACGACGGGCGATCGCGCCGCCCAGCCGTCGGCGGTCTCGATCGACCCGACGGGTTCGACCTACGTCGCCGGCACCGAGCGAGACCCGTCGAACGACGGGACCAACGCCTTCGTCAGGAAGTACTCGACCAGCGGACGCTTCGTGTGGGAGATCGTGCTCCGCGACGGCGAGCGGTTCATGAACGGGAGCGATGCCTTCGCGCTGTCCGACGGTGCGCTCGCGACCGGATGGCAGACGACGGAGGCCTACTCCTCCTTCTCCGCATCCGGCGGGTGGCTCTGGAAGCTCAACGGGTGATCCGCGTGCGGATCAGGAGGGCCAGTCGGGCTTGGGCCTCGGCTCCTTGCTCATCGGTTCGTGTCACCGCGCCTCGATGCCGGTGAGGCTGCCGGAGATCGACCGCGGGTCTCGCGCCATCCAACGCCCGGCGTCGACCGCCGCGAGGAAGTCCCCCACGAAGCGATTGAACAGCTCCGGTTCCTCGAGGTTCGTCGTGTGACCCGTCCGGGGAAGCACCACCAGGCCGGCGAGGGACATCGTCCGCTTCATCATGAGGTTGGCGTCCAGACACCCCTCGTCTTCGTCGCCGACGACGAGCAGCGTCGGAACCTCGACCGCGCGCAGCTCCTCGGTCAGGTCGTACAGCGACGGCCGCTCCCGCTGGACGCCGCGCATCGTGAGGGCAGATCCTTCCGAGGAATGCTCCGCCAGCAAGCGAGCGAACTCGGCCCAACCCCTCGGGTCCTTGTCCTGGAACTGAACGCGCGCGGGCCCGACCGAATAGGTCGGAGCGATGCCGGCCGCTCCCTGGGTCTCGAACGCCGTCGCGACGGCCTCCGACTCGGCGCGGAACGACTCGCGAACATCGGGGTGCGCCCCGTAGCCACAACCCGCGACGACGAGGGAGATCGCCCGTTCCGGATGGCGAAGGCCGAGATGCAGCGTGCAGAACGCGCCCATGGATATCCCGACGATGTGAGCCCGGGAGACGCCCGCCGCGTCGAGGACGGCGAGCGCGTCGGCGACGGCGAGGTCCTGCGAGTAGTCGGCGAGGTCAGTCGGGACGTCGGACGGCGGGTAGCCACGCGCGTTGTACGTGATGCATCGATACCGCCGCGAGAACGAGCGAACCTGCGGCTCCCAGCTTCGAAGGTCGCCGGCGAACTCGTGGATGAACAGGACCGGGGTCCCCTCCCCCGTCTCCTCGTAGTGGATCGGCACCCCGCCCGCCGAGCTCGCCACGCCCATCTCCGCACCCTCCTCCGCGGCAATTTGGTCCAAACATATGACATCAGATAGGATTCCGCAGCGGTGAACCCTGGTGGCCGACGCGGTGGGCGTCCTCGCGTGACCGAGCCGGACCTCGGCGGTATCCATGGCAAGTCTTGAGCTCGCCGTGGACCGGTCGATTCCGGTTCACGAGCAGGCGGATCGGTGCCACACGCGATGGCATCCGGACATCCCCCCGGCGATTCGCTGCGCTCTCGGCGACGAGGTGCTTCTCCAGGCCCGCGACGCCGTCGACGGCCAGCTCTCGATGGACTCCAGCCACGAGGACCTCACTCGCGTCGACCGGTCGATCGTCCATCCCCTCACCGGCCCGATCTACGTCGAGGGAGCGGAACCCGGGGACCTCCTGATCGTCGACCTCCTCGAGATCTCGACGGGCTCCTTCGCCTACACGGCCCAGTTCCCGGGGTTCGGATTCCTGCGCGACGAGTTCCCCGATCCGTTCCTCGTTCGTTGGGAGATCGACGACGGGGTTGCCGGCTCGCCGGATCTGCCCGGCGTGCGGATCCCGGCAGCGCCCTTCATGGGGACGATCGGCGTGGCGCCCTCGCGCGACCTGCTGAAGCGGATCAACGCTCGCGAGCGAGACCTCGCGGCCAACGGGGACGACGTCGCGCCGCCGGAGCCCCGCGGCGCGGTGCCGAGCGCCATCGGCGCCGACGGGCTGCGGACGAAGCCTCCCCGGGAGAACGGGGGCAACCTCGACGTGAAACAGATGGTTGCCGGCACTCGAGCGCTGTTCCCCGTCTGGGTTCGAGGAGCGTTGTTCTCGGCGGGCGACGGCCACCACGCGCAGGGCGACGGGGAGGTATGCGGGACCGCGATCGAGACGACGTCGACGGTTCGTCTCCGCTTCGGGGTGATCGAGGGTGGCGGCGAAACGGCCCGCGACGTTCGGTTCTCCGGCGACCGGGTTCCGACCGGGCCGGCGGGGCCGTACGTCGCCACCACCGGGCTCTCCGTCTACGCCACCGAAGGCGGTCATGCGGAGGACCTCAACCACGCCGCCAGGAGCGCGCTCCGGAACATGATCGAGTACCTGGTCGACGAGCATGGCTACACGCGCCGCGAGGCCTACGCGATCTGCAGCGTCGGAGTCGACCTCAAGGTGAGCGAGATCGTCGACGCGCCGAACTTCGTGGTGACCGCCGTCCTGCCGCTCGCGATCTTCGGCGAGGGCGAACCGGTCGGACATCCGGGAGGACCGGAGTGAACGAGGCCGACCTTCAGGAGATCGAGCGCTACTACCAGCAGCTGTCGACGTTGATCCGGTTGCACGGCGCGGAGCACCTCGGGCGGGCGTACGTGGTCGTCCGCCTCGCCCGTATGGAGGTGACGGGACCGCTCGACTACAGCGATCTCCAGCGGATCCTTCGCGGCGTGGTCGACCACCGGACCTGGTACCCGGCGTGGCGGGCCGAGGCACGGACGGCGGAGGCCGAAGCCGAGCGCCTGGCGGCCGAGGGGCGGAGCGTGTCGGCGGCCGACCTGTTCCATCGCGCCTCGGCCTGCTACCACTGGGGCCAGTACCTCGCGCGGCTGGGCAGCGACGAGAAGGCCGAGGGGCGCCTCGGGAGGGTCCGCTGTTACCGGCGGGCGGCGGAGCTCATGGACGCCGAGATCGAACCCCTCTCGATCCCGTACGCGGACACGGAGCTGCCCGGCTACCTCCATCGCGCCGCCGGCGATGGCGCGTGCGTCGTCATGGTCAACGGTGCCGACTCGGTCAAGGAGGAGTACCACAACTGGGCGCGCGAGTTCGTGCGGCGAGGGCTCTCGGTGCTCACGATGGACGGCCCGGGCCAGGGTGAGATGGTCGGCGTCTTGCCGATGCGCCCGGACCGGTGGGAAGAACCGATGAGCGCCACGATCGACGCGCTCGCGGCGTCGGGCAAGGTCGACCCCAATCGGATCGGCCTCTGGGGGAGCAGCCTCGGAGGGTTCCTCGTCCTGCGGGCGGCCGCGTTCGAGCCCGGATCCGCGCGGCCGTCTCCTCGGGAGGCTTCTACGACTTCCGGGACTACCGGTACTGGCCGGTCTCGACGCAGCTGAACGTCCTCGAGGACCTCATGCTGCCGTCGCTCTCGGACGCTCGCTCGTACGTCGCGGAGCGGTGCTCGCTCGAGGGCCTCACCGAGCGGATCGGCTGCCCGTACCTCGTGATCCACGGCGCCCGCGACGAGCTGGTCTCGGTGGAGGAGGCAAGACGAATGGCCGAGGGCTCACGCGGCGAGATCGTGATCTTCGAGGACGGGTTCCACACCTGCACGAACCACAACGCCACGCTCGTGCCGCTCATGTGCGACTGGATGGTCGACCGGCTCACCGTGGGTTGAGGCCGGTCACCATTGCTTCGCGTCGGGGAGCGCCGCGATCCCGGCGAGGGCGACCTCCAGATCCTGCTCGCCCGTTCCCGAGCTGACGCCGACGGCCCCGACGACCTCCTCGCCCACGACGATCGGCACCCCGGCCAACAGGTTGGTCATCCGGCCGCCGGTCGTGAAGGCGAGCTTGACCGCGTGCTCCTGTTCCAGGGATCCGGTCGGCTGGCGCGACGACGCCGCCGTCACGGCCTTGCGGATCGACGTGCGGATGCTGAGGAACTTCCCGCCGTCCATCCGGACGAACGCGAGGAGCTGTCCCGCGGCATCCGTGACCGCGATGCACTGGGGGACCCCCATCTCCTCGGCCTTCCGTATCCCCGCCTGAAGGACCCGCAGGGCGCCCTCGTGCGTGAGTCGGTTCGTCGCGACGACGTCGCTCATCTCCCTCGCCTCCTCGAACGATCGGCGGTGGCAAGCCTAAAGGAAGTTTGGTATGACTTGCGTACGAAATCCCCGAGCGCCGCCGAGGGGTTCCCTCGCAACGAGGAGGCAGACATGGTCGGACAGGCCGCTTCCGAGCTTCCCCTCGAGCGCGTGGCACCGGATACGACCCGATTGGTCGTCGTGGACGTGCAGAACGACTTCGCGGCCGACGGGGGCTGGTTCGATCGGTCGGGACAGGACCTCACGCTGATGCGGCGGGCCATCGACGACCTCGTCGAGTTCATCCCGGTCGCTCGCGCCGCCGGGGTTCGTCCGATCTTCGTGCAGGCCATCTACGACGAGAAATGGCTCTCGCGGCCGATGCTCGAGCGCCATCAGCTGGTCGGGTTCGACACCCGCCACTGCCAGAGCGGGACCTGGGGAGCCGAGTTCTACAAGGTCGCGCCGGAGGAGGGCGACGACGTCGTCGTCAAGCATCGCTACAGCGCGTTCATCGGGACCGAGCTCGACCCGCTGCTCCGGGCCCAGGGCGTCGAGAACCTCATCTTCACCGGGATCACGACGAACGTCTGCGTCGAGTCCACCGCCCGCGACGCCTACATGCACGACTACCACGTCATCGTCGTGTCGGATCTGACCGCCTCCTACGCGCAGGCGCCCCACGAGGCGACGCTGGACAACATCCGACGGGCGTTCGGCCGCGTGGTGAGCTCGGGCGAGATCCTCGAGACGTGGCGGAAGGCGGGCCTCGTCGGGCAGAGCGTCGTGGGCTCCGGGGTGGCCTAGGATCCCTCCCGAGGGAGGCCCCACGATCGATGGCTGAGCGCGCCGCACCGGCTTCGGTCCACGACGACCTGCCCCCCGACGTGGTCGCCGTCCTCGACGACGTCTTCTTCCGCCGGGCCCATTGGCACAGCGCGTACGAGGTCGGGGTGCAGCGGCTCGCGCAGGCGATCAAGCTCGGGGCGCTGTCGGTGGGGGCGCAGCTCCCGCCGGAGCGGGAGCTCGTCGAGCGCCTCGGCGTCAGCCGCACCACCCTTCGCGAGGCGATCCGCGCGCTCCAGCAGCAGGGGTACCTGAAGACGAGCCGCGGTCGTTCGGGCGGGACGTTCGTCGCCTCCCGTCAGATCCGCCAGCTCAGCCGCGCCGAGGTGGCCAAGATCGCCCGAGAACTCGGCCCCACGCTCCGAGATCTCGTCGACATGCGCGGCGCGGTGGAGCCGTACGCGGCCGAGCTCGCGGCCGAGCGCGCGAGCGATCAGCAGGTCGGGGTGCTCCGATGGTTGCTCGACCGCTCCCGCTCGGCGAGCGTGGCCGAGATCCGCCAGACGGACTCCACGCTCCACATCGCGATGGCGCACGCGGCGAGCTCCGACCTCATCCTCGACCTCGTCCTCGAGGAGCAGATGCGCCTGCACGAGATCCTCGCGGTCCTGCCGTTCGTGAGCAACGACGGCGATCGGGTGAAGCGCTCGACGCGCCAGCACGCGCGCGTCGTGGATGCCATCGCCGCGCGGGACCCCGCCGCGGCGCGTCGGGCGATGGAGGACCACGTCGAGTCGACCAGAGCCGACATCTTCGCCCTCCTGCAGCGCCGGGGACGTTCCGAATCGATCAGTGAGCGTCGTCCCGCTCGTACACCGACGACGTGACGGGCACGTCGGGGCGGTCGAGCCCGGCGTCGCGGATCAGCCGGGCGGCCCGCTCGCGAGCCTCGCGTCGAAGGGCGGACTCGTCCGGGACCGTGGTCACCTTCCCGTCCGCGACCACCCTTCGCCCGTCGACCCAGGTCTCGCGGACGCTCGACGAGCTCGCGGACCAGACCAGCGCCTGGACGGGATCGCCGTACGGCGTCCACTCGGGATGATCCAGGTCGAACAGGACGAAGTCCGCCTTCTTGCCGGGTTCGAGCGAGCCGATCTCACGCTCCATGCCGAGCGCCCTCGCGCCGTCGATCGTGGCCATTCGGAACGCACGCGCGGCGCCGATCGCCTCCGGGTCCATCCGCGCGTCCTTGAAGAGGCCGGCCGCCAGGTACATCTGACGCTTCAGGTCGAGGTTGCCGGACGCGGAGACGCCGTCGGTGCCGAGCCCGACGGTGACGCCGGCCTGCAGCATCTCCGGGTACGCACCGATGCGCGTCGCCCCCTTGGCGAGCTTGAGCGCGGTGCCCGGACAGAACGCCACCTTCGTGTCGTTTGCGGCGAGCAGATCGATCTCCTCGGGGCTCGCCGCCGTCGCGTGGGCGAGCACGAGGTTCGACCCCAGCCCGCCGAGCTCCGCCATCCGCGCGATCGGCGTCCGCCCGTACCGGCGCTCGGCGGATCGGGCCTCCTCGATCGTCGACGCGATGTGGTACGTGGTCCCCACGCCGAGCCGCTCGGCGAGTCGCCTGGCCCCGACGTGGAGATCCGCGCTGCACGGCTCCTTTCCCTGGATGTTGACCCAGCACCGGATCCGATCGCTCACGCCGTCGAGGTCGCGGACGCACGCCTCGAGCTCGCGCAGCGCGGTCGCGGCGTCGGGGAAGAAGTGGCGATCCATCATCTCCTCCGACCACCCCGCGGGGGCCTCGTCCGGTCGGACGTCGGCCGCGTGCCGACCCGTGATCCCGCGGATCCCGACCCCGTCCAGGACCGGAACGGTCAGACGCGGGTCGTTCAGGGCGCCCATGTCGAGGAAGCACGTGGTCCCGGACCGCAGCATCTCCACCGCGCCCAGGAGGACGGAGACGCGCTCGTCCTCGGGGGTGAGCCGCCCGTAGAACGGCATGATCCAGTGGAACACCCAGGCGCGGGTGCCGAGCCGGTCGGGGAAGCTCGCGCGGGACAGCGTCTCTGACAGGTGGACGTGCGTGTCGACGAAGCCGGGCGTCGCGCCGAGCCCGGCGCCGTCGATGACCAGGTCGGTGGGCTCCAAGGGGAAGGTCCGCGCGACCTCCTCCGAGGGCCCGAGGGCCGCGATCCGGTCTCCCTCCACGACGAGGGACGCGTCGCGGATCACGCGGTCGTCCGCGTCGGCGGTGATCGCGAAGTCCAGGCCCCGGATGAACGTGCGGGTCGGCGACGCTCCCGCTCATTCGAGGTACGCGTAGGCCGGCAGCGTCAGGAACTCCACGAACTCCTCGGACAGGGCGACCGTCCGCAGGATCTCGATCGCCTCGTCGAACCGGCCGTCCTCGAACCGCTGCGCGCCGAGCGTGTCCCGGATCCGCACGAGCTCCTCGCCCACGATTCGCTCGACCAGGTCTCGCGTGACGGCGTCACCGCCGTCGAGGCGGGCCCCGTGAGAGATCCACTGCCAGATCTGCGACCGCGCGATCTCCGCGGTCGCGGCGTCCTCCATGAGGTTGAACAACGCCGCCGCACCCACGCCGCGGAGCCAGGACTCGAGGTACAGGATCGCCACGGCGACGTTGGCGCGCAGCCCGGCCTCGGTCACCGTGCCGTCGGGGACGCGCAGGTCGAGGAGGTCCGCCGCGCTCGCCTGGACGTCGTCTCGCTTGCGCCCCAATTGGTTCGCGCGATCGCCGAGCACGTCGTCGAAGACCGCCTGCGCCACCGGCACGAGGTCGGGATGCGCGACCCACGTGCCGTCGAACCCGTCGCCCGCCTCGCGGACCTTGTCCTGGCGAACTCGGGCGAGCGCCTCCTCGTTGACCTCTGGATCCTTCCTGCTCGGGACGAACGCGGCCATCCCGCCGATGGCGAACGCGTTGCGCCGATGGCACGTCTTCACGAGCAGCTGCGTGTACGCGCGCATGAACGGGACGGTCATCGTCACCTGCGCGCGGTCGGGCAGCACGAACTCGGGACGCCCGCGGAACTTCTTGATCACCGAGAAGATGTAGTCCCACCGTCCCGCGTTGAGCCCGGCGCTGTGCTCACGGAGCTCGTACAGGATCTCGTCCATCTCGAAGGCCGCCAGGATGGTCTCGATGAGCACGGTCGCCTTGATCGAGCCGCGAGGGATGCCGAGCTGGTCCTGCGCGAACATCGAACACGTCGTTCCACAGGCGCGCCTCGAGATGCCCCTCCAGCTTGGCGAGGTAGAAGTACGGACCGCTCCCCCGCTCGAGCAGCCGGTGCCCGTTGTGGAACAGGTGCAGGCCGAAGTCGAACAGGCTTCCCGAGCACGGGGCGCCGTCCACCGTCAGGTGCCGTTCCTCAAGGTGCCACCCGCGCGGGCGCACCATGAGCGTCGCGGGATCCTCCGCGAGGCGGTACGCGCGCCCGTCGGGGGCCGTGAACGCGATCGTGCCCTCGATCGCGTCGATCAGGTTCGCGTGGCCCTCGACCATGTTCGCCCACGTGGGGGCGTTGGCGTCCTCGAAGTCCGCCATGAAGACTCTGGCCCCGGAGTTGAGGGCGTTGATCACCATCTTGCGATCGGTCGGGCCGGTGATCTCCACCCGGCGGTCCAGCAGGTCCTTCGGCAGGTCCGGGACCGTCCACGCCGACGCTCGGACCTCCCGGGTCGACTCGAGGAAGTCCGGGAGCTCCCCCGCCGCCAGCCGCGACATCCTGGCCGCGCGCTCGGCGAGCAGCTTCCGCCGGCGTCCCTCGAAGGCCCGGTGGAGGTCGGCGACGAACGCGACCGCGTCGGGCGTCAGGATCCGGTCGGACCCCTCTACCACCGGTCCATGGATCTCGACGTGACCGCTCACGAACGCGCCCTCCCTCGGCCGAGCCGCACGGGCGTCAGGCCAGGGCGATCGACTCGCCCCGGCGCACGAAGCGCCCGCTCCCCTTCGTTCCCACGAACGCCCCACCCTCCACGATCACCGTGCCGCGCAACAGGACCGTCTCGACCGCGCCGCGGAGCGCCCAGCCCTCGTACGGGTTGTAGTCGCTCAACGTGGCCTGGGTGCGGGCGCTCAGGGTGACCTCTTTGTCCGGGTCGAAGATCACGAGGTCCGCGTCGGAGCCCGGCGCGATCTCCCCCTTCTTGGGGTAGCAGCCGAACAGCTTCGCCGGCGCCGTCGCGATGAGCTCGACGAACCGGTTGAGGCCGATCCGGCCCTGGCCGACGCCGAAGTGGTACATCAGGCCGGTCCTCCACTCGATCCCCGGTACCCCGTTCGGGATCTTGGGGAAGTTGCCCCTGCCCATCTCCTTCTGTCCCTCGAACCGGAACGGCGTGTGGTCCGTCGAGACCACCTGGAGCTCGTCGGTCCGCAGGCCCTTCCACAGCCGCTCCTGGTGCGCCGGCGTGCGCAGCGGCGGACACATGACGTACTTCGAGCCGCCGAAGTCGGGCTCGGAGAGCTTCTCGTCCGTGAGCAGGAGGTAGTGCGGGCACGTCTCCGCGTACACGGGGAGTCCGCGATCCCGCGCCCGGCTGACGGCGTCGAGGGCCTCGGCGGCCGACAGGTGGACGACGTAGACCGGCACCCCCGCGAGCTCGGCGAGCGAGATCGCCCGCGCGGTGGCCTCCGCCTCGGTCACCGGCGGCCGGGTGATCGAGTTGTAGACGGGGTCGACGTTGCCGGCCGCGATCGCCTCCTTCTCGAGCAGGTCGATCACGGGACCGTTCTCGCAGTGCATGAGGACGAACCCGCCGTTCTCGGCGGTACGTCGCATGGCCTTGAAGATCGTGGCGTCGTCGACCATGCGGGCGCCGGGGTAGGCCATGAACATCTTGAAGCTCGGCGCGCCGTCGCGGATCAGCTCGTCGAGCGCCGGGAAGTACTCGTCGGGCAGGTCGGTGATGACCTGGTGCAGTCCCCAATCCACCACCGCCTTCTCCTCGGCGCGCGCGTACCAGTCTCCGTGGGAGACGCGGGGGTCCTGTCCCTTCTCCTGCACGGGGAAGTCGATGATCGTCGTCGTCCCGCCGATCGCGGCGGCGACCGTGCCCGAGTAGAAGTCGTCGGCGGTGATCGTCCCCTTCAGCGGTGCGTCGAGGTGCGTGTGGGGGTCGACCCCCCCGGGGAGCACGAGCTTGCCGGCGGCGTCGATCACCCGGTCGGCCTGGACGTCGGGGAAGGACCCGAGGGCCTCGATCCGCTCCCCCTCGACGAGGACGTCCGCCACGAAGGCCTGGGACGAGGTCACGACGCGACCCCCACGGACGATCGTCCTCACGGTTCGCTCACCCGCTCGGTCTCGTCGAGGCCGATCAGCCCGGCGGCCGTCCGCCGGCCGATGCGCTCCATCTCGTCGGGCGTCAGCCCGACCGAGTTCAGGACCGTGACGAAGCGGTCGATGCCGCCCGGGACGTGCGGGTAGTCCGACCCGAACACGAGCTGGTCCGCCCCGACGGTGTCGATCGCGCACCGAAGCGCGGGCGCGTGCATCGTCACGGTGTCGTAGTAGACGTCGCGCATGATCTCCGACGGGGGCCGGTCGATCTTCTCCGAGCACTCGGGGAACTGACGGTAGTAGTTGTCGTAGCGCGGCAGGACGAACGGGATCGTCCCGCCGAGGTGGGTGAAGATCCACCGGATCCCCGGGAACCGGTCGATCGTTCCCGAGTACGCCAGCCGGCCCACGGCGTACATCGTGTCGGCCATGAACCCCATCGCGAGCGCCATCGCGTACTCGCGGAGGCCGTCGGTGCAGCACGCCACCGTGGGGTGGCAGAAGACCGTCGTCCCGCGGCGCGAGAGCTCCTCCCACACGGGGTCGAACCGCTCGTCGTCGAGGTTGATGCGATCGATGTTCGAGCACACGACGACGCCCACCATGTGCGGGAGCGCCAGCGCGCGGTCCAGCTCCTCCAGCGCGGCGTCGATCGACGGCAGCGGGATGCTGGCGAACGCGCGGAGCCTGCCACCGGCCGTCCCCGCGAGCGCGGAGAACTCGTCGTTGAGGTCGCGCGTGAGCGGGATGCGCACCGACTCCGGGAACCGGAACACGTTCGGCGCCGAGACGGACAGGACCTGGATGTCGACGCCGGCGGCATCCATCATCTCGATCCGGTGCTCGAGCGGGGGGAGGGGCTGGGGCACCGCGAGCCCCACCGCGCCGTCCTGGAGCACGATGAGGCGGCCGTCCTGGCGCGTGTAGTAGGTGAACCCGCTGTCGGGTCGCCGGCAGGCGTCCAGGTACGAGTCCGGGTAGTGGTGCGAGTGCACGTCGATCAGTCCGCTCATCGGTCTCGGTCCTCGCCATCGCGTGCCGGGCTCACGAGTGCAACCCGGCGTCCAGCAGCCCCTTCATCTGGGCGCCGTCGATCAGGACGTGCGCCCCGGAAACGTAGCTCGCCCGGGGGGAGGCGAGGAACGCGACGACGCTCGCCACCTCCTCGGCCTCGCAGATCCGCCCGAGGGGGAGCGTGCCGAGCACGATCCGGCGGGCCTCGTCCTGCGGGACGTCCCGGTCGAGCGCGAACCGCTTTTCGAGCCCGTCCCACCGATCGGTGTTCACCGGGCCGGGGTTCACCGTGTTGATCCGCACGCCGAAGCGGCCGTACTGCTCGGCCAGCGCGCTCGCGACGTTGAGGTCGGCCGCGTTCGCGATCCCCGCGGTGAGCTCCCAGTACGAGGACTTGATCCCGTCGTTGCCCACCACCATGATCACGCTGCCCGAACCGCGCTCGCGCATGTGCGGAAGGAGCACGCTGAGGCTGCGCACGTAGCCCATGAACTTGAGCCCGACGCTGCTCATCCAGTCCGCCTCGGTCAAGCCTTCCAGAAGCCCCCCCGGGCTGCTGCCGGCCGAGGTGACGAGGATGTCGACCCCGCCCAGCGCCTCGATCGCCTCGCCCATCGTCCGCTCGACGTCCGCCTGGACGCTCATGTCGCCCGCAAGGGGCAGGACGGTCCGTCCGGTGGCCTCGGCGAGCTCCTTGGTCGCGCGCTCCAGTCGTTCGCCGTCGCGAGCGGTCACGGCGACGTCACAGCCCTCCTCCGCCAGGATCCGCACCGTCTCGCGGCCGATCCCCTTGCTCCCGCCCGTCACGATGGCCTTCATCCCCGTCAGCCCCAGGTCCATGCGTCCCCTCTCCCCCCGATTCGGCGTCGTCCCAACCCGCGTCTCACTCGATGACGAACAGCTCGTCCGTGTTGGTCACGTCCGAGAGCACCTCACAGCCGGCCGCCCCCACCGAGACCACGTCCTTGACCTGGAACCCGTAGGCGCCCGGGATGAGCAGCACGGGCTCGGTACCGAGGACCATTCCCGCGCTGATCGCGGCGTCGTGATACCGGCCGATGTACGGCTCCTCGTGCACGAACAGCCCGATCCCGTGACCGACGAAGCTCATCGGCTCCCACCCGAGGGCGTGGAACCGATCGGCCACGCGGCCGTAGATCTGCGCGCCGCTCGCTCCGTCGCGGATGCCCCCCCAGATGAGGTCGCGGCAGGCCACGATGTTCGACCAGACCTCGCGAACCTCCTCCGATGCCTCCTGCACGACGGCGGTCCGGCAGATGCCCGCGTGGTAGCCGTCCAGCATGCCGAAGACCTCGAGCCGGACGAGGTCGCCGCGCTCGAGCGTCCTCGCGGTCGGACCGACGTTGGGGTACTGGCTCCGCTCGCCGCTCGCGAGGATCAGCCACTTGAAGTCGTCTGCGCCGAGCCGGAACAGCCCGGTCGTGACGGCGCCGGCCAGATCCATCTCGCTGTCGCCGGGATGGACCGCCTCGAACGCCTCCTTGATCGCGCGGTCGGTGATGCGCGCGAGCCGGCGCATGAGCTCGAGCTCGCGCGGCGTCTTGATCAGCCGGAGCCGGTTGAAGATCGGGTGCGCGGCCGCCCACGTCACCTTCGGCACGAGCGCCGACAGGTGCTCCATGTCCCGCGTCGGCAGGTAGTCGGTCTCCAGCCCGACCCGGCCGCCCTCGAGGCCGAGGTCCCGCAGCAGGGTGGCCATGACCGGCATGGCGTCCTCGGCGAACTCCTCCCACACCCGGACGTCGGCCTCCGGCTCGAGCGAGCGAACCGTCGAGGCCTCCATGTCGACCGTGTACAGGGCGGTGCGGCCGTCGCGCGTGAGGACGACCGCCGCGTGCCGCCACCGCAGGACCGGCTGCGACGGGACGATGAACCCCGCGACGTAGGCGAAGTTCTCCGGCGACATCGCGATCAGGCCGTCGAGATCCTCCTCGGCCATCGCGGCGACGCACCTGTCGACGATGTCCTGGTTCATCCGCCCTCCGCGGCGACGTCGTGCTGCGGTGAGGGCGCCCTGCCGCTTCTCGTGAGGCGGAACCGATCGGGGCTGTACGGCGCGAGGTCGTGCATCGGCTCCTCGCCCGCCACGACCTGGGCCACGAGGCGTCCGGTACCGGGGGCGAGGTGCAGGCCCTTCATGCCGTGGCCGGTGGCGAACACGACGTTCGCGACGCGCTCGGAGCGGCCGATGACCGGCAGCCCGTCGGGCGTGCACGGACGGATGCCTCGCCACACCTCGGTCACTCGGGCGGCCTCGATCCCGCGGAGCGCCCGGACGCCGGCGTTCAGCGTCGCCGCGACCCGCACGCGATCGACCCCCAGGTCGAGCCCGGTGAGCTGAAGCGTGCCGGCGAGGCGAAGGCGGTCCTCGAACGGCGTCGCGATGACCCGGGCCTCCTGGAGGTAGACGGGGAGCCGTGGGTCCGTGTCGGCCCGATCGAGGTCGAGGTGGTAGCCCTTTCCGCCCTCGACGTGGATCGCGATCCCCGCCCGGCGCGAGAGCCTCGCGGACCACGCCCCGTTGGCGACGACCACCTCTCGAGGCCGGACGTTGCCGAGCGCCGTCTCGAGCACCGCGACCCGGTCGCCCTGCATGCGCAGGTCGAACACCTCGGCGTTGGTGAGGATCGTGGCGCCGGCGCCCTCCGCCGCCTCGGCCGCCGCCCGCATGAAGCGCTCCGGCTCGCACTGCGCCTCGTCCGGGTACAGGACGGCGCCGACGACGCGATCGGACAGCGCGGGCTCGATCCGTCGCGCCTCGTTTGGGTCCAGGATCTCCGACTTGACCTCGTACGCCGCGAGCGCCGCGGACTCGGACCGCCCGGCCGCGAACGCGGCCTCCGTCTCGTACACGTTGATCGCGCCGAGCGAGCGGAGGCCCGTGTCGAGACCCTCGGCCTCCAGCGCCTGATGGAGCTCGAGGCTCCGGATGCTCAGCTCGCGAAGGAGCGCGGTGCCGGTTCGGACCCGATCGGCGCGCGCGGCCACCATGAAGCGAAGGAGCCAGGTGATGAGGCCGGGACGGGGGCGCATCGAGAATGGGCTGTCCCGGCGCAGCATGTGGCGCAGACCCTCGCGGACCGCGCCCGGGGTGGCGAGCGGCGTGCTGTGCGCCGGCGACAGCAGGCCCGCGCTGCCCGCTGAGCATCCGGACAGGACGTCCCCCGCGCGCTCGAACACCACGGGCTCCAGCCCGCGGCGCGCCAGCTCGAGGGCGGCCATGAGCCCGACCGACCCGGCGCCGATCACGGCCACCTCCGGCGTGCGCCAGCGTTCGGTCATCGGGCCACCGACCCGTCCAGGGGCGCCGGGGCGCCGCGATCGGCGCGGGCGCGCTCGAGCTCCTCGATCCGGCGGCGAAGCCCCATCCACTGGCTCCCCCCCACGGTGATCGGCGCCCGGCGGCCGAGCCCTCGGGCCCAGACGGCGCGATGGCCGAGCTCGGCGGCGAGGTCGAGGTCCGCATGGTCCGGCGGCGGCGCGATGTCGAGCACGAGGCTCCGCGGGGGCAGCCGCTCGAGCATCTCGCGGCCGACCACCCGGGCGGGCACGGTGGAGAAGACCATCTGGAGCCCCGGCGCGAGATCCGGGAGCTCCTCGAGCGTGTGCGGCTGCGCGCCGTCCGCGCGGGCCGCGGCCCGCTGGATCGGGTTTCGCGCCGCGACGTGCAGACGCGCCCCGAGATCGCGGAGCCGTCGCGCGAGCAGCGAACCGACCGTCCCGTAGCCGACCACGACGACGCTGGCGTCGTTGATCGTGATGTCCGTGTTCTCGATCGCGAGCTGGATCGCGCCCTCGACGATCGCGGGGGCGCGCAGGAGCATGAGCTCGCGATCGGGGTCGTACTCGTGGAGCTCGACGCCGGTCGAGCGGGCGACGTCGCGAAGCTCCGGCGTCGCCCGGCCCAGGAAGAGATGGGCCTGCGGCGCGAGCACCGAGAAGAAGGGCGCGTCGGCGACGATCGGCTCGGCGACGTGCGGCGCGTACACCTGGAGCCCGACGCCCAGGGGGATCGGGAAGAATACGTAGTCGGCGCCCTCGGCCGCCGCCCCGGCGGAGCCTTCCCGGCGCACGCCGGGGATCCCGCCCTCCGGCCACGGGAGGCCGAACGCGGCGACGTCCGCCCCGGTCTCGGCGGCGAGCCGCGCGATCTCGGGGTCCCGTTCGTCGCCACCGATGACGGCGATCCGACGGCGCTCCCAGGGCACCACCGGCTCGGGCGCTTGCGTCACTCCTCGCCCTCCGCGAACAGCTCGATGCGGTTCCCGTCGGGATCCGCCACGTACACCGTGAGGCCGTACGGCCCGGGCCCCGGCTCCTTCAAGATCACGGCGCCGGCCGCGCGGGCGCGCTCGGCCAGCGCGCGAACGCCCGACACGCGGAAGGCGATGTGCTCGACGGCGCCCGGTACACCCGGCGCGCCGTTCGTCAGCCCGAGCCCCTGGTGCGTCACGGTGAGGGGACGGCCGTCGGTGAACGCCTCGCGCTTGCGGACGGTGAACCCGAGCAGGTCGACGAAGAACCGCTCCGCCGCGGCCAGGTCCGACGTCTGGAGCAGGAGGTGGTGAAGGCCCGCGGGCCCTCCGGGCGCGCTCACGGATGAACGTCCGTCAGGTCGATGCCGAGGAGCCCGCCGCGTCCCCAGGTCTCCTTCGTCATCTCGCGAAACGTCACCTGGACGGCCTCGCGCCGCGCGTTGGCCGCCTCGACGAGCAGGTCGGTGATGCCCGCGATGACCTTGCGCCGCTGCTCGAGCGTGCGCCCCTCCAACCACTCGATCGTCACGTTCGGCATGCCCCCACCTCCCAATTGGTCAAAATATCCTACCTTTGATCAAACTCTCAAACGGCCGTCGGGCGCGGGAGACGCCAGCCCGTCGCGCAGGTAGATGGACAGCTCCTCGGGCTCCTTGCCGGCCAGGCCCAGCCGTTCCAGCGTCAGGCCCTCGGCCCGGTAGTCGCGACCGGTCAGCGCGCCGCCGAGGGTGATGAGCGCGTCCATGAGCGGCGTCGGCACGCGCCGCGATCGCCCGAGCTCGGCCCACGGCACCAGGCCCCACCCGACGTCCTCGTGCAGGTATCGGTGGTCCAGGGTGGGCGGCCCCTTGATCCACCGGTTCGGCGCGCTCTCCTGCAACGCCGCGAACGCCGTCCCCACCCCGGCGGCGCTCGCGGTCGTGTAGCCCATCTCGGCGAAGACCTGCACGAACGGACGCGTCGGAACGCCGAGCGCGGCCGCGACGGCGCGCCGCTCCTCGTCGAGCCGGTCGATCACCGCGCCCACCGACGGCGTCGTTCCCTCGTAGTAGAAGAGGTACTCGCCGCGCGTGTGTTCGACCCATCCGGCGTTGCAGATGATCTGCGGGGGGTGCTCGACGGCGTTGATGTCCAGGAACGCCGTCTCCAGGACGTCGGCCGCCGGGACGACGCTGGGGTAGATCGAGCGAACCAGCTCCAACAACTCGTCGCGGTGACGGCCGGGAAACGCCGCGAACGGCAGGGCGGGCATCACCCCCATCACGTTCACCGCCGCGGGGCCCTGCATTCGGCAGGCGTAGCTCAGCGTGCTCACCTCGGCGGTGCGAACGTCCGTCCGCCCGCTCAGGCGGTGGATCTCGTTGCAGAGGAAGAGCCCGCCGCCCACGTGTCCCGGGTTCAGGAACACGGCGCCATCCGGCGCGAGCAGCTCCGCGAGCGAGGCCGCGTAGGCCGGCAGCGCCAAGAGTGGAGCGGTCACCATCACCAAGTCGGCGCCGCCGATGGCCACCGCCAGGTCGTCTGTGACGACCGGCAGCTGAACGAACCCCTCCCCCGCCGCCCCAGTGAGCTCGAGCCCGCCGCGCTCGATGATCGGCTCGATGCGCGCGCGCGTCCGGTTGAACAGCCGCACGTCGAACCCGCGCCGCGCGAGGTCCGCCGCGGCGGCGCAGCCCCCGTTGCCCGCCCCGAGCACCGCGACCGAACGGACCATCAGGAGCCGGGCTCGACTCGGTACTCGGCGACCTTGTCCATGTCGAGCTCGACGCCGAGCCCCGGCGTCGACGGGACGATCAGGCATCCGTCCCGGTACTCGAACGACCGCGTGACGATGTCGTCGAGGTACATCCGGCCGGCCATCTGCGTCGGCGGGTTCTCCCGAAGCGACGTGACCGGGAAGACGCCCGCCTCGGTCACGGCGGCCGTGGACGCGACGAGATGGAGGTTCCCGGCGTTGCCGACCCCGGTCTCGTGCGACCCGTTCACGTTCAGCGGCAGCCCCGCGGCCTCCGCGACGGCCGCCACCTTCTTCGCCTTGAAGAGGCCGCCGGGCTTCGTCGTGTAGAGGGAGATCATGTCCGCGGCGCCGCGCTCGGCGATCTCGAGCACGTCCTGCGGCGTCCACGCGCTCTCGTCCGCCATGATCGGAACGTCCACCGCATGCGCCACGCGGGCCATCCGCGCGATCCCTTCCACCGGCTGCTCCGCGTAGCGGATCCCGTACTCCTGCATCCGCCGAAGGATCGCGATGGCGTACTTCGGCGTCGGCCAGCCCTGGTTGGCGTCGACGACGATGTCGCGGTCGGGCCCGATCGTCTCGCGCACCTCGCGCACGATGCGCACGTCGTAGGTGGGGTCGCGCCCGACCTTGATCTTGATCGTCCGGATCCCCTCGGCGACGGCGGCCGCCGCCTCGGCGGTGGCCTCCTCGTACTCCATGAATCCGAGGCTGTGCGCGATCGGGACCTCCTCGCGCACCAACCCGCCGAGCAGCTGGTACACCGGGACGCCGAGCGCCTTGCCCTTGATGTCGTGCAGCGCCTCGTCGATCGCCGTCTTCGCGTAGGGGTAGCCTTTGACCGCGAGGTCCATCCGGCGGTGCGCCGCCTCGAGATTGAACGGATCCTCCCCGACCAGCGCCGGCACGAGGATCGACTCGATGACCCGCACCGTGACCTCGGGCGACTCGCCGAAGTAGCGACCGTAGTCGCCGCCCCACTCCTTGATGACCGTCGCCTCGCCGAGTCCCTCCACGCCCTCGTCGGTGAACAGGCGGACGATGACGTACCGCCCGAGCTCCGCGCCCGGGAACGCCATGCGGTGCAAGCGGCGCCACGGAAGCGCGACACAGATCGTCTCGACGCCGGTGACCTTCACGCATCCCTCCCCAGGGGGCGACGAGGACGCCGGCCCGTCCGGCGTCCTCGCCCCCGAGTGTGCGGTTACGACTGTGGCGCGGGGATGTTGCCTGCGAGCACGTCCTCCGCGGTCACCGCTCCCCCGAGCAGCTCCGTGGCGATCTCCATCGGCCGGGTGTCGACGACGTCCTCGAACGTCAGGTCCAGCGCCGACTCCTCGACCAGCCCGGAGTCGTACCCGACCTCGATGATCGTCCGGATCGCCTCCTCGTCCATGACGTCGGTGTTGTACGGCCACACCGAGTACTGGCGCGCGAAGTCCCAGTTGGTCTGGACGATCGCCTCGTCGACTCCCCCCTCGATGTAGGTGTCGACCGCGGCCTTGTACTGGTCGAAGTCGGACGCGAGCACGCGGTTGGAGTACAGGGTCGCCGCGCACCACCGCCCCGCCAGGTCGGTGTTCTCGTCGAGCCACTCGGTCTTGGCGAACAGGATGTTGGCCAGGAAGTCCGCGTCCTCGGCCGTGACGCTCAGCACCGTGACGGCGTCCTCGCCCACCTGCGCCACCAGGTCCGGCAGCTCGAACAGGTCCACCGAGCCCACGTCGACCTCGCCGGCCGCGAGGGCCGCCAGCCGCTGGCTCCCGTCGCCGAGCACGGTGACGTTCTCGAGGTCGCTCACCGTGATCCCCATGTTCTTCTCGCGGAACACGAGGTTCATGATGAAGTTGACCAGGCCGCCGGGGCTGTCCACGGCCACCCGGATGTTCGGATCCGTGATCTGGTCGAGCGACGTGATCGCGCTCGTGAGCCCGGCGAGCTGCTCGGTGCTGTCGACCTGCAGCGGGCAGAACGCCTTCACGTCCTGGCC
Source organism: uncultured Actinomycetes bacterium (assembly GCA_963699635.1). GTDB lineage: Bacteria > Actinomycetota > UBA4738 > UBA4738 > HRBIN12 > CALGFI01. The sequence continues at coordinate 9,453 of CAVOUQ010000010.1, read as the reverse complement.
CTGCCCGATGAGCTGGATGACCTGCGTCATGCCGCCGGACATGAGGTCGGCCTCGCCGGACACCAGGACCTGCGCCGCCGTGCCCTCGTCCTCGAACTCGGTGAGCGTGTTCTCCTCCGCCAGGCCGAACTGGTCGCCGAACAGGTCGACGGCGTGGAACTGCCCGACGTACGCGTTCCCGGTCGAGCTCGTCACCATGTGCACCGGCTGGGCGCCGCTATCCCCGTCGCCGCCACCACCGTCGTCGTCGCTGCACGCGGCCGCCACCAGCGCGATGACCCCCACGAGCGCGAACACTCGAAGCATCTTCTTCACGTCGACCCACCCCCCCAAAGGTTCGGCGATCTGTCTACTGGAAAGACCCTTCCCAACGCGCGCCCCCCTCTCCGTCCCACGCCTCACCCCGTCTTCCAACGGAGGAGTCGCCATTCCACGATCCGGGCCAAGCCCATCGTTCCCGCGGCGATGATCGTGATGAAGAAGACCGATGCGAGCAGCTTGCTCATGTCGAACGAGCCCGCCGCGTTGCGGATGACCAGGCCGAGGTTCTGCGTCCGGAAGAACAGGTCCGCGAGGATCGCGCCCTGGACCGAGCGCCCGAGCCCGATCCGGAGCCCGGTGATGATGTACGGGCTCGCCCACGGCAGGATCACCCGCGTGTACATGCCGAGGCGTCCGACCTCGAACGCCCTTCCCATCTCGATGACCGCCGGCGGCACCTCGCGGATGCCGGTGGCCGTGTTGACGATGATGACGAACACGTTGAACAGGACGACGAGCACGACCTTCGCCTTGAACTCCAGGCCGAAGTACACGGCGATCACCGGGATGAACATCGCGATCGGCACCGAGAACGAGGCGCTCACCACCGGGTCGAACACGTCCGACCAGCGCTTGGAGACCCCGAGGATGGTGCCGAAGCTCACGCCGATGACGGCGCCGATCACAAACGCGACCGCGGCGATCGACAGCGTCCCCAGCGTCGCCCGGATGAGGTCGCCGCTGCCGAGCTCGTGCCACAGGTCCGGCAGGACCTGGGACGCCGGGACGATGGCGATGAAGGCGCCGCTGCGTCCGATCAGCTCCCACAGCACGAAGAACAGCCCGATCGACAGCCCCCAGCGGGCGAGCTTGCCCCGGTCGACCCGCCGGAACCTGCGGGCGCGAGCCCGGCGCTGCGCCGTCTTCGTGGGCTCGGCCACGGTCACCGCCCCTCCATGGCCCGGGAGGCGGGCCGGAGCCGGCGCTCCAGCCGCTTCAGGACCTCGTTGACGCCGACCGCGATCGCCACGATGAGCAGGACGAGCGCGTAGTACAGGTCGAGCCGCCGGGGGGAGCTCGAGAACGTCTCCAGCAGCCGCCCGGTTCCGCGCAGGACCCAGAGCTCGGCGATCACCATGCCCTTCATCGCCATGCCGAAGCCCAGCCGCACGCCGGCCACCACGAACGGCGCGGAGGCCGGCAGGTACACCCTCGTGGCCATCCGCCACGGGCGCGTGCCGAACGCGCGAGCGGTCTCGCGGAGCTCCCGGTCGACGTAGCGGACGCCGGCGGCGGTGTTGATGATCGGGAAGAAGACCGCGAAAAGGATGACGACCCAGGTCCGGTACCAGAACCCGATCCCGACCGCGACGATGATGATCGGAAGGAGCGACTCCTTGCTCGTCACGAACAGCGTGTTGACGTACGGAGCCAGCAGGTCCTCGGCGACCCCGAACCGACCGATCAAGACGCCGAGCGGGATCGCGAAGATCAGTGCGATGAAGAAGCCGACGATGAGCTGCTGGAGCGTTCCGAGGAGCGAGGCGGCGTAGCCCTCCGTGAAGATCTCGACGAGCCCGCCCAGCGTCGCCGGGATCGTCGGCAGGAAGAACGTGCCCTTGACCACCGCCGTGACCTGCCAGGCCACGAGCAGGGCGCTGTAGAACACCGCGCGCAGGAACCACTTGTTGCCGAGGAGGGCGCGCATGCGCGAGCGCGACTCCGGCCGCTCCACCCTCGGGCCGGAGGTCGACAGCGGCGCGTCCTCGGTGAGGAGCTCATCGGGGACGAGGAGGTCGCGCGCCTCGGGGTGAGTGCTCATCCCTCCACCGACGCCCCCGAGCGGAGCTCCTCCCAGATCTCCTGCTTGAGACGGCCCATCTCGGCCGACCCGCGGATGTCGTCCATCCGCGGACGGCCGAAGGGGACCTCGAGGATCCGGGAGACCTGGGAGGGACGCGCGCGCATGACGACGATGAGGTCCCCGAGGTAGAGCGCCTCCTCGATGTCGTGCGTGACGAAGATGACGGTCTTCTGCGACTGCTCCCAGATCTTCAGCAGCTCGTCCTGCAGGAGCATCCGGGTCTGGTCGTCGACGGAGCCGAAGGGCTCGTCCATGAGCAGAATGCTCGGCTCGATCGCCAGCGCGCGCGCGAGCCCGACGCGCTGCTGCATGCCGCCGGAGAGCTGGGCCGGGTAATAGCGCTCGAAGCCCTCGAGGTCGACGAGGTTGATGACCGCCTCGGCCCGCCGGCGCCGCTCCTCCTTGCCCACGCCGAGGTTCTCGAGCCCGAACTCGACGTTGCCCTGGACCGTGCGCCAGGGCAGCAGGTTGAAGTGCTGGAAGACGAAGCCGCGATCGAGCGAGGGCGCCTTGACCCGTTCGCCGGCGATCACGACGTCGCCCGAGTCCGGCGCGATCAGGCCGTCGACGATGCGCAGCAGCGTCGACTTGCCGCAGCCGCTCGGCCCGACCAGGCACGCAAACGTCCCGGCCTCGAGCGAGAACGAGACGTCGTTCAGGACCCTGAGGTCGCCGTCGCCTGCCTGCTTGGGAAAGGACTTGTTGACCCCGCGGACCTCGACGGTGCCCTGCACCCGCACCTCTACCGGTCTTAACGTACGAACTTAATACATCCAGGACCGTACCGAAGGTGCCGCAACCGAGTCAAGCCGGCAGATCGCGGCCGGCAGGTCGCGGCACGGCCGCCTCAGTTGAAGCCCACCGGGGGACACGGACATTCTCCGACGAGGTCCCACTGATAGGTGATGTTGTCGTCCGGGTCGCCGAGATAGGCGGTGTTGGTCCACTCGCCCTTGATGTGAAGGCCATCCGCCGTGCGCGGCCCGATCTGGTCGCGGCTCATGTCCAGCCACCGGTTGGGGGGGACGGGCTCCATCGTCGTCGGCTCATGGTCGAAGTTGCACTCCCAGTGCATCTCGACTTCCTGATCGATCGCCTGTCCCTGGTCGCCGTACTCGATGGAGATGAGCCCGGCTCCCGTGTAGGTGAGCTTCCTCCCGGCCTGGAAGAGCATGATCGACCCCTCGGCCCGGAGCGTGGTGGGCTCGACCCAGAACCGGGAGCAGTAGTAGACGGCATCCGGCTCTTGGTACCCCTCGTAGCTGTACGTGACGTCACCGACGAACTGGTACTCGAGGGCGCTGATCGCGTCGGGATCGAGCGTGAACGTCCCCGTCATGTCGATCGTGAATCCCTGCGCCCCATGGATGGTGTCGTGGGCCCCGACGTCGTACCAGGTCTCCTCCGCGTGCACCGTGCCAGTGATCGTCGTCGGGATGAGGTCACACGCGCGCTGTGTCGTGATCTTGTACGACCCCTTCACCGTCTCGCTCGAGTCCGGACCGTCCCCCGTTCGCGCCACGGCATGGTTCGAGATCACGACGAAGAAGAGGTTGATGTCCTCGGTGGGATCGTCGAGGCAGAGCGTGACCTCGTGCCCGGTCGGGGTGAGCCGGACCCACTTCTTGCCGCCGCCCGGATTGAGCCGGCCGACGACGTCGAGGTCGGCGTTGCCCACGTTCGTGAGCGAGCCGATGTCGATCTTGATCTGGTGGATCTTGCCGTCCGCCACGGCGAACTGGTCGTATTGGGCGGCGAGGGCGACCGCGTTGGCGCCATAGGTGGTCGTGTTCTTCGAGGACTTCCCCTGCGTGAGGCCGACCGTTCGCGTCAGCTTGTGCTGACCCCGGGGGAAGTCGGACCGACCGGTTACCGTCTGCCACGTCTCCGCCTCGAGGCCGGACGAGGTCTTGGGCTGGTAGGGCTTCGGCTGGAGGTTCGTGACCGCGAAGTCGCGGAAGAAGGACTCGGCGGGAAGGCTCTCGTCGACGATGGCGTCGAACTGTTCGCGCGTCGTCGCCGGCTCGAGGGCCTGCCACGTGCTGAACACGCTGGGTGCCCCCATGCCCGCGTGCATCTCCTGGAAGAGCGGCCAGACCCATGCCCCGTACTGATGGGCGTCGGGGACGAAGTCGGGGTCCTCGTACGCCAGCAGGGATCGGTTGTTCTTCTGGAACTCCTTCGCGAAGAAGTCGTAGGTCTCCTTCGTCGTCACGTTTCGCACGTATTCCCACTCCGCCCATGTGGCGCTCGCCTCGACATACCAATGCGTGAACGCCGGCGCGTTGTGCGCGAACTGCAGGACGTGGAAGAACTCGTGCGCCAGATCCGCCAGGATGCTCTTGCTCTGGAGGCGGCCCCGCGACAGGAGCAGGAAGCCGCTGCTCGCCTCGGGTCGCCCCTCGACGCCGAACGGCCACGTCGGAACTGCGGCCGCCACCTCCGACGATTCGTCGATCCCGTGGCATTGGTCGTCGCGATCGACGCACTGCGTCGCGCCGAGCACGTAGATGTCGATCTTTCCGCCATCGCCGTTGTCGTCGCCCGTATCCGGGAGCGGCAGACCCATGCCGCCCGGCTCCGGAGCGGTCATGGACGTCCAGAGCCCGGAGGCCAGCGACAGGACCCGGTCCTGGTTGGCCTTCGCCGCGTCGGCCGAGCTCGCGCAGACCCACACGCGGAACCCCGTCTCGGCGGGCTGGTCGGCCTGGTCCTTCGGCCACCATTGATTCGGAGCCTGACAGTCGGACTCGCCGGCGCCCGTTGAGACGTGGTACGCGAGTGGGTGGGAGGTCGTTCGACTCGGTGCGGCCGGTCCCCCCACGGCGGGCGTCGGTGCCGCCAAAACGAGGAGCACCACGCAGAGCGAGCCCACCAGGCGACCCCGAGCCCGAGCGCCACTCGGTCGCCCGAGCTGGGAAACGGCCCGCTGCGCGCCCTCCCGTTGGATCATCTCGCTCCCCGAGCTCACTGAGTGCTCCAGCGTACGACTCCCCCGATTCTCGATCTCCCGGCAACGATCCGAAGTGACGTGCGGCACCGACTCCCCGTGTCCAACACCGTCGTGCCGGTTGGTCAGGAGGGCCAGTCGGGCTTCTTCGGCTCCTTGCTCATCAGGTCGTCCAGCGAGGGCTTGCGCTTGGCTTCGACCTCGGCCAGCTTCTCCTCCAGGCTCGCCGACCCGACATCGCCCGCCGCCTCGAGCATCTCCTCGAGCGACTTGCCGGCGCTCCCCTTCAGCCGGATGCGAAGCGCGGCGAGCACCGAGGCGTGCTGCTCGGACAGGCCCTGGGCAGCCTTGAACTCGGTCAGGACCGACTCCGCCAGGGCAAGGAGCTCCTCGTCGTCCACGACGCCAGTCTGCCGTGCGCGCGTCGACCAGACCGGCGCGTGGGCGTTCACTAGCGCGAACGTGTCGACAAGCGCGCTAAGGCCCGTCGGTCCAGTGGGACGGGGTAAAGGCCTCCGGGGCTGACCCGAGCAGCACCATGTCCTCGCTGTCGGCCGCGTACCATCGCGACAGCGCGAGGAACTCCCGCCTGAGGATCTGCGTCGGCGCATCGTCGTCGTCGTAGCGCCAGGCGACCAGCCGCACTGTCGGCTGAGGTGTGAGTCCGTCCCACTCCCACTCGAGCCCGGTGATCATGTGCCAGAAGAGCCCGGTGCCGTCGTTGTAGTAGCGGAACCATCGGTCGTGAGTGCGCGGATCGCCGGGCTCAATCAGCGGCCCGTGCGTGTGGGCGAGGAGGAGATACGGCCAGTCACCCGCCGGATACGCCTTCCTAACCGCGTCAAAGAGGGCGGCCTCATTCATCGTGCTGAAGTCCGAATCAAAGGCGGCGCCGAGGGTTTCGTTGAATGCCGGCGGCCCCATCATCTCATCGGTTCGATTCTCGTTCCACATCTTGAGGGTCTTGTCCCGATCCGGAACTCCCGCCGAGAACGACTGCATCGTCATGTCGCGCATCGCCGATGAGAGGGAGACGAACGTCTCGCCGATGAAGCTGCAGCTATCCGAACTCCAGGCATCCGTCTTGTGGCCGTGGGTCACGATCGCCGTGGTCGGGGGCTCGTTCTCCTCGAGCACGATCACGTCGTTCATGCGCATGCCGGGATAGACGCGCTGAAGGACCTCGACCACGTCGTCGAATTGGTAGGCCCCGTCGTGGTTTCCAGCGATCCGGTGGTATCGGTCGTGGTCGTGGAACAGGGCTTTGACGGTGGCGTACACAGGCGCGTTCAACGGGTTGCGAATCGTCTCTGCGAGGAGTCCGCGGACGGCGGCGTGGGCCGCACCGTCCAGGTAGACGGCGTCGGCGATGGGCGCCGGCATCGTGGAGGCGATGTCGTACATGACGCCCCTGGCGGAACCTCCTCGGAGCCAGAAGTCCTCCATGTCGCCGTTCTCGATCAGCGTCCACCCACCGACCGCGTAGAACTCGAGCATGCCCCGGTAGAGGCGAGCGTTCCCTTGTGCGTTAAACGCGTCGAGCTTCCCCGCCTGGTATCGATGGTGGTCAGAGGTGATGAAGTACTTGCCGACGGCCGGGAGCCGAGCGATGCGGTACTCGTGCCCCATCTGTGGCGTCCCCGCGACGATGTCGCGGACTACTGTTCCGTAGCCCTCACCCCATTCCCGCTTGTTCGCCGTGCAGATCAGGATCGCGAGGGCCGCCGCGGGTAGCAGCCACCAGAGCATTCCCCCGAAGACCAGTGCGAGCCCTGCGGTCACCAGGATGTAGCCGACGACTGCAAGTTTGATGAAGCCCCATGCCATCGGCAGAAGCCGATTCAGGAGGAAGTCGCCGATGTCCGAGAGAGTCTCGAGCACCCACGCAGCAGCGTCTTCGATGGCATCGGTGAAAGCCCTCCAGCTCTCGGCGATCACGCTTGCCATGTCGTCGAGGAGATCGCCGAAACCGCTCCCGAGGTCCGCGAGCGCGGCGAGGGCATCGTCCAGCACCTCATCGAGGCTCTCCGCCACGTCTCCGAGCGCGTCGATCGCCGCGTTGACCTGCTCCTCGGTCCACGCAAAGACGTCCTCCGCCCCCTCGAGCAGAAGCACGACCGTGCTCTCGATCGCGTCGAGCCCGGAGGTCGCAGCGGACTCGAATTCGCTGACCGCTGAAGTCGCGAGGTCCTCGAGGTCCCCAAGCGGGTCGAAGGACATCCCCTACGGCCGCACCGTCGGAGTGCCCTTTGCCGCGACCTCGGCCTCGATCAGCCTGAACGATTGCGCGTCCGTGAACCCCGCCGCCACGTATGCGTCGAACTTCGCCTTCACCATCCTCGCGTTCGACGCCAACATGTCCAAGTAGTCCTGACTCAATGCGAGCGCGTTCATCGCGGCCTTGCCGATCGTCATCCCGCTCTGGATCCGCTTCTTTAGATCGTCTTGGGTGACGAGATCCGCCACGCGCTGTTGCGTGAGGCGGGAGACCCGAGCAGTAACTTGCTGCTCGGCGGTCGATGCGGCGGCCTCCTGGATGGCCAGTTGCATCGCGTCATTGATCTCGATCCCGATCGATTTCTTCACATCGCCGGTCACGGCGTTTGAGATCTGCTCGATCGCTTCTTGTGGAACGATAGACCCATCAGGCATGTGGTCCCCCTTCACAGTCGAAGGGTCAGACTCTCGGCGGGCATCGTCGCTCGGGTCAACTGGGGTGTTCGGCCTACACCTCTTTCCTGCACGACGGATTTGCGTGCGCCGGCCTGGTCTCCGTCAGCGACGGAGACGGCGCCGCGCGATACTCCCCCCGTGGTCCGCCCCGACGACGAGGACGATCGCCTCCGAGCTTCGGCCTTCGCGTTCCTCGACGAGCTCTCGGCACGCACTGGCGCCGTCTCCTGGCACGACCTCCGGCGGTTTGAGCTCGACGGGCGCCGAATTCCGCTCGTCGGCCAGACCGGCATCCGCAAGGTGCGCGGATACGAGGCAGCTCTGACGATCCTCACGACCTACCGGCTCCGCCCCGAGGACCGCCCGTACGAGGACGACATCGGTGCGGACGGCTACCCGAGATACAAATGGCGCGGCACCGAGGCCGGTCACGCCGACAACGTCGCACTCCGCCGGGCGATGGAGCTCGGCAAGCCACTCGCGTGGCTCGAGGGCGTCGAGCCCGGCGTGTACCTCGTCCACGTCCCCGTCTGGCTCGTGGACGAGGAGCCCAATCGGCACCAGTTCCTCCTGGCACTCGACGAGACCATGCGCGAGCAGTGGCGGCCGGAGGCGTTCCCGACCGCCCCGGACCTCGCCCTCCGGCGCGAGTACGCCCAGGCGGTGGTCCGCCGGCGACTGCACCAGCCGATGTTCCGCCGGCGCGTGCTCGCGGCCTACCGGACCCAGTGCGCGCTCTGCCGGCTCCGCCACGGCGAGCTCCTGGACGCGGCACACATCAAGGAGGACTCGGACGGCGGCGAGCCGGTCGTTCCCAACGGCATCGCGATGTGCGCGATCCACCACCGTGCGTTCGACTCGTTCGTGCTCGGCGTGCGCCCCGACTACGTGATCGAGGTCCGTCGCGACGTGCTCGACGAGGCGGACGGCCCGACCCTCCAGCACGCGCTGCAGGGAGTACACCATTCGAACCTCGTGCTTCCCACTCGCCGCACGGCGAGACCGGATCCGGAGCTGCTGGAGGCGCGATACGAGCGATTCCGAGCGGCCGGGTAGGCTGGCTTCGCGCATCTTGGTATCATGGTAGCTCGATGCCAGGACGCATTGGAGGAGAGTATGGAGCGCAAGGCGATGACCGTGAGGATCCCGGCCGATCAGGCGGAGGAGCTCGAGGCGGTCGCGGACGTGGACGGGGTTCCGGTCTCCGAGGCCATTCGGCGGGCGATCACCGAGCACATCGAGACCCGGCGCCGGGACGAGGCCTTCCGCGCCCGGCTGAAGGACTCCCTCGAGCGGAACCGAAAGATCCTCGAGAAGCTCGCCCGTTGAGCGAGGTGCATTACCTCAACCTCGCCGACTACCTGCTCATCGCCGAGGCGGTGCTCGCGACGCCCGCCGAGGATCTCGCCCACGTGATCCGGCTCGATCTCACCGAGTCGGCTCTGGCCGCGCCGGCGGCGGAGTTCGGAGGCGTGGAGTTCTATCCGGACTTCGCGGACAAGGTGGCCGTGCTCTGCCGTCGGTTGATCAAGAACCACGCGCTGCCCGACGGCAACAAGCGGGTCGGCTTCCTGTGCGGGGTCGAGTTCGCCGAGCGGATCCGCGCCCGGATCGCCAAGAGCTGAGACGCCGATCGTCACGGTTTCGTGCAGTTGAGACCACCCCGCGCCGGCTACGTGAGCCATTTGTCGCGAATCGGATCTAC
>CAVOUQ010000009.1:0-6129 GCA_963699635.1 uncultured Actinomycetes bacterium | reverse complement strand
GAGGCCGGCTCTCGATCGACCCATCGCAGACGAGACTGACCCGCTAGGTTCGGTTAGGGGAGTACCACTTCGTCACAGGTTCGAGTCCTGTCGTTCTCCCCCTGTCTCGAGGCGGATGTCAGCGGTGCTCTCCCGATGTGTCCGCGCAGATCGAGAGGGGCCGAGCGCCCCTGCTGGAACGGGCCGCCCAGTCGTTGGCGCCCCGGTCATCCCCGCCTAGCGTCGCGCTTCGAACAAGGAGATCGCTCATGGAGATCAACACCATCTTCGGCCTGCCGGCTCATCCACTCCTGGTCCACATCCCGGTGGCGCTGATCCCGTTGTGCGCGATCGGCGCCGTGATGATGGTGTTCTCGCCTCGATGGCGTCGCCGCATCGGATGGGTGGTGGTGGTGCTCGCGGGCGTCACGGTCGTGGCCTCGCAGCTCGCCATCGGGAGCGGTGAGAGTCTCGAGGAGTCGGTGAACGAGTCGGCGCTGCTCGAGCGTCACGTCGAGCTCGGTGAAACCTTCCTGTGGTTCGTGCTCCTGTTCTTCCTCGCGGTCCTGGGGTTCATGATCTGGGACACGCTCGAGCGCCGGAAGGGAGCTGCGTCGGGCGAGGGTCCCGACGGGCCGAAACGATCTCGCGCGCCGCTCGCGATCGTCCTGTCGATCGCCGTGCTGGTGACCGCGACCGCGGCGACCGCCCGCGTGTACCAGGTCGGGCATTCGGGCGCCAAGGCCGTGTGGTCCGCAGGTGCACCAACGCCCTGAGACGGGTCAGGGGATGAGCAGCGCCGTCGCGAGGCGACGTCCCGGGCGGCGCACCAGCTCGACGAGATAGGGCAGGGACGCGAGCACCACCGTCGTCCCCCCGATCAGGAGCGTGGCGCCGGGCCGTCCGGCGACGCCGGGGATCGATCGCGCGAGCACGACCGCGACGTCGCCGACCAGCACCGCCATGAGCGCCCTGCCGGTCTCGTTGCACGCGTCGAGCAGCCCCGCGATCAGGCCCGCGAGCACGACGACGCTGAAGCCGACGATGGTGCCGACGACCGTCGAGAGCTCCGCTCCCTGAGCCACGGCGACGACGATCACCGCCGCCGACAGCACGACCACCGCGCCCACGAGACGCGCGACCGCGCCGGCGAGCACTCGGGTGGTCTCGTCCCACAGCGGACGACGCTCGGCGGACGCGAGCGGCGTGGCTCGGGCCGCCGAGGGCACCGCCTGCCAGATCGAGCGAAGGTGCAGGCTCGCCCACAGTCCGCCGATGAACGACGGAAGGAACGCCAGGACCGGGAGCGGGCCGCGGATCCCCCAGCCGACGCCGGGGTCGGAGACCAGGATGAGCCCGATCCCGAGCCCGATGATCCCGGACGCGATCGCTGGACCCCACGGCGACGGCCGGTCGGCGGAGCGAGCGGACGTGGCGATCGCGACCGCGGTGACGATCGCCGTCGCGACCGCGAGCGCGCCCAGCGCGAGCAGCGCGGGCACCTCGAGCCGAACCGCGACCGCGGCGGACAGCAACGCCAGGGCGAACGACAAGGCCCACCCTCGGAGCGCGATCAGCATCGCCCCCACCCAGGTGACGATGAGCATCGAGGCGAGCGCCCCGCCGTCGCCGAGGACCAGCCAGGGGACGACGGCGACCGCCGCGGTCGTCGCCACGAGGAAGGTGCCGCCTCTGCGTAGCGAGCCGAGCCGCGCGCTGCCCGACAGGTAGCGGCGACGGATGACCCACTGGAGACAGAGGGACACGGGCAGCGCGACGCGCCAGCCGATCGACACCGTCGGGCCGTCGAGCTGCGCGGCGAGCGGCGCGCTCCAGGCCGCGACCACCGCGACGATCAGCACGAGCCCCACGTAGTCGGCGAAGCCGAGATGCGCCGCCGTGGCGGCCTGGCTCTCGGAGGTTCGGCCCGGCGGCGGGTCGTGCTCGGCCGCCGTCGCCATGATGCGGACCGCGAGATCCACCGCCTTGCCCGAGCGCACACCTCCCCAGGCCTCGAGGACGACCGCCGCCTCCAGCGCGTCCTGCGGCGCCCTCCCGAGACGCGCGCGGACGAACGCGCCCGCCTGCTCGGGCGAGATCGGCCGAAGGTCCGCCGCTGCTCCATCAGGCCGCCCGCGCCCTCGCTTCCATCGCAAGCTCCTCGAACAGCCGGCGGTACCCGTCCAGGCACGCCTCCTTCGTGAACCGCCGGCGGACCCGCTCGTAGCCGCGCCGGCCGAGGGTCTCGGCCAGGTCGGGCTCGCGCAGCAACGTGCAGATCGCCAGCGTGAGCGAGTACACGTCGCCGGCCGGCGCGAGGACGCCACATCCCTTCAGCGCGTCGGCGACGCCGCCCACCTCGGTCGAAACGACCGGGCGGGCCTGTGCCATCGCCTCGAGGATCGAGAGCGGGAACCCCTCGGAGATGCTCGTCATGACGACGACGTCCGCATCGCGCACGGCGCCGTGCGGATCGGTGGTGGACCCCATGAACCGGAACCGGTCGCCGAGCTCGAGCCGGCGATGCAGCTGCTCGCACGCCCGGCCGTACGCGGCCCCGGCCTTCCGGGACGGGGCCGTAGTGCAGGAACCGGGCCTCCGGGATGCGGCGGACCACCTCGTCGGCCACGCGCAGCATCGTGAGGACGTCCTTCAGCGGATCGATCCGGCCGACCGAGACGACCGTCGAGGATCGCGGCGGCCGGCGTCGTGTCCTCGGGGATCGACACCCCGTTGTAGATGACGCGGATCCGTTCGGGGTGCACGCCGAGCGAGCGTTCCCAGTGCGCGTGGTTGTCGGTGACCGGCGAGACGACGTCGGCCCCCGCGTAGGCGGCCCTCGCGAGCCCGCGGGCGAGCCGCGTCGCGAAGAACCGGCCGCCGTGCCGGTCGACGTCGACGTTGGCGAGGTAGGCCTCGCGGACGTAGATCCCGTGCTCGACCAGGACCATCGGCGTGCCGAACAGCGCCCGGTGGACGATCGAGGGAAGCGCGGCCCATCCGGCGGCCGTGACGAGCAGCACGTCGCTGTCCGGCGTCGGGGACGCCGCGGTCCGAGCGAGCCAGTACGTCGTCTGGTACAGGCGGGCGGCGTCGTAGGTGTCGAGATCCGGCGCGCGCCCGACCTCGGCATCGGGCGACGTCGCGATCACGTCGCGCACGGCGTGCAGGAACGACTCCCAGCTCCGGGTCGAGCGAAAGCCCGCACGGAGCTCGGTACGGTGCCGACGGCACCACACGAGCGTCTCCCGAAGCTCGTCCAGGTCGCCGTTCCAGCCGAGCAGATCGCGAACGAGGCGGGCCGCCACGTCCGTCGAGGCGCTCGAGCGTCGAGCGCCGGTCGCGTGCCGAGGGGTCTTGTTCGACCACAGCTCGATGGGCTCGAGCAGCGTCGCCCACGGTGGCAGCTCGAACAGCGGTGCTCGGCTCCGGTCCTGGCCGACGACCGGCAGGATCTGCCAGCGGACCTCGCCGATCCCCTGGACGAGGAGCTCGCACCACGAGCTCACGCCGCCCACCACGAAGGGGTACGTGCCCTCCGTCGTCATCAGCACCCGAAGGGCATCCGCCCCGGGGGGGCCGTGTGACCGATCCGCCATGGCGAGGCTCAGACGGTCGTCGGACCGATCGGGAGCACGCGCGTCTGGTTCGCCGTCAGGCTGGTCCATCCGGAGACGTCGCCGGCGTACGACGAGCCGGTCGTGGTGCCGGTGACCGGAGCGCTGACCGACGACGTCGTCCGGAGGTAGACGAAGCCGTTCTGCAGGTAGGCGGTCGTCAGCTGCCCCGACCCCAGGGCCGAGCTCCACCGGCGCGCGTTGGACATCGCGTCGCCGCAGCCGGCGAACGTCGGCTGCACGATCGGCGCGGTCATGTACGAGCGGTAGCGGTTCAGCACCTCGGTCATGAGCGAGAGCAGGACCCGGTCGCCGGTGAGGTTCGACTGGTGGGCGTAGTGCGGCCGCGGGTCGTTCTGCAGGATGTGCCGCAGCATGATCGACGCCTCGGAGTTCAGGAAGAAGCTCCAGTCCGCCGGCTGCGTGAGGCACGTGGTAGTCGGGCTCGGCGTGCACGCCTCGTAGTAGAGGTAGTTGTACTCGTCGAGCTCCTCGGCCTGTGTCGAGACGTTGTAGTAGACGTTGCTCGGGTACCGCGGCACGGTCAGCGCCGGCCCGAGGGTCGTCTGCGCCGGCGTCCGCGACGCGTCGGAGGCGATGCGGTCCACGCCGGTGAACGTGAGCGCCCGGGGCATGCTGGGGTTGGCGAGCCCGGAGTGCTCCCCCGTCACGAGCTCGCGCGGGTTGATGCTGATCCCGCGGCTCCACGCCCACAGCACGTTGCGCGAGATCTGCGTGAAGATCGTGAAGAAGGTGGCGTTGTCGAGGTTCTCGTGCCCGTACGTGTGGTTGATCCACCGAAACGCCGAACGGTTCGCGAGCAGCGAGGTCGTCAGCGGGTCCGAGCCGTGCTCCGAGATGGCATCGGCGCTCCCGTCGCCGTTGAACACGAGGTCGAGCCGGATCCCCGTGGACTGCTGCCAGGCGAGCGTCGCCGCCACGTCGTCCGGCGTCATGCGGATGGGGTTCGGACCGCCTTCGGGGGTCGTGTTGGCCGTCATGTCCCACCGGTCGTCCGGCAGGAAGACGTCGTCGACGTGCATCGTCCAGTAGTTGCGCCAGTACCCGAGGTAGACGCCGCGCGTCACCCAGCGGAGCAGGCCGTGCGAGAGCAGCAGGCTGTGGAGCTGCCCCGGGTTGGAGTCGAAGGTGACGACGAGCTCCTGGCGCCCGTCGGGGCGCGTGGTGACGCCGGCGAGTGAGGACCCGTCGGGCGCCTGCACCAGCGTCTGGAAGCTCGGGTCCAGCGGCGTCGCGAGGTAGCCGTACGTGCCGACGTCGATCGGAACGGGACCGGCGAGGTACGGGAAGACCGTCGCGCCGGCGGAGGTCACGGCGCCGACGGTGCCGTCGAGCGCCCCCGAGTACGTCGGGTAGTTGAGGCCGAATTCCGGCGTCGGGTACGTGTACGCGTCGACCTGACGGATGCCGAACGCGATCTCGTAGTTCGCGATCGCCGTCCACTCGTCCGCGGACAGGGCCGATGCGCATCCGTTCGCGTCACAGGAGATCAGACCCCCGGTCGCGAGCACGATCGCCTCGTAGCGCGCGTGCGTGCTGCTGCTCTGCAGCGTGCTGGAGGTGATCGCGGCGGCCGTGTTCGCGACGATCGCGTCGAACGGCACACCCTCGCGCTGCAGCGCGGCGCTCCATGCCCGATACGAGGGCTCCGTCCCATTGGCGGACAGCAGCAGGACCCGAAGGTCGACCTGCTGGTTCGCCGAGGCGGCGCTGGCGGCCGACGGCAGTCCGAGCAGCATCGCGGTCAGCGCGAGCAGCGCCGACAGCCGTTTGATCGTCCTCATCTCCCGTTCCCTTCTCGCGAGCGGTGTCGTCCGTTTCCATCGCCGGCGCCGTTCGACGTGGAGCCGTTCGACGTGGAGCCGTTCGACGCGGTGGTCTCGGGCGCCGGACGATCCGAGGCCCTGCGGTGCATCCGCCGGCGGTCGAGCTCGGGGGGCGGGACGCCGTCGGAGAGCTGGGCGCGAACGGCGGCCATCGAGCGCTCGACGGAGAGGCAGACGTCGATGAGCATCTCCCGGAGCACGAGGGCCTCGATGCCCTTGTGCCACGCCTCGTCGTCGGCCTCGGCGAGCTCGCCGGCGACCTCGGCCGCACGATCGGCGCGCTCGACGGCGCTTCCGATCCCGCCGCTTCGCAGGCGGTCGGTCGCCAGGCGCTGGTTCTCCGCGCGCAGGCGTTCGATCTCCGCGTATGCGGCCGTGAGCGCGACCTCGTTCGCGGCGTTCCTCTTGCGAAGCGGAAGGCTCATCGATCCCCTCGATCCGGGTGGCGGCGTGTCGGATTGGCTGTGCGGTCGTCGTTCGTCGTCCGCCGCGCGGGGGATCCGCGCGCGAACGTGAGCCGATGGTGACAAAGGGCTACTGCAACGTCTGTTGGGGAATGCCCGCCATGCCGACACGCGACGGGGTCCACGTCGATTGCGTGACGAGCCGTGACGAAGCGTCGCTCCACGGGCACGAATCGACGACGTGAAGCGTCACCGTCGAACGCCCTAGGCCGCACGAACGAG
>CAVOUQ010000008.1:0-22354 GCA_963699635.1 uncultured Actinomycetes bacterium | reverse complement strand
GAAGTTCTGGAAGACGCGCCCTGAGCCCCATGAATGGACGGACGCCCACATCTTGTGGACCGCCCGGCGAGCCGCCTCATGGTCATCCATCGGGGCGTCGGCGGCGACCACCGCGGCCTGTTTGAGTTGGAAGAGCTCGTCGCGATGCACGAACGCGGTGGCGTCGGAAGGCACTCGGTTGTACGCGCCCCCCCAAGGCATGAAATCCAACTCGCGGGTCTCCCCGGGCGCTCTTCCGTCCACGAAGGTCTCCAGGAGCGCGCTGATGGCCTCCGTGGGCAACGGTCGGGAGAAGAACTCCGACTTGCACGCGAGGTAGGGCCCTTCCGACATCCCAGCGATCCGACGCTCGCCTGTGGCGTCCTCGGCTTCACCGAGTTCCGCCCAGAACCTCCTCGTCTCCGGGTAGGGCATCAGCGTCATCGACGTCGAGGACGGGTCCGAACCCGACCGAACGATGAGCGGATCGAGGAGATCGTGGACCTCCGTCGGCTCCCCGAGGAACGCGCCGTACACGTCGACGGAAGGTGGTCGTTCGATGTCTTCGTCGGCGGTCACCTTCAGACTGGCGGCGAGCTCGTCGGGTCCGTACGGCGCCCAGCGTTGCCAGGCCCCGATGACGTCCGCTGCTCGAGAGTAGGGCCACGTGACGTGGAAATTCGTGACGTCCGGGGCGGGCACGGTCCGGAAGAGGAGCGCGGTCACGACGCCGAAGTTGCCCGCGCCAGCGCCTCGAAGCGCCCAGAACAGGTCCTCGTCGTGGTTCTCGTCGCACGCGAGGATGCGGCCATCCGCGAGGACGATCTCCGCCCCGATCAGGCGATCGGAGGTCACCCCGTACCTCCGCCCGAGGATCCCGAGCCCGCCGCCGAGCGTGAGGCCGACACCCCAACCGACGGACAGGTGCCCCCGGGGATGGTGAGGTCATGGACCTGCAGCTCCTCGTAGAGATCGCCGAGCCGTGCGCCCGCCCCGACGATCGCAACGCCGTCGGAGACCGACACCGATCGCATCGCTGAAACATCGATGACGATGCCTGTTGTCGCGGAGTGTCCAGCGAAACTGTGCCCTCCGCTCCGCGCCGCGGTCTGTAAGCCGTGTCGGCGGGCGAACGAGATCGTCTCGGATGCGTCCTCCGGGGTGGCGCACGACACGACGGCGGAGGGCCGCACCTCCCGGAACCGTGCGTTGAAGGGCCGGCACGAGCCCTCATAGACCGGCGAACCGGGGAGCACGACCTCACCAGCGATCGCGCCTTGGAGCGGTTGCCAGTTTGGGACCGCGCTCGCCATGTCGCTATGCGCTCCGCTCAGGGATCAGTCCGTGTTCGTCGACCTCGAGCTCGGGGCCGAACGAACCGTACGGTCGCCTCATCCGGGGGACCCATCGATCGAGATTTCGCATGTGCGGGATGGAGCTTTCCTCATGGTTCCGCCTTCGTGTGGGCCTGAGGGACCACGTCCGCCCGCGGCCGGTACGTCAGCGCCACGACTCCGGTGGCGAAGGCTCTGGACTCCACCAGTTCGAGAACCGGCGTCTGGGTCCCATCCGCGAACAGTCGCTTCCCGCTCCCGACGACGAGGGGATGGACCCAGATCTCGTACTCGTCGATGAGATCGTGCCGCATCAACGCGCTCAGGAGGTTGGCGCTCCCGACGAGCGAGATGCGCCGGTCGGATTCCTGCTTCAACCGGTGCAGGCCCTCGACCGCGTCGCCCTCGACGAGGGTGGACCCACGCCACGAGAGCGGCTCGCGGAGCGTGGTCGAGGCCACCAGCTTGGGAAGGTCGTTCATCCGATCCGCGAAACCGTCCTCGTCGGTCATGCTCGGCCAGGCCTCGGCGAAGAGCTCGTACGTCACGCGCCCCAACAGAAGCGCGTCGGTCCCGATCAGAAGGTCGAACGCCGCCTTCTGCATCTCCTCGTTGAACAGACCGGTCGAGAACTGCCACGTATCGGGTGCCTCCATGACGCCGTCGAGCGTCACGAACTCCCATGCCACGATCATGCCCATGTCCTCACTCCTCTCCTTGGGCTGCGATGCGGTCGAGGTGCCGATCGGCGGCCACCTCCCTCCGGTCGCCCGGTGCGGAAACCATCTGCCCGCCGGGGGCCTTGGCCATACCGGCGATCCGGGTCTTGATTCGATCGGTGACCGGCGTGGGAAGAACCGTCAGGAGCCGCGTGTTCACGCGACTTCGAAGGCCGGGCCGGTACCGGTCGCGCGGGTTGGAAGCAAGCGCAGCCTTGGCCACGACCGCACCGGCCGTGTCGGCGGAGGCGGCAGCCTTCAGCAGGCGCTCTGGGAAACCAAATCCCGCCGGCCACGTCGCGCGGTAGGGCTCGAGCGCCTCGTCGTACCGGGGCAGCAACGCGGCGGCCGACTCGTAGAGGGACGTATCGATCACCCCCGGCTCCACCAACACGACCCGAACCCCGAAGGGCGCCAGCTCCATCCGAAGCGCGTCCGAGAGCGCCTCGACCGCGAACTTCGACGCGGAGTACCACCCCGAACCCGGAAGCGCGAACCTTCCCAGCACGCTGGAGACGTTGACGATCCGGCCGGGATCCTCGGGCGCGCATCTGGGGCAGAAAGGCCCGCGTGACGGCAAGCAGCCCGAACACGTTGACCTGGAACTGCCCCTGCGCCAGGTGGTCGGGAACGGCCTCCACCGGACCGAGGATCATCGTCCCGGCGACGTCAACCACCACGTCGAGCCCGTAGCCGCGGGTCGCGGCGCGGACGATCGACCGCGCGGTCGATGGATGATCCGTCGCTCACGTCGAGAGCGATCGGGTGGCGTCGCGGGAAGCTGCGCGGCGAGAGCCGTGAGCCGCTTCCCGACGGTCCGCAGCGAAGACGGTGCGACCCGCGTCGGCGAGCCGCGATGCGGTCGCCCGGCCGACCCCCCCGGTGGCCGCGGTGACCAGGATGATGAGACGCCTTCGGGGCTGAGGTGCGGCAACTCGGCTCATCGGACACCTCCTCGTCGTGCGAGCATCGAGCTCAGTTCAGGGTCCACGGTCGCGAACGTCGCCTCGGGCTCGCCCGGCACCGACGGACGGGCGGGGAGCAGGAACCACGCGAGGGCCGCACCCACGGCCGCCACGCCGCAGGCGACCAGGGATCCGGCGGAGAAGCTGCGTTCGAACGCGTGGACCGCGACGATGCGCAACTGGCTCGCTGCCGGCCGTAGCCCCGCCTGATCGAGGCTCTGAGCAGCCACGATCGCTCCCCCGACCGATCCTTTCGCAGCCTCCACGACCGCACGAGGAAGACCCCCGGGCAAGGTCGTCACGAGGCGCGTTGCGTACATCGAGGCCGAGACGCTTCCGATCACGGCCACGCCCAGCGTTCCGCCAAGCAGCCGGGTCGCGTCGTTGACCGCGGAGCCGACGCCGGCCTTCTCCGTGGGGACGACCCCCATGATGGCCTCGGTCGCCGGGGCGCTCGTGAGGCCCATCCCCGCTCCGAGCAGCACCATCTGGGCCGCGATCTCCAGGTACGGCGTTGTCTGCGAGGCCGTCGAGATCCACGCGAAGGCGACACCGAGCAGGACAAGTCCCGTGGCAACGACGAGCTTGTTCCCGACGCGGACGGCAAGACGCGTCCCGACCAGCGATGAGATCGCAACCGAGCCCGCCACCGGCAGCAGGCGGACGCCGGTCGCGAGTGGGCTGTAGCCCTTGAGGAACTGGAAGAACTGGCTCACCAGGAAGATGAAGCCCGACAGCGCGAAGAAGGCCACCGTCACCGATCCGCTCGCGGCGGTGAACCTTGGGTTCCTGAACAACCCGAGGTCGAGCATCGGATGGCGACGTCGCCGCTCGACGGAGAGGAATCCGAAGAGGACGAGGGCGCTCACCACGAACCCGGCGACGGTGCGAGCCGACCCCCAGCCCCAATCCGGAGCTTCGATGATGGTGAAGACCAGGACCCCCATCCCGGCGGCCGACAAGGCGAACCCGGCCCAGTCGACCGGGGGGGTCCTCGGGTCACGGGAGGTGGGCACCACCCAGGAAACGAGCACGGCGATCCCGGCGGCAACCGGCACCATGAACAGAAAGACGCTCCCCCACCAGAACCGTTCGAGGAGCCAGCCCCCGACGATCGGACCGAGCGCGATCCCCACACCGGTCGTGGCCCCCCACAGCCCGATCGCCCGAGCTCGCTCGGCTCGCTCCGTGAAGATGTTCGAGATGAGCGACAGCGTCGCCGGAAAGATCAACGCCGCACCGAGGCCCATCACCGCTCGAGCTCCGATCAACTCGTGAACGGTGGTTGCGGCGGAGCCGGCCAGACTCGCCACCCCGAACACGCCGAGGCCGGCCATGAGGATTCCCTTGCGTCCAAGCCGGTCACCCGTGCTTCCCGCCGCAAGGATCAGGGCGGCGAACACGAGGCTGTAGGCGTCGACCACCCACTGCAAGTCGGTCGTCGACGCGTCGAGCTGCCGAACCAGGCTGGGAAGCGTCACGTTCACGATCGTGGTGTCGAGGCTGATCACGAACGCCGCCATGCAGAGGACGGCGAGCGCAAGGCCTCGCCGACGCGTCGTTTTGCTCGACCGCGGCTCGGAAGCCTCCTGGATCGGCCCATCCACGAGCGTCGGTGAGCGCGTCATGGTTCCCTTCGATCTCTCGGATGTCCTCGTCAGGGAGGCGTTCAAGCGCGGTGCACGGCGGTTCACTTGCGTCGGACGCTCGGCGGTGAACCGTCCGGTTGCCTAGGTCGATCGAAGCAGGCCGATCCCGAGGGCGACGGCGCCGGCTCCGAGGGCGACGGCGCCGACCCAGAGCAGCGCGATGAACCGATTCGGCTCGGCGCGACCGCGCCCCATCGACGAGAAGAAGAACCCGGCGGGCATCAAGATCGCGGCGAGCGCGGCACCGCTACGTCCCAGGATGGCTTGAACGCCGTCCATGTCGGCGGCATCCGCGAGGATCTGGCAGACGAGCGCGAGGATCACGAGAACCCCAGCGTGTGCGTGACCCGCTCGGGAGAAGCTTCGCTGGAACGGCGTCATCGGAACCTTTCCCCGGACGATGGCGAGCATGAACGTTCCGCCATACTCCACGGCGACGATCGTCAGCAGCAGGATGCCGGCCGTGGTCCGGGCGTCCGCCGAGAGGCTGAGTGCCCCGTTCATCGCCTACGCCGGCTTCGTGTGACGGACTGGCCCCCCACGAGCCGCGGCGATCGATCTCTCGACGAGGAGCGGCTCGAGCATGGCGACGGTCCCCCGCTGATCTGCCAGGCGCTCCTGGAGACGCTCCAGGTGAAGCTCGAGGTGATGGCGAACGAGCTCGGGATCGTCCGCCTGGAGGATCAGGCCGATCTCCTCCGAGGGCATGCCCTGATCCCGGAGTGCAAGGATGCTCCAGGCAATCGATCCGATTCGATCAGCGAGAGGCCCCCGGTCAGACCGCCGACCGGACCAGCCAACCCTCGCGGGATCGTGGGGCGTGCCGGACCACACGGGGCTTCTGGGGGCGCCTGCCCCGACTACCGAGCGGACCTCGATCCTTCCCTCCATGCGAAAGCGGCGTTCAAGCGCGGTGCACGGTCGTTCACTCCCTCGAAGAAGAGCGCAGACGCGGTTCCTGCGTCGCCACGCCCACGGCGGCCGGCGGGGTGACGCGCTCGATCGAGATGGGAAACTGCCCCGGCGGGATCGCGCTGAGGCGTCGATGCAGGAGGGGAGCCCGTGCGAGGGGCCTTCATCGGCCGGGATCGGGAGCTTGCCGAGCTCGCGGCCGCGCTGCAGGACGCGATCGAGGGTCGGGGTCGCGTCTGCCTGATCACCGGCGAGCCGGGCATCGGCAAGACCGCGCTCGCGGACAAGCTGAGCGAGGACGCGGTCGAGCGAGGGACCCGCGTGGTATGGGGCCGGTGTTGGGAGGGCGAGGGAGCCCCTCCCTACTGGCCGTGGACACAGATCATCCGGGCCATCGCCGACCAGATCGACGACGAGACCCTGCGATCGATCGCCTCGTCCGGAGCCGCCCAGATCGCGTTGTTGGTGCCCGATCTCGCGGCGCGCCTTGGCGTATCCCCGAGTCCGGTCGCGATCGAGTCCGACGCCCGGCGCTTCTACGTGTTCGAGGCGGTCGCGAGGTATCTGAAGAACGCGTCGGCGGCCCAGCCGCTCGTGCTGGTGCTGGACGACCTGCACGCCGCCGACCGCCCATCGCTCCTGCTGCTCCGGTTTCTGGCGGGCGATGTCCGAGCCACGCGGATGCTCATCGTGGCCACCGCTCGCGACGTCGAAGCCGCACGATCGCCCGAGACCGAGGATGCGATTGCGGCTCTCGCCAGGGAGGGACCGGTGCTCGGCCTCAGGGGCATGGACCGCGACGAGGTCGGGCGGCTCGTCGAACAGGTCTCGGGGACCGTGCCGTTGCAGGCGACGCTGACCGCGATTCACCAAGCCACCGAGGGGAACCCCTTGTTCGTTCGGGAGGTCACGCGGCTGGTCGCCACGAGGGATCGACTGGATCGTCCCGGTCGACTCAGCTTCGCCATCCCGCCCAGCGTTCGTTCGGTGATCCGTCGACGGATGTCGCCTCTTTCGGCCGACGCCGTCCGAGTGCTCTCGGCTGCCGCCGTCGTGGGTCGGGACTTCGAGCTCAAGCTCGTCGGCCCCGCGAGCGACCTTTCGAACGATCGGGTCCTCGAATCGCTCTCGGAGGCCGCGGCGCTGGGGGTCGTGAGCAGGGAACCGTCCGCCGTCGGCGTCTATCGGTTCACGCACCCCCTCATGCGGGAGGTGATCTACGACGAGCTCCCGATCCCCGCCCGGACCCAGCTCCACCGGCTCGTCGGCGAGGCGATCGAGCGCCTGTACGGCGAGGACTCGCGTCCGCATCTGCCCCAGCTCGCCCACCACTTCGCCGAAGCAGCGCCCGCGGGGGAGGGCGCAAAGGCCCGGCACTACGCTCGTCAGGCCGGCGATCGCGCGATGGACGCCTGCGCGTATGAGGACGCGGTCGTCGAGTATCGGCGGGCCCTGGAGACGTGGGAGTTCGCCGGCCCCGACGAGAGCCTTCGCTGCGAAGTGATCCTGCGCCTCGGCGATGCGCTGGCTCGCGCGGGCGACTACGAGGACGCACAGGCGAGCTACCTCTCCGCGGGGGACATCGCACGGACGCTCGGCGATGCGGACCGCCTCGCGCGGGCGGCGCTCGGCTTCGGGGCGCCGCAGGTCGAGGCGGGCG
The DNA here is from genome assembly GCA_963699635.1 of uncultured Actinomycetes bacterium. Classification (GTDB taxonomy): domain Bacteria; phylum Actinomycetota; class UBA4738; order UBA4738; family HRBIN12; genus CALGFI01. The sequence goes on along the minus strand of CAVOUQ010000008.1, from coordinate 15,136 downwards.
TGGTCGACCGGCGGCTGGTGGCCCTCCTTCAGGAGGCGCTCGACGCGTTGCCCCCTGGGGATGGAGCCCTGCGCGCCCGGATCCTTGCCCGGATGTCCCTCGAGCTGACCTTCTCCGATGAGACCGAGCTGAGGGAGCGGCTCAGCCTCGAGGCGGTGGAGACGGCTCGACGCCTCGGTGAGGTCGTCCCGCTGGCGTTCGCCCTGCGCGCCAGGTGGCTCGCGGTCTGGGGTCCGGACGGGCTCGAGGAGCGAACCGCGCTCGCCGAGGAGATCCTCGCGTTGGGCGTGGGAATCGGCGACCGCGAGACGGAGATGATCGGTCGAGCCCGGCGGATCACGTGCTCGATGGAGGCGGGAGCCGTCCGAGCGGCCGAGACCGACATCCTCGCCCATGCCGCGCTCGCGAACGAGCTCCGGATGCCCTACCACCAGTGGGTCGCGGCGTCGATGCGTGGAATGCTGACGCTGCTCGATGGCGACCTCGAACTGGCCGAGAAGCACGCGGACGCGGCCCTTGGCTTCCTTCCCGGCCGCCGAGACGCGATCTACGCCCACCTCAATCAGCTCACCCCGATCCGCTGGGACCAGGGACGGCTCGGAGAGCTGCGCCGGACGTGGCAGGAGATCGTCGACACATTCCCGCAGGCGGGCTTCTCCCGCGGGTGGGTCTGCCTCGCCGAGGCGGAGCTCGGTCGGCAGGACGAGGCGCATCGGTGGCTCAGCTCCCTCGTCGAGGCGATCCACGAGCTCCCCCGAAACGGGATCTGGCTCCCCGCCGTCGCTGTCGCGTGCGTCGCCGCGGCCCTCCTCGAGGACCCGGGCTCCGCGGGAGACCTGCACCCACTCCTCCTCCCCTACGCGGACCAGACCATCGTCATGTCGGTGCCGCACCCGGTCATGTGTTTCGGGCCGGCGTCGCTGTACGTCGCCATGCTGGAGGCCGCCCTTTCGCGGTGGGAGGAGGCGGAGGACCACTTCGCGTCGGCGATCCGTGAGCACACGCAGGTGGGCGCGAGGGCCCTGCTCGCCCGCACCCAGCTCGAGCACGCGCACATGCTGGGCCGGCGAGGGCGGTCCGCAGATCGGGGCCGCGCGCTCGACCTGCTGGACCGCGCCGCGGCCACTGCGACGGCCCTGGGGATGCACGGGGTCCTCGGCGGGATCGAACGACTCCGCGAGCTCGAGGGCGGCGGCGCCGTTGCGGCCGAGGCACGCGGAAGCGCGTTTCGCCGCGAGGGCGAGTACTGGACGGTGATCTATGAGGGCTCCCTCGTGCGACTCCGAGATTCCAAGGGCCTTCGGTACCTGGCGGCCCTGCTCACGAATCCCGGGCGCGAGTTCCACGTGGTCGACCTCGAGGGTGAACAACAACGAGAAGCTTCGGCCGCAACGGGGTCTGGACGGCGGGCCGTCTCCGATGAGCTCGAGGTGCGCTCCGACCTCGGCGACGCGGGCGAGATGCTCGACGCGACCGCCAAGGCCGCGTACCGAGCGCACCTGGAGGACCTCCAGGCCGAGGTCGACGAGGCGGAGCTCTTCAACGACCCCGCTCGCGCCACGAAGGCCCGGGAGGAGATCGACTTCATCGCGGGCGAGCTCGCCAGGGCGGTCGGGCTCGGGGGCCGCGATCGGCGAGCGGCATCCCACGCCGAGCGGGCGCGGCTGAACGTGACCAGGGCCATCCGAGCGGCGATCGGGAACCTCGCGCGCGCCAACCCGCCCCTCGGGCGTCACCTCACCTCGACGATCCGAACGGGTCGTTACTGCTCGTACACCCCCGACCCTCGGGCAGAGATCGACTGGGAGTCCTGACCCCGCGGACCCCGGTGTCTGAACGCCGGTTCCTCCGGTTTGAACGCTCCCGTACCGGATGCTCGACCGACCGTGAGGGACTGGCCCATTTGACTCGTTCCGGCTCGCCGTTCTTGCAAGGGAGCTCTTCGTGAAGACCTCACCCTCCTCGTTTCGGACCATCTCGATCCGAGCTCGCGAGGCTGCGTCTGGCGCTCGGCCCGGCGCGTCTCACGAGTTCGCAGAGTCCGTGCGTCCTCGTGCGCCCGTGACCCGGCGGCCAATTACCGCAACGCTCGCGGCGTTGGCCCTTGCCTGGCTGGTCGGCGCGTGCGGGAACGACGGCGGCTCCGACGTCGGCGGCTCTGCCAGTCTCGACCCCAACTCGACCGCAAGCGGCACCGCCGCCACCACCGCTTGGGAGCGGATCGTGCCCGGAGGCGACTGCCAATGCTCCGACGGCTCAGAGTTCAGCTTCTGGGTGCGCGAAGCGAACCGGGAGAAGGTCGTCTTCTACCTCCAAGGCGGCGGCGCCTGCTTCTCCGCCGAGACATGCGCACCCGACAGCGAACTGTACGACCCCGCGATCGACGGCACCGACGACCCGACCGGACTGGGTGGCATGTTCGATTTCGCAGACGCGCGCAACCCGTTCGGCGACTACTCGGTCGTGTTCGTCCCTTACTGCACGGGTGATGTTCACATCGGCGACTCCACGACGGAGTACGCGCCGGGCCTGACGATCCAGCACAAGGGGTACGTCAACGGCACCGCCGCTCTCGACCATTTGGCCGCAACATTTCCACGCGCGACCCAGGTCGTGGTGGTGGGCGAGAGCGCCGGCTCGGTCGCCTCACCGCTGTATGCCGGACTCGTTTCGGACCGCCTCCCGGACGCCAGGATCACCGTGCTGGCGGACGGATCGGGCGCGTACCCCGACGTGCCGGCGATCACCGAAATCATCGCCGACTGGGGCGCCGCCAAGGCGATCCCGGCCTGGTCCCAGAACTCCGGCTCGGCCGCCGAGCAGTGGAGCTTTCCTGGGTTCTTCATCCAGAGTGGTCAGCACGATCCCGAGATCGTGTTCGCTCGTCACGACTACGCCTACGACGGCGACCAGAAGTTCTTCGCCGAGCTCGTCGGCCTCTCTGCGGAGGATCTTCTGTCGCTGATCGACGCCAACGAGACTCAGATCGAGGGCGCCGGCGTGAACCTGCTCAGCTACATCGCTCCGGGCGACGAGCACACGGTGCTGAGCGACGGGCCGCTCTACACCGAAGAGGTGAACGGCCAACTGCTGGTCGACTGGGTGACCAGGCTGATCGCGGGCGAACCGGTCGACGACGTTCACTGCACGGACTGCACCGCCGGCTGAGCGGTCCCCGCTGCCGGTAACCGGGCGAGGGAGGAGGGTCGTGACCCTTAGCTTCACCGCTCCGAGGAGCCCTTTGCAGCAAGTGAACCTGAGCGTGGGGGCTTGGACGCCACACGGACCTCGGCGTCTGAACGCCGGTTCCTCCGGTTTGAACGCCCCAGTATCGAATGCCCGACCGACCGGAGGGAGGCCATGGGCGCCGCCGGAGGATCCGCCGGCGTCGAGATCCGCCTTCGAATCCGGCGGTCGGAGCCGCTGGCGGGGACGGCGGCGACCGACCGGGGAGTCGAGCTCGACTTCGAGGGGTGGATGGAGTTGATCGGGGCGATCGCCGAGCTGCTCGGTCATTCGCGAACGGAGGAGTCGGGATGAGGAAGATCGTGGCCGGGCTGTTCATGACGCTGGACGGCGTCGTGGAGGCCTCGGAGACCTGGACGTCGGAGTACTTCGACGCCGAGGTGAGGCGCATGATCCAGTCGCAGTTTGACGCGGCGGACGCCTTGCTGCTCGGACGGCGGACCTACGAGATGTTCGCCGGCTACTGGCCTCACCAGTCGGCCGAGGACGAGCCGTTGGCGGACGTCATCAACAACATCGCGAAGCTGGTGGTGTCGGCCACGCTGACGTCGGTCGAGTGGCGGAACTCGACGCTCATCGGCGGCGACGTCCTCCAGGCGCTCAGCGAGCTGAAGGAGCTGCCGGGCAAGAACCTCTACATCAGCGGCAGCCCCACCCTGGTCCGGTCGTTGTTGGGCGCCGGGCTGCTCGACGAGCTCTGGCTCCTGGTCGGCCCGATCGTGCTGGGGACGGGGATCCGCCTCTTCGAGGGGTGGACGAATCGGGTTCCGCTGGAACTCGTGGAATGTCACGACTTCCGCACCGGGTTCGTCTCCGTTCTGTACCGCCCACCGGGCAATGACCTGAAGGAGGTCCTGATGCAGTCATCCCTTTCGCACTCGAGCAACTTCTCCGTCTCGCAGCTTCGGGCCGTCCTCAACGGTCGGGTGATCGCGCCGGACGACGACGGGCTACGACGAGGCGCGCACCGTCTTCTACGGCGGGATCGACCGCCGGCCGGCGGTCATCGTCCGGGTCGCGGACGCGGCCGACGTCGCGCGGGTCGTGTTGCTCGCGCGCGAGACCGGGCTGGAGCTCGCCGTCCGCAGCGGCGGCCACAGCGTCGCCGGTCACAGCGTCTCCGAGGGCGGCATCGTGCTCGACCTCGGCGGACATGCGGGCGCTGGAGATCGACGCCGAGCGGACGCACCGCCTGGGCCGAGACGGGGCTGACCGCCGGCGAGTACACGACCGCGGCCGGGGCCCACGGCCTGGCGACCGGGTTCGGCGACACCGGCTCGGTCGGGATCGGGGGCATCACGCTGGGCGGCGGCGTCGGGTACCTCGTCCGCAAGTACGGCCTCACGATCGACAACCTGCTGGCCGCCGACGTCGTGACCGCGGACGGCGAGCTCCTCCGCGTCGACGCCGAGACGCATCCGGACCTCTTCTGGGCGATCCGCGGCGGCGGCGGCAACTTCGGCGTCGCGACCCGGTTCCAGTTCCGGCTGCACGAGGTCGACACGGTCGTCGGCGGCATGCTGATCCTGCCGGCGACGCCCGACGTCATCGCCTCGTTCATCGCCGAGGCGGAGGCCGCGCCGGAGGAGCTGTCGACCATCGCCAACGTCATGCCCGCGCCGCCGATGCCGTTCGTGCCGGCCGAGCATCACGGCCGGCTCGTCATCATGGCCACTGATGGTCTACGCCGGCGACGTCGAGGCCGGGGAGCGCGCCGTCGCGCCGTTCCGGGCGCTGGCCACGCCGATCGCCGACATGGTCCGGCCGATGCGCTACCCGGAGATCTACCCGCCGGACGAGGGCGGCTACCACCCGGTCGCGGCGGTGCACACGATGTTCGTCGACACGATCGGGCTCGCGCGAGGCCGAGACGATCGTCGATCACCTCCGAGGCGTCGACGCCTCGATGGGCGTGGCGCAGCTCCGCGTGCTCGGCGGGGCGATGGCCCGCGTGCCCGTCGAGGCCACCGCCTTCGCCCACCGCACGCGGCGGATCATGGTGAACGTCGCCGCGCTTCTACGAGGACCCGAGAGAAGGCGGCGGCACGAGGCCTGGGTCACCGAGTTCGCGGCCGCGCTGCGCCAGGGTGACGCGGGCGCGTACGTCAACTTCCTCGGGCGACGAGGGCGAGGCGCGGGTCCGCGAGGCCTACCCGGGGGCGACCTGGGACCGGCTCGCGGCGATCAAGGCGCGCTACGACCCGACCAACCTCTTCCGGCTCAACCAGAACATCCCGCCGAGGGTCAGGCGGTAGGACTCAGTGCCTGCATGAGACGCCCGCCCCCCCCTCTCGTCTCCCCCCGTGTGGGTCCCGCCTGGGCACAGGGCTCCCGCCCGTGGGCCGTCTGGACGGGCGCGATCGCCCGCGACTGCCGTCCTCGCCTTCTACGGGGCCCTGGCTACCTCCACCTGGGGCGGGAGGCGTTCCTGTTCATGGGGGTGCTGGTCGGCATCGTCGCCGGGTTCGTGACGGGCTCCTGGGCGATCTTGGGGCCGGTCGCGATCGCCGGCGGCGGGTGCCGCGCTCGCCCTGCCGTTCATGCTCGAACCATGGATCTGGTCGTTCCGTTACGGATACTCCAGGGGCCCATCCCCTTCTGGTTCATCGAGACGGCGGTGGGGGTCGCATTGGTCCTCTGGGTCGCCTTCGCCTCGAGGGGCTGCGGGCTCCGTCCGGTAGGCCCCGAGGCATAGGAATGTCGCCAACAGATGGGGGGTTCGTTTCGACATGAAGGCGAACTGCGCGGTCTGCGGAGAGCAGCTCCCCGAGGGCGCACGATTCTGTCCGAACTGCGGTGCGTCGGTCGGCGCCCCGCTCGGCACCGAGGAGCGGAAGGTGGTCACCGTCCTGTTCGCCGACCTGGTGGACTCCACCGGGCTCGCGCAGCGCCTCGATCCGGAACGCGCCCGCGAGGTGCTCGGGCGGTTCTTCGACGCCGCGACCGAGGAGCTCCAGGCGCTGCGGGGCCGACCGGAGAAGTTCGTCGGCGACGCGGTCATGGCGGTCTTCGGGCTCCCCACCGTGCACGAGGACGACGCGCTGCGTGCCGTGCGGGCCGGGCTCGCGATCCGCGAACGGCTGCGGCGGATGGGCGCTCCCTCGGCCTCGCCGAACCGCTCGAGGTTCGCGTCGGCATCGAGTCGGGGGAGGCCGCTACCGGTCGCGGGCCGGCCGGACAGCTCCTCGTCACCGGCCCGGTCGTGAACGCCGCCGCCCGGCTCCAGGCGGCCGCCGAGCCCGGCGAGGTCCTGGTCGGCGAGACGACGTTCGCGCTGACGGCGACGTCGGTCGCCTATCGCGAGCGCCGGGGCGTGCGGGCGAAGGGATTCGATGCCCCGCTCGTCGCCTTCCCCGTCGAGGCGCTCTCGACGCGGTCGGCGCGCCGGACGATCCCGTTCGTCGGGCGCGCCGGCGAGCTCACGTCCTGCGCGACAGCCTGGGTCGCGCGACGCACACAGGGCCAGCCGGTGCTGGTCACGGTCCTCGGCGGACCGGGCATCGGGAAGTCGCGCCTCGCGGACGAGTTCATCGCCGGCGCTCGGTGACGACGTGATCGTCGTCGCGCGGTCGCGCTCGCTCCTTCGCGACACCGCCACGTTCGCGCCCGTGGCCGCGATCGTCGGCGAACTGGCCGGCCTCGAGGAGGGCGACCCGCACGAGAAGGCGCGGCGGCGAGCTCCGCGAGCTGGTGGAGCGCTCGTGCCCGCCGAACGACGTCGACCGGATCGTCGAGCGGCTCTCCCTGCTGTTCGGCATGGCCGACGGCCGCGACGAGTCGGCCTTCGTCGACGACGTCCACGCGGGGTTCATCGCGTTGATCGACGGCGTGGCCAGCGAGCGACCCATCGTGCTGGTATTCGAGGACGCGCACACGCTGCAAGCCGCCGATGCTGGAGCTGATCGAACGGCTCGGCGGGCGGACGCGGGCCGGTCCGCGACGCGCCATGGTCCTGGTCCTCGCGCGGTCCGAGTTCGTCGACGAACGGCCCGACGTGGGGCTCGAGGACGGCGAACGCGGTGACGCTCCGCCTGGGCCCGCTCACGACCGTGGAGTCGATCGACCTGGTCCGGCAGGCGGGCGGCGGCGGCTTCGACGAGGAGGAGGCCGCCGAGATCGCCGAGCGCACCGGCGGGAACCCGTTCTTCATCATCGAGACGACCGGCATGCTGCTCCCGGAGGAGCCGGCCGTCCGCCATCGCCGAGCGGCCTCCCGCCCACGGTGCAGGCCGTCGTCGCGGCGAGGCTCGACGCCCTTCCCGAGCGGCTCCGCGAGCTGACCCGGCATGCGTCGGCGTTCTTCGTGTCGTTCGACGCGGACGAGCTGGCCGTCGTCGATCCGGGGGCGCAGGCCGACGAGCTCCGGCGCTCGAGGACGCCGAGATCCTCGTTCGCGAGGAGGGGCCGCGGGCCGGGGCCACGCTGGCGCCTCCGGCACGCGACGCTGAAGGACGTGGCCTACGCGAGCCTCCCGAAGCGGGAGCGGGTGCGCCTGCACCGGCTCATCGCCGACCGGCTGATCGCGAGCGGCCATCCCTCCTGGGCATCCGACCACCTCGAGCTCGCCGCCGTCGCGTCGCTGGACCTCGATCCGAACGACCGGGCGATGCCCGAGACGCGCCGCCGACGCGCTGGTCGCCTCGGGGGACCGCGCGAGGCGACGGATGGAGAGCCGCTCGGCGGTCGACTACTACCGTCGCGCCCTGGCGATCGCCGGCCCCGAGGAGCGGTGGGGCGTCCGCGAGGCGCGTGCGCTCGCCGGCATGGGCGAGGCTCGCTACTGGCTCGGCGACTACGCGGCCGCGACCGAGGCGCTCGAGCGCGCCGTGGCGCTAGGCACGCAGACGACGACCCGTTCACGCTCGCGCTCGCGCTGCGTTTCCTGGGGGACATCGCGATCAACGTGGAGGGCGACCTCGACGCGGCCGAGGAGCTGCTCGACCGCTCGCTCGCCGCCGCGGAGGAGCTGGGCGATCCGTGGGCCATCGCGCGCACGCTGCTGTTCGCGGGATGGGTGCCCTGGACGCGCGACCGGTACGCGGAGGCCGAGGCGATCTGGCGCCGGGCGCTCGCCGTCGCCGACCCCGAGGACGGCTGGGCGCGCGTCCGCGCGCTCAACTCCCTCTCGATCAACCTCACCGGCGGGCCCGGGGTCGGTCCCCGGGCCGCCACGGCCCCGAGGAGGCGCTTCGACTGAGCGAGGAGGCGAGCGCGCTCGCCGAGGACATCGGTGATCAGTTCAGCATCGCCATGACGACCGTGCAGCGAGCTCGGGTCCTCGAGGACCTGGGCCGATCGAGGACGCGCTGCCGCCTCGACGGTGCGATCGCCATCTTCGATGACCTGGGGGCCAGATGGGAGCTCGCCGACGCGATGGCCGAGCGCGGCATCACCCAGCGCGAGCTGGGCCGTCTGGACGAAGCCGAGGAGGACCTCCGGACGGCGACCCGTATCTCCGAGGAGCTCGGCGAGCGACAGCTCGCGAGCTGGACGTGGCGCGCGCTGGCGCGCGTGTCGGAGCGGCGGGGCGACCGCGCGGAGGCCGAGGAACGCCACGACGCTCCCGCGAGGCCGAGGAGCGCTTTCGGCTGTCCCGGGGGGCCGAGCAGCTACGCCCCCGGTAGCCTTGCTGGACTCGCGACATTCGCGCGATGTGAAGCTGTCTTCGGAGGGAGGGGCGGACGGGGATGGAGATCGACACAATCGGCGGTCGCCGGCTCGCCGGACCCGCCATCGCTCGGATCTGGCGAGGCGCCACTCGGGAGGAGGACTCGCGAGGCTACCGCGACTCTCTTCGGGCGGACCTGCGCGAGGTTCGGTCGATCGATGGAAACGTCGGTGCGTTCGTCCTTGAGCAGACGGGAGGTGGCCGCGCGGAGTTCCTGTTCGTTTCTCTGTGGGAGTCGATGGACGCGGTGGTCGGTTTCGCAGGACGGGATGTCGATCGAGCTATCTACTTTCGCGACGATGAACGCGTGCTTCTCGAGCTGACCCCGCGCGTGGAGCACTACGAGGTCGTCGCAGCGGAGTTCAGCTCTCGCTGAGGGCCGCGATTTCTCATGTCTCCCTCTGCTGCGCCAAAATGTGTTCACGCGCCCCGCGACGGATTCCGCTGTTAGCCTGCGGCCATGGACATCCGGATTCAGTGCGTCGTGATCGATGCAGACGATTGCGAAATGCTGGCGCGCTTTTGGTCGCTGGCGCTCGGGTGGCGAATCACGTACGAGAGCGCCGGAGAGTGGTGCATCGAGCCGCCCCGGGGAAGTCCCGCGGTCGACGTGGCGCCCGACATCCTGTTCGTGAAGGTCACCGACCGGAAGACGACGAAGAACCGGCTGCATTTCGATCTGCGACCCGAGGATCAGGCCGCGCAGGTGCACCGGCTGCTCGACCTCGGCGCGAGACGGGTCGACATCGGCCAGGGCGACGACGTCAGCTGGGTCGTCCTGGCGGATCCCGAGGGCAACGAGTTCTGCGTCCTCGCACCGCTAGCATCCGACGCGGGTTGACCGGTTCACGCTGATCGGGTTGGCGATCGCTCCGCCGTTAAGCCTCGAGCAGCTGCTTCAACGCGGCAAGGACGGTCTTCCAGCCTTGTTCGGAGATCCCCTTCGCTTGTTCGGACGGGAGGTTGACCTCGCTGACGGTGAGCTCGGTCTTGGCGCCGTGCTCGGACAGGACCCAGGAGACCTCCTGATAGTTCTCCGGGCTGTCCGGCAGGCCGGAAACCAGGCTCCAGTGTGTGTGGACGAGCACCCGCCCCGGCTCGAACCTCAGGATCGTGCCCTTGTCCTCATAGGGCCTGCCCTGGTACTCACCGCGATGAACGATCGGGCTTCCCTCCGCCCAGTCGGTCTCCGTGTCGACGCCGAAGAACCAGTCCTTGATCAGGGCCGGGGTCGTCATCGCCTCCCAGACCCTCGCGGCCGGGGTGTCGATCGTGATCGAGGCCTGCGTCTCCATATCGTTGGTCAACTACGGCCTCCCTTCGCTTTCGCGCGGTCTTCTTGAGAACTCGCATCACGCAGGCGATGCATGATGTGCAGCCCGATGAACCCCGCGGTCGGGTGGTGCGGAACGCCCTCGGCACCCATGAGAACGTCTCGCCAGCACCGACTCATCCGGCGCATGAACTGCCAGATGGTCGGCCAGTCCTCGGGCCTCGCGGCTCTGGCGCAGAGGGTCCTGGATCCCACATGGCTCCTTCGAACGCCCTCACTAGACGCGACCGAGAGCCGACTCGCGCCGCCCCCGACCACCACGTCGTACCGGCCGCCGATGGCCTCATCGAACCCATCGCTGAGGAGCCGGAGCCGCCCGCCGACAGCTCGAACGCCTCGTCATCGAACGCCACCTTCGAGGAGCCGTGGACGACGTGGAAGCGAGCCGGCACCTTGCGTGGACGAACGATCCGGACCTTGCTCGCCCCACCGCCGATCCGCACGTCGACGGGTCTCGTGGGCTCGGGCAGGAGCAACTCGACGTCGCTCGCCCCCCACCGATCAGCACGGCGCGCAGCTCGAAGGATCGCAGGTCGGCGCGGACTTCCGAGGCCCCACCCCGGATGACGATCTCCCATGGCACCGACGGGTTGAGCTCCACCTGTGCCTTCCGACGTCGCCATTCGAACGGCTTGAAGCGGCGCGGATAGCGCATCACGATGGCGCCGTCGTCAAGCCGGACCCGGGGCGGCCAACCCTGGAACCGTGCTCGCAGGATGTCGTCCATCGGATCCGCGTTTCGGATCGTCAGGCGCGCGACACCGTTCGCGAACTCGAGACGTCCCTCGCGCGCCTCGCCGAGGGCGATGGCCACCCGGTGGCCGGTCTCGGTCACCGAGACCGCCGACGCTCTCGGTTGATTGGGGTTCCCGGTCATCGCTCGTCACTTCCTTTCTTTCCGTCCGCGAACCGAATCGCGGGTGCTCAGCTCTTCCGATACTTGGCGACCGCCGCGACTGCGAACACCGCCGCGATGCCCGCCGCCCACACGAGGGACCGCGTCACGAAGTACGTGGTGGGGTGTCCGAGCACGACCTCCGCCTCCGGGCCGAGGGTCAGGGCCCGGACCGCGTCGACCATGTACGTGACCGGCTGGTGCTCGGCGAAGGCCTGCACCCACCCCGGCATCGACTCGACCGGCACATATGCGCTGGACACGAACGTGAAGGGGAACACGAGCAGTGCGAGCCCCTGGGCCGCCTGCGCCGTACCCGCATGCAGGCCGAGCGTGATGAACAGCCAGATGAACGCGAACCCAAACACGAGGCAGAGGCCGAAGGCCGCGATCGCCTCGGGGGTCGTTCCGTGGATCCGGAAGCCGACGGCAAAGCCGACAGCGATCGTGATCGCCAGGCTCCAGACCAGCAACGCCGTGTCCGCCATCGCCCTGCCGGTCAGGAACGCGCTTCGCGGGATCGGCAGGGAACGCAGCCGGTCGACGAACCCCTGCTCGAGGTCCTCGGCCACCGCGGTGGCGGTTCCCATGCCGGCGAACATCACGCCGGTGACCACGAAGCCGGGGATCAGGAAGTCGACGTAGCTGATCCCACCGATATCGATCGCGCCGCCGAAGACGTATCGGAAGATCAGCAGGAACATCGCACCCTGGACCGTGCCGAGCACGACGAGCTGCGGGGTCCGTAGGAAACGCAGGACGGCGCGCCGCGCGACGACGAGCGTGCTCGCCGTGAACCCGACCGTACGCTGCCTGGTCGGGCGATGGATCGCCGAAGCGTTCGTTGCCATGATGGTTCCTTTCCGTCAGGCCGCGTCGCTAATCGACGCAGCTTTGGGGTCGTCGTTGGGCTGCCTGCCGGTGAGAGAGAGGAACACCTCGTCGAGGTTCGCCTGCCGAAGGGTGATGTCGTCGACCTGGACGCCGGCCTCCTCGACCGACCGCATCGCGGCCATCAGGCGGCCATCTGCGGCCTCGACGCTCATGCTCACCCGTCGCGTCGCCTCGTCGATCTGCGCCTCGCCGTGGTCCAGCCCCTGTAGGGCCGCGGCGACCTTTGTCAGGTCGGCCCGATCACGAACGTGGATCTCGATCACGCTGCCCCCGATGCGACGCTTCAGCTCCGCCGGCGTCCCGGAGGCCACCGCGCGACCGTGATCGACGATCACGATCTGGGTCGCGAGATGATCGGCCTCATCGAGGTATTGGGTGGTGAGCAAGACGTCGGTTCCCGCCTCGACCAGCCCGCGGATCGCGTCCCAGAGCTCGATGCGGCTGCGCGGATCCAGCCCGGTCGTCGGCTCGTCGAGCAGCAACAGCCGCGGCCGGCCAACCAGGCTCGCACCCAGGTCGAGCTTGCGCCGCATGCCTCCCGAGTAGGTGCGGGCTCTCTGGTCGGCGACCTCCGTCAGGCCGAGCTGCTCGAGGACGCCCGACGCGTTCGCGCGGGCAGACGAGTGGTCCAGCCCGAAGAGGCGCCCGACCATCTCGAGGTTCTCGCGGCCGGTCATGGCCGGCTCGATCGCAGCGAACTGACCGGCCAGTCCGATCAAGCGGCGGACCGCCTCGGGCTCTCGGCGCACATCGTGGCCAGCCACGCGGAGCAAGCCGCCGTCCAGGTGAAGCAGCGTGGCGACCGCCCGGACGAACGTGCTCTTGCCGGCCCCGTTCGGACCCAGCACGGCTACCACGTGCCCCGGCTCGGCTACCAGGTCGAGCCCGTCCAGCGCCCGGGTGCGGCCGTAGCGCTTCTCGAGCCCACTGGCCTCGATCGTCGGAGCCATAAGCTCCTCCCTTCCCTCCGCCTATTCGAACGCCGTTTCATTTGACGAACGGCATTCTGCACGCAAAGCGGGCCCGTTGTCAAATGCCGTTCGAGATATGGAACATAGTTCGCCGCTGGTACGATGTTGAACGAATGGGCACGACAGAGGAGCCGGCAGTCCCCTCGGCGCAACCGAAAGAGAGGCCGTGGTCGGACGCCGAAGTTCCGGAGCCTCCCTGGCGCATCCACGATCGGACCGCTCCTCGGGCCCCCCTGACCCGTGAGGCGATCATCAGCGCCGCGATTCGAGTCCTTGATCGCGAGGGGATGGACGGCCTTTCGATGCGGCGGGTTGGGGAAGAGCTTGGGACGGGTGCCGCCTCGCTCTACTGGCACGTCCGGAACAAGGGCGAGCTCCTCCAGCTCCTGTTCGAGCGGATCACCGAGGAGGCAGCCGTGCTGCCCGAGCCCGATCCCTCACGCTGGCAGGAGCAGCTCAAGGACCTCGGCCGACAGACGCGGTCGGTGATGCATCGTCATCGCGACAGCGCCCGCATCTCGCTCGGTCGGGTCCCCGCAGGGCCGACGCTTGCACTCCTCGCCGAGTGGCTCTTCGAGCTGCTCCGCCCCGTCGGGATCCCGGATCAAGTGATCGCGTTCGTCGGGGATCTCATGGGCCTTTACGTCGGCGCCTACGCCTTCGAGGAGAGCCTCGGGATCGCCTCCCCCACCGGGGAGGACCTGCCTCCCGAGGAGATCGTCAGGATGTTCCGGGACTACGTGGATTCGCTCCCAGAAGACCGGTTCCCCAATACTCGGGGGCGGCCGATCTGTTGTTCTCCGGCGACCGGGACGAGCGCTTCGAGTTCGGGATGGACATCATCATCCGAGGCCTCGAGACCTACGCAACGCCTCGCTGAAGGCGACATCGACCGATCGATCGAGTCGCGACCACCAACTGGTCGATCGCCGGATTCAGCCCCACGTCGTCCGATGATGACCAACCGCACGATGTGAGCCGCCGTCCTGCGAGAGACGGAGCCACACCGAGCACCGGAAGGTTCGCGATGAGGGACGCGGGAACGCGCGAGCGATGCCCTGACGGTGCGATCGGATGGCTAGGGCTTGGTCACTGTGTAGCGGAACCCGATCCAGTCCGGAGCCCATTCGTCCGGAGCGGCGTTGAGGACCTTGCCCCCGTGGCTTGCGAGGAGCTCTTCGACCTCCTCGCGCGGCGTTCCCCACATGTCCATCTGGGGTCCTTCCTTCCGCGCCGCCCACTCCTTGCGCGCATCTTGCAGGGGCTGGAGGAAAACCATCCGGGCGCGAGAGCGACGGTAGAGATCGATCAACGGATCCGGCGTCACCGCCTTTAGTCGCTCCTTGACCGAGCGCGCCGATCCGGCCGGCTCACCAGAGGCGACCTGCTTCGTGCTGGGCGGCTGGAACACGAGTAGACCGCCCCGTACCAAGACCCTGAGGAACTCCAGGAGGTAAGGCTCGTGGTACCTCGGCTTGATGTGCTGCAGCGTGATGCTCGAGTAGATGAAGTCGAAGCTGTCGTCCTCGAATAACCTCAGGTCAGGGCGGTTGTTCAGGAAGTAGCGGCATCTCCCCAGGGTGCCGGTTGTACCGGTTGGCCAGCTCGATCATCGACGGGGCGATGTATCAACCCCCACACCTCGTCGAACCGCTCCGCTAGGGCTTGGGTCAACCGTCCCGCTCCGCAGCCGAAATCCAAGGCCCTGCCGGGCTTGGGCTCCAGACCCAGTGATTCGAGGTCGGCCATGGTGTTGATGATCTCCTCCTTCCGGTCGCGAGGAACTCGTCCAGATCCCACCGGTTCCCCTTCTTGTCGGGCACGGAGAGGATCGCCCAGAAGGGATCGGTCTTGCCCAGGGCATCCCAGTTCCGGCGGAGTCGCTTGAAGGTCATCGTCGCCCATCCTCCTACAGAGGGTCGCCCGCGACAGGGACTCAGCGCCGGATCAGCTCGAGTCCGCTTCGCGGGTGCTCAAAGCGACCGCTTCGAGTTGCGCTTGGATGATGGCGGTGCTTCGATGCCAGGGCTCTCCCCCGGGAAGTGGTCCAATGCGCGACCCGCCGTCGTGACGGACTGGTTTGCCTCCAAGCGCGATCCGAGCGGTGTCTCCACCAGCTGAAGGCGTTC
>CAVOUQ010000007.1:0-11331 GCA_963699635.1 uncultured Actinomycetes bacterium | reverse complement strand
CTCGTAGCGGGAACCGGGGGGCGGCGCCCGGCGTGCTGCGGAACAACCGAAGGCCGCTGCAGCGGAGATGATTCAAGGCCGAGGTCGACGGGCCCGACGTCTTTCTCATGGGGTGGTTCACGCTCGCCCTCGCCGTTGTTGCCGCGGCCGTCGTCGCCTGGCGGCTGAGCGGGAGCCTGTCGCGGCAGCGGCGGCTCATGCTGCTCTGCCGCCGCGCCGGGCTGGACTTCGCGTCGATCGACCTGTTCGAGAGCACAGCGTGGCTCCCGTTCCCGATGTTCGGACGGCCGGGCCACGGGGCCGAGAACGTGGTCTGGGACCGCCAACGCGGGTTCGAGATCCGGGCGTTCGACTTCTGGTACGAGGACGCGTCGGACGAGCGCCCGGTCGCGCCCCGGCGGCGGCTCACGTGCGCCGTCGTGCCGCTCGGGACCTCGGGCCGGCGGCTACGGATCACGCCCCGGGATCTCGACGACGACATGCGGGCGGTGCTCGGCCTGGACGAGATCAAGCTCGAGCTCGAGGAGTTCAACCGGCGGTTCGCCGTTCACACGGAGGACCGGCGGTTCGCGATCGCGTTCCTCGAGCAACGGATGATGGAGGCGCTCCTCGCGCTGCCGCCCGGCATCACCGTGGATGTGAAGGAGGACGTCGTCCTCCTGTCGGCTCCCCAACTCCCCGCGGAGCTGGTCCTGCGGCTCTACGACGCCGCCGTCGAGATCCACGAGCGGATCCCGCGCTCGCTCGCGAGCCTGTTCCCGCCGAGGCCGACGGAGGGGCCGCACGAGGACCGCTGGCTCCAGGGTCACTGGACCCCGGAGCCGACCGAGGGCCTCACGAACTG
The DNA here is from genome assembly GCA_963699635.1 of uncultured Actinomycetes bacterium. GTDB lineage: Bacteria > Actinomycetota > UBA4738 > UBA4738 > HRBIN12 > CALGFI01. Next base: position 10,487 of record CAVOUQ010000007.1, on the reverse strand, counting down.
ATCGCGGCGCGTCCGCGTCCGGACGGGCATGTCACTTCCGCCTCCTGACGACCTCCGCGAGACGCGTCTTCACCACCTTCTTCACGAGGCGCACGGGGAGCGGCCGGCCGTACTCGAAGCTGATCGTCCCCTTTCCCGTGACGAGATCCCCGAGCTCCTCGCGGTGAGCCTCGACCGCGCGCGAGCTCATCGGGAAGAAGCTGTAGTGGTTCTTGAACGCGGCGTAGCAGACGAGCCCGCGTCCGCCGACCTTGAACGCCGGCATGCTCCACGCGATGCCTTCCTTCGCGTCGGGCGCCGCGGCCGCGATCGTCTCGCGGAGCTTCTGGAGCGCGGCTCGCGATTCCGCGCTCAGGCTCGCGAGGTACGCCTCGACGCTCTTCGGTTTCTCCACGTCGCTTCCGTCCCTATCGGCGACGGCTCGCGCTACTCATCCTCCCGGACGACGCGGATGACGACCTCCGTCGGATTCGTGCGCTTCGAGCGCTTCGAGAGCATCCTCCGGAGCGCGACCACGCCGCCGAGAGTGGCGACGAGCGTGCCCGCGAGCGCCTTCCCGGAACGGAGCGGCGCCGGCATCCGGTTCTCGAGCTCCCGCAGATCGGCCTCGAGGCGCTGGCGCGTCTCTTCGATCTCGGTCACCTTGCGAGCTGCCGCTTCGCCCATTGGGCGTCCTCCTTCAGCGTCTCCTGCGTCTGCTGCGGCGTCGGGGCGGTCTTGATCGCGCGACGGCCCACGATGACGAGCACCCATCCGATCACCCCGAGGACGGCCGCGACGATCAGCAGCGCCGCCCACGTCGGCAGCACGAGGTCGAGCGCCGCCGCTCCCGACGCCGCCACGAACCCGAACGCGAAGAGCCCGAGCACCGCGGCCCCGCCCATAAGGCCGGCGCCCTTCGCGCGGACCGCCACGGCCTCGCCCGCCTCGATCTTGGCGAGCTCGACCTGCTTGCGGATCAACGTCCCCACGCCGTCGACGATCGACGAGACGACGACGCCGATCGGCCGTCTCGCGCCGTTCGGCGGCGGGGCGGTGGCGGTCGCCCCCGGCCCGGCCTCGGCGCCTCCTCCGTTCACCTGGCTCATGGTCGTTCCTCCTCCCGCGTTGGACCGCTTCGTTCTCGGAGCCGCTCGAGGCCATCCAACATCAAATCCAGGGCGAACTCGAATTCGAACTGGTCGTCGCACCCCAGCCCGACTACGGACGCGTCGTCGTGGCTGATCGCCGCGACCATCTCGCTGATGTGCGGGAAGCGGTCGGCCATCTGCTGGGCCACGATCGCCTGGATCTCCGGAGGGTCCTCGGGCGTGTCGTCGAACAGCTCCTGCGAGAACCCGAGCAGACGGCTGCCCATCGCATGCATTGCGTGATGGGTCAGGTCGATCGAGAATCCGCCGGCCCGAAGGACTCCGATCATCGCGTCCATGTACGCGATCACCGTCGGGGTCGGAGAGGTCCGCGACTCGATCACCTGCGAGGCCCAGGAGTGACGGAGCAGCGCCCTGCGGGCCGACAGGATCCGCCCGCGGACCGTCGTCTTCCAGTCGGCGCCGGGAAGCGGCGGGTCGATCTCGCCGACGACCACGTCGACCATGCCGTCGAGCAGCTCGTCCTTGTTGGCCACGTGCTTGTAGAGCGCCATCGGCACGACGCCGAGCTCCTGGGCGATCTTGCGCATGCTGAGCGACTCGACGCCGCCCTCGTCGGCCAGCGCCACTGCCGCGCGCAGGATCCGATCCCGGTTCAGGGGCGCGCGGGTCCGAGCGCCCTCGCCGATCTTCGTGGCCATCCCCGCCCCTTTCCTTGTCCCGCCGGCCCGCGCCCGCTGGGCCGGCCGCCGGAGTTGACAGAGTGTACGACGTACACCTAGGGTACACCCGAAGATGTACGGCGTACACCAACCCGGAGGGGTGAGGAGGTCACGATGATGGTGAGCACGGAGCAGCGCATGAAGATGCGGGCGATCACGATCGACCGGTACGGCGCGCCCGAGGTCCTCGAGCTGCGCGAGGTCGACCGGCCCACGCCGAAGGACGACGAGGTTCTCGTCCGCGTCCGCGCGTCGTCGGCCAATCCGCGGGACTGGCACCTGGTGCGGGGCCTGCCGTACATCGCGCGCCCGCAGCTCGGGCTCCGCCGGCCCAAGTGGAGCCTCCCGGGCAGCGACCTGGCGGGGCAGGTCGAGGCTGTCGGCGCGAGCGTCACGCGGTTCCGCCCGGGCGAAGAGGTGTACGCGTGCGTCGAGTCCGGCGGGTTCTCCGAGTACGCGTGCGTCTCGCAGGATCGCCTGGCGCGCAAGCCGGCGAACCTCTCGTTCGAGCAGGCCGCGGCCGTGCCGCTGGCCGCGATCACCGCGCTCCAGGGCCTCCGCTTCGGCGGGATCGAGAAGGGGCAGAAGGTGCTGATCGTCGGCGCCTCGGGCGGCGTCGGGTCGTTCGCCGTGCAGCTCGCGACCCACCTCGGCGCGCACGTCACCGGCGTCTGCAGCACGAGCAACCTCGAGCTCGTCCGCTCGCTCGGCGCCGAGCGCCTCGTCGACTACACGCAACGAGACGCCATACGGGTCGGCGAGACGTACGACCTGATCTTTCAGCTGGGCGGGGAGCAGTCGCCGCGGGAGCTCCGCCGGGCGCTCGAGCCGAAGGGGACGCTCGTCCTGAGCAGCGGGGAGTCGCGCGGCCGGTGGATCGGGCCGATCTGGCGGATCCTCTCGGGCGCTGTCCTGAACCCGTTCGTTGGCCAGCGCATCGCCCCGTTCCTCGCGAAGGCGAACGCCGAAGATCTCGAGGAGCTGACGGAGCTCATCGAGGCAGGCGCGATCCGGCCGGTCGTCGAGCGGACCTACTCGCTGGCCGAGACGCCCGAGGCGATCCGCCAGGTCGAGACCGGACACACCCGAGGGAAGCTCGTCATCGCGATCTGACCTTGCGGCTCGGGAGCCGGAGGTCAGTAGCTGAGGTACACCTGGATCTCGCTCACGTTCAGCCCGGCGACGGAGGGGGTCAACGCATCGATGATCCCGGTCGCTCCCTCGGAGACCCGCATCCCGAGTGAGTATTGCGCCGTGATGACGACCCGCGAGCCGTTGATCAACACGAACGGAGGGATGTCGAGGAAGGAAGGCCCGACGTTCAGGGATCCGCTCTCGGTGATCGCTCCCGTCCAGCCCGACAGCGAGACGACCGGGCGGTTCCACGAGTTCGTCGAGGTGAAGGACGGCGGTGCCTGGGGTTGAACGCCGGGCAGCCAGACATCGGCTCGCAGGCCGACGAACAGGTCCATCCGGGCATGGGGAACGGCGTGCCACCAGGGAAAGATGTAGACGGGAGCCGGTGCGTCGAGCCGAAACACCGCGTTGGGCTCGAACCATCCGGTCAGGGAACACGCCGACGCGCTTCCGATCCACGGGAAGTTGGACTCGAAGCTGAAGACATGCGCCGTGTCGAGCATGAGCCACGCCATCTCACCCATGTAGCCGAACGGCGACGTGGCCACGGCGGCGAACCGCACCTGATTGACGAACGGCACGCTGTGCTCGCCGACGGGCGTGGTGGGGAGGAGGGTGAGCGTCCCGCTCGAAACCAACGGTGACGTCACGACCGTGACGTTGTCGGCCCATCCGATGTACCCCCACGTCATCGGGTCCCCGAACGTGACGTCGAACGCCTTGGCGTTCTTCTTCCTGCTGGCCGCACGGCCACCGCGTCCACCGGTCGGCGTGCCGAGGAGCCCGTGCAGCGAGCCGAGCTCTCGTTTCAGCCTGCGCTCGTCGAACTGCCGGACCTCGCGCTCGCCCGGGAACGGGCCGGGGACCACGGGGTGAACGCCCATGGCCTTCGCCATGTCCGCTCGCTCTCGCCGGCTCTCGATCGTGGCCTCCGCGTCGGCCTTTCGCTGGTCGGCGACGGCCGTGCGCTGCCGCTTCAGCTCGCGCAGAACCCAGGAAACCTCCTTCGATCTCGGGCCCAGGCTGTTCTTGCGCAGCACGCTGCTCGGGCTTGCCGCTCGTCGATCGCTCGGCATGAGATCACCCGCCCCTTCCGTCTCGTCCGGCCGGAGTTGGTTATGCCACAAGCCAACCCCGACGGAATCCTCGGATCGGCCTACGAAGAATCGTGCAGGCACGTGTCAGTGCGGCCATGTGAGTTGGCGCCGGGCTCGTCATCGCCGTGTGAGAGGGTTCGTTCGTGGACCGGGTCGCCATCGAGGAGCTGTTCGCCTTCACCGACTACTCGTGGCGCGAGCACGAATCGGTAATCCGGCCGCTCGGCGACGACGTCCTGACGCGTCCGGCGCCGGGCTCCGGGTGGCCGGCGCTCCGGGACGCCCTCTCACACATGACGTGGGCGTACGTCCGCTGGCTCGCGGACCCGACCGCGACCACCGACGAGCCGGTCGAGCAGGTGACGACGTGGGAGGAGCTCGAGGCGTACCGGCACCGGGTCCGTGGTCATGTGCGCGCGTATCTCGACACGCTCCGCGACGAGGAGTTGGTTGCGCCTCGCGAGATGAACGTCGACGGCGAGACGCTCGTGTACAGCCCGGCGGACATCTTCGCGCACGCCTTCCTCCACGAGCGCCAGCATCACGGAGACGTGCACACGCTCCTGTACCAGCTCGGTGACGAGGTGCCGATCGTGGAGTACCGCTTCTCGCTCCCCGAACGCCGGGCATAGGAGCGTGGGCACCTACGTCGCCCTGCTGCGCGGGATCAACGTCGGTGGCAAGAACCTGATCAAGATGGCCGAGTTGAAGGCGTGCCTGGAGGCGGGGGGCTTCGAGGACGTCGCCACCTACATCCAGAGCGGCAACGTGGTGTTCCGCTCCGCGAGGTCGGCCCCGGCGGCGCTGACCCGGCGGGTCGAAGAGCTGCTGACCGAGACCTTCGACTATCGGGCGAGCGTGGTGCTCCGCAGCCGAGCGCAGATGCGCGCCGTCGCGGAGAAGGCGCCGAACGGGTTCGGGTCGAACGACGCCTATCGATACGACGTCATCTTCCTGAAGGAGCCACTCACCGCGAGCGCCGCCCTGAAGGACGTGCCCACGAATCCGGACGTCGACGAGGTGCACGTCGGACCCGGCGTGCTCTATTTCTCGAGGCTCACGAGTCGCGCGTCCCGGAGTCGGCTCAGCAGGGTCGTCTCGCTGCCGATCTACCAGCTCATGACGATCCGCAACTGGAACACCACGACGAAGCTGCTCGAACTGATGGGCTGACCGCCTCGACGCTACCGCTCGGGCTCGTACGTGGCGATGAGCACGCCGGTCGTCGTGCGCTTCTCGTCCACGAGCCTGAGCGTGGCGGGAGCCCCGCCGTCGGGGAACAACCGGCGACCGGAGCCGAGTACGAGCGGGTGGATGAGCACGAGGAATCGGTCGACGAGGTCGTGGCCGATCAGTGTCTGGATCAGGTCGCCGCTGCCGAGCACGACGAGGTCCGGGTCGGTCGACCCCTTCAGCTCGGCCACGGAGTCGCCGGCGTCGCCCTTCAGGAGGGTCGAGTTCTCCCAGGGGAGCGGCTCCTGCAACGTCCTCGACGCGACGTACTTCTGCGTCCGGTTCAGGACGTCGGTGAACGGGTTCGGCTGCGGCATGCTCGGCCACACCCGGAAGAAGTCCTCGTACGTCCGGCGGCCGAACAGGAGCGCGCCCTCACCGGCCATGCCCTCGGCCGCGACGCCGGCCATGACCTCATCGGCGTAGCGGCCCTCCCAGCCGCCCATCGCGAACCCGCCGCGCGGGTCCTCGTCCGGCCGCCCCGGCGCTTGCATGACGCCGTCGAGCGTGACGTGCGTGAACGTGGTGATCAGCGCCATCCCGACTGCCTCCCTTCTTCCACTATCGTGCCCCGCAGACGAAAGGAGAAACGTGTTCGCGTTCAGCATCGTCGTCTACAACACCCTGCTCTTCTTTCACATCCTCGCCGCTATGGTGTGGGTCGGTTCCGACGTCTACGCGCAGGTGCTGGCGACGCGGGTCCTGCGCGCCAACGATTCCGACCACCTGGGTGTGGTCGCGAGCGACATCGGCGAGATGGGGCTGCGGGTCATCACGCCGGCCTCGATCACCGTGATCGTCTTCGCGATCGCGCTCGTCGTCTACGCACCGGGGTGGAGCTTCACCGACACGTGGATCCTGGCGCTCGTCGGTTACGGGATCACGCTCGTGACGGGCATGGCCTTCCTGGGACCGGAGTCCGCGCGACTGGGCAAGCTCGCCGCCGAGGGTCACACGCCGGCCGAGCCCGACATTCGGCGGCGGATCCACCGGCTCGTGATGATCTCGCGCATCGACCTGGTCGTCCTCGTGCTGGTCGTGGCCGACATGGTCTTCAAGCCCGGCACCTGAATCGCTAGTCGAGCAGCGCGTCGAACACCCGCATCGTGTCGCCGAGCCGCAGCGCCAGCGTCGTCGCGAGCCATCGGTGCAGCGCCGCAGCGAGCTCCGGTTCGGCCGCCTCCATGCGCTCGATCGCCGAACCGCTGAGTCGGAGGACCTCGCTCGGGACCTCGGCAACCACGTCCGCGGTGCGCGGGACGCCGAGGTACATCGCGATCTCGCCCACGACGACCCCGGGGAGCACGGTGCGCAGGCGCATCCGCCGCCCCTCCGGGGTGACGAGCTCCACCCGAAGCCTCCCCGACGCCACGACGAAGACGTCGTCGGGCCGCGCGTCCTGATGGATGAGCACCGACCCTTCTGGCAGCGACATCCGCTCCACGTACGCCATGAGCCCCGGCGGCAGGCCGGCGAGCGCGCCGTCCCCGGCGACGGCGTCCGGGGTCTCGCCCGCCTCCTCGAGCAGCCCGTCCTCGCACCGCTGCAGTCCGCGGTCAAGATCCGGCTCGAAGGACACGACGCCGGGGGTCTCGATCACGCCTCCGCGCTCCAGCTGCTCGCGAACCGCATCGGTGGCCCCGGCGAGCACGAGCTCGAACCCACCAGCCTCGGCCAGGTGCACCACCTTGACGAAGGACACGACCGCGGAGGCATCGACCCCGCTTGCCCGTTGCAGGTCCACCAGCAGGTAGCGAAGCGGCCCTTGCTCCACGCGCTTTCGGATCCGCTCGAGCAGGCCGTTTGCCGAGCCGAAGAACACGAACCCGTGCACGCGAAGGATCTGGACCCGATCGCCCATGGTGCGAAGCGCCGCCTTCTCCGAGGCCGGGCGGTCGACGTTGCTTCGATAGGTCTCCCCGAAGGCGACCTCGCGCACGAGCTCGATCCGGCCGTAGCTGACGGCGAACAAGACCACGGCCATCACCAGGCCGAGCACCACGCCGGGCAGGAACCCCTTGGCGATGATCCCGGCAAGGATCACCAGCACCACGGCGTACTCGAGCCTGGGAAGGGTCTTTCGCTTGTCCCAGACCCACTCGGTGATGAACGCCAGGCCCAAGAACACGAGCACGCCGCCCACGATCAGGCGCGGGATCAGCTCGATGAACGAGGCGCCGAACACCACGGCGGCAAGCGGGACCGCCGCGCCGACAAGCCCGGCGGTCCGCGCGTTCACGCTCATGCGCTCGGCAAGCGCCGTCAGGCTGAGCGCGTGGTAGCCCGGGATCCCCCCGAGCGCTCCGGAGACGACGTTCAGGAACCCCGCGTCGCGAAGCTCCCGGTTCGTGTCCAGGTCCCGGTGCAGCACGACCTCGGTCCCGCTCACGTTGAACAAGATCGCGAGCGCGGCGACGAGCACCGCGGTGGCGATCCCGGCCCACTGCCCGAGCACCGCCGACCAGTCGGCTCCGGAGAGCGCCCGGAAGGTCCACGGCTGCCAGAGCCTTGCCGACTCGAACGGCCCGAGCAGCCAGCGGCCATCTCGTGCGGCATCGATCGAGGAGCCGGTTGCCACCATGCCGATCGCGAACAGGCCGAGCCCTGCCCCGAGCACGATGGGGATGACCATGGGCTTTTTCACCAGCCGAACCCCAAGGAGCAAGATCACCCCGAAGGCGAGTGCCGGCACCCAGTGCTTGAGCGTCTCGGTGCTGGTCAAAAGGCTGAACGTGCGAAGGTGCACCTCGACGCCGGAGGCCACGTACAAGCCGCCCTTGAGCAGCAGCCATCCGGTGCCGGCAAGGAACCCGCCGACCACCGGGTAGGGCACGAACCGGACCAGGTTGCCGAGCCGGAAGGTCCCAAGGGCCAAGAAGACGACCCCGCAAAGCACCGTCACCACCAGCGTCGCGGCGATGACGGTGAGGAAGATGTCGGGGGTCTCGACGTGGCCGACGGCCGCGGCCTCGGCGACCCTCGTGATCGCCGCGGCCTTCGCCGCCGTCGCCCCCGCCACGCCGCCGAGCACGGCCACGGCCGCGTCCTGCACGCTTCCCACCACGCCCCGGCGTCCCGCCCTCCACGCCAGGATCCCGAGCGTCAGGGCGCCGGCCACCAGATATAGACCGATGGCGTTGGACAGGTTGCCCACGAGCACGCCGCCGAACACGAAGGCGGCGAACGCGATCGCGAGCACGGCCTCGACGGCACCGATGATCAGGCCCGCGGCGACCGCGGCGAGCGTCCCCTGCGCCGGCCTAGTCGAGGAGCGCATCGAATGCCCTCGTCGTCTCGTTCAGTCGCTCGGCGAGCGTCGTCGCGAGCCACCGGTGCAGCGCCACCGCCAGCTCCGGCCGCTCGGCCTCCATCCGCTCGATCGAGGCCCGGCTGAGCCGCAGGACCACGCTCGGCGTCTCGGCGACGACGTCGGCGGTGCGCGGAATTCCCGCGTAGTGCGCGACCTCCCCGACCACCACGCCGGGGCGGATCGTGCTCACGCGCATCCGCGTCCCCTCCACCGTCACCATCTCCACGCTCAGCCGGCCGGATTCCAGCACGAAGACGTCCTCGGGCGGGTCGTCCTGGCGGATCAGCGTCGTGCCCTGCGGCAGATCCATCCGCTCGAGATAGGCGGAAAGGCCCGGAAGGGTCCCGACCAGCTCTTCGGGTCCACCGACGCCCGCCTCCGCGAGCAGCCCGTCCTCGCACCGCTGCAGCCCGCGATCAAGGTCCGGCTCGAAGGACACGACGCCGGGGGTCTCGATCACGCCTCCGCGCTCCAGCTGCTCGCGAACCGCATCGGTGGCCCCGGCGAGCACGAGCTCGAACCCACCAGCCTCGGCCAGGTGCACCACCTTGACGAAGGACACGACCGCGGAGGCATCGACCCCGCTTGCCCGTTGCAGGTCCACCAGCAGGTAGCGAAGCGGCCCTTGCTCCACGCGCTTTCGGATCCGCTCGAGCAGGCCGTTTGCCGAGCCGAAGAACACGAACCCGTGCACGCGAAGGATCTGGACCCGATCGCCCATGGTGCGAAGCGCCGCCTTCTCCGAGGCCGGGCGGTCGACGTTGCTTCGATAGGTCTCCCCGAAGGCGACCTCGCGCACGAGCTCGATCCGGCCGTAGCTGACGGCGAACAAGACCACGGCCATCACCAGGCCGAGCACCACGCCGGGCAGGAACCCCTTGGCGATGATCCCGGCAAGGATCACCAGCACCACGGCGTACTCGAGCCTGGGAAGGGTCTTTCGCTTGTCCCAGACCCACTCGGTGATGAACGCCAGGCCCAAGAACACGAGCACGCCGCCCACGATCAGGCGCGGGATCAGCTCGATGAACGAGGCGCCGAACACCACGGCGGCAAGCGGGACCGCCGCGCCGACAAGCCCGGCGGTCCGCGCGTTCACGCTCATGCGCTCGGCAAGCGCCGTCAGGCTGAGCGCGTGGTAGCCCGGGATCCCCCCGAGCGCTCCGGAGACGACGTTCAGGAACCCCGCGTCGCGAAGCTCCCGGTTCGTGTCCAGGTCCCGGTGCAGCACGACCTCGGTCCCGCTCACGTTGAACAAGATCGCGAGCGCGGCGACGAGCACCGCGGTGGCGATCCCGGCCCACTGCCCGAGCACCGCCGACCAGTCGGCTCCGGAGAGCGCCCGGAAGGTCCACGGCTGCCAGAGCCTTGCCGACTCGAACGGCCCGAGCAGCCAGCGGCCATCTCGTGCGGCATCGATCGAGGAGCCGGTTGCCACCATGCCGATCGCGAACAGGCCGAGCCCTGCCCCGAGCACGATGGGGATGACCATGGGCTTTTTCACCAGCCGAACCCCAAGGAGCAAGATCACCCCGAAGGCGAGTGCCGGCACCCAGTGCTTGAGCGTCTCGGTGCTGGTCAAAAGGCTGAACGTGCGAAGGTGCACCTCGACGCCGGAGGCCACGTACAAGCCTGCCCTGGGGCAGCAGCCATCCGGTGCCGGCAAGGAACCCGCCGACCACCGGGTAGGGCACTGGACCGGACCAGGTTGCCGAGCCGGAAGGTCCCAGAGGGCCAAGAACGACGACCCGCGAAGCACCGTCACCACCAGCGTCGCGGCGATGGACGGTGAGGAAGGCCCGGTCGGGTCCGCCGAAGGTGCCGAGCGCGGCCGACGCCGCCACGAGCGCCAGCACGGCCGCCGTCGCGTCCTGCACGCTCCCGACCACGCCGCGCA
>CAVOUQ010000006.1:0-7729 GCA_963699635.1 uncultured Actinomycetes bacterium | reverse complement strand
TGGGCAAGCGCGCCATCTGGGTCGCGGCCGTGCTCGTGTCGGCGAGCGCGATCGTCATCTCGTTGGTAACGGTGTCGGCGGCGGGGCCGAACACCGTCAGGATCGACGTCATCGAGCACGCGACGACCGACACCGTCGTCGACCTGACCGCCAACGGCGACTCCACCGGCGACCTGTTGACGTTCCACAACGAGATCTTCGACGTGGACAACGTGACGGTGATCGGCACGGACCAGGGCGAGTGCGTCCGCATCGAGGTGGGCGTCAGCTGGGAGTGCCGGTGGGTGACGACGTTCGAGGTCGGATCGATCACGATCGAGGGCCCCTTCTTCGACGCAGGCCCCTCCGTGCTCGCGATCACGGGCGGCACCGGTGAGTTCAAGGGCGCGCGCGGCTCCATGCGGCTGGTCGCGCGCGACGACCTCGGCAGCGAGTTCGACTTCGTCTTCCGCGTGCTGACGTCATAGCTCGGGCCGGCGGGAGCCCGCCCCCGCCCGGCTAGGCTTCGGCCGCGATGGACGAGGTGGTGGCGTTCGAGCGGGCCGAGGTCCGGATCGGCGGCCGGCGAGTGCTCGGACCCCTGACGCTCGCGATCCGCGCCGGGGAGCGCTGGGCGATCCTCGGGCCGAACGGGTCCGGCAAGACCACGATGCTCCGGCTCGCGGGCGCGACCCGTCAGCCGAGCGCGGGCCGCGTGGTGGTGCTCGGGGCCGAGCTCGGGCGCGTCGACGTCCGGCGGATCCGCGAGCGCATCGCGTTCGTCGGGCACGCCGTCGCCGACCGGATCCCGTCGACCCTGTCGGTGACCGACGTGGTGCTCACGGGCAAGGGCTCGACGCTCGTGCCGTGGCTCCAGGACTACGACGACGGCGATCGCGACCGGGCCGCCGAGCTCCTTCACCGGTTCGGGTGCGCCCACCTGGACGGGCAATCCCTCGCCGACTGCAGCCAGGGCGAGCGCCAACGGGTCCTGCTCGCCCGGGCCCTGTTCGGCCGTCCCGAGCTGCTCCTACTCGACGAGCCGGCCGCCGGACTCGACCTGCCCGGCCGCGAGGCGCTCCTCGCGGCCCTGGAGGCGGCCGGCGAGCTCGCGCTCGTGCCCACGATCCTGGTCACCCACCACCTCGAGGAGCTTCCGACCACGGTCAGCCACGTCGCGCTGCTCCGGGACGGCGTCCTCGTGGCCGCGGGGGGCGCCGGCGGGGTCCTCACGCACGAGCGCGTGAGCGCCTGCTTCGGCATCGCGCTCACCGTCGGCCACGCCGAAGGCCGGTGGACGGCGTCGAGGGCTCGCTGATCGAGAAGACCGCGCTCCGCGCTCACCAGGCGTCGATCCGTTTGCGTTCCTGAACGCAAAGGCACAGACTCGCGCCGGTTCGATCACCCGGTGTCGGATGCCCGAGGGGGGACGACGGAGGGCGTTGGAGCAACCGCTTCCGGCCGAGCGTCATCGACGGATCCAGGAGATCCTGCACGAGCGCCGCGTCGTCCGGGTCTCCTCGCTCTCCGAGCTGATGGGCGTCTCCGAGGTCACGATCCGCCGGGACCTCGAAGCCCTCGAGCGCCGGGGGCTGCTCGAGCGGACCCACGGCGGGGCGGTCCCGGCGCAGCGGCTACGGAACGAGCCGACCTACCTCGCCGCCGCCTCCGCCTACCCGGAGGAGAAACGATTGATCGGGCACTTCGCGGCCGCGCTGGTGGAGCCCGGGGACACCCTGTACCTGAACGGCGGCACGACGACGCCCCACGTCCTTCGGCACCTTCGGACCTCCGAGGTCACGGTGGTCACGAACTCGGTCGCGATCGCCCTGGAGGCCGCCGACCGCGAGATCGAGCTCGTCCTCGTGGGCGGCCACTACCGGGCTCCGTCGAACTCGCTGGTCGGCCCGTTCGCGACCGACGCGCTCCGGCGGACCCACGCGACCAAGGCGTTCATCGGCGTCGAGGGGGTCAGCCTGAGCGCCGGGCTCACGACCCCGGCGGCGCTCGAGGCCGAGATCGCGACGCTCATGATCGAGCAGACGCGCGGCCGCATCGTGGTGGTGGCGGACCACTCGAAGATCGGGACCGTCGCCGACTTCGTGATCGCCCCGCTCGTGCGCGCCGACACGCTCGTCGTGGACGCCGGGATCGCGGACGACTACGTGCGCGACCTGACCGAGGCCGGCGTCGAGGTCGTCGTGGCGGGTGCCCCGGCCGTCGTCGCGCCCGACGACGGCTAGCCGTCGTCCGCACGTCCGATTTCGGGACCGGTCTTCACGCAGGCGAAGGAAGGAGGGTGGATGTCGACCACGCAAGGACCGGCATCACAGGTCGAACGTGACGCCGCGGATCTCGAACGCTTCGGGTACAAGCAGGAGCTGAAACGGGATCTCGGCACGTTCAGCTCGTTCGCGGTGGCGTTCAGCTACATCTCGCCGTCGACCGGGATCTTCACGTTGTTCGGTCTCGGCATGGCGGCGATGGGGGCGTACCTGTTCTGGGCGTGGCCCGTCGTGGCGCTCATGCAGTTCGTCGTCGCGTTGAACTTCGCCGAGCTCTCGAGTCACTTCCCCGTCGCGGGGTCGGTGTACCAGTGGACGAAGTACCTGTCGGGGAGGACCGTACGCCTGGTTCACGGGGTGGTTCTACCTGATCGCGGGGATCCTCACGGTGGCGTCGGTCGTGTGCGACCCTGCCGCTCGCCCTGCTGCCGATGCTGAACACGATGTTCAACGCCAACTTCAACACGAACCTCGGCAGCGCCGACCAGGCGGTGGTTGCGATCGTCACCCTGGTCCTCATCACCGTGCTCAACATCTACGGCGTCAAGCTCGTCGCGATCGTCAACAACACGGGCGTGTTCTTCGAGATCCTGGGCATGGTCGTGTTCGCGATCATCCTCGCCGTGGCCCACAACAACCAGGGCATCGGCGTGATCGTCAATGCGGACAAGACCGGGAACTTCCTCGAGTTCCCGGCCCCGGCGACGCTTCCGTTCTTCCTCGTCGCGATGTTCATGAGCCTGTACGTGATCTACGGGTTCGACACCGCCTCCACGCTGGCTGAGGAGACCCGAAACCCGCGGTCGGAGGCGCCGAAGGCGGTGCTCGGCGCCGTCGCCGGCGCGTTCGTGATCGGCGCGATCTTCCTCTGGGGGTTGCTCATCGCCGTTCCGAACATGGCCGACGCGGTCGCCGGGTTCGCGGGCCCGGCCGCCATCATCGACGAGGTGCTGTCGAGCACCTTGAGCGTGATCTACCTGCTCGTCGTGTCGGCCGCGATCTTCGTGTGCTGCATGTCGATCCTCACGTCGACCATCCGGCTGGCGTTCGGCATGGCGCGCGACGATCAGCTGCCGTTCTCCAAGACGATGGCGAAGGTGAGTCCCGCGGCTGCACACGCCCGTCGGGGCGTGCATCATCGTCGGGGTGCTGTCGGCAATCCCGTTCATCCAGTTCTCGGGCCCGACCGTGATCGCCGTCGGGGCGACGGCGTCGATCTACCTGAGCTACCTGCTCGGGAACATCGCGGTGATGCGCGCCCGAACGCGCGGGTGGCCGAAGAGCAAGGCCCCGTTCTCGCTCGGGCGTTGGGGCAAGCTCGTCAACGTCGTCGCCATCCTTTGGGGGCTCGCGATGATGGCGAACTTCCTGACTCCCTCGGGGGCGACCTCGGGGCTCGATCCCGGCACCGCGTCCGGGGCCTCGTACCTCCGGGTGTTCGCGAACCCCAAGCCCGTTCAGACGGACTGGTACGTGGAGGGTGACCAGCTCGTCGACTTCAAGATCGACTTCCTGAACAAGATCCCGCTGATCTGGCTCGTGTTCGCCGTCGTGCTCATCATCGGGTGCATCTACTACTTCGCGGTGCAGCGCCAGAAGTCGGTCGAGGCGGTGGTGGCCCCGACCGACGAAGACCTGTCGGGGATCGTCGCGACCGTCTGACGTCTTCACGGGAGGGCGGCCCGGTCGGGCCGCCCTCCCGCTCCGTGACATCATCCCGGCGATGAAGCTCGTCGACCACGCCGCGGGCCGCCGAGTACATCGCGGCGAACGGCGGCAACGTCTGGGTCTGGCTCGACCCTCATCGCGGCATCGTCGGCTCGCACGTCTGGCTCGAGGCCCACTGCGAGCATCCCCGCTCGAGTCGCCGCTCGAGCTTCACCCGCAGCTCGCGACGCCCGCACCGGTTCCAAACGCTCGAGGCCGACGGCATCACCGTGCACTACGACTTCGGCAACCTCGATCCGCCCGAGGAGCTGCACTTCGATCGCAAGGGCTGGCGCACGGGCACCCACCGGCTCGAGGCGTACTGGAACGGGTCGGTGTTCGCCGGCCCGGACGTGCCGCCGCCGGTCAGCTCCTGATCCGCTCGCCCTTCGGGTCGTACATCGGGTCGTCCACCACGACCGCCCGGACGCGATCGCCGAAGACCTCGACCGTGAGCTCGGCGCCGGTCGGCACCGCCGCGTCGAGATAGGCGAGCGCGATGCTCGCGTCCAGCGCGTACCCGATCCCGCCCGAGGTCACGCGCGAGATCACCCGGCCGTCGGAGAAGACCGGCTCGTTCCCCAGACACATGGCGCGCGGGTCCTCGAGCCGCAGGCATCGCAGCCGCCGGCGGACGCCCTCGTCGCGCTGGCGCGCGAGCGCGTCGCGTCCGAGGAAGTCCTTCTCGAGGCGGACGGCGAACCCGAGCCCGGCCTCCAGCGGCGTGTCCTCCGGCGTGATGTCGGAGCCCCACGCCCGATAACCCTTCTCCAGTCGGAGCGAGTCGATGGCGCGGTAGCCGGCGGGCAGGGCCCCGTGCGGCCGGCCGCCGTCGAGCAGCGCGTCCCAGAGCGTCCGCGCGAACTCGGTCGAGGGCGAGAGCTCCCAGCCGAGCTCGCCGACGTAGGTCACGCGGGCCGCGAGACACGGGGCGTCGGCCACGACGATCTCCCTCGCCGTGAGGTAGGGGAACGCGGGGTCGGACAGGTCGGCGTCGGTGAGCGGCGCCAGGACGTCGCGGGCCGCCGGCCCCCACAACCCGAAGCAGGCGAGCGAGGCGGTGACGTCGCGAACGCTCACGGCCTCGTCCGGACCGAGCCGGCGACGGATCCACGCGAGGTCGTGCGGGCCGAACGCCGTCCCGGTCACGACCCGGAACCGCTCGCGTTCCAGCCGGGTGACCGTGACGTCGCACTCGATCCCGCCTCGCCGGTTGCACAGCTGCGTGTAGACGATCGTCCCGACGGGCCGGTCGACGTCGTTGGCGCAGATCCGCTGGAGCAGGTCGCACGCCCCCTCGCCGCTCACCTCGATCTTGGCGAAGCTCGACTCGTCGAACAGGCCGGCGCGCTCGCGCGTCGCGAGGTGCTCGGCGACGATCGCGGTCGACCAGTGCCGGCCCGCCCATCCGCGCGGGCGGCGATCCTCGAAGCGCTCGTCCTCGTTGGAGGCGAACCAGTTCGGCCGTTCCCAGCCGGCCTTCTCGCCGAACACTGCGCCGAGCGCCGCCAGGCGCTCGAAGGTGGGGGCGGTCTTGAGCGGCCGGCCCGCCCGGCGCTCCTCGTTCGGGTAGTGGATGTCGTAGTACGTGGCGTAGACCTCGAAGGCGCGCTCCTTGGCGTAGCGCCGGCTCGCGTTGTGGCGGCCGAGGCGGCGGATGTCCATCTTCCAGACGTCGAGCTCGGGCTCCCCGCCGACGATCCACTCGGCCATGACCTTGCCGACGCCGCCGGCGCCGGCGACCCCGTGCGCGCAGAACCCCGCCGCGACGAAGAACCCCGCGACCTCCGACTCGCCGAGGATGAACTCGCCGTCGGGCGTGAAGGCCTCGGGGCCGTTGATGAGCTTGACGATCTCCGCGGTCTGCATCGCGGGGACGAGCGAGAACGCGCCCTCGGCGAGCGGCTCGAATCGCTCCCAATCCTCCTCGAGCAGCGTGTGGTTGAAGTCGGCCGGCGGACCGTGCTCCCACGACCACGGGGCGGGATCGCGCTCGTAGCCCCCGACGACGAGCCCGCCCCCCGCCTCGGGCCGGAAGTACACGAGACGGTCGGGATCGCGCATCGTGGGAAGGTCCGGGCGCACGCCCTCGAGCGGCTTGGTCAGCACGTACTGGTGGGCGAACGGCACGACGGGAACCTCGACGCCGGCCAGCCGGCCGACCTGTCCCGCGTACATCCCGGCCGCGTTCACCACCACGTCCGCGCCGATCGACTCTCCGTCCTGCAGCCGCACGCCGCGCACGCGGCCGCGGTCGACGTCGATCGCCGTCACGCGCGCGTCCGTGCGGATCGCCGCCCCCCGCCGCCGGGCCCCCTCGGCGAGCGCGAACGTGAGGCCGTTGGGGTCGAGGTATCCGTCGGTCCCGAGGTAGGCGGCGCCCTCGACCCCGCTCGGGTCGAACAGCGGCCACCGCTCCAGCGCCTCGGCGGCCGAGACGATCTCGAGCGGCAGCCCGAACGTCTGGCCCCACCCCGAGAGCCGGCGAAGCTCCTCGATGCGTTCTCGCGACGACGCGAGGCGCAGGGAGCCGACCTCGTGCCAGGCCGGGTCGACGCCGGTCTCGGTGCCGAGCCGGCGATACAGCTCGACGCCGTACATCATCATCTTCGTGAGGGTGACGCTGGATCGGAGCTGCCCGACCAATCCCGCCGAGTGGAAGGTGGATCCGCTGGTGAGCTCGCTCCGATCAAGGAGCAGCACCTCGGACCACCCCAGCTCGGTGAGGTGGTAGGCGATGCTCGTCCCGGCGACGCCGCCCCCGATGACGATCGCGCGAAACTCGGTCACGAGATCGGACCCGCGGCGTCGACGAGCCAGGCGCCGAAGCGTTCGTCGCCCGCGCTCCGCAGGCATCGCGCGAAGTGCCGGTCGGCGTAGTCGACGTAGTCGAAGTCCAGCGTCGAGATTCCCTGCTGGACGACCCCCCACATCGCTTCGCGGAAGTCCGACATGATGCGCATGAGTCCCAGGCGAGCCCGGTTCGCCGAGGTCGCGCGCCCGAAATACTCTTCCAGCAGCCGCTCCGCCGCCTCGTCGCTGATGCCGTTGTTGACGGCGAAGTTGCCGAGATCGAAGAACCGGTCGCCCATCCCCGCGTACTCGTAGTCGACGATCACGATCCGCTCCGGCGTGCGCAGGAAGTTGGCGTTGAGCAGGTCGTCGTGGCACGGGCAGGTCGGGATCGGGCTCGCCGCGAACACCTCGGCGATCCGGTCGGCGACGGCGAGCGCCTGGGTGTAGGTCGCCGGGATCGTCACGCCGTGCTCCGTCGCCACCGATCGGTACGCGCGCACGACCTCGAACGCGTCGAACCGCGACGGGAGCGAGGCCATCCCGTGGATCGCGCGGACCGAGCGGACGACGGCCGCCATCGTCTCGGGGTCCTCGAGGTCCTCGGGGGGAAGGGGCTCGGCCGGCACGAAGCGGGTCACGAGCGCCCGGAGCTCGGGTAGGAACGCGACGACCTCTGGCGCGACGCCCGCCGAGCACGCCGCCTCCGTCGCCGCCCGCTCGGCGTCGCGGTCGATCCCCAGGAGCTCGGTGTCGCGCCCGGCGAGCCGGACCACGAAGGACTCCTCGCCGACCTCCACCTTGAAGTTGCGGTTGGTGATCCCGCCGCCGAGCGGCTCGGCCCGGATCTCGGCGCCCGCCCAGGCGGGAAGGGCCTCGACGACCCTGGCAAGGTCGGGGTCCAGGCCCATCGCGTCGCAGGCTAGCTCGGGTGTTCGTTTGCGGTCAAGTTTGACCGAACCTGA
>CAVOUQ010000005.1:0-45751 GCA_963699635.1 uncultured Actinomycetes bacterium | reverse complement strand
CGCCTCCTCGGCCGCGGGGCGCCGGCCGTCCCGTCCGTGCCCGCCTTCGGAGACGGCCCGCCCTCGAGGAGGCCGTGGCGAGCGGCGAGTCGCACGACCTCCAGCCGGCTGTGACAGCCGAGCTTCGCGTAGAGGTTCTGCAGGTGCGTCCGAACCGTATGCACGCTGATGCCGAGCGTGTCGGCGATCCCCGGGGTGTCGACGCCCCGCCCCAGCAGGCGAAGGATCGCGAGCTCGCGGCGGGTGAGAGAGCGAAGCAGCACGATGTCGTCGACGCGATCGCCGGCCGAGTCGTCCGCGAGCGCCGGACCGGATCCCGCGAGCGCGGCCGCAACCTCGTCCGCGGCCGCCGAGCTCGAGAGCGTTCGCACCCCCGGCGCCGGATCCCCACCCACCGCGACGATCCGAACGCCGGTCCAGCGCCGATGGACCTGGCGGGCCAGGTTGGCCGTGTCGAGTCGGGCGAGGCCCCCGAGCACCAGGACGGCGTTGGGGGTGGCCCGCCGGATGGAGGTGAGCGTGGCGACCCCGTCCTCGGCGGTCGTCGCGTCCCAGCCGCGCTCGTGCAGATGGCGGGCCACGGACTCGGAGAAGAGCCGGTCCGCCGAGGCCACCACCACGGTGCGTCGATCGCTCATGCGCGACGTCCCATCACGGCGACTTCAGATCCGGGCCCAGGATCCGCAGGACCCCGCCCTCCGGCGGCGACAGGCCCGAGCGAAGAGCCAGCCGTGCCGCCTCGACGCGCGAATGGACGCCGAGCTTGCGAAGGACGTTGCGCACGTGGGTCCGGGCGGTCTCGGGGCTGAGGTAGAGAGCCTCCGCGATCCCGCGGGTGTCCAGCCCTCGCGCGACCAGTTCGAGCACCTCCTTCTCCCGCGGCGTGAGCCGAGCCAGCTCCGGACGGGCCGCGCCGGCCGGCGGCTGCGCGGCCGCGCCGCGCAGGGTCTGCAGGAGCCGTCGGGCGTCGAGGACGAAGCCGCCCGAGGTCGACTCGACCAGCAACCGAGCGAGCTCGCCCGGCACGAGGGAATGGCTCAGGCAGCCGACGGCGCCGGCGGCGACCACGTCGAGCAGCACCTCGCCCTCGTCGCGTCGAGTCAGGACGACCACGCGCGCTCGGTCGCGAAGCCGGCGGACGAGGTTGAGGCCGGACCCCGGAGCGAGCTCCAGCTCGGTGAGGATCACCTCCGGAGCGGCCGACGTCGCGAGCGCCACCGCCTCGCGCTCGTTCGTAGTCCACGCGACCACCTCGACGCGGCCGTCCTCGGCGAGCGTCGAGGTGAGCGCCTCGCAGAACAGCGGTTGCGGATCGACGAGCAGGAGCCGCGGGGGCACGGTTGCTATAGTAGGCGCCTCCTGCTTCTCGTTGCAGGGGAACCATTGCGCTCTGCGACCCGAGCGAGGAGCTTCAATGGAGCAGACGTTCGACCCGGTCTGGGTCGCCGAGGACTCCTACCGGCTCCTGTCGATCCCGTTCACCGTGCGCTCGACGGACGCGATGCTCGCCGAGCGCCTGCGATGGCATCTCGCGCCGTTCTCGCGACCGGATTCCGATCCGGACCCCGTCCGCCTGCTGGTGTACCCGCAGAAGGAGGACGTCGGCGCCGACCCGCCGACGATGTCCTACTTCCGGGACGATGAGCTCAAGCTGCGGACCTCGTCGCGCTCGCGTCTGCTCGAGCACGTGGTGTGGGACGTGCACGCGTGCGTGCCGCAGAAGACCCGCGACTACCTGCTGCTCCACGCCGGCGGCGTCGTTCGCGATGACGGGGCGGCGCTCATCGTCGGCGAGGCCGACGTCGGCAAGTCCTCGCTGGTGGCCGCCCTTCTCGGTCTCGGGTTCGACTACCTATCCGATGAGCTCGGCGTGATCGGGCCCGAGGATCGGCTCGCGCATCCGTTTCCCAAGCGCATCTCCCTGGACCCCGACCCGGGGCTCGACCGCTCTCGGGAGTCCCGTGCGGACGAAGGTACCGACGACCTCGTGGCGCTCGCCGCGAGGTTCGTCGCGCCGGAGGACCTCGGGGGATCGATCGGGAAACCGTCGGCCGTTCGCTGGCTCGTGTTTCCGTCCTTCGACCGGAATGGCCCGCCGCGGCTGACGTCGCTTCCTCGAGCGGAGGCCGTGCGAAGGATGGCGGCGCTTTCGTTCAACCTCTACCGCTACGCCGAACGAGGCGTCGTCTTGCTCTCGCAGATCGCGGATGGCGCGCAGGCGTTCGGGCTCGACGGCGGAAGCATCGAGGAGCGCGCCGAGCTGCTCTCGGAGCGGATGCGCTAGTCGATGCGCACGGCGTGCCCCGAGCCCTGGCCGCGAGACGTGTTCGAGCTCGAGGTGGCGGCTCGACGGCCGTGGTTCTCGGTCGACCCGACTAGCAGACGAAGAGCACGCTTCCGGCTTCGTCGCAGCTCCAGCAGCGCGGGTCGCAGAACTCGCTCGCGCACGCCTCCTCCGGAAGGTTGCACGACCCGTAGCAGATCGTCTTGCACTCCTCGTTCGAGTGCTTGCACCCGGAGGCGATGCACGTCTCGATGCACCCGTTCGTCTTGCCGGCGCTGGGATCCGTCTTCTTGAAGCACTGCCCGGGGGAGGGGCTTCCCTGGGTTTGCGCGAAGGCCGGCGTGGCCGCCACGGTCTGAATGACCGGAGCCGCCCACACGGCGGCAGCCGTCGTCGCGGCGGCGCGCCGTATGAACGTTCGGCGGTTCAGCTCGGAACTCTTGTCCTCGGGCATCGTCCCTCCAGCGGATGTATGGGGCGATGATACGAACGCGCTCCGCGCTTCGAATGCGACGTTTGAGGTATGTCCTACAGGAAGATCTGGTTCTTCGAGCCGCGGAAACACCTGCTCAAGAGGCCCGATGGGGATTCGACTACGATGAATGGCGTACTCACGAGGCTTCCCCCGGGCTCCGGGGTGACCCCCGCGTCCTCGAGCAGGCCGACGGCATCGAGCTCCGCAACCAGATCGGCGATCTGCGACCGGATGGGGCCGGGGTCGAGCCCGTACTCGTCGCCGATCTCCTGGGCGAGCTGGCGCACGCTCGCCGAGCCGTCGCACAAGAACCAGACGATTCGCGCCGAGGGATTCAGATGGTGAACGAGGCTCGAGTCGCGGTCGTACAGGATCAGGCCGTCCTCGAGGTCGAGCTCGAGGACGTCCGCGTGGCGCCGAGGAACGTAGTCCATCGGCACGCCGAACCCCGTGACGCCGTCGCCGTGCCCGGAATCGGCCGGGTCGAGGTTGGGCTGGGAACCCTCCCGCTCCATGGGCGGCAGCGTACTCATGCCTACCACCGCTCGCATCGGTCCCGAGGCGTAGGCGCATCGCCCCCGGCGTTGGCGTTCGCCGAAAGCCGTCGGAGGGCGCTCGGGGAAATCCCGCATGGCCGAAGACAGGCACGGATGGGATCATGATGTGTGCTCCCGCCCGAAGCGCCAATACCCGCGTGTCACGAGGTATCGTTGTCGTTCCAGACCACGGCCCGACGGCCTGACAACCACGTGGTGATGTCCCTCCGATGACGCCCGTCGACCCGAACTCGATCGCCGAAGACGAGCCGACCGACTCGGCGCCCGCCGACGTGCCGCCCGAGCGTCCATTCGTCAAGCGTGCTCACCGCGAGCAGCTCCGGGTCGGCGCGATGTCGGTGAGCGAGGAGCAGATCGCGGAGGAGGAGAGCTCCCATCGTGTGCTCCCTCGGGTGAACCCGCTCACCACCCGGGACCTGGAGGTCGAACCGCCGTCTCGCCAGCGCTACCGAAGGCCGCTCCGCCGGTCGCTCGCCGAGCTGATCCGTGCTAGCGAGCTCCTGTTCACGTTCGTCGAGCGGGATCTGAAGGTCCGCTACAAGCAGGCCAAGCTCGGTGCCCTGTGGGCGATCCTGCAGCCGCTGATGCTGATGGTCGTCTTCACCTTCGTCTTCGGGAAGATCGCGAAGGTCGGGAGCGAAGGGCTGCCGTATCCGATCTTCGCCTACTGCGCCCTCGTGCCGTGGGGGCTCTTCTCGGGCTCGATCGGCTACGGGACGAACAGCATCATCGGCGCGTCCGGGACGATCCGGAAGATCTACTGTCCGCGCGAGATCTTCCCGCTGACGTCCGTGCTCTCCGCCGGCTTCGACTTCCTCGATCTCGTGCGCAATCCTGTTCGCGATGCTGTTCGGGTTCGGCTACTTCCCGACGATGACGTGGCTCGCGTTCCCGCTGCTGCTCCTGCTGACGGCTCGTCTACTCGCTCGCCGTCACGCTGTTCGCTTCCGCCACAACCGTCTACTACCGGGACGTCCGGTACGGCATGCCGATGCTGCTCACGATCCTGGATGTACGCGACCCCCGTCGCCTACCCGATCAGCAAGGCGGTCGGGGCGCTTCCGCCCGGGCTCGCGAAGTGGTATCCCTACCTGAACCCCTCGGTGCCGATCATGGACGGCTACCGCCGGGTGCTCGCCCACGGGCTGTGGCCCGCGTGGAAGCCGCTGCGCGTCGGCGGCGGCGATCGGCTTCGTCAGCTTGGTCTTCCTGTATCGCTGGTACAAGCGGATCGACGGGACCTTCGCCGATGTCATCTAACGGCACCCCGATGGTCTCGCTCGAGAACGTCTGGAAACGGTATCGGCTGGGATCGGGCAAACGCACGCACTCCCGGCGGCTGAGCCCGGACGGCGAGGCCAAGCGCGCCCAGCGTCGCGGCGAGAAGTACAACGAAATCTGGGCGCTGGCGGATGTGTCGCTGCAGATCAACGAGACCGAGTCGGTCGGGATCATCGGACCCAACGGGAGCGGGAAGTCGACCTCGCTGAAGCTCATCAGCCGGGTCACCGACCCGTGGTCGGGCCGCGTGCGGACGCGCGGGCGCATCGGATCGCTCATCGAGATTCGAAGCGGGATCCACCCCGAGCTGACGGGTCGCGAGAACGTGTTCCTCTACGGGACGATCCTCGGACTGTCGCGCAAGGAGGTCCGCAAGCGCTTCGACCAGATCGTGGAGTTCGCGGAGATCGGCAAGTTCATCGACACGCCGGTCAAGCGGTACTCCTCGGGCATGGAGGTCCGCCTGGGCTTCTCGGTCGCCGTCCACCTCGAGCCCGACATCTTGCTGATCGACGAGGTGCTCTCGGTGGGCGACGAATCGTTCCAGCGCAAGTGCCTCGAGCGGATGGACCTGCTGCTGGCGCAGGGGCAAACGATCGTGTTCGTCTCGCACATCCTGCCCGACGTGCGACGCCTCTGTAAGCGAGTCGTGTATCTCGTCCGCGGCCAGGTCCGGGCGGACGGCCCGGCCGACGAGGTCATCGACCTGTACCTGCGCGACGTGACGGAGTCCCGGACCAGTGGCGAGTTTCCGTCCGCCGCGCCGGGCGCCGCGGGCTGACGCGACGCCGGTGAGCGGCTCGCGCGTCGCGCGCATCGTGCTCTGTCTGGTGGTCGCTCGGCACGCCGCTGATCCTGCAGGCGGCGCGGAGCGGGGCCCAAGCCGCCACCGACCCCGCCGACGCCGGCGGGCGGCTCGACCTCCGCCGGTTCGCGGTCGCCCAGGACGACACCTCAGGGTCGCTCACCGTGACGGTGACCACCTGGGACGACTGGTCGCTGTCGACGCTCGGCCAAAGCGGCCCCGACCGGCTCGTCGTGAAGATCGACACGGACCTGGACGGGGCGGCGGACGTCGCAGCCCGCGTGCTCCGCACGCCGAGCGGTCTCGTCGCGGAGCTGAGCGCCTCGGGTCAGGTCGTCGAACGCCTGCCCGTCGAACGGCCGAGCCACCACAAGGTGCAGTTCGAGCTCTCTGAGGGCTCGCCCGCGAACCCGGCGGGGGCGGTGCAGCTCTTCGCGCGCACCCGCTTTCGAAACCAGGCGGCGTGCGATCCGTGCACCGATCGAGCGCCCGACACCGGCTGGCTCGAGGTGGAGCCGGCGGCCGGTGGCGGCGACTTCACGTGCACCGAGGTCATCGGCTTCAGCCAGTCGCGCCAGTGGTATCTCGACGCGCCCGACTTCGAGGAGGTCGTCGGCACCGCCGGATGGCAGCTGCTGTGGCGCAGCGGCGCCGCGATCGAGCTGTGGGCCGACCCGAACTTCTCGGGCTGGTCCGCGCGGATCCAGTCGCCGTGCGCCAGCGGGTCGGACGCTCCCGATCGCGTCGTCCTCACGATCAGCAAACAGGTCTTCGAGGACGACGTGAGCGTCTGGACGACGGACATCCTGGCGGCCGTGCAGACCGTGGGCGACAAGTACCCCAGCGTCGAGCAGATCCTGCTCCAGCCGGTGGTGGGCGGGCCGGGGCACCAGACCTGCACGCATCACGGCGAGCCGGTGCGAGCCAGCGTGAACCATCCGACGATCGACGCCGCGATCGCGCAGGCCGTCGGTGGGGACGTGGTGGCCGGGTTCTCGCCCGAGGTGCGGACGTGTGACGACTACCGGGACTCGGCCGGGCATCTGGTGGACGAGGCCGCCGGGCCGATCGGGCGGACCATCGCCGAGTTCTACGCATGATGCGGCCCACGGGTCTCGACCTCGGCGTGCAGCGGCCCCGATGGCCCGGCGGAGCGCGGGTGACCGAAGCCCCCGCCGACGGTCTCGGCGGCCCGCCGGTGTTCGTCGTGGGGTGCGGCCGGTCGGGCACGACGATGCTGCGCATGATGCTGTCGGCTCACCCGCAGCTCGCGATCCCGTGGGAGTCGCACTTCATCGTTCCCATGTGGAAGGCCCGCAAGCAGTTCGGGGGCGAACGCGCTCCCGACGTCCCGCGCATGCTCGCCCACATCCAGCGCACCTCGATGTTCCAGCTGTGGGAGGTCCCCGAGGAGGTCGTGCGGCGACGCGTGGATGCGCTGCAGCGAGCCGAGCTTCGCCGACGTGATCGCCGCCGTCTTCCAGGCGTACGCCGATCAGCAGGGGAAGATCCGATGGGGCGACAAGACGCCCATCTACGTCCTGTGGATCCCGTTGCTCGCGGAGCTCTTCCCGACGGGCCGGTTCGTGCACGTGATCCGCGACGGACGAGACGTCGCCCTTTCCTATCTCTCCGTTCCCTGGGGCCCCACCGATATCTGGGGGTGCGCCGTGAAGTGGCGCCGGGACGTCGGGACCGGCCTTCGCGACGCGCGGCTTCTCGGCGACGATCGGTGCCTCGAGATCCGCTACGAGGAGCTGGTCCGCGACACTCGCGCCACGCTCTCGCGCATCTGCGCGCACGCGTCCCTTCCCTTCGACGAGCACATGCTCGACTACCACCGTGACGACGCCTCGTCGGTCGGCGCCCGCGACAACCGGGCCGCCTACCACGCGTCGGCGACGAAGCCCCCGACGCCGGGGCTCCGCGACTGGCGAACCCAGATGGCCCCCGACCAGCTCATGGCCTTCGAGGCGGTGGCGGGGGACCTGCTGGCCGAGCTCGGCTACGGGCGAGGGTGCCCGTCGATCTCGACGGCGGTCAAGCTCGAGGCCTCGGCCCACGTCGCCGCGCTGAAGGGCAAGGGCGTGGGAAGCAGGCTCAAGCGGCAGGCGTCCCGGATCGGCCGCGGGGGCGAGCTCTCGGCCCACGAGGCCGAGTAGCCGGAGCGGGCGCCGGGACTCGTCCTACGAGCCGTTGCGCTGCCGCTTGCTCTCGACGTAGGCGGCGAGCACCTCCACGTTGCGGAAGTTGTCGGTCACCACCTCGTTGTTCGGGATCGTGACGTTGTAGTTCTCCTCGATGAACGCGAGGAGCGACATGAGGCCGAACGAGTCCAACAAGCCCGTCAGCAACGGCTGATCCGGGCGCAGGCTCGTTCCGCTCTCCTCGTCGAGGACCTCCTCGACGATGAAGGTGCTGATCTCTTGCTCCATCTCCTTGGACACCGTGGTCCTCCTTAGCCGAGCCGGGTCTGCGCGAGCTCGTCCGACGCCGCCGGGGCGGGGGCGGGCTCGCGCTCGGGGGTTCCCCCTGCGGCGGACGACAGGGCGGCGACGAAGCGGGGGTCCGAGAGCAGGGGGGACCACCGGACCCGTTCGTCCCCGACGTAGGCGATCTCGTACAGCTGGTGCGCGTACATCGTTTCTGGTGTCGACCGGACGACGAAGCACTTGAGCGCCAGGGCGTGCGGCTCGAGGGCCGCGTAGGCGTCGGCGTCGGCCTCGGCCTCGAAGCGGTAGAGCAGGAGCCGGTCAGCGTCCACGGTCAGGGCGATGGCGTTGCGGCAGCCCGGCCGGAGCTGTCCGGGCGGCAGGAGGCCGAGCTCGAGGACCTCGAATCCCGCGGCGCGCAGGGCTCGAACGAGGTCCAGGAACCCCGGCTCGCCGGCCTCGGGCTCCGGGGGCGTCGTGAGCCCCTCCAGCACCGGCGAGTCGAGCACCGGCGCCCACGGGATCGAGCGATAGGGCAGGCGCACGATCTGGGCCGGGTCCGCGAACCGCTCCGGAGGGTCGGACTCGATCACGAGCGATCCGATCCGCCTCGTCCGGTAGTCGATCGCGCGCTCGCGAACCGGCCAGCCGGAGATCGCGCCTTCCAGCGCGTCGTAGTCCCGCGCCGCCGTCTCCGATCGCATGCGGTGCAGGTTCAACCGATGTCCGTCGACGCGGACGATCAGGCTCGCGACGGCCTCGCGCGGCCGCCGCTGTGTCACGACCGGCCCTTCGAGCTCGATCGCGTGACCGGCCTCGGCGATCGCGCCCAGGAACGGCTCGAACGGCGCGCAGAGCTCGGGGTCCTCGCCGTAGGCGACGGGCGGTTCGGCGCTTCGCCAGAGGCGAGCGCCCCGGTGGCAGTAGGCGAGGGCATGCCAGCGGATGGTGAACGACCGCACCGGTGGCAGCCGGAGGCCGGCGAGGTCGCCGTCGACCGCGATGCCCTCGATGGTCCAGGTGCTGGCGGTCTGGTCGTCCCGGAAGCCGCCGGGGCCTCGCCGGAACGTCAGGGACCGGTCGCCCGCACGAGGGTCGTACGCCGCCATCGTGAAGCCGTCGGGCCGCGGCC
The DNA here is from genome assembly GCA_963699635.1 of uncultured Actinomycetes bacterium. Taxonomy (GTDB): domain Bacteria; phylum Actinomycetota; class UBA4738; order UBA4738; family HRBIN12; genus CALGFI01. Next base: position 36,785 of record CAVOUQ010000005.1, on the reverse strand, counting down.
CGGCCAGCACGACGACGGGGGCGTCGTCCACGGTCGCGGCCACCGCTCCACCCGAGCGCTGCACCTCGCGAAGCGGGAACGCGAGCCAGCCGTCCCCGCCCTCGAGCGCGAGGACGGTCTCGTTCTCGGGATAGGTGTCGTCGAGCGGGCCCGTGATCGAATCGAGGAACGCGGGATCCATCCCCGGCCGGGAGAAGAACTCCTCCCTCCCGTGGCCGTGGCGGGCGTCGGGGTGCGCCGGGTCGCGCGGCGGGAGCATCACCTCGGTGTCGGGATGCAGGGCGACCCAGTCCCGCCACTCGAGCTGCAGAGTCGGAACCCAGGGGAGCCGGACGCCACGCGCCGTCCGGTCCAGGCCGAGTCCCTCCCAGTGGATCCAGTGGCTCCCCGATCGCAGATCGGTGAGCACGAGCGTCGCGTTCAAGAACCCGACCGAGCGGAACAGGGGCTCACGCTCGGCGCGCCCCGGCGCCTCGGGCAGGAAGGCGGACCCCGACTGGCAGCGCTCGCAGCTCACGACGACGAACGCCGTCTCGTTCACGCGATCGTTGATCACGTGATAGTGGTCGATGATCCACAGGGGATAGGCTCGGGGACGGCCCTCGACGACGAGCCCGATCACGACGTCGTCTTGGCGCAGGTGCGTGGCACGGTCCCCCGGCGTCATCTCGGGCCGGTCCCAGCCGGAAACGACCTCGCCGAGCAGCCTGGGCATCCGAACCCGGCGAAAGGCGTCCTTGTCGAACTCGACATCGGACGAGCCGCGGCTCGATCCTCGCGACTCCATCCGCCTCACCGCCTCGCGGAGTCGGGCCTTCGGTCGTCGAACCCGGGAACGCGGCGCGTGCTCACCGGACGACGATCTTTCCGCGCACTGTCGGATGGAGCGTGTTCCGGTATTGATACGTCCCCGGGCTGTTGAACACGAAGGAGAACGTCGAGCCGGGGGGCTTCACGCCCGAATCGAAGACCCCGGGCGCGGTCACCGTGTTCGAGCCGGGTCCGACGAACGTCCAGGTCACCGCAGTGCCGACGGCCACCCGCACGTTCCGCGGGGTGAACGCGGCGTCCGTCACGGAGACCGGCACGGCGTACGTGGCCTTGATCGTCGTGGGGGTGGCCGGCGCGATGATCGAGTGCGCCTGCGCGCCACCGTCCGACCACCCGTAGAACGCGAACGTGCCGGCTCGCTGGATGGTCTGCGGGGACGGGGCGTTCACCGCGTTGCTCGAGCCCACGATCACGGTTCGTGTGAAGGGGGTCGCTTGCGAGGCGCTGCCCACCGCGAGCAGGAGCCCGGTCGGCGCCGACTGGAAGGTGAGGTTCACGGTCTGCGGGTTCAGGTTCAGGCTCGCCGTCGTCTTCAGTCCCGAGGAGTCGGTCGCGGTGAGCCGGAGCTCGAGGTAGGACGGGTACTCGTGATCGGGGGCGGTGAACGTCCCGCCCGAGACCTCGTCGTACGTCGCCAGGAAGTGCTCGTGGCACGAGTCGGGGCAGTGATGCAGGATCAGGTCCCACGACAGCGCCGAGTCCGCCAGCGGTCCGTCCTCGGCGTCGCTCGCGTGGCCGGAGAAGTCGAGCTGCTGGTTCGCGACCCACGTCGTTCCGGTGACCGGCTGGTCGATGGTGACGGTCGGTGCGCTCCCGACGGCGATCTGGACCTGCGTCGTGCCGGAGGCACCGAGGGGATCGGTGACCATCAGCGACGCCACGTGGTATCCCTCCGTCGTGTAGGTCGCGGATGTCTGGGCCGTGAAGGCGTCGTCGAACTCGCCGTCGCCGTCCAGATCCCACGCGTAGCTGAGGGCCCCGGCCTCGGGGTCGCTGCGAGCCGCTGCCGTTGAAGCTCACGAGCAGCGGAGGGCGGTCCGCTGGTCGGGGTGGCCTGGATCGCGGCGACCGGCGGCTGGTTCCCGGCCGCGAACTCGAACCGGTCGATCTTGCCCTGCTCGATGTTCACGAAGAACAGGTCGCCGGTCGGACCGATCTCGAGATCGACGGGATTCTGCGCGTTCGCGAACGTGATGATGTTCGCGGGATCGGGCAGCCCGTTGGTGCCCGGGAACATCGCCCAGATGCAGTCGCGTGAATAGTCCGCGAAGAACAGGGCGCCGTCGTACTGCGACGGGTAGTCGCCCCCCTGGTAGAACGCGAGCCCCGTGATGTCGGAGCTTCCGTCGTCGCAGGTCTCGCCCGGGACGACCGCCTGCTGGTGGGTGTAGATGTAGTACGGGTTCCGCGCGATGCCCGGCTGGGCGTAGAGGTTCTCGCACAGGCTGAGGTTGAACCCGTCGTACGCGGACTGCCGGCCGAACCCTTCGAAGCAGGGCCAGCCGAAGTTCGTCACCTGGCTCGTGGGGTCGACGATCCGGTCGATCTCCTCGAACGCGTTCCAGCCGACGTCGCCGATCCACAGCTCGTTCGTCCCGGGACGGAACGTGAATCGGAACGGGTTGCGCAGCCCGTACGTCACGATGCGCTGGCTGTTCGTGTCCCCGGTACCGAAGCCGGGGTTGGTGGGCAGCGGGGCTCCCGTGGCGGGGTCGATCCGGATGATCGAGCCGTCGAGGCCGGTGGGGTCGCCGCTCGTCCGCAGATCCTGGCCCGCAGCGCGCCGCCCTCGGCCGTCGGCGGCGTCGGCGAGGGGCCGCCGGGATCGCCGCAGGGGTTCACGGGGATCCCCTCCTGGCCGTAGTCGACGAAGTTGAAGGAGGCGGCGTCGCCGCCGCCGGCGTAGAGCGCCCCGTCGGGGCCGAACTCGATGTGGCCGATGGAGTGGCTCGGGAACTGCTGGCACCAGTCGTTGATGAGGACCTGCTCAGGGCCGGTCATCACGTCGCCGCTCGCCTGCAGCCGGGACAGGCGCGCGCTGGCCACGCAACCGTCGGCCGTCGCTCCCGGTGGGCTCGGGCAATCGTCGTTCCACGTCGGGGCCGTGCCACCGATGGGGGCGTCGTACGTGTACAGCACGTAGACCCACGGATCGGTGGGGAAGTTCGGGGAGAGCGCGAGGCCCAGCAGGCCCCGATCGAAGAAGTCGTAGACGTTGGTGCTGAGGTCGGCGAACACCGTCGGGGTCGGGTCGGTGAGGGAGTCGAAGACCTCGATCGTCCCCGACTTCTCGGCGACGAAGACGCGGCCGTCGCTCGCGAACTCGACGTCGGTCGGCACGTTCAGGCCCGAGAACACCGTGGTCTCCGTGAAGCCGCTCGGCAGCGCCTCGGCGCTCGGCGGGACCAGGAGCGAGGCGAGCACCGCGACGAGGGCGACGACGGGAAGGGATCGCCGGGCGCGAGTCCGGGGGGTGGTGGTCATGATGGGCTTCCTCCTACATGGCTCGTCGTTGCGGGCGGTTGAAAGCCGCGTCGGCGACCTCGACCACCTCGGACAGGAGCCGGTCCGATCGGATCAGCGTTTGCGGATCGGCAAGATACCCGAGGTTGAGCAGCACGACGTGGGAGGCGCCGGCGTCCACGTAGGGCGCCATGCCGTCCACCACCTCGTCGGGGGTTCCGTGCAGCATGTACTGGTGGATCACGTCGAACGGGATCCGATCGATCAACTCGAGCGCCGTGTCCTGCGGCATGCCGGCCGGGATGTAGGAGCGGAGCCCGTGGAAGCCGTCGCCGAGCGGGTGCTCGGCGCCCACCGTCTTGTACAACCAGTCGGGCAGAGACAGGGCAAGGCCCTTGACCAGGGGGTGGTCCATCAGGCGGTGGACCTGCTCGTGGTCGTCCCCGAGCGCGACGTAGGACCGGACGGCGAACACGAACGGGTCGGCGAGGCGCCCGTGCGTGCGCCGGGACTCGTTGATCCATTCGACGCGCGTCCGGTACTCCTCGATCGGCAGCATCACGGGCAACCAGCCGTCGCCGAGCGCCCCGGCGATCTCGCACATCCGAGGGCCGAGCGCGCCCACCCAGATCGGCGGGAACGTTCCCTCGTACGGTCCGAGCCCCATGACGGCTCCGGAGAGCGAGAAGTACCGGCCCTCGAAGTCCACGGGACCGGTCGACTCCCACAGGATCCGGATCACCTGCAGCGCCTCCTCGAGCTTGGAGGTCTGGTACCGGAAGTCGATGCCGTAGGGGATCGTGTTCTCGCCCTCGCCGGCCCCGATCCCGAGGATGGCGCGACCGCCGCTCAGGTGGTGCAGCGAGAGGAACTCGCTCGCGAGCACGGCCGGATGACGCCGGATCGGGTCGGTCACGCACGTGCCGAGCAGCACGCGATCCGTGCTGGCCGCCGCCGTCGCCATCGTCGTGACCGGGTCGAGGAACACGTGCGGGTTCGTGCTGGGGCTGACCCTGGAGACGGCGGAGATCTCCGGGACCCACAGCGACTCGGGCAGCCACCCCATCAGGTGGTCCGGCCAGAAGACCGAGTCGAACCCCCGTTTCTCCAGGGTGCGCGCTCGTCGCCCGACGCCCGCCGCCGGCAGACCGAGCGAGCCGACGCTGCCCACCGCGACGCGCTTCGTCACGCGCCCCCCAGGTCGGCGGCGGCGTCCTCGCGACGTATGACGACCTCCGCGTACTCGACCGGCGCGACGACGGTCTCGTCGCCGGAGCGGTTCGCGTCGGCGACCAGCGCCATCAGCTCATCGCCGTACGCCTGCCGGCGCTCGGGCTCGAGCGACTCGTACACGGCGCGGATGGGGCCGAAGCTCGACGCGGAAGAAGTCGAGCCAGTGCTCGGTGGAGCGATAGCGGAAGACGACGGTGCGCCGGTTGATCTGCAGCGAATCGATGCGATCGCCGAAGAGGGTACGCAGGCCGTCCTCGGTGCCCCAGGTCAGCGGGCTCGGCATCCCGCGGCGCGGGGGGACGAATCGCGACGAGACGCGCATGAACCCCGCGGCAAGGCTCGTCGGCGTGAAGTTCGCCATGCCGATCGTGCCGCCCGGCCGGCAGACCCGCAGCATCTCGCCGGCGGCCCGCGCCTGGTCGGTGGCGAACATGACGCCGAACGTCGACAGCACGACGTCGAAGGAGTCGGACTCGAAGGGCAGGTCCTCGGCGTTGGCCTCCAGGAGCTCCACCTTCAGGCCCTCGAAGTCCGCGCGCTGGCGCGCGCGAGCGAGCAGGTTCCCGGCGAAGTCGATCCCCGTCACGTCGCACCAGCGGCGCGCCGCGCAGAGCGCCGTGTTGCCGCTTCCCGTCGCGACGTCGAGGACGCGCTGCCCGGCGTGGAGATCCGCGGCCTCGCAGAGAGACTCGCTGACGATGAGGATCGTGGTGGCGAACTGCGAGAAGTCGCCGGCGGTCCAGGCCTCGTGCTGGTGGTCGGAGAGCTCGGCGACGCTCACGCCGCACCTCCCGTCTCGGCCGGCGCGGTGGCCACGGCCTTCGGAGTGCCGTCCCCGGCGGTCGGCAGCGTCTCGTCCATCCAGGCGACGACGGCGTCGATGACCCGGACCTGCTCCTCGAGGGACAGGCGCATCCCGGTCGTGATCCCGGCGGGGATGAACTCGACCTCGGCGCGGTGCTCCGTCGCCCCGACCTCCGCCGCGAACGACGTCAGGCCGTCTCGCAGCCGCTCCGCCGCGTCCGCCTTCCCGAGGTACAGGAGCTGGAAGTCGACGAGGTGGAGCGCGTCACCCGCCTCCGGCAGGAACCGCAGGCGGGGCTTGATCTTGTGGGAGCGGAGCATCCGGCGGCCGATCGACCCGAGCTTCGGCGCGCGCTTCGACAGGCGTCGCGCCGCGCGATGGGGCGCAGTCCGCCCATCGCCCTCGAGCAGGTTCTTCGGCGATCCGGGCAGGATGACGCTGACCGAGACGCATCCCGGGAGCTCCTTGGCCATGCTGAGCGCCGTCCGCGCGCCGAGGCAGTTGCCGACGATGCCGTAGCGCTCGACGCCCGTGGCCTCGAGCGCCACCCGCGCGACCGCCGTCGCCTCCGCGACCGGCGGGGCGTGGAGGTCGCCGGGGAAGGCGCCGGTGCTGTCGCCGAGCTCCGGATAGTCCATACGGACCGACGCGATCCCTCGGTCGGCGAGATCGCGGGCGGTCCTCGTCCACAGGCGGTGCTTGTGGCTCCGCGGCGCGCCGAGGCCCTGCAGCAGGACGACGAGGCTCCGGGCCGGCCCCTGGGGGGTGGTCACGACCGCGGCGAGGTGCTCGTCGTGGTACGGGACGAAGATCGGGTGTTCGACGTTCACTCGGCACCTCCGGGGAGCTCCTGCGACCAGGAAAGGGTCTTCTCGAGCAGATCCGTCACCAGGCCCTGTTGCGTGTCGACCTTGGTGCCGTCGCCGCGACCCTTGAAGCGGGGGCGTCGCAGCTTGTGCGCGTCGGGACGCTGGACGACGTCGAGCTGCACGGTGGCGCCCAGCTCGGTCAGGCGGTCGGCGAGGTTCTGCATGTCGGGCCGGACGCGGGCCGACTTCGACACCTGCACGACGAGCGCCGAGCCGGCGAACGCGCGCAGGTCCTTGGCGATGTTCAGCTCCATGATCTCGTCGTAGACGGCGGCGCGAAGCGGGAACCCCTGCACGTCCAGCATCCCCTTCTCGCGAAGGATCTCCGCGGGGTCGGCCGTGGCCTCGTTGCGACCGTGCCCGATCAGCTCGGTCATCATCCCGAGGCGAAGGATCGTGCGCATGTAGTCGCGGCCTCGGACGGCCGGTTCCCAGAGCGCGAGCGCGGTCGCGGGCAGCCGGTCGTCCAGCCGGTCGGCCGCCATGGCCGCGATCGTGCCGCCGAAGTACGCGCCGGCGAGTCCCACCTCGCGGATCGGCACGAGGCCGCGCAGCAGCTCGACGGCTTCGAGCGTGTCCTCCAGGTGCGTCCGCAGGCTCACGTGGTCGGCCGAGACCTGGCTGTCGCCGTAGCCGCGGGCGAAGAACCGCAGGACGGGGAACCCCGCGGCGGCGAGGGCACGGACCACGGGAACCTCGAGCCCGGCGAGCAGGTCCTGCTCGGGCCCGAACGACTGGCACAGCACCCAGCCGAGCGGACGGGTGGCGCCCACGGGCGTCGACAGGACCGCCACCGAGGGCGCGCCGCCGATCGTCGGCGTGAGGAATCGTTCCCGAACGCCCATGCGGGAGCTCTCGAACTCGCGAAGCGACTCGAGCAGCTCCGGGCCCGGACGAGCTCACGGCGCGGTCCTCCTCGGGGTCGGTCCAGCCGGTCTGCGTGCTGAGGTCGCTCATGGGATCAGCTCGGCGTCGCGACGGAACCGAGCGCATCGTCGCGCCCCTGTCCGTCGGGGAAGGCGTGGACGGGATCCGAGCCGTCGATCGGGGGGAGGGTTCCGCCCGGCAGGGTTCGATCCATCCAGTCGACGAGGGTGTCCACCACGAGCGGCTGCAGGTCGAAGGGCAAGCGCATGCCGAACAGGTTCTCGGCATCGAGCGTCCGGACGAGCGCACGGCTCCGCTCGGGCCCGAGCTGCGCATCGAGCCCGCGCGCGAGCCGATCTCCCTCGGCCGGCTTGCCGAGATACAGGAAGAGGATCCGGCTCGTCCGCAGCGCCTGCGGGATCTCCGGAATGAGCCGCATCCGGAGCCGGACGTTGTCGGTTCGCACGACCTTCTTCACCCGCTTGGCGAACCCGGGCACCTTCTTCGACAGGCGCCGGGCGGCACGATGCGGGGCGGTTCGCCCCTCCTTCACCAGGATGTTCTCGAGGCTGTTCGGCAGGATCGTTGCGATGCTGACGCAGCTCGGCGAGCGGATCGCCATGCCGAGCGCCGTGCGGCCGCCGAGGCAGTTTCCGGCCACGCCGAACGCGTCGACGCCCAGGGCGGCGGCGGCCACGTCGACGACGGTCATCACCTCGTCGACCGGAGGAGCCTGCAGCGAGAGCGGATAGGAGCCGGTGCTGTCTCCCATCTGCGGATAGTCCAGGCGGACCGAGGCCATCCCGCGATCCGCCAGGCCCCGCGCGGTTCGGGTCCACAACCGGTACCGGTGGCTCCGCGGAGCGCCCAATCCCTGAAGCAGCAGGACGAGTCCCCGGGCGGGCGTCTCGGGGACCGTCACGACGGCCGCGACGTGCTTGCCCGAGTACGGGACGAAGATCGGATAGTCGGTGCTCATTCCCCGTCCTCGAACACGCCCTCGCACCAGGCGGCGGTGCTCGTCGTGAGCGAGTCCGCAAGGCTCTCGAGCACGTCGGCCTTCGTGCCGTCGCCCTGGCCGACGAGCCGGGGCTGCCCGAACCGCTCCGCCCGCTCGTCGATGACGAACTCGAGCCGGCTCCGCCCGCCGAGGTCGTTCAGATGCGCGACCAGCCGCTGCAGCTCGGGGCGCGGCTCCGGGGTGGTGGAGACCTGGACGACGACGGAGCGGCCCTCGAACGAGGAGAGGCTCTTCGACAGGTCCACCGCGGAGATCTCGTCGTAGAGGGCGCGGAACACCGGGACCCCCTGCACGTCCAGGACGCCCGTCTCCTCGAGCACTTTCATCGGATTCAGCCCGGTCACCTGCGCGCGGCCCCGAGTGACCAGGTCCGTGGCCGAGCTCAGCCGCGCGAGGCGGGTAGCGTACTTGCGGCCGTTCACGACGGGATCCCACATGACGAGCGCATCCGCGCCGATCCGGTCGGCCACCGTCGCGGCGACGGCGCCGCCGAACCGCGCTCCGAACAGTCCCACCCGATGGACGCCGGTCGACTCGCGAAGCAGCTCGACGGCCTCGACGGCGTCGCCGACCTGCGAGGCGACGCTGACGTGCTCGGTCGGCAGCTCGCTGTCGCCGAACCCCTGGGCGTGGAATCGAAGCACGGGGAACCCGGCCGCGGAGATCGCGCGAGCCAGCGGCACCTCGAACGGCTGCAGGTTCACCTGATCCATCCCGAAGGCGTGGCAGATCACCCAGCCGTCCTGCCGGGGCGGCCCGAGTGGCGCGGACAGGACGGCGACGGTTCGCCCGCCGCCGATCGTCGGGGTGAGGAAGCGCTCGGTGATCCCCAGGCGGGGGTCGGAGAACGATCGCAGCTGGAGAAGCTCGGCGATGCCTTCGGAAGCCGTTCGTAGCCCGGCCGCGGGCGCCTTGCCGTTGTCGCTCATCACCGAAACCCTTCCGAAATGTGAGAATGCTGCCGCCCCGGGGCCCGGGCTGTAGGTTGAGGGCGACGCCCTGAACCGTCACGGTGTGCTCACCGTAGCTTCCCTACGTCCTTCGCCGCACGCTCCTCACGGCCCAGGCTAGGTGCCACACACGGCTACGCAGCTCGCCGTACGAGAGATACGCGCGCCGGGCCATGAGTGGTGAGGGGACTCCCCCCTACACTTCGGCACTCCTGAGCCTAGGGGGCCGAACCGACCCGTGTTGCGCAATCCGAACTCCCCGCGCGGCGAAGCGCGTCTGCCTCACGAGATCGTGATGCACCTGCGCCGCAACTGGTCCCTCGTCCTACTCGATCTCGCGCTCGTCTTCCCGGCCTACCTCGGCCCGCTCGTGCTCCGGTTCGACGGGAAGGTGCCGACCAAGTACTGGAACGCGTTTTGGATCTTCGTGCCCGTCGCCGCGATCGTCCACCTGCTCATGAATCACATCTTCGGGTTGTACGGGCCGATCTGGCGCTACGCCAGCATCCAGGAGGCGCGTCGGGTGGTGCTGGCCGGCCTGTCGGCCGGGGTGCTGGTGTTCGTCATCGGCACGGTCTGGAACGGGGGCGAGCGGCCGGTGCCGCTGTCGGTCGCGATCCTCGGGCCGATCCTTGCCCTGCTCTCCTTCGGCGCGGTCCGGTTCCAGAGCCGGCTCTTCGGCTATCGCAGACGAGGCGTGACCGGAACGCGAACCCGCGTGCTCATCATGGGGGCGGGCGATGCCGGGGCCATGATCCTCAAGGACATCGTCGCGTCGCCGGCGCTCGGCCTGGACCCCGTGGCCATCGTCGACGACGACCCGCGCAAGCGCGGCTCGCTCATCAACGGCGTCCCCGTCGCCGGGAACCGGTCGGCGATCCCGCCGCTCGTGGCGAAGTTCGAGATCCAGCAGGTGCTGTTCGCGATCCCGTCGGCGTCGGGCGACGTCGTCCGAGAGGTCGCGGCCCTCTGCGAGGAGGCCAACGTCACGATGCGCGTGGTGCCCTCGGTGCACGAGATCATGGGCGGGAAGATCTCGGCCCGCGACATCCGCGACCTCCAGATCGAGGACATCCTCGGCCGTCAGCAGGTCGAGATCGACCTGGACTCCGTCCGGGCGATCCTGCAGGGACGCCGCGTCCTCGTGACGGGCGCCGGCGGCTCGATCGGCTCGGAGATCGCGCGGCAGGTCGCGGAGCTCGAGCCGGCCTCGCTGATCCTGCTCGATCACGACGAGACCCATCTGCACGACACGCAGATGCTGCTGCACGACGTGCCGGGGGTCGAGCTCGCGCTCGCGGACATCCGCGAGCGCGAGCGGATGCTGCAGCTGTTCACCATGTACCGCCCCGAGGTCGTCTTCCACGCGGCGGCGCACAAGCACGTGCCCATGCTCGAGGTCCATCCGGAAGAGGCGGTGCTCACGAACGTGCTCGGGACGGCGAACGTCACCGATGCCGCGCTCGCCGCCAACGTCCGGCGGTTCGTGATGATCTCGACCGACAAGGCGGTCCGGCCCGTGAGCGTGATGGGCGCGACGAAGTGGTTCGCCGAGCAGGTCGTCCGGAGCACGCGCGAGTCCGGCTGCGTGTTCTGCGCGGTCCGGTTCGGCAACGTGCTCGGGAGCCGCGGAAGCGTGATCCCGACCTTCCTGCGCCAGATCGCGGACGGGGGACCGGTGACGGTGACGGACCCATCGATGGCGCGCTACTTCATGAGCAACCAGGAGGCGGTGCGCCTCGTCCTGCAGGCCGCGGCCCTGTCGCGGTGGAACGAGGTCCTCACGCTCGAGATGGGCGAGCCGATGAACATCCTGGACCTCGCGCGGCGGTTGATCCGCCTCTCGGGCCGGATCCCGAACGTGGACGTGCAGATCGAGATCGTCGGCCCTCGGCCGGGGGAGAAGATCGTCGAGGACCTGGTCGACCCGCTCGAGGAGCCGCTGCCGAGCGCCCATCCGGGGATCGCGGTGTCGCGGCCGGCGGTGCCCGACCGGCCCGCGCTGCGAAAGGCCCTGTGGGAGCTCGAGGAGCTGGTCGCCAAGGGCGACGCGCGGGCGCTGGCCGACCGCATGAAGGAGCTCGTCCGCGAGGGACATCAGATGCTGCAGACGGGGGTGGAGTGATGACGCCTCGAGCCGTCGTCGTGGCGCACCGGGAGAGCATGGTGGCCGAGGGGATCGCCGCCGCGCTCCGTCAGTACCCCGACATCGTGACGGTCGCGGTCGCGACCACCGCCGCGGAGACGGACCGACGAAGCGAGCGGGCCGACGCCGTCGCCCTCGACGCGCTGCTCCCCGGCGCGGATCGCACCGCCCGTCGGCTGCGCGGGCGCGGGGTCCGCGTGGTCTTCCTCGGCGACCTCGGCGACGCCGACGAGGAGGCCGGCGTGTGCATCTCGACGCGCTCGTCGGTGGCGAGCCTCGCGTCGGCGCTCGTCCCGGGCGTCGCGACGAGGCCGCTCAACGCCGCGCGGCTGACGCCGCGGGAGCGGGAGATCCTGTCGCTCGTGGCCCGAGGGCTGGCCGCGAAGCAGGTTGCGCGACACCTCGGCATCAGCGCGAAGACCGTGGAACGTCACAAGACCAAGATCTACGCCAAGCTCGGCGTCCCGAACCAGACCGCCGCCGTGAGCGCATTGCTGTCGAACGACCTCGAGAGGAGCAACGGGTGGAGCCGTTCGATTATCTGAGAGCCGTTCGGCGCAACTGGAAGATCGTCGTCTGCGCGGTGTTCGTCGCGCTGCTCGTCGGCTTCGTGACGCGCTCCATCCAGCCGAGCGGGACCGCGCGTCCCTCCTATCAGGCGACCGCGGTGCTGATCTCGACGAGCTCCGCGATCGTCCGCGCCCAGGGCGACGCCAGCGACCCGGCCACGGTCGCGGCGCTCGCCACGCTGCCGCCGATCCCGCAGAACGTCGCCGACCAGATCGGGTTCGACGGCGACCCGGAGACGCTGGCGAACAACGTCGTCGCGGCCGTCGACCAGGACAGCGGCCTGCTCAACATCACCGCGACGGCGGGGGAGGCGGAGCGAGCCTCCCAGCTCGCGGACGCGTTCGCGGATCAGCTCCTCGCCCAGCTCGTGGTGATGCAGCAGCAGGGCAGCGAGCAGCAGATCGCCGACCTCCAGGCGCAGATCCGCGGCCTCGAGCGGCAGATCTCGAAGCTCGACTCCTCCCAGACCGACACCGCCAGGAACCTCGGCGGACAGCTGGAGCAGCTCAAGACGCAGCTCAACAAGCTGAAGACGCAGGAACCCGACCCGGGCTTCGCGCTCTACGCCGACGCGGTCGCCCACCGCGTGGAGTCGGCCGGCTTCAACGCGCCACGTTCGCTCGCGGTTCGGCTGGCCATCGCCGGCATCCTCGGCCTGCTCGCCGGGATCGTGATCGCGATCGCCGTCGGTCGTCTGGACACGAAGATCCGAACGAAGCGATCGGCGGAGGAGCGGTTCTCGGCGCCGGTGCTCGCCGAGGTCCCGGTCATCGGCCGGCGCGGGCGGCGCGGTGTGGTCGCCGGGGGCAAGCCCTCGTCCCGCGCGGCCGAGGAGTTCCGGCTGCTCGGATCCGAGTTGAGCCTGTGGTTGACCGTGCAGGACGGCAACGGCTCGGGTCCCAAGCGCCACGCGACGACCGTGCTGGTGACGAGCGCCGGGCCGTCGGAGGGCAAGACGACCGTCGTGGCGAATCTCGCTGCGACGCTCGCGGAGATGGGGCGCAAGGTGCTGGTGCTCTCGTGCGACTTCCATCGCCCGGCCGTGCACGCGCTCTTCTCCCTCCCGAACGACCGCGGGCTCGCCGACGTCCTGATGTCGGATGCCGAGGGGCCGGTGCTCGATGGAGTCGTCAAGCACACGTCGTTCGCCAACGTCGACGTGGTCGTGAGCGGCAAGGCCCCCAGCTCGGCGAGCGAGCTCCTGTCGTCGGACCGGATGCGGATGGCGCTGGACGAGGCGCGAGGGCTCGCGGACGTGATCCTGCTGGACACGCCGCCGGTGCTGGTCGCGAGCGACGCGACGTACCTGCTGCCCGAGGTGGACGCGGTGTTGCTCGTCGCACGGGCGGCCCACACGGAGGCCGATCTCGCCGAGCGAGCGAGCGAGCTCTTGCACCGGATGGGAGCCCCGGTCCGGGGCGTCGTCCTCAACCAGGCGACGGAGACCCCGAGGCCGCGCGGCGCGAGCAAGTACTACGCGCGCAAGCCGGCCTCGACGCGCCCGCCGACGATGACGGCCCGCGGATGCGACCGGGAGCGAGAGCTCGGCCAACGGCGATCACCCCCACGGAGAGGACGCGGAGCCCGAGGCCGAGGCGCAGGAGGTCCGCCAGCCATGACGACCGGGTCCGACGCGCGCGGGTCGTTCGTCTTCTGCCGTCCCCGAGCCTGCGGACGGCAATCGACGAGCGTCCCGCACGCGGGCGGAGCGCACGTGCAGAACCTCGCCGCCCGGCGGTAACGCCGCCGGCTTCCCCCGCGAGAAGGGATCCAGACCGCATGAACGGGAACGGCGCCGAAATTCTCGGCGAAGGTCGATCGTCGAACGGACACGAGTCCGACTTCGACGTCGTCATCATCGGAGGCGGGCCCGCCGGCGCGACGTTGGGATGCCTCCTCGCCATGGACGGCTACCGCGCGCTCATCGTCGAGAAGGACATCCATCCGCGAGATCACGTCGGCGAGTCGATGGTTCCCGCCAACAACTTCGTGATGCACCGGATGGGGTTCCTTTCCAAGATGGAGGAGGCCGGGCTTCGTCCACAAGCAGGGGGTGGCCTGGACCGCTCCGCGCGGTCCGATCTGGAACGTCGTGTGCATCCGCACGTCCGACTTCCCGCCCCCGGATGCGGTCCAGACCTACAGCTACAACGTGGAGCGTGACCTGTTCGACGCGCTCTTGCTGCGACATGCCGCACGAGAAGGGCGCGAAGGTCCTCCAGGGCGTCAGCGTCAAGCAGGTGCTGATGGACGGCGACCGCGCCGTCGGCGTGCGCATCTCGCCGGTCGAGGGGGTCGAGCACGACATCTCTGCAAAGGTGGTCGTCGACGCTTCGGGCCGGCGGTGCCTGCTCTCCAAGCAGCTGAAGGTCCATCGCAACAAGGACGCCGAGCTCAACCAGCACTCGATCTGGACGTGGTTCCGGGGGGTCGAGTCCGCGCCTCCCGGGTACGAGGGGATGGTCGTCTTCCACTTCCTCGACCTCGAACGGGCATGGGGCTGGCAGATCCCTCTGCGCAACGGGATCTCCTCGATCGGCGTGGTCACCGCGAAAGAGGACTTCCAGAAGTCGGGGAAGACGCCGGAGGAGTTCTTCGACGGGCTCGTCGGCAGGAGCCGAACGTTCCGGCACGCGATGCGCGACGCGGAGCGGGTTCGTCCCTGGGTGATCGAGGGCGACTACTCGTACCAGATGGAACGCGTCGTGGGCCCGGGCTGGCTGCTCGTCGGCGACGCGATGCGGTTCGTCGACCCCATCTTCTCCTCGGGCATGGACGTGGCCCTGTACTCGGCCAGCTTCGCCCACGAGGCGATCGTGAGCTCGTGGAACGGAACCCCCGAGGCGACGGCGTTCGACGCCTACGCGAGCACCGTGACCGACGGCGTGGACGTGTGGTACGAGACGACGGACATCTTCTACCGCCTGCAAGCGCTGTGCGGCCGGTACGCGATGGACCCGCGATACCGGGAGGACATCGCCCGGTCGCTTCAGGGCAACCCGTACTCGGAGGTCAACCGTGAGCGATCGCGGCGTCTGCTCGCCAAGATGCGCGGCACCTACGACGAGGTGATGAGCGACCCGAACAACCTGCTGCGTCCGGGTGCGCTGCATACGCACGACGACGACGAGTGACGAGCCGCTGCCGTCGCGCGTCGGCACCGAGAACCTGAGAGGGAGGGCACGAGGATGGAAGTGGCCGACCGGCTGATCGAGTACTTGCAGGAGGAGGTCCTCGACACGAAGGACGTCGGACGGATCGACGCGGAGACGCCGCTGCTCGACGGGCTGCTCGACTCGTTCGCCCTCACGAGGCTCATCGGCTTCCTGGAGGACCAGTACGACATCGTCGTGGAGCCGGAGGACATCAACGCCCAGAACTTCCTCACCGTGGCCAGGATCGAACGGCTCGTCAGCAAGATGAGCGAGGCGAGCTGACCGCGGGTCCACGGATCGCGCACCCACCCCATCGAGAGCACCACCGCACACGAGGAGGCTTCCATCAAAGAGACGGCACGCATCAGGCGCCGGATCCTGTCCCGCCAGGCGCTCGTCTCGGTTGTCGGGCAGGGATACGTCGGTCTGTCGCTCGCCTGCGCGGTCGCCGAGGCGGGCTTCGACGTCCACGGCCTCGACGTCGACCCCGATCGCGTCGCGGATCTCACGCGCGGCACGCTGAGCGTTCCGGGAGTGAGCGAGCGGGCGTTCCTGTCCGCCCTCGCGACGGGCAGGATGACCTTCTCCACGAGCGTGGAGTCGATCGGCCAGAGCGACGTCATCGTCATCTGCGTCCCGACGCCCCTTCGCGACGGCACGCCGGACCTGTCGCACGTCGTGGATGCGGCCAACAGCGTTGCCCAACACCTCACCCACGGCTGTCTCGTCGTCCTCGAGTCCACCACGTATCCGGGAACGACCGAGGAGCTCGTTCGCTCGCTCCTGGAGGCCGAGGAGCTGTCCGCGGGCCGCGACTTCCTGCTCGCCTACTCGCCCGAGCGCATCGACCCGGGCAACATCGAGTTCGACCTGCGCAACACGCCCGCGCATCGTCGGCGGCGTGACCCCGGAGTCGACGGGGATGGCCGCGCTGTTCTACGGCCAGCTCGTCGACAAGGTGCTGACCGTGTCCTCCGCGCGAGCCGCCGAGCTCGCAAAGCTGCTCGAGAACGCGTTTCGGCACGTGAACATCGCGCTCGTGAACGAGATGGCGATGATCTGCCACGAGATGGGCATCGACGTCTGGGAGGTGCTGGACGCCGCCGGCCACCAAGCCGTTCGGCTACATGCCGTTCTTCCCGGGGCCGGGCGTGGGCGGGCACTGCATCCCGCTGGACTCCACCTACCTGGCCTGGCAGGTCCGACGCGACGCCGGGCATCAGTTCCGGATCCTGGAGCAGGCCGAGGACGTGAACTCGCGGATGCCGGCGTACGTCGCCACGCGGATCGGGGACGGGCTGAACGAGATGGGCAAGCCCGTGAAGGGCGCCAGCATCCTCGTGCTCGGCGTGTCGTACAAGGCCGACGTCGGGGACACGCGAGAGTCGCCCGCACTGAAGGTGATGGCGGCGCTTCGTCGCCGCGGCGCGGAGGTCTCCTACCACGATCCCTACGTGCCGAGCGTGACGCTGAACGGGGGGCAGGCGGTGCTTCGGAGCGAGCTCACGCAGCGCCTGGTCTCCACCGTGGACTGCGTCGCGATCATCACGCCCCACAGCGCGTACGACCTGGACTGGATCGCCGAGAACGCCAACCTGGTCTTCGACGCGCGCAACGCCTTCGGCTCCGATCGCAGGAAGAACGTGGTTCGGCTGTGACGACGCTGGTCGCCTACCGCCGTTCGCCCCGCGCGCTGTATCGCGCGGTGGGCGGCGAGGTGATCGTGGCCCTCCCCGGCCGCGGCGAGATCGAGTCGCTGTCGGCGACGGCGGGAATCGTGTGGCAGCTCCTGCAACAGCCGCGGTCGGCGGACGAGATCGTCGAGATCCTTCGGGACGAGTTCGCCGGATCGGGCGCCGAGATCGCCCGGGACGTCGCCACCCTGCTTGCGGATCTGTCGGAGCGCGGTCTCGTGGAGGAGGAGCGGGTCGGCGATGCCTGAGAGCGGCGTCCTGCCGCTGATCCGGGAGATCGCCGCCCACGGACTGGCACCGCAGGAGCACCCCGAGATCGTCTCCGTCCCGCCCGAGGAGGGGCCCGCGTTGCTTCGAACGATCTCGACGAACCGGCTGACCGGCATCGCGGTTGCGGCCGTCCAGGACGGATGGCTGGAGCTCGCTCCACCGGACGAAGCGGAGCTCCTGGATCGGCAACGCGTCGCGATGATGTGGGCCATCACGCTCGAGCTGCGAATGCTCGAGCTGGCGGATGCCTTCGATGCGGCGGGGATCCCGATCGTCGTCCTCAAGGGCTCGGCGCTCGCCCAGTGCTTCTACCCGGACCCGTCGTGGCGCCCGTTCTCCGATCTGGACCTCCTCGTTCGCACGCGGACTGGAAGCGGGCGTGCGCGCTCCTGCACGATCTCGGGTTCCGGCGGGACCTTCCCGAGCCGCGGCCCGGATTCGACGAGCGGTTCGGCAAGGCGGCCTGTCACACCGACGATGCCGGCCGGCAGATCGACCTGCATCGCACCCTCGTGCTGGGGCCGTACGGGCTCCGCCTGGATCTGGACGACCTCTTCCGCCGTACCGCGGGATTCGTGGTCGGCGGCGTCCGGCTGCGACGCCTCGACGACACCGCCTCCCTGATCCACGCCTGCCTGCACGCGTCGCTCGGATCCTGGCCGCCGCTTCCGATGACGCTTCGCGACGTGGCCCAGGTCGGGTGTCGTGGCCGCGTCGACTGGCCCGAGGTCGAGGACGTCGCCCGGCGCTGGGGCGTCTTGCCGGTCGTGGGGCACGCGATGCGCACGTCGGCGCGCTGGCTCGGCGTGGAGTTTCCCGCGGGAGCCGAGCGCGTCGCGGGTCACCGGCCGAGCAGCGCCGACCGCCGGCTGCTCGACGCCTACACGCGGAGCCGTCGCCGCGGCGGGATGGCGCTCGCGATCGTTCCCCGGATCCCGGGGGTGCGTGCCAAGGCCGCGTACGTCCGAGCCTTGCGTCCTGCCGGACCCCGCGTTCCTGGCCGCTCGCTCGGCGAACGGCCGACGGCCTTCCTACCTCCGTCGGTGGAGGGTGCCCGTGCAATGGCTGTTCTCCCGCAAGGAAGGAAGCCGGTGAACCCGATGCTCCAGGAGGTGCGCTCGTGAAGCCCGTGGGAATCGTCGGTTTGGGTGCGGTCGGTGGGACGGTCGCCGAGGCCTTCGTGGCGGCGGGGGTCCCGACGCGCGGCTACGACCGGTACCTGCGGATCGGAGCGCTCTCGGAGCTCGCCGACTGCGGCGTGGTCTTCCTCTGCGTCCCGACGCCCCCCGGCCCCGACGGCGCACACGACCTCACCGAGCTCTGGTCGGCCGTTCGCGAGCTCGCGCCGTTGCCTCGAGCCCGGCTGCGTCGTGACGGTCAAGTCCACGGTCTCGCCCGGGACCTGCGATCGGCTCGCGGGCGAGTTCCCGGGCCTCGAGTTCGCGATGGTGCCCGGAGTTCCTGGTGGCGGCGAGGCCGCTCGAGACCTTCACGCGGCCCGATCGCATCATCATCGGAGCCGCCAGCGACGCGGCGGGGAGCACCCTCCAGGAGCTCCTCCAGCGCGTCGCGCCGTCCGCGCCGGTCCTGCGCGTCCGGCCGATCGAGGCCGAGCTGATCAAGCTCTGCTCCAACGCGATGCTCGCCGTGAAGGTGTCGTTCGCCAACGAGCTCGCGGAGATCTGCGAGCGATTCGGGGTCGCCTGGTCGCGGGTGCAGCCGGGGGTGGGCCTGGATCGCCGCATCGGCCCGGATCACCTCCTCGTCTCGCCGGAGCGCGGCTTCGGCGGCGCGTGCCTGCCGAAGGACCTCGACGGGCTCATCGCCGCCTCCCGGGCCGCCGGATACGAGCCCTCGCTCCTTGCGGAGATGGCCGAGTTCAACGTGCGGATCCGCCGGCGAGGCGCTTGCCGAGGGCAACGGCGGCTCCGCGGCAGGCGTCCGGCCGGCTCGGCGCGGAGAGGTCCGGGCATGCCTGAGCAGCTCCCGAACATCGTCCTCGTCGTGTTCGACACCGCTCGGTGGGACCGATTCGGATGCTACGGGTACGAGCGGCCGACGACGCCGTTCGTCGACGGCCTCGCGGAGCAGGGGCTCCGGGTCGAGACCATGATCGCCAACGGTCCGTGGACGCTCCCGTCGCACGGGAGCCTGTTCACCGGCCTGTATCCGAGCCAGCACGGCAGCCAGTGGCAGACCGGCCCGAGGCTTCGCGACTCGGTCTCGATCACGATGGCCGAGTGGTTGCGCGGGCTCGGCTACCACACGATCTGCGCCACGAACAACGGGCTGATCTCCGAGCGCACGGGGCTCTCCCGCGGGTTCGATCGCTACGCGTTCCGCCTGGACCTCGAGCGCGGCCGGCGGCGACTCGGCCGGCGGGTGAAGAAGGTGCTCGCCGGCGGCGACTCCGGCGGCCTGATCATCAACGAGTGGGTGCGCAAGGAGCTGTCGAACGCTCCGCAGCCGACGTTCCTGTTCGTGAACTACCTCGAGTGCCACTGGTCGTACGTTCCGCCGCGCCGGCTCGAGAAGCGCGTGGGCGGCCCGCGGTTCGGGCTCGCCGAGGGCATCCGCTACCGCGCGGGGCTCGCCCGCAACGCCGGGCCCTGGGAGGCCATCGCGCGGGCGGACGAGCGGACGCTCGACGTCTACCGGACGATGTACGACGGCGAGCTCGCGAACGCGGACGAGCACCTTCGGGACCTGATGGCGATCCTTCGCGAGAGCGGACACGTCGACGGGCGGCCGTCGCTCGTCATGGTCACGTCGGATCACGGCGAGCACGTCGGCGAGCATCGCCTGGCCGACCATCACGCCTCGCTCGACGACCACCTGATCCGGGTGCCGTTCGTCGCCTGGGGTCCGGGCGTCGTCGAGCCGGGAACCCAATCGCGCCCGTTCGAGCTAGTGGACGTCTTCCCGTCGCTCGCGCGGCTGCTCGGGCGGGAGCTGCCGGTCCCCGAGCTCGCGAACCGGCGGCGGGCGCTGTTCGACCCGGCGCAACGCGAACGGGAGCGGCTACGCGTTCGCGGAGTGGCGGGCGTGGTCCGACAAGGAGCTCGACGCGGCTGTCGCAACGCAACGCGTCCTACGACTTCTCCGGGCTCGGCCGCGACCTCGTGTGCGTTCGCGACGAGCGGTTCAAGCTCGTCCGCTCGGCCGACGGGTCGGAGGAGCTGTTCGACCTGACCGACGACTCGGGTGAGTCGGACGACGTGACGGCGGAGCATCCGCAGGACGCGCTCCGGCTCCGCGGGCGGCTCGACGAGGCCGTCGGGTCGTGGCGGGGATGGGAAGCCGACGAAGGAGCGGTCTCCGCCGACGAGCAGGCCGAGATCGAGCAGCGTCTGACCGAGCTCGGCTACATCTAGCCATATGGACGGATGCGACCTCCGGGGGATCGCGACGTGAGGGTCCTGTACGTGATCGACAGCCTGCAGGGCGGCGGCGCCGAGCGGTCGCTCGCGGCGCTCGCCCCACGGTACGCGCCGCACGGCGCCGAGCTCGAGGTCGCCTACCTGCGACCGGGCAACGGGGTGCAGTCCGAGTTCGAGCGCGCCGGCATCCGGCTGTTCGACCTCGCGGGCCCGCGGGGTCGGGTGGGTTCGGTCGATCGATGCGTCCACCTCATCCGCGCGCGTCGTCCCGACGTCGTCCACACGACCCTGTTCGAGGCCGACGTGGCGGGCAGGGTGGCCGGCACGATCGCACGCGTCCCCGTGGTCTCGAGCCTGGTCAACGTGTCGTACTCCGCGGCCCAGCTCCGGGACCCGAACCTCCGCCCCTGGAAGGTCCGGGGAGCGCAGCTCGCGGACGCGCTCTCCGCCCGCAAGGTGGCGCGATTCCACGCGATCACGGTCCACGTGGCCTCCGAGATGGCGCGACGGCTGCGCATCCCGGAGTCGAGGATCGACGTCGTGCCGCGAGGGCGCGACCCGCTGCTGCTCGGCACGCGCACGCGCGACCGGCGGACCCGGGTGCGGTCGAGCCTCGGCGTGGCGCCGCGAACACCGGTGGTGCTCGCCGCCGCGCGGCACGAGTACCAAAAGGGCCTCGACGTCTTGCTCGCGGCCTTCCCGGCCGTGCTCGAGGCCGAGCCGCGAGCGCACCTGTTCGTTGCCGGACGCGACGGCAACCAGACCGCCGAGCTCGTCGCGATCGTCGAGCGCCTTGGGCTCCAGGAGTCGGTGACGTTCCTGGGGTTCCGGCGCGACGTGGAGGACCTCCTGTGCGCCGCCGACGTGTTCGCCTTCCCGTCGCGATGGGAGGGATTGGGGAGCGTCCTCATCGAGGCGATGGCGCTGCGCGCACCGATCGTCGCCACGGACCTGCAGCCGGTGCGCGAGACCGTGGGCGAAGGGGTTGCGCGGATCGTTCCGGTGGAAGCTCCCGCGGAGCTCGCCGGCGCGATCGCGTCCACGCTCGGCGACGCCGCCGCCCGCGCGGAGATGGCCGAGCGCGGCTACGAGCGCTTCCAGGACCGCTTCACGATCGACCGCGTCGCGCAGGAGATGATGGCGTTCTACCGCCGCGCGCTGCAGGCCAGGGGGGCGGCCGCGTGAGCGCCGAGCCCGGGGGCGAGCGCGTCGAGGCGGCCGCTCGGAACGGCCGCGACCTGCCGAACTTCCTCATCGTCGGCGCGATGCGCTCGGGCACGACCTCGCTGACCAGATACCTGCGCTCGAACCCGCAGGTGTTCATGGCGCAGCCGAAGGAGCTGCACTTCTTCGACTTCGAGTACGAGCAGGGAGTGGACTGGTACCGGAGCCACTTCGCCGACGCCGGCGGGGTGCGCGCCGTCGGGGAGGCTACCCCGAACTACCTGTACATCGACGAGGCGATGCCCCGCCTCGCGGAGCTCGTCCCCGATGCCCGGCTCGTGGCCATCCTGCGGAACCCCGTCGACCGCGCGTACTCCCACTACTGGCACAACCGCGCCGTCGGGCGAGAGGAGCTGAGCTTCGAGGAGGCGCTCGAGGCCGAGTCCGAGCGGATCCGGTCGCGGGATCCGCATCCGCGGGCGTACTGGTCGTACGTCGATCGCGGTCGCTACGAGCGGCAGCTGCGTCGCATCGAGGAGCTCTACCCTCGCGAGTCGCTGCAGGTCCTCCTCTTCGAGGATCTGCTCGCGGCTCCCGAGCAGACGTACCGGTCGATGTGCCGGTTCATCGGCGCCGACGCCGAGCATCGACCGCCCGAGCTCGGCGAGGCCGTCAACAGCTTCGTGACCTTTCGATCGCGGGCGCTCCGGTCCGTCACGCGGCGCATGCCCAAGTCGGCCCGCCGCGCGGTCGGACGGCTGAACGCCCGCTCCGAGTCCTACCCCCCGATGGCGAGCGCCACGCGGGCGAGGCTGCTCGAGGGCTTCCGGCAGGACAACGCCGCGCTCGCCCGGTGGCTCGGCCGGGATCTTGCGGAATGGGATCGCTGACATGACGGACGACCGGGGCGAGCGGGCGGTGGGCCGGGACACGGTGGCCTTCGTCAGCATCGCCGCCGGCCTCGGCGGCTCGACGAAGAGCCTCGTCACCGTCCTGTCGGGTCTGGACTCGGGGGTGCGCCGCGTCGTGGTGACCCCGGAGTCCGGCAAGTTCCCGGCGCTCGTGAGCGAGCGGCGCCTCGCCGAGGAGCACGTCCCGATCCCCAAGCCGAGCGGCCGGCGCGCGCGACGGTTGTCCCGCCCGCTCGCGGCGGTCCGGATCGCGCGATGGGCGCGACGCAACCGAGGCCGGCTCCTCGCGATCCACGCCAACGGGCTGCAGGAGGTGAGCCTGGTCGTGCCGGCCGCGCTCGTGAGCGGCGTGCCGCTCGTCATGTGGATCCACGACTTCGAGGTCTATCCGTGGACCCGCAGGCTCGGGCCGATCTGGCGGCGCCTCCTGCGCGGCCGCGAGGTCCGCTGGGCCGCCGTCTCCGAGACGGCCCGGCGGATGGTCGTGCAGAGCGGCCTCGCGCCGCGCGACGAGATCGAGATCATCACGAACCCGATCGACCCGGCGGACGTGCTCGCCGCGGAGCACGTCCCGTCGGATCGATTCGTGATCGGGTTCGTCGGCTCGGCGGAGCGCCGTAAGGGCTTCCACCTGCTGCCGGACGTCGACCGTTGCCTGGAGGACCTGCCCGTGCGATGGGTGCTGTACACGAGCCGGACGGACAACGATCTCGGGCCCGTCTGGGACCGACTCCAGGCGTTGCCGGACGATCGAGTCGACTTCGCGGGCAAGACCACCGACATCCGATCGGGATACGCGCGCTTCGACGTCGTCTTCTGTCCTTCGCTGAAGGAGTCGTTCTGCCGGGTGGCCGCCGAGGCCATGATCAACGGCCTCCCGGTCGTGGCGAGCGACCTCGAGCCGCTGCGCGAGCTCCTCGGCCCCGACGAGGCCGGCCTGCTGGTCGCGCCTGACGACGCACGGGCGGCGGCCGAGGCGATCCGGCGGCTCGCCCAGGACCCCGAGCTGCGGAGCCGGCTCGGCGAGCGCGGTCGCGCCCGCGCCCGGGCGTTCGAGCCGAGCTCGGTCGTGCGACGGCTCGGGACGTTGTACGGCCTTCCGGAGTCCGTGGAGCAACGAGACGTCGAGCCAAGCCGATGACGAGAAGGCGCCGATGGGTTGCGAGCGAGACGACGAGATCTTCCGACATGCACGGCCGGCGACGGACGTATGCATGAAGGTGCTGCACGTGGTCGCGAGCGGGCTGCGCCGCGGCGCCGAGATCTTCGCGTCCGATCTCGTTCGCGTGCTCGACGACGAGCACGTGACGCAGCGCGTGGCCGTGCTCCGGAACTCGGAGGTCGCGGTCTCCTTCGCCGCATCGACGGCGACGCTCGGGGCCGATCACGAGAACGGGCGCCATCGCATGGTCGCCGGCGTGGATCCCGGTGCCGTCCGGGGGCTCCGCGAGCTCCTCGGCACGTGGCGGCCCGACGTCGTGCAGGCGCACGGCGGCGAACCGCTCAAGTACTCCGTCATGGCGGGCGTCGTCGGGCATTCGCCGCCGATCGTCTACCGGCGGATCGGCTCCGCCCCTCGCGAGATCGAGCGCGGCCCGCGCCGCGCCGCCTACGGCTGGCTGATGCGTCGCGCGGCCCGCGTCGTCGCCGTGGCCGACGTCTTGAACCGCGAGGTGGTTCGGACGTTCCGGGTTCCCGCCGCGCGAGTCGTCACGATCCCCAACGGCGTGGACCCCTCCCGGCTGGAGCCGGTTCGCGGCGGCGAGTCCACGCGCCGCGCGCTCGGCCTCGCGGACCAGGGCCCGATCATGCTGTCGCTCGGCGCGCTCGTCTGGGAGAAGGATCCGATGGCGCAGCTGGACGTTGCCGCGCGGGTGGTTCGCGAGCGTCCCGGCGCCGTGCTGCTGATGGCGGGGGACGGTCCGCTGCGCGCTCAGGTCGAGGCGGGGATCGCCGAGCGGGGGCTCCAGGGCCGCGTCGTCATGCTCGGCACCCGCGACGACGTGGCGGACCTGCTCGCCGCGAGCGACGTCCTGCTGTTCACGAGCACGTCCGAGGGCATGCCGGCCGTGGTGATCGAGGCCGGGATGGCGGGGGTGCCGGTCGCGGCGTTCGCGGTCGGCGGCATCCCGGAGGTGATCCAGGCAGGGGTCACCGGCGTGCTGGCCAGTCCGGGAGACATCGACGGGCTCGCCGCGCGGGCGCTCGAGCTGCTCTCGGACCCCGAACGTCGCGCCGTCATGGGGCTGGCCGCGAGCGATGCCTGCGCCCGGTTCGACATTCACGAGATCGGCGAGCGCTACCTGGACGTCTACGGAAGCGTCGTGGGGGGACGATGAGCGAATCCGACCGCCCCGAGGCGCGAGCACTCGCCGGCCGGCTCCCGATGATCAAGGTCCTGTACGTCATCGGGTACGGACGAAGCGGGAGCACGATCCTCGGCAACATCCTCGGCGAGCGCGAGGACACCGTGCACGTCGGTGAGCTCCGGTCGTTCTGGGGTCTCGGCATGCTCGGCAAGCGCGTCTGCGGCTGCGGCGTGCCGATTCGCGAGTGCGAGTTCTGGTCGAGCGCGCTGAAGGCGGGGTTCGGCGCAGAGTCCGCGGGCGTGGACGCCCGCGACGCCCACCGACGCCAGCGCGAGGCCGTGCGTCTGCGCACGACGCGCACCATGTTGCGGCTTCGCGGGAGCCTCCGGCACGCCGCGCCGGAGCTTCGCGAGTACGCGATGATCGCCGACCGGCTCTATCGAGGGGTCGCCGAAGCCGCCGACGCGCGCATCGTGGTGGACACCTCCAAGCACGTCCCCGATGCGGCCCTGCTGACGCTGCTTCCGAGCGTGGACCCCTACTTCCTGCATCTCGTGCGGGATCCGCGGGCGGTCGCCTACTCGTGGCGCCGCACGATGCGCTCGCCGGGGGAGGGGCGCAACGAGGAGATGCCGCGGCACGGGGCGTTCACGAGCGGGCGGAGCTGGCTGGTGACCAACCTGGGAGCGCACGCCGTCGCGCGCAGCGCCGGCGTCGAGCGCACGATCGTGGTCCGGTACGAGGACTTCGTCGCGCGTCCGAGGCGGACCTGCGAGCGGGTCGCTCGGGCCTGCTCGGCGAGCCGGCGACGGGGCTCCCGTTCGAGGACGAGCACACGGTGCGCCTCGGCCCGAACCACACGGCGGGCGGTAACCCGGTCCGGCTCGTGGACGGCGCCACGCGGCTCCGGCTCGACGACGAGTGGCGCCGCGAGCAGGGCATCGCGGACCGCGCGGTGTCCACCGCTCTCGCCCTGCCGATCCTGCACCGGTACGACTACCCCGTGCTCGTTCGGAGCACATCGTGAGCGCTCGGGTCCTGCTGTTGATCAAGGGCCTCGGCCGGGGCGGCGCCGAGCAGCTCCTCGCGAGCGGCGCGCGCCACGTCGATCGAACGCGATTCGACTACGAGGTCGCCTACCTGCTGCCGCACAAGGACGCGCTGGTGGGTGAGCTTCGCGACGCCGGGATGCCGGTGACCTGCCTGGAGGGCGCGCAGGGCCCCGCCTGGGTCGGACGTCTGCGAAGGCTGGTCCGCGAACGTCGGATCGACCTCGTCCACGCCCACTCGCCGGTGGCTGCGATCGGCAG
Source organism: uncultured Actinomycetes bacterium (assembly GCA_963699635.1). Classification (GTDB taxonomy): domain Bacteria; phylum Actinomycetota; class UBA4738; order UBA4738; family HRBIN12; genus CALGFI01. The sequence continues at coordinate 10,837 of CAVOUQ010000005.1, read as the reverse complement.
TCGCATCGCGTTCGGCGTTCGCCGGCCGAGACTCGTGTACACCGAGCACAACGTGTGGGCCCGGTACCATCCGGTGACCTACTGGGCGAACATGGCCACCTTCTTCCGCAACGATCACGTGTTCGCGGTGGCCGAGCACGTGCAGGCCTCGATGCGCTACCCCCGACCGCTCTCGTGGCTGCCCATGCCGCCGACGGAGACCCTGCACCAGGGCATCGACGTCGACGTCCTTCCTTCGCCGGCGCGCGACGGCGTTCGGGCGGAGCTCGGCATCGCCGACGACGCCCCCGTCGTGGGGACCATCGCGAACTTCAAGACCCACAAGGCGCACGACGTCCTGCTTCGGGCAGCGGTCGACGTCCGCCGCGCGATCCCGAACGTGCGCTTCGTCCTTGTCGGCACGGGCCCGCTCGAGGCCGACGTCCGGCGTCTCGCCGAAACCTCCGGGCTGAACGGGACCGTCGTCTTCGCAGGGTTCCGGGAGGACGCGCTCCGGGTGGCGTCCGCGTTCGACGTGTTCACGCTCGCGTCCACCTACGAGGGACTGTCGATCGCGCTCCTCGAGGCGATGGCGCTCGGCAAGCCGGCGGTCGTGACCCGCGTCGGGGGACTGCCCGAGGTCGTGGACGACGGCGTCACCGGCCTGCTCGTTCCCTCCGGCGAGCCGGGGTCGCTCGCGGGCGCGATCGTGCGCCTGCTGGAGGACCCGGGCCTGCGCGATCGCCTCGGCGAGGCCGGACGACGGCGAGCCGCCACGTTCGACATCCGGCGGGCGGTCCGGCGCACCGAGGACGTGTACGAGGAGCTGCTGACATGAAGGGGACGGCGGATCGATCGGCGATCACCGTCCGGCCGTACGACGATCGCGACGAGCCGGCCGTCCTCGAGCTGCTCACCGAGAGCCTCGGCGGGGGGCCCGCGGGCGTTCGGCCGGCAGAGTTCTTCCGATGGAAGCACCTGGAGAACCCGTTCGGTCGTTCCTTCATGCTCGTGGCCGAGGACGCCGGCCGGGTGGTCGGGCTCCGTGCGTTCATGCGGTGGCGGTTCGCGCACGACGCGGGAGAGGTCCGGGCGGCGCGCGCGGTCGACACGGCCACCCATCCCGACTACCAGGGACGCGGCATCTTCACCCGCCTGACGCTCGCCGCCCTCGAAGAGCTGCGCGGAGACGTCGACCTGATCTTCAACACGCCGAACGAGAAGAGCCTGCCCGGCTACCTGAAGATGGGCTGGGAGGTGGTGGGGACGGTGCCCGTGTCCGTTCGAGTTCGCCACCCCTGGCGCGTCGTTCGGGGCAGGCGCACGGTCGGCAGCGTGCCCGGTGCCGCGGCCGACATCCCCGTCTCCGCGATCTCGGCCGCCGACGCGTTGCGCGACGCGGACGAGCTCACGCCGCTGCTCGGCGACCCCGCCCTCGGCCACCGCCTCGCCACGCCGCGCGACCTCGCGTTCCTCAGGTGGCGCTACGGATCGGCGCCGCTGCTCGACTATCGGGCGGTCCGGCTCGTCTCCGACGGGCGCCTGCGGGGCCTGGCGGTGTTTCGCGCGCGAACGCGGGGGACCCTGCGGGAGGCGACCGTCGCCGACGTCGTGGTCGCACCCGGCGACGTGACGTCGGCGGCCCGGCTGCTCGCGCGCGTGGGCCGAACCGGGTCGTTCGACCACGTGGCCTGCGCGTTCGCGAAGGGAACCGATGCCGCACGAGCCGCACGAAGGGCGGCGTTCCTGCCGGCCCGGCAGGGCGTGACGGTCGTCGTGAACGAGCTCCGCCCCACCTCCGCGCCCGATCCCCGGCGGCTCGAGTCGTGGCGCTTTGCGCTCGGCGACCTGGAGGTGTTCTGACCGTGCAGGCTCGATCGACGGCCCCGATCGGCCGAGGCACGGTCCTGGCGGTCGGCCTCGCGATCACCGTCGCCTACGTCGGCGGCTCGCTGCTCGTGATGAGTCGCACCACGTACGACACGTGGGGCGCGATGATCATCGCGCCGCTCCTGTACGTCCTGACGTTGCCCGCGCTCGCGAAGCAGGCGGAGCGCGAGAACGACCGCCGGCTCTTCTGGTTGCTCACGCTGGCGCTCACGGTCAAGCTCGGCGCGACGCTCATCCGGTACTACGTCGCCTTCGACGTCTACGGTGGCCGCGCCGACGCGAAGGGCTACTACAACCAGGGGACGCAGATCGCGGAGAACTTCCTTCAGGGCAACTTCACGACCGACCTGAAGGACTTCAGCGGCACGAACTTCATCGTCCTGTTCACCGGCATCGTCTTCACGATCACGCGACCGACGCTGCTCGGCGGCTTCTTCGTCTTCACCTGGCTCGCGTTCATCGGAACGTTCCTGTTCTATCGGGCGTTCGTCATCGCCGTTCCCGAGGGGCGGAGCAGGAGCTATGCGCGGCTGCTGTTCTTCCTTCCCTCGATGCTGTTCTGGCCGGCGAGCCTCGGCAAGGAATCCATCATGGTCTTCACCTTGGGGGTCGCGGCGTTCGGCGTCGCGCACGTCCTCACCGGCCGGACCGTCAAGGGGCTCGTGTACGTCGTCGCGGGGCTGTGGCCGGCGGCGATCGTCCGACCGCACATGGCGGGGATGATCGCGATCGCGCTCGTCTGCGCGTTCCTCGTGCGGCCGCTTCGATCGCAGGGACGCCAGCTCGCGCTGGTGTTCCGGGTGGTGACCCTCGCGGTGCTAGTGGCGTTCACGGTGATCCTGATCGGCAAGACCCAGGAGTTCCTGCACGCCGAATCGGTCTCGGAGGCCTTGGCGCAGACGACCGACCAGACCGCCAAGGGCGGGTCGGAGTTCTCGCCCGTCAACTTCTTCTCGCCCCTCGGCGCCCCTCTCGCCACCTTCACGGTGCTCTTCCGGCCGACCGTCGCCGACGCCCACAACGTTCAGGCGCTCCTCGCGGGCCTCGAGGGGACGTTCCTCGTCTTGCTGACCATCTACCGATGGCGGTGGGTGCTGGCCGCGATCGGGAGCCTGCGACGCCAGCCGTACGTGGCGTTCGCGATCGTCTTCACCGGCCTGTTCGTCGTGGCCTTCTCGTCGTTCGCGAACTTCGGGCTCCTCGCTCGAGAACGGGTGCAGCTGTTCCCGCTGTTCCTCGTGCTGCTGTCGGTTCCCCCTCGCTCGTGGCGTCCGAGGTCCGCCGGGTCGCAAGCCGAGCGCGCGCGCGTGGGAGCCCTGCCCGATGCCGACGCTCGGTGAGCCCGGCGGCGGGCCGGCCGGCTCGCGCGGGGGTCGCGATCGGTGCTCGACGCCGTCGGGGTCGCGCTGCTCGTCGCGTCGATCGGCTGGACGTTCGTCAGCGCGGCTGCATCGGGCGGTTCGGCGGCGCCCGTCGCCGGCCTTCTCCTCGCGTCGGCGGCAGCCCTGGTCGTCGGCCGGCTCCTCGGCTCGATCCGTCCCTCGCTCGTTCCCGCGGTCGTCACCGCGTCGGCGGCCGTCGCGATGCTCCTTCCCGGGACGTTCGACCGGCGTCCGCTGGAGGGCCTGTTCGGGTACGCGAACGCCGCGGCCGCGTTCTTCGCGCTCGCGAGCGTCGCCGCGCTCATGGTCGCGTGCTCGGCCCGCGCCACCGGGTCTCGCGTCGCGGGCGTCGTGGCGGCGATCGCGTTCGCGACCGTGCCGATCGCCCGCGGCTCCCTCGCCCCGACCGCCCTCCTGGTGCTCGGACCGGTCGCGCTCCTGGTCGCCCGCGACGGGCGAGGGGTTCGGCTCGTGGTTGCCGGATGCGCCGCGCTGTTCGTGCTCGCGCTCCTCGGCACCGCCTGGCTCGGCGCGACGACCGTCGTGGACGAGGACCGGCGGTCGAGCGAAGGTGTGGTCGAGCGGGCGCTCTCCGCTCGGCGCGTCGCGCTCTGGCACGACGCGCTCTCGTTGATGACCGCTCACCCCGTGGCGGGCGTCGGCCCCGGCCGATTCGCCGAGGAGAGCGCGGTCGCGCGGGCCGACGTCGACGCCAGGTGGGCGCATCAGGAGTTCCTCCAGCAGGGCGCCGAGCAGGGAATCGTCGGACTCGTCCTGCTCGTCGGGCTCGTGCTGTGGGGGTTCGCCGGCCTCTGGGTCACGGGGTCGGCCGACCGCGTGGTCGCGCTGGGAGCCGCCGCCCTGGCGGTGCTCGCCGTGCACGCGTGCGTCGACTACGTCCTGCACTTTCCGGCGATCCCGATCGCCTGCGCGGCGCTCGTCGGGACGGCGCAGGCAGTCGGCTCGCGCGCCGCCTCGACGGTCCCGATGCTGGTCGCCGCGGACGGAGCGCCATGAGCAGCTCGAAATCGTTGGCGCGCAAGGCCGTCAAGGTGGCCGTGCTTCCTTACGGCGTGTTCGCCCGACGTCGTCCCGGTGACCTCACGATCCTCGGATATCACCGCGTGGGTGATTCGCCCGAGGAGATCGAGCTGCCCGTCGAGGTGTTCGACCGGCACCTCGCGGCCCTCGCGGCGGCGGGCGAGGTTCGTTCGCTCGACGAGGCGCTCGCGAGCGGCGGGGGCGGCGTCGTCGTGTCCGTCGACGACGGCTATCGCGACTTCCACGAGCACGTGGTGCCGCTTCTCGTCCGCCATCGCGTGCCGGCGATCCTGTACCTGGCGACCGGCCTCGTCGCCGACGGCGGGCCGGCCGATCCCCGCGCCCTGACCTGGAGCGACCTCCGGGAGGCGCTCGACACGGGGCTCGTGACCATCGGGAGCCACACCCACGACCACGCGGACCTGTCCTCCGCGACCGAGCACGAGGCGGACGAGCAGATGCGGCGGTCGCAGGAGCTGATCGAGGATCGCCTCGGCGTCGCCTGCCGACACTTCGCCTACCCGTGGGCCGTCGGCTCGGCCGCCGCCGAGCGCGCGTCGCGGCGCCGGTTCGACTCCGCGGCTTTCAGCGCGTGGAAGACCAACCGGGCAGGAAGGGTCGACCCGCACCGTCTCGGCAGGACGCCGGTCCTGCGCAGCGACGGGGAAAGGTTCTTCGGCGCCCGCGTCCGCGGCCTGCTCGACGGCGAGGCCCTCGCCTACCGGGTCCTGCGACGGGGTCCGTGGAGAGTGGCGTGAGCCGCGCGCCGCGCGTTGCGCACGTCGCGACGGTCGACCTCACGCACCGGTTCCTGCTCCTCGGGCAGCTCCGGGCCCTGCGCGACGAGGGGTTCGAGGTCACCGCCGTGAGCGCCCCCGGTCCGTGGGTCGGCGATCTCGAGGCCGAGGGAATCCGGCACGTCGCGTGGCGCAACGCGTCGCGATCGTGGGACCCGTTCGCGGACGTGCGCGCGTTCGCGGAGCTGATCGGCATCCTGCGGCGCGGCGAGTTCGACCTCGTGCACACGCACAACCCCAAGCCGGGGATCCTCGGACGGGTGGGCGCGCGCCTGGCCGGCGTGCCGTGCGTCGCGAACACCGTCCACGGGCTCTACGCGACCCCGGAGGATCGGCTCGGCCGGCGCGCCGCCGTCCTCAGCCTCGAGTGGATCGCGGCCCGCTTCAGCGACCTCGAGCTGTATCAGAGCGAGGAGGACCTGCGGTGGGCGCGCCGGCTCCGCATCGCCCGGCGAGCGCGCGCGATCCATCTCGGCAACGGCATCGACCTCGCGGCCTTCGACCGGGCGGCCGTGCCCGACGGACGGGTGGCGGCCCTGCGATCCGAGCTCGGCATCCCCGACGACGCCCCGGTCGTCGGGACCGTCGGGCGGCTCGTCGCGGAGAAGGGTGCTCGGGAGTTCGTTCGGGCGGCCCGCTCGGTGCGCGCGAGGACCGGCGACGTCGTCTTCCTGGCGATCGGCGACGTCGATCCCGCCAAGGCCGACTCGCTGTCCCAGGAGGAGCTCGCCGCGGCGGCGGGCGACGTCGTGGTGACCGGATGGCGGGAAGACGTTCGCGACCTGCTCGCACTCCTGGACGTCTTCGTGCTTGCCTCGCACCGAGAAGGACTGCCGCGCTCGGCCATCGAGGCGGCCGCGATGGGGCTTCCGCTCGTGGTGACCGACATCCGAGGGTGTCGGGAGGTGGTCCGACCCGGCGTCGAGGGGGTGCTGGTCCCGCCCGGCGACGGCGACCTGCTCGCGGAGGCCATCGGGTCGCTGCTCGCGGACCCGGCGACCCGTGAGCGGATGGGTTCGGCCGCGCGCGCGCGCGCCGAGGACCGGTTCGACGAGCGCCGCGTCATCGCCACCGTCGTGCACGCATCGCGGCGGCTGCTCGCGAGCCGGGGCCTGCCGACCGGCGGGTCGGGGGTTCCCCGCATCCGTGCCGCCCGGCGAACCGACGCGCACAGCATGGCCCGGATCCACCGGGAGGCGTTGCCGGAGGCCTTCCTGTCCGCGCTCGGCGAGCGATTCCTGCGCCGACTCTACGTCGCGATCGCCGCCGATCCCTCCGGGCTCGCGCTCGTCGCCGAGAACGGTCACGGGGTCGTGGGGTTCGCCGCCGGCAGCACGTCCGTCGGTCGGTTCTATCGTCGTTTCCTCGTCCGGCACGGGGTCGGGGCGGCGGTGGCCGCCTTCCCCGCCGTCCTTCGTCCCGGCGTGCTGCGTCGCATGCGCGAGACGGCGAGCCATCCCGCCAACACCGCGTCGCTGCCGCCGGCCGAGTTGCTGTCGATCGCCGTGGAACCCGGCCACCGGTCCGAGGGCGTCGGTCGCCTGCTCGCCGAGGGGATCGTCGACGGGCTCGCGACGCGCGGTGCCGACGAGGTCAAGGTCGTGGTGGCGGGCGGCAACGTCGGGGCCAACCGCTTCTACGAGCGACTCGGCTTCCGGGCCGCGGCCCGGATCGAGGTGCACGGTTCCGTCCCGAGCAACGTCTGGGTGATCCGATGTCCGCGCTGATCGCGTTCGCGCTGGCCGCCGTGCTCACCCCGCTCGTTGGATGGGCCGGACGCGCACTCGGCCTCGTCGACCGGCCCACGCCCGACCTGCTGAAGGTGCACGCCCGGCCAGTCCCCTTCACCGGCGGGCTGGCCGTCATCGGCGCCACCCTGGCCTCGTTGGTGCTCCTCGGACGGACGCCGAAGGGCCTGGTCGTCGCAGCCATCCTGGTCTCGCTCGGGGTCGGGTCGCTCGACGACGTTCATCCGCTGCCCCCCTGGCTCCGCCTGGTGCTGCAGCTCGGGGTGGGCGTCGCGATCGGGATCGCGCTGCCCATCGCCGTCGACGGTCCCGTCGGCGTCGCGATCACCGCGCTGGTGGTGATGGCGACCGTGAACGCGGTCAACCTTCTCGACGGACAGGACGGGCTTGCCGGGGGCGTCGCGATGCTCGCGGCGCTGGCGCTGGCGCTGGTGCTCGACGCCGAGTCGGCGCGGTACGCGGGGGTGACGGGGCTGGCGCTCGCGGGCGGCCTGGCGGGCTTCCTGCTCTGGAATCGTCCGCCCGCCTGGATCTTCCTCGGCAACGGCGGCGCCTACGCGGTCGGAGCCGCCCTCGCCGCGCTCGCCGCCGGCGCGGGACGGGCAGGCGGCCTGCAGGGGGTGCTGGCGGCCGGGCTCTGTCTTGGCGTCCCGGCGATCGAGCTTCTACGCACGGTGGTTCGCCGGCTCCGTGCAGGCACCCGGCTCGCCTCCGGGGACCGGCTGCACTCGTACGACCTGGTCACCGCGCGGATCGGCGTCGCGCGATCGACCCTGGTCTTCTGGGCGGCCGGGGCGGTCCTGGGGGCGCTCGGGGTCGTGGCCGCCCGGGCCTCGCTCACGACGGCGGTGATCATCCTCGTGGCCGTGGCGGTCGCGGTTGGCGCCGCCGCCCTCGTCTTCCGTTCCGATGCCGGGACGCTACGTCAACCGCGATAGGGAATCCGCGCTATCGGGGGGATGGCCAGCGCGCCTTCTGCTCCTACATTCGACCTACGCATCGGCGGCCGGCCGCCGACGCGCAGTCCGCCCGTGCTCCACCGCCCAGCGCTCGATGGCTGGGAGACGCCCGAGGAGGAGAGATCCAGATGGCGATTTCGCTCCCTAGTGCCGAGGATGACAGTCCGACGGTGCCCGATTCCCGTCCCGATCGCATCCCGCTCGCGCGGCCGACCGTTCCGCATCCGGATCGGGTGGCGGCCAACGTCGAGCGGATCCTCGAGAGCGGCGTGCTCACGAACGGACCGTTCGTTCGCGACCTCGAGCGCCGGGCCGCCGAGTACCTCGACGTGCGGCACGCCGTGGCGGTGTCCTCGTGCACCTCGGGACTCATGCTGGTCCTGCGCGCGGCCGGGCTGTCGGGCGACGTGATCACGCCCTCGTTCACCTTCGCCGCGACGGCGCACGCCGTCGCCTGGAACGGGCTCCGCCCGGTCTTCGCGGACATCGACCCGGAGACGCTCACGCTCTCGCCGCATGCCGCGCTCCGAGCGCTGACGGTTCGGACGTCGGCGATCCTCGCGACGCACATCTTCGGAACGCCGTGCGACACGGAGGCCCTCGGTGAGGCGGCGCGTAGCCACGGCATCCGGCTCTTCTACGACGCGGCCCACGCCTTCGGCTCGCGGCGCGGGGACACACCGATCGGGAGCTTCGGCGACGCCGAGGTGTTCAGCCTGTCTCCCACGAAGACGCTCGTGGCGGGGGAGGGCGGCATCATCGCCACCAACGACGACGTGCTCGCCGAGCGCTGTCGCATCGGGCGCGACTACGCGAACCCCGGGGACTACGACTGCCGCTTCGTCGGGCTGAACGCCCGCATGTCGGAGCTCCACGCCGCCACCGCGCTCGACTCGCTCGACGGCCTCGACGAACGAGTGGATCGTCGCAACGCGATCGCCGAGCGGTACCGGCAGGCTCTCGGCCGCGTGCCCGGCATCGGGTTCGCGGTCGTCGGCGACGGCGATCGAAGCACCTTCAAGGACTTCACCGTGCTGATCGACCCGGCCGAGTTCGGGCGCTCGGCGAGCGATCTCGCAGAGTTCCTCGCCGGGGCGGGGATCGAGACGCGGCGCTACTACTCGCCGCCGGTGCACAAGATGCAGGCCTACCGCTCGATCGCGATCCCGGGCGCCGACCTGCTGTACACCGAGGAGGCCGCCTCCCGTGTCATCTCGCTGCCGATCTGGTCCGACCTAGCCGACGCGGCGATCGACCGGGTCGCGAGGACGATCGCCGCGGCGCGTCGCGAGCCCGCGGCGGGAGGCGGCAGCTCGGCGTGAGCCGGGCCCGCCGGCTCCGCCCGCGCCGGCCGTTCGCCCTCGTCCCCCCGATCGGCGGGCGAGGGGTAGATTCGGTCGATGACGAGCCCGTGGGGCTTCGGACGTGCGCGTCCGGCCGCCGTCCTCCTCGCCGCGTCGCTGGCGGTCGCGATGGTGCTTTCCGCCTGCGGGGGAACGGAGCCCGCGCGTCACCGGCCGGATCGATCGCCTCGCTCACACGTGCGCGCGAGCCCGACCATGGTTCCGACCTCCCCGGCGCCGGCATCGCCGTTCGCGTGCACGCTCGTGCTCGGCTTCTCCCAGACCTCGCAGTGGTACAAGGAGGGCTTCGAGAGCCAGGTCGACGACGCCAGCTGGGAGCTCTTCTTCCACGACGGCGCCGGGGTCTCGACGTGGGCGAACCCCGACTCGGGAATGTGGACCCGGGCCGAGCTCTACTCCCCGTGCGCGGAGCGATCCGCCGATCCGGACCGGGTGCTCCTGACCGTCTCCGACGCCGTCTACCAGGACGACGCGTCGGCCTGGCAGGACGTCATCGTGCAGGCGATCGCGACGATCCGCCTCAAGTACCCCGACGCGGGAAGCATCATCCTGCAGCCGGTCGTCGGCGGGCCGGACGGGGAGCGCTGCGACCACAACGGCGAGACCGTCCGGGCGACCTTCAACCAGCCCTACATCGAGCAGGCCATCCAGAAGGTCGCACACGACGACCCCGACGTGGAGGCCGGGCTCGTCCCGCAGGTCCGAACGTGCGACGACTATCAGGACAGCATCGGCCACCTCCAGCCGGAGGCGAAGGGGCCGATCGCCGCCGAGATCGGCGCCTACTACCGCGGCGCCTGAGGGCCGGCCTCCGTCACGGGCAGTTCTGCAGCGTCTCCCCGGTCGTGCAGACGTCGGTCCCGTCGCCGCCGTTGATGCTGTCGACCCCATCCCCGCCGTCGAGCGCGTCGTCGCCACCTCCGCCGCTGATCACGTCGTCGCCCGCCGCGCCCGCGATCGTGTTGCGCCGGTCGTCGCCGGTCAGCGAGTCGGCGAACGCGGATCCCGACACCGAGCTGATGTCGGTGAGGGTGTCCGTGCCCTCCCCGGTCGCCGTGCCCGTCGCGAGGTTGACCACCACGCCGACCGGCGACGAGGTGAAGGCCACCGCGTCGGGCGGGCCGGACGAGACGACGACGTCGTCGCCGCCGCCGGGCACGAGGATCTCTCGCCGGTTCCCGCCGGTGAGCGTGTCGCCGAACGCCGAGCCGACGACCACCGCGATCGCGGCGAGCGTGTCCGAGCCCCAGCCCGTCGCCGTTCCCGTGGTGAGGTCGACGTTCACGCCGATCGGCGCTCGCGCGTACGTGGCGACGTTGGCGGCGCCGGGCCCGCCGTCGATCGCGTCGTCCCCGTTGCCGCCCTCAAGGACGTCGTCGCCGCGGCCGCCCGTGAGCTGGTCGTTGCCGTCGCCGCCCTGGATCGTCACGGCCACCTGACCCCCGGCGATCGTGTCGTCGAAGTCGGAGCCGGTGATCACCTCGAACCCCGTGACCGTGTCGTCGCCGAGGCCCGTCGCGGTGCCGCGCAGGAGGTCGACCGTCACCGCGTCGGTCGATCGCTCGAAGGTGAGCTCGTCCGTCCCGTTGCCGCCGTCCAGCGAGTCCGCGCCCTCGTCCCCGAACACGCGATCCGCCCCGCCGGCGCCCACCACCTCGTCGTCGCCCTCGCCGGCGT
>CAVOUQ010000004.1:0-24943 GCA_963699635.1 uncultured Actinomycetes bacterium | reverse complement strand
GCTACGTGCGTCACCCGCCCCGGCCCATTACGCTCGGGGAAGCGACCCCGAGGAGGTAGCGCCATGGCCAAGACGAGCACGAGCCGATCGGTTCGCCGGGCCGCCGTTGGGGCGGCCGCCGTCCTGGCTCTTGGACTGGCGCTTCCGGCCTGTCAGAACGACGACCAGCAGCAGCAGATCGACGACCTGACCGCCCAGGTCGACGACCTCAACGGGCAGGTCGACGACCTGACCGCGCAGGTGGACGACCTCACCTCACAGCTGGCGGACGAGACCGAACGGGCCGACACGGCCGAGGCGAACCTCGCGGACACGCAGTCGCAGCTCGACGACACCTCGGCCCAGCTCTCCCAGGCGCAGGCGGACCTGCTCGACGCGCAGGCACAGCTCGCCGACGTCGGCGAGCTCGTCCTGAAGGACGGCGACTACCTCGGGCAGGTGCTCGCGGCGAAGGCGAGCCCGTACCGCGTGATCCTGTTCGACGCCGCGGGCCTGTGGCGGGTGGCCCAGGTTGCCGACGACGCGACGATCACATCCGGCGGGAAGAACCTCACGCTCGCCAAGTTCGGCAAGTTGCTGCAGAGCACCGACCCGGACGACATCAAGCTCGTGAACGGCAACTACAAGGTCAAGGTGAAGGGCGGCGTGGCCACCTCGATCCGGAAGTCGAGCGGGTAGGGGCGCCGTCGCGCGCTGCCATAATCCCCGGCGATGCGCCATCCCGACATCCTCGACGCGATCGGCGACACCCCGCTCGTCGGGCTGCCGAGCATGAGCCCGAGTCCCGGCGTCCGCCTGTGGGCCAAGCTCGAGGGCCAGAACCCGACGGGCTCGACGAAGGACCGGATCGCCAAGGCGATGATCGAGGCCGCCGAGGCCTCCGGTGAGCTCGCGCCGGGCAAGACCATCCTCGAGCCGACCTCGGGCAACACGGGGATCTCGCTCGGACTGGTGGCGCGGCGCAAGGGGTACAAGCTCACCGTGGTGATCCCCGACAACGCGAGCGAGGAGCGGATCCGCCTGCTCGAGCTCTTCGGCGCCGAGATCGTCTTCTCGCCGGGCGACCGCGGGACCAACGGCGCGATCGAGGTCGCGCGGCGGCTCGCGGGGGACGACCGCTACTTCATGCCGTTCCAGTACGGGAACCCGGCGAACCCGCTCGCGCACGAGCGGGGGAACGGGGGAGGAGATCGTGCGCGACCTCCCCGAGGTGACGCACTTCGTCGCGGGCCTCGGCACCGGCGGGACCCTGACCGGGGTCGGGCGCCGGCTCCACCGGCACGACCCGAACGTGAAGGTCATCGCGGCCGAGCCCGAGCTCGGCGAGCTCGTCTACGGGCTGCGCTCGCTGGATGACGGGTTCGTCCCTCCGATCCTGGACGAGGCCGAGCTCGACCGGAAGTTCCTCGTGAGCTCCTCGGACTCGCTCCGCGCCACGCGCGAGCTCACCGAGCGGGAGGGGATCTTCGCGGGCGTCTCCTCGGGCGCGGTGATCCACGTCGCCCAACGGATCGCCGCCGAGCTCGAGCGCGGCGACGTCGTCTGCCTGCTCGCGGACGGCGGGTGGAAGTACCTGTCGATCGAGGCCTGGGCGGCCGAGCTCGAGCGCGCCGAGAAGCACGTGGCGGAGTCGCTGTGGTGGTGAGCCGATGAGCGACCCGCGTCCCATCGGGGTGTTCGACTCCGGTGTCGGCGGCCTGACCGTCGTCCGCGCGATCGTCGATCAGCTCCCCCACGAGCCGATCCGCTACGTCGGTGACAACGGACGGTTCCCCTACGGCCCGCGCCCGCTCGGGGAGATCCGCGCGTTCGCGCTGGAGATCGCCGCGTTCCTCGTCGACCGCGACGTGAAGATGCTCGTCGTCGCGTGCAACTCCATCGAGGTCGCGGCGATCGCCGACGTCGCCGACGCGCACGGCGTCCCCGTCGTCGGCGTGATCGACCCGGGAGCGCGGGCGGCCGTTCGGGCCACCCGGAACCGGTCGATCGGGATGATCGGGACGCAGGCGACGGTGGCGAGCGGGGCCTACGATCGAGCCGTGGCGGCGACCGGCTCCGACGTCCGGCTCGTGTCGGCGGCGTGTCCGGCCTTCGTCGAGCACGTCGAGCGCGGCGACACGTCGAGCGAGGAGCTCCTCGGGCTCGCGCGCGGGTATCTTGAGCCGCTGAAACGCGAGGGCGTCGACACGTTGATCCTGGGGTGCACGCACTACCCGATGCTCTCGGGGCTGATCCAGCTGGTCGTGGGGGAGGGCGTTGTGCTCGTGTCGTCGGCGGAGGAGACGGCCAAGGACGTGTACTCGACGCTGCGCGCCTCGGGGCTCCTGCGATCGGAGGAGGCCGGCGAGCCCGTCCACGAGTTCCTCACCACGGGGGACCCGCATCAGTTCCGGGAGATCGCGCACCACTTCCTCGGTCCGGCGCTCGGCGGCGTCGACGCCGTCGACGTCCGGGTGGTCGAGGTGGCCGGATGAGGCTCACCGTCCTCGGCGCGAGCGGCACCTGGCCGAACCCCGACACCGCGACGAGCGGGTACCTCGTGCAGCAGGACGGGTTCAACCTGTGGATGGACGCGGGGACGGGGACGCTCGCCAACCTGCAGCACCACATCGACCTCGCGGAGATCGACGCCATCGTGATCAGCCACGAGCACCCCGACCACTTCGTCGACCTGTATCCCTGCTTCTACGCCTGGCACTACGGCGAGCTCGGCCGGCCGGGCCTCCCGGTCTTCGTCCCGCTGGACTTCACGCAGAAGCTCGCGGACGTCGTCTCTATCGACTCGCAGGTCGTGATGCGCACGGCGTTCGCGTTCACGGAGGTCGCGCCCGGCGAGTCGTTCGACGCCGGACCGTTTCGCATCAAGACCGAGCCGATGGCCCACCTCGGGCTGCCGGCGCTCGGCTTCCGCGTCCAGAGCGACGGCCTCGTCCTCGCCTACACCGGCGACACGGGGCCCACGCACCACGTCGAGGACCTCGCGCGCAACGCCGACCTGATGCTCACCGAGGCCACGTGGCAGGACCGCGACGACCTGCTGCCGTTCCACCTGTCATCCCGCCAGGCCGCCATCCACGCCCGGGAGGCCGGCGTGAGCGAGCTCGTCCTCACGCACATCTGGCCGACGCTCGACCACGACGTCTCCAAGACGCAGGCCGCCGAGGAGTTCGACGGCCCGATCGACACCGCCGTCGAGGGCGCGGCGTTCGAGGTCGGCGGGTGACGCGGCCGGATGGCCGGCAGGGAGACGAGCTCCGGCCGATCTCGATCGAGCTCGGCTTCCAGGACTGGGCCGAGGGCTCGGTGCGCTACGTGCAGGGACGGACCCAGGTCCTCGTGGCGGCCTCGGTGTCCGAGGACGCGCCGCGGTGGCTGCGGGGGACCGGCGGCGGGTGGGTCACCGCCGAGTACGCGATGCTGCCGCGGGCGACCGCCGAGCGCACGCCGCGCGAGGTCTCGAAGGGCCGGCCGAGCGGCCGCACCCAGGAGATCCAGCGCCTGATCGGCCGGTCACTGCGCGCCGTCACCGACCTGTCCAAGCTCGGCGAGCGGACGATCACGATCGACTGCGACGTGCTCGTCGCGGACGCCGGGACTCGGTGCGCCTCGATCACCGCGGGATACGTGGCGCTCGCGCTCGCGGTCCGCAAGCTCGAGGAGGCCGGGGTCCTCAAGCCCGGCGCGCTGACCGACACCGTGGGGGCCGTGAGCGTCGGCATCGTGGGGAGCGTAGCCGTGCTCGACCTGTCCTACGAGGAGGACGCGGGCGCGGAGGTCGACTGCAACGTGGTGATGACCGGCTCGGGCGCGCTCGTCGAGGTCCAGGGCACCGCCGAGGGCACGCCGTTCTCCCGCGCCGACCTCGCCGCGCTTCTCGACCTCGCCGAGTCCGGGATCAAGCAGCTCACGCAGGTCCAGCGGGACGCGCTCGCGCCGGCGTGACGGTGCCGTTTCCCGAGCGCATCGCCGTCGCGAGCCGAAACGCGCACAAGCTTCGCGAGATCGCGCGGATCTGCGCGGACTGGCCCGTCGGCTGGCTCACGACCGACGACCACGACGGCCCGTGGCCCGACGTCGAGGAGCCGCACGAGACCTATCTCGAGAACGCCCTCGCCAAGGCGCGCGAGGTCGCGGCGGCGCTCGGCGTCCCGGCGCTCGCCGACGACTCCGGGATCGAGGTCGACGCCCTCGGCGGCGCGCCCGGCCCGCGATCGGCCCGGTACGCCGGCGAGGGAGCGACCGACGAGCGAAACCTGGCGGCGCTGCTCGACGCGCTCCGGGGCGTCCCCTCGGGCGGCAGGACGGCGCGCTATCGCTGCGTCGCCGTGCTCGCGTGGCCCGACGGGGCCGAGGCGTGGTCCGAGGGCACCTGCGAGGGGACGCTCACCTCACGCCCGCGGGGCGGCGGCGGGTTCGGCTACGACCCCGCGTTCGTGCCCGAGGGAGGGGAACGGACGATGGCCGAGCTCGCGGACGCCGAGAAGGACCGGGTCAGTCACCGCGGACGGGCGTTGCGATCGCTGCGGGATCGACTCGCTTCGGACGAGGAGCGTTCACCTGGTCGGGGTGAACGATGAGGAGCGGCAGGTTCAGGGAGAACGTGCAGCCCTGCCCGGGCGGCGAGGTGAGCGCGAGGCTTCCGCCCATGCCCTCCGCGAGGCGCTTCGCGATGTACAGCCCGAGGCCGAAGCCGCCCACCGCCCGCGTCAGGCCGTTGTTGGCGCGGTAGAAGCGCTCGAAGATCCGCTGCTGCTCCGCGAGTGCGATCCCCTCGCCGGAGTCCTGCACCGAGACGATCACGTGCTCGTGCATCTTCTCGAGGCCGACCGTCACGCTCGCGCCTGCCGGCGAGTACTTGAAGGCGTTCGAGAGCAGATTGGAGACGATCTGGCCCAGGCGGAACTGGTCGACCAGGGCCCAGATCGGCTCCTCGGGCCGGTCGAACCGTACCTCGCGCGCGTCGGGGAGCTGGTTCGCCTCGCGCACCTCGCGCTCGAGCGCCGCGCCGAGCTCCACCGGCGCCGAGTCCATCCGAAGGCGACCGGCGTCGATCCGCGAAACGTCGAGGAGGTCGTTGATGAGGCGCTCGAGCCGCTCGGTCTGCCGGAGCATGATGGCGAAGTACTCGCGCCGGGCCTCGGGCGTGTCCTCGACCAGCCCCTGGTCGAGCGACTGGAGGAGGCCGCGGAGCGGCGTGAGCGGCGTGCGGAGCTCGTGGGAGACCGTGGCGACGAAGTCGCTCTTCATCTGGTCGGCCTCGAGCTCGGCCGTCACGTCGCGCGCCGTGATGACGTGGCTCTCGCCGCCGTCGTGCCGATCGGGCATCCCGCTCGTCGAGTAGCGGATCCACCGCTCGGACCCGTCGCGGCGAAGGATGAGCGCCTCCTGGGGGTGGGAGGTCCCGAGGACG
The DNA here is from genome assembly GCA_963699635.1 of uncultured Actinomycetes bacterium. Taxonomy (GTDB): domain Bacteria; phylum Actinomycetota; class UBA4738; order UBA4738; family HRBIN12; genus CALGFI01. The sequence continues at coordinate 19,533 of CAVOUQ010000004.1, read as the reverse complement.
AGCCCTTGCTCGGTGGCGCCGTCCTCGTCGGGCTCGCCGCGGATGCGAAGGACCTCCTCGAAGTGGCGGCCGATGACCTCCTCCCCGCGAAAGCCCGTGATGCGCTCCATCGCCGGGTTCCACGAGAGGACGATGCGTTCGCCCGACAACACGAAGATGCCGTCCGAGCTGCTCCCGACGACGTCGGCCAGGTGGCCGCGCTGCTCGACGGTCTCGTTGAACAGCTGCTCGTTCTGCTGCCGCGCCGAGACCTGCGACGCGAGGGCGTCGACCAGCGTGCACTCCGACGGCGAGAGCTCGGCCGCGCGGTAGACCGCGAGGATCCCGGCTTCGGACTCGGCGTCGCCGACGGGGGCGAGGTACGTTCCGAGGCCCGGCCGGGCGCTCACGAAGTCCCGCGGATCAAGGTCGGGTGTGTTGGGAACGGTGAGCGACAGACCGGATTCCGAGCCGTAGACGCGCAGCTCCGTCTCGTCGCGAAGGACGAGCTCGGCACCGGCGGCGTCGACCAGCCGGCGCACCAGCCCCAGGAAGGGCTGGAAGTCGAAATTGGTATCGAGCGGTCCGAACAAGGCCCGGCCCGCCTCGTAGAGGGTCCGCATGCGATCGCGCTCGCGCCGCTGCTCTTCCTCCCGTTGGTTCTGCAGCCACCCCCGGTAGGCGAAGAACGAAAGGACGATCGGGGCGATGAGCAGCGGCATGCCGACCGGACCGGCCTGCCAGACGAGAGCCGCCAGCATCCCGATCGTCAGGTTTCCCGCCGCGTGCAGGAGGTTCAGGCCCCCGGGGAGCAGGACCACCTGGCGCAGCGACATCCCCTCGACCCGGGAGATGATCAGGGCGACCGAGAGCTCGTTGACGGCGAAATAGCACGACATCGCGATCGCGCACGCGACCCACGTCATGAGCGTGAACTCCGGCGGCAGGTCGAACCGGTGATACACGAGCTCGGCCGCGGTCATCGCCAGTGTGAACTGGCTCGCGTTGAAGACGACCTTGTACCAATCCCACCGGCGGAAGGCGTGACCGGCCATCGTTCCGAGCAGCACGCTCACCGTGAGGACACCGGGCGGCGCGAGGATCAGCGCCGGGACCCACAGGGCGTCGGTGACCGAGAAGTTCTCGGTCTCGGTCCGGTGGGCGACGGCGACCGTGAACTGCTCGCTGAGCGCGGCCGCGAGTGAGAGGCCCAGGACCGCGGCGAGCTCCTCGGGGCCCCAGGTTCGCATCTCGGGGATCCGGATGAGCACGGCGACCAGGGCGAGCAGACCGAAGGACACGATCAGCCGCCGCGCGGCTCCGGGAAGCTCGCGGAAGGTACTCATCTCTCTTTGAGGTGTCGGCCGATCGAGGGGGTCGATTTACCCCCCGGCCGCCCGGGGTGCATTACCCCCAGATCCCGCCGCTCCAGCCCTGCCCGGTCCAGTTCTGGCCCGACCAGGACCGGCCGTCCCAGGACGTCCCGCTCCAGGACCTGCCGCTCCAGGATCGTGCCTCCCAGCCCGGCGACTCCCCGACGTAGGCACACCACGTGCTCGAGGCCCAGGACTCGGCGGACCACGAGCGGCCCGACCAGGACCTGCCGTCCCAGGCCTGTCCGAGGACGTCGATCTCCCCCTGCACCGGCTCGGGGATCCCGTCGCCGTTGATGTCCGCGTAGACGTGGAAGGAGCCCCGGCTCGCCTCGAGCGACCCGAGGCCGGTCGAGGGGACGAGGCCCTGGTTGGCCGGGCGCTTGTCGTACGCGTGGGAGAGGCTCGCCTGCACGGCGCCCGCCGCGTCGACGAGCGGCGCGTTCTTCAGCCCCGCGCCCTTCCCGGCGGTGCCGACCAGGATCGCCTTGGCGACGTTCGGGGTGAGGGCGGGGTTCGCCTGGAACATCCGCGCGGCGACGCCCGAGACGACGGCCGCTGCCTGGGACGTCCCCGTTCCCTTGAAGTACGCGTCCCCGACGCGGGCGGAGGGATGGGCGACGTCGATCGAGCTTCCGACGGCGCGGCTCGAGACGATCGTCACGCCCGGCGCGCTGATCTCCGGCTTCGTGCCACCGACCGGACCGCCGCTCGAGAACTCGGCGATGACGTCGTCGGACGCGGGGATGGTGTTCTTCAGGTCCGCGGCGCCGACCGTCAGGACGAACGGGTCGTCGCCGGGCTTGTTCAGGGTGCCCGTCCCCGGGCCGCGGTTGCCGGCCGACACGACGACGAAGATGCCCGCGAACCAGGCCCGTTCCACGGCGTAGTCGAGCGGGTCCACCTGGTACGGCTGCGTGGAGTCCGTCCCGAACGAGAGGTTCAGGACGCGGATGTTGTATTGGGCACGGTGCTCCACGATCCACTCGAGCCCGGCCAGGACGACCGAGACGTCGGTCGAGCCGTCGGCGCCCGCGACCTTGACCGAGACGATGTTCGCGCCGGGCGCGGTGCCGGCCCAGCGCCGCCGGAGGCGGCCCCGTTGCCCGCGACGATGCCGGCCATGTGGGTCCCGTGCCCGTAGCGGTCGTAGCCGTCGTGCTCGGGGGTGAAGTCCACGCGAGCGAGCACCCGGTTGCCGAGGTCGGCGACCGGGCTGACGCCGGTGTCGAGCACCGCCACGGCCACGCCGGTCCCGTCGTAGGCGCTCGAGGCCTGTGGCAGGCGGATCGTCTTCTGCCAGATCGTGTTGGCGGGCCAGGTGTCGAACTTGCCCATGTCGACCGAGTTCACGGTGACCGGCGCGTCTCCCCAGATCCGCGCCACGGCGTCGGAGCCGGCGAGCTCGATCAGCGCCGACGCGGGAAGCTGCGCCGAGAACCCGCCCACGATGGTGAGGTCGTGGATCGCTCGGCCGCCGAGCTCGCGCGCCGCGTCCTCGGCGAGGGTGGACGAGGGCGTCCGCTCGCGGACGATGATCGAGAGCGTCGATTCCGGGTTCCGGTCCGAGTCCACGAGCAGGCCGCCGTCGATCTTCGCCCGAGCCTCGCCGGTGTCGGCGGAGGGGGTGGTCGCGCACGCGGCCGTGGAGACCGCCAGGGCGAGGAAGACGACGAGCGATCGCGCCCAGGGCCGATGGCGCATGGGTCGGTCGGATCCGACCGGCGGGCGGGTACGCGCCCCCGTCATGGTCAGTTCCAGTTCGCGCTCGCCCAGGCCTCGCCGCTCCACGAGATGCCGCTCCACGACGCCCCGGACCACGAGATGCCGCTCCACGACGCCCCTGACCACGAGATGCCCGACCAAGAGTTGCCCTCGAAGACGTACGAGGACCAGCTCGCGCCGCTCCACGAGGCCCCGCTCCATGAGGCGCCGGACCAGGACGCGCCGCTCCACGAGGCGCCCGACCAGCTCTTGCCGTTCCAGTCACCGCCCGACCAGGACGCGCCCTGTGCCTCGAGCGCCGCCATCGCCGCGGCGTCGAACGGAGAGCCCATGATGTCCTGCTCGCCGGTCAGGACCACGCCGTCCAGCGTGAGGTGCTCGACGCCGCGCGCGAGCTCCAGGGATCCGAGGCCGGTGGCGGGCGCCCACGTCTGCGTGTACGTCGGCAGCGAGGCGTTGAGCGCCGCCGAGAGCTGAAGCTCGCCCGACCCGCTCGCCCAGGGCTGCAGGAACATCCGGTACGCACCGCTCGTCAGCAGCCGCTTGACCTGGTCCGGAGTCGCCTGCGGAAAGCGTTGGAGAATCGAGCGCCGCCGCGCCGGACACCACCGCCGCGGACTGGGAGGTGCCGCTCCCGCGGAAGAACCGGTCACCCAAGACCGCCTGTGGGTTCCGGATGTCGACGTAGGAGTTCGGCACGCGAAGCCCCTGCAGGTGGACTCCCGGGGCCACCAGGTCGACGCCACGCACGCCGATCGCCCGCGGCGAGAACTGGGGGACGGTAGTCGTCGGTAAGACGTGAGGTCCCGTTGGAGTTCGACGAGCCCACCGCGATCAGGAAGGGGTCGAAGGCGGGATTGGTGAGTGCCGGCGCGCCGGGCGCCGACTTCTGGTAGCCGTTGTTGCCGCCCGAGGTCACCACGACGATGCCCTGCCGCCACGCGACCTCCGCCGCGTACGCCAACGGGTCGAGCAGGTAGGACTGGGTGCCGTTCGTCCCGTAGGACAGGTTCAGGACCCGGATGTTCATCCCGGGGTCGTGCGCGTGCTGCACGACCCAGCTGATCGCGGCGATCACCTGCGAGACGTCGGTGCCGCCGTCGGCGGTCCCGACCTTGAGGCTCACGACCCGCGCGTCCGGCGCCATCCCGCGGTACTGGGTGGCGGGCGCCTGCGAGTACGGCGCGGTCAGATCGCTGTCGTGTCCGGCGATCAGGCCGGCCATGAACGTGCCGTGGCCGTAGCTGTCGAGGTTCGTGAGGTTCGGGGCCTGCGACTCGAGCGAGAGGTCCGGCCCGTAGATCACCTTGCCGGGCATCGAGAGCCCCTCGACCGGGGCGACGCCCGTGTCGATGACGGCGACGTCGACGCCGGCGCCCGTGTAGCCCGCGTCCCACCAGCTCGCGGCCCCCGAGTACTGGGTCGTCGACGCCATCGAGTTCATGTCGCCGGCCGGGTCGTAGGTGCCGTCCTGCGGGGCGAGCGGCGTGTTCTGCGTGAGGGAAAGGACGGCCGGGGAGCGCTCCAGGATCGGGAGCGCGTCGGCGGGCAGGGTCGCGGAGAAGCCTCCGATGATCGGCAGGCGCCGCTCGATGACGCCGCCCACCCCGGTCACGACCTCCTCGACCTGCTGGGCGCCGCCGGAGACGGCGCGGACGATCACCGAGACGGGCGATCCCGAGTAGGTGGGGGTCGTGCCGACCCCGAGCGTCGCCACGAGCATCGCGAGCACGAGCGCCGCGACGAGCGGCTGGCGCCCGCCGCGGCCGGAGCGGCCCGTCCAGGAACGGGCGTAGACGACGCCCTCCCCGGCTCCGGTCGCCCAGAGCCCTTCCGAGGTCGTCATCGCTGCGCGCATTCCTCTCCCACCGGTCGATAGGGACGGGCGCCCCGTGGCCCCGTCACTCCGTCTTGTGAGTGTCGGCTCATCGAGCGAGTGGTTCATCCGCAGGAAGGCCACAGTCTCCGTAGGGAGCTCGTGCTCGGCCGATCCCCTGGATGGGGGATGCCGGATGCCGGGCCCCGAGTGGATAGCATCCGGGCGCCGTGCAGGTCGTCTCCACTCCCGAGCACCAGCGCCACGCGCCATCCCGCGAGCTCTCGGACGGGCGCGTGATCCGCATCTACGAGGTCCCGGAGCGGGCCCTCGCGATCGAGGCGGCCCTGTCGGCCGACGGCGGGTTCGACCCCGTCGCCCCGATCGAGCACGGGACGGCGCCGATCTCCACGGTGCACGACGCCGGGCTCGTGGCCTTCCTCGAGAACGTGTGGGCCGACTGGAGGGAGGCGGACCCGGACGCCGACGAACTCTTCCCCGACACCTTCCGGGTTCCGGGCTATCGCGAGGAGATGGGCCACGCGCGTGAGCCCGCCTCCGCGCGCGGACGCATCGGCCGGTGGTGCTTCGACACCGCGACGCCGATCGTCGAGGGCACGTACGCGGCGGCGCGCGCGGCCGTCGACGTCGCGCTCACGGCCGCGGACCTCGTCGTCGACGGCGAGCGCGTCGCCTACGGCCTCTGCCGCCCGCCAGGGCACCACGCGGCCCGGGCCATGTTCGGCGGCTACTGCTACTTCAACAACGCGGCGATCGTCGCCGAGGATCTCACGCGGCGAACGGGCGAGCCCGTCGCGATCCTCGACGTCGACTACCACCACGGCAACGGGACGCAGCAGATCTTCTACTCGCGCGGCGACGTGCTCTACGTCTCGCTGCACGGCGACCCCGACCGGGCGTACCCGCACTTCTCCGGGTTCGTCGAGGAGACGGGGTCGGGCCCGGGCGAGGGCGCCAACCTGAACCTGCCGCTGCCCGTCGGGTGCTCGGACGCCGAGTATCTCGCGGCCCTGGATCGCGGTCTCGAGGCGATCGCGCGGTTCGGCGGGAGCGTCGGTCGTCTCCCTCGGGATCGACACGTATCGCCTCGATCCGATCTGCGACCTCGCGCTGTCGACCGGGGCGTACCACGAGGCGGGACGCCGGCTGGCCGCGCTCGGGCGCCGCGTGGTCGTCCTTCAGGAGGGCGGCTACTACGTGCCGCACCTCGGCGAGAACGTGCGGAACTGGCTCCGAGGACTCGACGGCCGCGAGGCCGACCTCTCCCGACTTGCGCCCTGAGGGCGAGACCTCGCGGTCGGCCTCTGCAGGCTTGCACCTAAAGGAATAGGCTTACCCGGCTTCCGGGCCATCGGCGGCGCCCAAACGGTCCCCCCGCCCTCTCGAGGGAAGGGAGGCCCCGACGCCCAGGGAGGGGGTGATGCCACCTCGCGCGCCGCCCGCCCGTGTCTGCTCTTCGCGAATCCAAGCAGGAGGGAATCTGCATGCACAGAAGGAAGCTCGTCTCCTCGGTGGCGGCACTGGCGCTCGTAACGGGCGTCATCACCGTCATCGCGGCCGGCGTCGCCACCGTAGCCGGCGCCGACACCCAGACGCTCACGGTGGTGAACCGGGGCACGACCTCGCCAGAGGCCGCCGCAATCCGCGTGAGCGGCGTCGAGTTCCCCGAGTTCCCGGGCGGCTCCGGCGGCCCCGAGGAGGACATCAGGGCCGCACGGGCGCTGAGGGCGCTGGGTCGGCTGCACTCCAGTTCCGTTCAGGTTCAATCGCCGCTGTCGATCCCGACGGTCTCCAGCACGCCGGTCGACGGAACGACGCCCGGGTTGGTCACGTCGTTCGAGGGGCTGAACCACTTCAAGAACCGGTTCGCGAGCAACGGGAACCAGTTCAGCCTCGAGCCGCCCGACCAGGGGCTCTGCGTCGGCAACGGCTACGTGTTCGAGACCGTGAACGACGTCCTGGAGGTCTACGACACGGCCGGCAACTCGCTGACCGGACCGGTCGCCCTGAACGCCTTCTACGGGTACGCGCCGGCGATCGACCGGACCACCGGCATCTCGGGCCCGTTCGTCACCGACCCGAGCTGCCTGTACGACCAGACTAGCGATCGCTGGTTCCACGTGGTGCTGACGCTCGACACCGACCCCGTGTCGGGGGACTTCGAGGGGACCAACCACCTCGACCTGGCCGTCAGCGCGACGGGCAACCCGCTCGGATCGTGGAACCTGTACAGCATCCCCGTCCAGAACGACGGGACGGACGGGACGCCGAACCATCACTGCCTCGGACCGGGTGACGTGGGCGAGGGGCCGTGCATCGGCGACTACCCGCACATGGGCCTGGACGCGAACGGCGTCTACCTCACGACCAACGAGTACTCCTTCCTGTCCAACGCGCAGCCCTACACCGCCGCGCAGCTCTACGCCATCAGCAAGGTGGCGCTCGCGCACGGCGCCTCCTCGATCCAGGTGGTCCTCGTCGAGAACCTCCAGATCCCGGAGGCGGGGCAGCCCGGCTTCACGGTCTGGCCGGCCAACGTGCCGGGAGGGCGGTTCTCGACGGCGTTGGGAGGCACGGAGTTCTTCGCGTCGTCCATGTCCACGATCGACGAGTCGCACGACGACGACGGCATCGCCGACGCGATCACCGTGTGGTCGCTGTCGAACACCTCGTCGCTGAATACCGCGACGCCTTCGCTCGTGTTGCAGCACAACGTGGTCCCGACCGAGGTCTACGGCATTCCGCCGTTCTCGGTGCAGAAGGCGGGGGACACGCCGCTGGCCGACTGCCTGAACCTGGACTGCTTCGGGTTCGGCCCGCCACCCACGACCCAGGTCGAGGGCCCGCTGAACAGCAACGACAGCCGCATGCAGCAGACTTGGTTCGCCAAGGGGAAGCTGTTCGCGTCGCTGGACACGGCCGTGAACGTGGGCGGTGAGGAGCGAGCCGGCATCGCCTGGTTCGTCTTCTTCCCCCGGATCACGAACACGGGGCAGCTGTCGGTCAAGCTGTCGGTGCAGGGCTACGTCGCCAACGAGAACAACAACGTGACGTACCCGGCCATCGTGGCCGACGCCAACGGCCGCGGGTACCTCGCGTTCACGCTCGTCGGCGAGGACTACTACCCGAGCGCCGCCTACATGCGGATCGCGTTCGGCGGCACGAGCGACTCGATCCACGTCGCCGGTGCCGGCGTCGGACCGCAGGACGGGTTCACCGAGTACTTCATCGGTGGCGGTCGCCCGCGCTGGGGCGACTATGGCGCGGCGACCATCGAGGGGACCCGGAACGTCTGGATCGCCTCCGAGTGGATCGGCCAGAGCTGCACGCTCGAGCAGTACGTCGCGGATACGAGCTGCGGCGGCACGCGCAGCGCGCTCGCGAACTGGTCCACGAGGGTGACCAGGCTGGCGCCGGCCTGATCGCCGGAGATCCGTGGTGGGACCGGCCTCCCTCGGGGGGCCGGTCCCACCGTCATCGGGTCGGCCGGCGACCGATCACCGCGCGAAGCCCCGTCGGCAGCTCCTCGCTCCCGAACGCCGGCTCGACCGTCGCCGACACCCCGTGCTCCGCAAGCAGCGCGGGGACGCGCGCGGTGTCGACGAGCACGTTGTCGTGCCGCTCGTCGTCTCGACGCCAGGAGCCTTCGTCGTCGCGGACGAAGGCCGCCATCTGTCGTACGAACCGGTCGGGCGCGGGCGTTGCGAACTCGGTGATCACGGCCCAGTCCTCGCCGGCCCAGCCGCGGCTCGGGGCGTCGCGACGGGCCGCTCCCCATTCGAGATCGCAGAGGTCGATCGCCAGCACGCCGTCGGGACGCAGGGCCTCGGCGATCGCGACGAGCGCGCGGTCGATCGCCTCCGCCGTCGGGAGGTAGTTCAGGACGTGCCCCACGCCGACGATCGCGTCGGCGGGCGGGATGGGGTCGTCGGGCAGGAGGAGCTCGAGGACCTCCATCGCGTCGCCGGCAACGTCGCGGGCGAGCTCGAGCATGGCCGGGGATCCGTCGGTCGCGATCACGCGATGTCCGGCGTCGATCAGGAAGCGCGTGAGGAGCCCGCTGCCGCACCCGAGCTCGACGACGAGTCCGCCGCGCTCGCGCACCGGCTCGAGCAGGGCGAGGATCCCCGGCGCGCACATCTCGGCGTGAAAGCCGAAGCCTCGGTGGTGCACGAGCGCGAGCTCGCGCCGGTAGTACCGGTCGTCGTCTTTCATCGCGTCGTGGGCGGCTCCGGAACCGTCGACGGGCCCGACCTCGCGGCGAGCCAATCCTCGCGCAGGACGGCCATGACGAGCTCGTCGCGATACCGGCCCTCCACGAGGGCGTGCCGTCGGAGCCGTCCCTCCTCGACGAACCCGGCCCTGCGATAGGCGCCGACGGCGCGGGCGTCGTCCGCGAGAACCTGCAGGCCGATCCGGTTCATGTCGAGGTGGGTGAACGCGTACTCGACGAGCGTTCGCACCGCGTCCTGTCCGTACCCCTTGCCCCAGTGCTCGCGTCCGAGCTCGATGCCGAGCTCGCAGCGGCGGTTGAAGTGGTCGACGCGGTGCAGCTGGCACTGTCCGACGAGCTCCCCGTCCACCTCGATCGCGAGCCGGATCAGATCGGGGCGGGGCTCCGCGGTCGATCGGTCGTACTCCTCCAGATACCGGTCGAGCGACACCGGCAGCACCGGCCCCGACATCGAGAGCACCGCGACCTCGAGGTCCTCGAGGAGCTCCCACAGGCGGGGGAGGTCCTCCCGACGGGTCGGGCGCAGCATCACGCGATCGCCGCGAAGCTCCACCTCGCTCACCGGCCTCCCGCGAACGACCGCACCTGGTCGACGAACGCCTCGGCGAGCGCGTGGGCAAGGCGCCGATAGTCCTTCCAGCGATCCGCGGTCTCGGCGGCGACCGCATCCAGATCGACGCCGTGGCCGCGCATCTCCCCGCCGTAGGTGCCGAGCCACGACGTGATCGCGGCGGGCCCGACCTCGACGTGGAACTGCACGCCCCACGCCCGGTCCCCGACGCGCAGCGCCTGGTTGACGTCGCCGGTCCGCCCGAGGATCGTCCCGCGCTCCGGCTCGTCGAACGTGTCGTAGTGGTACTGGAAGACGTACGGGCGCGGTCCCAGTGCGCCGAGGACCGGGTCCTCGGCGGCGCGGGGATCCATGTCGACCGGCGCCCACCCGATCTCGGGCGACGCGGCGCGCCCCACGGTCGCGCCGCAGATGCTCGCGAGGAGCTGGGCCCCGAAGCACACGCCGAGCGTCGGCGTGCCGTTCGCCACGGCCTTCTCGAGGATCTTGCGCTCGACCGGCATCCAGGAATGCTCGGCCTCGTCGGCGACTCCGGCGAGCGCTCCGAGCGAGAGCATCCCGTCGTACTCGGAGGCCTCGAGCAGGGGCGCCGGGCGCACGGGCGTGAACCAGGGCTCGATCGCCAGGCCGGCGTCGGTGAGGGGCCCGGCGAGCTCGTTCAGGTGGTCGTCGAGGTTGTGCTGGATCACGAGCAGTCGAGCGGGGCGCATCGGCCGAGGATAGCTCCGGGGAGACGCCACGAACGGCCCGCGAGGCGCAGCGACGGTCGGAGTCATCCGCCCCTCCGATCCGGGTCCTGCGGCCCTGACGCCGGCCCCGCTCGATCGGCATGCTGTCCGTGAGGTGATCGGGATGCTCGCACAGATGTACGGACCGTCGAGCTTCGAGGCCACCGACTGGCTCGTGCTGGCGTCGCTCTTCGCCGTGTTCGTGATCGTCGGGATCGCGATCTCGCTGACCCACCGGGCCCACTCGCCGCACTCGTGAGGCTGCTGGTCAGGAGAGACCGGCGGTTCGGGACCGGACCGGCTCGCCGGTCCGGCTGAGCCGTTCAGCAGATCTCTCGTGCGGCGTATCGTGCCGACCGATGACCGGTGGCGGGGTCGACATCGTGACCGGTGCCTTCAGCTACACGGGAGGGGCCATCGCGCGTGAGCTGCAGCGTCGCGGGAGGCGGGTTCGGACCCTCACGAATCATCCGGCGCGGCCGGGAGCGAGCGCCCGGATCCAGGCGATGCCCTACCGATTCGACGACGCCGATGCCCTCGTCCGGTCGCTCGAGGGCGCCGAGGTCCTCTACAACACCTACTGGGTCCGCTTCCGGCGCGGCGAGACGAGCTTCGAACGGGCGATCGAGCGATCCGGGATGTTGTTCCGCTCGGCCGAGAAGGCTGGGGTCCGGCGTGTCGTGCACGTGAGCGTGACGAATCCGAGCGCCGACTCGCAGTTCCCGTACTTCCGGGGCAAGGCGATCGTTGAGGAACTGCTCGCGACGACGTGCGCCTCCTGGGCCGTCGTGCGTCCCACCGTCGTCTTCGGACCGGGAGACATCCTCATGAACAACATCGCCTGGCTCCTGCGACGATTCCCCTTCTTCGGGGTGCCGGGTGACGGGCGATACCGCGTCCGACCGGTGCACGTGGACGATGTCGCCGAGCTCTGCGTCGACATGTCGGCCGGCGACGCGCCGTCGACCGTGGACGCCGTCGGTCCGGACGCGCTCACCTTCGACGAGCTCGTGAAGGCGATCCGCGGAGCGGTGGGCTCCCGATCCCGCATCGTCCACCTTGATCCGAGGGTCGCGGGGTTTGCGGCGTCGATCCTCGGCGTCCTCGTGCGCGACGTGCTCGTGACCGATCACGAGCTCGGCGGCCTCATGACGGAGAAGGCGTACAGCGAGGCCCCGACGACCGGGAACCTTCGGTTCGTGGATTGGCTGCGCGAGGTGGGTCGAGACCTGGGCCGGCACTACGCGTCAGAGATCGAACGCCATTACCGGCCATGAAGCAGCGACGTCCTGACTCTCCAGTCGTGAGAGGGCGCCGTCGACTCTCCGTCGTGAGAGGGCGCCGTCGTCCGGCTCGCCCCGGGAGACGGCTCGTCTTCCTGTCACTCGCGATCCTTGTGTGCTGTGCGCGAGGTGTCGAACCCTCTCCGTCGTCCGGGATCACCCAGTGCCAACAGCAGGTGCCGTGGTGCACGGCACGCCGTCTCCCGGACGTGACGCTCGCCGGCGATGACACGCTCGGTGCGCTCGAATCCGTCGACGGGCTCGATCGGACCGGCATCCTGTCGTTCGACGATGCGCTGAAGCGCGCGGGAACGTACGACCACCTCCCCGATGCGACGACGGTCCAGGTGGTGCTGGGATCGGCCGACGCGGGCGCGCTGCATTGGGGGGAGGGCACGAACCTCTACTACGTCATCGACTGGAGCGGGGTCTGCATCCCGATCTCGGTCACGGGACCGACCGCAGATTCCTCGGGGGACGCGACGTGCACGCGCGGTACGTGGGGGACGGTCATCGACGCCCACACCGGCGCCTTCGTCGTGAGCGGCAGCTAGGCTGGGCATCTTCGGGGGACGGCCCGGAGCTGGAAGGCACTCTGGGGGGGGTCGGAGCGCGAGGTCGAGTGAATGCAGGATCTCGAGGCCGGTATCGATGAGCTGTACGCGGGACCCCTCGACGCCTTCATTCGCGATCGCGACGCCCTCGCAAAGGCGCGGGCGGACGGGGGAGACGCCGCGGGAGCCGCGCTCGTCCGAGGACTTCGAAAGCCGGTCGTCTCGGCGTGGGCGCTGAACCGGCTCGCCCGGGAGCGGCCCGACGAGGTGCGAGAGCTGGCCGACCTCGGCGAGCGCCTTCGGGCCGCGCAACGGCGCGCCGTCTCCGGCGGCGACGTCGAGCCGTTGCGGGACGCGATCGAGGAGCGGCGTCGGCTGGTCTCCTCCCTCGCGCGACTCGCCGCGGGGCTCCTGCAGGACGCGGGGACGGCGCCGGGCCCGCACGTGGCCGACCTCACGTCGACGCTCGAGGCCGCCGCCGCCGACGAGGAGGCGGCGGCGCTGCTGCGGTCGGGCCGCGTGATCAAGCCGCTTCGGCCCCCCGCGGACTTCGCGGAACAGGGTCTCCGCGTCCTGCAGGGCGGCCGTCGCGGGGGCCAAGGACACACCGCGGCGAAGCGGGAGCGCCCGTCCGTCGCCGAGGCCGAGCGGGTGTCGGAGCTCCGGCGTGAGCTCGCCGCCGCCGAGCGCCGAGAGCACGCCGCGGCGATCAGCGTCGAGCGAGCCGGCAAACGACTGCGCGAGCTCGACGCGAAGCGCACCGACGTGCGCGACGCGCTGAAGGCGGCCGAGGCCGAGCATCGCGGCGCCGCGCTCGAGGCGAAACGGCTCCGAGCCGCACTGTCGAAGCTCGGATCCTGAGACGCCGCCGTGCGAGGGTGGATTGGAACCCCCACGCCAACCTCAACGCGTCGCACGGCGTTGCGGGCCTGACCTCGCGTCTACGGAGTAGCCCCCGCGGGACAGGGCCTTCAGCACTGCTCGCCTCGAATGCCGGGCCTACGTTGGGCATAGGAGGAGGTGAAGACGATGAGGATCGCGCTCTACGAGGAGATGGGAGAGCTGGAGCGTCGCATGGATGACCTGATGCGGTCGTTCCTCGGGCCGAGGGCTCGGCTTACGCGTCCGGTTCTTCCGCTGTTCGTCCACAAGCCGTTCGTGCCTGTCACCGACGTCTTCGTTCGCGACGAGGATCTCGTGATCCGCTTCGAGCTGCCGGGCATCGACCCGGCGACCGACGTCACGGTGGGCGTCGAGGACGGGTACCTGGTGATCCGCGGCGAGCGGAAGCAGGAGAAGGAGCTGAAGGAGGAGTCCTACTACAAGCTGGAGACCGCCTACGGGAAGTTCGAGCGGTTCATCCCGCTCCCCGAGGGGTTCGAGGAGGCCGAGATCGAGGCCCGGTACGAGGACGGCGTGCTCGAGGTGATAGTACCTGCGGCAGCCAAGGCGCTGGAGCCTCCGAAGCCGAGGACCATCCCGATCAAGACGGCCCCGCCGGTCAAGGCCGCGAAGGTCGCCTAGCAGGAGTTGGGACAGGCATCGCGTGAGCTCGGGAGGCCACGGGAGACGAAGTCCCGTGGCCTTCCTCGAACCGTTCGATGGCGCTTAGACATCCGTTGTCGATCCCGTGAGCTCCTCGCTCATCTTCCAGAGTCGGCGCTGAAGTTGCGTGTTCGTTGCCTCGGCGGGCGCTTGGATCTCCTTCAGGCCGTGGTAGAAGCGGCCGGTGCTCCCGGCAAGCTCGGGCAGGGTCGCGAGATCGGCCACGGACCGGCCCGCGCGCTCGGCCGGAGCCGGAGACGAGCCAGGTGAGCATTCGGAACGGCGCGGGCGCCTCCCGCATGATGCTCGAGCGCACCCGTCCCGGATGGACGGCGTTGGCGGTGACCCCCGATGCCTTCCAGCCGGCGCGCGAGCTCGAAGGTGAACATCAGGTTCGCCACCTTCGAGGCGCCGAAGGCCGTGAACGGCCGGTAGCGCCGCTCGCCTTGGAGATCGTCGAAGTCGATCTTGGTCGTCGCGGGAGCCGTCACGTTCAGGACCCGCGCGGACCCGGTCCGCTTCAAGAGGTCCAGGAGCTGGTTCGTGAGCAGGAAGTAGGCCAAGTGGTTCAGCGCGAAGGTCATCTCGAGGCCGTCGACGGTCACGCGGCGTCGTCGGAAGAAGGCGCCGGCACAATTGACGAGCACGTCGAGACGGTCGTGATCGCGGTGGAACACCTCGGCCAGCTCGCGGATCGAGTCCTGTGAGGAGAGGTCGGCGATACGTACCTCGACCCGGTCGCTCCCGGTCGTCCGCCGGATCTCCTCGACCGTTGCCTCGCCCCTGGCGCCGTCGCGCGCGACCAGGACCGTCGTCGCCCCCATCGCCGCCAGCGCCTGAGCGGTCGCCTTCCCGATCCCGGAGGTGGCGCCGGTGACGAGGCAGACCCTGTCAACGATCTGGTCGGTCACTTCACGACCGCGTGTCGTGCTCGTACACCACTCCGTCAATGCGGATCGAGACGAAGGCGAACTGATCGATGCGCATGGTCTTGGGGATTCCAGCGTACATCGACGCCAGATGGTGGCGCCGTTACGCAGGTCAGAAAGGTGCGAGAGGGGGGATTCGAACCCCCACGCCCTTTCGGGCACCGGATCCTAAGTCCGGCGCGTCTGCCTGGTTCCGCCACTCTCGCGCGTCCGCAGCATAGGGCCGGTCCCGCCTCTCACGTGTCGGCTCGAGTCGCTAGGCTCGGGCTCGAGGTCGAGCAGGAGGTAGGCGATGGCCTTTCGCGGCTGGCCGGCGGAGGCCCTCGAGTTCTTCGAGGGGCTCGAGGCGGACAACTCCAAGACGTACTGGGAGCGCAACAAGCACGTCTACGACGAGTCGGTGCGCGCACCGATGGAGGAGTTGCTGGGGGAGCTCTCGCCCCGCTGGGGTGAGAGCAAGATCTTCCGCCCGTACCGGGATGTCCGCTTCAGCGCGGACAAGTCGCCCTACAAGACGAACATCGCGGCGATGATCGGCGAGGGCTACATCCAGCTTTCTGCCGACGGGTTCGGCGTGGGAAGCGGCATGTGGGAGATGGCGCCCGATCAGCTCGAGCGGTACCGGGCGGCCGTCGACGCGAAGGACTCCGGAGTCAAGTTCGAGCGCGTCGTCGCGACGGCGCGGGGAAAGGGAGTCGACATCTCCGGTCACGGAGCCCTCAAGACGGCGCCGCGCGGCTACCCGAAGGATCACCCTCGCATCGAGCTCCTCCGCTACAAGGGCCTCATCGCCTGGCGCGAGTGGCCGGCGGGGGCGTGGCTCGGGACGCCGCAAGCCAAGGAGCGCGTCACCGAGTTCCTCCGTTTGGCGAAGCCCCTCACCCAGTGGCTGCACGCGAACGTGGGCGCCTCGACGCTGCCCGAGAAGCGGCGGTAGCGGTTGGCGGCTCCACTGGGGCCGACCCTTCGACGGATCTCCGTTACCCTGGGAGCTTCGAACGATGAATGATCACGCCATCCGAACCGAGGCGCTCGTCAAGCGGTACGGGGACCTGGTGGCCCTGGCGGGCGTCGACCTCGAGGTCGAGCGCGGCACGATCTTCGGCCTGCTCGGCCCGAACGGTGCGGGCAAGACCACCGCGGTCCGCATCCTCTCGACGATCCTGAAGCCCGACGGCGGACGGGCGGAGGTGCTCGGGCAAGGACGTCGTCCACGAGGCGGCGGCCGTTCGCCGTCGCATCGGCCTCGCGGGGCAGAACGCGGCCGTCGACCCCAACCTGACCGGACGCGAGAACCTCCGCCTGGCGGGGTCCTCGGCCAGATGCCGGGCGCCGAGGTGACGCCGAGGGCGACCGACCTGCTCGAGCGATTCGACCTGTCCGACGGCCGCCGACCGCCCGCTGCGAACGTACTCGGGAGGCATGCGCCGGCGTCTCGACGTCGCCGCATCGCTCATGACCCGCCCGCCGGTGCTGTTCCTCGACGAGCCCACCACGGGCCTCGACCTGACCAGCCGCAACTCCCTGTGGGAGATGATCGAGCAGCTCGTCGCCGAGGGCACGACGGTCCTGCTCACCACGCAGTATCTCGAAGAGGCCGACCGGCTCGCCAAACGGATCGCGGTGGTGGACGGCGGCAAGGTGATCGCGAACGACGCGCCGAGCCAGCTCAAGTCGCAGCTCGGCAGCACGGTCGTGGAGATGCGCTTCAATCGCGACGGAGGATCGGCGAGGGCGACCGAGCTGCTCGTCGGCCACGTGAACGGACCGGTCGAGAACGACGACGGGACCGTGCGGATCACCGCGGAGGGCGGCGCCCACATCCTGGTCGACGTCCTGCGGATGCTGGACAACGACGGTCTCGAGCCCGACACGCCTGACCGTCCGCGAGCCGAGCCTGGACGACGTGTTCCTCGCGCTCACCGGCCACCACGCGGAGGCGAACGACGCGGACCGAGGGCGGTCCCAACCGGCGCCGACGGGACGACGAGAGGGGAGCGGCATGAGCACGGCTCGACGTGGCGATCGCGACGGAGGCCTCGACCGACGGATCCCGTTCGCGGCGATCCGCGACACGAAGGCCGTCGTGCAGCGGAACCTGATCCACTACATCCGAGTCCCGCAGCTCCTGGTCTTCTCGACGATCCAGCCGATCATCTTCGTGCTGATGTTCCGCTTCGTGTTCGGCGGGTCGATCGACACCGGGTCCGATCCCGTACGTCGACTACCTGATGCCCGGGATCTTCCTGCAGACGGTGGTGTTCGGCTCGCTCGCGACGGCGGTCGGCCTGGCGACCGATCTGAAGAGCGGGCTGATGGAGCGATTCCACGCCCTCCCGATGTGGACGCCCGCCGTCCTCGTCGGGCGCACCATCGCCGACCTCACGCGCAACGTCTTCGTCGTGATCCTGATGATGATCGTCGGGTTCCTGGTCGGTTGGCGCATCCACACGAACGTGCTCGGCGTGCTCGCCGGCACCGCGCTGCTCCTGCTGTTCGGCTACGCGATGTCGTGGATCTTCGCCACCGTCGGACTGGCGGTGAAGGATCCCGAGACCGCGCAGGCCGCGGCGTTCCCGGTGCTCGCGCCGCTCGTGTTCGCGTCGGCGGCCTTCGTGCCGGTCGAGAACATGCCCGGATGGCTGCAGCCGTGGGCGCGGAACCAGCCGGTCTCGGTCACGGCCGACGCGGTCCGCGCGCTCACGATCGGCGGTCCGACCGGCAGGGGCTCGTGATCAAGTCGATCATCTGGTCGGTCGTGATCCTCGCGATCTTCGCACCGATCGCCGTGCGCCTGTATCGCAAGGCCGTCTGACTCCCGAACGAACGGCGCGCCGAGCGTCCTCCGCGTCCCGCGTCGACCAGGCGAGCGGGCGCTAGAGTCGAACGAGTGGAACTTACTCCGGGCATCGCCCAGACGGGAGGACGGGATGTCGCACGTGCCGGGAACGTCTATCGGGGAGGTCCCCAAGCAGAAGAAGGTCGACGTCTGGATGATCGTCGCGATCGTCGCGATCGTGCTGGCGCTCATCACGGGCTATCTCGCCTTCACGTACAAGCAGCAGGTCGACGACTGGGAGGCGGCAGCCTCGGAGACGCTCGCAACTCTGCAGGCGGCGGGGATCGAGCTCCAGGGCTCGATCGAATCCGGTGTCGCCGGCTACGAGCAGCAGATCTCGGACCTTGCCACGGCGCTCGAGCAGGCGCAGACGGAGGCTGGAGTCGCCTCCGCAGGCCAGGCTGAGACCGAGCAGCAGCTCGCCGACGCCCAGGCCGCGCTCGACGATGCACAGCAGCAGCTCGAGGCCACGCAGGCGGAGCTGGAAACGACCCAGACCGAGCTCGACGACGCCAACGCCAAGCTCGAGCAGCTCGGCGAGGTCGTGCTGGCCGACGGCACGTACACCGGCCCCGTGCTGAGCGCGCGGACCGAGCCGATCGCGGCGATCATCTTCCTGGACGACACCGCGTGGCGGGTCGCGGAGATCGCCCCGGACGTCACGATCACGGCGGGCGACCAGACCCTCACCCTGGAGGAGTTCTCCGCCCTCCTGCTGAGCACCGACCCCGCGGCCGTCGCCCTGGCGCACGCGGACTATCAGGTGAAGGTGAAGGGCGGGCTGGTGACCTCGATGAGCAGCGTTGCGGCGTGATCAGGACTTCGGTGGTTCCCTTTCGGGAGTGAGCGACCGCCTGGAGCGCCGCGATCTCCCTCGCGAAGATCTGCGACCTCTCGTCCGATCGAGCGTCCGCTCGACGGCTCGCCCGATGACTCCTCCTGCTTGGCGGGCGGGATGAGCACGCTGGCGAAGATGCTGGCGAGCGACGCGATGATCCCGACGCCGGCGACCATCACGAGCGTCCCGGTGAGCCGCCCGCCCAGGGTCACGGGGAAACTGGTCACCGTAGCCGACGGTGGTCAGGGTCACGATGGCCCACCACAGCGCGTCCCCGCCGTCAGTGATGTTCGCGTCGGGCGATCGGCTCTCGAACTGCAGCACCATGATGCTTGCAATGGTCATGACGATCATGGCCGCGAGAAGCGTGATGAACGCGGCGTACTGTCCGCGATTGTCGACGACGTCCTGAACCAGCTCGTGCTTGTTCTGGCCGCGCAGCAGGCGGGTGATCCGTGCGAGCGGGCGAGCCGGGCCAGCCGCAGGAGCGCGGTGAACCGGAAGACGCCAAGAGCCGGGATCGAGCCGAGGAGGTCGAGCCACCCGCGATCCCCGATGAGGTAGTCGCGCTTGGTCGATGCCCGTCGGAGATGGAGGAGGAAGTCGAACAGGAAGATGACGCAGATCACGTTGTCGTAGACGGTCAGCAGTTGAATCGTCGCGTCGCCTAGGGGGAGCAGCAGGAGGACCATGATCGCGAGCGAGAGCACGGTCAGGACCAGGATGAAGAGGTTGTAGGCGTTGCTCGTCTGGGTGTCGGAATCCGTCTGGGCAGCCACGGTCTATCCTCCGGGGATCCAGGGAGGTGATCATCCCCCGTGGACCGCCGCACGCCCGTAGCCATCGCGGCGCTCGGGCCTTCCGTCGTAGCCCTCGCGCGCCTCGCGCCGTCGCGGCCCGATGTGGCGGGGGTCCCGAGCTCGCGGTTGCCCCCAACCACGAGGGTGCGCGAGGCTACCCGGAGTGGCCGCGGCGGCTCCGGTGACGGGAGCGGCGCCGCGTTGCGAGACGACGACCGACATCATCGGGCGTGGCCCGACTCCCGACGAACGAGGAGGCAACCACGGTGGCACTGACGACGGAACCGGCCGGACTGTT
>CAVOUQ010000003.1:0-10380 GCA_963699635.1 uncultured Actinomycetes bacterium | reverse complement strand
ACGCCCACATTGGATCCATTGCGCGCGCGAGAGGCTCTGCATCGCCCCTCCGGCGCAGAATCGACCGATGCGCGGCGAACGCGTTTGGCAGCCCGATGCGGAGACGCGGCTAAGCTGATCCGCCGTGAGCGAGGTCGAGCTCGTCGCGTCCCCCGAGGATCTCGCGTTCGTCGAGCGGCTGCGCGCCGGCGACGAGGAGGCCTTCATGATGCTCGTCGAGCGTCACATGGGCCCGATGCTGCGGATCGCTCGGATGTACGTGTCATCGCGCGCCGTGGCCGAGGAGGTAGTGCAGGAGGCGTGGCTCGGCATCCTCCAGGGGCTCGATCGCTTCGAGGGCCGCTCGTCGCTCCGCACGTGGATGTACCGGATCCTCGTGAACATCGCGAAGACGCGCGGGCAGCGTGAGGGGCGGAGCGTCCCCTTCTCCGCCCTCGCGGGCGACGACCTCGGCGAACCGGCGACGGAGGATTCCTGGTTCCAGGGTCCGGGCGGCGAGTGGCCCTCGCACTGGTCCACGCTGCCGAACGACTGGCGCGGCATTCCCGAGGACCGGCTGCTCGGCACCGAGACCTTGCGGGTGATCGGCGAGGCCGTCGCGGCGCTCCCGCCGATGCAGGCCGAGGTCCTCCGGCTGCGCGACGCCCTCGGCTGGACCTCCGAGGAGGTGCGTAACGCGCTCGAGATCTCGGAGACCAATCAGCGGGTGCTGTTGCATCGTGCCCGATCGAAGGTGCGCCGCGCGGTGGACGCGTACCTCGAGGGAGCGCAGGCGTCATGAGCGAGCCGGAGATCACGTGCCGCGAGGTGGTCGAGATCGTGACCGCCTACCTCGAGGACGCCCTGTCCCCGGCCGATCGGTCGCGGTTCGAGGAGCACGTCGCGGGCTGCGACGGCTGCACGAACTACCTCGGGCAGGTGCGCGAGACGATCCGGCTGACCGGCTCGCTCACCGAGGAGCAGGTGCCGCCCGAGCTGCGACGCGCTCTGCTCGGCGCGTTCCGCGACTGGCGGGCCGAGCGATGACCGCCGAAGAGAGCACGCGCGTCGTCCTTCGGTTCTCCGAGGAGCTCTGGAACCATCGCGACGACCTCGGGCTCCTGCAGCAGCTCGGGGTCGCGGTCTTCGCGGGAGCCGCGCCCTCGCCGGAAGAATGAGCGCCGAGATGACGGACCGAAGCGTCCGCGGCGTTCGGCTCTCGGTCACCGAGCGGGGCGGGGGCGAGCCCATCCTGTTGATCCACGGCACCGGCGGCTCGGCGCTCGGGTGGGGCCGCGGGGTGGAACGGCTCGAGCCGCTCGGGCGCCTGATCGCCTACGACCGTCGCGGGTGCGGGAACAGCGAGCGCGCCGGTGATGGGTCGGTGCGCGACCATGCCGACGACGCCGCGGCGTTGCTCGAGCTCCTCGACGCTTCTCCTGCCGCCGTGATCGGCCGGAGCTACGGCGGCGAGATCGCGATCGACCTCGCGCTGCGGCATCCGGGGCTGCTCCGGGCGCTCGTCCTGCTCGAGCCCGCGCTGCTGACCCTGGTGCCCGAGGCCGTCGCGTGGGAGGCGCGGCTTCGCGAGCGACTCCGGGCGGCGGCGAGCGAGGGGATCGACCGTGTCGGCGAGGCGTTCATCGGCGAGGTGCTCGGCCCGCGAGGGTGGCGTGGGCTCCCGCGCGACCTTCGGATCTCGATCACGCGGGACGGCCCCTCGATCCTGGCGGAGCTCGACGGCGACCGCCTGGACCTCGAGCTCGCCGACCTCGGCTCGACCGCCGTGCCCACGCTGGTCGTCGCCGGCGGCGAATCGCCGCCGGCGTTTCGCCGTGTGAGCGAGCTCGTCGCCGGGGCGATCCCGGGGGCCGAGCTCGCGGTCGTCGAGAGCGGTCACCGGGTCGACCCGGCCGAGCCCGCGGTCATCGAGTTCCTGGAGCGCGTGTCGCGATGACGACGACGACCCCTGGCCTGCGAGCCTCGTCGAATCCGGCGGCCCAGCCGGGGCGAACCCCCGGCATGGGGATCGTGCTCGGGCTCGTCACGCTCGGCGTCGGGATCGGCGTCGCGCAGCTCGTGGCGGGGCTCGTCAACCCGGAAGCGTCGCCGATCGTCGCGGTCGGCCAGGCCGCGATCGACGCCACG
Source organism: uncultured Actinomycetes bacterium (assembly GCA_963699635.1). Classification (GTDB taxonomy): domain Bacteria; phylum Actinomycetota; class UBA4738; order UBA4738; family HRBIN12; genus CALGFI01. The sequence continues at coordinate 8,253 of CAVOUQ010000003.1, read as the reverse complement.
CCCGAGTGGCTGAAGAGCTGGGCCATCCGCACGTTCGGCTCGAACGACAAGACCGTCCTGCTGATCGGGATCGGCGTCGTGCTGGTGGTCGCGGCGATGGCGCTCGGCGTCGCGGCGCTACGGCGCCCGTGGGTCGGGTTCGCCGGCGTCGCGGCGTTCGGGGCGGTCGGGGTCGGGGCGGCGCTGTCGCGACCCGAGAGCACGGCCTCGGACGTTCTCCCGGCGGTCGTCGGGACGCTCGCGGCGGCCGGCACGCTGGCGCTGCTGCTGCGGGCGGCGTCCCGGCCTCCCCGGCCCGCGGCGACCGAACCGGACGAGGACGTCCCGCGCGGGTTCGATCGCCGTCGCTTCCTTCTTGCCGGAGCGGCGGGGGTCGCCGTCGCTGCGGTGGCGGGCGGGGCCGGCAACCTGTTCGCGCGACGGTTCCGCGCCGACGCCTCGCGCGCCGACGTGCGGATCCCCGCGCCGGCGAGCCCGGCGACCGCGGTTTCCGGCACCGACCTCCACGTCGCCGGCCTGAGCCCGTTCCAAACGCCGAACGATCGCTTCTATCGCGTCGACACCGCGCTGCTCGTCCCGGCCGTCCTCGCCGAGGAGTGGCGGCTTCGCGTGCACGGCATGGTCGATCGCGAGCTCACGCTCGACCACGCGCAGCTCCTCGCCCGTCCGCTCATCGAGCGCGACATCACGCTGTGCTGCGTCTCGAACCCCGTCGGCGGCGGGTACATCGGCAACGCGCGATGGATCGGCGCCCCGCTGAAGGACCTGTTCGAAGGAGGCGGGTGTGCAACCGGGCGCCGACCAGATCGTGGCGCGCTCGGTCGACGGGTTCACGGCGGGGACCCCGACGGTCGTCGCGATGGACGGCCGCGATGCGATGCTCGCGGTCTCGATGAACGGGGAGCCGCTGCCGCTCGCGCACGGGTTCCCGGTCCGCATGATCGTGCCGGGCCTTTACGGCTACGTGTCGGCGACGAAGTGGCTCGTCGACATCGAGCTCGCGACGTTCGACGCGTTCGACCCTTACTGGATCGAGCGCGGGTGGGCCAAGCGCGCGCCGGTGAAGACGATGTCGCGCATCGACACGCCGCGCGCGGGCGCCGACCTCCGAGCGGGAACGGTCTCGGTCGCCGGGGTGGCGTGGGCGCAGCATCGAGGCATCGAGGGCGTGGAGCTCCGGGTCGACGGGGGGCAGTGGGTGGAGGCCGAGCTCGCGGCAGTCGACACGATCGACACGTGGCGGCAGTGGGTGGTCCGCTGGGCCGCGACGCCCGGCTCGCACCGGCTCGAGGTGCGGGCGACCGACGGAACGGGCGCCACGCAGCCCTCCGAGCGCATCCCGCCGTTCCCGAACGGCGCGACCGGCTGGCACGCGATCCAGGTTACGGTGACCTGAGCGGCGGGTCGAGTCGGGGAAGACGACTCGGTATGCTGGGGGTCCGGCGCCGGTAGCTCAATGGATAGAGCATCTGACTACGGATCAGAAGGTTGGGGGTTCGACTCCCTCCCGGCGCGCTAAGCCCGAGCCATCTCTCCCTCCTCGGAAGCGCTAACACACGGACGCCGATGGCGGCTCGCCGTGCGGCGCCGGTTCTCGGTGCGACGGACAACGACACCGCCCTCCCTCGCACACCGGTCCCCCGGGAAGGTCGGTAGAGCGCCGATGGTCGAAGGGCCGAAACCCCGGCAGTCATCATCTCCACGTCGGGTTCACGGGCTCGGGATCTCACGCGGTCATTGGGCGCACCGGCAGCCGGCGCTGCACGGCGAGCCGGCTGTCCAGAGCTGTCGTCCACGTGACACCTAGGTGTTGCTACCGTTCGCCGTCCCCCGAAAGGGGCGACGAAGGAAATCAAGTGGCAGAGGATCAGGAACTCAGGACTCTATGGTTCCGGAAGCGGACTCCCTCGCGACGTTCTGCTGTTCCTTCCCTTGATTTGCGAGCGCTGGGTCGCTCACACCACGAACCGGAGGCAGCACCAGGACTCTCACAGCGTGCGACCGCCGAATTGACTGCCCAGTGAATCTCAGTGGACGGATGGTTGCAAGCGTAAGAAATGCCACTCATGAACCGTATGCATCGTATCCACCGAACGGCTTACATCACCCAGCTTGAACCGGTAGCCGGTCCCACATCGCCGGCCCGTACATCGAGAGGAGGGCTCGAGACTACGGACGAGTAGCTGTTGCACGACTCGGGGGAGTGTGCCCGACGCGAGTGTGTCGACGGCTAGTCGCTCCGTCACATTGGGTCCTGCGGTCTCAGCGAGGTCGCTCATCGGACGGAGATCCGATCAGGCAGCAACGAAGGAGAGGTCATGCGCTCAGGTGGCGGGAAGCTTCGGTTCTGGCTCGACAGGGGATTCACGCGTGCCGCTCGGCGGGGGCTGTGCGCAGCCGTCGTACTGGTAGCTTCGGGTGCCGTGTTGCCTCGGCCGGCGGCCGCGGCGGAACCCGTTGATTTCATCGAGATCGTTGGTCCCAGTGGCGTAGTGGCGCCCGGAGGCGTGGCCACGATCTCGGCCAAGGCATGGGACGTCAACTTCGATCCAGTCTCCGGCGTGACGATCACGTTCCAGATCCTCCGCGACACAGATGGGGACTCAGTCCCTGATACGGATCTCGGGTTCGCTGACTCCGACGTCACGGGCGACAATCTCGACGACGACGGGGATCCTGTCGCCGAGGATCTGGGGGAGGCCACATTCGACTACGTGGGGCCGCTCTCGTCTGCAGACGACACGGTCCTCGCGTGCGTCGATACAGACGCCGATGGATGCGCCTCGCTCAACGGCGGTGGTTACGAAGTCGATCCCGACGATGGATTCATCTACGGCGCCACGCGAGTTACATGGGGTGTACCAACCCCAACGTACGTCAATGTCTCCGCGGACCCCAGCTTCCCGATCGCCGGCGGCATCGTGACGGTGGTCGCTAGCGTCGCCGACCAGGTTGGGAATCCGATGTCGGGAACCCACGTCACCTTCCAGGTGCTTCGGGACGAAGACGGTGACTTCTTCCTCGACACGGATCCCGGGATCACGGGTTCGGACACGACGGGGGATGGCGTCGACGACGACGGCGATCCAGTGACCGAGGCGCCCGATGAGGCAACGTTCGACTACACAGGTCCAGCCTCCGCGGCCAACGACTACATCTTCGCGTGTCCCGATGCCGATGCAGACGGATGCGCGACGCTGAACGGTTTGGGGGGCTTCATCGAGGACCCCGACGAGGGGCTCGCGGTGGAATGGTTCCCAATCACCTGGCTCGACCCTGTCGGCGGGATCACCCTCGCGCCTCAATCACAGACCGAACTCGTCCTGCAACGGGCAAATGTGACCGGCTCCATAGAGGACGCAGGGGGAAACCCACTCGACAACGTCGATCTCTACGTGGAGATCTATCGCGACCTGGATCAAGACGGGCGCTTCGACGAGGGCCTCCATGATTCGGCCTTTGAGCGCCCCGGCGACGGCTTCTCATCGATCGGCGGAGCCGTTGTGACCGAGGCTCCCGGTGAAGCCATCCTCGACTATGCGGGACCATCCCAACCGGCAACGGACACGATCGTGCTCTGTCAAGACTTGGCGTTCGATGGCTGTGCCTCCGTCGATGGTTCCGGACAGGTGGTGCCAGATCCCGCGGATGTGCACGACGTCGCCACAGTCGCGTGGATCGACCCGGACACGGACGGCGATGGCGTCACGGATTCGCAAGATCCCTGTCCGCTCCAGGTCGGGCCGGTCTCCAACTTCGGCTGTCCTGTCGTTTCCGGGCCGAACGGCCCGGTGGTGCTGGCGGGCATCGACGCGGAGGACGGTGGGCCGGGCGGCCATGGACCCATCGACAACTACATCAAGCTCGCGAAGAGCATCCTTGCCAAAGTGGGTAACGGGAACTCGGCGTTCTTGGTCATCGGCGCAGGCAAGAACTCGTTCGACGATGTCACGGTGATGTGGGACGCCGTCGCGGCCGGGACGGGCCGGGCGGTCACGTACGTGAACGGTCCGTCGGACATCTCGAATCAAAGCTTCTCTGGGTTCGCGATGATTGCGGTGGCGAGCTCCGTCCACGAGACACCATCCGGAGGGCTAACCGACGAGGAGAACGCCGCCCTCATCGCGCGCTCCACCGATGTCGCAACATTCGTCAACATCGGGGGCGGCCTGCTCGGTTTCTCGCAGACCGGCCTGTCGGCGCCGTGGGCGTACGTGGCGTCGATCGGGGCCTTCGAGCAGAACACGGGGCTCGGGTACGACAACGTCAACCCGACGCCGGACGGAGAGACGGTCGGCATCACAGACGCCCTGGATATCTGCTGCTGGCACGATGAGTTCACGGCGTGGCCCGACTGGCTCCAGGTCCTCGCATACAACGCGCAATCGGCAGAGGACCCGCTCGGAGCCGCCGCCCTCGGCGGGTCTTCGGTTACCGTTGCACCCCAGACCCTGACCGTGTCGAAGGACGGCAGCGGCAGCGGCACCGTGAGCTCGAACCCGGTCGGGGTCGACTGCGGCGGTGTGTGCATAGCCGACTTCGGCCTCGGTCAAGTGGTGTCCCTGACGGCCTCAGCCGACCCAGGCTCGACGTTCACGGGCTGGGGTGGCGACGGGGCGGCCTGCGGCTCGAACCCGAGCTGCGACGTCACGATGGACGCGGCCAGGAATGTCACGGCGACGTTCACGCTGATCCCGGCCGAGATGTTCGACCTGACCGTGAGCGTCCAGGGCACGGGTACGGGCACCGTGAGCTCGACTCCGGCCGGCATCGACTGCGGTGCGGACTGCTCGCAGACCTATGACGAGGGCACGCTGGTGTCCCTGACGGCCTCAGCCGACCCAGGCTCGACGTTCACGGGCTGGGGTGGCGACGGGGCGGCCTGCGGCTCGAACCCGAGCTGCGACGTCACGATGGACGCGGCCAGGAATGTCACGGCGACGTTCACGCTGATCCCGGCCGAGATGTTCGACCTGACCGTGAGCGTCCAGGGCACGGGTACGGGCACCGTGAGCTCGACTCCGGCCGGCATCGACTGCGGTGCGGACTGCTCGCAGACCTATGACGAGGGCACGCTGGTGTCCCTGACGGCCTCAGCCGACCCAGGCTCGACGTTCACGGGCTGGGGTGGCGACGGGGCGGCCTGCGGCTCGAACCCGAGCTGCGACGTCACGATGGACGCGGCCAGGAATGTCACGGCGACGTTCACGCTGATCCCGGCCGAGATGTTCGACCTGACCGTGAGCGTCCAGGGCACGGGTACGGGCACCGTGAGCTCGACTCCGGCCGGCATCGACTGCGGTGCGGACTGCTCGCAGACCTATGACGAGGGCACGCTGGTGTCCCTGACGGCCTCAGCCGACCCAGGCTCGACGTTCACGGGCTGGGGTGGCGACGGGGCGGCCTGCGGCTCGAACCCGAGCTGCGACGTCACGATGGACGCGGCCAGGAATGTCACGGCGACGTTCACGCTGATCCCGGCCGAGATGTTCGACCTGACCGTGAGCGTCCAGGGCACGGGTACGGGCACCGTGAGCTCGACTCCGGCCGGCATCGACTGCGGTGCGGACTGCTCGCAGACCTATGACGAGGGCACGCTGGTGTCCCTGACGGCCTCAGCCGACCCAGGCTCGACGTTCACGGGCTGGGGTGGCGACGGGGCGGCCTGCGGCTCGAACCCGAGCTGCGACGTCACGATGGACGCGGCCAGGAATGTCACGGCGACGTTCACGCTGAATACTGAGCCCGGATGCACGAGAACGATCGCGTACTGGAAGAACCATCCTGACGAAGTTGCAGCGCTGCTTCCGATCTGGCTCGGGACTCCCGCAGGCCAGCACAGCGTCGAGGTAGATGCCACGGCGCAAGCGGAGAGGATCCTCAGAAAGGCCAACACCCTGAATGGGATTCTGAGGCTGCGAGCTCAACTCTTGGGGGTGAAGCTGAACCTCGCCTCGGGGGCCGACGCGTCAACGGTGAGCGCGGTGATTGAGGACGCGGACGCATTCCTCGCGACGTACGACTCGTCGGACTGGCAGCTGCTTCCCAAGATCGTCAAGCAGGAGGTCAACGGTTGGGCCGATGACCTCGACGACTTCAACTCAGGGGTTGTCGGCCCGGGAGAGTGTTGAGGGTAAGGAGCGATGGGCGCCCGACCGTCTTGGGCGCCCATCGCCTTGTGGAGAGGTGAGCGGCCCATGTTCGCAGTCTCGATTCGACGACTGAGCGTCGCCACGTTCTCTGCACGGCGAGCATTGCTGGCCTTGGCGATGGCCGTTCTCGCGATCGTGGTGGCCCTCGTTCCCACCGAGCTCGCGCGAGCCTCCTTCCCGGGCTCGAACGGCAGGATTGCCTTCACGAGCACGCGTGACGGTGAGCAGCGAGTCTGGGCGATGAACGCGGAAGGGACGATGATCCGGGCGATCACGCCGAACATCCATCTTTTCACGCCCGTCCGCCCACGATGGTCACCCGACGGCTCGAAGATCGTCATGTCCGAGAACTCCTTCGATCCGCACGTCTGGGTGGCCGATGTCGCGACCGGTGAGCTGACCGATCTCGGGTACGGGACGAGTCCCGCGTGGTCGCCGGACGGCGGGCGCATTGCGTTCGTCGTCGAACGCGACATCTGCGTCATGAGCGCCGACGGGAGCAACCGGCAGTGCTTCTTCGAGGATCCATTCAACAATCCGTTCGACGACCATCCGTCGTGGTCGCCCGACGGTACCCGAATCGCCGTCCAGCGAGTCAACAACAGCCACTGGGACATCGCGATCATGGACGCGGCGGGCGGCAACATCGCGTACGTCACGAACGACGCGGATGAGGACCAGTTTCCGGACTGGTCACCGGACGGATCGCGGATCGTGTTCACGCGGCTCGCCGCGGACTATCACGAAGATATCTGGACCGTGAACGTCGATGGCTCGGGTCTTGCGAACCTCACGCCTGATGCCGAGTGGGATACGGATCCCGACTGGTCTCCCGACGGCACGCAGATCGTGTTCAAGTCTCATCGCGATGTCGGCCTGTTCGCGATGGGGGCCGACGGATCTGATCTGCACGCGATCGTCCACGAGGACTTCTGGGAGCCCGACTGGTCGTCGGTTGCCGATCTTCCCATCCAACAGGAGCCAACCGAGCTGACCATCGCGATCCGCCATCTCAGCAGGGACCGGGTGGCCGTCGACGGCACGATCCAGCCGGTCCAGGTCGATGCGCGCTTGACCATGATCCTCTATCGGCGTGTGTCCGGTGACTTTCGCAAGGTCGACCGCGCGGACACCGGACCCTACCCGGGAGGTGACTACTACTGGGTTGCGTTCTCGGAGCCTCCGCCTGGCGTCTGCAAGGCTGTGGTCAAGCTCCGAGAGGACGTCGACAGCCTGGCCACCCAGGTGTCGAAGCGATTCCGCTGCACGGGATGACCTTCTTGGTCACTTGTAGGTCTAGCAGGGGTTATCCCTTAGAATCGATAGCTACGCTTGAGGCCGTTCGCCCTTGTTCGTGTTGAGCCGAGCCGCCCGCCGGGTCGTCTGGACTCAGGTCAAGCGAGGCGTAGTCGGGGAACGAGCCGAGTCGGAGGATCGCCCTGACTACCTTCAGGGTCAGCTCCGGGACTTCATCGAGCACTTGTCGTTTAGCCTCAGGCCGCCGGAAGCGTATCTCCACCCCTCGGAGTAGCCATCTGAACGGTCTCGGATACGACCAGCCACACGCACGGTGCTCCGAGCGAGCCCTGGGGACGACCTAGAAGATCGACTGACCCCCGAATTGCACGGTCGCGACGCTGATCAGGACCGCGCCCACCAGGATCAGGAGGCCGGCAAACCGAAGGTGCTCGCGGAGGGAGCCCACGAGTGAGCCGATCTCGCCGAGCTTGCTCTTGACCTCCTCGGCCTTCTCCTCGGCAGCATGCGCACCCGCCCGATCCTCCGTCGCGTTGAGAGCGCCGTCGACGGCGACCGTCTTGAGCTGGTCGACCTTGGCCTTCGCGTCCTCGACCTTCACCCGTACGTCGTTCGCGACGTTCCGGGAACCCAGGTCGACGCCGAGGAAGACCCCGCCGACCACCATGACCACACCCAGCGCGAAGCACACCCATGCCACGATCGCCGCGTTGCCGGTCAAGTCCGCTGCCATCACCGCGATCGGTTTGTATCGAGTCGGCCAACTCGATGCAACCCAGGGCGACATCGGGTGGTTCTTCGAACGTGCGTCGCGTTTCGACTCGACGCTCGTCGTGATCGAGGT
>CAVOUQ010000002.1:0-4704 GCA_963699635.1 uncultured Actinomycetes bacterium | reverse complement strand
GAGAGGGTCGGGCTGCCGGATAGCCTGGCCGTTCCCCCGGGACGGAATGGACGTGTGCGAGACCGCGTGCTGCTGATCGCGATCGGAGTCGGCGTCGGGCTTGGTGTCTTCTCGGTGCTGGCCGACGGCATCCTCCCGGGACGCCTGTTCGGGATCCTCGGGAACATCGCCGCGCCGTGGGGCCTGGCGGCCTTCTTCGTCGGATACTCGACGACCTCCTGGAAACGGGGCGCGCTCGCGGGAGGCCTGGCGCTCGTGGTCGGCATCGCGGTGTACTACCTCAGCGTCGCCGCCCGCGGGTACGAGGTCAACGGGGCGAACCTCGTGTGGACGATGACCGCGTTCCTGGCCGGCCCGGTCATGGGGCTGAGCGGCGCGGCCGTCAGGTCTCGCCCCACGAGACCACCGGTCTGGGCCGTCGCCGCTCCGTCGGCGATGCTCGTGGCCGAGGCGATCTTCCTCGCGATCGACAGCCGGGTCTGGCGCTGGAACCTCGGGGCCGAGCCGTACCGCCTCATCGACCTCGGCGTCATGCTCGTGCTGCTCTTCGGCGGTCTTGCACTCCCCCTGGTGTTCGAGAAGGACCGGCGCCGCAGGGGAGTCGTCTACCTGATCGTCGCCATCGCCGGCGTCGGAGGCGCGTTCGGGTTCGTGGCGGTGCGGGAGCTCATCGTCCGGGTCGTGTAGCCGAGCCCGTCGCGCCTATGGGCCGAAACACAGTCCGGGTTCGAGGTCGATCGAGGGCGGGAGCTCGGTGCAGGCGATGGTCGCCACCTCTGCCGCGGTGAGCGGCCGATCGAACAGACGGATCCGGGACACGGCTCCGCTCGAGTACTCGCCGTTCGTGATGGAGTCGTCCATGAAGAATCGGAGTGCCTCGGCCGCGTCGATCACGGCGCGACCTCTCGTGTCGTGGAAGGAGAGCTCCCGAACCCCGTTGAGGTACACCGTGATCCTCGCGGAAGCATCCCGCGTGAGCACGACCTGCACCCACGACTCGGCCGCGATCCCCGCGAGCGAGTAGTCCTCCTCCGGGTAGAAGGTCAGGCACCCGTCCAGGTCGTACAGCCCGTTGTCCGACGCCATCTTGAAGTCGATCAGCTTGCGATAGCCGTTGACGTGATCGAGGCGGAACACGAGCTCGATCGAGTACGTGCCGCCTTGGATGGCCGCGTTCGGCGGAGCGACCACGAGCCCGCCGCCACCGGCGAAGCGCAGCACGGTGCGCCCGAGCGCTGCGTCGTCCGTGAAGCCGCCCGGGTCGTTGCCGAACTCGGCGAGGTTCGGGACGGCTCCGACCGAGCTCGCGAGCGTTCCTTCGAACCGGTAGTCCGCGGCGACGGCCTCCGCCACCGCCTCGGTCTGGGCCCCGACCGGCACCTCGGTCGGCGCGGTGGGCACAGCCGAGCAGAGACCGCTCTCCGACGGCGGGACCACCGTCGTAACGTGCGGAGAGGCTTCGGCCGAAGGGGTGGAGGTGAACCCCGAGACCTCCCTGGTGCCGCCGACCGCGGACGAGGGATCCGGCGACGTGCGGTCCAGGAACGCGAAGGCGATGCCGGCCGTCGCCACGACGAAGGCCAGCAGGATCACCACCCACCGTCTCCCGGCGACGGCGCGCACGGGAGGGAGGGCGCCTTCGTCGTCCCGGGGCGCACCGATGGCCGAGCTGCGGGCCGCGTCGCTCGCTGGCTGAGGAGCGGGGGCGACCGACACGACGTCGCGCGGCTTTGCCGGCTCCGAGCCGCCCATCCGATACAGCGGCGCCCCGCACGTGGGGCAGGCAGACCCCGCCGCCTCGCCCGACCAGTCACACCGGAGGCAGACCCGTTCGCCCGCGGCCGGGTGCGACGGGGCGGCTTCGCTCGTCGCGCCGGGCCCGCCAGGCGCCGGGCGGGCGAGGCGGTACAGGGGGACCCCGCACCGGGGGCAGGTGATCCCGTCCCCCTCGTCGGACCCGTCACACCGAAGGCAGACCCACTCGCTCACGACACCAACGGCGGCGGCGCCGATGGCCGCGGGCCCTCACCGTCGGCGAGGCGCCAGGGTCGACCGCCGATCGAAGAGCACCATATCCGGAGGGGGCCGGCACGGTGGGTTCGCACCACCGAACCCCGTCCCCCGTGACGAGACCGCGGCTTCCTAGCCCTGGGGCGCGTTCCACGGCCCGACACCCCCGAAGCGCTCGGGCGTGATCCTGGTGACGAACCCGGGCGGCGGATCGGGCATGGGCGGGAACACGACGTCGGGTCCGAGGTACGTGTGCGCGAGGCGCTGAAGCATCTCGGGCGCGCCGCCCTCGGTCACCCGCGCCGTCCCGTACACGACGAGGTATTCGAGCAATCCCCACGCGTTCACGTTGGTCGAGGGGACGGAGACCGCGATCCGCGGGTCGCGACGGAGGTTCCGGAGCTTCCGCTGCTCCGGGATGGTCGCCAGGACGATCTCGTCGCCCTCGACCCCGACCCAAGCCGCCGTGACCTGCGGCCCCCCGTCCTCGTCGAGCGTGACCACGTGCGCGACCGCGTCGCTCTCGAGGAGCTCTCGTGCCGCCTCGGGGATCGGGATGCCCGCCACGCGGGCATCGTACTCATCACACGCGGAACGCAACGACGGGCCGACGGGCCCGACGACGGGGGGCCAAACGGCCTCGTCTCGGCGCGCCCGGCGGGGGAACCTGTCCCAAAGGCGTGGAACAGGAGGAGGCGCGATGAGGGCCGGTCGCGAGGCGGATGCATCGTCGAGCGCGCCCCAGGCGGAGGGCGGTCCTCGATCGAGGGCGCCGGCGGCGTTCACGATCGCCGTTTCCATCGTCTCCCTGATGGTCCTCGCTGGCGCGGCGGTCGGGGTCGGCGTCGTGCTCGGGAGCCACCACGAGCCAGCCATGCGCACCGCGAGCAGCGGGATCGAGCTGGCATCCATGCCGCACCACACGGCGGAGCACTATCGGTTCGCCGCGACGCACGGCAACGTCTACGAGCAGGTCCCGTGCTTCTGCGGTTGCGATGCGATGCTCGGGCATCGGTCCCTGCTCGACTGCTTCGTCCGAGCCGAGGGCGGCTGGGAGCCGCACGCGTCGGGATGCGCCGTCTGCCTGAACGAGAGTCGGATGGTCCGGTCCATGCTCGCGCGCGGGTCGCCAGCAGCAGCGATTCGATCCGAGATCGTGGCTTCCTACACGACCGGGATGTGACGCAGGCGGAGGCATCCACGTGACGAATCGCCGAACCACGAACCGGATCCGAAGGACGAAGGTCACCATGGGCCGACGCTACGGCCCGGCCGTCGCGCTCGGCGGCGTAGTCGCGGTCGCGGCCCTCGTCGTCGCGATCGTCATCGGCACGGGTGGCGGCGGCGGGTCCACCTCGCAGGCCTTGACGCTGACGAACGAGATCAACGAGATGGGAATGCCGGTCGCGCGCACGCCGGGCGACGCGGTCGGGATCGCGCATGCGGGCGGGGTCGAGGTGCAGGGCGCCATGTGGCGGATGGGAACGGTTCCTCTCCTGGTCGCGGTCCGCCCGACGTGGACGCTGGTGAACTCCTCGGACACGGCCGTCACGCTCGGCGTGCCTCACGCCGAGGTCCGTGCGGGTTGTTGCCCCGGCCCGCTGACGATGGGTTCTCGGACGCTCGGCCCGGGCGAGTCGACGATGCTCACGTTCGAGCTCGCCATGCATCCCGGGATGGACGGATGGCATGACATCGCCGTGCACGTCCCCGTGACGTCGACGCTCGGAGGCGAGGACGTGCTGACCCTCTCGGTGACGGGCGACTTCCACGGCACGTTCCAGAGCTGATCCGATCTCGGACGCGTCATACTCCGTCGCAGTCACGGCGCCTCCTCGTCAGTTCGTCCGAGGGTCGGCGTCTGGCCCTCGATGTCTCGTGGGAGGAGTATGAGATGACCGCCGATCCGCTCCGCCCGCCGATCTCGATCCCCCTCACCGCGAGCCATTTGACGCGACCCTTCGAGCCGGAGGACCTCGTCTTCGTGAACGACGCCGTCGTCCGCATCGCGGCGATCGAGGGCGAGTTCCCCTGGCACCACCACGAGGAGGACGAGCTCTTCCTCTGCTGGGAGGGCTCCTTTCGGATCGAGCGGCGAGGTCGCGATCCCGTCGAGCTCCGCGCGGGCGAGATCTTCGTCGTACCGAGGGGGGTCGAGCACCGTCCGGTCGCCGATGAGCGCACCGTCACGCTCATGCTCGAACGGCCCGAGACTCTCCAGTACGGGAACTGAGGGGCGACGTGGACCTCGGCGTGCACCTTCCGCTGCTCGCGTGGGACGAGCCGCGATACGACCTCGCGTCGCTGCTCGAGTACGTCCGGACCGCCGAGCGGCTCGGCTTCACGGCCGTGTCGGTGAACGACCATCTTCAGTTCCGCAAGCCGTGGCTCGACGGGCCGACCGCCCTCGCGTCCGTGCTCGCGGCGACGGGCGAGATGACGGTCGCGACGACGATCACGCTCGCCGTCGTCCGAGGCGCCCTCGCTCTCGCGAAGTCGCTCGCCGCGATCGACCTCCTGTCCGGCGGCCGGCTGGTTGTCGGAGTGGGGCCGGGCTCGTACCGGCCCGACTACGAGGCCGCGGGGATCGACTGGGACGAGCGCTGGCCCCGATTCGAGGAGGCCATCCAGGCCCTTCGCGCGCTGTGGCGCCCCGACGGCGATCCGTTCGAGGGCGCCTTCTACTCCACTCGC
>CAVOUQ010000001.1:0-18055 GCA_963699635.1 uncultured Actinomycetes bacterium | reverse complement strand
GGTGGGCCGGGCTGCCGGATAGCCTGGGCCGTTCCCCCGGGACGGAATGGATGCTGTGCGAGACCGCGCGCTGCTGATCGCGGTCGGAGTCGGCGCCGGGCTCGGCGTCTTCTCGGTGCTGGCCGACGGCATCCTCCCGGGTCGGCTGTTCGGGATCCTCGGGAACATCGCCGCGCCGTGGGGGTTGGCGGCCTTCCTCGTCGGGCACCGCTCCACGTCGTGGAAGCGCGGCGCGCTCGCCGGTGGGCTGACCTTGGTGGTCGGCGTCGCGGTGTACTACATCAGCGTCGCCGCCCGCGGATACCAGGCGAACGGGGCGAACCTCGTGTGGATGATGATCGCGTTCGTGGCCGGCCCGGTCATGGGGCTGAGCGGCGCGGCCGTCAAGTCTCGCCCCACGAGACCACCGGTCTGGGCCGTGGCAGCCCCGTCGGCGATGCTCGTGGCCGAGGCGATCTTCCTCGCGATCGACAGCCGGGTCTGGCGCTGGACCCTCGGGGCCGAGCCGTATCGCCTCATCGACCTGGGCGTCATGCTCGCGCTGCTGCTCGGCGGCCTCGCGCTCCCTTTCGTGTTCGAGAAGGACCGGCATCCCAGGGGCGTCGTCTACCTGATCGTCGTCCTTGCCAGGCGTCGGCGGAGCGTTTGGGTTCGTGGCGCTGCAGGAGCTCATCGTGCGAGCCGTGTAGCCGAGCCCGTCGCGCCTACGGGCCGAGACACAGTCTGGGTGCGAGGTCGATCGAGGGCGGGAGCTCGGTGCAGGCGATCGTCGCAACCTCCGCCGCGGTGAGCGGCCGATCGAACAGCCGGATCCGCGAGACGACTCCGCTCGAGTACTCGCCGTTCGTGATCGGGTCGTCCATGAAGAATCGAAGGCCCTCGTCCGCGTCGATCACGGCGCGACCTCTCGTGTCGTGGAAGGAGAGCTCCCGAACCCCGTTGAGGTACACGGTGATCCTCGCGGAAGCGTCCCGCGTGAGCACGACCTGCACCCACGACTCGGCCTCGATCCCCGCGAGCGAGTAGCTCTCCTCCGGGTAGAAGGTCAGGCACCCGTCCAGGTCGTACAGCCCGTCGTCCGATGCCATCTTGAAGTCGATCAGCTTGCGATAGCCGTTGACGTGATCGAGGCGGAACACGAGCTCGATCGAGTACGTGCGGCCTTCGACGGCCGCGTTCGGCGGAGCGATTACGAGCCCTCCGCCTCCGGCGAAACGCAGCACGACGCGCCCGAGTGTTGCGTCGTCCGTGAAGCCGCCCGAGTGGTTGCCGAACTCGGCGAGGTTCGGGACGGCTCCGACCGAGCTCGCGAGCGTTCCTTCGAACCGGTAGTCCGCGGCGACGGACTCCGCCACCGCCTCGGTCTGGGCCCCGACCGGCACCTCGGTCGGCGCCGTGGGCGTACCCGAGCAGAGACCGCTCTCCGACGGGACCACCGTCGTTACGTGCGGAGAGGCCTCGGCCGAGGGGGTGGGGGTGAACCCCGAGACCTCCCCGGTGCCGCCGAGCGCGGACGAGGGATCCGGCGACGTTCGGTCCAGGAACGCGAAGGCGATGCCGGCCGTCGCCACGACGAGGGCCAGCAGGATCACCACCCACCGCTTCCCGGGGACGGCGCGTACGGAAGGGAGAGCGCCTTCGTCGTCTCTGGGCGAAGCGATGGGCACGCTGCGGGCCGCGTCGCTCGCTTGCTGGGGAGCGGAGGCGACCGCCACGACATCGCGCGGCTTTGCAGGCTCCGAGCCGCCCATCCCATAAAGCGGCGCCCCGCACGTGGGGCAGGCGGACCCCTTCCCCACACCCGACCAGTCACAGCGGAGGCAGACCCGTTCGCCCGCGGCCGGGTGCGACGGGGCGGCTTCGCTGGCCGCCTGGTACCCGGTCGGCGCAGGGCGGGCGAGGCGGTAGAGGGGGACCCCGCACCGGGGGCAGGTGATCCCGTCCCCCTCGCCGGACCAGTCACACCGAAGGCAGGCCCACTCGTTCACGACAACAACGGCGGCGTCGCCCTTGGCCGCAGGCCCTCGTGGTCGGCGAGGCGCCATGGGTCGAACGCCAATCGAAGAGAACCCTATCCGGATGAGGCGAGGGAGCTTACTCCGCCGGGTTCCGTGACCCCGTGGCAGATGTGACGGCCGAGGTGGTGCGTCCGAGACGGTGAGCCGTTCCGCCCACGTGGAACGGGCCGGGTCTCCCCCTCGGCGGGCGCGCCCCTCGGCGACTCTAGAGGCGCGAGGGAGGTGCAACGATGACCGCGGAGCACAAGGCACTCTCGGAGTACGAAGGGCAGCCGGTGGCGGCGATGAAGACGCTCGTGATCGGGATTGGCGTGATCGGCACGATCTACGGCTGGGCGCTCGCCGAGGCCGGCATCGACGTGACCCACCTCGTTCGGCGCGGGAAGGTGTCGACGGGCGATCGCCTGCGCCTCGACGTGCTCGACGAACGCAAGGGTCACGCGAAGCAGAACGTGGCGGCATACGCGCCCAAGGTCATCGAGGAGCTCTCACCGACCGACGGGTACGAGCTCGTCGTCGTCCCGACGAACGAGCACGAGCTCGGGGACGCTCTCTCCGCGGTCGCTCCCGTGGCGGGCGAGGCGTGCTTCCTCGTGTTCACCTCGAACTGGGAGGGCACGGGGGCGATCGACCGCGTCCTTCCGCGCGACCGGTTTCTCCTCGGCTACCCGGACGGGGGTGGGACCATCCGCGGGGGTCTCTACTGGACGAACCTCGGCTCGGAGGTCCATCTGGGAATGGTGGCGGGCGGCTCCGCGCAGGCGCTGCGAGACGTCCGGTCGCTGTTCGAACGGGCCGACATGAAGCCCGACGTGCAGGAGGACATCCTGCACTGGCTGTGGGTGCACAACGCATCGACCGTCGGTTTCGAGGCCGGCTTCGCCAAGTACGGCGACTACCGACGCACCCTTAGGGACCGCGCGCTCATGAAGGCGTGCGTCGAGGCGACCCGCGAGCTCCTCGCGCTCTGCGAGCGCCGCGGCGTGGACCTCTCGAAGTACCCGGAGGTCTCGTTTCGCCGCTGGCCGACCTGGCTCGTGATCGCGTTCATGCGCTTCCTGTATCGCACGAACAAGAGCATGCAGCGCTTTACCGCGCACGCCGCATCGCCGGGCGCGATCCGTGAGGCGAAGGCGAACTACGACGCGATGGTGGAGACAGCCAAGCAGCTCGGGATCGAGACGCCCGCGCTCGAGAGCCTCGGCCCGTATCTCGACCGACGGTTGGCCACCGTCGGCTGAGCGCGCAGCTTCCTAGCCGCGGGGCGGGTTCCACGGCCCGACGCCGCCGAAGCGCTCGGGCGTGATTCTCGTGACGAACCCGGGCGGCGGATCGGGCATGGGCGGGAACACGACGTCGGGTCCGAGGTACGTGTGCGCCAGGCGCTGGAGCATCTCGGGCGCGCCGCCCTCGGTCACGCGCGCCGTCCCGTACACCACGAGGTACTCGAGCAACCCCCACGCGTTCACGTTCGTCGACGGGACGGAGATCGCGATTCGCGGGTCGCGACGGAGGTTCCGGAGCTTCCGTTGCTCCGGGATCGTCGCCAGGACGATCTCGTCGCCCTCGATCCCGACCCAGGCCGCCGTGACCTGTGGCCCTCCGTCGTCGTCGATCGTGACCACGTGCGCGACGGCGTCGCTCTCGAGGAGCGCTCGTGCCGCCTCCGGGATCGGGATCCCCGCCACGCTTGCATGGTACTCGCGGCTCGCCATCATCGTCGGGATGTCCTTCATACTCGTGGGCGATGACGCGCTCGTTCGCGGTTCGGTGGATGGCGCCGTCTCCGGATCGCGAACGTCTCGCGGCGGTGGAGGGATGAGCGAAGGCCCATACCAGCCGCCGATCTCGATCCCCGCCACTGCGAGCGGGCTGCAGCGACCATTCGAGCCGGAGGACCTCGTCTTCGTGAACGACGCCGTCGTGCGTATCGCGGCGATCGAGGGCCAGTTCCCGTGGCACCACCACGACGAGGACGAGCTGTTCCTCTGCTGGGAGGGGTCCTTCCGGATCGAGATCCGGGATGGACAGCCCGTCGAGCTCAGTGTCGGGGACGTCTTCGTCGTTCCGAGAGGCGTCGAGCACCGCCCGGTCGCCGAGGAACGCGCTGTCACCCTGATGCTCGAACGGCCCGAGACGCTCCAGTACGGGAACTGAAGGGCGACGTGGACCTCGGCGTGCACCTTCCGCTGCTCGCGTGGGACGAGCCGCGGCACGACCTCGCGTCGTTGCTCGAGTACATCGGAACCGCCGAGCGGCCTCTGTCTATCGGCCGAATCGGCAGACAGCGACGTTCGATCCGAGCTGGCATTCTCTTGTGGTCGGCGTTGCCTCGATCTCGAACAGGTGTGAGCTGAGCTCGAACCTCCGTCGAGCGTCGGCGTAGGCTCCGAGCGATGGGCGTGTGCGCTCGCTGTGGCGGATCGAACGACCGGACGGCTCGGTTCTGTCAGTCGTGTGGCTCTGCGCTCGACGGGCAATCGGACATCGATCGACGACGGCGCACGGTGTCCGTGCTCTTCGCCGATCTCGTCGGCTCGACAGCGCTCGGCGAGGTTCTCGACCCGGAGACGCTCCGCGACGTCCTCGATCGCTATTTCTTCGCCATGCGTACCGAGATCGAGCGCCACGGCGGGGCGGTGGAGAAGTACATCGGGGACGCGATTCTTGCGGTGTTCGGTCTCGCGACGATCCATGAGGATGATGCGCTCCGCGCCGTGCGTACGGGCTGGCGGATGCGCGAAGCGCTCTCGGCACTGAACGCTTTGCTAGCCCCCGAGCTGGGCGTGCAGCTCGCGAGTCGCATCGGCATCAACACTGGCGAGGTCGTGGTGGGCGATCCCGTCCTCGATCAGCGGATAGTGACGGGCGACCCGGTGAACGTGGCAGCCCGGCTCGAGCAGGCGGCGGCATCTGGGGAGATCCTTCTCGGCGAGACGACGTTCGCGATCGTTCGGGATCGCGTGGAGGCGGAAGCGTCGCTGCCGATGGAGGTGCGCGGCAAGAGCGGCCCGATCGTCGCGTACCGACTCCTCCGAATCTCATCCGACGATGGGATGGACGGTACGCGCAGCAAGACACCGATGGTTGGACGGGTCGGCCAGATTACCCTCCTCGAGCAGGAATGGGCCGCGGCATCGTCTTCTTCGTCGGGGCGACTCGTCGTGGTGCTGGGAGAAGCGGGGGTCGGAAAGTCGCGGCTCGTAGCGGAGTTCGCCGGTCTCGCGCGCGACGCCACCCAGGTGCTCCACGGTCGATGCCTCTCCTACGGAGACGGAATCACGTTCTGGCCGATCGCACAGATCGTTCGCGAGGCGACGGACCGTTCGCGTGCCGAGGACGATATCCCGCTCGATCGGCAAATCGCCGATATCGATCCGGACCAGCGAACCGTCGCCCCGCTGGTCGCGCTCCTCGAGGGCTCGACCGAGTATCCCGTCGAGGAGACGACGCGGGCCGTGCGACGCCTCATCGAAGCCATGTCGGCGAGGGGTCCGGTGATCGTGCTCGTGGAAGACCTTCACTGGGCAGAGGCGGGGATGCTTGACCTCCTGAGACAGGTCGCCACCGCTCGTGGACCGGTTCTGCTCGTCGGCACCGCGAGGCCCGAGTTCGGGGACGACCCGTTTCTTGGCGGCGCAGACCTGCTCATCGAGCTGGGGTCGCTCGACCGCGACGACGCCGAGGACCTTCTGGTCGCACTAACGGGTGATGCGCGGCTCGACGAGTCCTTTCGGACCGAAATCCTCGAAGCCGCGGGTGGGAACGCCTTGTTCCTCGAGCAGATGGTTGCGATGCTCTCGACGGGCGAGCCGCATTCACCCAGGCGCCTTCACGTCCCTCCTTCGCTCTCGGCGCTACTCGATGCCCGCATCGATCAGCTTCCTCGATCGCTCCGCGCTGTCCTCGAGTCCGCCGCGGTGGTCGGGAAGGTGTTCTACCGCAGCGCCGTCGAATGGCTCGTATCTCTGTCAGGGATAGGCTCGGTCGCCGAGGCACTCGACCAGCTCATTGACCGCGAGTTCGTTCAGCCGACCCGCTCCGACCTCGAAGGCGAGTCTGCGTATTCGTTCCGCCACGGGTTGATCGCCGACGCCGTCTACCGCGGGACCCTGAAGCGGGTGAGGGCGGAGCTTCACGAACGGTGCGCGCAGTGGGTCGCCGAGCGCCCGCTCGATCGCCCCGGCATGAACGAGATCCTCGGATCACATCTCGAGCGCGCGCATGGACTCCTTGTGGAGCTCGGGGAGTCCGGCGACCGGGTCGATGAGCTCGCCGGACGCGGGAGCGATGTGCTCGCCACCTCGGGAAGGCACGCTGCGGCTCGAGGAGACGTCGTGGCGGCCTCGAACCTCCTCGTCCGGGCGGCGTCGCTGCTCCCGATCGGCCTTGAACACGCCCGCCTCGCGCTTGAAGCCGGGGAACAGTTTCGGGAGTCCGGCCGGCTTGAGGAGGCGGAGGCCGTCATGGCGGGCGTTTCGGCATGGATCGCGCGAGCTGGACCAGCTGCGCTCCGAGCGCGCGCTCAGATCGAGGACCTCAACCTCCGGCTCCTCCAAGGAAGCCTCGATGCTGAGGAAGCCCGTCGAGAGGTGCGGCTGTTGAGCCCGACGCTCGCCGACTCCACCCGCGCCCGATCGGAGATGTTGCTGGGGATCGTGGAGTTCGGCGACAACGCTATCGCCATGGCCGAGGTCGCTTTCGGGCGCGCGCTGGAGTTCGCGACGAGCAGCGACGACCAGCCAATCGTGGAGCGAGCCTTGGACTGGTTGGCGGTGGCCGCGGTCGTTGGGCCGACTTCGGTCCCGGAAGCGATGCGAAGCTGTCTCGCTGCCCTCGACGCGTCGCGACCCGGGTCGCGCGTCCAGGCGAGTACGTCGTCCGCGATCGGAATGCTCGAATCGATGCTTGAGCACATCGACCAAGCCCGCGCGCGCGTTGACAGCTCCCGAGCGATCTACGAGGAACTCGGCCTCTCGCTTGAGGCAGCCGCTACGTCGCAGGCGCGGGCCGCCGTCGAACTCCGCTGCGGGGACCCCGCGTTGGTCGTGGATGAGCTGGAGGCGGATCGCGAGCTGCTCGTGCGGCTCGGTGAGCGCTCGTACCTAGCGAATACGGCCCTCCGGATAGCGCAAGTGCAGCTCGTGCTCGGCGATCTGGACCATGCCGATGCGGCCATAGAAGAGGCCCTACAGCTCTCCGAGGGATTCAGCGATTCGGGGAGGGTCGGAATGTTGGGCGTTCGATCGCGCATCCTGGCGCATCGCCGTTCGTTCCAGGAGGCGAAGTCAATTGGGCATCGAATGCTCGCGGCGGCCGCTGCGATCGATCGACACGACGACATCGTGTACGCCTTGGTCAGCATGGCCGACGTCCTGACCCGCTCCGGGGAAGAGGAACGTGCGAGTCGTCTGCTTGAGCGGGCCGCCACTCAGTGTGTGAGGAAAGGCGATCGCGCCGGATTGCGAAACGCCGAGAGGCTCCGATCCTCGGGTTAGGGCCGCCAACCATCATGTCCGCTGGGGGCTGTATGACGGGCCGCGCTCCGCATAGCGGTGCGGGCGACAGGCACCGAAAGGATGCGCTCTTCCCATGCGGGTTTCCCTCTCATGCGTAGGCTCATCCCACACCGGTCGAGCACTGCGACGAGGAGGGAGAGGTTGGACTTCGGCGTGCACCTTCCGCTGCTCGCGTGGGACGAGCCGCGGTACGACCTCGCGTCGTTGCTCGACTACGTCCGAACCGCCGAGCGGCTCGGCTTCACGGCCGTGTCGGTGAACGACCATCTCCAGTTCCGTAAGCCGTGGCTCGACGGGCCGACCGCGCTCGCATCGGTGCTCGGAGCGACGGGCGATATGACGGTCGCGACGACGATCGCGCTCGCCGTCGTCCGAGGTCCGCTCCCGCTCGCGAAGTCGCTCGCCGCCATCGACCTGCTGTCCGGCGGCCGCCTGGTGGTCGGGGTGGGGCCGGGATCGTACCGGCCGGACTACGAGGCTGCGGGGATCGACTGGGATGAGCGCTGGCCGCGATTCGAGGAGGCCATCCAGGCCCTCCGGGCGCTCTGGCGCCCCGACGGGGAGCCGTTCGAGGGCGCCTTCTACTCCACGCGCGGCATGCGCCTCGAGCCCGAGCCTGCGCAGCCGGGCGGACCGCCGATCTGGGTCGGGAGCTGGGGCTCGGGCGCAGGGCTCCGGCGCGTGGCCCGGCTCGGCGACGGGTGGCTGGCCTCGGCCTACAACACGAGCCCGGAGGGGTTCGCCCAGGCGTGGGGCGAGCTGCGCGAGCAGCTCCCGCTCCACGGGAAGGACCCCAGGACGTTCCCGAACGCCCTCGCCACGATGATGTTCCGCGTCGAGGACGACCCCAAGGCGGCTCGTCGCGCCCTCGAGTGGTGGGTCGCCCCGGCGCTCGGCCGCGACCCGGACGAGCTCGGCGACCGGCTGCTCGTCGCCTCGGCGGAGGAGTGCGCCGAACGGCTCAACCGATACGCGGAGGCAGGCGTCCGGCGTGTGTTCCTCTGGCCGGTGGGCGAGCCGGTCGAGCAGCTCGAGCGCTTCGGCGAGCAGGTCGCGCCGCTCCTGCCGGCTTGAGCTCGCGGTTGCGGCGATGTCGCGAAAGGTTGAACCGAAGGAGACGCGAGGGGCCGGCCGATCGGCCGGCCCCTCGCGTCAAACGATCAGACGACGGTCACGTTGTAGTGCAGCTCGAAGGGCGCGCTCCCCTTGGACTTGCCCGTGATGTCGATCGTGTGCGATCCGACCGAGAGGGGTCCGACGACGTACATCCAGGCGCAGATCACGATCTTCGTCGAGTCCCCCGTAACGTTCGGATCGATCTGCTGCAACGAGTTGCCCGGCTCGAGGGCGATGTCGAACGCTTGCGAGCAGATCATCGGCTCCTTCGGCAGCGACACGCCGTCGACGGCCACGTTCACCGATTTCGGTACGGCACCGCCGACATAGCCGAGGGCGGAATGGAACAACTTGGTCGCGTTCTTCCCGTCGGTGGGCGCCCAGGCGATACCACCGAACGGCGACGCGACCGCCTCGACTCCCGCCGGGATCTGGCAGTCCAGCTCGGTGGCGCCCGTTCCGAGCGCGACCGTGAGGAAGAACTGCCCGTCCACGACCTCGCCGCAGAAGTCGTTCGCCAACAACGCGTTCGAGCTGCCTCCCAGCAGCCACGCGGTCCACGCCTGCTCGACCGCCATGGCCTCGGCGGCCAGTCGATGCGGTCGGATCGCGTCCGCGACCGAGGCCACGCCGAACACGAGCAGGGCGGTGAGCCCCCACACCGTGAGCTTCTTCACCTCAACCCCTCCCCCCGGGAGCATCCCGCGTCGCAACGCCCCCACCGATCTGCGCCGATTGACGCCGCGCGACGATGTCATGCGCGCGCATCGCGGGCAAACCCGCCGGAACGACGTCAGCGATCGAAGGCGGCGACCTGCCGGACGTAGACCTCGGCGCCGCACGCCGCGAAGAGCTCGCGAGCTCGCGTGCGGTTCGCCCCGGGGTCCTCGCCGAGGTCGGCGAGGTCGAGCAGCACGCGTCCCTCGTCGATCGGGCGGGTGAGCTCGGCGAACCGCTCTGCCGCCGCTCGCAGCTTCGCCGCGTCGCGCTCGAGCACGCCCTCGGCCCACCACTGGAACGCCTCAGCGTTCGGCCGGCCGGGCGCGACCTCGCGCAGGCGATCGAGCATCGGCTTCGCCTCCGCGGCGCGACCTCGCCGGACGAGCGCCCGCGCGGTCTCGGACAGCAGCTCGTCGACCATCCCCCCCATGAGCTCGTCGCCCAAGAGCTCGAGCCCCTCGAGGTACCAGCGAAGCTCCTCCTCGTCGTTCCCGTTCGCTCGCGCGACCCACCCCGCCGTGAGGGATTGGTACGGGACGGCCTGCTGCTCCTCGCCCATGGGCAGGACGCCCATCGCCTCTTGCAAGTGCGCATCGGCCGCGGCGAGGTCACCCCGGAGGAACGCGCCCTGCGCGCCCGCGACCGCCCCCGCGCCGAGCGCGTACGGGTTCGCTTGGGTCCGGCCGATCTCGCCGCACACGTCGGCCGCCCGTTCGATCTCGTCGATGCGCCCCAGGTCGAACGCGTAGTTGCCGACGTTCGACCACATCCAGGCCTCGTGAGTGCGCCGGCCGGAGCGCCGCGACAGCTCGATGCCGTCCATGAGGATCTGCCAGCCGCGCTCGTAGTCGGGCGCGTAGTCCATCAGCGCCGAGGGCATCCCGTTGTGGATCCGCAGCAGGAGGTCGAGATCCCGTGCCCGGCCGGCGATCTCCCAGCCCTCCTCGAGGAGCTCGATGCCCTCGCGCGTGCGCCCGGCGAGGTGCAGCAGCACGATCCCGAGCGAGATCGCTGCGTGCCCCTGGACGACCAGCGCGTCGGTGCGCCCGGCCATCTCGACGGCCCGGCGGAGCGCCGGCTCAGCCCCGGCGACGTCGCCCCGCCGGCGGCGAGTGTTGCCGAGGGTCTCGAGCGCGCGGGCCAGGTCCGCGCTGTCGCCGTGCGACTCGAGGGTCGCGATGCCCGTCTCGACCCATGACTGGGCCTCTTCGAGCCTCGCGACGGTCATGAGCGCGTACGCGATCGCGACCTGCATCCGGCCGACGTCGCGGTCGCGTCCGAGGGCCTCGTAACGGGCGAGCGCGTCACGATAGGCCTCGACGGTCTCGTCGGTCGGCGTCAGCCCCTCAGAGGTGACGCCGACGGATCCCGCGACCCCGGCCAGCCACTCGTCTTCCGCCCCGCTCCGCTCGCCGAGCCGCAGCGCCTCCGCGAACCATCGGTGGGCCTCCGCCTGCTGCCAGAGCTCCCACGCGCGGTCGCCGGCCCGGCGCGCCCAACGGCTCGCGGCGGCGTCGAGCTCGGGGTCCGGGGCCTCGCCGAGCTCGTCGCGGTACTCGATCGATCGCAGGTAGTGGGCGCCGACGACCTCGGCGAGTTCGCGGCTGCGGTCCCCGGCTCGCTCCTCGGCCCAGCGCGCGATCGCGACGTGCTTGCTCGCCCGCAGCAGCTTCGGCAGCGACTCGTACGCGACGTCGCGGATCAGGACGTGGCGGAACGCGAACTCGAGCTCCCCCGAGAAGACCGGCGGCTCGCGCGGCGTGATGATCTCCTTGACGCGGAGCCGGCCGATCGCGTCGCGGACGTCCGCGGGACTCCGCTCCGAGAGCGCGGCGACGGCGCCGAGCCAGAAGATGCGCCCGGCGACGGCCGCGTCCTGCACGAGCGTCTTCTCCTCGGCCGGGAGCGTGTCGAGCCGCGCGGCGATGAGCGCCTGGATCGAGCGGGGGACGTCGACCTCCTCGACGGGCTGCGCGAGCTCCCACCGCGCGGCCTCGGTCGCGCGGAGCACGCCGCGATCGATGAGCATGCGCACGATCTCCTCGGCGTAGAGCGGGTTGCCCTCACTGCGCTCGGCGACGAGCCGTGTGACCGCATCCGGCAGGTCAGACGAGAGGAGGTCCTCGACCATCGCCTCGCACTCGGTCTCGGTGAGCGGCTCGAGGTAGATCGCCGCGTAGTTCCGCTTCCCGCCACCCCAGCCGGGGCGCGTCTCGAGCAGCTCGGGCCGCGCGAGCGTGACGATCAGGATCGGGCCGGAGGCCCAGTCGGCGAGGTGGTCGACGAAGTCGAGCAGCCCGGCGTCGGCCCAGTGCAGGTCCTCGAGCGCGAGCACGAGGGGGTAGCGCGCGGCCATCCGCTCGAGGAACCGCCGCCACGCGTCGAACAGCTCCTCGCGCGACAGGCGCTCCTCGGTGCGGCCGCCGACGAGCGCGCGGACGTGCGGCGCGACCTCGAGGTCGCCGAACAGCTCCTCGACGGTGCGGTCGACCTTCTCGGCGACGAGTTCGGGTGGGTCGTCCTCGAGCACCTCGCATTGCGCCTTCACCGCCTCGGCGAGCGCCGAGTACGAGACGTTCCCGTACGCGAGCGAGCGCCCGCGCCGCCAGTACAGGATCTGCGGCAGGCCCTCGACGTACTTCGCGAACTCCCACGCGAGCCGCGACTTCCCGACGCCGGCGTTGCCGAGGACGGTGACGAGCGCCGGCCGACCCTCGGACTCGACGCGCTGGAGGGTCTGTTTCAAGACGGCGAGCTCCTCGTCGCGGCCGACCAGACGCGCCTCGAGCCCGAGCGGCGGCCGCTCGCCGCGGCGCCGAGCCCGCACGCGAAGGGCGGTCCAGGCCGGGACGGGCCCAGCCTTGCCTTTGAGGTCGAGCGGCTCGAGGTCTCGGTAGTCGATGACCTCCTTCGTGCTCGCGAACACGACCGGCCCGACGACGACGTGCCCGGGCTCGGCCGCCGACTGGAGCCGGGCCGCGGTGTTCACGGCGTCGCCGGTCAACATGCGGTCGCGAGTCCCGCCGGCCCGCTCGAGGTCGACGAGCACCTCGCCCGCCTCGACCCCGATCCGCATCTCGAGCTCGGGTCGCCCCTCGGCCGCGAACGATCGGTTCAGCTCGGACAGGACGGCCTGCATCTCGAGGCCCGCCCGCACGGCACGCTCGGGGTCGTCTTCGTGGGCCGAGGGCACGCCGAACACGGCGAGCACGGCGTCGCCGACGAACTTCTCGATCAGTCCGCCGTACCGCTCGATCTCGGTCGAGATCCGGTCGAACGCGCGGCCGATGAGCGCCTGGACGACCTCGGGATCCTCCCGTTCGGCGAGGTCGGTCGATCCCACGATGTCGGCGAACAGCGCGGTCGCGAACTTGCGCTCATGGCGGGAGGTCGTGGGTTGCAGCTGCGCCGAGCAGTTCAGGCAGAACCGAGCTCGGTCCGGGTTCTCCTCACCGCACGAGGCGCAGGTCGGCACGGCGCCGAGTGTAGGGCTACCACTCGACCGCGACCGGGTACCGGTGCAGCACCTCGTCGCGGCTCAGGAGCGTGAGGTCCTCCGCGACCGCCTGCGCGACGAGGATCCGATCGAACGGATCGCGATGGACGTCCGGGAGCGCCGCGAGGCCGAGCGCGTGCCGCATCTGGATCGGTAGCGGAACGAACGCGTTGGCCTCGAGCTGAGCGGTGAGGAACCGATCGACCGGCGTGGGCACCTCGACGCGCCCGAGGGCGCTCTTCACGATGATCTCCCATGCGCTCGCAGCGCTGACCAGGATCTCGTTGGTCCCGTCGGCGATGAGCGCCGCCGCCCGCGAGGAGAGCCGCTCGTTGTCCGCGATCCACCACAGGAGCGCGTGGGTGTCGAGCAGGAGCCTCACTCGAACCCGCGGGCGACCTCGTCCGGGAGCGGCGCGTCGAAGTCGTCGGACACCCAGACGTCCCCGCGAGCGCTGCCCGGATGCCGCTCGCCGACGTCCGGGGCGATCGGGACGAGCTTGGCGACGGGGCGGCCGGCCCGCGCGATCACGATCTCCTCGCCGAGCGCGACTCGCTCGAGCAGCTTGGAGAAATGAGTCTTGGCCTCGTGGACGTTCACCGGCATGCGACGAAGATGGACTAAGTCCTAGACTAAGTCAATCCTGTTTGGTTGCTCCAAAGGACAGGGCTCTACGGGTGCTCGGGGGCGGGCTCGCGCTGGTTCTCCACGCGCCACCAGCCGGCCGAGTGAACGCCCATGGCGACGAGTGCGGCGCCGAGGAACGTCACCCCCGCGACCCACGTGATGTGCCAGAAGCCCGCGGCGATCCCCACGAGGGCGGCCAGCTGGGCGATCGACTGGGCGATCGCGACCAAGACGGACGTCGTTCGGCGGCCACGGAAGTTCTCCTGCCGATTGACCATCACGAGCGCCGCCAGGAGCGGGATGGCCACCGAGAACGCGATGATGCAGACCCTGGCGGACGTGTCGAGCGTCGAGGCGATGAGGAACGGCTGCACCATGACCACCGCGATCCCGATCAGCCCGCCGTAGATCGCTCCGACCTGCCGGAGGCCCTCCGCCTGGTTCTCGTCGGACAGCGCCCCGGCCGTGACGCGCTCGGCCTCGGCCCTCGCCCGCACCTCCGCCTCTCGAGCCTCTCGTCTCGCCGCGTCGGCAATGCGGTCGTGTTCGCGCTCGGCGTCGTCTCTCACGGGTCGCTCCTTTCACCCGGTGGCTCCGCTCGATCCAACGGTACGTCCTCACGGGATCGGCGGGGGACGTACGGCTCGCAGCGGAGGCGGAGACGATGCGACGCTACGTGACGGCAGCTCGAGCGGCGAGCTCGACCCGCACCCGCGTCTCGGGGGCGAGGAATGTCGCGAGCCGCTCGGCTTCCTCCCGAGCCTCGGCGCGCTCGTGGCGGGTCAGCTTTCGGAACGGCTCGATGCGGAGCGTGGCGTCGGTCTTCGTCTCGAAGAGCCGCCACCGTGCGGCGCCCATCCCGTCGACGAGCACCGACCCCCAGCCGACCTCGGTCCACCGCGGGATGCCCTCGGGGACGATCCGCGTGCGGTCCTTGTGGCCGATCACGACGTTGTCGTACTCGGGCAGGAACCGGACCGGCGCGGGGACGTCCGCATCGGGGAGCGGTGCGCGCGGGACGTCGAAGAGCTCGCGGCCGTCCTCGTCGCGGACGGTGCGGAGCCGAGGCCGGAGCCGCTCGAAGACCTCGGGCAGTCCCGGCACGCCCGACCAGTACAGCATGTCCGCGGGCGTCGCCGGCCCGAAGGCCGCGAGGTACCGCACCACCAGCGTCTCGACGTCGGGCGCCGGATCCGGTGATGCGCCGAGCCACGCCCGCATCGTCGTGAAGGCCGATCCGCCGCTCCGCCGCCAGAGCCCTCGCGGCGTCACCTGCACCGTCGGCAGCGCGTACATCGCGTAGCCGAGCGAGTCGGCGTCGGACTTCGGCCAGCGCGCCGCGATCTCCTTCACGAGCTCGGCGCGCGTGCGCGGCCGCTCCTCGAGCCAGCCGCGTAACGCCGCGGACAGCTCGTCCATGTCGACGCTGCCGGCGGCACGACGGAGCGGGCTTGAGCCGTAGATCACGTGCTTGATGCTCGGCTGGACCAGCGAGCGCAGGCCGATCGCGTCGCGCGCGGTGACGAGGTGCAGGGTCCCGCGGAGCAGGGTCATGCGGACGGCGCGGCGCTCCTCGAGCGCGTCGGACAACGTCTCGGGACGGAACCCCTCGACCCTTGACCAGAGCGCGACGTACGGATCGCGCGGCACCTGCGACTGGAGCGCGACGAGCCGCTCCACGGCGTCGAGCGCCGGTACCCGCCGACGCCGCAGCAGCAGTTGGCGCTCGAGCAGCGCGCGGTTCAGCGCGCGCTTCGACAGGACGCGGGGTGGGGCCACCCGGGCACGATACTCAGCGAGTCCGACGGCGCCGGCGTGATCTCGGCATGAGGCGCGACGTCAGCCGGACGCCGGATCGGCGAGCGCCTCGGCGACGGCCTCGCGCAAATCGAGCCGGCGACCGGCCTCCCACGCCGCGTCGGCCTCCGCGCCGAGGGCTTCGCGCGCGATGCCGGTGAAGCGCTCGATCAGGTCGTTCCAGAACGTGACGGAGTCCTGGACGCCGAGCGCACGCAACTGGGCGTCGGCGGCGCCGGCGATCCGCAGCGCCCGCTCGGCCTGCCCGAGGCCCGCCGACGACATGGCGACGCCCTGGAGCTCGAAGCAGGTCTCGACCGCGTCTCCCGAGCGCGCGGCCGCGTCCAGGCTGAGCGAGTACCAGTGTGCGGCGGTCTCGAACTCGCCCTTCATCAGCACCATGTCGGCGAGGAAGTGGTAGCCGAAGTGCTCGGCCCACGTGTCGCCCAGCGACCGCGAGAGCTCCAGGGCCTCGTCCACCAGGCGCGGCACGTCGTCGAGCTCGCCTTCGGCGACCAGCATCTGCAGGAGCCCGAGCTGCGCCCGGTTGACGAGCGCCGGGTTCCCGAGCTGGCGCTGGAGCTCCAGGCTCTGCTCCATGGATCGGTGGGCCGAGTCGTTGTCGCCGCCGAAGAAGTACGCCCACCCGAGGTCGAGCAGCGCGCCGGCGACCTCTTGCTCCGCGCCGGTCGCGCGCCAGGTCTCGACGGCCTCGTCCACCAGCGCACGTGCCGCCTCGAGGTCCCCCTGATACCCGGCCAGCGCCCCCGCGGCGCCGGCAGCCCGCGCCCAGTCCTCCCCGTGCTCGCTCGCGGCTGCGAGGGCGTCGGCCAGTCGCGCACGACCCTCGGACAGGTGTGAGTGGGCGTGCCAGAACCAACCGAGCATCCCGGCCATGCGCAGCTGCCGTCGCGAGTCCGTTGCGGCCAGGCGGTCGAGCGCGGCGCGGACATTGTCGTGATCGGTCTCGAGCCCGTCGGCGAGCTCGGCCTCACGGTCGAAGCGCTCGGCGAAGACCTCCGTGACGAGCACCTCGAAGTACCCCGCGTGGCGGTCGCGGATCTGGTCCGCCTCGCCGGAGGCGTCGAGCCGGTCGAGCGCGTACTCGCGGATCGTTTGGAGCATCACGAACCGCTCGCCCTCGCGGCGGACCAGGCTCTTGTCCACGAGCGAGCCGAGCGCGTCGAGGTCCGCGTCGCACACGGCCTCCGCGGCGTCGAGCGCAAACCCGCCGGCGAACACGCCGAATCGTGCGAACAGGGAGCGCTCGTCCTCGCTCAGGAGGTCGTGGGACCACGCGAGGGTCTGGGCGAGCGTCCGATGCCGCTCCGGCGCGTCGCGGGGCCCGCCCTTCAGCAGCTTGAGCCGTTCGCCGAGCCGCGCGAGCATGGCCTCGGGCGAGAGCAGCGCGACGCGCGCGGCCGCGAGCTCGAGCGCGAGCGGCAACCCATCCAGCCGCACGCAGATCTCGGCGAGGGCCGGCGCGTTCGCCTCGGTCACCTCGAAGTCCGGCGCGACCGCCTTCGCTCGCTCGATGAACAGCGCGACCGCGTCGTACTGCGACAGCGCCGAGAGCCCGGGCAGGTGCGCGGGGTCCGGCACTCCGAGCGGCGGCACCGGGTAGACGCGCTCGGCCGCGACGTGCAGGGCCTCGCGGCTGGTCGAGAGGAGCTTCACCGCGCGCGTCGCCGAAAGCGCCCGCGCGAGCAGCGGAGCGGCGTCGAGCACCTGCTCGAGATTGTCGATCACGAGGAGGAGCTCCTTCTCCGCGAGGTACGCCGCGAGCTCCTGCCCGGCGGTCTCGTTCACCCCGAGCGTCTGCGCGATCTGCGGCAGGACGAGCTCGGGATCGGTGGTCGCCGCGAGCGTCACGAAGAAGACGCCGTTCGGGAAGTCCTCGATCAGCTCCGCCGCCGCCTGCAGCGCGAGCCGTGTCTTCCCGGTGCCGCCCGGCCCCGTGAGGGTGACCGCGCGGACGTCGGGGCGGCGGAGGAGCTCGATCACGTCGGCGACCTCGCGCTCGCGCCCGACGAGCGGGGTCGGTTGCACGGGCAGGTTCGTCGGCCGGTTCTCGAGCGTGCGGAGCGGCGGGAACTGCTCGGGCAGCCCCTCGACCACGAGCTGGAACAGGCGCTGCGGCTCGGTGAGGTCCTTCAGCCGGTGCTCGCCGAGGTCCGCGAACGAGAAGCCGGCGTCCTCTCCGGCGAGCAGCTCGTGCGTGGTGTGGGACACGAGCACCTGCCCGCCGTGCCCGGCCGCGCAGACCCGCGCGCCACGGTGGACCCCCACCCCGACGTACCCCTCGCTCGTCGCCGTTGCCTCTCCGGTGTGGATTCCCATCCGGACCCGGACCTCCCGTCCGTCCGGCCACGCGTGGCCGGCGAGGGCTCGCTGCCCCTCTCCCGCCGCCGCGAGCGCGTCGCGCGGCCGGGCGAACACGACGAAGAAGGCGTCGCCCTGCGTGTCGACCTCGTCCCCACCGTGCGCCGCGAACGCCTCGCGGAGGAGGCGCCGGTGTTCCTCGAGCACCATGGCGTACCGATCGGCGCCGAGGTCCCGCAGCAACGTCGTCGAGCCCTCGACGTCCGTGAACAAGAAGGTGACGGTCCCGCTCGACCGTTCAGTCACGCTCGGATGATGGCACGGTCGGACCATCGCCACCGCTTGGGAATCGGCGGTCACGACGAGGAGTGACGGGGGAGCCTAGGCGGGCCCCCAGTCGGGGAAGAGGTCCTGCTGGCCGAAGCTCACCTGGCTCGGGC